>NZ_JAJNAL010000014.1 GCF_022271405.1 Rhodopseudomonas infernalis | reverse complement strand
TGCGCGCATAGCGCGCCTCGAAGGATGCGGCGACCGAGTGCGCGTCCGCATCCTTCGAGGCTCGCCCTTGCGGGCGAGCACCTCAGGATGACGGCTCAGTCGTTGTAAAAACGACAATGCCCGGCACGAGGCCGGGCATGACGTGGAGAGACCTGCGCCTGTCGAAGGACAGTGCGCGTCGAACGCGCAGCTTAGAAAATCTTCACGGCATTCTGCAGCGTGATCCACACGCCCCAGGCGAGCGGGATGCCGACGAACGCCCAGAAGGCGGTGGCGCGGGCGTCGAAGCCGCCTTTGCCGATGCCGTAGGAGCCGCCGCCGGCGCTGGCCGCCGCTGCGCCCTTGGCCTGGAGCGCCGCGACTTCCTCGGGTTTCATGAACCATTTGTCGGCGAGCGGCCGCACCAGTGCGTTGCAGATCAGGCCGAGCACCAGCATCCCGGCCAGGATGTACATGGTGAAGTCGTACACCTGCGCCCGCGGCACGCCGGCGGCGATCTGCGCCTCGCGGATGTAGTTCACCACCACCGGGCCGATGATGCCGGCGGTCGCCCAGGCGGTCAGCAGCCGGCCGTGAATGGCGCCGACGAACTGGGTGCCGAAGATGTCGGCCAGATACGCCGGCACCGTCGCGAAGCCGCCGCCATACATCGACAGGATGATGCCGAAGGCGAGCACGAACATCACCTTGCTACCCATCGCGGCGAAGGTCGGCGCCAGCGCGTAGAGCACGATGCCGAGGACGAAGAACACGTAGTAGGTGTTCTTGCGGCCGATCTTGTCCGACAGCGACGCCCAGAAGAACCGGCCGGCGATGTTGAACAGCGACAAGAGGCCCGCGAAGCCGGCGGCGATGCCGGCGATCAGCGTCTTCTGCTCGGCGGAGAGCTGGTTGAAGGACAGATCAGGCAGGCCGATCAGCTTGCCGCCAAAAATCTCCTGCAACATCGGCGACGCCATGCCGATGACGCCGATGCCGGCCGAGACGTTGAGGCACAGCACCGCCCAGATCAGCCAGAACTGCTTGGTCTTGTGGGCGTCCTTGAGATGGACGTGATGCGCGGTGATCATGGTGTTGGCCTGCGCCGGCGGCGTCCAGCCGTCCGGACGCCAGTTCGGCGGGGTGATGCGATAGGCGAACGCGCCGATCGTCATGAACACGAAGTAGATCAGCCCCATCACCAGGAAGGTCTGCCAGACGCCGACGTCGGTCGGGGTCTTGAAGTAGTTCATCAGCATGTTGGCGAGCGGAGCGCCGATCATCGCGCCGCCGCCGAACCCCATGATGGCCATGCCGGTCGCCATGCCGCGGCGGTCCGGGAACCACTTCACCAGCGTCGACACCGGCGAGATGTAGCCGAGACCGAGGCCGATGCCGCCGATCACGCCGGAGCCGAGCCACAGCAGCCAGAGCTGATGCGTGTAGATGCCGATCGCCCCGAGCACCAGGCCGCCCGACCAGCAGATCGCCGAGACGAAGCCGGCCTTGCGCGGTCCGACCCGCTCGAGCCAGCCGCCCCAGATCGCCGCCGAGGCGCCGAGCAGCACGAAGAACAGCGTGTACATCCAGCCCATGCTGGCGACGCGCCAGTCGCAGGTGGTGGTGAACAGCTCCTGGAAGATCGTCATGTCGCCGCAGACTTTCGGCGCCGACAGGCCGACGGCGCGCGACAGCGGCAGCCAGAACACGCTGAAGCCGTACGCCATGCCGATACACAGATGGATGCAGAGCGCGGCCGGCGGCACCAGCCAGCGATTGAAGCCGGCGGACGCGATGATGCGTTCGCGATCGAGTAAGCCTGGCCGTACGCCGGACAGCCGTCCAGTCCCTTCCAAGGTTGACATGTTGTTTCCTTCCCCTTTTGGCGCCCGATTTTTCGGGCTGCAACGTCTCCGGCCTTGTTACTTGGCCGGCCTCAGCGCCTCCACTGCAGCCCTAACTTCGGGCTCCAAACCCTCTCCGCCGGAGTCCAGATGCGCGATGATGGCGTGGCGCATCCGCGGCTCCCAGAATTTCTTGAGATGTTCGGCGATGCCGGGCACGGCCTTGTCGGCGCCCTGGCTGCGAAAGAACGTGCCGATCTGATTGGCCATGTAGACGAGCCGGTCAGGCGACATCGGCGGCTCCTTTGGTGTGCGTATCGATCCGGTGCGGATGCGTGAAGATTTCGAAGCCGTCGGAGCGCGCGATCGCCGCCAGCGTGATGCCGGCGGCCTCGGCCATCTTGACGGCGAGCGCGGTCGGCGCCGACACGGCGACCAGCACGCTGGCGCCGAGCACCGCGGTCTTCTGCACCATCTCGACGGAGACACGGCTGGTCAGCAGCACCATGCCGCCCGTCGCATCGATGCCTTGCCGCGCGATCGCCCCGGCGAGCTTGTCGAGCGCGTTATGGCGGCCGACGTCTTCGCGCAGCGCCACGATGCCGAGGGCCGGCGTGGCGTAGGCGGCGGCGTGCACGGCGCGGGTTTCGACGTTGAGCGTCTGCAGCGGCGGCATCGCCTCGATCGCCGCGATGATCTGCTGCGGCGAGAACGTGCGTCCCTTGCCGACGATCGCGACCGGCCGCACCGCCTCGGCGATCGAATCGACGCCGCACAGCCCGCAACCGGTCGGGCCGGCGATATGGCGGCGGCGCTGCTGCAGCCGATCGGCGACATCGCCGCCGATCCACATCCGCAGCTCGACGCCGTCGTCGTGCGGCACGATCTCGAAGCTCTCGATCTGCGCGGCGCGTTCGACCACGCCCTCGGAGAGGCTGAAGCCGATCGCGAAGTCTTCGAGATCGGCCGGCGTCGCCATCATCACGGCTTGGGTCGAGCCGTTGTAGCTGATCGCGACCGGCACCTCTTCGGGGATGGCGCGGGCGCCGTCCTGCATCCGGCCGTTGCGCCAGACTTTGCTTGCGGCGGTGTGGACCGTCGGCTTCATCGTCACTCCGCGGCTTCGGCCGGCGTTGCGATCCGGCGCGCGGCGGCTGCCTGTTCTTCATAGGCACGCTGCCATTCGGACGGGCCGTTCGATGGCGCCACCTGCACGGCCGTCACCTTGTATTCCGGGCAGTTGGTGGCCCAGTCCGAATACTCGGTGGTGACGACGTTGGCCTGCGTGTCCGGATGATGGAACGTGGTGTAGACCACGCCGGGCGCGACGCGGTCGGTGATCAGCGCGCGCAGCGTGGTTTCGCCGGCGCGGCTGGCGAGCCGCACCCAGTCGCCGTCCCGCACGCCGCGCTGCTCGGCGTCGTGCGGATGGATCTCGAGCCGGTCTTCCTCGTGCCACACCGTGTTGGCGGTGCGCCGCGTCTGCGCGCCGACATTGTACTGCGACAGGATGCGGCCGGTGGTCAGCAGCAGCGGGAAGCGCGGCCCGGTGCGCTCGTCGGTGGCGACATATTCGGTGATGACGAACTTGCCCTTGCCGCGGACGAAATGATCGATGTGCATCACCGGCGTGCCTTCGGGCGCGCGTTCGTTGCACGGCCACTGGATCGAGCCGAGTTCTTCCAGCCGGTCGTACGACACGCCCGTGAAGGTCGGGGTGAGCGCCGCGATCTCGTCCATGATCTGCGACGGATGCGTGTAGTTCATGGTGTAGCCGATCGCATTGGCGAGGCGCTGCGTGACTTCCCAGTCTTCCAGGCCGTTCTTGGGCGTCATCACCTTGCGGACGCGCTGGATGCGGCGCTCGGCATTGGTGAAGGTGCCGTTCTTCTCCAGGAAGGTGGAGCCGGGCAGGAAGACGTGGGCGTAGTTGGCGGTCTCGTTGAGAAACAGGTCGTGCACGATGACGCATTCCATCGCAGCGAGGCCCGCGGCGACGTGCTTCGTATTCGGGTCGGACTGCAGGATGTCCTCGCCCTGCACGTAGAGCGCCTTGAACGAGCCGTCGACGGCGGCGTCGAGCATGTTGGGAATGCGCAGGCCCGGCTCGTTGTCGAGCTTGACGTTCCACAGCGCCTCGAAGCTCTCGCGTACCGCGTCGGTCGAGATGTGCCGATAGCCCGGCAGTTCGTGCGGGAACGAGCCCATGTCGCAGGCGCCCTGCACGTTGTTCTGGCCGCGCAGCGGATTGACGCCGACGCCTTCGCGGCCGAGATTGCCGGTGACCATCGCGAGGTTCGCGATCGCCATCACGGTGGTCGAGCCCTGGCTGTGCTCGGTGACGCCGAGGCCGTAATAGATCGCGCCGTTGCCGCCGGTGGCGTACAGCCGCGCCGCTTCGCGCAAGCTTTGCGGATCGACGCCGGTGAAGGCTTGGGTGGCTTCCGGACTATTGCGCTCGTCGGAGACGAACGCCGCCCAGTGTTCGTATTCGCTCCAGTCGCAGCGCTCGCGCACGAAGGCTTCGTTGGCGAGGCCTTCGGTGACGATGACGTGGGCCAGCGCGGTGAGCACCGCGACGTTGGTGCCGGGCTTCAGCGGCAGATGCTGTGCCGCCTCGATATGCGCCGAGCGGACGAGATCGGTGCGGCGCGGATCGACCACGATCAGCTTGGCGCCGGCGCGCAGCCGCTTCTTCAGGCGCGAGGCGAACACCGGATGGCCGTCGGTCGGATTGGCGCCGATGATCATCACCACGTCGGTGTGCTCGACCGAGTCGAAATCCTGGGTGCCGGCCGAGGTGCCGAACGCGGTGGAGAGGCCATAGCCGGTCGGCGAGTGGCAGACGCGGGCGCAGGTGTCGACATTGTTGTTGCCGAAGCCGGCGCGGATCAGCTTCTGCACCAGGAAGGTTTCTTCATTGGTACAGCGCGACGAGGTGATGCCGCCGATCGAGTCGCGGCCGTATTTCGCTTGAATCCGTTTCAACTCCGATGCCGCGTAGGCGAAGGCCTCGTCCCAGCTGACTTCGCGCCACGGCTCGCTGATGCTGGAGCGGATCATGGGATTGAGGATGCGCTCCTTGTGATTGGCGTAGCCCCAGGCGAACCGGCCCTTGACGCAGGAATGGCCGCGATTGGCCTTGCCGTCCTTGTAGGGCACCATGCGCACCAGCTCTTCGCCGCGCATCTCGGCCTTGAAGGTGCAGCCGACGCCGCAATACGCGCAGGTCGTCACCACGGAGCGTTCCGGCGTGCCGATCTCGATCACGCTCTTCTCGTTCAGCGTCGCGGTCGGGCAGGCCTGCACGCAGGCGCCGCAGGACACGCATTCCGAGCCGAGGAAGCTTTCCTGCATGCCGGGCGAAACGACCGAGTCGAAGCCGCGGCCCGCGATCGTCAGCGCGAAGGTGCCTTGCACTTCCTCGCAGGCGCGGACGCAGCGCGAGCAGACGATGCACTTCGATGCGTCGTAGGTGAAGTAGGGGTTGGACTCATCGAGTCCCGGATTGGGATGCTTGTCGCCGGAGTAACCGTAGCGCACGTCGCGCAGGCCGACCGCGCCGGCCATGTCCTGCAGCTCGCAATCGCCGTTGGCCGAGCAGGTCAGGCAGTCGAGTGGATGGTCGGAGATGTACAGCTCCATCACGCCCTTGCGGATCTGCTTCAGCCGCTCGGTCTGGGTGTGGACGACGAGGCCGTCGGCGACCGGCGTGGTGCACGACGCCGGCGTCCCGCTGCGGCCGTCGATCTCGATCAGGCACAGACGGCACGAACCGAACGCATCGACCATGTCGGTGGCGCAGAGCTTCGGGATCGCGGTGCCGATCTCCATCGCAGCGCGCATGATCGAAGTGCCCTCGGGCACGCTGACGCTGCGGCCGTCGATCGTCAGCGTCACCATATTGGTCGAGGGCGAGCGCGGCGTGCCGAAATCGGTTTCGTGTACCAGAGCCATATCGTCGTCCTTTATTCCGCGGCCTGCAGGCGGCGCGGCGCGAGGCCGAAATCTTCCGGGAAGTGCGTCAGCGCGGAAAGCACCGGATAGGGCGTCAAACCGCCGAGCGCGCACAGCGAGCCGAACTTCATGGTGTTGCAGAGGTCTTCGAGCACGGCGATGTTCGCCGCGGCCTTGTCGCCGGCGATGATCTTGTCGATCGTCTCTGCGCCGCGGGTCGAGCCGATCCGGCACGGCGTGCATTTGCCGCAGGATTCATGCGCGCAGAATTCCATCGCGAACCGCGCCTGCTTGGCCATGTCGACGGTGTCGTCGAACACCACGACGCCGCCATGCCCGACCATGCCGCTTCTTGCAGCAAAGGCTTCGTAGTCGAACGGCGTATCGAACAGCGCCCGCGGGAAGTAAGCGCCGAGCGGTCCGCCGACCTGCACGGCGCGCACCGGCCGGCCGCTCAGTGTGCCGCCGCCGATGTCGTCGATCAGTTCGCCGAGCGTGATGCCGAACGCGACCTCGAACAATCCGCCATGCTTGATATTTCCGGCGAGCTGGATCGGCTTGGTGCCGCGCGACTTGCCCATGCCGCAATCCGCATAGGCCTGCGCACCGCCATCGAGAATGTACGGCACCGCCGAGAACGTCAGCACGTTGTTGATCACGGTCGGCCGGCCGAACAAACCATGATGAGCCGGCAGCGGCGGCTTGGCCCGCACCGTGCCGCGCTTGCCCTCGAGACTCTCCAGCATCGAGGTCTCTTCGCCGCAGATATAAGCGCCGGCGCCGACCCGGACTTCGATGTCGAACGAGTCGGTCGAGTGGCAGATGTTGTCGCCGAGGAACCCGGTCCGCCGCGCGGCCTCGATCGCGGCGTTCATGGTTTCGATGGCGTGCGGGTATTCGGAGCGGATGTAGATGTAACCTTTGGTCGCCCCGACCGCGATACCGGCAATGGTCATGCCCTCGATGATCATGAAGGGGTCACCCTCCATCAGCATCCGGTCGGCGAAGGTACCACTGTCGCCTTCGTCGGCGTTGCAGCAGATGTATTTCTGGCCGCGGCCGGCGTGGCCGACAGTGCGCCATTTGATGCCGGTCGGAAATCCGGCGCCGCCGCGGCCGCGCAGCCCCGACTTTGCCACATCATCGATGATGGCTTCGGAGCTCATTTTCAGCGCCCGTTCGAGCCCGCGATAACCGCCATGGGCGCGGTAATCGTCGATCGACCGCGGATCGACGATGCCGCAACGCACGAAGGTGAGCCGAGTCTGCCGCTTCAGCCACGGAATCTCCTCGGTCAGCCCCTGCTTCAGCGGATGCGGACCGTCGCTGATGATCGCATCGAGGATCGTCGGCACATCCTCCGGCGTCACGGGGCCGAAAGCTACACGCCCGGCCGGCGTATCAACCTCGAGCATCGGCTCCAGCCAATACAGACCGCGTGACCCCGGCCGCACCAGATCGAGGCCCAGTTCGCGCTCATGGGCGACGCGGCTGAGTTCGGCCGCAACTTCGTCGGCACCGACCGCCAAAGCCCCGGAATCACGCGGGATAAACACACGGAGCGTCATCGCTGCGCCTCCGCCATCAGCCGGTCGAGCCGCTTGGTATCAAGCCGGCCGACCACCCGATCGTTCAGCATCGCAGCCGGTGCGGTTGCGCACAGTCCGAGGCAGTACACCGGCTCCAGCGTCACCGAGCCATCCGCGCAAGTGCCGCCGAACGCGACGCCAAGCCGGGTTTCGGCATGCACCGCCAGTGCATCGCCACCCGCGGCCTGACAAGCTTCAGCGCGGCACAGCTTGAGCACGTGACGGCCCGGCGGCTCGCGGCGGAAATCCGGATAGAAGGTGAGCACGCCATGCACCTCGGCGCGCGACAAATTCAGCTCCTGCGCCACCATCGGCACCGCCGCCTCCGGCACGTAGCCGAACGCCTCCTGCAACGCATGCAGGATGATCAGCGTCGGTCCTTCCTTGTGCGTCAACCCGGCGATGATCTCAGCGGCGCGGGTCCTGTCCCATGGTTCTTGATGCATCGGCGCTCTTTTCGGCGTTGGTTCGCGCGCGATGAAAATAAGAATCGTTCAAAGAATCAATAAAGCTATCGCATGCTGCGATAAGGAAACGGTATCGAGGGAAGGATCACGAGGTCTCTCAGGCGTCTCTTTCGAGCGACGGCGCGACCTCCCGTGCGGTTTGCATCAGCGCGGCGACCAGCGGCGTGTAAGGTTCGCGCGGCGGCACGACCAGGCCGATGCTGTAGGACACCACCGGATCGACGATCGGAATGGTGCGGACGCCGTCGCCGAGGCCGAGTGTTTCGGCGAGCTTGGCCGGCATCACGCTGGCCCAGCGCCCGGTTTTGACGTGGGTGTAAAGCACGATGATCGAATTCGACGTCAAGGTCGGGTGCGCGATGGTGCCGGCGGCGCGCAGCGCGCGGTCGATGATCCGGCGGTTCTGCATGTTGGGCGTCAGCAGGCACAGCGGAACCTGGCCGACCTCTTTCCAAGTGACCTGATCGCGATCGCCGAACAGGCCGTCCGGCGAGGTGATCAGCCGATAGCTCTCCTGATACAGCGGAACGCTGCGGACTTTGCCGAGCGGCTCGTTCTCGATGTAGGTCAGGCCGGCGTCGGCTTCGAGATTCTCCAGCAAGCCCAGCACGTCCGACGAGGTGCAGGAGATGATGCTGAAGCGGACGTTCGGATGGCGGGCCCGGAACGGCGTGGTGAGCTGCGCCACCATGCCGAGCACGGTCGGGATCGCCGCGATGCGCAGCTCGCCCGACAATTCGCCTTTCATGGCGCCGATATCCTGGCGCATAGCCCGTGTGTCGGCGACGATCCGGCGGGCCCATTCCAGCGTCCGCTCGCCTTCCGGCGTGAAGCCGAGAAAGCGCGAGCCGCGCTGCACCAGCATGACGCCGAGGATCTCCTCGAGCTGCTTGATGCTGGTCGACATCGTCGGCTGGGTCACGCCGCAGGCTTCCGCGGCGCGGCCGAAATGCCGTTCCTTGGCGAGCGCAAGCAGCAGCTCGAGCTTGTCGATCACACCGGTCCCTCGACGATCGTGAAGAGCAATGACTCTTGCCCGATCGCACAGGCCTCGGCAAGGCAGCAGCGCCGCATCGGCGCGCCGGCCATAAAAACCCCGCCTCCCGATGGCGGCATCGGAAGTGCGGGGCTCAGTCAGGGGAGAGACGAAACCAGCGCGTCAAAACAGGCACCGTCGCGCTAAGCATCGCCGGGTATTTAAGTATCTGATCCTGGCGACCCCAGATTGAGCTGAATCAAACAGCAGGCGCCGTTCAGATCATTTCGGCCTGCCCTCATGCGTCGCCGGCCGACCGCCGTGCGTAGCAGTGGAAGCCGCCATAGATGCCGGAGCGGTCGCGGTCGAAGCCGATGGCGCTGCGTTCGGCGTCGCGCTGCCAGACCTGCTGCAGCGGCGCCAGCGCTTCGGTTTCGAGCGGCGACTCGGCTCCCGCGGTGCGGAAGATCACCCGCACTGACTCCTTGCCGGAGCGGTCGATCGCGTCCCACAGCGCGCGGATTTCGTCCGGCGCCATCCAGTCCTGCGAGTCGAGCAGTACCACAGCGTCGATCTGCCGGGCGGGCAGGTTCTCGAGGAAAACGCGCAGGTTTTCGTGGACCGGAATGATCAGTCCGGCGCCCGAGCGCATCTGCGCATAGCGGCTGCGCTGCAGATACAGCGGCAGGCAGTCGTCGCCGGGGCCACGATAGCGCCGGCTCAGCGCCTGCCAGGCGAAGTAATTGGTCTCGTTCGGATAGACGTTGATCAATCGCAGCAGGCGCTGATGCAGCACCTCGTTGAGCGGCTGGTCACCGCCGAGCAGATCGCGCTGCTGCGGCGGGATGCCGAGGCTGAACAGCAGTGCCGGCGTGCGCGTCAGCAGCCGCGCGAAGCCTGAATGGAACAGATGATCGATGCGGCGCAGCGCATCCTGTCGCTCCGCCGAGTCCGGCGCGGCTTCGAGCAGCGCCGACAGATCGATCTTGGCGAATTTCGCCAGCAGATGCGCGAAGCCGATAAAGCTGCCCAGCGCGCCATGGCGATAGAAACCGTTGGTGAAGTAACGGTAGCGCGCCCGGCCGCGGAAGTCGCGTTCGTCCCAGTAGCTGCGGGCGTCGCGGTCGAGCTGCGGCCGCAGCCGCTGGCGATACAGATCGGCGTTGTCGTCCGCCTCGCCCTCGCCGAAGAAGCGCCAGAACTGCTCATAGTCCGGCAGCGCGCGCAGCCCCGCGAGCTTCAGCTTCAGCAGCGCCAGATGCGCCTCATTGAGATCGACCGCGAACACCTGCGCCGGCTTGGCGGTCAGATAGGACAGTGCGTTGCAGCCGCCGGACGAGATGGTGACGATGGTCGAGCCGATCGGGAGCTGCAGTGCAGCAAGATCCGCCTCGGGATCTTCCCAGATCTGGGTGTACACCAGCCGGCGGAACCAGATCGAAAACAGCCGGTCCCAGATCGTGGACTCGCTGCGATCCTTGCTGTTGCGGACCGCGTCCGCAATGAGTTGCTGCGTATTCATACCGTCCTCGACTCGCTCATCGGTCGAGAATAGCCGCGCAGCACTGCAGTTTTGCGACAGTCTGCGGGCGTTCGAGCCGGCTGCTGTCATCACTCTGTCGTGGCAAAATCGGATGGAAAGCGGACGATTCCCCGTGCGCGAGGGTGCATTCGATGACGATGATCCGCTCGGAACTAACCGTTGATCCGTCCTGGCCGGTCGATGCGACGACCCGCATGAACCGGATGTATCGCTATCAGCGACATATCTATGATATTAGCCGTCGGTACTATCTTCTTGGCCGCAACGAACTGATCGTCGGGCTGATGCCGCCGGCCGGTGGGAACGTGCTCGAAATCGGCTGCGGTACCGGTCGCAATCTGGTGACCGCGGCGCTGCGCTATCCGCAGGCGCGGTTCTACGGCTTCGACGTCTCGACCGAGATGCTGACCTCGGCAATCGGCGCGATCGCCCGCGCCGGCCTCGGCAGCCGGGCCAAAGTGGCGCATGGCGATGCGACGAACTTCACCGCCCAGGGCGTGTTCGGCCAGCCAGTCTGGTTCGATCGCGTGATGATCTCCTACAGCCTGTCGATGATTCCGGACTGGACCGCGGTGATCGAGCACGCGGTCGCGAGCCTGAAGCCGGGCGGGCAGCTGCACATCGTCGATTTCGGCGACCAGTCCGGGCTGCCCGGCTTCGCCCGCCGGGCGCTGCGCCGCTGGCTCGGACTGTTCGGCGTCGAGCCGCGCGATCAGCTCGAAGCGACGCTGAGCCAGATCGCGGTGCGCACCGGTGCCGGCCTCACATTCGATCGGCCGTATCGGGGCTACGCACAGGCCGCGGTGCTGACGCTGCCGCTCCGCCGACCGGCATGACCGGCTGGCTCGCGCTGTTTGCCGCGGGCCTGATGGAGATCGTCTGGGCGCTGGGACTGAAGCACTCGGACGGCTTCACGAAGTTCTGGCCCGCACTCGGGACGCTGGCGGCGATCGCCACCAGCTTCGGCCTGATGAGCATCGCGCTGAAGTCACTGCCGTTCGGCACCGCCTATGCGGTGTGGACCGGCATCGGCGCCGCCGGCAGCATCGTGATCGGTATGGTGCTGTACGGCGAGTCCGCCAACGCGGTGCGCGTGCTGTGCCTGTCGATGATCGTCGCCGGCATGGTCGGCCTCAAGCTCAGCACGCCGACCTGACCCACGCCGCGCGCCCCGACCAAGGCGGCGATTGACAAAGCAGGCCCCGCCGCCTTTGATCGCGCCGTTCAGGTGTGTCGGAGTGATCCGGCACAGGGAAGCCGGTGCAGGCGCCTTTCGTGGCGCCCCAAGCCGGCGCTGCGCCCGCAACTGTAGGCGGCGAGCGATCCTTCATCATGCCACTGGCCCTATGGGGACCGGGAAGGCGAGGGAGCGCGACGACCCGCAAGCCAGGAGACCGGCCTGAGCCACGTCATCTTCCAGCGTGCGGTGCGCGCGGCTGGGGCGGTCCGCCGCATGGGTGACAGGAAGCTGCTCACCGTTCGGGGACTCTCATGTCAGACTCACTCTCACGCCCGCCCGCCGCCGTCGCTCGTCCGGATGGATTCCGCATCCGGCTGTTTGCCGTATTGGGTGGCCTGGTGCTCGCCAATATCGCCGCCTGGGCCTGGGCGCTCACCGCCTTCGCGGGCCAGCCGGTGCTGATCGGCACCGCCGTTTTGGCCTACAGCCTCGGCCTGCGCCACGCGCTCGATGCCGATCACATCGCGGCGATCGACAACGTCACCCGCAAGCTGATGCAGGAAGGCAAGCGTCCGGTCGCGGTCGGGTTCTTCTTCGCGCTCGGCCATTCCACGGTGGTGCTGGTGGCGTCGCTGGCGATCGCGCTCGCCGCCAATTCCCTCACCGAGCGGTTCTCCGGCTATCGCGAGATCGGCGGCATCATCGGCACCTCGGCGTCGGCGCTGTTCCTGTTCGCGATTGCGTTGGCCAACCTGTCGGTGCTCAGCGGCGTGTATCGCGCGTTCAAGAAGGTGCGGGCCGGCGAGGTGGTGCACGACGACGACATCGATCATCTGCTGCAGCAGCGCGGCTGGCTGACGCGGCTGTTCCGGCCGCTGTTCCGGTTCGTCTCCAAGAGCTGGCAGCTCTATCCGATCGGCCTGTTGTTCGCGCTCGGCTTCGAGACCGCCAGCGAGATCAGCCTGTTCGGCCTCGCCGCCAACAATGCGGGCACGATCTCGCACTGGTCGATCCTGATCTTCCCGGCGCTGTTCGCGGCCGGCATGACGCTGGTCGATACGCTCGACGGCGTGCTGATGCTCGGGGCCTATGGCTGGGCCTATCGCAATCCGGTGCGCAAGCTGTACTACAACATGACCATTACGTCGGTGTCGGTGCTGGTCGCGATCGTCATCGGCGGCATCGAAACGCTCGGCCTGCTGGCCGGCCGGTTGCATCTCGAAGGTGCGTTCTGGGAATGGATCACCGACCTCAACGCCAATTTCGGCGCGCTGGGCTACGGCATCGTCGCACTGTTCGTCGCCAGCTGGATCGTGTCGACCATCATCTATCGGCTCAACGGCTATCACCGGCTCGACGCCCGCGCCTCGGTCGCACAGGAATGAGGACTTGATCGACGCACGTCCCTATCCGGCGTCGCGCCCGGCGGTCGTCACGGGCGCGTTGCTGCTGGCCGTCGCGCTGCTGGCGATCGGCTCGCTCGGCGTCGGTCCGGTGAAGCTGTCGCCGCTTGCGGTGATCGACGGCCTGATCGGCCGCGGCGGCGACGTGCAGCAGATCATCGTGCAGCAGATCCGTTTGCCGCGCGCCATCCTGGCGCTGGCGATCGGTGCGATCCTCGGCCTGTCGGGCGCGGCGCTCCAAGGGTTGCTGCGCAACCCGCTGGCCTCGCCGTCGTTGTTCGGCGCGCCGCAATCGGCGGCGTTCGGCGCGGTGCTGATCATCGCGCTGGGCTGGGCCGATGTACGCTCCTACGCGCTGCCGGTTGCGGCGATCAGCATGGCGTTCGTCTCGGTGTTCGCGCTGCTCGCGGTGGCCGGGCGGGGCGCGAGCCTGTTGCTGCTGATCCTGGCGGGCCTGGCGATTTCCAGCCTCGCCGGCGCCGCGACCGCGCTGGTGATGAACCTGTCGCGCAATCCGTTCGCCAGCCTGGAGATCGCGTTCTGGCTGCTCGGCTCGCTCGAAGACCGCAGCTTCCGCCATGTGATGCTGGCGCTGCCGTTCATCGTGGTCGGCGGAGCGCTGCTCTTGACCCAGCGCGCGGCGTTCCGCGCGCTTAGTCTCGGCGAGGAAACGGCGCAGAGCCTCGGCGTCGACGTCGGGCGGCTGCGGCTGATCGTGATCATCGGCGTCGCGCTCGGCGTCGGCGGCGCCGTGTCGGTGTCGGGCACGATCGGGTTCATCGGCCTGGTGGCGCCGCATCTGATGCGGCCGCTGATCGGGCACGATCCGGCGCGGCTGCTGGTGCCGAGCGCGCTCGCCGGCGCGGCGCTGTTACTCGCCGCCGATATCGCGGTGCGGATCATTCCGGCGACGACCGACATCAAGGTCGGCGTGCTGACTTCGATCATCGGGGTGCCGTTCTTCCTGTATCTGATCGTGCGCGAACGCCGTTCGCTGGGCGGAGGGGTCGGATGACCGCCTTGCTGATTGCGCGCGATCTTCGGGTGGCGCTCTCCGGCCGCGCCGTGCTGCACGGCGTTTCGCTGGAGCTGATGAAAGGTCATCTGGTCGCCTTGGTCGGCCCGAACGGCGCCGGCAAGACCACGTTGTTGCGCGCGCTGGCCGGGCTGATCGAGGCGAACGGCGAGATCAGCATCGGCGGCGATCTGCTGTCGGCGCTGCCGCTGCGCGAACGCGCGCGGCGGTTCGGCTATCTTCCGCAGGGCCATCTGGTGCACTGGCCGCTGCCGGTGCGCGATGTCGTCGCGCTCGGCCGCTTCCCGCACGGCGCCACCGATCCGGCACGGCTGTCGCCACACGACGCCGAGGCTGTGGCCCGCGCGATGGCAGCGACCGATCTCGAGCCGTTCGCGGATCGCAGCGTCACCGAACTCTCCGGAGGCGAGCGCAGTCGCGTCGCGCTGGCGCGCGTGCTGGCGGTCGAGGCGCCGGTGGTGCTGGCGGACGAGCCGACCGCGTCGCTCGATCCGCGCTATCAGCTCGACGTGATGCAGACGCTGCGCAAGGCCGCCGATGCCGGCACGCTGGTGATCGTGGTGACGCACGATCTCGGCCTTGCCGCACGCTTCGCCGATACGGTGCTGGTGATGGCGGCGGGGCGGCTCGCGGCGCAGGGCACGCCGCATGACGCGCTGTCGGACGAGGTGCTGCAACAGGTTTTTCGCGTCAGCGCCTATCGGGCGGACTATCAGGACAGCGGCGTGATCCTGCCGTGGTCCGGGATCTGACGATGCGCGCGCTGTGGCGCCTGATGCTCATCACGGCGCTGGCCGCCTGTCTGCCATCGGCCACGCAGGCGGCGCCGTTGCCGCGCATCGCCTCGATCAATGTCTGCACCGATCAGTTGCTCATGACGCTCGCCGATCCGGAGCAGATCCTCGGCCTCAGCCCCTATGCGCGTGACGAGGCGCGATCGTTTCTCGCCAGCAAGGCGGCCCGCTTCCCGAAGCTGTCGGGCGAGGCCGAGGACGTGCTGACGCTGAAGCCGGACATCATCGTCATGGGCCGCTTCACCAAGCGGGCGACCCGCGAGATGCTCCAGCAACAGGGCCAGCGTGTCGTTGCGTTCGACGCAGCCCGCACGCTCGACGAAGTCAAGGCGCAGATCGTCAAGATGGGCGAACTCGTCGGCCATCCCGATCGCGCTGACGCCGCCAATGCTCGCATCGATGCGGCGGTGGCGCGCGCACGGAAAGCCGCGTCCGACAAGCCCTTTCGCGTGCTGCCGCTGGAGCGGCGCGGCTGGGTGTCGGGCAGCGATAGCTTGATCAACTCGCTGCTCAACACGGTCGGCCTCGTCAACGCCGCCGGCGCGCTCGGCATCAAGCACGGCGGCTTCGCCACGCTCGAAGTCGTGGTGGCGCTGCGGCCGGACTATCTGCTGATTTCCGAAGACGGCGATTTCGCCGAGGACGAAGGCCGCGCCTTCGTGCTGCATCCCGCGCTAGAAAAATTCTATCCTGCATCGAAGCGGATCGCGATTCCCGAGAAGCTGACGGTGTGCGGCGGCCCGATGCTGGCCGATGCGCTCGATCGGCTCACCGACGAACTCTCGCGCGTGGAGCGCTGACATGCTGATCGATTCTCATGCCTTGCTGATCGTGCTCGTTGCGCTGTTGATCGACGCGCTGATCGGCGATCCCGACTGGCTGTGGAAACGGATGGCGCATCCCGTCGTGCTGATGGGCGCGCTGATCGGGCGGCTCGATCGGGCGCTCAATCGCGATGCCTGGTCGGAAGGGCGGCGGAAGTTGGCCGGTATTCTGGTGGTGATTTTGCTCGTCGTGCTGTCGGGCGCGATCGGCTTTTTGCTGCAGACACCCTTGCGGCAAACTTGGGGCGGCTGGATTGCGCTCGGCGTGCTGGCCTCGGCGCTGATCGCGCAGCGGAGTTTGTACGATCACGTCGCCCGGGTCCGTGATGCGTTCGCCGAAGGCGGGCTCACCGCAGCGCGCGAAAAGGTGTCGCTGATCGTCGGGCGCGATCCGGAGGTGCTGGACGAGGTCGGGGTGTGCCGTGCGGCGATCGAATCCTGCGCGGAGAATTTTTCCGACGGCGTGGTGGCGCCGGTGTTCTGGCTGGCGCTGTTTGGGCTGCCAGGGTTGCTGATCTACAAGATGGTCAACACCGCGGATTCGATGATCGGGCATCTGACGCCGACGCATCGCTCGTTCGGCTGGGCGGCGGCGCGGCTCGACGACGTGCTGAATCTCATTCCGGCGCGGTTATCGGGGCTGCTGATCGCCGCGGTGGCGCCGGTGGTGGGCGGATCGATCAAGCAGGCCTTCGCGGTGATGCGCCGCGACGCAACTAAGCATCGCTCGCCCAATGCCGGCTGGCCGGAATCGGCGATGGCGGGCGCGCTCGGTGTGGCGCTGGCGGGGCCGCGGGTCTATGGCGGGCAAGTGGTGGATGATCTGCCGCTCAATGCCGAGGGACGTAGTTCGGCGACGCCGGCCGATATCGGCCGTGCGCTGCGCCTGCTGTTCGCTGCCTGCGCGCTGCAGGCGGTGATCTATGCGGCGCTGGCGTTGGTGCTTTGACGGCTGCGGGCGATCGCCAGCATCGCGTCGATGTCGAGATGCGCTTCGAGATGATCGGCCAGCGCGTCGAGCGCGGTTTCGATTTGTGAGTCGTAAGCGAGCTGCGAGGCGATGCCGAGGCCGGCGAGCCAGGCCTTGCGGAAATTGTCGTTGGTGAACAGCCCATGCAGATAGGTGCCCTGCACGCGGCGGTCGCGCGAGATCGCGCCATCGGGCCGGCCCGCGATAGTGACGACGGGACGGGCGCAGTCGGGCCCCGAGGTGCGGCCGAGGTGAATCTCGTAGCCTTCGACCGGCGCACCGGTGGCGCTGTGGGTGCCGCTCACCAGCGTGGTCGATTTGTCGCCCTGCATGATCGTGGTGATATCAAGCAGTCCGAGTCCATCGACCGTGCCGGGCGCGCCGTCGATGCCGTCCGGGTCGGCGATGGTGCGGCCGAGCATCTGATAGCCGCCGCACAGGCCGAGCAGATGGCCGCCGCGGCGGACATGGGCGGCGATGTCGATGTCCCAGCCCTGCGCGCGCAGAAAAGCGAGATCGCCCAGCGTCGATTTGCTGCCCGGAATGATCACCACGTCGGCCTCGGCCGGGATCGGATGACCGGGCGGCACAAACATCAACTTCACGCCGGGCTCCATGCCGAGCGGATCGAGGTCGTCGAAATTGGCGATCCGCGCCAGCATCGGCACGGCGATGACCCGCGTCGCCGCGGAGGCGCGGGCGCGGTCGAGATCGACGGCGTCTTCGGCCGGCAGCAATGCGGCGCTCGGCAGCCATGGCACGACGCCGAGTGACGGCCAGCCGGTCAGCTCGGTGATTGAGACGAGGCCGGCATCGAACAGGCTGACGTCGCCGCGAAACTTGTTGATCAGATAGCCGCGCACCAGCGCGCGCTCATCGTCGTTCAGCACCAGATGCGTGCCGGCGAGGCTGGCGATCACGCCGCCGCGTTCGATGTCTCCGGCGATCACCACCGGGACGTTTGCGGCCTGGGCAAAGCCCATATTGGCGATGTCGCTGGCGCGCAGATTGACCTCGGCCGGCGAGCCCGCGCCTTCGATCAGCACGATGTCGGCGTCACGGGCCAGCCGCGCGAAGCTGTCCAGTACATGCGGCAGCAGCGCCGCCTTCTTGTCCAAGAAATTCCTCGCGCCGAGCCGGCCGAAGCGTTGGCCCTGCACGATTACTTGCGCGCCGGTGTCGGTCTCGGGCTTTAGCAGCACCGGGTTCATATGCACGGTCGCTGGCAGCCTCGCGGCGCGCGCCTGCACCGCCTGCGCCCGCCCGATCTCGCCGCCATCGACGGTGACAGCGGCGTTGTTCGACATGTTCTGCGGCTTGAACGGCGCCACCTTCATGCCCCGCCGCACCAGCACCCGGCACAGCCCCGCCACCAGCGTCGACTTGCCGGCATTGGAGCAGGTGCCCTGGATCATCAGCGCGGGGGTGGGCATGGCGCGCTTTCAAGAAAAGGATGCGTGAGGTGCCTATGGCGCAGTGCGCCTGAAACACGCACGGCGCGCTCCCTCTCCCCGCGAGCGGGGAGAGGGGTGGGGTGAGGGGGCGCCAGCCACGCGGCCGAGCGGCGCGATGAAATGACGAAGTATGTCAGCCGCTGCTGTTGAACGTTGTGGTGAGTCATCAACCCCCTCACCCGGATGGCTTCGCCATCCGACCTCTCCCCGCAAGCGGGGAGAGGTGAGGAGGCCGTGCGATGCTGCGCACGCCGTGCCCGGGGCTCACCCCACCCCAGCGCGTACCGCGCTTCGCGCGCTACACGCCGACCCTCCCCCTCCAGGGGAGGGTGAAGAGGGCGCCCCGGAATGACTAAGGATAGGATGTTGTTCAAAACTCCACGCCCTTCTGCGCCTTCACGCCGCTGCGGAACGGGTGTTTCACCAGGGTCATCTCGGTCACCAGGTCGGCGATGTCGATCAGGGCCGGGTTGGCGTTGCGGCCGGTGATGACGACGTGCTTGTCGGCCGGCTTCTCGTCGAGCAGGAAGGCGATCACTTCGGAGATCGGCAGGTAGTCGTAGCGCAGCACGATGTTGAGTTCGTCGAGCAGCACCATGCGATGGCGGTCGTCGCGGATCAACTCCTTGGCGCGTTCCCAGCCGGCGCGGGCGGCGGCGACATCGCGTTCGCGGTCCTGGGTTTCCCAGGTGAAGCCTTCCCCCATGATGTGCAGCGTTACCAGATCGGGAAATTTCGCCAGCAGCTTGGCCTCGCCAGTGTTCCACTTCTCCGATTTGGTGAAATGCACCACGCCGACCGGCATGTCGTGGCCGATATGGCGAAATACCATGCCGAGCGCGGCCGAGGTCTTGCCCTTGCCGGTGCCGGTGTGAACGATCAGCAGGCCCTTCTGATCGGTCATGCCCTCCAGCTTCTTGTCGTGTGCGGCCTTGCGCTTCTTGGCTTTCTCGGCGTGGCGCGTGTTGTCGTCGCGGCCTTGCGCGGCGTCGGTCATGCGATTTCCTTGTGCGTCGTGAGTTCTGCGAGCAGGTCGGCGGCGCGGTTGGAGCGCGGCGTCCACAGCTCGCGGCGGATCGCTTCGGCGAAACGCTCGGCGATGTCACGCAGCGCCGCCGGATTGGCGTCCTGCAGAAAGTCGCGCACCGTCTCGTCCTCGAGATAGGCGGCGAACAGCTGATCGAAATGATGCGGGCCGACGGCGTCGGTCGAGGCGGCGAAGCCGAACAGATAGTCGACCGTGGCGGCGATCTCGAACGCGCCCTTGTAGCCGTGCCGCATTACGCCCGCGATCCATTTCGGATTGGCGGCGCGGCCGCGCACCACGCGGGAGATTTCGTGCGCCAGCGTCCGCGGCAGCGGCGCCTCGGGCCGCGAGGTGTCGACATGGGCGATGCGCGGCGCCGCGCCGCTCAGCGTCTCGATCGTCGCGGCGAGGCCGCCGATGAACTGGTAGTAATCGTCGGAATCGAGGATGTCGTGCTCGCGATTGTCCTGCGCCTGCGCGACGAGCTGCGTGGTCTGCAGCCGCGCCGCGAAGCCGTCGCGGGCCTCCGCGCCGTCGCGGCCGGACCCGTAAGCGTAGCCGCCCCAGGCCAGATACGCGTCGGCGAGATCGCCCCGGGTCTGCCAGCCGCCATCGTCGATCAGCGCCTGCAAGCCTGCCCCATAGGCGCCGGGCTTGGCGCCGAACACGCGGTCGGCCGCCTGCTGCCGCGCGCGCTCGGGGGCGTGCCCGGCCTTGATCAGCTCGTCGGCGCGGGCGCGGACATGCGCGGCGATCGGATTGGCATCGTCGGGCTCGTCCAGCGCGGCGATAGCCGCGACTGCGCTGGCGATCAGGTCCATCTGCACCGGGAAGGCGTCGCGAAACAGGCCGGAAACCCGGAAGGTGACGTCGACGCGCGGGCGCTTCAAGTCGGATAGCGGCACGATGGCGAAGCCGGTGACGCGGCCAGTGGCATCCTCCCAGGTCGGGCGCGCGCCGATCAGCGCCAGCGCCTGGGCGACGTCGTCGCCGCCGGTGCGCATGTTCGCGGTGCCCCACGCCGACAGCGCGACCGAGCGCGGCCACTCGCCTTCGTTCTGCCAATAGGATTCGACCAGCCGTTCGGCCGCGAGCGCGCCGATCCGCCACGCCGACGGCGTCGGCACGGCGCGGACATCGACCGCGAAGAAATTGCGCCCGGTCGGCAGGACATCGGGGCGCCCGCGGGTGGGCGCGCCCGAGGGGCCGGGCCGCACGAAGCGCCCGCCGAGGCCGCGCAGCAGCGCCGCGCGCTCGGCATCGCCGGAGATTTCGATCGCCGGGCGGAGCGAGGCGGCGATCCAGTCGAGCACGGGCTGGGTGTGGGGCCAGCACGCCTCTTCACCCTCTCCCCTCGTGGGAGAGGGTGGCGCGGACATCGTCCGCGCCGGGTGAGGGGGCGCCGCGCGAACTGCTAACAAATCGAGCGCACGGTCTGCGGCCAACCCCTCACCCGGCACCGACTGCGTCGGTGCCACCCTCTCCCACAAGGGGAGAGGGGTGGGCCGTGCTCGGGGGAGAGCCGAGACCAGGCGAGATGCAAGTAACTCGATGCGTTCGACTGTGTCGCCGGTGGTGCGCCATAGGCCGTCGCTCAGCGCGGCGAGCAGCGCCGGGCGGGGGCCGGTGTAGTCGGCGGCGAGGTCGCGGGTCAGCGGATCGAACGGGCCGCCGGTTGCATCGGTGAGTCCGAGATCCAGCGCCAAAGCCCGGTGCAGCGAAGCGTCCTGCGGCTTCAGGTCGGAGCGCGGCAGCCGTGCGATCGACACCAGCAGGTCGTCGCGCTGCGCCGGCTTCGGCGTGCGGCCGAAGATGTGCAGGCCGTCGCGGATCTGCATTTCCTTGAGGTCGCACAGATGCGCGTCGATCGCGCGCAGCGCATCCAGTGTCGGCGTGCCGCGATCGATCGCCACATCGGCGTCGAGCCGCGTCGCGCGCGCCAGCGACAGGATGTCTTCGGCGATGGCGTCGGCGCGCTTCGGGTCGAGGTCGGCCGCGAGCGCGTATTCGTCGACCAGGCCTTCCAGCCGCGCCATCTCGTCGTGCAGCTCGGCGCGCGTCAGCGGCGGCGTCAGATGATCGACGATCACCGCGGCGGTGCGGCGCTTGGCCTGGATGCCTTCGCCGGGATCGTTGACGATGAACGGATACAGATGCGGCAGCGGGCCGAGCAGCGCACTCGGGAAACAGTCGCGCGACAGCCCGGCGCTCTTGCCCGGCAGCCATTCGAGATTGCCGTGCTTGCCGAGATGGATCACCGCATGAGCGTCGAAGCCGCGCCGCAGCCACAGATAGAACGCCAGATAATGATGCGGCGGCGGCAGGTCAGGATCGTGGAAGCTCGATTTCGGATCGATATTGTAGCCACGCGCCGGCTGCACGCCGACCAGGATGGCGCCGAAGCGATGCAGCGCCAACCGGAAGCAGCCATCGGCCACATGCGGATCGGCCTCCGGCCTGCCCCAGCGCGTCTCGACCGCGCGGCGCACGGCGTCGGGCAGCGTCGCGAACGCGGCCTTATAGTCGGCGACCGGCCAGCTCACGCCGCCGCTGCGCTGCTCGCGCGCGCCGAGTTCGTTGGTCGGTCCGTTCTGCAGCGTCTGCATCAGCTCGGCGGTGTCGGACGGCAGCGCGCCGGTGGTGTAGCCCTCTTCGCGCAGCGCGTAGAGCAGGTCCTGCAGGGATTGCGGGGTGTCGAGGCCGACGCCGTTGCCGAGCCGGCCGTCGCGGTTCGGATAGTTGGCCAGCACGATTCCGACGCGCCGCTTGCGGATCGGCAGCCGGCGCAGCCGCACCCATGCCTTGGCGAGATCGGCCGCGGCGTCGATCCGGTCGTCCAGCGGTTGATACACTGTCGGCGCGTAGTTGCCGTCGTCGCCGCCGCGCTGCTTGAACGCGACCGCGCCGGCGAAGATGCGGCCGTCGACTTCCGGCAACACCACATGCATCGCCAGATCGCGCGGGTTGAGGCCGCGGCTGGATTGCTCCCAGTTCTCGCGGCTGACGCCGGCCTGCGCAATCTGCAGGATCGGGCAATCGGCGGCGGCGAGGATGCCGGCCTCGTCCGCGGCGGTCGCGGTGGCGAACGCGGTCGCGTTGAGGATCACATCGGGCGGATCGGCCGCGATTGCGCTTCGCAGGAACGCGATCGAGCGCGCATCCTTCAGGCTGGTGACGTAGAGGCACGCTGCATCGAGGCCGCGCGCCTCCAGCGCGGCGCGTAGTGCCGCGATCGCCGCGGTGTCGCCGCTCGCCATCAGCGCCCGGTAGAAGATGATCAGCGCCCGGCTGCGCTTTGCGGTGGGCGGCTCGTCGGGCCAGAAGCCGGCGGCCGGCATCGGCCGCGGCGGCGGCGGCGGGTCGTCGCGCAGGATCATCCAGGCGGCGTAGCGCAGCGCCAGCCGCAGATTGTCGACGCCGCCTTCGGTGCAGTAGCGCCACAGCGCGTGGGCGTCGTCGATATCGGCATTGCCGCGCGCCGCGAGGTCTGCGTTCCAGTACATCTCGCCCGGGATGCAGACGAACAGCGCGCCGCGCGCGAATGCATCGCGGCGCAGGCTCTCGACGCCGTGCGGCCAATAGGCTTCGCCGCCCAGCATCCGCAGGATCACGATCCGCGCCTTGGCGAGCGTGCGTTCGACATAGAGATCGACCGACGCCGGATGGCCGAGCGCCAGCAGATTGGTCAGGCGCAGGCTCGGGAAGTCATCGGGGAGTTCGGCACGCGCCGCCGCGAAGGCGGCGAGGTCGGTGTCGGCCGCCGACAGCACGACGATCTCGGCCGTCTCCTGCCCGAGGTCGCGCGCGACGTCGCCGTCGTCGATACTCGCCGTGGCGTCGAGCTTCAGGTGCATGGGATGCACCTCGTCGTTTCAACGCATATCAGCGTCATCCTGAGGTGCGCGCACGCAAGTGCGCGCCTCGAAGGATGGCCGCGAGTCCGTGCCCCCGCCATCCTTCGAGGCACGCCGAAGTCGGCGTGCACCTCAGGATGACGAACGCGAGGACTTATCATCGTGTCAGGCACCGACCAGCGCGCGGCGGGCGGCGTCGGCGTCGAAGCCTTTGAGGCCGATCACCACCAGATGGTCGGCGCGGGCGGCGTCGGGGCGGGCGAAGGCGAGGTCGATTCGGGTGCCGACGGCCTGCACCACCACCGCGGCCGGCTTGCCGGCGATCCGGCCGTGGCCCTTGACGCGGAGCACGCCGTCGAGCCCGAGCGCCGCATCGACACGGCTGCGCATCGCGTCGAGCGTGTCGGCCGGTTGCGGCGTCACCACGATGGAGTCGAAATCGTCGTGGTCGTGTTCGACGCCCTCGGGGTGGTGGCCGATGCGGGCCGCCAGGTCATCCTCGGCGGCGGAGCCGAGGCCGATCAGCACCGACGGCGCCAGCGCGCCGTGCGAGCGCACGATGCGGACGTTCGGCCGCAGCCGCGCCGCGAGTTTTGCTTCCAGCGCGTCGAGCAGATCGGGCGCCACCAGGTCGCTCTTCGACAGCACCACGAGATCGGCGCAGGCGAGCTGATCCTCGAACACTTCCTCGACCGGATCGTCATGGGTGACGTCGCGCTTGGCCTTGGTGGCATCGTCGTCGAGCGGGATGCGGCCTTCGCTGAGCGCCAGCGCATCCACCACGGTGACGACGCCGTCTGCGGTGGCGCGGGTCTTCACCGCCGGCCAGGCGAAGGCCTTCAGTAGCGGCTGCGGCAGTGCGAGCCCCGAGGTCTCGATCACGATGGCGTCGAGCGGGCGGTCGCGGTTCAGCAGCTTCTCCATGGTCGGAATGAAGTCGTCCGCCACCGTGCAGCAGATGCAGCCATTGGTGAGTTCGACGATGTCGTCGGGCGCGCAGGCGGCGTCGCCGCAATCCTCGACCAGCGATCCGTCGAAGCCGGCGTCGCCGAATTCGTTGACGATCACCGCGATGCGGCGGCCGTTCGATTGAGTCAGCAGTTCGCGCAGCAGCGTGGTCTTGCCGGCGCCGAGAAAGCCGGTCAGCACGGTGACGGGGATACGGTTCGTCATGATGGGGTCTCCGGATTCGAACGCTTTAGCCACAGCGGCAGGCCCGCGGCGACGAACACGACTTGAGGGACGGTGGCGGCGACGATCTGATTGAGGCGGCCCTGCGCGTCGCGGAAAGCGCGGCCGAGCGGCGTTTCCGGCACCAGGCCGAAGCCGACTTCGTTGGAGACGAGCACGATCGGCGCGGTGGCGACGCCGAGATAGCGGGTCAGCCGCTTGGCTTCGACTTCAGGATCGCGGCCGGCTTCCATCAGGTTGAACAGCCACAGCGTCAGGCAGTCGACCAGCACGGCGCGGCCGCGGCCGGCTTCGCGCGTCAGCGCATCGACCAGCGCCAGCGGCTCCTCGACGGTGGTCCAGCCGGAAAAGGCGCGGCGACTGCGGTGATGCGCGATGCGCTCGGTCATCTCGCCGTCGCTGCGCGTCGCGGTGGCGAGATAGATCTTGGAGAGGCCGCTGCCGAGCACCAGCTTTTCGCCGAACACCGATTTGCCGGAGCGCGCACCGCCGAGCACCAGCGTGGAGACCAGCGCGGTCATGTCGGTGCGCGGCCATCGTCGGGCGACCAGCCGAGCGGCGGCAGCCGTGTCACCATGCCCTTGCGCAGCACCTCGGCGCGCTGCCGCCACGGCACCAGGCCGTAGGGACTATCGCGATAGGACGCGGCGAACGACGCGATGGCCTCCGCGGCCGTCTCCGGGACAAGATCGCCGAACACGAAGCTGTAGCCATCCGCGCTTGTCACCGCGACGGTGGTGGGGCGCTTGCAGACGCTGAGGCACTGCACCGGCCGCACCTGGACGTCGGCGGCGTCGGCCAGCGCGGCACGCATCGCCTCCAGCATCGGCGCGCCGGCATTGAGGCCGTCGGCCGATTTGCAGGAGACGCAAACGCTGATCACCACCGGGCCGGTCGGCTGCGGCGATGCCACAGCGTCGCCGGCAGATGGCGTGCTCTTCGATTGATCGGTGGGGCGGTGATCCATGCCCTCGCTCGCGGCTGCGCCGTCGGCGCCTGACAGCTTCGAGCTTTGTCGGATCGCGCGAGGTGACGCGCGATGCGCCACCGTGCTGCTTTCCGTCCGGTGCACCCCGCCCCGACGCCTCCAAAGCACTGTTGCCGATGGCAGGTCTCCTGGCTCGCGAGTCGTTGCCCTGTCGCCGCCTTCCCAGGATCCCGTTGTCAGGAATGTCCCAGTGGCAGAGGCGCGGGCTCGTCGCTTACAGTTGCGGGGGCAGCACCGGGATTGGAGCGATCAAACGTCGCCCGCACCGGATTCCCTTTTCACCTTCCATGCGGAAGGACCATCACCGGTCACGGTATCTGCGGCCACCGCCTGGGTCAACCGCGCGGAAGGTGGAGTTGACGTCGCTGCCGACTTCCGTCACTTGCGCAGGTTCACGCATAGCAGGGACCGACGATGCCGATCGATACACTCGTTGCCTGGCAGCCGCCGACGATCGTGCCGGTGGACCGCGCGCTGGAAGCGGGGCTGCGCGCCCGGATCGACGGCAAGGCCAAGCCGCCCGGTTCGCTCGGCCGCATCGAGGATCTGGCAGTCGCGCTCGGCGCGATGCGTCAGCCGGCGGAGCCGTGCTGCGACAACGCGGTGCTGATGGTGTTCGCCGGCGATCATGGCCTCACCGCCGAGGGCGTGTCGCAATATCCATCCGCCGTCACGGTGGCGATGGTGATGACCTATCTGGCCGGCAAGGCCTGCGCCAACGCCTTCGCGGCCGGCAGCCATGTTGATGTCAGGGTGATCGACGCCGGCGTCGCGGCCGAACTGCCGAAGCATCCCGATCTGATCGACGCCAAGGTGCGGATGGGCACCGGGAATGCGGCGCGCGAGCCGGCGATGACGCCGGATGAGGCGGCGCTGGCGCTGAGCCGCGGGGCCGAGCTGGCGATCGCCGAGATCAAGGCGGGCGCCGACGTCATCGCGCTCGGCGAGATGGGCATCGGCAACACCGCATCGTCGTCGCTGCTGCTGCACCGGCTGGCGCCGGCGCCGCTCGATGCCTGCATCGGCGTCGGCGCCGGGCAGGACGCGCCCGGCATGGCCAAGAAGCGTGCGGCGATCGAGATGGCGGCCGCTCGCAGCGCCGCGACCGAGCCGTTCGAGGTGCTGTGCGAATTCGGCGGGCTGGAGATCGCCATGATGGCGGGCGCCGTGCTGGGCGCGGCGTCGCAACGCCGGCCGGTGATCATCGACGGCTTCATCGCCACCGCGGCGGCGCTGCTGGCGGCGCGGCTCGTCCCCGCCGCGCGCGATTACTGCGTGTTCGCGCATCGCTCGGCCGAGCGCGGCCACGACCTCGCACTCACGGCGCTGCAGGCGCGGCCGCTGCTCGATCTCGACCTGCGGCTCGGCGAGGGCACGGGCGCGATCCTGGCGGTGCCGCTGCTGCGCGCCGCCGCGCGTCTGATGACCGACGTGGCCGATTTGTCCGACGTTCTGGCCGGTAAGCTGTAGATCGATCGGGAGAGCCAGATGGCCGAGCCTCGCAACGGTGACCAAGCCCATGTTCAGCCCAGGCCGCCAGTGTTCGACGCGGCATTCCAGCAGAGATTCGCCGAGCTGATCGCGTGGCGGCGCGACGTTCGCCGCTTCAAGCCGGATCCGGTGGATTCGGCCCTGATCGAGCACCTGCTCGATCTCGCCCAGCTGGCGCCCTCGGTCGGCAACAGCCAGCCGTGGCGCTGGGTCAGCGTCGACAGCGCGGCGATGCGGGCCAGGATCCGCGGCAATTTCATCCGCTGCAACGAAATGGCGGCGAGCGCCTATCGGGGCGAGCGCGCGGTCCAGTACGCGCAGCTCAAGCTCGAGGGCATCGACGTCGCGCCGCGGCAGTTCGCGCTGTTCTGCGACCGCGCCACGCCGCAGGGGCTCGGCGTCGGACGCCAGACCATGCCGGAAGCGCTGGACTATTCGGTGGTGGCGATGATCGAGACGTTCTGGCTGGCGGCCCGCGCGCTCGGCCTCGGCGTCGGCTGGGTGTCGATCCTCGATCCGCAAGCCGCGACCGCCGATCTCGACGTGCCGGAGGACTGGAAGTTCATCGCCTATCTGTGCGTCGGCTGGCCGGTCGAGGAGCATGTCGACCCGGAGCTGGTGCGCTTCAACTGGCAGGATCGGACGTCAGCCGGACGCGGCGTGCTGTATCGCTGACCTTGATAAGTACGCATCCGTACGCATGCGGGTGGCTTTTTAACAGCCATTAAGCAAGACGTCTTTGGCGCGCCACATTTGCAAGAAGTTGTCACAATTTGTCGGAATAGTCCGGCCCGTTCCGACAAAGGAGGACCGGACATGACATCTTCCCGCATTCAGATCTTAGGCATCGCGACCCTTGCGGCAACGACGCTGCTGTCGGCGCCGACGCTGGCCAACAATCAGGGCCAGCAACGCAACGCCAGCGAAGCGACCTCGAACGGCTGCACATCTTATATGAAGGCCCCGGACGGGAGCTGGACCCCGATCCCCTGCAGCGAAGCCGGCGCCAGCGCCTCAGCCGCGCGCCGCGGCACTACGCGGACGACGGAGAAGGCGGAGTAGCTCGCGTCGCGGCTGAATTTCTTGCAATAGCAATCGAGGGACTGCCGAGCCGCAGCCCCGCGCACCCCATCTCCCGCCTGCGGGAGAGGGCTGGGGTGAGGGCGCCTCAGGCATTGAATCCGCGATCCAAGAAGCGGAGTGCCCTCAACCCTATCGCTATGCGATCCGACCTCTCCCGCTGGCGGGAGAGGCTAGGCAGCATCAGCTGCGCTTGGTCGAATCACCCGTCAGCTTCGGCGTCGGCCGGATCAGTAGCGGGAAGCCCGAGAAGAACGTATCCGAATCAATCAGTTCGGGAATGCCGAGCAGCTGCGACAGGGTGCGCGGACCGCTCCTGACGCCGTCGTGCGAGCCGCTGCGAGCCGGCGCGGCGGTCTTGGCGCCAACGGTCTTGGCTGGGGCGGTCGAGGCCGGCGCGGTTTGCGTCCGCGGGACGGGTTGCGGCTCTGCGGCGGGGGGCGCAGCGGCCGGCGCGGCCACCGGCTCAGGCTTGGCCGGCGCACCGCCATTGGCATGGCGCTTCAGAATGGCTTCGACCTTGAGGGCGGTGCCGAACGGCGCGTCCACCCGCAGCAGGCTGCGGCCGCGCTGCTCGGCGATCGGCGTCAGTTCGGCATCCGCAAAGCCTTGCGCCTTCAATTCGCCGAGCGCGGCCTGGGCGCGGCCAGGATTTTCGAAAACGCGGGTGATCTGCGCCATAATGCTTCGCTGCCTTTGGAGAGTGAGAGGTCAGCGGGCAGAACGGCGACGGACGCGGGTTCGTTCCTTCAGGCAAAGCGCCGCAAGGTCGCGGATCAGGCGCACAGATCGGGCGAGCAGCGGCCGCAGCCGCCGGCGCCGTCGCACATCGGCACGTCCGGGCCGGCCTTGGCCGGTTTGGCGATCAGCGACAGCTGCTGGTCGAGGTCGGTGCTCTGGCAGGACGGGCAGTTCGCGGTCTCGTTCGCGTACAGCAGCGTTTCGAAGCGGTGCCCGCATTTGTTACAGACATAGCCGTAGATCGGCATGACGGCCTCCTGAGCGGAACTGCGGATCGGGCTGCGTTAGCAAACAACCAAGCCCGCGCGCAACGCACGGGACCTAGGCCATAAGGAGCATGACGGTGATGGATCAGGCCGACGCCTGCGTGGTGATGGTCACGGCGCCCAGCAAGGAAGAAGCGGAACGATTAGCGGTCGCAACGCTCGAAGCCCGGCTCGCCGCCTGCGTCCAGATCCAGGCGATCACCAGTCACTATTGGTGGGACGGCAAGATCACCAGCGACGCAGAGCAGTTGCTGCTGTTCAAGACCATGCCGGAGAGATTCGCCGCATTGCGCGATCTGATCGTCTCGCTGCACAGCTACGACACGCCGGAGATCATTCAGCTGCCGGTGACAGCCGGCGCCGACAAATATCTCGGCTGGCTGCGGCGCGAGGTGGCGGCGGAGTAGGGGATTTGATGCGCGACGTTCTGGGCGATTACCGAGCGCCGTGGTGGCTGCCGGGTGGCCATCTGCAGACGATCTGGCCGGCGCTGTTCGCCAGGCCGCGGCGGTCCGACGCGCTGCGGCTGGATCGCGAGCGCTGGCAGGCGCCGGACGGCGATTTCATCGACGTCGATCACCTCGCGGGGCCGGCCGGCGCACCGTGGCTGGTTCTGTTTCACGGGCTCGAAGGCTCGTCGTCGAGCAGCTACGCGATCGCCTTCGCGAAGGCCGCACAGGCGCGCGGCTGGCGGTTCAGCGTTCCGCATTTCCGTGGCTGCTCGGGCGAGCCCAATCTGGCGCCGCGCTCCTATCACTCCGGCGACTTCGAGGAAATCGGCTGGATGCTCGGCCGGCTGCGCGAGCGCGCCGGTGCGCCGGTGATCGCCGCCGGCGTCTCGCTCGGCGGCAATGCGCTGCTGCGCTGGACCGAGGAGGCGGGAGACGGCGCGGCGCAGACGGTGCGCGCGGTGGCGGCGATCTCGGCGCCGCTCGATCTGCTCGCCGCCGGCGCCGCGATCGACTCCGGCCTCAATCGGCGGATCTACACCCGCAATTTCCTGCGCACCATGAAGCCACGTGCGCTGGCGAAATGGCGGCAGCATCCCGGCCTGTTCGATCGCGACCGGATGCTCGAGGCGACCACGCTGCGCGCCTTCGACGACGCCTTCACGGCGCCGCTGCACGGCTTTGCCGATGTCGACGATTACTGGACGCGGGCGTCGTCGAAGCCGCATCTGCACAGGATCCGCGTGCCGGCGCTGGTGTTGAATGCGCGCAACGATCCGTTCGTCCCCGGCGCCGCGCTGCCGGCGCCGCATCAGGTCGGCGACGACGTCAAGTTGGTGCAGCCGAACGACGGCGGCCATGTCGGATTCGCGACGGGGCCGTTTCCGGGCGAGGTCCACGCGATGCCCGAGGCGGTGTGCGCGTGGTTAGGCACGGCCTGAACTCTCCCGCGAGCGGGAGAGGAGGCGCGTCGTGCTTGGGGAGGGGCTACGCTACTCCTTCGCCTGGTCGGTGATGATGTCGCCGTAGCGTTCCCATTTCTGGCCGTCGAACTTGGCCATCTGGAATTGCTTGTTGACGCGGTAGTCGGTCGGCGTGGTGGTGACCGAGATGCCGGGCAGCAGCATGTCGAGTGGGACATTGGTGAGGTTGCTGGCCTGGCGCATGACGTTCTCGCGCGTCAGGTCGTCGCCGCACTGCTTCAGCACCTGCGCCAGCAGCTGCGCGGTGATGTAGCCGTAGACGTTGAAGCTCGAATTGCGGTCGCCGTCCGGATAGTATTTCGCCATGAAGTCGAGATAGCGTTTGTTGCCCGCATCGTTCGCCCATTGCGGATCGTCCGGCTCCTTGACGTAGCCGACGCTGATCACGCCCTTGGAGGCGTCGAGGCCGGCCGGCTTCAGCACCGCGCCGATCGAGCCGGCGTTGATGTCGATGATGTGGATGGGGTGCCAGCCGATTTCGTGCAGCTTCTTGATGGCCTGCGCGGCCTGCTTCGGCGTCGCGGCGCTGAACAGCAGGTCGGCGCCGGAGTCGCGGATCTTGAGGATCTGCGAGTCGATGGTCGGTTCGGACAGTTCGTAGGACGCTTCGGCGACGATCATGCTGGCGGCCTTGTCGCCGAGCCCGGCCTTGATGCCGGCCAGATAGTCCTTGCCGAGGTCGTCGTTCTGCCACAGCACGCCGACCTTGGCGTTCGGATGCTCCTTCAGAATAAACTGACCGTAGATCCGGCCTTCGACGAAGTAGCTCGGGTTGAAGCCCATCGTCCAAGGGAAGTTCTTCGGATCGGTGAAGCGCGCCGCGCCGGTGGCGGCGAACAGCTGCGGCACCTTCTTGGCGTTCAGATATTTCAGCACCGCGGCGTTGGGCGCGGTGCCGATGATCTGGAAGGTCAGCAGCACCTCGTCGCCCTCGACCAGCCTGCGCACCTGCTCGACCGTCTTGGGCGGCGAGTAGGCGTCGTCGTACTGGATCAGGTTGATCTTGCGGCCATTGACGCCACCCTGGTCGTTGACCATCCGCATGTAGGCGGCCTGGGTCTTGGCGATCGACGAATAGGCCGACGCCGGGCCGGACAGCGGCACGGTCTGGCCGACCTTGATCTCGGCGTCGGTGGCGCCCGCATCGTACTTCTTCTGGGCGTGGGCGGACGGAGCCGCGCAGGCGATGGCCATCGCGGCGGCGAGGCCGGCGATCAGTGTCCTCATGACGTTCCTCGTTGGTTTTTGTCTTTCGATCGTCGCATCGTGGCCGCCGGCGCGGCGGCCTATGGCTGTCCCTTCAGCCCGGCCTCCTCGATCACCTTGCTCCATTTGGCGGTTTCTTCGTCGATGAAGGCTGCGAACGCGGCGCCGGGCCGGCCGCTGGCTTCGAGGCCCTGATCGAGCAGCTTCTGCTTGACGGTGGGGTCCTGCAGCGCGCGCAGCACGGTGTCCTGCAGCTTGGCGACGATCGGCGCCGGCGTCGCGGCCGGCGCCATGAAGCCGTACCAGCCGGCCGCGACGATCTGCGGGAAGCCCTGCTCGACCAGCGTCGGCGCGTCCGGATAGATCGTGCTGCGCGTCGCGGAGGCGACGCCGAGCACGCGGAAATTGCCGGCCTGGATGTGCGGCAGCGCCGAACTGATCGCCGTGAAGGTCGCATCGACCCGGCCGGCGAGCAGCTCGGTGTACGAGGCGGAGTCGCCGCGGAACGGGATGTTGAGGCCCTTGACGCCGGCGGTCTTGAACAGCAGTTCGGCGGCGAGATGCGGCTGCGAGCCGGGGCCCGGGGACGCGAAGGTCAGCCCGTCCTTCTGCGCCTTGCCGTAGGCGATCAGTTCCGGCAGCGTCTTGTACTCGGACTTGGCGTTGATCATCAGGAAGATCGGCGCCGTCACCGCCATCGCGACCGGCGCGAGGTCCTTGCGGTCGTAGCCGAGCTTGCCGAACAGCGCCTCCGCGGTAGCGTAGGGCGCCGCGACATACAGGAAAGTGCTGCCGTCAGGCGCGGCCTTGGCGACCACCTCGTTGGCGATGCGGGTGCCGGCGCCGGGCTTGTTCTCGACGATGAACTGCTGCTTCAGCTCGCGCTCGAAGAACTCGTTGAAGATCCGCAGCGAGATGTCGTTGGCGCCGCCGGCGCCGTAGGGCGATATCATGCGCACCAGCCGCGTCGGCCATTCGGCATTGGCGAGGGCCGGCAGAGCTGGTGCGGCGGCGAATGCGGCCGCCGAGGCCAGCAGCGTGCGTCGGGTCAGGGGCATGTCGTCCTCCTTGGTTGCTCCGGTCCGCTCGTTGGGCTGGCGGACCTGAAGGTGTGCGATCGCCTGAGCGGCGCGCGGTTCAGGCGGGCTCGTCCTTTCGGGGCGGGATCACCGGCTCGGCCTCGCCGACCAGCGCGCGGATGCTGGCGGCCAGCGCGCGCAGCCGCGGGCCGATCTCGGCCTCGAGCTGGCCCGGCTGCAGGCGAAATTCGGGGATGCCGCAATTGATCGCGAAGGTCCGCTGCAGCGACTTGGCGCGAAACAGCGGCGCCGCGACCGCGTGGATCGCCGGCATGTATTCGCCGAAGCACGTGCAGAAGCCGCGCTCGGCGCATTGGGTCAGGCCGGCGCGATACAGCTCCGCGTAGCTCTCCCACATCGCCGCGTCGGATGCGGCGAGTTGCGCCGCCAGCGCGCCGGCTTCGTCGTCCGGCAGCAGCGCCGCGGCGGCGCGGCCCATCGCGGTGCGAACGACCGGGATCGGCAGGCCGATGTCCGGGCTGTGCGGGCCGACGTCGCCGGAGCGCGCGGTCTCGACATAGATGATCGACGGGCCGTCGAGCAGGCCGATCGATACCGTGCCGCGGACGCTGACGGCGAGGTCATGCATCAGCGGCCGCGCCAATTGGCGGAACGGCATGTCGGCGAGCAGCGGGCGGACGATCCGCAGCGCGCGGGTGCCGAGGCCGTATTTCGACAGCGCCGGGTCGTAGCGCAGGTAGCCGAGCTCCGCGAGCGTGTGGGTCAGCCGCGCCACCGTCGGCCGCGGAATGCCGGTGCGGGCCGAGATCTGCATATTGCCGAGCAGCGGCGCCGCGGCATCGAACGCTTCGAGCACGATCAGGCCCTTCGCGAGCGTGGTGGCGAACGCAGCGTCGCCGGCGCTGTCCGCCAGCATGGCGGCGGTCAGGGTCGGCGCAGCGGTGAGATGAGGCGGGGTGTCTTCAAGCATGAGCGCATTATGAAGACGATCGACGCGATGTCCAATTATTATCAATACGACGCAATATTCGTCCACTATGTGGACAAAACTGGCGCTGTGCAAAGGTGGCACCATTGGGGCGCACGAACGTTGTTCCCTACAACGACAAGCCAAGGCGGAGGACGAGCGATGCCCGACGAGATCAAAGGAGACAAACTCGAGCCCGATGACTTCCCGGTTCATGCCGAGCGGACCGAGCTGAAAACCCAGGACGGCGAAAAGATCGCCGAGGCGAAATCCAAGAAGATCGCCGAAGACATTGCGCAGCGGCTGAACGAGCAGGCGCATCGCGAGGAGGAAGACCGCTGGTCGGCCTGATGGTCCTGTGACCCGCGAGGTCGGCCGAGGCACGATGTCGCAACGCGGCCTGAGAACCCTTAAGACGCAGCACGCGCCTTTCAGCGCGTGCCCAGTTTGAAACGATTCCAAGCGCGCAGCCCTGCAATCTGCGGCGCGACGGGGTAGAGCGGGTCAAACCGGCTCTGACCCAGCGACCACGCGCCATGACCCAAACCAGCCTTCTGTCGATCGCCCTCACGCTCGATGCGCGATCCGTACTGCGGAGCGTCGCATGAGGGCAGCGTTCGGGCGTCTGCATCGCTGGGCCGGGCTGCTGACCGCGGCTTTCCTGTTCTTCTCGGGCGTCACCGGCGCGGTGATCTCGTGGGATCACGAGATCGACGAGACGCTGAACTCCAGGCTGTTCGACGTGTCGAGTTCGGGGCCGGCAATCCCCTCGGTCGACCTCGCCAAGCAGATCGAGCAGCGCGATCCGCGCGCGCGCGTCATCTTTTTCCCAATGACGCCTGAGCCGGGCCACTCGCTGGCGTTCTTCGTGCAGCCGCGGATCGATCCGGCCACCGGCAAGCGCTATACGCTCGACTACAACCAGATCTTCCTCGACCCCAACACAGGGGCCGAACTCGGCCGCCGCTATTGGGGCGCGGTGTGGCCGGTCAATCGCGAGAACTTCGTCTCGTTTCTGTACAAGCTGCACTACACCATGCACGTCCCCGAATTCTGGGGCAGCGACCGCTGGGGTGCGCGGCTGCTCGGCATCATCGCGATCATCTGGACGATCGATTGCTTCGTCGGCTTCTATCTGACGCTGCCGGCGCGCCGGCTGCTGCGCGCCGGACAGGCGCCTGCGGTGAAACGCGAACTCGGCAAGGGGTTCTGGGCGCGCTGGGCGCCGGCCTGGAAGATCAAGACATCGGGCAGCGCCTACCGGATCAATTTCGACATTCACCGCGCCTTCAGCCTGTGGACCTGGGCGGTGCTGTTCGTGGTCGCGTTCACGGCGTTTTCGCTCAATCTGTATTTCGAGGTGTTTTCGCCGCTGATGAAGACGGTGTCGAACTACACGCCGACCCCGTTCGAGCAGCGGCCGTATCGCAGCCTCGACGATCCGATCGAGCCGAAGATGACGTTTGCCCAGATCGCCGAGCGCGCCAGCGCCGACGCCAAGGCGCGCGGCTTCACCGAGCCGCTCGGCTCGCTGTTCTACGGTCCGGCCCACGGCGTGTTCGCCGCGCAGTTCTTCAAGCCCGGCGAGGAGCACGGCGCCGCCGGCGTCGGGCCTGCGCAATTGTACTACGACAGCGAGGACGGTCGCCCGATCGGCGAGCGGCTGCCCTGGGTCGGCACCGCCGCCGACGTCTTCGTGCAGATGCAGCTCCCGCTGCATTCCGGCCGTATCCTCGGCCTGCCGGGCCGCATCCTGATCTCGGCGATGGGTCTCGTGGTCGCGGCGCTGTCGGTGACCGGTGTGGTGATCTGGGCGCGGAAGCGACGGGCGCGGCTCGCCTCCCGCCGCAGCGCCGCGGACAAAGGTCCACGCGGCGCGCGGATCGGGCTGTCGACGAGTCCGGAGCGGGCGCGATAAGCGCCGCTGACAGCGAGGGGCCATCGTCCGGCCCCGGCGCAGCTCGGCGCCGGGAGATTCCGCTTTCCGAGATAGTCTCCCCGGCGATTGCGTCGGCGTGACGCAGCCGGTCGAGCACCGACGTGCGCGATGACCGCAATCTATATCTCGCACCTGCAGCACGGGCGCTGTGCAGGCCATGAACTAATAACTAGCAGGCGGGCGAATTACTGTGCAGCGGATTGACTTCCATGAATGAGTTTCATGGAAGGAATTACTGTCATGAATTTGACTTAGCTCAACAAGCCGGCCATTTTTTCTCAATGAGCCGTGCAAAGCAAAGCCGCCGGGCGACCAACTACGAGGTATTTACCGGCCTCGGAGCTTCCGATTTGTCCGGTGCTGCCATCCAGGCGTTGGCTTCGGCACGCATCTCGATGCACCATCGAGAGCCGCGATGACGCGTACCGCCATTCAGCACGGGCTGGTGCTCACGATGGACGGTGCGGACCGGATCATCGAGGATGGTCTGGTAGTGATCGAGGGGCGCGACATCGTCGCGGTCGAGACTTATACCGCTGCGGCTGCTGCGAGCTGCGATACCGTGATCGATGCGACCGGGCGGATCGTGTTACCGGGCCTCGTCAATTCGCACACCCATCTGTGCATGACATTCGGCCGGACCATCGGGCCGGAGCGGCGCCTGCTCGAATGGCTCGATCTCATCATGCCGATGATGGCGGCGATGGACGAGGACGCGCTGTATGTCGCCGAGCTGCTCGGCTGCGTCGAGAACATCAAGAACGGCAACACCAGCCTGGTCGAAAACATCTTCATGCCGCCGCAGGCCAGCTCGGACGTCGAGGATGCGGCGTTTCGGGCGATGCGCGACAGCGGTATCCGCGGCACCGTGGCGCGCGCCACCGAGGCTCGCGCATTCGATCCGCGCTTCTGCGAAACCGCGGCCGAACAGGCGTCCCGGGTCGCGCGGCTCGCCGGTCGCTGGCATGGCGCGGAGCGCGGCCGACTGCGGCTGTCGATCGGGCCGCTGTTGCCATGGGTGCTGGATGAGGCCGGGTTTCGCATCACGCGGCGCATCGCGCGCGACAATGGCCTCGCGCTGCACATGCACGTCGCCGAGTCGCCGGAATTCAACCGGATCATCGCGCAGCATTTCGGCCGCGACATCCGGCAGGTGGAGTTGCTCGAGGAGGTCGGCTGCCTCGGGCCGGACGTCCAGGCGATCGCATGTTCGGACGTGTCGCCGCACGAGATCGAGCTGCTGGCGGCGAGCAACACCGCCGTTCTGTTCGATCCGCCGACCCGGCTGTTCTGGGGCACAGGATTTCCGCCGATCCGCGAGTTTCTCACGGCCGGGATTACCTGCGGCCTCGCCACCAATGGCGCCGCGGCGAATTGCGGGCAGGATATTTTCGAGAGCATGAAATACGCCTGCGCCACCGCCAAGACCGCGGCGAACGACCCCGAGGCGCTGACCGCCGCACGGGCGCTGCGGATGGCGACGGTCGAAGGTGCACGGGCGATCGGACAGCCCGATACCGGCTCGATCGAGATCGGTAAGCGCGCCGACCTGATTACCCTCGAGGCCCGGCAGCCCCATCTGTCGCCGCTGTTCGATCCGCAGAAGGCGCTCGTCTACAGCGCGCGGGGGGCCGACGTCCGCGACGTCGTGATCGACGGAACGCTGGTGATGCGGGACCGCAAGGTTCAGACTGTCGACGAGGACGAGCTGCTCGCGGAGGTCGATCAGGTCGCCCGCCGCTGCGCTGCCCGCTCCGGGATCACTCTTCCAGACGCACGGATCATCCGGGAGTCCCACCATGCTTAAGGTATTTTCCTTCGTGGCGGCGGCGATCGTCTGGGGATTGCTGTCACTGACGCTGCCGCCCGAGATCTTCCCGGGTCCGGTCGAGACCGCCAAGGTGTTGTGGGGCGAGATCGCCGGCGGCCGGGTCGAGACCGATGTGGCGATGACAATGCTGCGCGTCGTCGGCGGCCTGCTGCTGGCGCTGCTGCTCGGCGTGCCGATCGGCGTGCTGATGGGGCTGAACCGCCGCGCCGAAGCCGTGCTCGACGTCTGGGTGATGATCGGGCTGACGGTGCCGAGCCTGTGCTACGCCATCATGGCGTTCATGTGGTTCGGGCTGAACGAGGGCGCGGCGATCATCGCGATTGCCGTGACGGCGGCGCCGTCGATTACCATCAATATCTGGGAGGGCGTCAAGAACGTCGATACCAAGCTGGTGGCGATGGCGCGGGTGTTCGAGGCGTCGCGGCCCGACATCGTGCGCCGTGTGCTGCTGCCGCAGATCTTCCCCTATGTGATGGCATCGGCGCGGTTCGGCCTCGGTATCATCTGGAAGATCACCGTGCTGGTCGAGCTGATCGGCCGGCCGAACGGCGTCGGGTTCAAGCTGTTCTATTGGTACCAGCTCGCCGATATGCGGCAAGTGCTCGCCTGGACTCTGCTGTTCACCATCATCATGCTCATGATCGAGCTGTTGGTCCTGAAGCCGATCGAACGTCGCATCTTCGCATGGCGCCCCCAAGTCTCGGTATGAAGCTCTCGGTATGAAGCTCTCGGTGTAAAGCCCTCAGTATGAAGTTGTCAGTATGAAGCCCGCAATTCAGGTCGCCTCGCTCCGCAAGACCTTCAAGGACCGCGACGGCAATTCGCGGGCCGTGCTCAAGAACCTCGACCTCGAGGTCGGCGCCGGCGAGTTCCTGTGCATCCTCGGCCCATCGGGCTGCGGCAAGTCGACCCTGCTCAACGTGCTGGCCGGCCTCGACAAGGTCTACGAGGGCCAGGCCCGCGTCAGCGCCGGACGGGTGGGCTATCTGTTTCAGGAGCCGCGGCTGCTGCCGTGGCTGACCGCCGAAGGCAATCTCGACTTCGCGCTGTCGAGCTGCAAGGTGCCGCCCGCGCGCTGGGAAGAGCTGAAGTCGCGCTATCTGGCGATGACCGGGCTGTCGGAATTCCGCGATTACTATCCGCACCAGATCTCGGGCGGCATGGCGCAGCGGCTGGCGCTGGTGCGCGCCCTGTGCGTCGAGCCCGGCATACTGCTGATGGACGAGCCGTTCTCGGGGCTCGACGAGATCACCGCGCGGCGGATCCGCACCGATCTGCTGACGATCTGGGAAGAAACCCGCAAGACCATCGTGTTCGTCACCCACAACGCTTACGAGGCCTGCTTTCTGGCCGACCGCATTCTCGTGATGTCGGGCGGCGCGTTCCAGCAGGAGATGCGCGTGCCGATCCCGCGTCCGCGCAGCTACGATGACTCCGCGGTGTTCGAACTCAGTCGCGACGTGATCCGGGCATTCGGCGACGGTTTTGGTCGCGACGCCAGCGCGCCTCCGGCGCCTGCGCCGCAAGCCAGGCTGGTCGACGACCTCGACCGCGTCACTGCTGCCCGCATGAACCTCTGAACCGTCGATATCAACCACCGACCCATGGAGCCCGTATGCTAGTTCGACTTGGTGTTATCGCCGCCGTCATGCTGGCGACGGCCAGTGCTGCCACCGCTGAGGTCAAGGTGCGGATCGGCGACCTCGCGCAGTCTCTCAACGAGATCGGCTCGCGCGCGATGATCGATCAGGGCATCGACAAAAAATATGGCTTCGCGGCCGAGTATCGCGCCTATCCGACGCTCGACGGTCTGTTCACCGCGATCCGCGGCAAGGATGTCGACGTCGGCTTCGGCGGCTGGACCGCGATCGCGCAGTTCCGCGGCAAGGGCATGCCGGTGACGATGATCTTCCCAGTCGGCCGCGGCGTCACCGTCGACGTCATCGTGCCGGCGGCGTCGCCGATCAAGAGCATCGCCGATCTCAAGGGCAAGAAGGTCGGCTCGTTCGCCGGCGCCGCCGGCACCGCCACGGTACTGTTCCGGGTGATCGCGTCGAAATTCCATAACTTCGATCCGGGCAAGACCGGCGACCTGCAGTTCGCCGGCCCCGGCCTGCTGCCGGCGCTGCTCGACAAGGGCGAGATCGATGCGGCCGTGATGTTCGATCCGCTCGCCGCCAAGCTCGAAGCGTCAGGCAAGTACCGGTCGATCGGCAATCTGGCCGACGCCTACAAGGCCGGCACCGGCGACGACTTCCTGTGGATCGGCTACTCGACCAACGACGATTTCATCAAGGCGCAGCCGGAAACGCTGACCAACTTCAACAAGGCGTGGCTGGAAGCGATCGACTACGTCAAGACCCATCCCGAGGTGTTCGAGGCCTATGGCAAGAAATACGGGCTCGACGATGCGGCCGTGAAGCTGTTGCGCGAGCGCGTGCTGGCGGACTACACGACGAAGTGGGACGACGCCACCATCGCGGCGCTGCGGCGCTTCGGCGCGATGGCCAACGAGGTGATGGGCGGCGGATATCTCGACACCGTTCCGGCCGAGGCGTTCTCGACCAAATTCGATCCGCGCAAGTAACGGAGCAAGTAACGGAGCAAGTAACGGAGCAAGCAGCGGCGCCGATCAGCGCCGCTCCTTGGTTCGGCGCTGATCGTCGTTCTCCTGGCTGAGCAGGGCGGCGCTGGTCTGGCACATCCATTTGATGCCGGTGTCGTTCGCGAAGCGGGAATGACTGTGCACCCGGACCTCGATCGGCGGCAGTTCGAACGGCAGTTCCAGCAATCGGAAATCCCGCGCACGATGCAGATCCAGCGCGAGCAGCCGCGGGAAGATCGCCGCCAGGTCCGAGTGGCGGATGATTTCCGGCGCGGTGGTGAAATGCCCCCGCACTGCAATGCGCGGGCGCGCGTCCTCATCGGCGAGCCATTGCTCGGCGAGCTGATGCACCGACGACGTCGTCCGGGCGAAGAAGAAACGCATCCGCGACAAATTCGACCGTGTCAGCCGCGACTTCGCGATCGGATGGTTGGCGCGCACCAGGCAGATGTAGCGATCGTTGAAGGTGTCGATGCTGATCAGGTCCTTGTCGGGCGCGCTGATGGCGCCGATCGCCAGATCGATCTCGCCGGACCGCATCGAACTCACCACGCTGTCGGGCAGCAGCGGCACGACATGGACACGCACGAATGGCGAGATCCGCGACAACTCGCTCATCAGGCGCGGCAGGATGTAGACCTCGGCGATATCCGACATCGCCACCCGGAAGGTGCGCTCGGTGATGCGTGGATCGAACACCACGCCGCTCTGCAGCGTGCGATTGAGCAGCTCGAACGCCTGATCGAGCGGCTCGTGCAGACGCACCGCCGCGTCGGTCGGCAGCATCCGATTGGCCACGCGCACGAACAACGGATCGCCGAAGCGCTCGCGCAATCGCCGCAGCGCATGGCTGATCGCCGGCTGCGTCAGGCCGAGCCGATCGCCCGCCGCGGTGAGGCTGCGCAGGTCCCAGATCGCCAGGAACACGCGTAGCAGATTGAGGTCGAGGTGTTCATGAATTCGGCTCATGCAGGAGATTATGACTATGAATTTGACTTACATCAAGGCGGCCGACATCGTGCTGCTACGCGCAGACTAACAGTGGCCAAGGTCGCGTCGCGCTGCGGCGCCAAGCTTATCACCCGCTCAGGAGATCTGAAATGAACAGCGCTGTCGCCATCGAAAAGTCTCACGCCGACGCGATCGGTTCCGAGTTCGATTACAAGGCTGCGGTGCGCTCCATCCTTCCGCGTATCGCCGCGACCACCCATGAGAGCGACAAGCAGCGGCGGCTCGCCGACGACGCCGCCAACGCGCTGCGCGAATCCGGCCTCGCCCGCATGATCACGCCGCGGCAGTTCGGCGGCTACGAAATGTCGCCGAGCGCCCACATCTGGGCCTGCGCGGAGATCGGCAAGGTGTGCTCGGCGGCGAGCTGGGTGCTGATGGTGTGCGTGGCGCACGACTACATCATCGGCCGGTTCCCCGAAGAGTGTCAGCGCGAAGTCTATGAGGGCGACGCCGACAACCTCGTGGCCGGCTCGCTGGCGCCGGCCGGCGTGCTCACCCCGGTCGAGGGCGGTTGGCGCCTGACCGGGCGCTGGCAGTTCGGCAGCGGCAGCGATCATTCGCCGTGGTTCATCGTCGGCTCGCGTCATGCCAGCCCCGGCCCGGACGATTACTTGATCCATCACGTCATGGTGCCGCTCGCAGACGTCGAGATCGTCGACACCTGGCACACGCTCGGCATGCGCGGCACCGGCTCGAAGGATCTGGTCGTGACCGACGCCTTCATCCCGGCGCATCGCGCGGTGCCGACGCAGCCGACCTTCCTCGGCCTCAGCCCGCACGCCAAGGCGCCGACCTATCGGCTGTCGGTGTATTCCGGCCTGCCGGCGATGCTGTCGGGCTCGGTGCTCGGCATGGCCGAGGGCGGCCTCAAGGCCTTCATCGAAGCCACCGCCAAGCGCGTGACGCCGGCCGGCGTGGTCAAGGCCGTCAATGCCTCGATGCAGAAGCGCGTTGCCGAGTCGAGCGCCGAGATCGCCGCGGCGCGGCGGCTGCTGACGGATATGTGCGAGCGCTTCGACGTGCTGATGGCGGTCGATCAGGCGCCGATGTCGACCGAGGACCGCATCCAGATGCGCTGGGATGCAGCCTATGTGGTCGAGCTGTGCCGCCGCGCGATCGACCGGATCTATGCCGCGTCGGGCGCAGCCGGCATCTACGAAGGCAGCCCGGTCTACCGCGCGTTTCGCGACATCAGCACGGCGTGCCACCACGCGGTGATCGATTTCGACACCGTGTCGGGCATGATGGGCCAGTTCAAGCTCACCGGCGATCTCGGCGAGAATCCGCGCGCCGCGCCGTTCGCCTGAGGCCGGCGGCGTCGGACGCGATGTCGGACGTCGTGTCGGCCGCGGCGGCCGACCGCGCTGCGCGAGGAAGGTGACATGATCTCCGAAACACCGATTTCATCGGACCTGTTCAAGCAGAGCATGCGCCTCCTCGCCGGCGGCGTGTGTATTGTGGCGACCAGCGACAACGGCGCGTGGCACGGGCTGACCATGACGGCGGTGTGTTCGCTGACAATGGATCCGCCGTCGCTGATCGCCTGCGTCAATCGCGGCGCGGGGACGCGCGGCGTCATCAGCGTCACCAGGCGTGTCAGCATCAACATCCTGTCGCGCGATCAGGCCGGCATCGCCGAATTGTTCGCCTCGCCGCAGGTGCGGGGCGCGGACCGGTTCGATCCGCAGCAGTGGACCGCGCTGGCCAGCGGCGTGCCGGCGCTTGCCGACGCGCTCGCCGTGCTCGACTGCGAAGTCATCCAGGAGACCGAGGTCGGGCAGCATTCGGTGTTCTTCTGCGAAGTGAAGTCGTCGTGCCTGCAGCCCGACGGCGAGCCGCTGGTCCACTTCAACCGCGCCTTCTGCGCCGTCCAGCCGGTGTGCTGAGCGCATCGCAGCCAAATGGTCGCAGCTGGCATAGAGGGATCATTAACTGGCTCGCTTTAGGTTACAGGTAATCAGATAAAGTCTTGGACTGCTGCCGGATCGTCGATGAGGGAAGACCCTGCTGCTTCGGGTTTGTCGGACGAGGTGCGGCTGCGGCTGTATGATCAGGCTCTTCAGGCCGCGCGCATCGGCGCCTGGGAATGCGACCTCGCCACCGAACGGCTGAGCTGGACCAGTGGCGTCTACGACATCTTCGGCTATCCGCAGGGCAATCCGCTGCGCCGCAGCAGCATCGTCGACCTCTATGTCGACGACTCGCGGCGGCACATGGAGATCGCCCGCGCCGAGGTGATCCGCAGCGGCCGCCCGGTCACGCTCGATACCGAGATCCGAACATGGCGCGGCGAACGGCGCTGGATGCGGCTGTCGATCCAGGCGGCACGGGATGGCGGCCGGCCGGTCCGGATCTTCGGCGCCAAGCAGGACGTCACCGCCGAACGGCAGGCGATCGACAGCCTGCGCCTGCAGGCCGAAACCGATCCGCTCACCGGGCTCGCCAATCGGGCGATCTTCCAGGCCCGCTATCTCGAGGTCGTCAATGATAGCCTCAATCACGGCTCCGCGTCGGCGCTGGTGCTGATCGACCTCGACGGCTTCAAGGAGCTCAACGACACGCTCGGCCATCTCGCCGGCGACGCCTGCCTGTGCGAAGTCGCGCAGCGGCTGCGGCACGCCTTCCGCAACGCCGGCCTGGTCGGCCGGCTCGGCGGCGACGAATTCGCCATCATCCTGCAGGCGCCGAGCACACCGGCGCGGATCGCCGAGGTGCTGCGGCAAACCACCGTGATGCTCAACCGTCCGCTGTTCTGGAGCGGCCACCGCATCGAAGTCAGCGCCTCGATCGGCGCCGCCCTGATCGGCCGCCCCCACCGCCGCCGCATCGTCGACCTGTTCGCCGAAGCCGACGCCGCGCTGTATCAGGCCAAAGCGGCCGGCCGGAATCGCGTGCATGTGATCGGGGACGAGGCGGAGAGCAGGGCGGCGTAAGGGGGCGAGCGGCGGCCGTGGGATTGCGGCGTCGGAGATATGGTCTGAGACGCAGGCTGGCGCACCCGACACGATTGGAACGTGTGACCTTTGCCTTCGGAAATATTAGTGAGTAGCAATGTAGCCGTCCCCTGCCTCCAATCGCTCCAATAATAGCGAGGGATGGCGATGTTAACAGGGGTACTGCGGGGCAAATGCAGTTGGTCATCCGTTCCTTTTGGGACCTTGAACCCCAGCCATACTGCTACAGGATGCGTTTCACGCGAATACAATGTCGAGCGCGTGCTGGCTCTCTGCACATTCCAATTGATGGTGTCTTCCGCGAATTTCACGAGAAGCCGATCAGCGCTCTTGCGTAGTTGTGCCGTCACCCCACGTTTTCCGAGAGTGGCCCCGAGATGGTGCGCTCATTGAACAATACGAGCAAGGTCTATGCACCAATTTATCCGTCGTCGGCTGATCTGGCAGCGTCTACACCCGCCGCTCTGAGTGCTGGCGCACGCAGAAGGAGCCATTGTAAATTGCAGGAGAGGCTTGTGAGGAAGATTAAGTTCGCAATTTATCTTACTGCGCTTGACTGCCTGTCGGCTCGATCCAAGCTACACACGCACACGGACCCTCTCTTGGATGCGAGCGTAAAGCGGGATGTCCGCACTTGCCCTCATTTCGATTGCTACAGCAAATTTTTGGTCGGCGGCCGACCATCCGCTCTCATGTCGTACGACCAGGTAGTAACTGTTACCGTATCTCCCGGTATCCTGCCGCATCGTAAGCGTTCCACACTGCAAGGTGCCTCGCTCTCTGCGTTGAGAGCCGGGTTTGAGATCGCACTGCTTAGCGCCACCGATAATGGTGGCCTCACCCTCTCCGGCCTCCCATTTGCGGAACGCATCAAAGACGTCCTTAGAGCTTGCCCCTCTTATGAGCCGAAAGCTCAGTTTGCTCCCGGCATAGTCAAAGCGCGTATGGCGTACCGGTGGGTCGAAGGCCAAAGCAACCCGTATCTGCCGCTCGCCCTTATTCTGGAAAACCTCCGGTATCGGGATTTCGTACACAAAAAACTTGTCGGCTGGTACGGTATCTTCAGCATATAAAATCACGCGATTGTCTTCGGAAAAAAGTGCTCGCTCGACATCACAGATGCCGTAGCCAAGCACGTTAAATAGGTCGTCATCATCGTCGCCCAAGCAACGGACAGCAGCTTCTGGATGCTCGGCACAAAGACAAAGCAGACTACGGATCAAGTTTGCAGATGCGTCCGGTAAACTCTCCAGAAGTAAAGCGGCCTTATGAGCGACGAGTGGAGCTGCGAATGAAGTTCCTGAACTTGTGTTGAAGAGGTGCTGGAGGTAACGGTGATGGGTGGACAAGATTCCAGCACTCGATCTATTTGCTCCGTGCTGAAGGGCTTGCGTTGGTCCATCGAAGACAGCATTGCCGCCGAAATCAACAAGATCAGGTTTCATAACCTTGCCAGCACCGGGGCCAACCCGAGTGAATGGGGAAGGCTGAGCTATGTCCGCGATAGGGCGGACCCCTACGTTGTCCTCATCAGCGGCCGATAGTCCGTTCGAGTGAGCAATAGAGCCAACAGTCAATACATTGACCGCGCTTGCGGGCTCCAAAATGCGGTTCCAGGGTTCGAGCAAATATTTAGGATAATTGTCGGAAATTCTGTCTCCATATGCTGCTAGCTTTGCAGACGAGGCATTTCCCGCTGACACCACGATAACGAGGTTAAGCTCGCGTGCCATAGTGTCGAGAGCAGCCGCCCAAGAGCTCGGCTTATCGCTCACGAGTCTGCTGATGTCTCCAAGTGAGACGTTGATTACTCGGCATCCATACTCGCTGTGGAGTCGCCGTATTGCATTCTCCATTTGTACCGGAACGAGCTGTGCGTCATCAAAGCGACCTTCGCCGTTTACGACTCGCGCGCTTGCGATACGAAACTTTGCGTCAACTGGCGGGGAAGAAAGCGCCTGTCGTAAATCACCGAAAGCGGCAATTCCGGATACCGGAGTGCCGTGCCCCTTTTCGTCACTGTCTCCGAGAGAGTTAGGCTCCCCGAACGCCGCAATAATCGACCCAGCCAAGAAAGGGTGGGCTGTAGTAAGGCCACTATCTACTACCCCAATAACCAGAGCATCCTCAGGGGCGTCTGTCATTTGCGGCACGTTTTCCAGCGTAATCTCGCTATGTGGTAGGTCGGGCCAATCGGGGACTGGAGGTCGGTCAATCGATGAAACTTCTGGCAGTTGGAGCAAGGCTCTGATTGCATCGCCTCCGCAGGTTACTCGCATGAGCAGCGCAGAGTTTCCGCGATAGGTGCTGATTACCGAACCCGCATTCTGCTGCAAGGAGGTGGTCACCCTATGGATGAAGAGGTCGGCGTTAAAATCTGCTACCGGCCATAGCTCGACATCGAGAGTCAGCTCGTCACCTCGAAATGCATCTCCGGAAGTGAATCCTTCGGATAATAATATGTGCCCAATCCGATTTTCGGGACTCAACTCGCCAACAGTCTCGATGGCCTCGATCAGCCCAGCATATGGTTGCGCCTTTTGCCCTTCCGGCTTCTCGCCGTTGTAAGATTCAATACGCTCCTTGAATTTTGTAAGTTCGGCATCGTCAGCAAAAAGCACGATTGTTTTGTCTGGCTCGATTGCCAATACGGTCAAATCAAGTTTCGACCATTCGTCTTCTGAAACCAGTCCGGTTGTGACTACTTTCAAAATCAATGCAGGATTAACATCGCCAATCGCAGGCCGCTCTCTATGGCGCTCTATCGTTCGCGAAACGTCATCTCGAATCTTTGCCCCATGCGTTTTTGGCTCTCGGCCAGAGGCTGCTCCAAATCCATGCTTGCGACGATCCAATTCCCCAACAAGCTTTTGTAAAATAAGGTGCTTATATTTTGCCATTTTCTCAAATCTGTAAGAACTAACGTGGCTGTAGCTTCTTCCTAACTTCTTTGCGACGCAGCGCTTCTCGAATTGCAAAGCTGAAGTCGACATCCATCATCGTCTTCGAGCGTTTGAGAATTGTCCGTTTGATCGCATTCTCACAAATACGATCGATATCTGCGAATGACATCCCCTCCAGCTCGCCCACTCTGTCGTACAGGGACGAAGGGGCGGGGAAGTTTTTGAACTTCAACGCAAGCAGACGGCGTATCTCTCGCTTGGTTGGCAATTCAAACACAATTACATCATCGAACCTCCGCCAAATCGCGGTGTCCAATGCTTCTTCGAGGTTTGTGGCTGCGATCAGAAATCCTGTTCCCTTGAATCGGTCAATGAGCATAAGGAGGCTGTTTACAACGCGTCGAAGCTCGTTGTGCTCAGACCCGTCGGCTCTTGTTCGAGCCAGTGCATCAAACTCGTCAAGAAATAGAACGCAGGGTTGTTCAGCGGCGACCTCAAAAACCTTTCGGATATTAGTGGCAGTCTCGCCAAGAAACGACGATATGATGGCGTCAAGCCGAGCGACTATGAGCGGCAAGCCCAATTCGCGCGCAAAGACTTCAGCAGTCAAAGTCTTCCCGCAGCCCGGCGGGCCGCAAAACAAAAGTTTTGATCTCGTTTGCAAGCCATGCCGGCGCAGCAAATCGGCTCCGCGAAACTCTTCTAGCAATCCCAAAAAAGTCCGAACATTTTCAGTCGAGAGTACGAGTTCGTCTCGACTGCACTTAGGGACAACCACCTCGACTAGATTGACGAACGAAGCGTCCTTTGGCATCCGGAGAGAGATGAGCGGCAGTGCAGGTTCAATTGCTGTAATAGGCTTCCGTCGAGGCGACTTCATAATGCCTCTCCGACAATTGCCTCGACCTGGGTTTTTGGCATCCAGGCCAATCCAGCAGCGTTTTTATGCGCTGGGTGTCTCATTGTGAGAAATGTGCCTTTCGAATACACTCGGAGCGACGCGCAATAGCTTCTAGCACATCGCTTTAGAACGCGAACGTGCGCGATTGTTTTAGTTTCATTCTGGCGGCGCCTGTGTCGATGGCAAAATCATCGAGCCGTGAACGCGGCGAGATCATCGCGCCGTTTTTCCTAGACGCTTCTTGGAAGAAGTTGTGCCATCCTGGACGATTTCAACCCGATTATCCGGTTGTATATAGACGTTCACGCCGAGTTGAACGGTAAAAAATGCCTTAACCCCTTGGAACAAATTACTTTAATATTGGCGCACCCGACACGATTCGAACGTGTGACCTTTGCCTTCGGAGGGCAACGCTCTATCCAGCTGAGCTACGGGTGCGTGCTTCGTTCCTGTAGCCGATTGGCGGCGGCTCGGCAACGGGCCAGAGGGGCGGCGTGGTCGGTTTGGCCGACCCGCACCGCCGGCCCTTTACTCCCCCGTCCCCCTTCACTCCGCCGGCACGATGGCCTTCCCGATCGGCCACAGGGCGATGCCGGCGAGTTTGATGTGGGCCCAGGCGAACGGGATGCCGATGATGGTGACGGCGAGCAGGACGGCGGTGATCAGATGGCCGAGCGCCAGCCACCAGCCGGCGACCACGAACCAGATGATGTTGCCGATGACGCCGAGCGGGCCGGTGCCGAGGTCGTCGCGGCCGGTGACCATCTCGCGCGGCACCGCCATGTAGCCGAACGGGAACAGCGTATAGGCGGCGATGCTGAAGGCGGCGCGGGCCCAGGGCAGGCCGATGATGGTGATGGCCATGATGACCGCGGCCAGGACCCAGCCGGCCGCCATCCAGAAGCCGCCGAGCGCAATCCAAAGAATGTTGAGAAGCAGGGAGACGGGCGACATGGTCGGGGTTCTCTCGGAGAAGGGGGAACTGTCGATGAGTCGGAGTGCGAGGTCTGTGGTGTGGCGGCGGACCGGCGAGGCCTGAGTTCGATGTCCCGCGAACGCGTGCGATTTCCGTACTGAATTACCGTTTTTAGGCGGGATGCTGCGCTGCAACTGGCTGCGGTCCGGAACGGAACCGGAATTACCGCATTAAAGTTCCCGTTGCCACCTTGGAGCTCCTATTGAATGCCGGACGATCAGCACCACCGTAAGCGCGCGGTCGTCGATCGCGGCGATGCTACCGATCTCAGCCATCCGAATCACGACATCTTCTTCGCCGCGGTCGAGACCACGCGGATGCCGATGATCGTCACCGATCCGCGCCAGCCGGACAATCCGATCATCTTCGCCAATCGGGCGTTTTTGGAAATGACCGGATACGATCTCGGCGAGATCGTCGGCAACAACTGCCGCTTCCTGCAGGGGCCGGAGACAGATCGCGACACCGTCGCGGTCGTTCGCGAGGCGATCGCCAACCGCCGCGATGTCGCCGTCGAGATTCTGAACTATCGCAAGAACGGCGCGGCGTTCTGGAACGCGCTGTTCGTCAGCCCGGTGTATAATCGTGACGCCGAGCTGGTGTACTTCTTCGCCTCGCAGCTCGACGTCTCGCGCCGCCGCGACGCCGAAACCTCGCTGGTGCAGGCGCAGAAGATGGAAGCGATCGGCCAGCTCACCGGCGGCATCGCGCACGACTTCAACAATCTGCTGCAGGTGATCATCGGCTATGCGGACACGCTGCAGTCCGCCAGCGACAGCCTGGCGCCGCGGCACCAGCGCGCGGTCGACAATATCCGCCAGGCGGCGGCGCGCGCCGCGACGCTGACGCAGCAGCTGCTGTCGTTCGCCCGGAAGCAGCGGCTCGACAGCCGGCCGATCAATCTCAACAACATGATCGAGACGCTGGTACAGCTGGCGCGCCGCACGCTCGGGGAGCACGTCGACGTCCAGGTCAAGACGCAGAGCGAGCTGTGGAACAGCCGCATCGACCAGACCCAGGCCGAGGTCGCGCTGCTCAACCTGTTCGTCAATGCGCGCGACGCGATGCCGAACGGCGGCACGCTGACGATCCGCACCGAGAACAAGGAGGTCGCCGAGGAAGACACGCTGCAGTTCGGCGTGCCGCGCGGTGGACGCTACGTCATCCTCAAGGTGACCGACACCGGGAACGGCATTTCGCCCGATATCCTCAAGCGCGTCACCGAGCCGTTCTTTACCACCAAGGAAGAGGGCAAGGGCACCGGCCTCGGCCTCGCGATGGTGTACGGCTTCACCCGCCAGTCCGGCGGCAGTACGCATATTTACAGCGAGATCGGCCACGGCACGAGTGTGCAGCTGCTGTTTCCCGCCACCATGCAGGATCTGCCCAAGCCGTCGATCCGGGCCCCGATGGCGATGGATCGCGCCGGCAGCGAGCGCATTCTGGTGGTCGAGGATCGGCCGGAGGTCGCCGAGCTGGCGCGATCAATCCTCGAGGATTTCGGCTATCAGACCGAAATGGCCGGCAATGCCCGCGAAGCGCTGGAGCTGCTCGACGCGGAGACGCGGTTCGATCTGTTGTTCACCGATCTGGTGATGCCCGGCAGCATGAACGGCGCAGTGCTGGCGCGCGAAGCGCTGAAGCGGCAGCCGAAGCTCAAGGTGCTGCTCACCACCGGCTATTCCGAGGCCATGGTCGAACAGCAGGACGCTTCGTCCGAAGAGTTCGACATCATCAACAAGCCGTATCGCCGCACGGATCTGATCCGCCGTGTCCGACATCTGCTCGACGGTCCGACCGGCGTGACCTGAACGCTCAATCGCGCGAGGCAAAGCACTCGCTCCGATCCCCGCCGTCATCGTCCGGCGTGTCCGGACGCCCCAGCCTTCCGGGGTCCTCATGGCTGCGTCGTGCGCTACGCCGCGAAGATACCGACACCAAGCGCGCGGACGCGGGTGTTCCGCGCATCGCAAAATCGCCACCGTGGCGGCGAATTGCGGCCAAAGCCCTCGGCCAGATTCGACGCGCGACTTCGACAGGAGACACCACGCTTGCCTTACACCGTGACGGCGATCCGCGATGACGAGAAGATGCAGAGCGTGCGCAACAGCGCGCTGATCGCGCTCGCCAAGGCGCGGGTGTGGGAAAGCGAAGGCTGGCGCGTCTCGATCGACGGGCCGGACGGTCGCAAGCATGCCGTCGCGCAACTCGACGCGATCACGTCGTTCAAGCCGGAGAAGTGGAAGGCGTTCGCCGCGATCGTGCCGGCGCAGGACGCATTGAGCGATACGTCTGCGTTGGATTTGCTTGGATCCGACCTGCTCGATTCCGGGCCGACGTTGCAGCCGGACGAACTACAGGGGCCGTGGATGAGTTACGGTCCTTTGCGGGTGGAGTCGCGCAGCGCCGCGGCCGCGAACGGGCTGGCGCTGGAGTCTTCCTGAATCACCACATTATCGCAGCTGTCGCAGCGGTACACCATCACACGCCGCCGCAACTGCAGCTTCGGCAGCCGTCCGATCAGCAGCATGTCGCGCGCGCAATTCGGGCACGCCAGCCGGCACTCACGGTTGGTGTCTGACATCTCCGCAGCTCTCAGGCAGTGGCCGCGTCGCGGCCGGTCGGCGCCTGTGTAGCAGCGGGTTGTAAAGTGACCGCGACGGGATCGTTTGCAACTCTCCCGCGCCGATTACATCGATCTTCAGACCTGATCGATTCAGCCTGGTAATTCGCGCAGGACTGCGCGTAGTTGCCCCTGGTGGGCAGCGCGAGCTGGGGTTCTTTCGAGCGCGCTCAGCTCTCGGCGACGGCGTCGCCCCAGGGCTGCGCGATCTCGGTCGCGCCGGCGTTGCTGTCGCGCTCGCGCAGCACCACGCTCGGGCAGGCGAACTTCATCGGCACCGTCTGCACCCGCGCTTCTGCGTAAGGGAACCGCTCTGCCAATGCGGCGCGTGTCGCGGTCGGGAGGCGGACGTCGCCGATCACGACCGCGCCTTCGCTGGCGTCGATCCGCGGCTGATGCATGGCCGCCTCCAGGTCCATGCCGTAGTCCATCACGAACGACAGGATCTGCGCGACCGCCGGCAGGATGCGGCGGCCGCCCGAGGCGCCGAGCGCCAGGCGGCGGCCGTCGGCGGCCTGCGCGACCACGGGCGTGTAGTTGGTGAGGCAGCGCTTGCCCGGCGCCAGCGAATTGGGACGGCCCGGCTCGGGATCGAACCACATGATGCCGTTGTTCATCATGATGCCGGTGCGCGGCGTTTCGAATTTCGAACCGAAACTCGACAGCAGCGTCTGCGTCACCGCCGCCATGTTGCCGTCGCGGTCGACCACGGAAAAATGAGTGGTACAGGCCGGCGCCAGATGCTCGGCGCCGAGCGCGCGGCGGCCATCGGCATCGCCCATGTCGGCCAGCCGCTCCGCATAGGCCGATTGCAGCGCGCGCGCATAGGCCGCGTAGGCCTCGGCGTCGGGCTCGCCGTCATGCGCCTGCAGCTCCTGCGCCAGCACGCGCAACGTATGCGCGAGCGTCGGACCGGCGGTGAGTTCGGGCGTCGCATAGACGACGCCGCCGCGATACGGGATCTTCAGCGGCTCGCGCACATGGGCGCGGAACGACGACAAATCCGCGACCGTCAAGGATCCGCCGCCGGCGCTGATATCTGCGGCGATGCTGTGCGCCAGATCGCCTTCGTAGAAGTCGCGCGGACCTTGCGCGGCGAGCTGCGCCATCGTCGCCTGCAGCCGCGTCTGCGGCAGCCGCGTTTCGGCCTGGATGCCCCATGGCGACTGCGGCGGCAGCCCGTCGATCAGATAGGAGGCCGTGCTCGCCGTGTAGCGGCGCAGATCCGCCGCCGCGCTGCCGATCATCAGCGTCGTCCACCAGTCGACCGCGAGGCCTTCGCCGGCCAGCGCGATGCTCGGCGCTACCAGCTCCTGCCACGGCAGCTTCGCGTAGCGGCGATGTGCCTCGTCCATGCCGGCGACGACGCCCGGCACCGCGATCGAGCCCGGCCCGTGCAGATTGCGGTCGTCCTTGACGCGCGGCCAGGGAAACAGATCGGACGCCGCGCCGGCGCCGGTCAGCGGATAGTCGGCGGTGCGCAGGCTGCCGGGCGTGCACATGCCGTAGTCGATTACTTCGTATTTGTCCTCGCGCGCCCGATACAGCACCATCGCGCCGCCGCCGCCGAGCCCGCTCATCCACGGCTCGAGCACGCCGAGCGCGAAGGTGGTGGCGATCACCGCGTCGATGCAGTCGCCGCCCGCCGCCAGTACCCGCGCGCCGACCTCCGCGGCACGGCGCGATTGCGCCGCCACGATGCCGCCCTTGGAGACGATCGCGGGCTTGCGGATTTGCTGCAGATTGCTGAACTGATCGGGCATCACGGGTCGTGCTCTCGCTGCATGCTGACAATCGCCGGCGCAAAATCGTGGCGTGCCGCATCAAACACACGAACGCGCGGCGCCACAATCCTCGCTTGCAGCATGGGGCCTTGCGGCTGAGTGCGTCAGCCTGCTTCGCCGATGCGATAGCCGATGCCGGGCTCGGTCAGGATGATCTGCGGCGCGTCGGCGCGGGCTTCGATCTTCTGGCGCAGCTGGCCGATATAGACCCGCAGATATTGCGTGTCCGAGGTGTGCGCCGGCCCCCACACCGCCGCGAGGATCTGGCGGTGGGTGACGACGCGGCCGGCGTGGCGCACCAGGAAGGCCAGCAGGTCGAACTCCTTCGGCGTCAGCTTGATCTCGCCGCCATCGCGGGTGACGCGGTGTCGCAGCACGTCGATCTCGATGCCGCCGACCGATAGCGTCACCGGTTCTGCCTTGCGCTGCATCCGGTGGCGCAGCGCAGCACGCATCCGCGCCATCAGCTCGCCGGTGTTGAACGGCTTGTTGACGTAGTCGTCGGCGCCGAGGTCGAGCGACTCGATCTTCTCGGCCTCGCGCTCGCGCGCCGACAGCACCAGGATCGGCAGATCCGACCACGCGCGGACCTGCCGTATCACGTCCTTGCCGTCGCCATCGGCGAGGCCGAGGTCGAGCAGCACGATGTCGGGCGCGTCCGCGGCGATCCGCTTGATCGCCTCGGCCACGGTCGCGGCGTGCGCCACGTCGTAGCTGTTGGCTTCCAGCGCCGGCTTCAGGAAGCGCAGGATCGCCGGCTCGTCGTCGACCACCAGCACGCGCGATTTCACGCTCATGGCTCCGGCGTCTCCTGTGTCGGGTCCCGGCCGAAGCTGAGCACGAAACGGGTGCCGTGCCCGTTGGCCAGCAGACTGGCCGACACCGTCCCGCCATGCGCTTCCATGATTCCCCGGGTGATGGCCAGTCCCAGCCCGACGCCCTGGCCGCGATCGGACGATGGTGGCGCGTCCCGCGTGCCGCGCACGAAGCGGTCGAAGATATGCGGCAGCTCGGTCGCCGGGATGCCGGGACCGTTGTCGGTGATCCGCAGATGCACGGCGGCATCGTCGGCCTCGGCATCGACGACGATACGCGAAGTGGCCGGCGTATACGCCACCGCATTGGCGACGATGTTGCCGAGCGCCTGCTCGACCAGCGCGGCGTCGGCCCGCACCAGCGGGATATCGGGCGGCCAGGCCAAGTCGAGCTGCTGGGCCGCGCCGCGGCGGCGCGCGGCCTCGATCACCCGCGCGGCGATCTCGCGCAGGTCGACCCAGTCGCGGCGCAGCTCGAGCGCGCCGGATTCGATCCGGGTGATCGACAGCAGATTGCGCACCATCTCGTCGAGGCCTTCGGCCTCTTCGCGGATGTTGGCGAGCAGGTCCCGCGTGGCGGCCTCGTCGAGTTTGTCGCCGTAGGTCGACAGACTTGTGGCGGAGCCGAGGATCGACGACAGCGGCGTGCGGAAGTCATGCGAGATCGAGGCCAGCAGCGTGTTGCGGATACGTTCGGTTTCGGTCGCGGTGCGGGCGCTCACCATGTCGCGGGTCAGCGCGGCGCGCTCCAGCGCTGCCGCCGTCTGCTCGGTCAGGGTGTCGAGCAGGGCCTGCGCCTCGGCGTCGAGCGCCGCACTGTTCGGCTGCTGCATCACGCCGATCACGCCGTAGGTCTTGGCGCTGGTGCGGGCCGGCACGAAGCGCCACGGCACGATCGGCAGCGTGCCGGTCTCGAAGCCGGCCGGCTCGTTGTGGGTGAAGGCCCAGCGCGCCGCGGTCATCGCCGCCTCGTCGAGCGCGTCCTCCGGCGGCCAGGCGGCGGCCAGCGTCAGATCGTCGCCGCGCGGCAGCAGCACCATCACCGGCCGGGCGAGGCTGGCGTGGATCTCGCTCGCGGCGCCCTCGGCGATGTCGTCGCTGGTGGCAAGGCCCGACAGCCGCCGGGTGAATTCGTACAGCCGCCGCATCGCCCGCACGCGGCCGGCGGAGATGCGCGCCTGCTCGCGCAGCCGGCCCGCGAGCGTCGCAGCCACGAAGGCGACCACCAGGTACACCAGCAGCGCCAGCAGTTCGTACGGCTCGGCGATGGTGAAAGTGTAGAGCGGAGCGATGAAGAAGAAATTGTAGGTGAGGAACGACAGCACCGACGCGAAGATCGCCGGCCAGACCCCGGACTTCACGGCGCTGAACAGCACCGCCATCAGGAACACGACCGACAGATTGGCCGTGGGGATCAGCTGCCCGACGGCTTTGCCGACCAGCACGGCGCCGGCCACCGCGACGGCCGCGTAGAGGAAGTGCGCCGGGGTCGAAGCTTCGAAGCGCGCCGCCAGCGACGCGTGCCCGCGCTCCGCGGGATCGGCCTGGGTCGGCACCAGGTGAATGGCGATGTCGGTCGAGCGCTGCAGCAGCTGCAGCGGCAGCGAAGGCGACAGCAGCCGCCGCCACGTACGGCAGGGCCGGCCGATGACGATCTGGGTGACGTTCTCAAACCGCGCGAAGCGCAGCAGTTCGTCCGGCAGGTCGGCGCCGGTCAGCGTGTGGATCTCGGCGCCGAGGCTCTCGGCCAGCTTCAGCGTCGTGTCGATCTGCCTGCGCGCGGCGGTCTGCAGATTGACGCCCGGACGCTCCACCGTCACGGCGATCCACGGCGCGTCCATCAGGTCGGCCAGCCGTTTGGCGGTGCGCACCACGCCGGGTGAACCGGCGTCCGGCCCGACGCAGGCGAGGATGCGCTCGCCGGCCGCCCACGGCCCCTCGATCGCGTGCGCCTGCATCCGCTCGACCAGCGCGGCGTCGACCCGCTCGGCGGCGCGGCGCAACGCCAGCTCGCGCAGCGCGGTCAGGTTCTGCGGCTTGAAGAAGCTCTCGACCGCGCGGGCGGCCGTGTCCTGCACATAGACCTTGCCCTGGGCGAGCCGCTTCAGCAGCTCGTCGGGCGGCAGGTCGACCAGCACGATCTCGTCGGCGCGGTCGAACGCGGTGTCGGGCACGGTCTCGCGCACCCGAATTTTGCTGATCTTCAGCACGACGTCGTTGAGGCTTTCGAGGTGCTGGATGTTGAGCGTGGTCCAGACGTCGATGCCGGCGGCGAGCAGTTCATCGATGTCCTGCCAGCGTTTCGGATGCCGGCTGCCGGGCACGTTGGTGTGGGCATATTCGTCGACCAGCAGCAGCCCGGGGCGGCGCGCCAGCGCGCCGTCGAGGTCGAACTCGCCGATCACCCGGTTGCGATACACGATCGGGCGGCGCGGCAGCTGCTCCAGCCCCTGTAGCAGTTGCTCGGTCTCGAGCCGGCCGTGAGTCTCGATCAGGCCCGCCACCACATCGCGGCCGCCGCTCCGCTCGCTGCGCGCGGCGGACAGCATCGCATAGGTCTTGCCGACGCCAGGGGCGGCGCCGACGAAGATCTTGAGCCGGCCGCGCCCTTCCTTGCCGGCGAGCGCCAGCAGGGCGTCAGGCGAGGCGCGTGCGGTGACGGTGGAGGTCGACATCAGGTGCCCGGCTGCTTCGGAGCCCGAAGTCTATCCAGCGCCAGGTTTAATTTCAGTACGTTGAGGCGCGGTTCGCCGAGGACGCCGAGTTCGCGGCCGGCGGTCTGCTGTTCGACCAGCCCACGCAGCGTGGGTTCCGGCAGGTTGCGCGCCTTGGCGATACGCGGCACCTGGAACAGCGCCGCCTCCGGCGAAATGTCCGGGTCGAGGCCGCTGGCCGAGGTGGTGACCAGATCGACCGGCACCGGCTGGCCGGGGTTTTCCTGCCGGAGCGCCGCGACATCGTCCTTGAGCCGGTCCGCCAGCGCCTTGCTGGTCGGGCCGAGATTGGAGCCCATCGAATTGGCGGCGTTGTAGGGCGCCGGCACGGTCTTGCTGGCGTCCTGCGGGTCGGGCGCGGTGGTGGCGGACAGACGGCCGTGGAAGTAGGTCGGCGCGGCGAACGACTGGCCGATCAGGGTCGAGCCGATCACCTGGCCGTCCTTCTCGATCAGGCTGCCATTGGCCTGCGTCGGCAGCAGCACCTGGGCGAGGCCGGTCATCGCCAGCGGATAGATCAGGCCGGTGAGGCAGGCGAGGGCCGCGAACGACACGATCGCCGGGCGGATTTCTTTCAACATGGCGGCACCTTTCAGGCGAGATGGAGAGCGGTCACCGCAAGATCGATGACCTTGATTCCGATGAACGGCAGCACCAGGCCGCCGAGGCCGTAGATCAAGAGATTGCGCCGCAGCAGCGCGGCCGCGCCGACCGGCCGATAGGTCACGCCCTTCAGCGCCAGCGGGATCAGCGCGATGATGATCAGCGCATTGAAGATGATCGCCGACAGGATCGCGCTCTGCGGCGTCGACAGCCCCATCACGTTGAGCGCGCCGAGCTGCGGGTAGAACGCCACGAACATCGCCGGAATGATGGCGAAGTACTTGGCAACGTCGTTGGCGATCGAGAAGGTGGTCAGCGCGCCACGCGTCATCAGCAACTGCTTGCCGATACCGACGACCTCGATCAGCTTGGTCGGATCGCTGTCGAGGTCGACCATGTTGCCGGCCTCGCGCGCCGCCTGCGTGCCGCTCTGCATCGCGACGCCGACGTCGGCCTGCGCGAGCGCGGGGGCGTCGTTGGTGCCGTCGCCGCACATCGCGATCAGCCGGCCGTTGGCCTGCTCGGTGCGGATGTAGCGCAGCTTGTCCTCGGGGGTGGCCTGGGCGATGAAGTCGTCGACGCCGGCTTCCGAGGCGATCGAGGCGGCGGTCACCGGGTTGTCGCCGGTGATCATCACGGTCTTGATGCCCATCCGGCGCAGCGCCGCGAAGCGTTCCTTGACGTCCGGCTTCACCACGTCCTTGAGGTGGATGACGCCGAGCAGCCGGCCGCCCTCGGCGAGCCCGAGCGGCGTGCCGCCGGCGCGGGCGATGCGGTCGACCGCGGCGCGGAACGCCGGCGGTTCGGCGACATCGGCGCCGGATTGATCGCGCACGAATTTCAGGATCGAATCGACCGCGCCCTTGCGCAGCTTACGCGCACCGAGGTCGATGCCTGACAGCCGGGTCGTTGCCGAGAACGCGATGAACTGCGCGCCGGCCGGCGCGGCCTCGCCCGAGACCGCGTACTTCTCCCGCGCCAGCGCCACGATCGACCGGCCCTCGGCAGTCTCGTCGGCCTCGCTGGCCAGCAGCGCAGCCTGCGCCGCCTCGGCGTCGCTGACGCCCGGCACCGCGATGATCTCCGACGCCAGCCGGTTGCCGAACGTGATGGTGCCGGTCTTGTCGAGTAGCAGCGTATCGATGTCGCCGGCGGCCTCGACGGCGCGGCCGGACATCGCCAGCACGTTGAAGCGCACCAGCCGGTCCATGCCGGCGATGCCGATCGCCGACAGCAGCGCGCCGATCGTGGTCGGGATCAGCGTCACGAACAGCGCCACCAGCACGATCACCGAGATCGAGCCGCCGGCGTAGCTGGCGAAGCTCGGGATCGTCACCGTGGCGAACACGAAGATGATGGTGAGGCCGACCAAGAGGATGTTGAGGGCGATCTCGTTCGGGGTCTTCTGCCGCTCGGCGCCTTCCACCAGCTTGATCATGCGGTCGAGAAACGACGAGCCGACCGCCGAGGTGATCTTCACGACGATCCGGTCCGAGATCACCGTGGTGCCGCCGGTGACGGCCGAACGGTCGCCGCCGGATTCGCGGATGACCGGGGCGGATTCGCCGGTCACCGCCGCTTCGTTGACCGAGGCGATGCCCTCGATGATGTCGCCATCGCCCGGAATGATGTCGCCGGCTTCGCACAGCACCAGGTCGCCGACCTCGAGACGTTCGGCCGCTACGCCTTCGTACAGCTCGTGATTGCCGGGCATCAGCAGCCGCTTGGCGATCGTCGAGGCGCGGGTGGCGCGCAGCGTGTCGGCCTGCGCCCTGCCTCGGCCTTCGGCGACGGCCTCGGCGAAGTTGGCGAACAGCACCGTGAACCACAGCCAGACGGTGATCTGCAGTTCGAACCCGATGTCGCCCTGCCCGGTGACGATGTCGCGGAGCAGCAGCACGGTGGTGAGTGCGGTGACGATCTCGAGGACGAACATCACCGGGTTCTTGATCAGCGTGCGCGGATCTAGCTTGACGAAGGCCTGGCCGATGGCTGGCAGCAGCACCGCCGGATCGAGCATGGCCGACGCCATGTTCCGCTTGCGTGTTTTCGAGGGTTGCATGGCTGGTAGCTCCGGATCAGAACGCGGCGCCGTGGAGCATCGCCAGATGCTCGACGATGGGGCCGACTGCGAGTGCGGGGAAGAAGGTGAGGCCACCGACGATCAGGATGACGCCGACGAGCAGGCCGACGAACAGCGCGCCATTGGTGGGGAAAGTGCCGCTGGTGGCGGCGACCTTCCTTTTGCCGGCGAGCGAACCGGCGATCGCCATCGCCGGCACGATCATCCAGAACCGGCCGAAGAACATCGTCACCGCGCCGGCGAGGTTGTAGAACGGCGTGTTGCCGGTGAGGCCGCCGAACGCCGAGCCGTTATTGGCGGCCTGCGACGTGAAGGCGTACAGCACCTCGCTGAAGCCGTGCGGGCCGGCATTGGCCATCGACGCGAGCGCAGGCGGATACACCACGGCGATTGCCGTGAAGCCGAGCATGAACAGCGGCAGCACCAGGATCGCCAGCATCGCCATCTTGACCTCGCGGGCCTCGATCTTCTTGCCGACATATTCGGGCGTGCGGCCGACCATCAGTCCGGCCAGGAAGATGGTGATGATGACGAACAGCAGCATGCCGTAGAGGCCGGCGCCGACGCCGCCGATCACGATCTCGCCGAGCTCCATGTTGATCAGCGGGATCATGCCGCCGAGCGCGGTGAAGCTGTCGTGCATGGCGTTGACGGCGCCGCAGGAGGCGGCGGTGGTCACCACCGCGAACAGCGCCGAGGCGACGATGCCGAAGCGGACTTCCTTGCCTTCCATGTTGCCGCCGCTGAGGCCGAGCGACTGCAGGATCTGCGTGCCGTTCGCTTCGGCCCAGTAGCAGACCGCGACGCCAGCGATGAACAGCACGCCCATCGCGGCGAGGATCGCCCAGCCCTGACGCTGATCGCCGACCATGCGGCCGAACACGTTGGTGAGCGCCGCGCCGAGCGCGAAGATCGACAGCATCTGCACGAAGTTCGACAGCGCGGTCGGGTTCTCGAACGGATGCGCCGCGTTGGCGTTGAAGAAGCCGCCGCCATTGGTGCCGAGCATCTTGATCGCGACCTGCGACGCCACGGGGCCGAGCGCGATCGACTGCTTGCCGCCTTCGAGTGTGGTCGCATCAACGTAAGCGCCGAGCGTCTGCGGGATGCCCTGCCAGACCAGGAAGAGGGTGAGGATCACCGAGATCGGCAGCAGCACGTAGAGCGTACAGCGGGTGATATCGACCCAGAAATTGCCGATGGTGTTGGCCGAGGCGCGGGCGAAGCCGCGGATCAGTGCCACCGCCAGCACTATGCCGGTCGCGGCGGAGAGGAAGTTCTGCACCGTCAGCCCGAGCATCTGCGACAGATACGACATCGTCGTCTCGCCGCCGTAGTTCTGCCAGTTGGTGTTGGTGAGGAACGACACCACGGTGTTGAGCGTGAGGTCCGGCGCGACGGCGGACTGATCCGCCGGGTTCAGCGGCAGCACGCTTTGCAGCCGCAGCAGGCCGTACAGCAGCACGAAGCCGGCGGCGTGAAACAGCAGCATCGCCACCGTGTAGGTGAGCCAGTGCTGTTCGCGCTCGGGATCGACGCCGCAAAGCCGGTACAGCCCGGCCTCGACCGGCCGCAGCACGAACGACAGCGGCGTCGTTTGGCCGTTGAAAACGCGGGTGAGATAGGCGCCGAGCAGCGGCGTCAACGCGATAATGATGGCGCAGAACAGCGCGATCTGGGTCCAACCAATGAGGGTCATGGCGGCGCTCCTAAAACCGCTCGGGGCGCAGCAGCGCGTAGACGAGGTAGATCAGCAGCATCGCGCAGACCGATGCGGCCAGTACGTAGTCGATCGTCATGGGTGCGCTCCTCAGATCCGTTCGCACGCGTAGGCGTAGCCGATGGTGACGGCGAACAGGCTGAATCCACAGAGGAGCATGAGAAAGTCGAGCATCGAAGCCTCCTGATGATGGCTTCGATCAGCTAGGCCCCGGCCCATAAGGAAGCGATGCGGAAATTACCGCGCCGGCATAAAGCCGGCATAAAGACCAGAACTGCGTCAGGCGCGTTCGGACGGATGCGTCAGGCCGCGCGGGTGCCGCGATGCTCCTTCAGCAGCGCGCGGAATTTGCGGGCGGGCACCGCAGGGCTGAACAGCCATCCCTGCATCTGTGTGCAGCCGAGCGCGCGGAGGATGTCACGTTGGCGCTCGGTCTCCACGCCCTCGGCGGTCGTCGACATGTTGCGCGACGCCGCGATATTGACGATCGCCTCGATGATCGCCGTCGAGGTCTTGGTCCCGTCGACGCTGTCGATAAAGGTCCGGTCGATCTTGATCTTGTCGAACGGGAATCGCTGCAGATAGCTCAGCGACGAATAGCCGGTGCCGAAATCGTCCAGCGAAATGCGGACGCCGAGCGCGCGCAACTGGTTCAGCGTCGTCAGCGCCGCGTCGTCGTCGTGGATCAGCACGGCCTCGGTGACTTCGAGTTCGAGCCGCCGCGCCGGCAAACCGGTCGATCCGAGTACAGAGGCGACCAGCAGCGCCAGCGTCTGTTGGCGGAATTGCACCGGCGAAATGTTGACCGCGAGTGTGATGTCATCGTCCCACTGCGCCGCCTCGGCGCAGGCGGCGGCCAGCGTCCAGCCGCCGATCTCGTTGATCAGGCCGGTGTCCTCGGCGATCGGAATGAACTCCGCCGGTGAGATCATGCCACGCGTCGGATGCCGCCAGCGCAGCAGGGCCTCGCAGCCGGTGATGGTCTTGGTGCGCAGGTCGACCAGCGGCTGATAGTGAATTTCGAAGCCGCCGCCCGCGATGGCGTGGCGCAGGTCGAATTCGAGTTCGCGCCGGGCGCGCGCGACCGCGTCCATCGCGGGCTCGAAGAACCGGAAGGTGCGCCGGCCGCCGGCTTTGGCGCCGTACATCGCAAGGTCGGCGTTCTTGACCAGCTGATCGATCTCGGCGCCGTCGTGTGGTGCGATCGCTACGCCCATCGAGGCGTCGCTCGCCAGATGGTGGCCGAGGCATTGATACGGCCTGCGGATCGCCAGATGGATTTGCTCGACCAGCGCGGTCGCGCCCTGGGTCTCTCCAGCGCTGGCGGCGATGATGGCAAATTCGTCACCGCCGAGCCGCGCCACGAAATCGCCGGGGCCGACGCAGCCGCGCAGCCGCACCGCGACCTGCTTCAGCAGTTCATCGCCGATCGGATGACCGAGCGTGTCGTTGATGCTCTTGAACTCGTCGATGTCGATGTAGATCAGCGCGAAGCTGCCACCGCGTCTGCAGCGTTGCAGTTCGAGATCCAGCCGCTGCCTGAACAGGCTGCGGTTCGGCAGATCGGTCAGGCTGTCGTAGTGCGCCAGATAGGCGATCCGCTCACTGTCGCGGATCCGCTCGGTGATGTCTTCGTGGGTCGAGACCCAGCCGCCGCCCGGCACTGGAACACTTGAAATCTGGATCGAGCGATCGTCCGAGCCGTGCTTGTCGGCGGTCTTCTCCACCATCACGGCCTGGATGATGCGGCTGCAATATTCATCGACATCGCCTTTGAAGGAGCCGACTTCCTTGCGATGCGCGACGATGTCGCGGAAGCTGCAGCCCGGCTTCACGATGTCCGGCGACAATCCGTACATGTCGATGTAGCGCTGATTGCACACGACCAGCCGCGCCTGCGCATCGAACAGCAGCAGGCCTTGCGACATGTTGTTGATGGCGGTGTGCAGCCGATGCTTGTCGACGGCCAGCTTGGCCTGCGTGGCATGATGGTGCTTGCCGATCTGCCGGACGATCAGCAGCAGAATCACCGCGACCACGAGCGCCGACACCGCTGCCGCGACGATCAGCAGCCGGGTCTGCTTGCGCCAGGCAACCAGCGCCTCGTCGACCGTCGTGGTCGTGACCACGACGATCGGCAGGCCTCGCAGCGCGTGCGACGAGATCAGCCGGTCGCCGCCGTCGATCGGGCTTTTGAGGTGCGTGTTGAGATCGGTCTGAAACAGCTTGGTCCGCTGGAGCGATCCGGTGCGGAAATTCTGGCCGATCTGGTCGGCGGCGTGTGGGTAGCGGGCCAACAGCACGCCGCTGCGATGATGGATTGATATGGATGAGTCGCCGCCGAGCGACACCGAGGCCAGGAATTGCTCGATGTGGGCGGGCGTCAGCGAGCGGCTGACGACACCCAGAAATGCACCGTCGGCGCTGGTCATGCGCTGCGCCATCACGATCACCCAGCCGCCGGCCAGCGCATCCTGGATCAGTTCGACGGTCACGTTCGACGCTTTGCCCGACCTGTGGGCCTGGAAGTATTCGCGCTCGACGATCGAGAGGTCGGGGACCGGCCATTCGGCCGAGCTGTTGATCAGCAAGCCATGGTGATTGAAGATCGCCAGCTTCGAAATATCGGAACCAGGCAGAGTCTTGGCCCGCAGCAGTTCATGGGTTTCAAGCGTCGCCATCTGGCCGCTGAAGGCCTCGGGCGAACTGAACGGCGAATGCCGCGCGGCGGCGGCGACTTCTGCCTGAACGGTGAGGAAGTTCTCGAATTCCCGATCGTAGTGATGAGCCAGCAGCATGGCCGTATTGGCCAGTTCGCGCTCACTGTTCTTCAGAGCCTTGCCGCGCAGGTCGCCCACCATGGCGGTGGTCACGGCCGCGATCAGGGTAATCAGCAGAGCCCCGCATCCCATCAGCAGCGCCACCGGGCGATGATGCAGGATGTTGCCCATCGCGGCGCGCTGCGTCGATCCAGACGGATCTGTGGCGACTCCCTTGCCGGTATGCGAGCTGATCTTCATTCTGACAGGAATAACCACCAGTCATGGAAACTGAGTTAGGAATCACGGTAATCAAACCTTAAAATGGAACCGCGCAGTCTGGAGCTTGATCCGCCAGCGCTGGGTTCGTTTTGGCCGCGATCCTGTGCCAGATGTGGTGCACCGGACAGCACAAAGGCCGGCGTTTGCGGCGCCGGCCTTGAGGTCTTTGAAAGCGTGTGCGCGCTGGGAAGCGCCCGCCTGATCAGTTGATGCGGGTCCCCGGCTGCGCCGTGACCGATTTGGAGTTGCGGTAGACCTCGAAGACGCCCAGCGCCAGCGTGGCCGCAAAGATGAAGATCACCAGGTTGCGCGGCAGCAGCATTGCGGCGGCGATCAACGCGACCGAGATGGTGGTCGCCTTCACCAGCTTCTGTTCGTCGACGAACAGCGCCTTGAACCGCTCCAAATTCTCGGGCTTCCACAGCGGCGGGCTGAAGGTCTGCAGCCCGAACCGCTCCCAGGCTCCCTTGAAGCCGAGGTCGCGCGCCCACAGCAGGAAGAGCGCGATCAGGAAGGAGAGCAGCGCGACGAGCGCGCCGGGGGGGCCGCCGGCGTAGCCGATGACGACAATCAGCGCGGCGGCAAATGCAGCAAGCCAGATTTGCATGTGAGATACCTATTCACCCGTCATCGCGGGTGCCTTTTTCAGGTTCATCCACGCACGCGCCACGCGGGTGGAGGGAAAGGACGGCGCACGCGCGTGCGATCACGCCAACTGTGTCCACGATCGGTCCACGACCGACGGTGGACCGAGCCGACACGCGCCGATGTCAGCCTTGATGAAGTAAGACGATCCGGAAACAGCCGCCAGTCAGGCGAATTGCTGACAGCCGACGTCCGGCGAAAGATATTCACGGACGCAGACGCCGATGCGTACCGCCAGATCGGTCGCTAACGAGTCCTGTTCGCGTGCGATAGCCCGCATCGGTATTCCTACGAGCCGGCAATTTAATCTCTGCGTAACGACGTTGACGGAATAGTCGTCGCGACGGAGATCAGCACCATGATGACGCAGACGCTCGAAACGACCGACGTGAAGGAAGCTCGCCGCTCGCGCATCGCGCAGTTCAGCGGCCGTGCGGCAACCATTAAGGTCGGCGGTTCGTCCATCACCGGCATCGTTCGCGCGGTCAAGGAAGACAAGTCCGGCAACACTCCGCGCTGGCTGGTGACGGTGGTCGAAAAACCGAGGACGGCCTAGCCGAGCAGCGATGCTGGCGGGACGAACTGGCAGGCGTTGCGCCCGGCCTGCGCGCGCGCGGTGGCCAGCTCCGCCCGCGCCACGACGCGCAGATGCACCTCGTCCGGCCCGTCGAGAAAGCGCATCGCCCGCCCCCACGTCCACAGGTAGGACAGCGGCGTATCCGGCGTCAGTCCCATAGCGCCGAACACCTGCATGGCGCGGTCGACGATCCGGGTCTGCAGCCGGGCCGCCACCAGCTTGATGGCCGAGACATCGACCCGGGCCGCCGCATTGCCTTCGCGGTCCATGCGATGCGCCGCCTTCATCACCAGCAGCCGCGCCTGATCGATTTCGAGGCGGGATTCCGCGATCCAGTCCTGGATGTTGGCATAGTCGGCCAGATGCTTGCCGAACGCCTTGCGTTCCAGCGCGCGCTCGCACATCAGCTCGAGCGCGACCTCGCATTGGCCGATGGTGCGCATGCAATGATGCACCCGCCCCGGGCCGAGCCGATCCTGCGCCAGCCGGAAGCCTTTGCCCTCCTGGCCCAGCAGGTTGGAGGCCGGCACCCGGACGTCGCGAAACAGCAGCTCGCAATGCCCTTCGGGCGAATGGTGGTGCATGATCGGGATATCGCGGACAATGCTCAGTCCCGGCGTATCCATCGGCACCAGCAGCATCGAATGCCGTTCGGTCGAGGACGGGTCGAGATGCTCGCCTGTCATCCCCATCACGATCGCCAGCTTGCAGTTCGGATGCGCCGCGCCGGTGATGAACCATTTGCGGCCGTTGATCACATAGTCGTCGCCGTGACGGACCATGCTGGTGCGGATGTTCCGCGCATCCGACGAGGCGGCGTCGGGTTCGCTCATCGCAAAGCACGATCGGATCTCGCCGATCAGCAAAGGCTCGAGCCATCGGGCGTGCTGCTCCGGCGTCGCGGCCAGCTGCAGCAGCTCCATGTTGCCGGTGTCGGGCGCGTTGCAGTTGAAGACTTCGGATGCCCAATGGATCCGGCCCATGATTTCGGCGAGCGGGGCGTATTCCAGATTGGTCAGGCGTTGCCCCGGGTCGTCGTCGCCGAGCCCGGGCAGAAACAGATTCCAAAGGTCCTCGGAAAACGCCCGCGACTTCAGCCGCTCGATCAGCGCCAGCGGATAGCGGCCCGCCGCCACCTCGCGGTGCCAGGCAACATTCTGCGGCTCGACGTGAAATCGCATGAAATCGGATAGCTGGGCGCGAAGCCGCTGGACCTTGTCACTGTGGTCGAAATCCATGCGGCGGCTCTCAACTGTGGAAGCCGCGACGCGGCGCGCGGAGGGGCGACGCGTCGAGATGTCCCGGCCGCATCAATTGCGCCTGAGGCTGAGGATGTAGCGGACGATCTCATCCGCATCGCCGGGCGCGATGATGAAGTTCGGCATGTTGGCGTGGTTCGAGCGCAGAAACACCTTCAGCGACAACTCGGTCGTCGATGGCATGTCGGCGATGCGCTGGAAAGCGGGGCCTTTGCCGATCATCACCGCGCCATGTTCGATGGCGTGGCAATCGGCGCACCAGTTCAGCACCAAACGATGGCCGTCGGTGACCGCGTCCGGCAACGCCGAGGCTTTGGCGCGGTGCGGCTGGGGCATCAGCAGCACCGCGGCGATCACAGCGGTCGTTGCGAACCGAACCGCGCCCGTGCGCATTGTCGGTCAGTGCCGGGCGGTCGAGGGCGTGTGGACGTCGTCGCCGAGCGCGTCGAGCGTCACCTTGTTGGCGCAGTAGGCCTGATAGTGCTCGGCAACCGAGCCGTCCGCGAGGTCGTGGTCGCATTCGCTCTTGTGGCGGCACAGCGCGCAGACGCGTTCCAGGTCGCGCAGCACGAGCGGCTGAGTCCGGGCGATCGCGTCTTCGTCGATGCCGAGCGCCTTGAGCAACTGCGGCAGCTCATCGACCTTGTGCGGGCCCTGGCGGACCAACTCGTCGAGGTCGGTCGAGGTGACGCCGAGATCGTGGGCGATGCGGCTGAATTCAGCGGCGTCGAACTGGCACATCTCGGTGACTTCGCGGCGATGCTTGAGCCAGGCGGCGAAGGTGTCGATCAGGCGATCGACGAAGGGATAGGGGCGGGTGTGGGCAGGCATGACGCCCTCCAGATCTGTTCTTGGAGTGGCGCGACCTTCGCCGATGATCCGGCAGGCCACATTGCGTTAGATCAAGCCAATAATACCGTAATACTCCGGAGCCGGGAGAGTAGACTGACCAGTCGCCTTGCAGGTCTCGATAGTGTCGGCAGGAATGATCGGGACGTCGGCGGAGACCCTACGCGCGCCCGACATTTGCGCGGGATATGGCCGCGCGGGCTGGTTCGGCGGTCCGGCTGTAGGGGCTGGCCCGGCCGCTGCCGGTCTGCATCGCGGGCTTCAGCTCTTCCAGGAAGATCGGCTTGGAGAAGTAATAGCCCTGCGCATAGCGAATCTTGGTGGCGCTCTGCAGATAAGCGAGCTCCTCGAACGTCTCGAGGCCTTCGGCGATCACCGTCATGCCGAGCGCTTCGCCCAGCGATTCGATCGCCTTGAGGATGCCCTGGCTGCGCGGCCGTTTGTGGATGTCGGTGATGAACGAGCGGTCGATCTTGATCTCGTCGGCGGTGATATCGGCGAGCGCCGACAGCGACGAGTAGCCGATACCGAAATCGTCGATCGAGATGCCGACGCCGATCCGCCGCAGCAGCGGCAGGATCTCGCTCTGGAAGTGACTTTTGGCGACGAACGCGTCCTCCGTCACCTCGACGACGAAGCGTGCCGGAAACCCGGTCGCGACGAGCGCGGCGCAGAACGATCGCATGAAGACGGCATTGCCGGCCTGCTTGGCGGCGACATTGATGCTGATGCTCACGCCGGCCCCGAAGGTGTCGTCGATGAGGTCGATCGATCTGGTGATCTCGGCGAGCACCAGATGGGTCAGATCGTCGATCAGCCCGAGCTCGACGGCGAGATCGACGAAAGTCCCCGGAGCCTGGATGACGCCGTTGTCGTCGCGCAAGCGGACCAGCGCTTCGATGCCTTTGATATCGCGGGTGCGGATGTCGACCTTGGGCTGAAACGCGCAGCAGAACCGTTTGTCGAGGATCGCCTGACGCAGCGACTGCTCGATCGCCATCCGCTCAAGCGCCTCGCGTTCCATTGCGACGTCGAACATCGCCGCGGCGCCCTTGGTGGCGCTCTTGACCTGGTACATGGCGATATCGGCATTCTGGCGCAGCGCATCGAAACTGCGGCCGTGCTCGGGGTAGAGGCTGACGCCGGTGGAGGCCGAGGCGAACACTTCTGTGCCGTCGATAAAGAACGGCGCCCGCAGCCGCTGCAGCAGGAATTCGATGTAGTCGACGACTTCGTCGCGGCTCTGGATCGGGTTGAGCAGCAGCAGGAATTCGTCGCCGCTGATGCGCGACAGCATGTCGGTTTCGCGCAGCTCCAGCCCCAGCCGCTTGGCGACGCCGACCAGCAGCGCATCGCCGACCGCATGGCCGTAGTAGTCGTTGATGTGTTTGAAATTGTCGATGTCGAGGAAGGCCAACGCGAAGCGATTGGCGGGACCGTCGTCGCGCAGCAGCGTGTCGGCGCGGTGTTCGATCACGCTGCGGTTCGGCAGTCCGGTGAGTTCGTCGAAGTAAGCGCGCCGGAACAGCCGGTGTTCGGTCGCCTTCTGCTCGGTGATGTCGGAAGCGCTCGACAGCACCAACCGACGTCCGCCGAGCTCGATCGGTCGTTGTGCCGTGAGATAAGTCCGGGCCGAGGCGCCGGCGCCGATCTGCTCTTCGATGATGGCGGGGGCACCCGCGGTGAGCAGCGCCGGCGCTTCGAGACCCCGGGGCGCGGGGGCGGAATTCGCCTGCGCCGACGCGAGGGCCATCCGCGCTGCGGCGGCATCGTTGACAATCAGAAAATCGCCGCTCTCGTCCTGCACCGTGACGCCGGAGGGCAGCGCGCGAATGACAGCCTGGAGCAGCTCAGGGTCGACGGCGCGCGATGCCACGCGAACGCGGTCGCCGGCCGCGTCTGGGACGGAGCCGATTTCGTCGATCGAGTGCGAAAGGGGAGAGGTCGCTGCGCTGCACATCGCGGCGGACAATGGCAAGCTTGGTTGTAATATTAGTTAAGTCACACCTTGAAAACATGCCGCGAATTTGCGGGGCTTTCGATTTGGATTGCGGCAGCGTGATTTGTCATTAACAGAAGATCAACGATCGATTTGGTGCGGCGGCGACGACCGCATCGTAACAGGGAGGCGGCGATGGGACGGCTGAACGGCAAGGTGGCGGTAATCACGGGGGCAACCAGCGGCATCGGCCTGCGAACCGCCGAAGTGTTCGTCGCGGAAGGCGCCAAGGTGGTGATCGCCGGGCGGCGGGTGGCCGAGGGTGAGGCACTGGCGGCGCAGCTCGGCGACGCCTGCATCTTCCGGCAGACCGACGTCACCCAGGAAGAGCAGATGAAGGCGCTGATCGATGAGGCGGTGGGCAGCTTCGGGCGGATCGACTGCCTGTTCAACAATGCCGGCGGGCCGGCGCAGACCGGCGGCGTCGAGGGCCTGGAGGTCGACCGGTTCGACGCCGCGATGGCCACGCTGCTGCGCAGCGTCATGCTCGGCATGAAGCACGCCGCGCCGCACATGAAGAAGCAGGGCTCCGGCAGCATCATCAACAACGGCAGCATCGCCGGCCGTCTCGCGGGCTTCTCGTCGTCGCTGGTGTACGGCGCCGCCAAGGCGGCGGTGATCCATTTCACCAAATGCGTGGCGATGGAGCTCGGCGAGTCCGGCGTCCGCGTCAACAGCATTTCGCCGGGTGCGATCGCCACCGGCATCTTCGGCAAGGCGCTCGGTCTCACCACCGAAGCCGCCGAAAAGACCTCGGCAACGATGCGCGAGATCTACAAGACCGCGCAGCCGATCCAGCGCGCCGGCATTCCGGAGGATATCGCGCAGGCCGCGGTGTTCCTCGCCAGCGACGAGTCGAGCTTTATCAATGGCCATGACCTGGTGATCGACGGCGGCATCACCGGCGGCCGCAACTGGACCCAGCAGCAGCAGGGCTTGGTCGGGCTCCGCAAGGCGTTCGATCACGGCGAGGGGTGACAGCCGTCATTGCGAGCGGAGCGAAGCAATCCAGGGCTCCGCGCACGGAGCTGGATTGCTTCGTCGCTGCGCTCCTCGCAATGACGGCCTAAATGCAGGCAATTACTTCACCGGCGCCACATTCACCCGCAGCCCGTCCTTCGGTTTCGGGATCGGCCACATCTGCCAGCTCGACGTGTAGTTCGGCGGAAGGCTGACGTTGACGTTCTGCAGCAGGTGCACGGCAAAGCACTTCGCCTGCATGTAGGCGAAGTGCAGGCCAAGGCACATATGGGCGCCGCCGCCGAACGGGATCCAGGCGAAGCGGTGGCGGCTGCGCTGGGCCTCGTCGGTGAAGCGCAGCGGATCGAACCGATCCGGATTGGGCCAGATCTCGGGCATGTGGTGGGTGTAGAGCGGGTTCACCGCCACCATGGTTCCGACCGGGATCGTGTAGCCCCGAAAGGTGAATTCGCGGGTGGCGCGACGCGGCAGCGACGGCACCGGCGGCCGCAGCCGCATTGCTTCCTTGAAGGCCATCTCGGTCAGCGGCAGCGCGTCGAGCTGCGCGAAGCTGATCGGCTCGCCGGGCTTCAGCCCGAGTGCGGCGACTTCCGCGCGGAGCTTCTGCTGCCATGGCGGATCAGCCGCCAACGCCGCGACGAATGAGGTCAGCGACGACGTCAGCGTGTCGTGCGCCGCCATCATCAGGAAGCTCATATGGTCGATGATGTCCTGCGTCGACAGCAGCGCGCCGTCCTCGTGGGTGGCGCGGCACAGCTGCGAGAACAGATCGTCGCCGCCCTTGGCGCGGCGCAGCGGGATCTGCTCGGCGAAGTAAGCGACGATACGTTTGCGGCCGCGGACCCCACGCGCCATTGCGGTGCCGGGCCACGGCTTGCGGATCGGCGCGACCGAAGCCGCCACCATGTCGACGAAGGCGGCGTTGATCTCCTCGGTCTCGGGGCCGATCCTGGTGCCGAGGAACGACGTCGCCGCGAGGTCCAGCGTGAGCTGCTTCATCGCCGGATAGCACCGCATCTCGCCGGGCGCGGCGCGCCACTGCGCGACGCGGCGCGCGATGCCGTCATTGAGATCGGCCAGATAGGACTGCATCGGCCCGGCCTTGAAGGCGACCGACAGCGCCCGCCGGTGTAGCCGGTGCTCGTCGAAATCGAGCAACATCAGGCCGCGGGGAAACAGCAGGTCGAGGATCGATCCCCAGCCGTGGGTCGAGGAGAACAGCTTGGTGTTGTCGAACAGCACGAACTCGTTGGCCTCGGGGCCGAGCAGCGTGATGCTGGTCTCGCCGAGCACCCGGCTGCGGTACACCGGACCGTAGGTGCGGGCCATCATCTCGACCTGACCCTTCGGGTCGGCGAGCACCTCGAGGGTGCGGCCGATCACCGGCCAGCCTTCGTCGCCGGGAATATGGGCCAGCGCGCTGCGCTTCGGCCGCGTCGGCCGGGCGACGAGCGATGAGTCCGCAACCTGGATCGACATGATGTCCTCCGCGTTTCCTGCAGCCTGCGCGGAGGTTGTGCTCCGTCTTGCGGCTTTGTTGCATTTGAAAATAGGAGGCGTGTGATCGGCTTGGCAAGCGCTAACTCGGCGCGCGGCCGGCTACGAAGCCGCCGGCTGCGGGCGAACGGCCGTTTGTTCCGGAGGCGTCAGAATCGTCATCGGCGCCGCCACGCCGCGCAGCGGATGCTCGCCGAGCGGTTCCAGCGGTAAACTGATGTAGCGAGCGGCTGCGGCAGTGATGAGGATATTGCGGCCGAGGGTCTTCTGCAGCGCTTCCACACGACTGGCTTCGTTGACGGCCGGTCCGATCACGGTGAAGTCGAGCCGATTGGGCGCGCCGATATTGCCGAAGAACACTTCGCCCTCGTGCAGCGCGATGCCGGCGCGCAGCGGCCGCCAGCCTTCGACTTCGGCGAGGCCGGCTGGCGGCTCGGTGTTGAGCCGCGCCAGCCCGGCCTGCGCGGCTTGTGCGGCCGCGAGTGCAGCATTGCCGGCAGCGCAGCCGTCGTCGCCGAGCGGAAACACCGCCAGCAGGCCGTCGCCGATGAACTTCAGCACCTCGCCGCCCTGCGCCAGCACGGCGCCGACGAACACTTCGAAATACGCGTTGAGCACCGTGATGGTGTCCCAGCCGCTGAGCCGGTCGGACAGATCGGTGAAGCCGCGCATGTCCGAGACCCAGATGATGGCGCGGATCGGCTCGCCGCTGCCGCGTTTGATGTCGCCGTTCAGCACCTTGGTGGCGGCGACCGGGCCGAGATATGCGCCGAGCGCGTTGGTGGAGATCCGCACCGCGATGTGGCGTTCGACATGCAGCGTAAGCAGCACCAGCACGCGCTTGATCTCGGCCAACTGATCGTCGCTGAAGCCGCCCGGGCGTATCGTCGACAGGGTGACGGCGTGGCGGAAACCTTCGCCGCCCAGCGGCAGCGCCAGGTATTCGGTGTAACCGCCCGCCGCGAGGTCGCGCATGATCGGGAATTCGGCCTGGGCCGCCGGGTCCTGCGGATTGCGGCGGATCGCGCTGCCCTGATCGAAGATCCGGCGCAGCGGGTTGAGCTTGAAGGCGTCGGTGTCGGCGGTCGATTGCTGAACCTGGACTTCGTCGCAGAGCCCGTCCGAGGAGCGCCAGTTCCAGGCGAAGCCGAGCAGTTGCGGATGCAGCGTGCCGATATGCAGCGTGGCGCGATCGATCGGCAGGCCCGCGGCGTTCATCCGCCACATCAGCGCTTCGAAGGTCAGCAGCAGCTCGCGCTCGCCCGCAGCCTCGAGCAGCAGCCAGCGCTGCAACTCCTCGATCGTCGAGGTGGCGGGCACGCAGCTGCGGCCGCGCTGGCTGCGCTGGATGACGGTCACGCCCGCCGGATAGACCCGGACGGCGTCGCGGGGCGCGGCCGGGTCGATGGCGGCTTCCGAATTGGCGGGATTGGTCACTGCGACAATCTGCCCGTTCGGTGTCGGCACGGCAAGCCGCGACGCGCAGCCGCACGAGCCGATCTTGTTCGGAAGCAAAGAGTTACCCATCTCACGGATGCGTTATCCGCCCTTCGGGATCGGAACGCAGGAGGAGATCATGAGCTACTTCAAAACTGCGATGCTGCTCGCCGGGATGACCGCGCTGTTCATGGGCGTCGGCTACCTGATCGGCGGCGCCAACGGCGCCCTGATCGCGCTGGTCGTCGCGGCGGCGATGAACATCTTCACGTACTGGAATTCCGACCGGATGGTGCTGTCGATGTACGGCGCCCAGGAGGTCGACGCGCGCACCGCGCCGGACCTCCACCGCATGGTGGCGGACCTGGCTGGCCATGCCGGTCTGCCGATGCCGCGGGTGTACATCATGGACAACCCGCAGCCGAACGCGTTCGCGACCGGCCGCAATCCGGAGAACGCCGCGGTGGCGGTGACGACCGGCCTGATGGGCCAGCTCAGCCGCGAGGAACTCGCCGGCGTGGTGGCGCACGAGCTCGCACATATCAAGCATCACGATACGCTGCTGATGACCGTCACGGCGACGTTCGCCGGTGCGATCTCGATGATCGCGCAGTTCGGCATGTTCTTCGGCGGCAACCGCAACAACGGCCCGGGCGTGATCGGCTCGCTGGCGCTGATGATCCTGGCGCCGCTCGGCGCCATGCTGGTGCAGATGGCGATCAGCCGGACCCGCGAATACGCCGCCGACGAGATGGGCGCGCGGATTTGCGGCCAGCCGATGTGGCTCGCCTCGGCGCTGCGCCGGATCGAGGCCGCGGCGCATCAGGTGCCGAATGTCGACGCCGAGCGGGCGCCGGCGACCGCCCATATGTTCATTATCAACCCGCTGTCGGGGCAGGGCATGGACAATCTGTTCGCCACCCATCCGTCGACCGACAACCGCGTCGCCGCACTGCAGCGGCTTGCCGGCGAGATCGGTGGCGGTGGCGCTTATCCGACCGCGCCGCCCGCGCGCGGTTCGGCAGCCGGCCCGTGGAGTGGCCAGCCCCGCGGCACGTCGCGTAGTCCCTGGAGCGGCGGCGCGTCGCGGGGCCCGTGGGGTTAGGCTCCCCGTGATGCCGAAATGCTGAATGTCGAAGGCCCCAGTTCGCCGGGGCCTTTCTTTTTGGGGCACCGACCCCACCCCATCATTTGCGAGCGAAGCGAAGCAATCCAGAGGCGCCGTGCACGGGGCTGGATTGCTTCGTCGCTTCGCTCCTCGCAATGACTCTGAGGTTGGTGGTCGTGTTGGCGCCGCTGGCCGGCACATCGCGCTGATGCGCTGGATGAGGCGCGCGCCTTGGTCCCATCGTAGGGATGTCTGGCTGGGCCTGGCTGCGTTAGCCTGCCCGCGCTGCGCGTCGGGGGATCGCGCGGCCGGATCGGCTGGCGCCGCCGCCTGACGCCTGTGCGTCATTTCCCTTGAATTAAACGATCGGTTGGTGAATTTTACCAACCGCAGCGAAACCGGGCCGTCCAAGTGCCCGGGTCGCGCTCGGGGGAGGACGCGTGGACGCCACGATATTCCTGTTTCTTTTGCAGGACGGCATCATCAACGGTGCCGTCTATGCGCTCGTCGCCATCGCGCTGGTGCTGGTGTTCGCGGTCACGCGCGTCATCCTGGTGCCGCAGGGCGAATTCGTCGCGTTCACGGCGCTGACCATTGCGGCGCTGGAGAACGGCGTGGCGCCGGCGACGCCGTGGCTGTTGCTGGCGCTCGGCTGCCTCGCCGCGGCGTCCGAGCTGATCCGGCATTTCCGCGATCTGACACTGCGGCGCGTCGCCTTCATCGTGCTGTTCGATCTGGCGCTGCCGGTCGCGCTGCTGCTGCTGACGCGCGCGGTGGCGCCGATGAAGATCGGGCAGGTCGGCAGCATCCTGCTGGCGATCGCGCTGATCACCCCGATGGGGCCGATGCTGTACCGCATCGCGTTCGAGCCGATTGCCCATGCCAGCGTGCTGGTGCTGCTGATGGCCTCGTTCGGCGTGCATTTCTCGCTGATGGGGCTCGGGCTGTTGTTCTTCGGCCCGGAAGGCACCGGCACCACGCCGCTGTCGTCGCAAACCTTCTCGCTGGGCGAATTGCTGATTACCGGGCAGAGCGTCGCGGTGCTGGTCGTCACCGCCGTGCTGCTGGGACTGTTCGCGTTGTTCTTCGGCCGAACGCTGCTCGGCAAGGCGCTGAAGGCGTGCTCGTCGAACCGCACCGGCGCGCGGCTGGTCGGCATCCCGATCTCAGCCGCGGGGCAGATCGCGTTTGCGCTGGCCGCGCTGATCGGCGCGGTGTCGGGCGCGCTGGTCGGGCCGCTGATGACGGTGGCATATGACTCCGGCTTCCTGATCGGCCTGAAGGCGTTCGTCGCCGCCATCCTCGGCGGGCTGGTGAGCTATCCGCTCACCGTGCTGGCGGCGCTCACGGTCGGCTTTGCCGAAGCGCTGTTTTCGTTCTGGGCCAGCAATTTCAAGGAAGTGCTGGTGTTCACGCTGATCATCCCGGTGCTCGCCTGGCGCTCGATCGTGGCGCCCCATGCCGAGGAATCGGAATGAAGCTGCGCGCACCGAAGCTGATCCCCACGGCGATCGCCGCCGCGATCCTGATCCTCCCCTTCACCGGCCTGATGCCGGATTACTGGATCACGCTGTTCAACTATATCGGGATCTCGAGTCTCGTTGCGATCGGCCTGGTGCTGCTCACCGGCGTCGGCGGCATGACGTCGTTCGGCCAGGCCGCCTTCGTCGGCTTCGGCGCCTACACCACCGGCGTACTGACGGTGTACTGGGGCATCTCGCCGTGGCTGACGCTGCCGGCCGCGATCTTCGTCACCATGGTGGCGGCGCTGCTGGTCGGCGCCATTACGGTGCGGCTCAGCGGTCACTATCTGCCGCTCGGCACCATCGCCTGGGGCATCGCGTTCTATTATCTGTTCGGCAATCTGAGCTGGCTCGGCGCCCATGACGGACTGCCGGGCATTCCGGCGCTGAAGATCGGCGACTACGCGCTGATCGCGCCGCGCGATTACTTCGTGGTGGTGTGGATCGCGGTGGTGCTGGCGGTGATCGCCACGCAGAACCTGCTCGGCGGCCGCGTCGGCCGCGCAATTCGGGCGCTGCGGCGGAGCACCCGCGCCGCCGAGGCGTTCGGCGTCAACACCGCCGGCGCCAAGCTGATGGTGTTCGTCTATGCGGCGATGCTGGCGGGTCTCGCCGGCTGGCTGTACGCGCATTTCCAACGCTCGGTGTCGCCGGGGCCGTTCGGCATCACCGCCGGCACCGAATATCTGCTGATGGCCGTGCTCGGTGGCGCAGGGCGGGTCTATGGCGCCATCCTCGGTGCCGCGGGCATCACCTTCCTGCGCGATCAGTTGCAGGACTGGCTGCCCCGGCTGCTCGGCCACACCGGCAATTTCGAGATCATCGCGTTCGGCGCCGTGCTGGTGCTGCTACTGCAGACCGCGCCGGGCGGGCTGTGGCCGATCCTGTTCGGGGCGCCGCCGGCACCGAAAGTCCCGCCTCCGCCCGACGGCGATCGCCTGCCGGCGCGCACGCTGCCTGCGCCCGGCACCAAGCTGCTGCAGGCCGATCAGGCGCGCAAGAGTTTCGGCGGTCTGGTCGCCGTCAACGATGTCGGCTTCGAGGTCGAGAGCGGTCGCATCATCGGGCTGATCGGCCCGAACGGCGCCGGCAAGAGCACCACCTTCAACCTGATCACCGGCGTGCTGCCGCTGACTTCGGGCAAGATCGCGTTCGAAGGCCACCCGCTCGCCGCGCAGACGCCGCAGCGCGCCGCGCGGCTCGGGCTCGGCCGCACCTTCCAGCATGTCGAGATCGTGGCCGACATGAGCGTGGTCGAAAACGTCGCGCTCGGCGCGCATCTGCGCGGCCAGGCCGGCGTGCTGCGGGCGATCTTCCGGCTCGACCGCGCCGAGGAGGCACAGCTCCTCGACAGCGCCCGGCGTGCGCTTGCCCGCGTCGGCCTCGCCGAGGTGGCGGACGAGCCCGCCGGCACGTTGGCGCTCGGGCAGCTGCGGCTGATCGAAGTTGCCCGCGCCCTGTGCCTGGAGCCGATGCTGCTGCTGCTCGACGAGCCGGCCGCGGGTCTGCGTGTCGGCGAGAAGAAGGCGCTCGCCAAGCTGCTGCGCGAGGTGCGGGCCGAGGGCATGAGCGTGCTGCTGGTCGAGCACGATATGGATTTCGTGATGAGCCTTGCCGATCGCCTCGTGGTGCTCGACTTCGGCACCAAGATCGCCGAGGGCGCGCCGGCTGCGATCCGGCAGGATCCGGCGGTGCTCGAAGCCTATCTCGGAGGCGTGTCGTGACCGCGCTTCTGGAAGTGCAGAATGTCAGCGTCGCCTATGGCCGCGCCGAGGTGGTGCACGACGTCTCGCTCAAGGTCGAGCAGGGCGCGCTGGTGACGGTGATCGGTGCCAACGGCGCCGGCAAGACGACGCTGCTCAATGCCGTGATGGGACTGCTCAAGGCGCGCGGCCGGCTGGTGTTTCGCGGCGCCGAGATCAGCGCCGTGGCGCTGGAGTCGCGGGTCAAGGCTGGGCTTTGCCTCGTGCCCGAGCGGCGCGAGCTGTTCGCCGACATGGCGGTCGAGGACAATCTGCTGCTCGGCGGCTTCCGCCGCAGCCGCGCCGAGCGCAGCCAGACGATCGAAGAGATCTACGCGCGGCTGCCGCGGCTGAAAGAGCGGCGCGCACAGCTTGCCGGCACGCTCTCCGGCGGCGAGCGCCAGATGCTGGCGATGGGCCGAGCCTTGATGGCGCGGCCGACGCTGCTGATGCTGGACGAGCCGAGCCTCGGGCTGGCACCCCGGATCGTCCGCGACGTGTTCCACATTTTGACGGATCTGCGGAAGACCGGCGTGTCGATCCTGCTGGTCGAGCAGAATGCCCGTGCGGCGCTGGAAGTCGCCGACTATGCTTACGTGATGGAGCTGGGCGCGATCACCAAGCAGGGATCGCCCGCCGACATCGCCGCCGACCCGCGGCTGGTCGAAAGCTATCTCGGCCTCGGCGGCCATGATTACTAGAGCGCGATCCCGAAAAGTGGCTATCGGTTTTCGGACGAGGTCATGCTTCCAGGAAGACGCGTACGAACGATAACAAACGGAGGAGGACGTCCATGCAACAGACCAAGACAATGATCGTCGCGGTGGCGGCAATGCTGGCCGGTGTCAGTGCCGCGTCGGCCGACATCAAGATCGGCATCACCATGAGTGCGTCCGGCCCCGGCGCCGCGCTCGGCCAGCCGCAATCGAAGACGGTGGCGGCGCTGCCCAAGGAAATCGGCGGCGAAAAGATCACCTACTTCGCGCTCGACGACGAATCCGATCCGACCAAGGCGGCGCAGAACGCACGCAAGCTTCTGGCGGATGAAAAGGTCGACGTGCTGATCGGCTCGTCGCTGACTCCGGTCACGCTGCCGCTGATCGACATCGCGGCAGAAGCCAAGACGCCGCTGATGACCATGGCGGCCGCCGCGATCCTGGTGGCGCCGATGGATGAGCGGCGCAAATGGGTCTACAAGGTGGTGCCGAACGACGACATCATGGCGGAGGCCATCGGCAAGTACATCGCCAAGACCGGCGCCAAGAAGGTCGGTTATATCGGCTTCTCGGATGCCTACGGTGAGGGCTACTACAAGGTGCTGGCCGCCGCCGCGCCGAAGCTCGGCTTCGAGCTGACGACGCACGAGGTCTACGCCCGCAGCGACGCCAGCGTGACCGGCCAGATTCTGAAGATCATCGCCAGCAAGCCGGACGCGGTGTTCATCGCCGCGGCCGGCACGCCGGCGGTGCTGCCGCAGAAGGCGCTGCGCGAACGCGGCTTCAAGGGGCCGATCTATCAGACCCATGGCGTCGCCACCGAGGAGTTCATCAAGCTCGGCGGCAAGGACGTCGATGGCGCGATCTTCGCCGGCGAGGCATTCTCGGGCGCCGAGGACATGCCGGCCGACAGTCCGTTCCGTAAGGTCAAGGCACGCTTCGTCGACGCCTACAAGGCCGCCAATGGCGGCGCGTCGCCGACCATCTTCGGCGTGCATCTGTGGGATTCGATGACGTTGGTCGAAAACGCGATTCCGGCCGCTCTCAAGGTCGCCAAGCCCGGCACGCCGGAATTCCGCGCCGCGATCCGCGATCAGATCGAAAAGTCGAAGGATCTGGCGCTCAACAACGGCCTGTCGAACATGACGCCCGACAACCACAACGGCTACGACGAACGCTCCGCCTTCCTGATCGAAATTCGCGACGGCGCGTTCAGGCTGAAAAAGTAACCACTCCTCGTCATTCCGGGGCGCTCGCGCAAGGGAGCGAACCCGGAATCTGACGCGGCAGAACATGTCGGGATTCCGGGTTCGCGCTACGCGCGCCCCGGAATGACTGTGTCGGCGATTTGTAGGGTGGGCTGAGCGCAGCGAAGCCCACGCGGACCTCCACCACAAACGTGCCGCGTGGGCACGGCGCTCCGCGCCTTTGCCCACCCTACGTTGACCTTGCGACGCGGCTACGCCGGCACGCTTTCGGCCAGATAGCCGATCGCCGCGTCGACGCCGCCTTTGCCGTGGGGGATGTTCAGCGCGGTCAGCGCCATTTCGATGACGCCGAGCGTGCCGAGCACCATCGGGGCGTTGATGTGGCCCATATGGGCGATGCGGAAGGCGCGGTTCTGCAGGTCGCCGATGCCGACGCCGAGCACGACGCCGCACTTCTCCTTGCAGTAGCGATGCAACGCCAGCAGGTCGTGACCATCGGCGGCCCGCACGGTAGTCACGGTGTCGGCGCGCTCGCGCGGGTCGGCGATGTTGAAGCTGAACACCTGGCCCTCGCTCCAGGTCGACACCGCGCGGCGGACCGCTTCGGCGAGCAGCCGGTGGCGCATGAAGGTCGCATCCAGTCCTTCGGCGAACAGGATGTCGAGCGCCTTGCGCAGCGCGAACAGTAAATGGATCGGCGCCGTGCCGGCATATTTCTGGTAGTGCTCCGGGCCGTCGCGATTGGTCCAATCCCAATACGGCGTGCGCAGATCGGCGTGCTGATGCGCCGCGCGGGCACGGTCGCCGACCGCGACGAAGCCGAGGCCGGGCGGCGCCATCAGGCCCTTCTGCGAACCGGCCATCGCGACGTCGATGCCCCAGGCATCCATCTCGAACGGCATGCAGCCGAGCGACGCGACGGTGTCGACCATGAACAGTGCCGGGTGCCCGGCGGCCTTGATGGCGCGGCCGATCGCCTCGAGATCGTTGTAGGCGCTCGACGCCGTATCGACCTGCACCACCACGATCGCCTTGATGCTGTGGTCCTTGTCGCGGCGCAGCCGCTCCTCGACCTCGGCGGGCCGCACCGCACGCCGCCAGTCGCCCGGCAGCACCTCGACCTCGCAGCCCATCGCCTGCGCGGCGTTGCCCCAGCCGAGCGCGAAGCGGCCGCTTTCCAGCACCAGCACCTTGTCGCCGCGCGACAGCACGTTGCTGATCACCGCTTCCCATGCGCCGTGGCCGTTGGCGATGTAGATGTAGGACTTGCCCTGCGTGGCGAACAGCCGGCTGAGGTCGCTCAGCAGACCCTCGCTCAGCTCGATCATCTCGTTCGAGTAGATGTCGAGCGCCGGGCGGTGCATCGCCTGCAGCACTTCGTCCGGCATGGTGGTGGGGCCGGGGATCGCGAGGAATTCCCGGCCGGATCTGACGGCCATGATGCAGCAGTCCCTGTGATGTGAAGAGCGCCGCGACCATGCCGCCGTGCCGGGTTGAATTCAAGGTGCGGGCGCAATCGCTTCGGCGATGGTCCGGAAGAGTTGGTCCTTGATGATGGTGGCGAGCGGGCTCGGCAGGATCGCGGCCGGTGCGTCGCGTTTCTGGCCGTTCTCGACGAGGCGGAGAATCCAGACTTCGCCGTCGGTGTAATAGCGGTCGCCCTCGCCGTTGCGGCCGGCGATGGTCGGGCCGATGCCGGTGACCTGATAGCGCGCCTCGACCATGCCGGCGGCCTCGAGATCGGCCGCGAAACGCTCACGCTCGGCGTCGATGTCCGGATCGATGTGATGCGTGACCGCGCCCGTATAGTGGCTGAGGCCGACGCCACGATCGAAGGTGGCGTCGCCAAGCCAAACCGGGCGTCCCTCCGCGCCGCTGTCCAGCACCTTCCACAGCCGAACGTGATGACGCCGGTCGGCGCTGCGGCCGTCGGGCTTTTCGAAAGCCAGATCTTCGCGGCGGCCGAGATAATACAGGTTCGACACCGGCGCGTTGCGATACGGCCGGTCGAGCAGCACGCTGCCGGCGATCTCGATCGAGGAGCGCAGCGTGATCGGATCGGCCGGCGCCCAGCCCGCCGCCAGCATCGCGCGCAGCACGTCGGTCTGATTGCCGATCAGCCCGACATTGATCGGGTCACCCGGAATGCCTTGTGCCGTGCTGGTCGCCATCGGCAGTTCGGCGAGCCCGCGCTGATGGTCGTAATGCGTCCAGAACAGCGGCAGCGCCAAATAGGCGGCGAGCGCATAGACCGTGACGAACAGCGCGGTGACCAAACCGGCGCGTCGCAGCCGGGGATGGTGTTTATGTCGAGGTTGCTCGGTGGCAGCGCTCACGCTCACGACCCTTGGTGGCAGGTCACGCTAGCGCCGTGTCTCCCGGCAGCCGGCCGCTTCGGCGTCCTCGACCGAGCAGAACCAGCGCGTGCCCTTGCTGATTTTCATCTGGATCTTCGCATACCAGCGGCTGGTGGGCTTGTGATAGATGCATTCGCCCGCGGTGTTGACGTTGCCCTTGATGGTGCAGTCGGGCGACGGCGCGACCGGACCGGACGCCGAGGCCAGCAGAATGCGGCGGGCGTTCTTCGGCGGCCGGGTGGCGCCGAGGATCACCGTCTTGCTGTTGCGCACCCGCCAGTCCCGCGGCGCGATGAAGGCGCCCTGCCACAGGCCGACACGCGCGGCCCGTGCGGCCTTTTCGTCGGCATCGTAGGCGTGGGAATAGCGCGTGTAGGACAGCGCCCATCCGTTCTTCACCATCCATTGCTGGATGTCCTCACCGTCGACCATGCACTTGGCGACCGACACCTTCTTCTCGGTGCGCAGAACGCTGCAGGTCCAGTTCTTGTTGCCGACATGCGCGGCCAGCGCGTCGCGGGCGGCTACGCCGCAGGTCCAGCGATCGCCTTTCGGGCCGAGGCAGAGCTGATCGAGCGAGGGCGCATCCATGCCGGCGAGCCGGATGCGGTTGGCGCCGATGGTGATCTGGTCGCCGTTGCGCAGCTTCGGGACACCGCTGATATCGGCGGCCTGCGCCGCGACCGGCAGCAGCAGCGCGCACGCCATCAGCAGCACAAATCTTTTCACCATGCGTTTGCCATCCCGATTGAAGCCGCGGTGCCGTTCGCGGTCGTGCCCAATGCCGCAGCACCAAGGTGCGCCATTGTGATGTTTATTTGACGGGCCGGCCAGACTGACGCCGGGCGCGGCTGCTTCAACTTCGTGCGAGCCGCGTTCATCGGCGCGGCATGGTCAGCAGGTTCATCCGCGGCGCTGACCCTGCAAGATGGCTTGCCGCGCCAGCCCGAGCCCCATCAGCACGAACGCCGATGTGACCTCGGGGCCGCCGACCAGGATCCGCGTCGGCGTCTTCATCTTGTTCCATTCGTAGGCCCGGAACGGCGCACCGCCACGGCCTTCGCCGAGATGATTCAGGATGCAGTGCAGTGCCGGCGTAAAGTGGGCGAGGTCGCCGCCGAGATGCCCGAGCGCGATCAGCGCCAGCGCGGCGTCGAACACGTTCATTTCCCGGGCTATCATTTCCTCCTGCACATAGGTCAGCACCCGCTCGCGGATGAATTCGAACGCGCCGTCCGGGTCGATGGCGCGCCGCGCGGTCTCGTCAAGAGCCCGGAACGCCGCGAAGCAACGTCCGAAATACGCGCAATACAGTTCGGGCAGATAATAGATGTGCGACCTCGGATCGGCGAACGCGCCGCTTGCGACCAGCCGCTGGTGGAAGCCGACGATGCGCCGGACCGTCTCGAGCCGCGCAGGGGTCTCGATGATCTTCCAGCGCGCGCAATTGCGGAAGCTGACTTCGAGCACGTCGAGGTTCAGCGTCGGATCGAGGTCGTTGCCGAACGGACGCTCGCCGGTCGGGCCATCGATCCAGGTGACGATGCCGCCGTCGTAGTCGATGTTGTCGTTGAGCGGCACGGTGACCAGCGGCGCGTTGGCGCCGGCACGCACCTGATGCGACGCGTAGAAATCGATCAGCGGCTGATCGAGGATCGGGTCGGTCGAATTGGCCTGCGTTGCCGCCGAGATCGCGCAGGCGGTGGTGTCGCAGTCGGGGACGTAGACGCCGAAGCCGAGGTCCTGCTTGATATGGGTGAAGAACCGGCTGAAGCGCGGGTGCGGTGGCGGCGCGAGCGCAGTGATCACGTCGAACGCTTCGCCGTCGACCGAGCGGACTCGCTCGCGGCTGGTCTTGATGCAGAACTCGGTCATGTCGGCGATGATGCGCCGTGCGGTGCGGACGTCTTCGGGTGAGCCGAGGCCGCTGTCGATGAAGCTGAGCAGCGCCTCGATGTAGAACGCGTCGTAATAGGCCGAGCGATGCCTGATCTGCACCGGCGCCCACATCGGCTCGGCGATGCCACGCCACGGCGGATTGATCAGGCCGGCGGCCGGCGAGCGGGCGATGAACACCCGCGCCAGATTGAACAGCAGCGTCGAGTTCTTGTAGCTGCGGGCATTCAACCCGGTCAGCGCCGCCAGAAAGGCGCGGCTGTCGAAATCGGGATCGCCGATCAGGTTGAACGCCGCATAAGCGGGGATGAAGCCGCTGCGCTGCCACGAGCGCAGCAGATGGTCACCGGCGGCGCGGATCGCGCTCTCGATGTCGGCTACCCGCGGCATCTGAGTAGGGAGCGCGACCGGCCGCGGCTGTGGATGCTGCAACTGGACGCTGTCGAGCAGTTCGGCGATCGGCCGGCCGATCGCCGGCCAGTCCGGATCGGTCGCGTCGCGGGCGGCGATCAAGGCGTCGCGGACGGCGCGGAACCGGACCGGATCCTGCAGCTCGGGCAGTCCGGCCCTGCGCAGCAGCGGCCGCAGCGCGGGGTTTCCGAGCGCGGTCTTGTAGAATTTGGAAATATGCGAGTCGCCGCGCTTGCGACCGAGGAACACCGGATCGCACAGGTCGTACAGCGAGGGGGCCTGCTTGCGGGCGGTCAGCGCGCGAACCGCCGCGCCGGCCATCATCAGCATATCCATGAGCTCTTTCCGCAGCAGTTCCGGAAGCCGTCAAGTCATTGATAAGTCGCATGCTCCGGCCGGATTGACAAATCCCGCAGCGCCGCAGCCGGGCCGCGGCGAAGCTGCAGCGCACCCCCGGTGTGCGGCCAATAAAATGCGGCCGTCCGAAGGTGGTTCAAAGATCTGGTTCGGCGAACCAAGTCACGCAGCGTAATATTGAACGATCAACTGTGATCCGGGGCAAGCAAAGCCTTAGTCTAGGCAGGCGGCAACGATCAGGCTATACGGTGCCGGCGATTGCTGGCCTGCCCGCAGGGGCCTGGATGGTAATCCTTTGTTATGTTGCGGCGCCGCAAATTGAGCGCAATTCGACCGCACGAGATTGGCTCATCCTTCGCCAACGCATGTCACCGCGCCTTTCCGGTTGCGCGGACAAGGACCGATTGCTGATGATGTTTCGCGTACCCCGCCTGTCGCGCCGCTCAATAACGGCGATGGCTGCTCTGGCCGCCATGGTTGGCGCCGTTTCGGTGGCGATTGGCGCACACGCTGCGCTGAACAAGCGCGGCGTTGAAGCGCTGCGCGGCAAGGACACGTCTCAGGTCAGTGCCTCTCAGGCCAGTGTGGCGACGCCATCGACCTCGCGCTTCGCGCTGGTCATTGGCAACGGCCGTTATCCGGATGCGTCGCAGCCGCTGCTGCAGCCGATCAATGACGCGCGGGCGCTCAGCGCCGCGCTGCGCCGCGAGGGATTCGATGTCGATATGGTCGAGGACGCCCGCCGCGCCGACATCGTGCAGGCGGTCGAGCGGCTGAAGGGCCGGGTCACCAAGGACTCGACCGTGATGCTGTTCTTCGGTGGCTATGGCATCCAGTCCGGTCGTGAGAGTTACATGATACCGGTCGATGCGCAGATCTGGAACGAAGCCGATGTTCGCCGCGCCGGCGTCAGCATCGAGCAGGTGCTGGGGGAGATCCGGGACCGCGGCGTTCACGCCAAGCTGGCGATCATCGACGCATCCCGCCGCAACCCTTATGAGCGCCGCTTCCGCGCCTATTCGCACGGCCTCGCCCCGATCAATGCCCCCGCCAATGCGCTGGTGCTGTCGTCGGCGACGCCCGGCAAGGTTGCCGAGGACAGCGACGGCGACAACAGCGTGCTGGTCAGCGCGCTGCTCGGATCGATCTCGTCGCGTATCGTCAGCGCCGATGCGGCGTTTGCCAAAGCGCGCCTCGCGGTGACGCGGGCGACCGGCGGCGCCCAGGTGCCATCGGTATCGTCGTCGCTGGTCGACGACGTCAAGCTGTCGCCGGTCACCGCCGACGCTTCCGCCACCACCGGCGGTTAGTTCAGCTTTCGAACGATCAACTCGTACAAAAGGACCCGGGGCGGCATCGCCTCGGGTCCTTTTGTTTGTGGCGCGCTGCTGCGCTCAGTTGGACTGCAGCACGAAGCGGCGATTGTCCTTCTGAGCCGGACGCGCGTTCATCGGATACAGCTTGGCGAAGGCCGCGATGTCGTCTTCGGACACGGTGATCGGATTGGCCAGCACCATCCAGTCGACCACCTCCGAGCAAGGCGGCGTGGTCAGCGAACCTTCGTACCGATAGTAGGCGCGCTTTTCGGGCAGCAGCGTGGTCGGGTCGATCGCGGCGTCCGCCTTGATGGCCGGGCCTTCGCTCTGCGGCATGGTGGCGACGATCTTGGCAAAGGTCGGGTTGGCCTTGCCGGCCTGCATCAACACACCGAGCACACCGAGCGTGCCGGAGTCGGTGCGGTGCACGAAGTGGATTTCCATCGGAAAGTTCTTCCCGTCGATCAGATGCTCGCTGGGATGATGGAAGTGAAACTGCACCAGCTTGAAGCTGACGCTGCCGAGCTTCAGCCGGCTGTCGTCGGCAACGTTGACCTGAATGGTGTGGCCATTGTTGACGATGGTATCGACCTTGCCGGTCCACTCGATCTCGATCGGATACAGGTTGGCGCCGACGGTGGTGCCGATGTCGATCGGCGACTGCTGCACGCCCAAGCTGCAGATCTGATTGGCGGAGTCGAGTTCGCCCCACTTCGTCGGGCCGACATCTCCTTCATACCCCCAATGATGGGCGGTTTCGGCGGCAACGCCGGCGGAGGCGCAGAGTGGACAAAGGGCGAGGCCGGCGAAGGCCTTCAAGATAGCGCGACGATCCATGATGTGATGCTCCCAGCAATCGGGAACTCAACTATCCCCGCCGGCCGGGATTTGTGAAGTCAGGAGAATTGCTATAGCGGCCCTCATTACTGGCTGGCCCAAACGATACGGGCGATCCATTCGACCTCGGCCGGGGCGAAGGTCCGGTCGGGGTGGCTGGGATTGAGCGAGGACAGCTCGACGATCTTGGTGGTCCGCCGCTTCAGCTCCTTGACCATCACTTCGCCTGCGGTCGTCTTCACCACGACACGGTCGCCGCGCCGGATCGCGGTGCCCGGCGACACTACGATGATGTCCCCGTCGCGATACGCAGGCTTCATCGACTCGCCTGAAATCTCCAGCGCGTAGGCGTGTTCGTCATTGATCGACGGCAGGCCGATCTCGTCCCAGCCCTTGCCGGCCGGGAAGCCGCCATCGTCGAAGAAGCCGCCGGCGCCGGCCTGGGCGAGGCCGAGCAGCGGCACCGACTGCACGACACGCGGCCGGTCCGTGATCAGCTGCACAAAGGTGTCGATCGCCGTGTTGGTCGCCGACAGCGCCTTGGCGACCGATTCGGTCGAGGGCCAGCGCTCGCGACCGTCATTGGTGATCCGCTTCGATTTGTTGAAGGTGGTCGGATCGAGCCCCGATTTCTTGGCGAGGCCAGAGGGTGAAAGGCCCGAGCGCTCGGCCAGACGGTCGAGCGCGGTCCAGATCTGGTCGTGCGTCAGCATGTGCATCGCGGCCATCCCCCATGTAGGCCCGGAGCAGCCGGGCGTCCTAAAAAAACGACTTGACAAGTAGGAATTATTACCTCAGCGCGAGGCGTTCCGCAATCCCGTCGCGTGACAAAAACGCGGCGCTTGCAGTGCACCGAGGCCGTCGATACGGTCGACCCCGAGCCCGGATGATGTCCAGGCAACCGAACGCGTCACGGTCCTGCCTCCCGGGCCAGGTGACGCGCTGTCAGGACGTGCGCAAGGTCTTGTTTTCGCGGATGTTATTCGGTTGCCCGGCATACTGACGGGATGCACGACCGATCTGCCCGACCTGCCGCAAATGGGAATCCGCGCCGTTGCGCACAATCTACAAAATATGTGATGCGCCGGCATGGCGCATGGCCGAACAGGCCGGCACCTATCGCGGCAGCGCCGACGATAGCCGGGACGGCTTCATTCATTTCTCCACCGCGGAGCAAGTGTCCGGGACGCTTGCCAAGCATTATGCCGGCCAGACCGGGCTCAAGCTGATCGCCGTCGACGCCGACGCGCTCGGGCCGGCGCTGCGCTTGGAGCCGTCACGCGGCGGCGCGCTGTTTCCGCATCTCTACGGCGAACTGCCGCTTGGCGCCGTCATCTCTGTGCAGGAGATCCCCAGCCGCGGCGATGGCGGCCACGACGTTCCGGAGCTTGTGCCGTGATCCGCGCCTTCGACGCCCTCTCACTGCCGCTGCTACGCCTGTTCGACGCCGAGGACGCGCACCGGCTGGCGATCCAGGGGCTGAAGCTGCTGCCGCAGGTCAAGCCGCGGCCGGACGATCCGAAGCTGGCGGTGCGGGCGTTCGGGCTGAACTTTCCCAATCCTGTCGGCATCGCGGCCGGCTTCGACAAGAACGCCGAGGCGCCGGATGCACTGATGCGGCTCGGCTTCGGCTTCGTCGAAATCGGCACCGTGACGCCGAAGCCGCAGGCCGGCAATCCGCGGCCGCGGCTGTTTCGGCTGGAGCGCGACGAGGCGGTGATCAACCGCATGGGCTTCAACAACAACGGCAGCGAAGCCGTGCTGCGGCGACTCGCGGCGCGGGCCCAGCAGGGCGGCATCCTCGGCGTCAATGTCGGAGCCAATAGGGAAAGCACCGACCGCGTCGCCGACTATGTCGCGCTGATCGAGACCTTCGCGCCGGTCGCCAGCTACTTCACCGTCAATGTGTCCTCGCCGAATACGCCGGGCCTGCGCAATCTGCAGCAGGCTGCCGCGCTCGACGATCTGCTGGCGCGGGTAATCGAGGCGCGCGAGCGGGTGCGGGCCAGCGCCGGCGACACCCCGGTGCTGCTGAAGATCGCGCCGGATCTGACGCTCGGCGAACTCGACGACGTCGTCCACATCGCCCGGTCGCGCCGGGTCGACGGCATGATCGTCGCCAACACCACGCTGGCGCGCTCGCCGCTGCTCCGCGAGCGCAGCAAGCTGAACGAGCAGGGCGGCCTGAGCGGCCGGCCGCTGTTCCGACTGTCGACCCGGATGGTGGCGGAGACCTATGTGCGGGCCGAAGGGGCATTCCCGCTGATCGGCGTCGGCGGCATCGATTCCGGCGGCGCGGCGCTGACCAAGATCCGCGCCGGCGCCAGCCTGGTGCAGCTCTATTCGGCGCTGATCTACAAGGGCCTCGGCCTGGTCGAGAGTATCAAGTCCGACCTTGCCTCGACGCTACTCCGCACCGGCCGCGACTCGCTGGCCGAAATCGTCGGTGCCGACGCGCCGACGATTACTGCCGAAGAGTGGCCGGTGTAGCGCCGGCCACAGGCGCGTCATTCCGGGGCGCGCGCAAAGCGCGCGAACCCGGAATCCCGACAAGCTGGAAAAGAATACACCAACCTCGAGGTTCCGGGTTCACGAGCTGACGCTCGTGCCCCGGAACGACGTGCTTGGGGCGGGCCAACCTGGGGCGGGCGCTGCGAACTACAATTCCACGATCAGTCCGTCGCTCGCCGCCATATGGGTGATGCTGTCGAGCTTGTGCAGCACCTCGTCGCCCATGTGGGTGAGGACCAGCCGCTTCGGGTTGATTTGCGGCAGGTGGCTTTCGAGCAGCTTCAAGCTGAGGTGATTCTTCACCGTGCGGTCGTAGGTGTAGGCCTCGCAGACGAACAGGTCGGCGTCGTGCGCCGCATCGACCAGCGTCGGCGTCCACTGCGTGTCGCCGCTATAGGCCAGCGTGCGGCCCTCGGCCTCGATCCTGTAGGCATAGAACGGTCCGCCGGAATCGCCGTGAACGACCGGAAACGGCGTCGCCGTCACCGCGCCGAAGCTACGCGCGACCGCCGGGTCGAGCGCGACGATCTGCAGATCGAAGCTCGGCTTGCTGGCCGAAGAATGCTCGAACAGCGCTTCCATCACCCGCGTCAGCCGGATGTCGATCCCGGTCGGCCCGGCGATCACCAGCGGACGCTTGCGCTTGGTGAACTGCGCCTCGAGCAGCAGGAACGGCAGCCCGCCGAAATGATCGCCGTGAAAGTGGGTAATCAGCACCAGATCCAGCGCGTCCCGCGAGATGCCGTAGCGCTTCAGCGCCGGCAGCGAGGTGGCTCCGCAGTCGATCAAGAAGTTGGCGGTCTGGCCGGAGACGTGAAAGCAGGTGTTGAGGCGGCCGCCGGAGCCGAACGCGTCGCCGCAGCCGACAAATCGCAGTTGCATCGCTGATCCCCCGGCCGGCGGGTTGCCGTGCCGGGGCACCTCTACGCTCGGGCGAGTGGGAACGAAAGCCCCACCATCGCCGGATTGCGGCCTCAGATCAGTTCGACCTTGCCGTTGGCGAGGTTGTAGACGCCGCCGACGATCTTGAGCTTGCCGCTCGACACCAGCCCGGCGAGGATCGGCTGCGACTGCTGCAGCGTCTTCACGTTGTGGCGGACATTGGCGATCACGGCCCGCTGCGGCAGGTCGTCGCCCGTCTCCTTCAGCGCCGGTTCGACGCCAGGCTTCATTGCGCGCACCAGATCGCCGATGTGGCCGGGCAGGTCGTTGCCTTTCTGCAGCGCGCCGATCGTCGCGTTGATGGCGCCGCAATTGCTGTGACCCAGCACCATGATCACCTTGGTGCCGAGCACCGCTGCACCATATTCGAGGCTGGCGAGCCCGTCGGGCGTGACGAAATTGCCGGCGACCCGGACGACGAACAGATTGCCCGGCCCCTGATCGAAGGCGAGCTCCGGCGCGATGCGCGAGTCGGCGCAGCCGAGGATCGCGGCGAATGGCGACTGGCCTTGCGAGCGCGCGACGCGGCCGGCGGAGAAATCACGCTCGCGCAATTCGTTGCCGGTGTAGCGGGCGTTGCCCTGCATCAGCTTGTCGAGCGCGGCGTCCGGCGTATCGCTGGGGACGGTCGGCGCCTGGGCGAAGGCGGCCGATGGCAGCGTGGCGGCAAGTAGTCCAAGTCCGCCCTGAACCAGTCGGCGTCGGGACAGTCTGGTATCAACGCAGGCGTCGCACATTCCATCTCTCCTCAGTGGGCGCATCCGGCGAGATGGTAGTTCGAGTGTTCCGATGTCGCGAAGAGCTGTTTGCGGCTCAACTCATTAGTCGTAAAAACCGAATTAAGTCGGCGCGGCAAGCTTTAGGCAAATTCGGTGCGTTGCGTGGCGGCAGGAAACGACTGCCGGAGCATGGCCGGATAGCGCAGCGCCTGCAGGCCGCCGCGCCACACGTAGTGCAGCAGCAGCGCCAGCCACAGCCCGGTGTTGCCGAACGGGCGGAGCGCCAGCCAGCCGGCGAAGAACAGCACCAGCGACAGCAGCATCAGGTTGCGCATCTCGCGCGACCAGGTGGCGCCGATGAAGATGCCGTCGAACGCGAAGGCGAATACGCCGAGCAGCGGCGCCAGCGTCACCAGCCACAGATAGTCGCGTGCGGCGCTGCGCAATTCGGCGCTCGATGTCATCGCGTCGATCAGCAGCGGTCCGGCGAACGCGTAGATTGCGCTCACCACGATGGCGAAGGCGAAGCCCCACATGATCACCAGCCGCGTCGCCGCCACGAAGCCGGCGCGGTCGCGGGCGCCGAGCGTGCGGCCGCACAGCTGCTCGGCCGCATTGGCGAGGCCGTCGAGGAAGAACGCGCTCACCATCAGGAAATTGTTGAGCACCGAATTGGTCGCGAGGATGACGTCGCCGGAGCGGGCGCCCTGCGCGGTGAAGAACAGGAACACAGTGATCAGTGCCGCCGTGCGGATCATGATGTCGCGATTGACCGCGAACATCCGGCAAAGTTTGTCGCGATCGAACAATGCGGATCGAGGCATTGGTGGTGCGCCGCGAAACAGCCAGCCGGCGATCGCCAGGCCGATGATCAGTCCCGAGCCTTCGGCCATCACCGCGGCGATCGCCGCGCCGGTGATGCCGAAGTCGAACCACAGCACCAGTGTGACTGTCGCGACGATGTTGATGAGATTAATGGCGACCTGGATGCCGAGCGCCAGTGTGGCGCGGGCCTGCCCGACCAGCCAGCCGAGCACGGCGAAATTCGCCAGCACCAGCGGGGCCGACCAGATCCGGATGGTGAAGTAACTCTTCGCCGCGGTGCTGACGGCATCGCTGCCGCCCATCGCGCCGATCACTGCGCTTGCAAGCGGCGCCTGCAGCGCGATCAGCAGCAATCCCACCGCCGCCGCGACGATCAAGCCGCGGACAAGGTGGGCCGGGACTTCGCCTCGATGGCCGGCGCCGAGCGATTGCGCGGTGAACGCCAGCGTGCTCATCCGCAGGAAGCCGAACAGCCAGAACAAACAGTCGAAGATCACCGAAGTCATCGCCACGCCGCCGAGCAGGGTGGCGTCGCCGAGCCGGCCGATCGCCGCGGTGGCGACGACGCCGAGCAGCGGTGTCGTCAGATTGGCCACCATCGCCGGGCCGGCGATGGCAAAAACCTGCCTGGAGCTGACGGACGAGGCTTGTGGCAAACTTCAGGCGCCCAAAATCAGCGCCCGCGCGGGCTGCTGAACACGCGCGACAGCAGCCAGATCGGGATCACGATGACGGCGCCGAGCAGGAAGTAGCGCCACAATCCGCTGATCGCGTCGAAGCCGAGATCCCACAGCCGCTCGAACAGCAGCCGGATGCTGACCAGGATGTTCCACGGGTCCAGTCCGATCGCGGCCAGCACGACGCCGACCAGGATCGACATCAGCGCCAGGCGGAACAGCACCGCGAGCGGAGAGCCGCCGAGGAAACGGGAGAGGCCGTCATTGGAGGCCGGCAGGTTTCGGGTGTCGTCGCGCATCGCTTCAGTCCTCGCGGTCCGGCCGGATGATAATCGGTGTTGGGGAAATGGGGAACCGGGTTGGGGCCGTCAATGCCCGCCGGCGGCGGCTTTTTCGCGGCGCGGCGCGTCGGCCTTCAGCATCCGCTCCAAAGTTTCGAGCCGGTCGGCGTCTCGCGGCGGCTTGTCCCAGCGCAGCCGGTTGATCCGGGGAAACCGCATCGCGACTCCCGATTTGTGCCGCGGCGAGCGTTGCAGGCCTTCGAACGCGACTTCCAGCACCAGGCCCTGATCCGGCTGGTGCACGACATGGCGGACCGGGCCGAATTTCTCGGTGGTGTTGCGGCGGACGAAACGGTCGATCTGCAGCAGCTCCTCGTCGGTGAAGCCGAAATACGCCTTGCCGACCGGCACCAGCTGATCGGCGCCGTCGGCTTCGGTCCAGACCCCGAAGGTGTAGTCGGAGTAATAGGACGAGCGCTTGCCGTGGCCGCGCTGCGCATACATCAGCACGGCGTCGATGAGGTGGGGGTCGTGTTTCCACTTCCACCATTGGCCCTTCGGGCGGCCCGGCAGATACAAAGCGTCGCGCCGCTTCAGCATCACGCCCTCGACAGCATCAGCATCGAGCCCGGCGCCTGCGGAGGCCGGGTCGCGCCGCGCGGCGCGCAGCCCGTCCCAGTCGTCGAACGCCACGGTCGGCGACAGGTCGATGCGCGGATCGTCGAGACGGGCGATGAAGGTCTCGAGCCGGGCGCGGCGTTCGGCGAACGGCAGCGTGCGCAGATCCTCGTCGCCGTCGCCGAGCAGATCGTAGGCGCGCAGATGGATCGGGTATTCCTTGGTCAGCTTCGGCGTCACCGATTTGCGGTTCAGCCGCTGCTGCAGCACGTTGAAGGTCTGCACGCGCTGCTCGCGCAGCACCAGCAGCTCGCCGTCGATCGCGCCGGGCAGGCGCAGCGACGGCAACAGATCGGGGAAACTCATGGTGATGTCTTCGCCGCTGCGCGAATATAGCCGCACCACGATGTCGCCGTGCTCGCCAAGGCCGCTGACCGCCTGAACGCGGATGCCGTCCCATTTCCATTCGGCGATGTAGTCGGCCGGATTCATCGCGGCGAAGTCGGTGTCCTCGACCGCATGCGCCAGCATCACCGGCCGGAACGGCGCCGGATCGCGGTTGACCGGCTGCGGGCCGCGGTCTTCCAGCCAGGCGAACAGTTCGAGATACGGCGGCGCGAGGCCGGGCCAGATCAGCTCGACATCGTGCGGATCCTTATCGCCGAGCGCCGCGACCGCGGTCTTGGCCAGTCGCGCCGATACGCCGATGCGCAACGACCCGGTGACCAGCTTGAGCAGCGCCCAGCGTCCGGTCTCGTCGAGCTCGTCCAGCCACCGCGTCAACTGCGCCGGCATCTCGGCCTTGCCGAGACTGTGCAGCGTGGTGACGATTTCGGTGAGGGTGGGGGGAGGCGGGTTGTTGTGGCCGGAACTCACTACGGCGCTTAGTTCTGAAGCGATGGTCTCACCGCTTGCGGGGCGAGCTCCCTCTCCCGCTTGCGGGAGAGGGTTGGGGTGAGGGGGCCCCAAGGATGGCGTCCCGGTGGGGACCCCCACCCCCGACCCCTCCCCGCAAGGGGGAGGGGAGGAGGCCCCGCCAGGGGGGATGGCCGCCCGACTCGGGGCGGGCCACATCAACGCGACCGTCTCCGACAAATCGCCGACGTAGTCGTAGGAAATCTCGAACAGCACCGGGTCGGTGCGTTCGGCGATCAGGGCGCGGATCAGCGCCGGCTTGGCGTGGCGGAACGACAGCGCGCCGGTCAGCGCCGCCAGCGCGTAGCCGCGGTCGGGGTCTTCGACCTCGCGGAAATAACTGACGAGCAGCCGCAGCTTGGCGTTGCGGCCGGGTTCGTAGGCGAGGCGGTCGAGCAGGGCGGCAAAGCGGTTCATGCCTCTGCGGCCTCGCTTTCGTCCGCCGGCATGCCGGCGTCTTCGTCCTCGTCGCCATAGCCGACCAGATCGAGCGGCCGCGCGGCGAGGCCCTTGCTCTGGCACCAATGCACCAGCGCGTCTTCCTGACCGTGGGTGACCCAAACTTCGCCGGCGCCGGTCGCCGCGATCGTGGCGGTGAGGCCGTCCCAGTCGGCGTGGTCGGAAATCACCAGCGGCAGTTCGACGCCGCGCTGCCGGGCGCGGGCGCGCACCCGCATCCAGCCGGACGCAAAGGCGGTGAGCGGATCGGGGAAGCGCCGCGTCCACAAATCGGAGGTCGCCGATGGCGGCGCCAGCGTGATGGTGCCGGCAAGCTCGGCCTTCTTGACGCCCTTCACCGGGCGTAGCTCGCCGAGCGGAACGCCGTGCTCCGCGTAGTAATGGGTGATCTTCTCCATCGCGCCGTGCAGATAGATCGGCGCGTCGTAGCCGGCCTCGCGGATCAGGGCGATCACCCGCTGCGCCTTGCCGAGCGAATAGGCGCCGACCAGATGCGCCCGCTCCGGAAACAGCGCGACCGAGTCGAGCAGCTTGCGGACTTCGCCGGCCGCGTTGGGATGACGGAACACGGGCAGCCCGAACGTCGCCTCGGTGATGAACACGTCGCAGGGCACGATTTCGAACGGCGTGCAGGTCGGGTCCGGCGCATCCTTGTAGTCGCCCGACGCGACGATACGGATGCCGCCCGCTTCGACCGCAATCTGCGCCGAGCCGAGCACGTGACCGGCCGGATGGAGCGTCACCGTGGTGTCTCCGAGCCGGATGGTTTCGCCGTAACGGATCGCCTGCGTGCTGCCGGCGAAATTCTCGCCGTAGCGCAGCCGCATCATGTCCAGGGTTTCCTGCGTCGCCAGCACGGCGCCGTGGCCGGGGCGCGCATGGTCGGAATGGCCGTGCGTGATCACGGCCCGCTCCACCGGTCGCACCGGGTCGATATGGAAGCCGCCGGGCTTGCAGCAAAGCCCGGAGGCGATCGGCAACAGGATGTCGTGGGGGCGCATGATTTCTATATAGGCCGGCCAGCAGGGCAAACGAGTCGCACCCGGACTGGTTCCGTGGATGCCCGCAGATGAGTGCCCCGGGCACCGCCTGCCCCCTCTCCCGCTTGCGGGAGAGGGCTGGGGTGAGGGCGCCCCAGGCAGTGAGTGCAAACAAAAACCCCGGCCTTTCGGCCGGGGTTTGGTGTCTCAGGTCCGGATCGGACGAGGCTTAGTACTTCGCGACGACCGGCTGGTTGAAGTGATAGTTGATGCCGGTGCGCAGCATGTGCTCGGTGACCTTGGAGGTGTTCACAGCCAGGCCGCCGGCGAACGCGTCGGTGGTCGAGCCGAGGTCGACATAAAGATATTCCGACTTCGAGGTCCAGTTCGGGCCGAGCAGGCCGAACAGGCTGAACGGAGTTTCGATGCCGGCGCCGACAGCGTAGCCGCTGCGCGTGCGGTTGAAGGTCTCGTTGCTGATCGGGGTCACGATGTTGGTCTTGACGTTGCCGTAAGCGTAACCGCCGGTGGCGTAGAACAACGTGGTGCCGACCGTATAGCCGATGCGGCCACGCGCCGTGCCGAACCAGGGAAGCTTCTGGTTGTACAGAACGGTCGAATTGAGCACCGCGGTGCGGTCGTCCTTCTGAGTCGAGCCCTGGAAGTCGGCTTCGAGGCCGAACACCCAGCTGGCGGCCTGCCAGTTGTAGCCGATCTGACCACCGCCGACGTAGCCGTCGGGCGACAGGCTGAACTGCTCGTTGAACGGTCCGATCGAAGCGGTCGTGGCGTTGCGGCCCAGCGCGCCGCCGAAGTTGGCGCCGATGTACATGCCGGCCCAATTCGCCGGGGGCGGCGCGATGTACATGCCGGTGCCGCCGATGCGGTAGTTCACGCCGGCGCGGAAGATGCTCTCGCGATATTCGGTGCGTAGCGCCTGAGTGCCGAACGCGTCGTTGCGGTTGCCGAGGTCGAGATAAAGGTACTCGATCTTGCCGGTCCAGTTGCCGCCGAGCGCTGCTTCGACACCGGAACCGAGGGTCCAGCCGGTGCGGGTCTCGCTGAGGGCGAACGGCACCAGGCCCAGGCCGGGCTCGGTGACCGTGGTCTTGACGTTGCCGGCCGCGAAACCGCCGGTGACGTAGCCGACCGCCGGACCGCGCACCAGACCGATACGGCCGCGCACGGTGCTGAACCAGTCGAGCTTCTGATTGTAATTCACCGTGCCGACCGCGCTGTTCAGCGTGGTGCGGCCGTCGGAGACGCCGCTGCCCTGGATGTCGGCTTCGATGCCGATCAGCAACGGACCCAGGAAGGTGGTGTTGCTCTGCCAGTTGTAGCCGATCTGACCGCCGCCGATCACGCCCTGCGGCTGCAGGTAGGTCGAATTGAAGGTGCCGCCTGCCGGGAAGGCATGCGCCGCAAGGTCACGACCGAGGCCGACGCCGACGTTGGCGCCGATGTAGAAGCCGGTCCAGTCATAGACCATCGCCACCGGCGCCTTCATGTAGGGAGCTTTGACGGCGAGATCGGCTGCCTGGGCGCTGACCGCGGTGCCAACGAGCGCCACACCGGCGAGAATCTTTTTCATGCGGGTACCTTCCTGATGATCCGCGAAAACTAGCTCTGTTCGCAGCTTGCGGCTGTACCCGGACTGCCACACCTGCCGAAATTCTCGCGTTGTTTCAAGCGTAAATGACTGATTAACGGACCGATTTCCCCACACGCCGGGCGCCGCGCCGGCTGCGGCGAGAGGTCGCTGCGCTAAGCACAAAACTTCCCATTGGGCGGGAAATCCGCAGCCGTTTCCTGCACATCCAGGGTTGCGATCGGCGGGCGTTCCGCACAGGATGCCGCCGCCGCAAGAGCGAACCCGCCAACGGCAGAACGAGAACCGGACGCGCCAGCGAACCGGCACCAGGAGGAAACTGTATGAATCAGCGCTCGAATTCCGTCTTCGCGTCCACCGTGCTGGGCGCGTTGCTGCTCGCCGCCCCGGCGGTCGCCGCCGACAAGAAATACGATGCCGGCGCCAGCGACACCGAGATCAAGATCGGCCAGACGGTGCCGCATTCCGGTCCGGGTTCGCTCTACGGCGTGCTCGGTCGCGTCGGCGAAGCCTATTTCCAGATGCTGAACGAGAAGGGCGGCATCAACGGGCGCAAGGTCAAGTTCATCACTCTGGACGATTCCTACAGCGCCCCGAAGGCGGTCGAGGCGACCCGCCGGCTGGTCGAGCAGGAGGAAGTGCTGGCGCTGTATGGCTCGCTCGGCACCGCGCCGCAGACCGCAGTCCACAAATATCTCAATAACAAGAAGGTGCCGCAGCTGCTGCTGAACACCGGCGCCTCGAAGTGGAACGACCCGAAGAACTTCAAATGGACCATGGCGGGCCTGCCGCTGTATCCGACCGAGGCGCGCATCCTCGCCAAATACGTGCTGAGCGTGAAGCCCGACGCCAAGGTCGCGATTCTGTATCAGAACGACGATTTCGGCCGCGACTTCCTCGGCCCGTTCAAGAAGGTTCTGGAAGAGGCCGGCGGCAAGGCCAAGGTGGTGGCCGAGGCCAGCTACGACCTGACCGAGCCGACGATCGATTCGCAGATGATCAACCTGTCGAAGTCCGGCGCCGACGTGTTCTACAACATCACCACCGGCAAGGCGACGTCGCAGTCGATCCGCAAGGTTGCCGAAATCGGCTGGAAGCCGCTGCAACTGCTGTCGGCCGGCTCGACCGGGCGTTCGATTCTCGAAGCCGCGGGCCTCGAAAACGCCAAGGGCATCGTGGCGATCGCCTACACCAAGGACATCGGATCGGCCAAGTGGGCCAACGATCCGGGCGTGATGGGGTTCGAAGAGCTGCGCAAGAAGTATCTGCCGAACGTCACGGCGGACAATTCGATCGCGTTTTCGGGCTACGGCCAGGCCGCCGCGATGGCCGAGATCCTGCGTCGCTGCGGTGACGACCTCACTCACGAGAACGTCCTGAAGCAGGCGTCGATGCTGGGCGGCTTCAGCACGCCGCACATGCTGCCGGGCGTCAGCTACTCCTACACGCCGACCGACTACACCTCGATCAAGACGCTCTACACCATGCAGTTCAACGGCAAGGACTGGGACGTCTCGGATAAACCCGTCACGGAGTAGGTCCGCGACATCGACCGAAACTGGTCCGTCAACCAGCTACGACATGGCCGGGCTCGTCCCGGCCATTTTCGTTTGGACGACCGCATCGGATCGATGCCCGGCACGAAGCCGCACGACGGCAGCGAGATTGCGCCGAGCCGGCGAAGCGACGTCATTGCGAGCTACCGGGTCGGCGCAAAGCGCCGCCCGATGACAGGCTCCGCGAAGCAATCCAGAAGCTCGGTGCAGGGAGCTGGATTGCTTCGTCGCTTCGCTCCTCGCAATGACGGGCGTAGCTGGACATTTTGATTGCCGTACCTCGACCTGCGGGGTTCGAATCCCTAGCTTGGCGGGGTGAGCCTCGCCGAATCCGACCCGTCCTCCGACCTGCTGCCCGAACGGTTCCGCCGCTGGTTCGCCGAGCGCGGCTGGGCGCCGCGGGCGCATCAGCTCGCGTTGCTGGAACGGGCGCGGGCCGATCGGGCGGCGCTGCTGATCGCGCCGACCGGCGCCGGCAAGACGCTGGCCGGATTCCTGCCGACGCTGGTGGAACTGAGCGAGGCGTTGCCCAACCTCTCCCCGCCTGCGGGGAGGGGTCGACTTGTCGGCGGAGCCGGCAAGTCGGGTGAGGGGCCAGATGACTCCGCGCCGTCGGCGGCGGCGCGTCCTGCCGAGACGCCCCCTCATCCGGCACGGCAAGCTGCGCTTGCCGCGCCACCTTCTCCCCGCGCGCGGGGAGAAGGATTCGTGCCTCGACCAGGCGGCCTGCACACGCTCTACATCTCCCCGCTCAAGGCGCTGGCGGTCGATATCGCGCGTAATCTCGAACTCCCGATCGCCCAGATGGGGCTGCCGATCCGGGTCGAGACCCGCACCGGCGACACCCCGGTGTCGCGGCGGACGCGGCAGCGCAAATATCCGCCCGACATCCTGCTCACCACGCCCGAACAGCTCGCGCTGCTGCTTGCGTCCGACGATGCGCCGTATCTGTTCGGCTCGCTGCGGCGGATCGTGCTCGATGAACTCCACGCGCTGGTGACGTCGAAGCGCGGCGATCTGCTGTCGCTCGGGCTGGCGCGGCTGTGGCGGATCGCGCCGCAACTGCGCGCCACCGGGCTGTCGGCGACCGTCGCCGATCCGGACGAACTCGCGCGTTTCCTGGTGCCCCAACCCTTTGTCCCCTCTCCCGCAAGGGGAGAGGGAGAAGAGAGGGCTGTTGGTCAGGCCGACATCGTCGTCGCCAGCGGTGCGGTGCAGCCGATCGTCGAGATGCTCGATACCAAGGAGCGCCTGCCGTGGGCCGGCCACTCGGCGCGGCATGCTCTGGCCGAGATCTATGACCTGATCAAGGGCAACAACACCACGCTGGTCTTCGTCAACACCCGCAGCCAGGCCGAGATGCTGTTCCAGGAACTCTGGCGCATGAACGACGACAATCTGGCGATCGCGCTGCATCACGGCTCGCTCGACGTCGCGCAGCGCCGCAAGGTCGAGGACGCGATGGCGGCCGGTCGGCTGCGCGGCGTGGTGTGTACCTCGTCGCTCGATCTCGGCATCGACTGGGGCGACATCGACCTCGTCGTGAATGTCGGCGCGCCGAAAGGCTCGTCGCGGCTGATGCAGCGGATCGGCCGCGCCAATCACCGGCTGGATGAGGCCTCGCGCGCGGTGCTGGTGCCGTCCAATCGCTTCGAAGTGCTGGAATGCGTCGCCGCGATCGACGCCGTCGCCGAGAATGCGCAGGACACGCCGCCTCAGCGCAAGGGTGCGCTCGACGTGCTGGCGCAGCACATCCTCGGCTGCGCCTGCGGCGAGCCGTTTGTCGCGGATGATCTGTATCGTGAAGTGAGAAGCGCGGCGCCCTATGCGGATCTCAGTCGCGCCGATTTCGACGACACGCTCGATTTCGTCGCCAGCGGCGGCTACGCGCTGAAGAGCTACGAACGCTTCGCCCGCATCAAGCAGGACAAGCAGGGCCGTTGGCGGGTCGCCAATCCGAAGGTGCGGCAGGCCTATCGGCTCAACGTCGGCACCATCGTCGAGGAGGCGATGCTGAAGGTCAAGCTGGTGCGCTCGGCGCGGTCGAAAGGCGGCGGCCACACCGGCGCGATCGCGCGTGGCGGACGGATGCTCGGCCAGATCGAGGAGTACTTCATCGAAGGCCTGACGCCGGGCGACACCTTCGTGTTCGGCGGCGAAGTGGTGCGCTACGAGGCGATGATGGAGGATCAGGTCTACGTCTCGCGCGCCGCCGACAAGGACGCGCGGGTGCCATCCTACATGGGCGGCAAGTTTCCGCTGTCGACGTATCTGGCCGAGCGCGTCCGCGGGCTGCTGGCCGACAAGCGCGCCTGGAAGGGATTGCCCGATCAGGTGCGCGACTGGCTGGCGCTGCAGACCAAGGCGTCGAAAGTGCCCGGCCGCAGCGAGCTGGTGGTCGAGACGTTTCCGCGCGCCGCCAAGTACTATTTGGTGTGCTATCCGTTCGAGGGAAGGCTGGCGCATCAGACGCTCGGCATGCTGCTGACGCGGCGGCTGGAGCGCGCCCGCGCCCGGCCGCTGGGCTTCGTCGCTAACGAATATGCGCTGGCGGTGTGGGGGCTGGGCGATACGTCTCATATGATCCGGCAGGGCCGGCTCGACCTCGACGCGCTGTTCGATCCCGACATGCTGGGTGACGATCTCGAGGCCTGGCTGGCCGAATCGGCGCTGATGAAGCGCACCTTTCGCTACGCAGCGATCATCTCCGGACTGATCGCGCGGCGCTTCGCCGGCGAGGAAAAATCGCGCCGGCAGGTGCTGTTCTCGACCGACCTGGTCTACGACGTACTGAACAAACACCAGCCCGATCACGTGCTGCTGCGCGCCGCCCGTGCCGACGCCGCCACAGGGCTGCTCGATTTGCGACGTCTCAGTGATATGCTGACGCGAATCAAGGGTCACATCGTCCACAAGGAACTCGACCGCGTGTCGCCTTTGGCGGTGCCGGTGATGCTGGAAATCGGCCGCGAAGCCGTGTACGGCGAAGCCTCCGATGAACTGCTCGCCGAAGCCGCCGACGAATTGGTGCGCGAGGCGATGGAAGATACGTCAACGCGTAGGATGGGTTGAGCGCAAGCGAAACCCATCGCGCGCTGCACTGAATTGATGGGTTTCGCTACGCTCAACCCATCCTACGGATAGATCGTTTTGCCGGCAGACCGCGCTTCGAACGAACTGGATGAGGTGCCCGTCGTCACCGTCGCCGATGTTGCGATGGTGGCCGACCTGTCTGGCGCGTTGTATTGGGAAGCCGAGCGGCTGCTGATCGTGTCCGATCTGCATCTCGAAAAAGGCTCGAGCTACGCAATGCGCGGCGTGCTGCTGCCGCCTTACGATACGGTGGCGACGCTCGGCCGGCTCGGTGCAGTGATCGCGCGGTTCGATCCGCGCTGCGTGATCGCGCTCGGCGACAGCTTTCACGATCGGCACGCGCATGGCCGGCTGTCGGCCGCCAATCGCGATATCCTCACGGCGCTGCAGGCGCGCCGCGACTGGATCTGGATCTCCGGCAATCACGATCCGGAACTACCGGGCGACCTCGGCGGCAGCGTCGCGGACAAAGTGACGATCGGCGACATCGCGTTCCGCCACGAGCCGACCGGCGCGCGCGGCGAAATTGCCGGCCATCTGCATCCGAAAGCCCGCGTCAGCCGCCGCGGCCGCAGCGTCGAACGGCGCTGCTTCGCCGGCGACGGCCTGCGTGTGGTGATGCCGGCGTTCGGCGCCTACACCGGCGGCCTCAACATCCGCGACGCCGCCTTCGCCCGCCTGTTCGGCTCGGCCGCGTTCGTCGCCCACGTCCTCGGCGACCACCGCCTCCACGCCATCGCGGCGTCGCGCTGCTGCTGACGGATCGACGCGCAGGTCTTCACTCAGCTTTCGCCGGCGCGCCCACCTCTCCACGAGTCATTCCGGGGCGCTCGCGAAGCGAGCGAACCCGGAATCTCGAAGTTGTTGAGTCGAGAGTTCGCCACGCGCGGCGCTGTCGGGTGCCCTGAACGGCGGGATTCCGGGTTCGCGCGCGTTGCGCGCGCCCCGGAATGACGTGTTTGGGGCGTGACGTGCTTGGGGCGCGATTAGTCCCGCCTAAACACGATCGATGCCATCCAGCCGGTGGCGAGGGCCATCAGGGCGGTGAACAGGCCGTAGAGGATGCCGTGCTGCTTGGCGGCGGTGGCGACGAATTGTTCGAAGCCGACCTTGGCGATTTCGAACGAGGTCTCGGTCTGGGTCAGCAGTTCGCCGTTGCCGAACAGCTTGATGTGCACCTCGTAGCTGCCGATCGGCACTTCGGCGGGCAGCGGAATGCCGGTGCGGAACATCGTCGGGGTGAGGAATTTCACCGCTGCCGGGTCTTCCTCGTAGAGCTTGCGCTCCTCGCGCAGCCGCACGAAGGCGGTGCGGAACTGATCGTCGGAAACGACGTCCGCATAGTCGGTGCCGATCCGCTGGGTCAGCAGCGTGTAGCGGATGCCGAGCTGCTGCCGTCGCCGCACCTCGGGGGCGGCGATCGCCTGCAGCGGCTGGTTGGAAAACACCGCCAGATAGCTCGGCACCATCAGAAACTGCCGGGAATCGGTGTTGATCCAGATCCCGAAGCGGCGCTCCTTGCGCCGCGTCACCATGTCGGAGCGCGGACCGATCACGGTGACGACCAGACCATAGGCCATCGGCTCGACCGGCGCCGGGCTGTCGCGCTCGACCGAGCCGAACAGCACCAGCTCGCCGCCCGAATAGTTCGGCGTCACCGTCACCCGGGCGTTGGAGACCGATACGATCAGCTTCTCGGCGCGCGCCGGGCCGGCCAGCGCGAGCAGCGCCAGCGCGGCGATCACCCACAGCTGTGCGCGCCGGGATCCCATCAGTTCGGCCCGGTTTCGCGCAGGGTGAACAATTCCTCCGGCTTGATGCCGAGGTCGACCGCGAAGCGGATGCCGACCGCCAGCACCAGGAGGCCGAGCAGCAGCCGCAGCTGTTCGCCGCGGATGCGCTGGCCGGCGCGGGCGCCGAATTGCGCGCCGGTGACGCCGCCGATCATCAGGATCAGCGCCAGCACGGCGTCGACCAGGTGGTTGGTGGCGGCGTGCAGCACGGTGGCGATCAGCATCGTCACCAGCGTCAGCACCATCGAGGTGCCCACCACCATGCTGGTCGGGACCCGCAGCAGATAGATCAGCATGGGCACCAGGATGAAGCCGCCGCCGACGCCCATCACGGCGCCGATGAAGCCGATCAGCAGCCCGATCGTCACCACCGGGATCACCGACAGATACATCTTGGAGCGCTTGAACCGGATCTTCAGCGGCAGCGCGTGGATCCAGTTGCGGTTGCCGGTGCGGCCTGCCAGCGGCACCTGGCCGCGGCGGCTGCGCAGGATCGCGCGGATGCCCTCATACACCATCAGCCCGCCGACCGCGGTCAGCAGCACCACGTAGGACAGCGCGATCATCAGATCGAGCTGCCCGACCGAGCGCATCAGCGCGAAGAACCAGACGCCCAGCGCGGTCCCGGCGATGCCGCCGCATAACAGGATGAAGGCGAGCATCGGGTCGATCGCCCGCCGCCGCCAATACGACAGCGCGCCCGAGAACGACGACGCCGCCATGTGGCTGGTGACGGAGGCGACCGCGACGGCCGGCGCGATGCCGATGAAGATCAGCAGCGGCGTCATCAGGAAGCCGCCGCCGACCCCGAACATGCCGGACACGAACCCGACCGCAGCGCCCATCGCCAGGATGAGCAGGACATTGACCGGAAGGTCTGCGATCGGAAGATAAAGCTGCACGCGCGGTCGCTTCGGAGTTCGTCGCTGTGGCTGAATGCGCGGACCCGCGAGGTCCGGCAGCCCTGCATAGCCGATAACAACCTGACCTTGGATTAAAGAATCCGCGACGGCCGAGGTTTTTCGCCTCCCGCCGCCGCGAACCTGGTGCGGTGGTGAACGGTTATCCGGTCAGCGTGCCGCGCGCTTGCCGGCGCCCGACTTGGCGGCCGCCGCGGGCTGCGCGTCCCAGCCGCCGGCCGGGGTCGCGACCTTGACGGCATCGTCGGGCTGCGGCTCGACCATGAAGGTCTGCACCGCGAGTTTGGCGGCCGACAGCGATTGCGGATCGAGCCGCTTGGCGACGTCGTCGCGCTTCTTGCCGGCGTCATTGTCGCCCTGGGCCGCCGCGAGGCTGAACCATTTGAACGACTCGGCGAGGTTCTGTTCGACGCCGATGCCGCGGGCGTACAGGATTCCGAGGTTGAACTGGCTGTCGGGGACGCCGCGTTCGGCCGCCTTGCGGAACCACTCCGCCGCGCTCTTGTAGTTGGCGCCCTTGCCGCCGCCGTCAGCCTCGAGCACCGCGAGATTATGCATCGCCTTGGCGTTGCCGCGGTCCGCCGCCCGGACGTAGTAGCGCCGCGCGGCGTCGAGATCCTTGGTCACCCCGAGGCCCTTTTCGTTCAGGGTCCCCATCCGGAACATCGCCGGCACGACGCCGGCCTGCGAGGCGCGGCCGTACCATTTGGCGGCCTCCTCGACATTCGCCGGCACGCCCTTGCCTTCTGCGAAGCGGTTGCCGACCTCGTAGGCGGCGGCGGCGTCGCCCTTCAGCGCGGCCTTGCGCAGCGCCGGACCGCCGATCGCCTCGGGCAGCGTCTCGCCGGCCGGGATCGCGACCGTGGTGATCGGCGGAGGCGCCGAGGTCTGCGGCGTGGGGATTGCGCCGGTGATGTCGACGGACGCGGTCTTGGCGGACGACGCCGGCGCCGGCGCCGGCGACGCGGCGGCCGGCGTCTGCGCTGGTCCGAAAAGCGATTGCTGGTTCAGCGGTGTCGGCGAGGTCATCGACGGGGCTGCCGGAGCCGCGGGCGTTTCGGCCGGCATCTCGTCGTCCTCGTCGGCGCCGCCGTCCTGCGGCGCGGGTTCTTGCAGGCTCGCGGCCGGGACCGGAAGGTCGTTGTCGAGCAGGTTCATCGCGAGCTTGAAGGTGCCGAGCACGATCACCACGACGCTGGCGCCGACCAGAAGCGAGCGGATCTTGGAGCCGAGCGTAGTGACAGGCTTGCCGGCGTCGGAGCCGGCGGCGCCTTGCGGCTTGACCTTAACCTTGTCGGCCGGTTGCGTGGTCGCGGTGGCGGCCGCCTGGGCGGCGCGGCGCGCGGCCGCGATGAAGCTCGAACTGCTGGCCGGTTCGGGCTTGGCAGAGCCGGCGAGTTCGCTGATGGCGCTTTCCGAAGCTGCGATCCGTTCGGACGGCGAGGCGACGCGGGCCGGCGGCCGGCTGCCCGGCTCCAGCGGATGATCCGGCGGCAGCGAATCCTGCGGCATCCGCTGCGTGGTGATCTGCGGCTCGGGCGCGCGGCCGCGGCTCGCCTGCGGATCGAGAATGTCGAAGATCGCGCGCGAACTGGGAGCGGGCGCGGGCGCGGGCTCGGCGACGGCCGGCTCGGCCGGACGGCTCGGCGCAAATTCGCGCGGCGCGGCCTCGAAGGCCGGCATGGCAGCGGCCGGGTTCGGCAGTTCGGGGCGCGGCGGCAGCTTAACCTGCGGGGCCGGCGCCATCGCGGCCGGCATCGGCGCAGGGATCGGTGCGGCTGTCGGCTTGGTCGTCGGCCTGGCGGGCTCGGCGACCGGCGGCGCCGAGCGGGCGCTGCGCAGATCGCTCTCGATCATCGCCAGCCGGTCGACGACGTGGCCGAGCGTGTTGTGTACCGCCTCGAGCGAATCCTGGGTGTGCCGGTCGGTTTCGGACTGGCTGAAGCGGATGTCGGAAATCTCGCGCTTGATGGTCTCGACCGCGCCGTTGTCGAACGCGGACGCCGCCTGGCTGAGATCGGCGATCCGGCTGAAGCTGTCCTGCTGGCGCTCGAGCATCCGCAGGATGTCCTGCAGGCCTTCTTCGACGCGCTCGAGATTGCCGCCGCCGCGCGCGCCGGCGGCCTGCTCCATCCTTTCGAGCAGAAAGGTCACGCGCTGTTCGAGATGCGCGAAGGCCGACGAATTGTCATTGCCGACCGGCAGGTGATCCAGCCGTTCCGACAGCGCCCGCATGGCGCTTTCGAGTTGCTCGGTCGAAGCGCTGGCGGCCGGCTCGCGGCTCTCCAGCGCGGCGGTCAGCGCGGTGATGCGGTTCTCGAGCGCCGCGAGTGAAACGGTGTTGCTGTCGACCTGCGACAGCTGATCGATCTTGTCGGCGAGGGTGTGAACGTTGCTGCTGAGCTGCTCGAGGGCCTCGTTGGAGGCGACATTGGAGACGATGCCGCGCAGCGCCCCGATGGCGTTTTCCAGCTGCTGCAACGTGCCGGGATCGTCGCTGTTGCGCACGATCATGTCGATCTTGCCGCCGAGATTGCGGATCGCTTCGTCGAAACCGGCAAGCTGTTCGGCTGGCGTCAGCGATTGCAGCGCGGCGTGGATTTCCCCGAGCGCCCGCTCGATGCCGGCGATCACGCCGGCGTCGATGCTGCCGTGGCGGCTGTCGTCGAGCCGCTGCGCCAGCGATCTGACCTCGCCTTCGAGCGTTTCGATTGCCCGGCGCGGCATCGCTTCGGTGATGGTCTGGCGGATTTCGGCGAGTTCGGTCCGGAACGCCGCGATCGATTGCTCGATCTGGTCGGGCCGCTGCAGCGCGTCGATCTGGCTGGTGATCCTGAGCAACTGCTGCTCCAGGCTCGAGAAGTTCGGGCCGGACGGCGGGGTCATATCCCGGGCGATCGAAGGCGCAATCGGCGGAGCTTGCCGCGACGGCACGCGGCCGACCGGGGCGTCGAGTTCGCTCTGGCGGGCCGCGATCTCGGCAATCGCGAGGTCGAGCGCGTTCGGATCGAGCGGCGGCGAGCTGCGATAGACCTGGGTGGCGGCACGCTCGACCCGCTCGGTCGGCGATTGCGGCGCCGGCTCGGGCTGGGCTGCAGGCTGCGGAGCGGGCTTCGGCTCGGTGATCCGCGCCAGCCGCGCGTCGAGGCGCGAGATCGCGTCGTTCAGCTGTCGCGACACCGGCTCGCCGCGTGTCGGCGGACGGGAAATCTGGTCGATCTGCCGGGCGATCGAATCCAGCCGCTGATGAATTTCGGCGACGTCGGGCGCACCCTTGTCGGACATCACACCGCGTCCCGGCTCGAGCTCCGGAGCGGCCGCTTGGGTGTCGGGCTGGACCGGAGCTTGAGGCGCATGGGTGGGGGCAGCCGCGCCTTGCGGTGCGGAGTCGCCGAGCTGACCGTTGATCCAGTCCGCGAGCGACATGCCGGCGCGCTTCGCAGCGGCTTCCGCGCGCTCCCGCACTGACGGTTCGATGCCTTCGACGCTCCACGATACGCGATTCATGTTTTGGTCGCTTCCGAACTGCCGACTGCGGCGCTTGCAACCTTCCCGTCGTGTCCCGCGCGAACGACACCCGAATTCAATGCGGGAGGGCTGCCTCTCGCACCGACTTTTTCGCGTTAGGGTAAATACCGAGTTAAGGATGGTGGCCGGAGGGAGGGGAAACTTGCCGGACCGCGTATTATCCCGCTCCCGCAAGCGTATCCCCGAGCACTGCGTAACCTCTCCCGCTTGCGGGAGAGAGCCTGCCCTCGGGCTTGACCCGAGGGTCGGATCGCGTAGCGATCCGGGTGAGGGGCACTCCCATCCGCGCTTGCTGATTCAGTGCCTGGGGCTCCCTCACCCCAACCCTCTCCCGCAGGCGGGAGAGGGGGCGCGCAGTGCCCCGGGGGAAGTCAGCGAGTAAACAGAGCGCTCAGATCGTCGATGTCTGCTTCGGTGATCACCGAGTGCGCGGGGTTGAGCATCGCGGTCTGGCCGATATAGGCCCAGTACAGGAATTCGGCCCGCGACTGCGCGCGCCGGCTTTCGACGCCGGACTCGATCAGGATCTTGGCCAGATACTCGACCCGCCTTGTGTCCACCGACGCCACCATCTCGGCCGCCGTCGGGTCGGTTTCGGCCAGCGCCCGAATGGCGCGGTCGAGGCTGCGGTCTTCGTTGAAGGCGAGCTTTATCAGATGCGTCAGCCGGGCCGGACCGACGATCGCGGCGTCGATCTCGCGAAACACCTGATCGGTGACGCGCTCCTGCCAACGCTGCAGCAGCTGGATGCGGAAATCGGTCGCGTCCTTGAAGTGCCAGTAGAAACTACCGCGGGAGACATCCAACCCGGCTGCCAGATCGCCCACTTTCAGGGCGTTCGCGCCTTCGCGCGCCAGCATGCGCAGGCCATGCGCCAGCCAATCGGCGCGCGTGAGCCGGTCCTTGGTATCCGTTTCCATCTGCCGACCATACACCAGTGTATTGACACGGCCAAGCCGTCTCGCTAGATACCATTCAGGGATGTATGGAAACGGTCTCGAAGGGTGCGGCGCTGGCGCCGCGCGATGGGTGGCGATGACAGCGATCCTGCGTGGCAATGCGGCCCAGCGACTGGGCCGGCCGTTTCGATCCGCCGCGCGCGGTCTCCGCGCAATCGGCGTGACGCGTCGTCGCAATCAGCCTGTTCTTCATGTCGGACCTGCAGCCAAAGATGATTTGGCTGTTAGCATCGGGCGCGGCGCGTGACGGCGCGGCAGATCCTTTCGGTCGCGACCGCGCGACCCATCCGGCAATCGTCTCTCACCAACTCGGAGCGCCACTGATGGCATTGAACGGCCTCGACGTCTGGTACGGCTTCATGAAGACTCATGACAAGGCCGCACTGTGGGATCTGCTGCATCCCGACGCTGTGTTCGAAAGCCCGGTGGTACATACGCCGCAGGCCGGCCGCGATATCGTATTCAAGTACCTGGTGAGCGCTGAGAAGGTATTGGGCGGCCCCGGCTTCAAATATGTGGGCGAGTGGCGCAGCCAAAATGGCGCGGTGCTGGAATTCGAGAACGAGATCGACGGCATCAAGCTCAACGGCGTCGACATCATCACGTTCGCGGACGATGGACGGATTACCAACTTCAAGGTCATGGTCCGGCCATTGAAGGCGATCAATCTGCTGCACCGGCTGATGGGAGAGCAGTTGGCGCGTCAGTAGCGCGCCGGCATCCAGTCAAATCCTCGTGGCCGCCGTCTGAACCTGCCCCGCATGGCGTACACTTCACACCAGATCCCGATCGAGAGACACGCATGACGATCTACAAGGCTCCCGTTGAAGATGTCGGCTTCCTGCTGAACGACGTGTTTCAGTTCGACCGCTACAACAATCTGCCCGGCTTCGCCGACGCGGCGCCGGACGTACGCGATGCGATCATCAACGAGGCGGCCCGGCTCAGCGAAGAAGTGCTGCATCCGCTGAACAGCATCGGCGACAGCGAAGGCTGCACCCGCAACGACGATGGCAGCGTCACCCCGCCCAAAGGCTTCAAGGAAGCCTACAAGCAGATCGCCGAGGGCGGCTGGATGGGCCTGTCGGCGCCGACCGAATATGGCGGGCAGGGGTTGCCGATCACGCTGACCCAGACCGTGCAGGAATTCCTGAACTCCGCCAACATGGCGTTCGCGATGTATCCGGGTCTGACCATGGGCGCCGCGGCGGCGCTGACGGTGCACGGCTCGCCGGAGCAGAAGCAGACCTATCTGCCCAAGATGGTGAGCGGCGAGTGGACCGGCACCATGAACCTCACCGAGCCGCAATGCGGCACCGACCTGGGCCTGCTGCGCACCAAGGCGGTGAAGCAGGCGGACGGCAGCTACAAGCTCACCGGCACCAAGATCTTCATCTCGGCCGGTGAGCACGATATGGCCGACAACATCATCCATCTGGTGCTGGCGCGGATCGAAGGCGCACCCGCCGGCATCAAGGGCGTGTCGCTGTTCGTGGTGCCGAAGTTCATGGTCAATGCCGATGGTTCGCTCGGCGCGCGCAACGGCGTGGTGTGCGGCTCGATCGAGCACAAGATGGGCATCCACGGCAACGCCACCTGCACGATGAACTACGACGACGCCACCGGCTGGCTGATCGGCGAAGAGAACAAGGGCATGCAGGGCATGTTCGTGATGATGAACGAGGCCCGCCTCGGCGTCGCCGTGCAGGGCCTGGCGCAGTCGGAAGTCGCGTATCAGAACGCCGTCGAATATGCCCGCGAGCGGCTGCAGGGCCGCGCGCTGTCCGGCCCGAAGGCGACCGACAAGCCGGCCGATCCGATTATCGTGCATCCCGACATCCGCCGCGCGCTGCTGACGATGCGCTCGTTCAACGAGGCGGCGCGCGCGCTGGTGCTGTGGACCGCGCTGAAGAGCGATGTTGCGCATCGCTCCGACGACGCCAAGGAGCGGCAGGCCGCCGACGATCATCTCGGCCTGATGACTCCGGTGCTGAAGGGTGTGCTGACCGACACCGGCTTCGCCAACACCGTGATGGCGCAGCAGATCTATGGCGGCCACGGCTACATCCACGCCAACGGCGTCGAGCAGTTCGTCCGCGACGCCCGCATCGCGATGATCTACGAAGGCGCCAACGGCATCCAGGCGCTCGATCTCGTCGGCCGCAAGCTGCCGCGCGACGGCGGCCGCGCCGTGATGGCGTTCTTCGCCGAGGTCGGCGCCTTCGCCAAGGAGCACGGCGGCGACGAGGCGATGAAGCCGTTCGTCAGCCCGCTGTCGACCTCGCTCGGCCATCTGCAGCAGGCCACCACCTGGCTGATGCTGAACGCGATGGCGGCGCCCGACAATGCCGGCGCCGGCGCCACCGACTACATGCATCTGTTCGGTCTCGTCGCCTGCGGCTACATGTGGGCCAAGATGGCCAAGGTGGCGCAGGACAAGATTGCCGCCAGCGGCGCCACGCCCTATCTCACCACCAAGCTGGTCACCGGCCGGTTCTTCATGGAACGCTCGCTGCCCGCCACCGCGCTGCATCTGGCGCGGCTGCAGACCGGCAGCGCGACCACCATGGAGTTGCCGGCGGAAGCGTTCTGATCTCCACGTGCTGTCATCCCCGCGAAGGCGGGGATCCAGTAACCCCGGCGCCGGCGGCTCATCCGCGACGCTCTTGAATACTGGGTCGCCCGGTCAAGCCGGGCGATGACACCTCGAATAACACTGCGTCACAGCTTCATTTTGAGGAACACCCCATGCCCGAAGCCTATATCTACGATCACGTTCGCACCCCGCGCGGCCGCGGCAAGGCCGATGGCGCGCTGCACGAGGTGACTGCGCTGGCGCTGGCGACGGTGCCGCTGAAGGCGCTGAAGGACCGTAACAATCTGAAGAAGGATGTGGTCGACGACGTCGTGATGGGCGTGGTCGATCCGGTCGGCGAGGCGGGCTCGGACATCGCGCGGTTCGCGGCGATGAACGCCGGTCTCGGCGAGGCCGTGCCGGGCGTGCAGATCTCCCGGTTCTGCGCCTCGGGCCTCGACGCGGTGAACTTTGCCGCCGCGCAGGTGATGAGCGGTCAGCACGAGCTGGTGATCGGCGGCGGCGCGGAGTCGATGAGCCGCATCGGTCTCGGCGCCTCGGGCGGCGCCTGGCCGATGGACCCGTCGATGGCGGTGCCGTCCTACTTCATGCCGCAGGGCGTCTCGGCCGATCTGATCGCCACCAAATACGGGTTTTCTCGCGACGACGTCGACGCCTACGCGGTGCAGAGCCAGCAGCGCGCCGCGAAGTCGTGGGACGAAGGTCGGTTCGACAAGTCGGTGGTGCCGGTCAAGGACATCAACGGCCTGACGATTCTGGCCAAGGACGAGCACATGCGGCCGTCGACCACGATGCAGTCGCTCGGCCAGTTGCAGCCGTCGTTCGCGCCGATGGCGGTGATGGGCGGCTTCGACGCGGTGGCGATCCAGTCGCATCCGGAAATCGAGAAGATCAACTACGTCCATCACGCCGGCAACTCGTCCGGGATCGTCGACGGCGCCGGCGCGGTGCTGCTCGGCAGCAAGGAGGCCGGCGACAAGCACGGCCTCAAGCCGCGTGCAAAGATCCGCGCGTTCGCCAATATCGGCTCGGAGCCGGCGATGATGCTGACCGGTCCGGTCGACGTGACCAAGAAGCTGTTCGAGCGCTCGGGCATGAAGAAGAGCGACATCGATCTGTTCGAGCTCAACGAGGCGTTCGCCTCGGTCGTGCTGCGCTACATGCAGGCGTTCGAGATCGACAAGGATCAGATCAACGTCAATGGCGGCGCAATCGCGCTCGGCCATCCGCTCGGCGCCACCGGCGCGATGATCCTCGGCACCGTGCTGGACGAACTCGAGCGCACCGGCAAGGCGACCGCGCTGGTGACGCTGTGCATCGGCGGCGGCATGGGCACCGCCACGATCATCGAGCGGGTGTGACACCGTAGGGTGGGCAAAGCGAAGCGTGCCCACCACCACGGTCTCGGTCGTTCGCGTGGGCACGGCGCTTCGCGCCTTTGCCCACCCTACGAACTACACGGCCGCTCTGACGTCGATCGTCGGCGTCAGCATCGGCACCTCGGGCAGAGCCATCAAAGCAGGTTTGGCGAAATGGTAACCCTGGAACAGCGAGATACCGGCTGCGCGCAGCACGGTGCATTCCTGTTCGCATTCGACGCCTTCGGCGAGCACGCGAATGTCCAGTTCGCGGGCGATGCCGACGATTCCCGCGACGATCGCCTGCTTGGCGCGGCTGAGATGGATGTCGCGCAGCACCTCCATGTCGATCTTGATCAGATCGGGCTGCAGCTTGGAGAGCAGGCCGAGGCCCGCATAGCCGGCGCCGAAATCGTCAAGCGCAGTGAGGAAGCCGAGCTTGCGATAGACCTCGATGATCTTGCTGACATGCGCGGCGTCGAGCATGCGCTCGTTCTCGGTGAACTCGAACATCAGGTTCCGATGCGGGAACTGCGCGCGCTTGGCGGCGGCGAGCGACTTCTGAATGCAGGCGTTCGGCTCGTAGACCGCGTTCGGCATGAAGTTGATCGACAGCCGCGTGCAGGAATCGACGAACAGCTTGCCGGCCGTCTCGATCGCAAGTACGCGCGCCGCCTGATCGAAGCGGTAGCGCATCTCGTCGGTGACCTGGGACAGAATCATGCCGGCGGGCTCGCCGTTCGGCCCGCGTACCAAAGCCTCGTAACCCCACACCCGCTGCGCCGACAGATCGACGATCGGCTGAAAAGCCATCTTCATCTCGAACGGAACCGCGATGCCATCCTGGCAACCGGCGCAAGCGGAACTCATAAGGCCTCCTGTTTTATCGGCGCTCACAGCGCGGGTAAGACGGTAGCCTACAATCAGACCTCTTATGCAACGTTAAGCTAACAGTTCGAAACGGAGCACACAGCGATGAGCTACAGCAACTTCAAGATCGAGATCGACTCCGACGGCATCGCGCTCGTGACCTGGGATCTCCCCGGACGCTCGATGAACGTGCTCGACACCAAGACGATCGAGGAGCTCGCCGCGATCGCCGAGCAGACGACCAAGGACGCGGCCGTCAAGGGCGTGGTGATTACTTCGGCCAAGGACGCGTTCTGCGCCGGCGCCGACCTGTCGATGCTGGAGGCGATGACCAAGCAGTTCGCCCAGATCAAGACGGACAAGGGTGAAGAAGCCGCCCAGCAGATGCTGTTAGACGAGAGCCGCAAGCTGTCGCAGATCCTGCGCGGCATCGAGACCGGCGGCAAGCCGTGGGTTGCGGCGATCAACGGCATGGCGCTCGGCGGCGGTTTTGAGGTCACGCTGGCCTGTCACTACCGCGTCGCTGCCGACAATCCGAAGACCCGCCTCGGCCTGCCCGAGATCAAGGTCGGCCTGTTCCCGGGCGGCGGCGGCACGCAGCGGATTCCGCGTATCGTCAATCCGCAGGAGGCGATGACCATTCTGCTCAAGGGCGATCAGCTCAAGCTCGACAAGGCCAAGGCGCTGAAGCTGGTCGACGCCGTGGTGCCGGCAGATCAATTGATCGACACCGCCAAGCAGTGGATCAAGGCCGGCGGCAAGGCGGTGGCGCCGTGGGACGAGAAGGGCTTCAAGCTGCCCGGCGGCCCGGTGTTCTCCAAGCAGGGCATGATGATGTTCCCGGCCGGCAACGCCATCTATCGCCGCGAGACCTACGACAACTATCCGGCCGCGCGCGCCATCATGAGCTGCGTCTATGAGGGGCTGCAGGTGCCGATGGACGTCGCGCTGCGCATCGAGTCGCGTTACTTCGCCCATGTGCTGCAGACGAAGGAAGCGGCGGCGATGATCCGCAGCCTGTTCCTGTCGATGCAGGAGCTGAACAAGGGTGCGCGCCGTCCGCAGGGCGTGCCGCCCACCAAGGTCAAGAAGCTCGCGATCATCGGCGCCGGCTTCATGGGCGCCAGCGTCGGCTACGTCTCGGCCAAGGCCGGCATCGAGGTGGTGCTGATCGACCGCGATCAGGAGAGCGCCGACAAGGGCAAGGCGCACTGCCAGTCGGTCATCGACGGTCTCATCAAGAAAGGCCGCGCCAAGCCGGCGGACGCCGAAGCGCTGCTGTCGCGCATCACCGCGACCGCAGACTTCAACGCGATCTCGGATTGCGACCTCGTCATCGAGGCGGTGTTCGAGGATCGCAAGGTCAAGGCCGAGACCTACGCCAAGGCGCAGCCGCTCTTGAAGGAAGGCGCGATCTTTGCCTCCAACACCTCGACGCTGCCGATCAACTCGCTGGCCGAGGAGTTCAAGGACCAGTCGAAGTTCATCGGCATCCACTTCTTCTCGCCGGTCGAGAAGATGATGCTGGTCGAAGTGATCGTCGGCAAGAACACCGGCGACGTCGCGCTCGCCACCGCGCTCGACTACACCCGGCAGATCGGCAAGACCCCGATCGTGGTCAACGACTCGCGCGGCTTCTTCGCCAACCGCTGCGTGCTGCGCTTCACCGCCGAAGGCCTCGAGATGCTGATGGAAGGCGTCCCGGCGCCGATGATCGAGACCGCCGCCAAGATGGCCGGCATGCCGGTCGGCCCGCTGTCGCTCGCCGACGAAGTCGCGCTCGATCTGATCCTGAAGATCATGAAGGCGACCGAAGCCGACCTCGGCGAACAGGCGGTCGATCAGCAGCAGAAGAAGCTGATGGTCGAGCTGGTCGAGAAGCAGGGCCGGTTCGGCCGCAAGAACGGCAAGGGCTTCTACGTCTATCCGGAGAAGGGCAAAGGCCAGAAGAGCCTGTGGGACGGCATCGCCGCGCTGCAGCCGAAGCATCTCGATCCCGACACGATCGACGTCGAGGAGCTCAAGCAGCGCTTCCTGGCGGTGCAGGCGGTCGAAGCTGCCCGCACGGTCGAGGACAACGTCATCGTCGATCCGCGCGAGGCCGATGTCGGCTCGATCCTCGGCTTCGGCTTCGCGCCGTTCACCGGCGGCACGCTGAGCTACATCGACTTCATGGGCACCAAGGAGTTCGTGGCGCTGTGCCACAAGCTCGAGGGCAAGTTCGGCTCGCGCTTCACGCCGCCGAAGCTGCTTGAAGAGATGGCCAAGACCGGCGACACCTTCTACCACCGCTTCGCCCCGAAGAAGCAGGCGGCGGCGTAGTTAGCTACGTCTTCCATGATGAAATGACGTAGCTAGCCCCGAACCGTAGCGAGCTCCCTCTCCCGCTTGCGGGAGAGGGTTGGGGTGAGGGCGCCCCAACCGCTGACTCAGCGATTCGCGGAGAGGAGTGCCCTCACCCGCCGCGCTTCGCGCGTCGACCCTCGGGTCAAGCCCGAGGGCAGGCTCTCTCCCGCAAGCGGGAGAGGTTCACGAGACTCAGTGCCCGTGTTCAACCGGCATGATTCCCGACACTTCAGACCGGGATGATTGTCGACAGTTCTGGGTCCGCGTGTTCCGGCGCGTAGCGCAGCCCCTCTCGGGGCGGAGCGAAGCGCCGGA
>NZ_JAJNAL010000013.1 GCF_022271405.1 Rhodopseudomonas infernalis | reverse complement strand
CGGGGGGGGGGGGGGGGGGGGGGCCCCCCCCCCCCCCCCCCCCCCCCCCCCCCGACCCCTCCCCGCAAGGGGGGAGGGAGCAGGAGCCGCCCCCGCCGCCCCAGCTTGCCCGTGCACAACCGGACGCCGCGCCGGCTGCTTTGGCGCTATCATCGCGGCGATTGTCCTCACCAACCTCATTGCAGGAGACCTCCATGGCCCAGATGCTCGCGCCCGTGTCATTCACTGAAACCGACCTGCCGTCCGCCGCCGGCGGCGCCGCGCCGTTCTCCGGCGGCGTCGCGCAGGTGATCAATCCGTGGCGCTGGTTCACCAGCGTGTTCGGCAATCAGTTCAGCCTGCTGTCGATCAATCTCGGCCGCTCCTCGGCGCCGCAGACCGAGGCGCAGATCCTCGACGAGGTCGGCTCCTACGGCCGCCAGCTCGGACGCATCGGCGACGCGCTTGACGTGCTGGTGAAAGAATTTCCCCGCGACGGCCTCAGCGACAACGCGCTCGCGGCGCTGGAAGATTTCTCGGCGCAAATGCGCGAGATCAAGCGCATCAAGGCCAAACCCCGCACGGCCTAACGCCCCCACGCGCCACAGCGCGCCCCCTCTCCCGCTTGCGGGAGAGGGTTGGGGTGAGGGCGACGCGAGCACTGACTCCGCAGGCTCGGGCGCAGCCGCAGTGCGTCGCGTCGAAGTAAGCGGCGTTGTGTCGTAGGGTGGGTTAGGCGAAGCCGTAACCCACCATCTTCAATCGCGGCGGATGACGCCTTCGGCCTATGCGCCCTCCGGAGCTGCTATTCCGCCGCGCCGGCGTAGCGCGCGATCTTGATCTCGCCGGAGCGCTTACGCGCCTGCGCGATGTCGAAACTGTTCTGCATACGCATCAAGGTGTCCATCGACACGCCGAACGCCTTTTCGATCCGCAGCGCCATCTCGGACGAGAGCGAGGAGCGCTCGTTCAGAACCGCCGACAGCGCCGGGCGCGTGACGCCGAGAACCTTGGCGGCCCCGGTGACCGACAGCCCGAGCGGGTCGATGATCTCGTGCCTGACGAAGCCGCCAGGGTGGACCGGGCTTTTCATCCGAAGATCCGTGTTCGCGCGCGTCGTCCGTTTCATCAAAGCGTCCTAGTGATAGTCTTCGTAGTCGAGGTCGATGATCTCTATCCCGTCCTTGTCGATCCGGAAGGTCAGCCGCCAGTTCTTGGTGACGAACAGGCTCCATGTCCCCCTGCGATCGCCGGTGAGCTTGTGCGCCTTCCAGCTCGGCACGGTTCGGAGTTCGTCTTCCCGCTCCATGTCCTGCAGAAACGAAATCATGCGGCGGAGCTTGTCCGCGATGGCCGCCTGAATCCCTCCGGCGTCATCCTCTTCGATGAGGCGCCGGAGCCCTTTGTGCAGGACGTTCCGAATTCTCATGGAGCGCAAGATACAGGATGCCGCCGTCGCCTGTAAAGCGACGCTTTACATCCGGACCAGTGGATCTGAGCTGCGATCTGTCGACGGCGCAGCCGGAGCCTGCGATTCGCTCACCGCGCGGGATCACGCTTTCGGCTTACCCGCCCGGCCTCGCACCCCGTCGTCCCCGCGCAGGCGGGGACCCATACCCCCTGGCCTGACGGCTTTGACGACCAGCCTCGCCCTCATCGCCTTCGCCGAGACGTTGCGGCGCATAGATCCTCGCCTGCGCAGTGATAACAGCCCGAAAGGCTGCCCCGCGCGTCAGAGCACGAGGCGAACCGACTGGTGTCGCCGCGAAGTGGTCCGTAGCCCGGATGAAGCGAAGCGCAATCCGGGACTTGCAGCAGCCCCCGGATTGCGCTTCGCTCCATCCGGGCTACGCTCGCTGTCCCGCGTGGCCGCAGAGTAAGCGCCGTAGGGTGGGTTAGGCGAAGCCGTAACCCACCATCTTCTCTTCGCGGCGGATTACGCCTTCGGCTAATCCGCCCTACGGGCTGACTTGGCCGGGCGGCTTCGATCTCGACCCGGCCCAGCTCACTATCGAACCCCCGGACGCAGGCGAATTGTCCCGCGTGGCTGCGGAGTAAGCGTCGTAGGGTGGGTTAGGCGAAGCCGTAACCCACATCATCGGCTGCGGCGGATCATGCCTTCGGCTAATCCGGCCCCCGGGCTGCCAGCGACAAAACGTCTCTCGAAGAGTAATTTGTTCGCTTCTAGCGAATTTCGATTGCGTGTGGCGACGACTCGTGTATGTTCAGGGTCGTTGGGTGTTGCAGTCATGCCTCCAAAACCGGGTGAGTAACATCGCCCTCGGGGTTCTTAGGAGCCCTCCAATGACCGGCACATGTCGCCCGTCGCGACGCACGTCGGCCATAGGCGCGCACCGATAAGGCTCGGTGCGCGCTGGGAAGCTTAGAGGTCCTTTCGGTCGAGATGCCTGCTGTTCAAAGGCACCAGTGGCAATTCCGCTGCTGGGGAACAGGAGGATGATCAATGGTAGATACCAGCGATCCACCCCGACACGACCGGAAGCGTTCTGCACTTTGGAAGAAGGCCAAGGCCGTCGGCCGCAACCTTGTGTCCAGACAGACGTTCCTTTTCTCCCTGCGTTTGATCTCATTGATCGTGCGCTTGGCGAGGCTCTGGGACTGGCCGTAGGCGATCTCTAAGCAATTTTTCCCAATTCTCGAAGGATTGAGTGAGTATCATGTATGATCGGGCTTTAAAGCTTATACGCCAGTATCATCGATTGTCGCAGGCTGAGCTTGCTGACGCGCTCAAACTTTCGCGTTCGTTCGTGTCTGAACTTGAGAAGTCGGGAGGCAAACGACCAAGTATCGATGTGCTTGAGAGGTACGCCGCACATTTTAAGATCCCGGTCTCATCATTGCTGTTATTTGCCGAACAGTCTGATAGTTCGAGTTTTACAGAGAGGTCGCGCGTATTTGCAGCGGACAAGGTAATGAAGATGCTGGAGTGGCTCGAAGAGACCACTCGCGACGAATCGTGTGTTCGCTGAAATGCGACGTCCGGTGCTCGAAATCTCTGACTGTTGGTTAAGCGCGATCCCATCGCCTGCCATTCTGGCCGCTCGCCTTTCAACGGATGCGAACAAGCTTACGGTGGCGACGCTTCAGGAATTGACGAAGGATGATGGAAATTTTCGCGTTTTTCCTCTTGTCGGCAATAACGGTAAGGTCCGGATCATTCAAGAGCCTAAGCGACAGTTGCAACGCATTCACTCTCGCGTACATACCCTGCTCTCAAGAGTGATGGCACCCGACTATCTTTACTCTGCAGTCAAAGGTCGATCCTACGTTGGTAACGCTCAAGCTCACGATCCCAATCATCCGACTGTAAAGGTCGATATTAAGAATTTTTTTCCGTCCATCCCCCGGGTTGCGGTCTACAATTTCTTTCATCGGCAATTGAAGTGCCGCGTAGACGTCGCAGGTATCCTGGCTGACCTGCTTACATACGACGGTCACCTGGCAACAGGCAGTGCGGCTAGCCCGATCCTCGCCTACTATTCCTATGAGGCCTTGTTCGATGAGGTGCATGAATTCGCTAAGGCTCGTGGTCTCAAGATGACCTGTTATGTCGATGACATGGCGCTCAGCGGTCCTGGCGCAGACAAGAGTACCCTGTACGAGGTGAAAAAAATCATTGCACGGCATGGCCTGCGCTCTCACAAGGCTCATGCCTTTAGCTCCGCTCAGCCAAAGGTTATAACGGGCGTTTGCAACACTGTATCTGGGCCGCGCGTTCCAAATAGGCTACATCTGAAGATCAAGAATGGCTTCGACGCGCTGGCGAGTGCGTCTACACAGAGCGAAAAATTAAAGGCCCTCAATCCACTGATAGGACGCCTCGAAGCCGCCGCTCAAATTGAGCCTATCTACAAGGCTCGCGTGGCCACCCTGCGTGCGGATTATGCGGATGTGCTACTAACCGCTCGACGGCCGGTGTGTGCCGAGCCTGCTTGCGTGGTGGGCTGAGCCTGCTGCGGTCCGAAAAGGCGGATGTAGGGCATAAATCCGCAACGCAACATCTTGACAAAATTCCTATCTCGTATATATTCCTATCCATCCCGCTTCACTAACGAGGGGCGGCTCGCGATCGTCTTGAGGCGCGGGGCGGGGTGCGGTGGACGCGGCAGCGTCGGCGCGGTGGGAAGGCGGTTGGGGGCCGCGAGGCAGTAAGTCCGCAGGGCTTGGCCTCGAGGTCTATGGAGCCGCTGACCTCACGCGCATGACGACGACGCTGTGCGGTGCGGGCCGGGGCGGAGATGCGCCCCACTTGCATCGCCTTTGCGCGCCGGCCCAAGTCGTGTGGTCCTGACGCCCGTCGCTGGCGTCAAGGGATGGAGCGCCTGCGCGCCGACCGGACGCAGGAAACAACCGGTTCAGACCTCTGGTCTTCCGAACAGCTCAGTCCCGACGGTGACGAACCCAAGCGTATCAATCGCCACCGGGGAGAGCACGAAGCAAGCCGGAAGCCTCACCGCGTGCGGAACGCCGGACGTCTCGGTGCTTTCGTAGTTTCTAACTCATGCGCTTTTTACTTTTGCGCATGAGGCTGCGGACGCACCCTGCGTCCGGCGTTCCGCGCGCCCTCGTTTTTGGCGCGGCGAAGGGGCAGGCGGCCCATTCGCGCAAGAACCATCGGCGCCCCCGCGCCGTCCAAACAACAGGGGCGATGACGCATGTCCGGCGCACACCGCCCGCTCCAGCCACCGCTCCCATCTCCGCCAAGCCAGCCTTCATCGACGCCGCGGCCGAGCCGCCCTTTCGGCGACGGCTCCGGATCGCAACCAAGGAGGATCGATGGTGACGACCATGCAGAACCGCGATCCGAATTTTCAGCGCTTGAAGGTCGGGCACATCATCTCCGCCACCGGGCGGATGCGATCGCCCGGGCTGATCGGCGGCCCCGCCGCGGCGGTGGCCGCTGCGCCCGCGCGGCTGGTCCGCTTGCCCGGCCTCGCGGCGCGGTGCCGGGCCTCCCGTTGTGAGCAATGGATGCGGCCGGCGCGTCGCTCAGCGCTTCTTCACGAACACCGTGCCGGCCGAGTAGCCGGCGCCGAACGAGCAGATCAGCCCGAGGTCGCCCTGCGCGAGGTCGTCCGAGGTCTTGTGAAACGCGATGATCGAGCCGGCCGACGAGGTGTTGGCGTAATCGTCGAGGATGATCACGTTCTCCTGCGGCGTCGGATCGCGGCCCAGCACCTTGCGGCCGATGATCTCGTTCATGTTGATGTTGGCCTGATGCAGCCACATCCGCTTCAGCGCGTGCGGATCGATGCCGAGTTCGCGGGCGTGCTCGATGATCATGTCGGAGACCATCGGCACCACTTCCTTGAACACCTTGCGGCCCTGCTGGACGAACAGCTTGTCGATAGTGTCGCGGCCTTCCGGCGCGGCGCGGTTGAGGAAGCCGGAATTGTTGCGGATGTTGTTGGAAAACTGCGTCTTCAGCCGGGTGCCGAGGATGTCCCAGCCTCCCTGCGCATCGTCGGCGCGCTCGACGATCGCCGCGGTGGCGACGTCGCCGAAGATGAAGTGGCTGTCGCGGTCGCGGAAGTTGAGATGGCCGGAGCAGATCTCCGGATTGACCATCAGCACCGCGTCGACCGAGCCGCCGCCGACGAAATCCGCCGCGGTCTTCAGCCCGAACGTCGCCGACGAGCAGGCGACGTTCATGTCGAACGCGAAGCCGCCGAGCCCGAGCGCGTTCTGCACCTCGATCGCCATCGCCGGATAGGCGCGCTGCATGTTGGAGCAGGCGCACAGCACTGCACCGATCTTTTCGCGCGGCTTGCCCCAGCGCTCGATCGCTTCTTCGGCAGCCTTGACGGCGATCTCGGCGAGGATCGAGATCTCCTCGTTCGGCCGCTCCGGGATCACCGGCCGCATGATCTGCGGATCGATGATGCCGGGCTTGGCGACGACGTAGCGCGACTTGATGCCCGACGCCTTCTCGATGAATTCGGACGACGACGGCTGCAACGGCTGGGTGGTGCCGGCCGCGATCGCGTCGGCATGCGCCGCGTTGAAGTTCGCCACGTAGCTGTTGAACGCCTCGACCAGTTCCGCATTGGAAACGCTGTCGGGCGGGGTGTAGAGGCCGGTCGCGGCAATGACGGCAGGACGCACGGAAAGCTCCGGTCACGATGGCTGAGTGAGGACCGCCGGCCCAAAGCCATCCGTCGCGCCCCGCCGGGATCCGACGCCGAACGGCCGTCGTCTTCTTTGACGCCGGACAAAAGGCGGCAGCGGCCGGATCGTCCGTTGGTCGAGCGAGGCCGCCGGGCAAGGCGCGCGGGCGTTCTGGCCGGCGCGGGCCGATGCGGTATGAAACGGCCTGCGGCGAAACACAAGCCAATTGCCCGCCAAACAGGCGCTAAAATGCGCTGCACTGCGGGGTCGGCGCGGCGGGTTTGTGGTCTGATGGCCGGCCCGATGGGCCGGCCGCAGCCGATCACATGCGAGGAGTGTCGCCCATGCAAACCGGACATCTGCTGCAGCCGCTGCCGCCCCTCGGCCCGGACGAGTCCCTCGACACGCTGCTGGCCCGCGGCGGCGTCCGCATCGAGCGCATCGTCTCGTTCGGCCAGTCGAGCCCGGAGGATTTCTGGTACGACCAGGCCGAAGACGAATTCGTCGTGCTGCTGTCCGGCGCCGCCACCCTGCGGTTCGACGACGGCCGCGACGTGGTCCTCACCCCCGGCGTCTGGGTCGACCTGCCCGCCCACTGCCGCCACCGCGTCGACGCCACGGCGCCAGGTCAGCCGACAGTGTGGCTCGCCGTGTTCTGGCCAGGGTGCGGCGAAGCCCTCCCCAGCCCGTAGCCCGTAGCCGTAGCCTGGATGCAGCGAAGCGAAATCCAGGACCCGCACACACAAGCCTGTCATTCGGCGGCACGCGTCACGCGAAAGCTCCTCGTCGCTCTCGACAAAATTCCTAAAAGGATTATAATCCGTGCATCACCCCGGCCACATTCTCCACCCCGGAACGATCACTTCCGGAAGCGATTAGGCAGTCAGGGGAGGGGGCATCGGATAACCAAACACGGAGTTTTCACCATGGCAGGCCAACTCGATGGCAAGCGCGTTCTCATTCTCGCCACGCACGGCTTCGAGCAATCGGAACTCGAAACCCCGCGCGATCGGCTGAAAGCGGCTGGCGCGCAGGTCGATATCGTTTCGCCGGAGCAGGGCGAGATCAAGGGATGGGACGGCAAGGACTGGGGCCGGCCGGTCAAGGTCGACAAGGCGCTTTCGTCGGCCAAGGCTGACGACTACGACGCGATCGTGCTACCGGGCGGACAGATCAATCCGGATCTGCTGCGCGTCAATCCCGATGCGCTGAAGCTGATCAAGTCGTTCTTCGATGCCGGCAAAACCGTGGCGGCCGTCTGCCATGCGCCGTGGCTGCTGATCGAGACCGGCATCGCCAAGGGCCGCAAGATGACGTCCTACAACTCGATCAAGCAGGACGTGATCAACGCCGGTGCAAAGTGGGAGGATTCGTCAGTGGTAACCGACAACGGCGTCATCACCTCGCGCAACCCGGGCGACCTCGAGGATTTCTCGGCCAAGATCATCGAGGAAATCCGAGAGGGCAAGCATCAGCGCAAGGCGGCCTAGCTCCGTGCCGCTCATTGCGAGGAGCGCAGCGACGAAGCAATCCAGCTCAGTGCTCGCGGCTGGATTGCTTCGCGGAGCCTGCCATCGGGCGGCGCGGAGCGCCGACCCGGTGGCTCGCAATGACGGGCGTGGTCATGTGCGGCTTCGGCAATTTGCTGCCTGCCGCGCCTCAGCCCCGCAGCCGGCGCCGCCGCAGCTGCGCCGCGCTCTCCACGCGCACCGGGATCGGCTGCGCGCCGTGGATCAGACCCCCCGGCAGGCGCGTACCGCGATCGCCTCGATCGGTACCCATCGCCATAATGGCGGAGCCCATCGCGGCGCTGCCGAAGGTGACGACGAAGCCGAACAGCAGCAGGCCGAACGCGGTGCCCGGCGACGCGTCCGCGACGATCAGGTCGCGCAAATGGCCGGGGTTGATCCACAGCAGCCCGCCGAGCAGCAGCACGGCAAGACACACGCCCGCGCCGAGATTGATGGCCAGAAGCCGGAACAGCGGCTGCCGCAGAAGCGTCCGGGACATGATGCGATCCTCATTGCTGGACAGGCGGGACGTCCTGATCACCAGCGGGCCTGCCGTTCATCCGCTGATCATGTTGTTGTCGTCACATTGTTGTTGTCGTCACAGTGGTTTCCCAGATATGGGCGTCCGCTGCGCGTCTCGCAACGCCGCTGCGGAAATGCTAGATTTGCCGCATTGTGATAGCAATCCCGCATTCACACGCATCCTGAATAATCCCTTCCGGTCGGAGAACAGCGTCAGATGGTCAATTTGCGTCCTGCCCTCGCCACCTGCGCCGCCGTCATCGCGTTGTTCGCCGCCGCTCCCGCCCAGGCTGCGCGCTGCGGAGGTGACTTCAATACCTTCGTTTCCAGCATCTCGGCGGAGGCGTCACAGGCGGGTATCTCGCAGGACGTCATCGCGCAGGCGCTCGGCGGCGTCACGCCCGATCCGGCGGTGCTGGCGTTCGACCGCCGTCAGCGCGGCACCTTCAACAAGACTTTCGAGCAATATGTCTCGACCCGGGTCGGCCCCGGCCGGATCAAGACCGGCAAGGCGATGATGCTGCGTCACGCCTCGCTGCTGTCGCGGATCGAGCAGCGCTTCGGCGTGCCGCCGCAAATCCTGGTGGCGATCTGGGGCCTGGAATCGGATTTCGGCAAAGGCGACATGGGCAAGCTGCCGGTGTTCCGCGTGCTCGCCACCATGGCGCACGACTGCCGTCGCACCGAGCTGTTTCAGGGCGAACTGCTGGCGGCGTTGAAGATCGTGCAGCGGGGTGACCTGCCGCTGCGCGACATGGTCGGCGCCTATGCGGGCGAACTCGGCCAGACCCAGTTCCTGCCGTCGTCCTACATCAAATACGGCGTCGATTTCGACGGCAACGGCCACGTCGATCTGCGCCACAGCATTCCTGACGTGCTGGCCTCGACCGCCAATCTGCTGAAGACCAACGGCTGGCGCGCCGGCGGCTCCTATGAGGAAGGCACGCCGAATTTCGAGGCGATGCGCGAATGGAATCGCGCGCTGGTGTATCGCAAGACGATCGCTTATTTCGCCGATCAGTTGGCGGGGCAGTAAGCCTGTTAATTGGCGGCCTGCACCACCTTCTTGATCTGATCGAGCGTGAAGGTCTGGCCGCCGATCGACAGCAGCGGCGGCGACTTCGTCAGATCGACGGAGTTGATGGTGCCCTGGATCTGTGTCGAGACGGTCGCGGTCTGGCCCGCCGCGTCGGTCGCATTGACCGTCAGCGTGTAGTCCCCTTCGGGCCATTGCGTGCCGTCATTGCCGCGGCCGTCCCAGGTGAAGCCCTGGTTGGCTCCGGCGTTGAGGGTGAACTTGCCGGTGTATACGGTCTGCCCGGTCGAGCTCTGGATCGAAACCTGGGCGCTGACCGGCTTCTCCGTCGTCAGCGACCAGCCGGCGGTCTTGCCGTCGTAATGTGACTTGCTGCCGTCGACCACCGCATTGGCGCCGACGAAATTGATCGCCTGCGACGCCTGCGCCGTGGTCTGCAGTTTCAGCAGCGACGCCAGCGTTTCATTGCCCTTGAGCTGCTGCTCGACTCCGGCGAACTGCACCAGCTGCTGGGTGAACTGATTGGTGTCGAGCGGATCCATCGGGTTCTGGTTCTGGAGCTGCGTGGTGAGCAGCGTCAGGAACGTCTGAAAATTATCCGCAATCCCCGACGACGTGGACGACGAGCTGCCGCTGGTCGCCGTGTAGTTCGCATTCGGTGCCGAGACCGGCGCGGCAGCAGTGGTTGAATCGACAGACATAGCGAACTCCTCAAATTCTGATATCGACGCCGCCGCTCGAACCGAGCATGCGGCCGTAGCTGCGTCCAGCGGTCACCGCCGGCGGCAGTTCTTCGTCCCGGATCACCAGCCGCTGCGCATGACGGCCGCTGTCCTGCTGTTGTCCCTGCTGACCGGACGACGATTGATCACGCAGGCTGAACTGCAAGCCGCTGTCGCCGGTCTTGAGCCCGGCATTATCGAGCGCCCGCTGCAACTGGGTCTGGTCCTGCCGCAGCATCGCCAGCGTCTCCGGCTTCTCGACCGTCAGATGCGACGTCACCTGGCCATGGCGGTCGACCTCAATGCGGACATCGATGCGGCCGAGTTCCGCGGGATCCAGCCGGATATCGAAACGGCTGGCACCGGCATTGGCCCGCGCCGCGATCGTAACCGCGAGGTCCTGCACCGCGACCGGCACGTTGGTGGCGAGCGCGGCGGTGAGCTGCGGCGCCGAGGCGGTCTGCTGGGTGAGGGTGGAGGTGTGTGGCTGCTGGGCGGCCTGCACGTGCGGCTGCAGCATGCTCGGCTCCGGCGCGGTTTGGGGCAGCGCCTCGGCATGATGCTGATGGGTGGCGGGCTTCGGCTGAGCGTCGACCTGTTCGACTGCGTCGCCTGTGCTCGCCGTCGTATTCGCCTGCTCGTCCTGCGGCTTCGCGGCTTCGGCGTGCGCCTGGCCGAGCGCCGCGCTGGACGCCGCGGCGGGCGCAGGAGCTGCCTCCGCGCTCGCCGGGGCCGTGATGGTGCCTGCCGGGCTCGCCTCCGGCGTGACCTCGGCCGTCTTGCCGGCGTTCGGGGCGGCCGCCAGCATGGCCAGCCTGGGATCGGCGGCGACGCCGGTTGCCGTCGTCGCCGCGGCCGTGCCAGCTTCGGCCGGTTGGCTGGTCGCCGCCAGATCCGCGATGGTTTCCTGCACCTTCAAAGCGGCAGCCGTGGCAATGGTGAGCGGCCCGCTGTCGACGGCTGCGTCAGCTCCCGCCTCGGTCGGAACGCCCGCCGCGCCCGGGAGCGTCGTTGTTGCAGGGGCGGGGACGATGACGGCAGGGATGACCACTTGGGCAACGGCGGCGGTGGCGTCGCCCGGCTGGGCCGAATCGACCGCCTTGGCGTCCGAGCCATCTTTGTTGTCACCGGATTTGGCGCCTTCGGCCGGCTTGCTATCATCGCTCTGCACGGCTTTGGCTTCGTTGGCGATCTTCTGAGGCGGGGTAGGTGTGCTCGGTGGCTCGTTCTGTGCCGGCTGGGCGGCGGTGTTGTCGTTGTTGCGGTCACGCGGGCCGCTCTGGTCGGCCGAAGCACTGCGGCGGGAGGGGGGCGCGCGATTGTCAGCGCCGCTCGTGGAGCGAGCGTCCGCAGCCGGAGTCGGTGGTGCACTCGCCGCTTCGGTGTTGCTGTCGACCAGCGAAGCAAAGCTCTCCGATGGCGCACGATCCTGCCGCGCCGCAGGGCGCGCCGTGGCCGGTGCAGTCGAGGCGATCTCCGAAGGGGCGTTCAACACAGGCATGCTCTCACACTGTTCCGCGTTTCTCTCAGCAAGGAGCGGGCCAGCCGGCGCGGCAAGAAATAGTTAAATAGATTCAGTCGGATACGACTTGGATGGGGGCCTGTCGTGGCCGCCGCGCCACGCGCTTTCTGCCGGCCCGGCAAGAATTGCCCCAGCCAGACCGCAATCGCCGAGCCGGCGCATTGCGCCTCTGGAAGGCCACCTATATTAAAGGCCGGCACCATCGAGGTTTGCGGAGTCCGGCTTCACCACCTCCGGAACAGGCGGAAGGAATGGTCGCTGCGGCACGCCGCGCGACCGCAGCGTATGACTGACAGCATGCTCAATAGCCTGGATCTGGAAGGCCGCCCGCAGGATACCCGCGTGGTGGTTGCGATGTCTGGCGGGGTGGATTCCTCCGCCACTGCCGCGCTGCTGAAGTCGCAGGGCTATGACGTCGTCGGCATCACCCTGCAGCTCTACGACCACGGCGCCGCGATGCACCGCAAGGGCGCCTGCTGCGCCGGCCAGGACATCCACGACGCCCGCATGGTGGCCGAGCGCATCGGCATTCCGCACTACGTGCTCGATTATGAAAGCAAGTTCCGCGAGTCGGTGATCGACAGCTTTGCCGACAGCTACGCCTCGGGCGAAACGCCGGTGCCGTGCATCGAATGCAATCGTTCGGTGAAGTTTCGCGATCTGCTGGCCACCGCGCGCGAACTCGGCGCTTCGGCGCTGGCGACCGGTCACTATGTATCGTCGCGCCGTCTGCCGGACGGCTCGCGCGCGCTGATCTGCGCTGCCGATCGCGACCGCGACCAAAGTTACTTCCTGTTCGCCACCACCCGCGAGCAGCTCGACTTCCTGCGCTTCCCGCTCGGCGACATGACCAAGCCGCAGACCCGCGAGCTGGCGCGGCAGTCCGGCCTGTCGGTCGCCGACAAGCACGATAGCCAGGACATCTGTTTCGTGCCGACGGGCCGCTACACCGATATCGTCGAGCGGCTGAAGCCGAACGCATTGGAGCCGGGCGACATCGTCGACCTCAACGGCCGCGTGCTCGGCAGCCATCCGGGCATTGTGCATTTCACCGTCGGCCAGCGCCGCGGGCTCGGCATCGCGTCGCGCGCGCCGTTGTATGTGCTGCGTCTCGATGCCGCCACCCGGCGCGTCGTGGTTGGTCCGCGCGAGGCGCTGCGGATGGAGCGAATTGTGCTGCGCGACGTCAATTGGATCGGCGACGGTGCGCTCGATCAGGCGATCGGCGACGGCCTCGAACTGTTCGTGCGCGTGCGCTCGACCCGGGCGCCGCAGCCGGCGTGGCTGCGCGCAGTCCAGGGCGGCTACGAAGTCGAGCTGGTCGCGGGCGAAGAAGGCGTCTCGCCCGGACAGGCCTGTGTATTCTACGACGCGGCCGAAGGTCAGGCGCGCGTGCTCGGTGGCGGGTTCATCAAGAGCGCCGCGCCGCGCGCGGTCGGAGACAGCGCGCGCGAAGCCGCTATTTCGCCGGCGCTTGCGGCGATACGCGGCTAGGGGTTTCGGGGCAGGGCATGGGGAACGATATCGATCGCGCAGGCGTCGCCAAGGCGTATGCGCGCTGGGCGCCGATCTACGACATGGTGTTCGGCAAGGTGTTCGACAGCGGGCGGCAATCGACCATCGCGGTGGCGGATGCGATCGGCGGCCGCGTGCTCGACGTTGGCGTCGGCACCGGTCTGTCGCTGTCGGATTACTCGCCGACCACGAAGCTGTGCGGCGTCGATATTTCCGAGCCGATGCTGCGCCGCGCGCACGAGCGCGTCCGCACGCTGAATCTCACGAATGTCGAGACGCTGGCCGTGATGGACGCGAAGAACCTTGCGTTCCCCGACGGCTTCTTCGATGCGGTCGTGGCGCAATACGTGATCACCGCGGTGCCGGATCCGGAAGCGACGCTCGACGATTTCGTCCGTGTGCTGAAGCCGGGCGGCGAGCTGATCCTGGTGAATCATATTGGCGCCGAAAGCGGGCCGCGCAAAGTGTTCGAGCTCGCGTTCGCGCCGCTGGCTCGACGGCTCGGCTGGCGTCCTGAGTTTCCGTGGGCGCGGCTGGTGAACTGGGCCAAGCGCCACGGCGGGGTGGAACTCGCCGAGCGGCGTCCGATGCCGCCGATGGGGCATTTCTCGCTGATCCGCTATCGCAAGCTCTAAGCCGAATTCGGAACTGCGCGACGGCCGAATGGTTGTCGTGCATGACCAGGAAAATCGCACTCGCAATCGGCTGTGCGGTGCTGGCGTCAGCTCCGGCGCTGGCGCAGGCTCCGCCCAAGACGCCCGCCGTCCCGGCTCCAGCGCAAGCCACACAATGTCCGCCGGGCGCAGCTCGGATGAATCCCCCCAATCCCGCGGCACCTGGAGCCACAACCGGCCAGACCCAGGAGCCGCTCGGCGATAAGCTGGCTCGTTCTGACGGGGTGCTGTGCCCGCCCGCCGGCGTTGACCCCGAAATGCACGCGCCGCCGCCGAACATCGGAACGATGCGTGTGATTCCGCCACCGGGCTCGCCGGGCGGCGATCAGAATGTCCAACCGAAATAAGGATCTGCGCGGCAACAAGCGGGCTGCGATTGCTTGACAGCGAGGCGCCCGGCTCTTTATATCGCCGCGCGTTCGCACCGGTGTCGTTCACGACACCGCAGGTTCGCTGTGGCGGGGTAGCTCAGCTGGTTAGAGCACGGGAATCATAATCCTGGGGTCGGGGGTTCGAGTCCCTCTCCCGCTACCAAATTCCCCGTAAGTTCCTGAAATTACTCTCCTCGCTGGTGGGCTTCGGGACCGTACTGCGGATGCCGAAGCTCAGCGGCGATCCGCCGCTGATTTTGGAGGTCGGCTGATGTGCGGGTCGATGTGGATCGCTGCCGCGGATGTGCCCGCCAACGGCGCCGTTCCTGCGGGCACAGTCAACCCTGCAGCCGGCGTTACTCGCGTGATCGAGGCCGCGACCAGTGTCACCGTCGGCGCAGCCGGAACGTTCCGACCATGCGTCCATTCGCAACAGCGCGACGCGACTTCTGCTCGATCTCCTCGCTGATCCCCTGTGCCGCCCGGTCAGCGTCGCCAATGGAACGAATGTCGCTCGGGCTCGCCCCGAACTCGCGCAAGGCGGCAGCGTGCCCCTTGTCATTGGCGACGACCATGTCGCGCCAACGCGTCCAGTTCACAGGGTGAGTGTTCTGGATGAGACCGTAGATTTGCTCGACTGATCGAGCTCGCAGAGCGGACGTAGACAGTTGGCCATGCAAAGCGCAACAAGTTTGCTAATTGCACAAGGGTGTCATCGCGCTCGACATCTGCCTCAAGTTTGGATCACGCAGTCAGGCCGCCGTCCATGATCAGTTCGGTGCCGGTCATGAAATTCGAGTCGTCGCTGGCCAGAAACAGAACGCCCGCGGCGATGTCGATCGGGCGGGCCATGCGGTTGACCGGATAACGGCTGGTCCACATCCGCTCGGCTTCTTCGAGGTCGGCGCAGGCGCCGGATGCGACGCTGCCCTCGAACAGCACGGTCGAGGACGCGCCCTCGGTCAGTCCCGGATGAATCGTATTGACGCGGATGCGATATCCGGCCCTGGCGAATTCCAGCGCCGCGCTCCTGCTGAAGTAACGAAGGCCGCCTTTGGTCGCTGCGTAGCACGACAGATTCGCCGTGCCGACGATGCCGGAAATCGAACTGACATTGACGATCGAGCCGCCGAACGGTGTCTGGAGCGCGGTCGTTTTCATCAGCGGCAGAACCGCTTTGGTCCCCACGAACGGACCCTCCAGGTTGATCCGCATCAGCAGGCGCCAATCGTCGACCGTGGTGTCTTCGACGGATTTGGAGACCGCAAGACCGGCATTGTTGACGAGGATGTCGAGGCGGCCGGTGCTTCGTTCGATGTCCGAGACGACGGCCTGCCAGCGATCAGCGTCGCAGACATCGAGCATTGCGGAGCGTGCTTTGCCGCCGCGTGCGCTGATCTCGGCGGTCTGAGTTTCTGCACGCGCGGGATCCTTGTCGGCGAGATACACCAGCGCGCCTGCATCCGCGAGCCGGCTTGCGATGGCGGCGCCGATGCCGCGTCCCGCCCCGGTGATGAGAGCGACTCGTCCGTCCAGCGAAGTATCCATCTCCATCCTACCTGACAGGTCCTGTGTGCATCATCGCTCGGCAAGCCGCTGCACAATTGAGCAGGCTATGCAGGTCGAATGTGCACTGACTAGTTAGTTAATATTGACATTCATTCGCGATCGGGGGAAATTTTGCAAATGTTTTGTCGAGGGAGGGATGTCGATGCCGATGGATACTACGCGCCGCGGCTTTTTGGCGCTTGCGGCAGGTACGACGATGGCCGCGCCCGGCATTCTTCGCGCACAGACGCTGCGCCCGGTAACGTGCCTGACCGACTGGCTGCATCAGGGGCCGAATTGCGGCTTCGCAGTCGCGAAAGAAAAGGGTTTCTACGCCGAGGCGGGTCTCGACGTCGCGCTGAGTCAAGGCAAGGGCTCGGGCGGAACCGCACAGATCGTGGCGAACAAGGCGTCGATGTTCGGCTTCGCGGACGGATTCGTGGTCGGCAATAGCGTCTCCAAGGGCATGCGCCTGACGATGGTCGGCGCGGTGTTCCGTCGCACGCCGACGGCCGTGATCGTGCTCGACGAATCCTCGATCCAACAGCCGAAAGATCTGATCGGCAAGAGCATCGGCATTCCGACCGGCTCCGCGCAATTTCAGCAATGGCCGGCCTTCGTCAATGGCGCGGGGCTGCAGCTGTCACAGATCAAGGTCATCAATGTCGATGCTGCGGGCGCAGTGCCGGCGCTGATCTCGGGCAAGGTCGATGCAATCGCCGGCTTCGCCCAAGGCTGGGTTCCGAGCATCGAGATCCGCGGCAACAAGAAGGCGCGAACGTTCTGGTACGCCGATCACGGCGTTAACGCAGTAAGTAACGGCATTATCGTCCATCAGGATACGCTGTCAGACAAGCCGCTGGTCGCCGCCTTCGTCCGGGCGACCTTGAAGGGTTTTCTGTATGGCCGACAGAATCTCGACGAGACGGCTCAGATCATCAAGAAGTATCAGGAAGCCAGCGATCCTGCGATCACTAAGCGGGAAGCGGAATTGTCCTGGCGGACCTGGGTGACGCCGACCACGAAAGACAAGCCGCTGGGATGGATTGCGCCGGAGGATTGGAGGGCGACGGTGGAAACGCTCAAGGCCTATGGCGGCGTGACCACCGATCTCGATCCGTCGCAGCTCTATACCAACGAGTTCGTGCCGACGGAGCCCGAATTCGTGCCGCCGCAGAACGCCTGACGGAGACGGGTTTCGTGAACATCGCTGTCGCACCGCCATCGCACACCACCCCCTATCTCGAGGTCGACAACCTCAGCAAGGTCTATGCGAGCGACGACGGGCCGGTACGGGCGCTCGATCGCGTCTCGCTGCAGCAGCGACGCGGCGAGTTCGTCTCGATCGTCGGGCCGAGCGGTTGCGGCAAAAGCACCTTGCTGATGATCGCGGCCGGTCTCGCGTCGCGGTCGGAGGGGCGGGTGCTGGTCGACGACAAGCTGGTCGACGGGCCCCGCACCGACCTCGGCATCGTGTTTCAGAACCATGTGCTGCTGGAATGGCGGACCGCGCTGCAGAACGTGATGTTGCAGGCGGTCGCGCGCAAGATGGACATGAAGGTCGCGGAGAAGCGCGCGCGGGAGCTGCTCGCCGCCGTCGGCCTCGGCGGCTTTGAGAACAAATATCCCGGCTCTCTGTCGGGGGGCATGAAGCAGCGCGTTTCGATCTGCCGCGCGCTGATCCACGACCCGCCGCATCTGTTAATGGACGAACCGTTCGGCGCGCTCGACTCGCTGACCCGCGATCAACTGGTGCTCGACCTGCAGCGGATCTGCAGCGAGCGCTCGACGGCGGTGCTGTTCATCACCCACAGCATCGCCGAAGCGGTGTTTCTGTCGGATCGCGTCGTGGTGATGACGCCGCGCCCGGGAAAGATCGACCGCATCATCGATATTGACCTGCCGCGGCCGCGAACCCTCGCGATGCGGGAATCCGCCGAGTTCGCGCGCTACAGCCACGAGATTCTCGAGGTGTTTCTCGCGCGCGGCGTCATCAAGGAGTAGGGGCATGGTCGACATGGCGACCGGGGGCCGCACGCTCTCCATCGAGCAGATCGAGCAGCGCGTTCAGGAACAGACGCGGGCCAGGCGCAAGCGTGACCGCCGCGCCGAGTTGATCTACCCGGTCCTGACTGGGGTTACACTGCTGGTTTTCTGGGAGGTCGCGACGCGGGTGTTCGGCGTCCCGGTCTATCTGTTTCCGCCGCCGAGCGTCGTGCTGCAGGCCACGATCGAGAACTGGGATCTGCTGTTGCGCGAAAGCTGGATCACCTCGGTCGAGATCTTGGCTGGCTACGCGGTCAGCATCATCGTCGGCATTCCGCTGGCCTTCGCGATCTTTCGCTGGCCGGTGTTCTCCAAGTCGATCTATCCGCTCCTGATCTCGTCGCAGGCGATGCCGAAGGTTGCGGTGGCGCCGCTGTTCGTGATCTGGTTCGGCTTTGGCCTGGTACCGAAGGTGCTGATCGCGTTCCTGATCGCGTTCTTCCCGATCGTGATCAACACCGTGATGGGCCTGGCCGCGATCGAACGCGAGAAGATCTATCTGGCGCAGTCGATGGGGCTGTCGTCGTTCGACACTTTCCGGCTGATCCGGCTGCCGAACGCGCTGCCGTCGATCTTCGCCGGGTTGAAGATCTCGATCACGCTGGCGGTGGTCGGCGCGGTGGTCGGCGAATTCGTCGGCGGCGATGGCGGCCTCGGCTATCAACTGATGGTCGCCAACGGCAGCATGAATACGCCTCTGTTGTTCGCCGGGCTGGTGGCGCTGACGGTGCTCGGAGTGTTCTTCTTCTGGATCGTCGAAGTCGTCGAGCGCCTGTGCATGCCGCATCAGGAGAAGACCTCGCCGCCGACCGTGTGATTCCGAACCCGGAGATGTGGAAGAGCGAGCCGATCGCGAGCCCCGCTTGCATATCGGCTCTGGTTCCGGCTCGATTCCGGCGCTAATGCTACGCGCTTCCTACTCTGCATCTGAAAGTTTGCCGCATGGCCAATGCCTCGACCTCCGCTCGGACGACCAAGGTCCGTAAATCCGCGCTATCCGCCGCGCCGGCCAAGGCCTCTCGCGCGCGCGTGAAGCCGGTCAACGGCGCCGGTCATGGCCAGATCGCGACGCGGCAGCGCATTCTGCACGTCGCCACCAAGGAATTCTCGGCGAAGGGCTACGACGGCGCGCGCGTCGACGACATCATGCGCATCGCGCAGGTCAGCAAGAATCTCATCTATCATTATTTCGGCAGCAAAGAAGGACTGTTCATCGCGGTGCTCGAGGCTGCCTATGAGGGCATGCATGCCTATCAGACGGCGTGGCCGCTGGACGTCGCGTCGCCAATCGACGGCGTCCGCAAGCTGGTGCAGTCGACCTTCAAATACTGGCACGATTCACCCGAGTTCATCGGTCTTCTGAATTCCGAGAACTTCCACAAGGGACGCCACCTGCGCAAATCGAAGCTGACCAAGGCCGGCTATTCGGGGCTGATGGCGAATATCGGCGAGTTGCTGAAGCAGGGCGAGCGCTCCGGCGACTTCCGCCGCAACGTCGATCCGGTCGAGCTCTACATCTCCATCTCGGCGCTGGCCTACCACTTCCTCTCCAATCGCTACACGCTCGCCTATCTGCTGGATCGAAAATTGTCGACCGAAGAAGACATGAAGGCGCGCACCGCGCATATCGAGGACCTAATTCTCAGCTATCTCCGCTACGGCGCGCCGAACACCGCGGGCCGGAAGTAACAACCACGCACGTCGTCGCCAAAACGTCTTGACTAACTGGTCAGTATCTTGAATGTTTCGTGGCGGGTGAGTGGACCGGCGGCCGTGCCGGTCGATGCCCTTGCATTCCGGAGCCCTGCTTGTCGTCGTCCACAGCGCTTCTTCGCAATCTCGCCGACAAGACCGAGCCGCGGCTCGCGGCGCTGCTGGTGATCGACGTGCAGAACGATTTCGCCGCGCCCGGCGGTTTCTTCGACCGGATCGGCGCGGACCTCGGCGTCGTGCAGCGGGAGCGGGTCCCCAATCTGTTGCGGCTGATCGACGCCGCGCGCCGGGCCAGCGTTCTGGTGATCTTCGTCCAGGCGATCTATGATCCCGAGCATCTGTCCGATGCGATGCGCGAACGCAACGCGCGGATCGGCAACGAGCTGCCGCGCTGCCGCAGCGGCACATGGGGCGCCGAGTTCTACCGCGTCGCGCCGGAGCCGGGCGAGCCGGTCGTGATCAAGCATCGCTACAGCGCGATGGTCGGGCCGCAATTGCCCGAGCTGTTGCGTGATCGCGGCATCCGGAGCCTGCTACTCACCGGCATCGCGACCGACACGTGTGTCGAATCCGCCGGCCGCGACGCGTATTTCCGCGACTACTATGTGACGCTGATCGGCGATTGCTGCGGCGCCGCCAGCGACGAGGATCATCGCGGTGCGCTGAAGCGGTTCCATCGCGACTACGGACCGGTGGTCGATGCCGACGACGTGATCGCCACCTGGCAAGGCGTCGGGGCGACCGCTGCGGCGGCGAATTCGGCCCGATGAATCTGTATCGTGACGTTCTCGCGCCCGGCCTGTTCCGGATGTCGCCGGATCGCAGCCACGCGATGGCGCATGCGGCGCTGCGCCGCGCCGCGCCGTGGCGACTGCTCGCGGCGGCTGCCACGCTGCGCGTCGACGATCCGCGGCTGGTCACGCGTTTTGCCGGCGTCGAGCTGCCCAATCCGGTCGGTCTCGCCGCGGGATTCGACAAGGATGCCGAACTGATCGCGGCGCTGTCCTGCCTCGGCTTCGGATTCGTCTGCGTCGGCTCTATCATGCCGGAGCCGCGGGTCGGCAATCCATTCCCGCGGCTGGTGCGACGCCGCGGCACCGAGTCGATCGCCGACTCGATGGGCGTGCCGAGCAAGGGCAGGGCGTACGCGACCGAGCGCTTGCGCCGTCTCGGCCCTCGTGCCGTGCCGGTGATCGCCAATATCGGCGGCTTCTCGGCGGACGCGATCGCGGCCGGCGTGATCGAGGTGGCGCCGTACGTCGATCTGGTCGAGCTCAGCCTGATGTGTCCCAACGTGCTGGCCGACGGCGAAGTGTTCGACGAGATCGGCATGCTGCGCGGCGTGCTCGCGCGGCTCGACGGCCGCGCCGGATCGATCGTCGTGCGCGTGCCCAACGATACGACGCGGCTGCATGATCGGTTCGCGGAACTCATCGAGGTGTGTATTGCGGCCGGTGTCGGCGGCATCAAGGTCGGAGGTGGACGGCGGATCGCCGAGCCGGGGCTCGGCACTGGCGCCGGCACTCTCCACGGACGTGAGATCTTCGACACGGCGCTGATGAATGTCGAGCGGGCCGCCGGCTTTGCGCGTGGCCGTCTGGCAATCAAGGGCAATGGCGGCATCAGCTCTGCCGCCGATGTGTTGGCGATGCGCCGCGCCGGCGCAAGCTGCGTCGATCTGTATTCGGCCTTCATCTATCAGGGATGGACGATCGCGCGCGACATCAATCGCGCGCTGGCGCCGATCTGGAAACCCGCGCAAGCCGCGGCAGGGTCGCCGGCAGGCGAACCAAAACGGCAAGGTTGCGTATGATCGTTGAGAAGAACGTCGTCATTCCGGTCAGCGACGGGCATCGGCTCCGTGCCAATATCTATCGTCCCGCGCAGGACGGTCCGTATCCGGTGCTGATGTCGCTCGGCATCTACGGCAAGGACATCCACTTCGCCGACGGCTACGAACTGCCGTGGAAGAAGTTGCAGACGCTCAATCCCGCGATCATCGACGACGGATCGAGCGGACGCTATCTGCGCTGGGAAATGATCGACCCCGAGCGCTGGGTGCCGGACGGCTATGTGGTGATCGCGGTCGACGGCCGCGGCAGCGGACAGTCGCCCGGCTATCTCGACCCGTTCTCGCCGCGCGAGACGCAGGATTATTACGACGCGATCGAATGGGCCGCGGTGCAGCCGTGGTCGAGCGGCAAGGTCGGCCTGATCGGCATTTCGTATCTGTCGATCAAGCAGTGGCAGGTTGCCGCGCTGCAGCCGCCTCATCTCGCGGCGATCTGCCCGTGGGAGGGCGGCAGCGACCTGTATCGCGACTGGAGTCACCACGGCGGCATCTTCAGCAATTCGTTCCCGACCGCGTGGTGGCCACGCCAGGTGCTGCCCAATCAGCACGGCAACGCGGCGACGCGCCATCGCGATCGCGACACCGGCGAGACCACCACCGGCGCGGCGCTGAGCGACGATCTGCTGCGCGCCAACCGCGCCGATCATGCCGGCGATCTGTTGCAGCATCCGCTCGACGATGCCTGGTTCCGGCAGCGCTCGCCGGATCTCGGCCGCGTTCAGGTGCCGCTGTTTTCCGCCGGCAATTGGGGGGGCTGCGGCCTGCATCTGCGCGGCAACGTCGAAGGCTTCTGTCGCGCCGGCTCCGGGTTGAAATGGCTCGATATGCATATCGGCACGCATTTCGAGAGCTTCTATCTGCCGGCCTATATCGACCGCCAGAAGCGGTTCTTCGCGTATTTTCTCAAGGGCGAGGCTAACGGTTGGGATCGCGAGCCGACGATCCGGCTGGAGATCCGCAGCCCCGACGGCGCGGTCGCACGAAACGAGGCGGAGTGGCCGCTGGCGCGCACCGACTGGCAGCGGCACTATCTCGATGCAGCGGCGCAGAGCCTGTCGACCGATGCGCCCGCCGCGGCTGCATCGAGCAACTTCGCCGCGATGAGCGACGGCGCCACCTTCCTCACGCGGCCGTTCGATCAGGCCACTGAGTTCACGGGGCCGGTGACGGCGCGGCTGTGGATCGCGTCGTCGACGCCGGACGCCGATATCTTCGCGACGCTGCGGCTGTTTCGGCCGGACGGCCGCGAAGTGGTGTTCGCCGGCGCCAGTGACACCGAGCCGGTGGCGCGCGGCTGGCTGCGCGCGTCGCATCGCAAGCTCGATGCGGCGATGTCGACGCCGGTGCGGCCCTATCACAGCCACGACCAGATCCAGAAGCTCGAGCCGGGCCAGCCGTATCTGCTCGACGTCGAGATCTGGCCGACCAGCATCGTCTGCCCGCCGGGCTATCGGTTGGCGCTGACGCTGCAGGGACGGGACTACGAGGCGCCCGGTGTGTCCGGCCGCATCCTGCACGATCACGAACGCGATCGCCCGCGTGCCGAGTTCGACGGCCGCACCACGATTCTAACGGGACCCGGCCACGAGTCCTATCTGCTGTTGCCGCACATTCCGTCGCAGTCCGGAGCCACGCCATGAAGATGCCGTCGTTCGACTATGCGTGCCCGGCGACGCTGGACGAGGCGGTGCGGCTGCTCGCCGCCAACGACGGCGCCAAGGTGCTGTCCGGCGGCCAGAGCCTGCTGCCGCTGCTGGCGTTCCGGATGGCGTATCCGCCGCTCTTGGTCGACATCCAGAAGCTGCCTGGCCTTGAAACCATCGACGTGACGGCCAATGGCCTGCGGGTCGGGGCGCGGGTTCGCTGGTGCCAGATCGAACAGGATGCGCGGCTCGCGACCGCGCATCCGCTGTTCCAGGCGATGATCGATCACGTCGCGCACTACCAGATCCGCAACCGCGGCACCGTTGGAGGCAGTCTGGCGCATGCCGATCCCTCCGCCGAGATGCCCGGCGTGGCGCTGGTCTGCGATTGCGAGATCGTCGCGATCGGACAGGCCGGCACGCGTGTGATCGAGGCCGCCGACTTCTTCGTCGCGGCGCTGGACACCGCGCTCGCGCCGGACGAGATCATCACCGAGGTCCGGTTCCCGCGGTGGCCGCCGGGGCGACGCTGGGCGTTTCATGAATTTGCCCGGCGCAAGGGCGATTTCGCCATGGCCGGCGTCGCGGTGTTCTTCGATCTCGACGGCGACGGCCGGATCGTCGATCCGCATGTCGGGGTGATCGGCGCCGGCGAAACGCCGCTGCGGCTCGCCGCTGTGGAACAGCTACTCGCCGGCAGCAAACTCGACGATGGCCTGATCGCGCGCGCGAAAACGCTGGCGTCGGATTCGGTCACGCCGTCGTCCGACATCCATGCGTCCGGCGACTATCGCAAATCCCTGGTCGGGACGCTGACCGCGCGTGCGCTGCGCGACGCCGGCGCGCCAAAGGAGAGTTTCGTTGAAAACGCGGGTTGAATTCGAGCTGAACGGCGCGCCGGTCGCCGCCGAAATCGAGCCGAGGCTGACGCTCGGCGACTGCATCCGCCACGAACTCGGCAAGACCGGGACGCATATCGGCTGCGAGCACGGCGTCTGCGGCGCCTGCACCATCATGATCGACGGCGAAGCGGTGCGGTCGTGCCTGACCCTCGGCGTGCAGGTCGCTGGCAAGTCGGTGATGACGATCGAAGGCCTCGCCAACGGCGACAATCTCGGACCGTTACAGGCCTCGTTCCAGAAGCACCACGGCTTGCAATGCGGCTTCTGCACGCCGGGCTTTCTAATGACCGCGCATGCGCTCCTGACGCGCGAGCCAGACGCCGATGAAGAGCGCATCCGCGATGTGCTGTCCGGCAATGTCTGCCGCTGCACCGGCTATCTGTCGATCGTGAAAGCCGTGATGGAAGCGCGACCGGCCTATCAGCGTGAGCAGGGAGTGGGGGCGTGAACGAGCGCGTGCCGCTGGTTGGACAGCCGATCGAGCGTGTCGAGGATCCAAAGCTGCTACGCGGACTCGGCAGCTTCGTCGACGACGTGCATCGCGACGGCATGCTGCATGCCGCGATCCTGCGCAGTTCGGTCGCGCACGGCGTGATCCGGCGTATCGACGTCGCTGCGGCGCGGGCGATGGCGGGCGTGCATGCGGTCTATACCGCCGAGGATATCGGCGCGGTGCCGCGGATTCCGGTGCGGCTGTTTCCCAACGAGGCGATGGAGCCGTTCCGGCAGCCGGTGATCGCCGACGGCAAGGTCCGCTTCGTCGGCGAGCCGATGGCGATCGTGATCGCCGACACACCGGCGCTGGCGGAGGACGCGCTCGAATTGATCGAGGCGGATATCGACCTCCTGCCGGCGGTGACGAGGTTCGAGGACGAGGTCGTGCACGACGCGCTGCTGTTCGAGGCACACGGCTCCAACCGGGTGTTCGACTACGAGGTCAGCCGCGGCGAGATCGACGATACCTTCGAGACCGCGCCCTACACCCGCCGCGAGCGGCTGTACGTGCACCGCCATACCGGTATCACCATGGAGACGCGTGGCGTGGTGTCCGAATGGGACGCCGCCGCAGGCCGGATGACGTCGTGGGGCGCCACCAAGGTACCGTTCGCCAACCGCAAGATTCTGGCCGGGATGCTCGATCTGCCCGAAGAGCAGGTGGTGATGATCGAGGGCAATGCCGGCGGCAGCTTCGGCGTGCGCGGCGAATTCTTCCCGGAGGATTTCCTGGTCCCGTTCGCCGCGCGCAAAATCGGCAGGCCGGTCAAATGGATCGAGGACCGCCGGGAGCATTTGCTCGCGGTGACCCATTCGCGCGACGTCGCCGCCGACGTCGAAATCGCCTGCAATCGCGATGGCCGCATTCTCGCGATCCGCGCCCGGATGCAGATGAACATCGGCGCGTATTTCCGCACCTCGACAACGATCGCGCCGCGCAATGTCGGGCAGTTCCTGCCCGGCGCCTATCGCGTGCCGCGCTATCGCGCCGACGTCGCGGTGATCGCGTCGAACAAATCGCCGGCCGGCACCTATCGCGGTCCCGGCCGGTTCGAGTCGGATTTCTTCCGCGAGCGGATGTTCGATCTCGCCGCCGATGACCTCGGCATCGATCGCGTCGAATTCCGCCGCCGCAATCTGCTGACGCCGGAGGAACTGCCGCTGGCGTTTCCGGCAATTGCTCCGAACCCGGTCGTCACCGAACTCGACAGCGGTGCCTATGAACAGGTGCTCGATCTCTGCCTCGCCAAAGCGGGCTGGGCCGACAAGCAGCATCTGCAGGGCAAGCTCGTCGACGGCCGCTATCACGGCCTCGCGGTCGGCTGTTTCGTCGAGGGCGGCGCCGCCGGTCCGCGCGAAAGTGCGCGCATGGTGCTGGAAACCGACGGCACGATCTCGCTCTATGTCGGCTCTTCGGCGGTCGGGCAAGGCGTCGAGACCATCCTGATGCAGATCGCCGCCGATGCGATGGACCTGCCGCTCGAGGCGATCCGCGTCTTTCACGGCTCGACGACTTATGTGAAGGAAGGCTGGGGATCCTATCACTCGCGTTCCACGGTGATGGGCGGCAACGCCGTGCTACTCGCCGCAGCGGAGATCAAGGCTCAGCTGCTGACGGCCGGCGCCGGCCTGCTGCAATGCGCCGAGCAGGAGGTCAGCTATCAGGCCGGGCGCGTCGCCGCACGGCACGGCGGGTCGGTCGGGCTGAAGGAACTGGCCGCGAAGGGCATCGCCTTCGAGGCGACATTTCACAACACCAAGCACACCTACACCTATGGCAGCCACGTCGCGCATGTCGCGGTCGATGCCGAGACCGGACATATCGAGATCGTCGACTACGTCGCCATCGAGGATGCCGGCCGTATCATCAATCCGCTGACGCTGCACGGCCAGGCGATCGGCTCGATCGTGCAGGGGCTCGGCGGCACGCTGCTGGAGCACTTCGTCTACGACGACGAGGGACAGATGCTGTCGGGCTCGCTGGCGGACTATCTGGTTCCGCTCGCGACCGACTATCCCAACATCCGCTCGTCGTCGATCGAGATGTGCCCGTCGCCGAACCATCCGCTTGGTGCCAAGGGCGCGGGCGAAGGCGGGACGATTCCGGTCGGCGGGATTCTGGCGAATGCGGTCGCGGCGGCGCTGCGCGATTTTGACGTGCAGCCGAAGGCGCTGCCGTTGTCTCCGGACCGGATCTGGCGGCTCGTGCAAACTGCCGCAGCGCGTCCTGCTTAGCGAGGCGGCTCGCCGGATACTTCCGCTCTGCGGGGCCCGGTGCCCGGCTTGCGGGAGGATGACGCGCGTCCACTGATCGAGCGGCTTCATTCTTCGTACCACTGCTGTGCCGGTACGCAGTTTGCTGCGCAAACCGCCCAACACTGCCGTCAAATTAGACAGACCAGTTAGTCAATTCGGTTTGACTTTGGGTATCACTCGTCAATAATCGGTGACTAATCACGGGTGGGAGTGCTCAATGCCGAGAGGGAAGATCACACGCCGCGATTGGCTGAAGACCGGGGCCGCGACCATGGCCGTCGTGTCGTTTCCGGCGATCGTGCGGGCGCAATCGCTGAAGTCTCTGCGTGCGGTCTCTCTGCAGACCGACTGGATCTACGGCGGACCGAACGCCGGCTTCCTGGTCGCGAAGGAGAAGGGCTACTTCGCCGATCAAGGCCTCGACGTCTCCATCAACCAGGGCAAGGGCTCCGGCAACACCGCGCAGATCGTCGCGTCGAAAGCCGCGCAGTTCGGCTTCGCCGACGGCTACGTCGTCGGCAACACGGTGTCGAAGGGCGCCAAGCTGAAGATGGTCGCCGGGATCTATCGGCGGAATCCATGCGCCGTGCTCGTGCTCGAGGGCTCGGACGTCAAGGAGCCGAAGGATCTGATCGGCAAGACCGTCGGCATCACCACCGGCTCGGCACAGTTCCAGCAATTTCCGGCGTTCCTCAAGAGCTCGGGAGTCGATCCCGCGTCCGTCCGAGTCGTCAATGTCGACGGTGCCGGCGCCGGCCCCGCGCTGATCAACGGCCAGGTCGCGGCGATCGCCGGCTTCGCCCAAGGCTACATCCCGTCGATCGAGATCCGCGGCAAGAAGAACGTGCGGCCATTCTGGTACTCCGACGCCGGGTTGGTCTGCATGAGCAACGGCCTGATCGTGCACGACGACATGCTGTCCGAGCCGGATGTCATCCGCGGCATGGTGCTTGCGAGCGTGAAGGGGTTCCTCTACGGCCGCGCCCATCCCGACGAACTGACGCAGGTCGTGAAGAAATATCTCGAGTCGACCGACCCGGCGATCACCTTGCGGGAGGCGCAGCTGTCGTGGAGCACCTGGGTCACCCCGACGTCGGCCAACAAGCCGCTCGGCTGGATGCCACCCGAGGATTGGGCCTCGACCGTGGCGGTGCTGAAGGCGAACGCCGGAGTCACCACGGCGCTCGAGCCGGCAGCGCTCTACACCAACGATTTCGTGCCCACGGGCCGGGAGTTCGTCCCGCCGCAGAGCGTATAACTCCGGCAGGGGAAAGGTGATCGTGCGCCGCCGCGCCCGATCACCGTGCCGATGCAGCGCCGCCGCGGCGAACCCCGCGGCCGGCGGATCCGGCCTGAAGAGGCGCCAAAACGAAAAGGCCGGCGCGATCGCGTGATCGCACCGGCCTCGATGGCTGGTCCCGGTGTCGTCGCGGCCAACGCCGCGCAGGGCTCAGGCCTTGAGATGCGCGTCGCGGCGCTTGTACAGTTCGTCGTCGGCGTAGCCCATCGTTTCTGGCTTGCCGCGACCGATCATCACCTGGAAGTACACCGGCTCCAGGCTGTCGTTCTGATAGCCGTGGATCACGCCCGCGGGGCAGGAGATGCACTCCCACGGTCCGAGGCGACGAGTGATGCGGCGGCCGCTCTCGTCCTCGACGAACACGTCGAGATGGCCCTGCAGCACGAAGAACACCTCTTCGGCCTCGTGGGTGTGGGGTGCGTTGCCCTGGCCGGGCGGCACGAACATGATCGACAGCGTGAAGTTGCCGGCCGGGATCACGGTGGAGTCGTTGTACTTGCCGGAACCGCCGGCGCCGATGAAGCGGTGCTGGGCGCGCTTGTAGCCTTCGATTTTGGCGTCCTCGAAGGCTGCCCAGTCGGCCCTGCGATCTGCGTAGCGCGCGACGTAACGTTCGATGATTTCGTCGATCGAGACGCCTTCGAGCTCCTTCGGGCGTGCGTGTCTCGCCGTGGCCATGTCAAATTCCTCCAGAACCGTTCACAAGGAGTGTCAGTACGTCATGGGTATTTTGTGTTGACTAACTAGTCAACGAATTTTGCCGCAGTAGTGCCGGCGGTTTGTTTGCATGGCAGATGCGCTACCCGGCCTCGCTGCGTCAAACGATGATCAGACCGGCGCGTTTCTTGATGCTCTGCACGAGACTGTAGGGCGCCAGCATGGATGTCTTGGGATTGGCGGGCAGGGTGGCCGAGCGCGTCGTCATGGCGATTTCGCCGAATGCGCCGCGGGCCACGAAGGAGTGATTGTTGCCGTTCGACGCCGGGTCGACGACGAGGCTCACCTGCGTGCGCTCGAAGCCGAGTCCGGCCAGTGCGATGGCCGCGACCACGTTGGCGTTCTGTGGGAAACGGAGCGCCGCGGTACGCGCGTCGCATTCGAGGAATGTCACGGCCGACGTGATCGATGTCAGGTCCACCATGTCTTCCGCGGGCGTGTGGGTCCAAGCCGCTGGCGCCTTCTTGCCGACATAGGACACCGAATCCAGACCGGCCTCGCGCGCCGTGCTCAGGGCGTCGAGGCCTCCCAATGCGCCGGCGGCGATCAGAAGGCGGCCGCCGTTCCGGGCGGCTGTCCGCAATTGCTGCTCGAGCGCCGGATCGGCGAGGGCGCCGACCGAGACCACCAGCAGATCGACGCCGCTGCGCAGAACGGCCTCGCCGCATTCCGAAAGGGCGCGATGGCCGGCGCATTCGACGACCAGGTCGGGGCGGGTTGCCAGCAGCGCGTCGAGACTGGTGACGACGCGCTCGGTGCGATCGGCCGGCGTCGGCACCGAATAGATCGCCGCTACCTCGACATCCGGAACGGCATCGAGCTGTTCGATCAGGAACCTTCCGATGGCTCCGTAGCCGATGACGGCGATCTTCAATGGCGGCCTCGATCCAGGTAAACGCGTTACGACTTTCGTGCTACAACCAATGTTGACTAAATGGTCAACATAATGTCAAGTCGTCATGGCTGACGCCGGGGCCGCCGGTACGCGCGACGTCGCGGCATCGGCGTCTCCCACCGCGCGCTGAGCAATGGGGTCATATGCAGCCTGATAAGGACGGTCGTTTCGTCGTTTACAATCCCTGGACGGCCCAGGTGGCGTTTACGACGCCGGGCACCAGCGAGGCGCGCGTCGACGAGATCGCGCGTGATGCGAAGGCCGCGTTCTATCAGCATCTCAAGACGCCGGGACACGTTCGGGCGGATTGGATCCAGGGCGCCGCCGCCGCGCTGGATCGGGCGCGGAGCAAGATCGTCGAGGCGATGATCGCGCATATCGGCAAGCCGCGCAAAGCCGCCGAGATGGAGGTCAAGCGCAGCGTCGCCTTCATCGCGGCCTGCGCGCAACATCTGCATACGCTGGGGGGGCAATTGGTGCCCTTAGACATGGTGCCGGCGGGAGTGGGCTCGGTCGGATTTGTGCGCCGGGTGCCGTACGGCGTCGTCGCGGCAGTCACCCCGTTCAATGCGCCGTCCAACCTGCTGGTGCAGAAATTGGCGCCGGCGCTCGCTACCGGCAACGCCGTCGTGATCAAGCCGTCGCTCGAGGGTACGCAGATCGCCGAAATGATCGCGCAAGCTTTCGTCGCGGGCGGTGTTCCCGAGGAGCTCGTGAGGGTGGTGCCGGGCGATCGCGCCGAGGCGCTGGGCCTCGCGGCGCATCGCGACGTCGACCTCGTCACTCTGACCGGCGGCACGGCGGCCGGTGATGCGCTGGCGCGGGCTGCCGGCGCGAAGCGGTTTCTCGGTGAGCTCGGCGGCAATTCGCCGAACATCGTCGCGGCGGACGCCGACCTCACGGACGCGGCGAAGCGCATCGTGCCATCGTCGTTCGAGGCGAGCGGCCAGCAATGCATCTCGACGCAAAGGATCATCGTCGAAGCGCCGGTGTTCGACCGGTTCCTCGCGCTCTTCATCGAGGCGACGAAGCGCCTCAAGGTCGGCGACCCGGCCGCGGCCGATACCGACCTCGGTCCCGTGGTGTCGCGTGTCTCTGCCGAGCGGATTGCGGCGATGATCGAAGACGCGCGTGCCCTCGGCGCCCGCGTGATCAGTTGCGGCGAAATACGGGACTGCGTGATCCCGCCGACCATCGTGGTCGAGCCGCCGGCGACGGCGCGGCTGATCCGCGAGGAGGTGTTCGGCCCCGTCGTCGTGGTGCTCCGCGCCGCCGATGTCGACGATGCCATCCGCATCGCCAATGATTGCGAATTCGGCCTGCAAGGCTCGTGTTTCACCGCGAGCCTGTCGACCGCGTTGCGGGTCGCGGACGAGGTGCGTGTCGGATCGCTGTGGATCAACGAGGCCAGCCGGTTTCGGCTCGATAACTATCCGTTCGGTGGCATGGGCCGCTCGGGCGTCGGCCGCGAAGGCCTGCCTTACGCGCTCGAGGAATACACTCAGCTCAAATTCACCGGCATGCGCGGGGTGTAGTCCGCGCAGGCCGAGGCCTGGCGTGTCAGCCGGTGGCCCGGATGAAATTGAGGCAGGCGCGGCCGAGCGCGTCTTCGGCGGTGTTGAACTGGCCGATGATCGAGGTGTGATTGTGGCCCTTGAGCCACATGAACGGCGGCGCCTTTCGCTTCGCCGCGCCGAGCCGATAGGCCAGCTCGAAGCAATACACGTCGATCAGCGGGTTTTCGAATTCCGCGCAAGCGATCAAGGTCGGCGGGCTCGTTGCGTCGACGTGGCTGACCGGCGAGACGTCCTCGTGGACCGCGGCATCGCTCCCGTAATATTCGGCGACTCGGAGCGCGTTGGGGTTGTGGGCGTGGCTATCGGCGCGGACGCGGCCGCTGATGATGAGCACGCCGGCAAGCCCGTGACCGCCATCGGCCTGGTGCCGGCGGTCGAACGCGTAGCTGCCGACATGTGCCCCGCCGGCGGAATGCCCCATCAGGAAAATCCGTTCCGGGTCGACTCCAAGGTCGGTTGCGTTGGCGCGCATCCAGGCCACGACTTTGGCGATATCGCGCGTCGCCTCGGGATAGCGCGCCTCGGGCGCCAGGCGGTAGCCGGCATTGATGCCGACGATGCCGTGCCGCGCGAAGTAATACAGGACATTGGCGTAGATTTCGCTGCTGCGATCGCGTCGTCCTTCGGTGAACGCGCCGCCGTGGACGAAGATCAGCCCCGGCCGCGGCGTCTGGGACGGTGAATGCGGCCGATAGACGTCGAAGGCCTGGCGCTCGTGCGGGCCATAGGTGATGTTGGGCTGGACGTCGACGCCTCGCTTCGGCGAGTGCTTCAGCAATTCGCTGAACTCGTCGATCATCAGCTGGATGTGGCCTTTGGTGTTGGTCGCCCATTTCGGGCCGATCTCCGCCATCAGCGTCCGGAGTTCAGCCGGAATGGCCGGAGGCGCTACGTCCTGCATCGTCGTTCCCGGCTAGAGCTTGAGCAGACGGCGGGCGTTGCCGCCGACCAGCTTGCGTTTGTCGTCCGGTGAGATCTGCAACTGCTCGATCCAGTCGGTGCCGTCGCGGTTCACCACATAGGGGTAGTCGACCGCGAACATGATGCGATCGATACCGAGCTCCAGCATCGTGCAGATCAGCGCCGGCGTGGAGAAGAAGCCGCTGGTCGTGACGTGGAAGTGATCGCAAAATTGCTTGCGGAAGTCGAGTGGCGTCTGACCCGGCCGCGCCAGGGCCTGGTTGATCCGCCACAGCAGGAAGGGCAGCGTCTCGCCGAGATGGCCGAGGATGATCTGCAGCCGCGGATAGCTTTCCAGCGCGCGGCTCAGGATCAGCCGGATCGCCTGGGTCGCGGTTTCGACGGTGAAGCCCCAGGCCGGCCGGATCACGGTCGGAAATTCGCGCGCGTAGTCGTCGTAATAGTATCGCGTGACGTCCGCGCTGGGGACCGACGGATGCAGATAAATCGGCACGTCGAGCTTTTCGGCGACCTCGAAGATCGGCCAGAATCGCTTGTCGTCGATGAATAGGCCGTTGGTCAGGCCGTGAATCATTGCGCCCTTGAAGCCGAGGTCACGGACGCAGCGTTCCAACTCGCGCGCCGCGGCGTCGGGCGCCGGCGTCGGGAGGGCGGCAAAGGCAGCGAACCGGTTTGGAAAACGCGCGCAGGCTTCGGCGAGCCGATCGTTGACGCGGCGCGTCAGCTCGGGTGCGCTATCCGGCGGCAATTTCTGCGCGGCGGGGGCACCGTGCGACAGCACTTGTACGTCGATCCTGGCCTCGTCCATCGCGCGTAGTCGCACGTCGCCGAGTTCGGTCAGCAGCGAGGACAAGGGCGAAGTGTTCTCGCCGGTTGGGAAATGGGCGACCATCTCCGGGTCCCAATAATGCTCCTCGATCGCGATCACGAGCGTCTCGTTCTGCATCGGGTGACCTTCGCGTCTTCGCTGTTGCGCCGGATGAGATCGATTGATCGCATCCGCACGTGATCGTCGCAAGGTATTCAAGTGTTGACCGTATAGTCAACATCGGACACACTCGCGGGTGCCGGGCTGGTTGGACACGTGTTCACACGCCTCCGGCGCGCGTGACGATCGCATCGGAGCCATCATGAAGCCACCGGCTTTCGACTATGCCTCTCCCTCCACGATCGCAGAAGCGGTAGCATTGCTCGGCTCCCGCGACGGCAACGCCAAGGTGCTGGCGGGCGGCCAAAGCCTGATGCCGATGCTGGCCTTTCGCCTGGCTGCGCCGGAACTGCTGGTCGATCTGAAGCAGCTGAAGGGCCTCGACCGGATCGATATCGGCGCCGACGGCGTTCGTCTCGGCGCCAAGGTGCGGTGGCGCGACATCGAGGCGGATCAGCGGCTGGCCACGGCGCATCCGCTTTTGTGCGAGGCGATCAAGCACGTCGCGCATTATCAGATCCGCAACCGCGGAACGGTCGGCGGCTCGTTGGCGCACGCCGATCCGTCCGCCGAAATGCCCGGCGTCGCCATCACCTGCGACGCGGAGCTGACGATCGTGGGCGGTTCCGGAATGCGCGTCGCCAAGGCCGCGGACTTCTTCCTTGGGGCACTCGAGACCAGCCTTAAGCCCGACGAGATTCTCACCGAAGTTCGGCTGCCGGCGTGGCCCGCGGCGCGGCGCTGGGGGTTCCTCGAATTCGCCCGTCGTAAGGGCGATTTCGCGATGGCGGGCATCGCGCTGCACTACGATTTGGACAATGACGGTCGCATCGTCGACGCGCATGTCGGCGCGATCGGGGTGGCCGATCGGCCGCTCCGATTGCCGGCGGTCGAGTGCGTGCTCGACGGCGGCGTGCTGGACGAGGCGCTGATTGCGGCCGCTTCGACTGCGCTCCGCCAATCGATCGATCCGCCGACCGACATCCACGCGCCGGGCGCCTATCGTGCCTCGCTCGCAGCGACGCTGCTGGCGCGGGCGCTCGCCAAGTCCGCCGCCTAAGGAAACCTGCATGCACGTCCAATTCGAACTCAACGGCCAGCCGGTCAGCGCCGAGGTCGAGCCGCGCACCACGCTCGCCGACTGCATTCGGAACGATTTCGGCCAGACCGGCACGCATCTCGCCTGCGAACATGGGGTTTGCGGGGCCTGCACCGTACTGGTGAACGGCGAAGCCGTGCGCGCCTGCCTGATGCTCGCCGCCCAGGTCGAAGGCGACGCGGTCACCACAGTCGAGGGGCTATCGGGCGATGAACTCACGCCGCTGCAGAAAGCCTTCCGCAAACACCACGCGCTGCAATGCGGATTCTGCACGCCGGGCTTCATCACCACCGCACATGCGCTGCTGAGCAGCGAGCCGGACGCGAGCGAAGAGCGGATCCGCGAGGTGCTGTCCGGCAACCTTTGCCGCTGCACCGGCTACGTCCCCATCGTCGACGCGGTGATGGAAGCGCGCGCCGCCTATGCCGAGGCGCAGCGATGAGCATGACGAAGGTCGCCAATTCATACATCGGTCGCCCGATGGAGCGGGTCGAGGATCTGCGCATGGTGCGCGGACGCGGCACTTATGTGGCCGACGTCAACCGGCCGAACCAACTTTATGCAGTCGTGCTGCGCAGCTCGGTGGCGCATGGCATCATCAGGTCGATCGACGTGTCCGCTGCGCTGGCGCTCGACGGCGTTCACCGGGTCCTGACGGCGAACGATTTCGGCGCCGAGGTGCCGGTGATTCCGCTGCGACTGCAACCGCTGCCGCAACTCGAGCCGTTCCATCAGCCGGTGGTGGCCTCGGGCAAGGTCCGCTATGTCGGGGAACCCGTCGCGGTGGTGATCGCCGACAGCGCGGCGATTGCGGAGGATGCGCTGGAGCGGATCGTGGTCGACATCGACCCGTTGCCGGCGATCGCCAACCGACAGCAGGCGGAAGCGATGGACTCGGTGCTGTTCGAACAGCATCAGTCGAATGTCGCCATCACCTGGACGGCGTTTCGCGGCGACGCCGACGACGCGTTCAAGACCGCCGACTATGTCCGCCGCGACCGCTTCAAGATCCAGCGGCACGCGGCGATGTTCATGGAGCCGCGCGGCTTCGTCGCCGATTGGGACGCGGCAGCCGGCAAGCTCACCGTCTGGGGTGCGGCGAAAACGGCGTGGTACAATCGCCGCGTGCTCGCCGCGGCGCTCGGACTGGCGCTGGAGGCGGTCGACCTGATCGAGGTCGACGTCGGCGGTGGCTTCGGCTCGCGCGGCGAATTCTATCCGGAAGACTATCTGATTCCGGCGGCCGCCAAGATCGTCGGACGGCCGGTCAAATGGCTCGAGGATCGCCGCGAACACATGATGAGCGCCAACCACGCGCGCGATATCGAATGCGATGTCGAGTTCGCGATGTCGAAGGAGGGGCGCTTCATCGGCCTGCGTGGCCAGATCTGGGCCGACATCGGCGCCTATGTCCGAACCAATGGATCGGTCGGCCCTCGCAATGTCGCGCAATACATGTCGGGCCCGTACGCGATCGAGCACATCGATCTGAAAAGTTCGATGCTCACCACCAACAAGACCCCATCGGGGACCTATCGCGGACCCGGGCGCTTCGAGACCGATTTCATTCGCGAGCGCATGATCGATCTGGCGGCGCGCGATCTGAACATCGATCGCGTCGAGCTGCGGCGGCGCAATCTCGTTGCCGACGCCCAGATGCCGTATCCGCTGGCGTCGATCACCCCCTACGACAGCTCGACCGAACTCGACAGCGGCGACTACCACGCGGTGTTCGATCGCTGCCTGAAGGAATTCGCCTGGGCCGACAAGAAGCACCTCAGCGGCAAGCTGATCGATGGCTACTATCACGGGCTCGCCGTCGGCAGCTTCATCGAGGGCGGCGCTGCCGGCCCTAAAGAAGAGGTGCGGCTGGTGCTCGAAATTGGCGGCGGGCTGACGGCCTATCTCGGCTCGTCGTCGGTCGGACAAGGGCTCGAGACCATCATGGCCCAGATCGCCGCGGACGCCACCGAGATCGCCTACGATAAAATCACGGTCCACCACGGCTCGACCACCGACGTCAAGGACGGCTACGGCGCTTACCATTCGCGCTCGACGGTGATGGGTGGCTCGGCGATCCTGCTCGCTGCCGAAAAGCTGAAGCTGCTGATCCGGCAGACGGCCGCCGCCCGCTTCGGCTGCTCGCCGGAGCAGGTGACGATCGACGGCGAAACCGTGCGGCACGAGGCCAAGCATCTGTCGTTCGCGGATCTGGTCGAGACGCCGCTCGAAGTCGAGGCGGAGTTTCTCAACAAGAAATACACCTGGGCCTACGGTACGCAGGCGGCGCATGTCGCGGTCGACCCGGGCACCGGACACGTCAAGGTTCTCGACTACATGTCGGTCGAGGATGTCGGCCGGATGATCAATCCGCTGACCTTGCACGGGCAGGCGATCGGCTCGATCGTGCAGGGGCTGGGTGGAGCGTTCCTGGAGCATCTGGTCTACGACGATGAAGGCCAGCTGCTTACCGGTTCGTTCGCCGACTATTTGATGCCGACCGCCTCCGACTTTCCGAATATCCGGTCGATCACGCTGGAACTGAAGCCGTGTCCGAACAATCCGCTCGGGGCCAAGGGCGCAGGCGAAGGGGGGCTGATTCCGGTCGGCGGCATCATGGCTAACGCGGTTGCGGATGCGCTGTCTCACCTCGACGTTCAGCCGATGGAGCTGCCGCTGTCACCGCCACGAATCTGGCAAATGGTTCAGGACGCCGAGGGCAGGATCCGTGCAAAGCCCTAAGTTCGATTGATTTTTCCTCTCGGCCCAGCATATTTGCAGACGGGCAGGGCGGCCTATTTCGGCCGCCGCTCGGCCATGGAGGATAACGGCTTGGCGCGCAGAAGCAGCGATCCGGCTCGCGTTCGCGAGAAGATACTCAAGCTCGCCATGGAGGAATTCGCTCGCACCGGCTTCGACGGCGCGCGGGTCGACCGGATCGCGGAGCGATCCAAGGTCAGCAAGAACATGCTGTATTACTACTTCAAGTCGAAGGAAGGGCTGTTCGTCGCGGCGCTGGAGCGGATGTACGAGGAGGTGCGCGACCAGCAGCGCGAGCTGTCCGTCCGCGCCCATGACCCGATCCTGGCGATGAGGCAACTCGTCGAACACACCTTCCAGGCGCTCGAGAGCAATCCGAACGCGATCCGGCTGATGAACGAAGAGAACAAGCAGCGCGGCCGGTTCCTGCGAAAATCCAAGCGCATCCGCGATCTCTACAATCCGCTGGTGGAAACGATCAGCTTCATCCTCGAACGCGGCCGGGTGGAAGGCGTGTTCCGGCCGGCGCTCGACTCGGCGGTCGTCTACATGACGCTGTCGTCGCTTTGTTATCATTATCTGTCCAACCGCTACACGCTCGAAATCGCGCTGGGCAAGGATCTCGCCTCGGCAGCCTCGCGCAAGACCTGGGTCGAACACGTCGGCAACATCGTGCTGCTGTACTGCACAGCAGAAGTGCCGAGCACGACCGCGCCGAAGACAGCCGTGATGCGGCAACGCGCGACGTCCGACGCGGACGCGTAGTCTTTCAACGCACATGAATGCGGCCTGTGCGGCGCATAGCCGCTTTGGCATGCGACTGTGACGCCGTGCGCGCCGCGCGGCGTTCGAATTAGCAGCCGCTGCCCAGATTCGATGCACGCTTGATACATGCCTTCGAAGTAAGACTTTTGACTAGACAAGTTCTGCGAATGACAGTTAACTGAATAGTTAACAAGGCTCGCTCGCGCGAAAGCGAGCCTTGTATTTGGTTCGGTCGGCTCCAACGCATCGCAGGAACTCACGATGGCCGCTGTTCAACCTTTGCGAAGCGGGATTTCTGCTCTGCCGGAGCAGCGACCGATCATCGAGATCGGTGGCCTGGAGAAGAGGTTCGCGACCCGCTCCGGCGATATCGTCAATGCGCTGACCAAAATCGATCTCACCATTCGCGAGAACGAGTTCGTCTCTGTGGTCGGTCCGAGCGGCTGCGGCAAGACGACGCTGCTGCGGATCCTCGCGGGCCTGGAGCGCGCGTCGTCGGGCGTCGTGCTATGCGACGGCACCGAGATTGCCGGCCCGCGCCCGGATGTCGGCGTGGTGTTTCAGCAGGCGACGTTGCTGCCGTGGAACACGGTGCTGTCGAACGTGATGCTGCCCGCACAGCTCAAGCACGACAAATCCGCGGAGGCGGTCGCGCAGGCGGAGCGCCTGCTCGCATTCATGGGGCTTCGGGACTTCGCGCAAAAGTACCCGTTCGAATTGTCGGGCGGAATGCAGCAGCGCGTTGCGATCTGCCGCGCCTTGATGCGCAACCCCCGCATCCTGCTGATGGACGAGCCGTTCGGCGCGCTGGACGCGATGACTCGCGAGTCGATGAACATGGAACTGATGCGGGTATGGTCGGAGGAGCGCAAGACCGTGGTGTTCATCACCCACAGCATCCCGGAGGCGGTCCTGCTCGGCGACCGTGTGGTGGTGATGTCGCCGCGGCCGGGACGGATTTCTGAGGTGATCGACATCGATCTCGGTCGCCCGCGCAGTCTTCACACGATGGCTACTCCGCGGTTCGGCGAGCTGTGCGACCGCATCCGCGCGATCTTCGGTGCGCAATCGATGACGGCGACCTCGCTATGAAGTTCAGCCGGAAGACGTCTCATCTGTTGCAATCGCTGCTGTTGGCGGTGCTGTTCGTCTCTGTCTGGGAAGGCTGTTGCTGGCTGTTCGGCATCTCGCAGCTGGTGCTGCCGCCACCCAGCGCGATCGCGGCCCGGCTGCAGTCGCTGGTGTTCGGCGGAATGATCTGGCCGCATTTGTGGGCGACATTGTTCGAGATCCTGAGCGGCTTTGTTCTCGGCGTGCTCGCGGGGCTCGTCGTGGGCGCGCTGATCTCGCTGATTCCGGTGCTCGAGCGGCTGATCTATCCGTATCTGGTCGCGTTGCAGACCTTGCCGAAAGTCGCGATCGCGCCGCTGTTCATCATCTGGTTCGGCTACGGGCTCACCTCGAAAGTGGTGATCACCGCGCTGGTGTGTTTCTTCCCGGTGCTGGTCAGCGTGATCGCGGGATTCCATTCCACCGACAAGGATCAGCTCGACATGATGAAGGCATTCGGGGCGACGAAGTGGCAGACGCTGGTGCGGCTGCGGATGCCGTCGGCGCTGGTGCTGATCTTCGCGGGGCTGGAAATCGCGGCGGTGCTCGCCGTGATCGGCGCGATCGTCGGCGAATTCGTCGGCGCTCAGGTCGGCCTCGGCTATCTGGTGGTGACGCTGAATTTCAGCCTCGACGTGGCCGGCGTGTTCGCGGTTCTGATCGTGTTGTCCGCGATCGGCTTGGCGATGCACGCGATCACCCGCTACGCCGCGCGCCGCTACATCTTCTGGATCAGGCGCAGCGACGCGCCGGTGATTCCCTGATCGCGCCGTCATCCTGCATCGGAGAGACTAGTCATGCATGGCCTGAATTTCGGACGTATTGTGGTCGCCGCCATTGCGAGTATCGCTGTCAGCTTGGGCGGCGTCGAGACCGCCGCGGCAGTGGAGAAGGTGCGGGTTCTGATCCCGGTGAGGAACATCGACGAGGCGTTCTCGCCGTTCGTGGTCGCGAAGGAGAAGGGCTATTTCGCCGAAGAGGGCCTCGACGTGACGTTGATCGCCGTCGGCGGCTCCAACGAGTCCGCGATCCAGGTCTCCGCCGGCAACGGCGACGTTGGCGCGGCGTCGCCCGGCGAGGCGCTGGTCGGGATGCAGACCGGCAAGCTCGACGTGCGCTACTTCTACAGCCTTTACTATCAGAACATCTGGCACATTGCGGTGCTGCCTGACAGTCCGATCAAGACCATCGCCGACCTCAAGGGTAAGAAGCTCGGCGTGCAGTCGCTCGGCAGCGCCGGCACGACGTTCGGCAAGGCTTTCGTCCAGCAGGCCGGGCTCGATCCGCAGGCGGACGTTACCTTCTTGCCGATCGGCGTCGGTGCGCAAGCGGTGACGTCGGTCCGCCAGAAATTCGTCGACGCCGTGGTGTACTGGGACGCCGCGCTTGCCAAGTTTAAATTCTCCGGGCTCGATCTGCGCGAGGTACCGGCGCCGGAAGGCATCCGCTCGCTTCCGGACGTTGGCTTGCTCGCCACCAGCGACACGATCGCCAAGAGGCCGAAGATGCTGGTCGGTGTCGCTCGGGCCGTTGCCAAGGGATACGACTTCTCGATGGCCAACCCGAAGGCAGCCGTCCTGATCACATGGAAGGACTATCCGGAGGCGAAATCGAAAAATCCCGACGCCGCGGCGGCGTTGGAGGAGGGCGTCGCCGTCAATCAGGCGCGCCTCGGCATCTGGAATTCGCCGAAGACGGAAGATCAGCATGGTCGTCTGATCGAGGCGGATTGGCAACGACTGGTGGACTTTTTCGTCGCGCAGAAGGTGCTGCCGGCGGCAGTTCCGGTGGACCGCGTCATCACCAACCAGTTCGTCAAGGATGCCAACAGCTACGACCGTCAGGCGGTGATCGCCGACGCCAAGAAGACGGACGTCTCAAAGCTGGACTGACGAGTCGTCGAACGCGCGCGACGAGAGGGACGTGAGCAAGATCTCTCGCGTCCGGGCGGACGGTGCTCTCGACGCATGATTGAGGACCTGATTGATGGCAATGACGATGAGCGGCGAGTATCTGCTCGAGGCGCCGCGGGAGACGGTCTGGGAAAGGCTCAACGATCCGGCCGTGCTGAAGGAGTGCATTCCCGGCTGTGAACAGCTGGAGCGGACCGACGACGGTTTCGACGCGGTCGCGAAGATGAAGGTCGGGCCGGTGTCGGCGCGGTTCAAGGGCAAGGTCAGGCTCAGCGATCTCGATCCGCCCAACGCCTACAAGATCTCCGGCGAAGGCGAGGGCGGCGTCGCGGGCTTCGCCAAAGGCGGCGCATCGGTGGCCCTCACCGAGCACGACGGCGGCACGCTGCTGAAATATCTGGTCGAGGCGCACGTCGGCGGGAAAGTGGCTCAGCTCGGCCAGCGTTTGATCAACGGCGCTGCGAAGAAGCTCGCCGACGAATTCTTCACGAAGTTCGCCGCCATCGTACAGCGCTGAACGCCGCTGATGCCGTGCGGCATGACGCCTGCGGGCCGCAGCCGCAGCGGGTCCTGCGGCCCTGAGCGAGCGGCGCCGGACGAGTGAGATCCGGCCGCTTCGGCATCGGGGGACTATCCGAACGCGGCGACGATCTGTTCCGGCCTGATCGGCGTCGAGTTGAATTCGATCTTGAGGTGAGAGAGCGCATCGGAGACCGCGTTGGCGATGACCACAGGCGGCGCGATCGCGCTGCCTTCGCCGACGCCCTTGACGCCATAGGGATTCAGCGGCGAGGGGAAGTGCATGTGCTTCAGCTCGAAATGCGGCACGTCGCTGGCGCCCGGCACCAGATAGTCCATGAACGACCCCACCAGCAATTGGCCTTCCGAATCGTAGCTCAGTTCCTCCAACAGCGCACCGCCGAGTCCTTGCACCGCGCCGCCGTGGATCTGTCCATCGACCAGCATCGGATTAACAACGACGCCGCAGTCATGAACGATGACGTATTTCTCGATCTCGACGCGGCCGAGTTCGACATCGAGTTCGACGATCGCGGCGTGTGTCGCGTAAGCCCAGGTCACGGTCGGGGGCTCGAAGTAAGCGGTCTCTTCCAGCCCCGCTGAAACGCCCGCGGGTCGCTTGTTGTCCCAGCCGGGCATCGCCGCTTTGGCGATCCGGGCGAGGGGAATTTCTCTGCCCGGCACGCCGACGAGGCCGACGCTGCCGTTGCGCAGCTCGAGGTCGGCCGGCGAGCATTCGAGCACGTCCGCTGCGATCGCGAACACTTTCTTCTGCAGTGCTTGGCTGGCGTTGTGGATGGCGCCCGACAGATTGACGGTGCTGCGGCTCGCGATGGTTCCGAAGCCGATCGAGATCACGCTGGTGTCGGCCAGGGCGACGACGACGTCCTCCGGTTGAACCTGCCAGGCATCGGCGACGATCTGCGAAAAGATCGTTTCCATGCCCTGTCCCTGGGGGCAAGCGCCGCCGGCGAGATAGATCTTTCCCGTCGGATCAATCCGGACTGTCGCGCTTTCGAACGGGCCGACGCCGGTGCCTTCGACGTAGCATCCGAGTCCAAGGCCAAGGTATCGCCCCTGCGCCCGTGCGTCCCGCTGCCGCGCGCGGAACGCGTCAACACCTCCCAGCGCTGCCAGTGCCTGGCGCAGCGATTCGGGATAGTCGCCGCTGTCGTAGACGATCGGCTCGCCGTCCCGATAGGGAAGGCCGAGACGATAGGGCATCTCGGACGCCGGGATCATGTTGCGCATGCGGACGTCTGCCGGATCGATGCCGAGCTCGGCCGCGATCAGATCCATCACCCGCTCCATCGCGAAGGTCGCTTCGGGGCGGCCGGCGCCGCGATACGGCGCGTTCGGAACCTTGTTGGTGACTACGATTTTCGAGCGAACCCCGAAGTGTTCGAATTTGTAGGGGCCGGGCAGATGCACCGCGGTGTTGTAGGCGATGCCGGAGCCGATCGGATTCCACGCGCCGCAATCGACGATGAACTCGTCCTGAAATGCCAGCAGCCGGCCGTCGTCGTCGAAGCCGAACTCGACATCGTGGGTCTGATCGCGGGAATGGCAGGCACTCATGAAGTGTTCGTGCCGATCCTCGATCCATTTCACCGGACGCCCGACTTCGCGAGCCAAATAGGGGATCAGCAGTTCTTCGGGATAAACGTGACCCTTGACGCCGAAGCCGCCGCCGACATCGAGCGCGACGCAGCGAATGCGGGCTTCGGGCATGCCGAGTACGGTCGACGCTTCGCGGCGGAGCCAGTGAATGACCTGGCAGGCCGACCAGATGTTGATCGAATCCGTGCGTGCGTCGTAGCTGGCGGCGACGCCTCGGCCCTCCATCGGAATCGCGGCATAGCGGTGATGATAGAACCGGCGCTTCATGCGATGCGGCGCGTTCGCCAGTGCGGTCTCGACATCGCCTTTGGCGATGGAGAAGTCGCCGATCAGATTGGTGGCGTACTGCTCGTGCAGCACGACGCTGTCGCGAGCCAGCCCGGCTTCGGGATCGACCACGGCAGGCTGCGGCTCGATCTCCATCGTCACCAGTTCGGCAGCGTCTTCGGCGAGGTAGCGGCTCTCCGCGAGAATGACCGCGACGGCTTCGCCGACATGCCGGACCTTTTCGTGGGCGAGCAGCGGCTGCTGCGGATTGAGGAAGGTGTGCTGGACCCGCGTGGTCCATTTCTTCGGTAGCGACAGTTGCGTATCGGGTACCGGCGGCAGCAGCTTGGCAAGATCCGGCCCTGAGATCGCATAGACCACGCCCGGAGACTGCAATGCGCGCGACAGATCGACCGACTTGATCCGGCCATGAGCGACCTGGCTGCGGACGAAAGCCGCATGCAGCATCGACGGCAGCTTGAGATCCGCGATGAACTCGCCCTTGCCGGTCAAGAGCCGCTTGTCCTCGCGCCGCGGGACCGACTTGCCGATGAACCCTTGCGTCTCAGCCATGGACTTGCGCTCCCGCTTTGGCGTCGCCGCGCATCGCCGCCGCCGCCGCCATCACGGCGGCGACGATGTTCTGGTAGCCGGTGCATCGGCACAGCACGGCCGACAGCGCCTCACGCACTTCCGGCTCGGTCGGGGAGGCGTTGGTGTTGAGAAAATCGATCGCGGTGGCCAGCATGCCGGGCGTGCAGAACCCGCACTGCAGGGCGTGATGGTCGTGAAAGGCCTTCTGGACGGGGTGATACACGCCCGCCTGCGACAAGCCTTCGATGGTCACGACGTCGGCGCCGTTGGCTTGCGCTGCCAGCATGATGCAGGAGCGCACCGCTTCGCCATCGACCAGGATGGTGCACACGCCGCACACCCCATGCTCGCATCCGACATGGGTCCCGGTCAGGTTGAGATGGTCGCGCAGGAAATCGGCCATCAGCGTCCGGGACTCGCAATGCCCCAGGCAGTTCTTGCCGTTCACCCTGAGTTGAACTTCGACTGACTTCGACATCGTGTTGCTCTCCGCCGGTGACGCCGTCATGCTGATTGTCGGGGAGCTGCGGCTCGCTGCAACGCCCGCTTGGTCAGTGCCTTGGTGAGGTGCCGGCGATACTGTTCGCTGCCGTTGCGATCGGCGCTCGGGTCGACGGTCTCGGAGGCTGCCTGTGCGGCACGCCCGATCGCGTCCGCGTCGAGCGTGCTGCCTTCGAGCCATTGTTCGGCCTCGCGCAGGCGCCGCGAAACCGGCGACACGCCGGCGGTCGCCAGTCTCGCACTCCGGCAGACACCGTCCTGCATCAGCACCGTCACCGCCACGGCCGCGATCGCGAAGTCGCCACGCCGCCGCGAGAATTCCTCGATGGCAAACCGCGTGCCCTGCGGCATCACCGGCACGCGGATTGCGACGAGCATTTCGTGTTCGGCGAGGCTTGTGGTCATCGCATCGACGGCGAACTCCGCCGCCGGGATGGTCCGCTCGCCGTGCGGCCCCCGCACCAGCATCTCGCCCTCGAGCACCTGCAGCACCATCGGGATCTCCGCGGACGAATCCGCGTTGGCGAGCGACCCGCCGATGGTTCCGCGCGAGCGGGTCGGGAGATGGCCGACCATCTTGACGGCCTCGTGCAGCAAAGGCAGGTGGCGCGCGACGACGGGCGAAAATTCCAGCGCGCGCTGCCGCGTCATCGCGCCGATCCGGACATGGTTGCCGTCGGCTTCGATGAAGGCGAGATCCGGAATTCGACCGAGATCGATCACCACTTCGGGCGCCACCAAGCGGAAATTCATCATCGGCAGCAGCGTCTGGCCGCCGGCCAGCAGCCGAGCGTCGCTGCCGTGACGTTCCAGCAGTGCCAACGCGTCGGCGATCGTGGTGGGGGCTTGATAGTCGAAGGCGGCGGGCTTCATGCAGGTTCCAGCAGGACAGAGGTCCAGGTGTTGAAGTGGCTCGTCACGGCGCTTGCAGCTGCCGCGCTCGCCGGGAAACGATGCGCTCGGTTTGATCGACAGGAGAAACAGCCACCGGATCAGTGTCCCTTGTTGGCGCGTTGTGAGACATGCCACGGCAGCATCCAGCGCTCGATCCATTCGATGGCGAAGAACATGATCGTGCCGAGGACGCCCAGCACCACGATCGCCGCGAAGGCGCGGGTGCTGTTGAAGGTCGCCTGGCTGGTGAGGATGACGTAGCCGAGCCCTTGTTCGCCGGCGACGAACTCGCCGACGATCGCGCCGATCAGCGCGAACGAGACGCCGATCTTGGCGCCCGCGAACAGGCTCGGCAGCGCGTTGGGAAAGCGCACCTTCATCATGATATCGAGCCGTGAGGCTCTGGCCGAGCGCGCGAGGTCGATCATGTCGCTGTCGATCGCCCGCAGGCCGACGGTGGTGTTGATCACGATCGGAAAGATGGCGATGATGGCGGCGATTGCGATTTTCGGTGCGCCGCCGGTTCCGAGCCAGATCACGAACAGTGGCGCCAGGGCAACCTTCGGAATCGAATTGGTCGCCACCAGCAGCGTATAGAAAGTTCGATCGATGAAGCTCGACGACACGATGGCGATGGCAGCCAGCACGCCGCCGACCAGTGCGATCAGAAATCCTGCGGTGGTGACGTAGAGCGTGTACAGCGATTGCCGTCCGAAGAACCCCGGATGGGAGACGATATCGGCAATCACGATCGACGGCGCCGGCAGCAGGAAGGCGCGAATCCCGAACAGGTGGACCGACAACTCCCAGATCGCACCGAGAACCGCCAGCACCACGATGATAGTTCGCGCGTGCTCCGTCCTGCGCCAATAGCTCATACTGTTACTCAGCTTTGACGAGCCCCATCGACGCGAAGAGATGACGGATGTGCTGGACATATTTGCCGAAGTCCTCGGTTTGACGAATGCTGAGCGGGCGCGGCCGCGGAATGTCGATATCGACGATCTCGGCGATCCGGCCGGGATTGCGCGCCATCACGACGACGCGGTCTCCGAGATAGACGGCTTCGTCGATTCCGTGGGTGATGAAGACCACGGTCTTGCGCGTATCGTACCAGAGCCGCTCGAGGTCCGCGTTCAGATCGTCGCGGGTCATCGCGTCGAGCGCGCCGAACGGCTCGTCCATCAGCAGCAGATCCGGATCGACGATCAGCGCCCGGCAGATCGCCACGCGCTGGCGCATGCCGCCGGACAGCTCCCAGGGGAAGCGATGCGCATAGCCGTCGAGCCCGTACTCTCGCAGCAGCTTGAGCGCGCGCTCCTGATAGTCCTTGCGTCGCAGTCCCTTGAATTCGACCAGCATCAGGACATTGTCGAGCACGGTGCGCCAGTCGAACAGCACGTCGCGCTGGAACACGATAGCCATGTCCTCCGGCGGCGCATTCACCGGCCGGCCGCGAATCGAGATCGATCCGGCGCTGATCGGCTGCAGGCCGGCGATGCATTTCAACAGCGTGCTCTTGCCGCAGCCCGAGGGGCCGACGATGCTGATGAATTCGCCGGCCGCGATGTCGAGATTGATGTCCTTCAGCGCGGCGATCGGACTTTCGGCGCCGTAACTTTTGTCGACATCGGTGATCGAGATGTAGGCGGAGCCGCGAGGCGCGCCGAGCGGCTCGATCGAAAGGGCGCCGACGGGCAGCGCCGTCATGCGCCGACCAGATCGTTGGTGAAGAACCCGGAGATGTCGGCGTCGGCCTTGGCCTGGCCGGCCTCGGCCATCATCGCGATGGTGGCCTTCCAGTCGTCCGGTGACTGCCAGCCGAGCGGCTTGCCTTTGGTGTTTTCAGTGTCGACGAACTCCTTGCAGAGCGCGGTCTGCCCCTTGAGGATGTCGAAGTTGAGTTGCTTGTCCGGCCGGTTGGCGATGATGGCGCGCGCCCCCTCGTCGATATGGGACGGGTCCGCGAAGATGTAGCTCCAGGCCCGCCGTTGATTGGCCACCAGCTTGGCGAGCAGATCCTTGCGCTTGCTCAGCGTCGTATCCGTGGCGATCAGACCGTAGCTCGGAAACGCGATGCCGAAATTGGCCGCCAGCAACGATCGTGCCGGCCGGGTCTGTTCGACATAGGGTTCGCCGAACTCCTTGAGCGACATGAAGCCGTCCGCGGCTCCCGACGCATAGGTCGAAACCATCGCCGCAGGCGACACCATCACGACGTTGACTTTGTCGGGACCTTCGCCGCGGGCGAGGCCGATGCGCTTCAAGTAGACGTCGACGAACGGCGCCCAGGGGCTGTTGGCGAAGCAGACGATCTTCTTGCCGGCGAGCTCCTTCGGAGTCTTCGGCCCGGTCTTGGCGTCGACCAAAGTGGCGAGATCGCCTTTGCGCAGGAAGCCGGCGAACGACGTGACGGGAAGCCCCTGCGACCGCGCGATCGCCAGCATCCCGAGTTGCACCAGACCGACATCGACATTGCCGGCGGCGACCAGATTGATGGTGTTGAGCGTGCCGGTTCCATCCTGCAGGTCGACGTTCAGGCCGTCGTCCTTGAACCATCCCTTCGCCTTCGACAGATGCAAAGCGGAGTGCACGCCCCAGGGCGCGAAGTCGACGCGAACCGACAGAGGTTCGTCGGCCAATGCCCGGCCGCTGCGCAGCACGAACGGAGCGGCGAGAACGCCGCCGAGCAATGTGCGACGCGATAGGCTCGGCGCGTTCGACCCGGAAATAGCAGGCACGGCTCCCTCCCCCAACATCCTGTCTGATGGTGATTTCACGGACTTCGAGATCGTCATCTGATCACCTTACCTCCATCATAGGGATTGACTGTCTAGTCAGTCAACATGTGCAAGGCGTATTAAGCAACAACCGTGCCATCAGTCGTGCGTACTGCGGGTGCGAGGTCATGCCGCCGTGGTGGCTACGTTGCCCGCGGCGATTTGCTTCGCGATATCTTGCACCGCGATGTGGGCGAACACGATCGCCGGCCCCAAAGTGATCCCGGGCCCGGGATAGTTTCCGCCCATCACCGAATGCATGTCGTTGCCGCAGGCGTAGAGCCCTTCGATGCGGCTTCCATCCTGACGCAGCATGCAGGCGGTTTCGTCGGTCACGAAGCCTGTCGCAGCGCCGATATCGCCGGGGAACAGACGCACGGCGTAGAACGGCGCGATCTCCAAGGCGCCGAGGCACGGATTCGGCCCGTGGCTCATGTCGCCCGCGGTGATACGCTGATAATCGGTCGATCCGCGGCCGAAGTCCTGATCGATCCCGGTTCGGGCGAACTGATTGAAGCGGCGTACTGTCTCGGTGAGGTCGGCGGGTGAGATGCCCAATTTGGTGGCAAGCTCGGCGAGAGTTTCGGCACGCGTCAGGTAACCATCCCTGATGAATGCAGCGCGACCCCAGCGACCCGGCCTCACGATGCCGAGTCCATATTTACGCAGCGCCATCTCGTCGGCGATCAGAAATGCCGGGATCGACGGTGAGATTGGATCGGCGTCGAGCATCGCCTGCGTGAAGGGATGATAGGACAGCGCCTCATTGACGAAGCGGCGTCCGCTCTGGTTGACGGTGATCGTCCCCGGCCGTCCGCGATCGAAGATGAAATGAGGGAACACTGCCGTCTCGCCGTCGGCTCGCTTGCGAACCGACACGGGCGCCCAGAACGCGCTGTCGCGGTCGTCCGCTCCGTAGCGCGCGCCCAGTTCCGACAGCAGATCGTGCAGCTGTCCCGTGTGCCCCGGCGCGCCTGGGCAGTACTGCGCCACGGGCTTTCGAAGCAGCTCAGTCCGCAGGCGAGGATGCCGGTTGAAGCCGCCGGTGGCACTGATCAGGCCGCCGCGACAGGTCAGCGTGCGGGTCACGCCGCCCTGCACGATCGTCACTGATAACGGACCGCTATCGCGCGTCTCGATCGCCGTGACCGAAGTGTTCAACAGCAGCGGCACTGCGCGATCCCGCAGCGACAGCAATAGCCGTGCTGTCAGCGCATTGCCCATCATCAGCCGCGTGCCGCGACGATGCGAGAGGCGATCGATCGCGTGCCGGGCGAGCAGGGCGGCAGAGTGCCGGAACGCCTTCCAGGAGCGGCCGGCTGCGAGGAAGTTCAGCACGTCCTCCTGATTGACCATCATGCCGCCAAGCACCGTGAATTCCGGAATCGGTTCCCGCACCAGATCGAACAGATCGCCGAGTTTGCGGCCGTCGAACGGCGCGGCCTCGAGGACGCGTCCCTTCAGCGTGGCTCCCGGCAGGTTGCTGTTGTAGTCAGGGTGCAATTTGCGGGCGCGGAATTGCACGTGGGAATGCTGCTCCAGATCGGCGACCGCTCTCGGTCCGTCGGCAAGGAACGCCAGGCGCATCGATTCCGGAGATTCATTGCCGACGGAATGCCGCAGATAAAGAGCGGCCTTGTCGATGCTGTCGTCCGCGCCGACTAACGCTGCGTGATGCGTATTGGGAATCCAGGCGCTGCCGGCCGAATAGGCGCTGGTGCCGCCGACCCGGTCGGTACGCTCGACCAGCAGCGGCTTCAGCCCGGCCATCGCCGCGAACAACGCTGCCGACATCCCCGCCGCGCCGGCGCCGACCACGATCACGTCGAATGAGCCGCTCTCGGCGATGTCGCCGAGCTGATGAGGGCTCGCAATTGTCCTGACGGTCCGATCCACAACTGCCCTCATGTTGTTGTCCTGTTGAACGGGTATTCAACAGAAGTCTTCGGTCGAAGGCAATCGCGGGTCGGGAATTGATGCTGATTGTGATTTTTCATGGAATAGAGACCCCGCTACGGGACTGATTTTCATCCGATCGGGACCCCGGTCGCGACGGGTCCACACTGGCCTTCAGGACATCTGGAGGCCGCGATTGGGATGCTGGTTGTGGAGACGATCGCCAAGATTCGTCGGGGCGTATTTCAGCCAAGGTTCAAGGACACGCCGACCAACGAGATGCTGGTCCGCGACCTCGCAGGCGGCGGCTTCATCGCCAGCAGCGCAACGTCGTGCTGATGGGCGGCACCGGGACCGGCAAGACCCATCTGGCGATCGCGATCGCCCGCAATTGCATCCGCGCCGGCGCCCGCGGCCGCTTCTTCACCACCATCGACTTGGTCAATCGGCTGGAGACCGAGGCCCGCTCCGGCCGCCAGGCGAGGCTCGCCGACTATCTCACCCGCCTGGACTTCGTCATCCTCGACGAACTCGGCTATCTGCCCTTCGCCCAGGCCGGCCAGCTCCTGTTCCACCTGATCAGCCGGCTGTACGAACGCACTTCGATCATCGTCACCACCAACCTGGCGTTCGGCGAATGGCCGACCGTGTTCGAGTCCCTCTCCCGCTACAAATTTTATACACACTCCGTGTCTTGAATGGCCCGCCGTTGCGGGCTTTTCGTTTTGCGGTTGGCCTTCCACGCCGGCTGCTGCAGCAGCGCGGGTGGTTTCGGGCGACCATCTCGGCGACGCGGCCGTTCAGGCCCCGCGAGGTGAGCGAACGCAGCGCCGGCCGCCGAACGCAGCCGGCGTGCAGCACGCAACTGGCGCGGAGCCAGTCACAACCAGCGTGCCTCAGCGTCCGATCGGAAGCGGCCGGCCGTCGATGATGGCTTCCATCGAGAAGTACGACGTCACGGTTTCCAGCTCGGTCTTGTTGATGATGGTCTGATACACCTTGTCGTAGTTGCCCATATCGCGGGCGGCGATCTTCAACATGTAATCGAAATCTCCGCTGATCCGATAAAACGCGACGATCTCTGAGATCGATTCGATCTGCGCCCGGAAGCGCTTGAGCCATTCGGCGGAATGCCGCCGGGTTCGAACCATCACGAAGACAGTCATCGGCACGCCGACGGCCTCCTGTGAGACGCGTGCGCCGTAACCGGTGATCGCGCCGCTCGCCTCGAGCGCCTTCAGGCGCCGCCAGAACGCATTCTGCGACAGACCGACTTCCTCCGCGAGCTCGCGTTGCGAACGCGAAGAGTCAGCTTGCATGGCGGCAAGAATGCGAAGATCGATTTGATCGATTTTGTGGGTCATTATTGGGTCAAACACACCAAATTGAGTCTGCTGGATGGTAAAATATGTGAACATTCTTGCCATTTCAATCATTAATCTCACCCCCACGATGGCCGCTGCAGCAAGCGACGCAGCGACCTCGGGGCGATGATCGAGGCGTACCTCGTCTCGCCGATGCAGACGTCAGGCGTTCGCGCTTGGCTCGCTGTTCCGAAGGCGCTTGGGGTGCGTGGACTGATGACGATTATTCAAGTTGCGACAGCGCGAAATCTTCCCGCGGAGCCCAAGCGGGTCTTGGGTCTGTTCGGCGGTGAGATCGCCGAGCAGGAGTGGGTGAGAAACGCTGTCGACATTCTCGAAGCGGATGCGAGGCGCTCGGCCGACACGCATCTCTTCAAGCTGCGCTTTCCGGGCCTCGACGGCATCGACGTCTATTTCAAGGACGAGAGCACGCATCCGACCGGCAGCCTGAAGCATCGCATGGCGCGGTCGCTGATCATGTTCGGACTGTGCAATGGTTTGATCGGACCGGGGACCGCTCTGGTGGAGGCGTCATCGGGGTCGACCGCCGTATCGGAAGCATACTTCGCCGAGCTGCTCGGCCTGCCCTTTATCGCCGTGGTGCCGCGTTCAACGTCGCGCCAGAAGGTCACGGCGATCGAGCGGTTCGGCGGCCGATGCCACTTTGTCGACAGGTCGTCGGAGGTTTACGGCGCGGCCCAGATGATCGCCGCCGATCTCGGTGGTCTGTATCTCGACCAGTTCACCTATGCCGAGCGCGCGATCGACTGGCGCACCGGCAATATCGCCGAGAGCATCTTCAAGCAGATGGCCGGCGAGCGTCACCCGGTGCCCGAATGGATCGTGATGAGCACCGGCACGGGCGGCACTTCTGCGACGATCGGCCGCTACATTCGATTCAGCAGGCAGAAGACGCGGCTCTGCGGAGTCGACGTCGAGAACTCCTGCTTCTTCGAAGCCTATAAGTCGAGCAGCCGCACCGCCAATTGCATCCGCGGCTCGCGCATCGAGGGCGTCGGACGTCCCCGCGTCGAGCCGTCCTTCGTGCCCTCCGTGATCGATCAGATGATGCGAGTCCCCGATGCCGCGTCGATCGCTGCGACGCGGGTGCTGACGTCGCGGCTGTCGCATCGGGTCGGCGGATCGACCGGCGCCAACTTCATCGGATTGTGCTGGTGCGCGGCCGCGATGCTGCGTGAGGGGCTTTCTGGATCGCTGGTGACTGTTCTGTGCGACGACGGCGAGCGTTATTCGGACACGTACTACAACGACGACTGGTTGAAAGAGCAGGACATCGTCATTGCGCCCTATGTCGCGGCGATCGAGCGGTTTCTCGACTCCGGCGTGTTCGAGATGCCGGCTGATGGCGCGGGATTTGAATGTGCGAGCCGGCCGACCCCACGCGCGCGCAATGCGAGCGAAGACGGCGTGTGAATTTGACCTTGCTGTGATTGGCGAACCTCAGGAACCTCAAATGCCGATTGAGAACTGGACCGCGCGCTACCTGGACGAACTCAAGGAGTTTCGTCACGATCTGCACCGCAACCCCGAGCTGCTGTACGACGTGCATCGCACCGCCCAGCGGGTCGCGGCGCGGTTGCGCGAAGCCGGCGTCGACGAGGTGCATGAAGGCATCGGTGGAACAGGCGTCGTCGGAATCATTTACGGCCAATCGCGTAGTTCAGGCCGGATGATCGGGCTGCGCGCCGATATGGATGCTTTGCCCATTCTCGAGGCAACTGGCGCGGAATGGGCCTCGCAAGTCCCCGGCAAGATGCACGCATGCGGCCACGACGGCCACACCACCATGCTGTTGGGTGCGGCGCTTGGCCTCGTCGAGAGCCGGGCCTTCGACGGTGGCGTCGCGCTGATCTTCCAGCCCGCTGAAGAAGGCGGTGCGGGCGCCAAGGCCATGCTTGATGACGGCCTGCTGCAGCGTTTTCCGATCCAGGAATTCTACGGCATGCACAACCGCCCGGGACTTCCCTTGGGGACGTTTGCGACGGGCCCTGGGCCGCAAATGGGTTCGGTCGACGAGATCATCATCTCGATCGAAGGTCGCGGCGGCCACGCCGCTCAGCCGCATGCCACGGTCGATCCGGTGGTGGTCGCCGCGGCCTTGATTCAGGCGACTCAGGCGATCGTCGCGCGCAATCTCGATCCGCTGCAATCCGCGGTTATTTCGATCACACAGATGACCGCCGGTGACGCGTTCAACGTCATTCCTCAAACGGTGACATTGCGCGGCACGGTTCGCACACTGGACGAGCCGACCCGCGACATGGTCGAGAAGCGGCTGCGCGAACTCACCGAGAGTATTTCGGCCGGGTTCGGCGCTGTCGGTACGCTGTCTTATCTGCGGCACTACCCGGTGATGAGCAATTCCGAAGTCGGCGTCGACCGCGCGGTCGCGGCGGCCGGAGAAGTGGCCGGCGCCGCGCACGTCGACGCCGCGATGGTGCCTACGCTCGGCGGCGAGGATTTCGCTTTCATGCTGAACGAGCGGCCTGGCGCGATGATCATGATCGGCAACGGCGATAGCGCCCCGTTGCATCATCCGCGCTTCGATTTCAACGACGACGTCATCCCGTGGGGCTGTTCGTATTGGACCGCCTTGGTCCGCCAGCGCATGCCGTTGGTCTGAACGCGGTGAATCGAAGAACGGACATTCTGAAAAATGCAGCGCGCAGAGATCGTCTACCTCGGAACGCCGGTAAATTTGGAGAACAGCTTCCGCGGATTTTTGCGATACCTCGGCGGCCTCCGTTCCTTGGGTAGGAACGAGTCGATGGCAACCGAACAAGAATGACTGCCGCACCACCCAGCCAACAAAAAAAGGAAGTCGAATGACTGACGTAGAGGATGGTCATCCGCGCAGACTGCCCGCCGAGCTCGATCATGTCATCGTGCTTGTTCACGGTGAGCTCGATCAAGCAGCTGCGGCCTACCAGGCACTCGGCTTCTATCTGACACCGCGTGGTCACCATTCGCTGGGGTCGTCCAACAATCTCGCGATCTTCAACAATAACTATCTCGAGCTGCTTGGCTACGAGCCCGGAAAGAAACAGCAGCGCCCCGAACAGTGGCACGATCCAAAAGGACTGTCCGGCATCGTCTGGCGCTGCCCAGATCCGTCCCGCGCGCAACTCAACGCGTCGCACGCCGGCGTGACCGCCGAAACGCCGCTCGATTTCGTCAGGCCGGTCGAGACCGGTGCGGGAACGTTCGACGCGGCATTCACGGTGCTGCATTTGCCGAAGCTCGGCTTCGACTACGGGCGGACCTTCTTCTGTCACCATAAAACGCCCGAGCTGGTGTGGCGTCCGGAATGGCAGACGCATCCGAACGGCGTGCAGAACATCTCCGAGTTCGTTTTCTGCGGCGATGATCCGCGTTCTGCGCTCGGTCTGTTCGAGCGGATGTTCGGCCCGGGGCTGCTGAAGGAGATTCCTGGCCGTTACGGCTTCGACGCAGCCGAAGTGCGCGTCGTCGCGCTGACGCGCGAGGCTGCGACGCAGCGTTTCGGAGCCGATGCGCCGCTTCCCGAACCAGGCAAGACGCAGATGATCGGGCTCGGCTTCAAGACCGCGTCGATCGCGCAAGCACAGGCGGCATTGCAGGCGGGCGGCGTGCCGTTCACCGCAACTGATGGGCGCTTGCGCGTCGGGGCGTCGTCCAGCTTCGGCGTGGTCATCGAGTTCTCGGAATAATCCAAGCCACCGCCTCCGGCGCGCCAGAGCGCCGCAACAGACAAAACGAAAAAGGAGAAATGAATGCGTGCAGTGCTGCTTCGTGACCACGGCGGTCTCGACCAGATGGCTCATGTCGAGGATTACGCCACTCCGGAGCCCGGCGAAGGCGACGTGCTGATCAAGGTCAAGGCGACGTCCTACAATTATCACGACATCTTCACGCGCCGCGGGATGCCCGGCATCCGCATTCCAATGCCTATCATCATGGGAATCGACATCGCCGGCGAAGTCGCTGCGCTCGGCGCGGGTGTCGAAGGCTGGAAGATCGGCGACCGCGTGTTGATCGATCCGATCAATCGGGTCGAAGGCGGGTTGATGGGCGAAACGCGCGATGGCGGCCTTGCCGAATACTGCGTCACGCGTGCGCACCAGCTGATCGCGCTGCCCGACGATATCTCGTTCGAGCAGGCGTCGTGCCTGCCGGTGGCGTACGGCACTGCGCTGCGGATGATGACCACCATCGGCCATGTCTCGGCGGGCGAGAAGGTGCTGATCCTCGGCGCGTCCGGCGGCGTCGGCATCTGCTGCGTGCAACTTGCCAAGGCGGCGGGAGCCTATGTGATCGCCTGTGCTGGATCGGCGGAGAAGGGCGAGCGCCTGATGGAGATCGGCGCCGACGAGGTCATTCTCTACAACGAATTCGACTTCATGCAGGAATGCCGCGCCCGCCACGGCAAGCCGCGTGCCGGCAAGGCCTCGAAAGGGGCGGGGGTCGACATGGTCGTCAACTTCACCGGCGGCGACAGCTGGGTGCCTTCGCTGAAATGCCTGCGTAAAGGCGGCCGGCTGGTGACTTGCGGCGCCACCGCGGGGTTCGATCCGACCGAGGACATCCGCTTCATCTGGACCTTCGAATTGCAGATCCTCGGTTCGAACGGCTGGGAGCGCGAGGACATTCTCAAGCTGTTCGAACTCATCCGCGCCGGCAAGATGAAGGCCGTCATCGACCGAACCTTCCCGCTCGAGGGCGCGATCGAGGCGATGGGCGTTCTCGAAGACCGCAAGGTGCTCGGCAAGCTCGTGGTGACACCATGAGCACCGCCGCGGCGAAGACGCTCGGCATTGCCGAGCTGCAGGTGATGGCCGACCGCGCCCCTTTCATCGCGTTCTGCCAGTTGAAGGTGACGGAGGCCGATATCGAGCAGCAGGTGCTGACGATGGAGGCGCCGTTCCGTCCCGAATTCGAGCGTGGTCCGGGCACCAAGCAATGGCATGGCGGACCGCTGGCCTCGATCATCGACACCGTCGGTGACTTTGCGATCGCGATGCTGGTCGGCGGAGGCATCCCGACGATCAATTTCCGGGTCGACTATCTGCGCCCCGCCGTCGACACCAAGCTCGTCGCCAAAGCGACGGTGCGCCGCGTCGGCCGCACGGTGGGCGTCGCCGATATCGATGTATTCAACGACAAGGGTGTCCTGGTCGCGATCGGCCGCGGATCCTATGCGATCCCCGCGTCGGTCAACTGATCTTCAAATTATCCCCGCCGAGCGCTGCTCGGCGGCCAACTGACAACGTCCAACAGTTAGGGATCGGAGATTCGAGATGACTAGCCACATCAACAGACGAGTGTTTCTGGGTACGTCCGCCCTTGCGGCGATCGCCGCCGGAACGTCGCTTGGCTTTCCATCTGCTGCACTCGCGCAGGAGAAGCCGAAGAAGGGCGGCGTGCTGGTAGCGACCTGGGGTGGCTTCGAGCCGCAGGCCGTGTTCGTTCCCGGCGGCGGCGGCTCCAGCCCGCTGATCAGCTCGACCAAGATCCTGGAGCCGCTGCTGCGTCAGGACAGCCAGGCCGGCTTCCTTCCCGTGCTGGCCACCGAGGTCAAGCCTTCGGCCGATTTCAAGTCGTACGACATCGTGCTCCGTAAAGGCGTGACGTGGCACGACGGCAAGCCGTTCACCGCAGACGACGTGGTCTTCAGCATCGAAAAATACTGGCTGCAGACGATCGCCAAGGCGGCGCTGAAGAATTTCTCCGGGGCCGAGGTGACCGAAGGCGGGGTGCGCGTGAGCTTCAAAGAGCCGACGCCGGAGTTCTTCTTCAAGTCGGTGCTGGCGACCTCGCTGGTCATTCCGAAGCACGTCTACGACGGCTCGGAGATCGTTACCAACCCCGCCAATAACGCGCCGATCGGCACCGGTCCGTTCAAGTTCAAGCAGTGGGTGCGCGGCAGCCATATTGAATATGCCGCCAACGACAAATATTGGGATGCGGGCAAGCCCTATCTCAACGGCTTGGTGATGCGCTACTGGCGCGACGCCGCATCGCGCACCGCGGCCCTGGAAGCCGACGAACTGCAGCTCGGCATCTTCAACCCGATCCCGACCCCGGACATCGACCGGCTGTCCAAGTCCGGCAAGTTCGTCGCATCGAACGACGGCTATCTCGGCGCCGCCTGGGCTTCGACCATCGAATTCAATAGCCGCCGCGATATCGTCAAGGACCCGGCCGTGCGCCGCGCACTACTCACCGCCATCGACCGGGCGACCATCTCGGACGTTGTGTATTTCGGCCGCGCCAAGCCCGGCACGTCCTTCGTCAGCTCGACAAACCCGAAATTCTACAATCCGAACCTGCCGCGATACGAGTTCGACGCCAAGAAAGCCGCCAAGATGCTCGACGATGCCGGCTACCCGAAGAAGGGCAAGTCGCGCTTCAAGGTTCACTTGCTTGCGGCCGGCTGGTTCGAGGAGAACGGCAAGGTCGGCCAGTTCGTGAAGCAGAATCTGGAAGACATCGGCGTCGAAGTGACGCTCACCGTTCCCGACCGCGCGACTTCGCTGAAGCAGATCTATGGCGATTACGATTACGACATCGCACTGTCGAACTACGCGGCGCGGGTCGAGCTGGTCCCCCAGCAGACCGACTACCTCAGCACGAGCGGGATTGTGAAGGGCGCGGCCTTCCGCAACGCCACCGGCTATTCCAATCCCGAAGTCGACGACATCGTCGCCAAGATGTCGGTGGAGTCCGACGAAGCCAAGCGGAAGGACTTGGCCTTCAAATTGCAAGAGATTGCAGCGCGAGATCTGCCGATCACCGTTCTGGTCGAACTGATCCCGACGACGATGATGTCGAAGAAGGTCAAGGGCGTCGGCAATCGCGCCGATATTTCGGCGGACAGCCTGTCGGACGTTTGGCTCGACGTCTGATTTGTAGAGGAGATGACGTGATGAAACGTTCGATCGTGCGGCGACTGTTTCAGATCATCTCGCTCATCCTCGGCGTCATCGTGATGAACTTCACGCTCATCCAGATGGCGCCGGGATCGCTGCTCGACATCATGACGTCCGAGCAGCAGGTCACCGATCCGGCGACGTTGCAGCACCTCAAGCATTTGTACGGCCTCGATCAGCCGGCGATCGTGCAGCTGCTGCGCTACACCTGGTCGGTGTTCAGCTTCGACCTCGGCTATTCGTATCGCCAGAACGCGCCGGTGTTCGACATCATCATGGCGCAGCTGCCCTCGACGCTGCTGCTGATGCTGACGTCGCTCGGGGTGGCGGTGACGCTCGGGATGATCGCCGGCGTCATCGCGTCGGTGAAGGTCAACACGGCCTGGGACGTGGTGATCTCACTGGCTGCGGTGTTCTTCTTCGCCGCGCCGACGTTCTGGCTCGGAATCATGCTGATCATCTTCTTCGCCGTACATCTGGATTGGCTGCCGGTCGGCGGCATGACCACGATCGGTGGGAAGTTCGGGCCGGTCGGGCAGGTGGTCGACGTGATCCGCCACCTCATCCTGCCGGCGCTGTCGCTCGGCCTGTTCTACGCCGCGATCTACACCCGGGTGATGCGTGCCTCGATGCTCGAGGTGTTCTCGCTCGACTTCGTCCGAACGGCGCGCGCCAAGGGCCTGAGCAAGACCCGCGTGATCCTGGCGCACGTCTTCCGCAACGCGCTGCTGCCGGTCGTCACGCTGCTCGGCCTGCAGCTCGGGACTGTCCTCGGCGGCTCGGTGGTGATCGAGGCGGTGTTCTCCTGGCCGGGCATCGGCAGTTTGATGCTCGATAGTGTGATGAGTCGCAATTACCCGGTCGTGTTGGGCGTCTTCGTTCTGTCGGCGGTCGTCGTTGCCGTCGCCAATCTGCTGGTCGATCTTGCCTACTACCGGCTTGATCCGCGAATCCGGAGCCGATGAACATGAAAGATCGATCCGCTTTTGCCGAGTTTGCCTTGCGCTTCGCCCGTAACCGCGGCGCGCTGCTCGGAATGATCATCCTTGTCGTCGTGTTGGGGCTCGCTCTCGCCGCACCCTGGCTGATCGAACAGAATCCGCTGCGCATCGTCTCGCGGCCGGAGGTCTGGCCGTTCACCAACCCGCGCTACCCGCTCGGCACCGACTCGATCGGCCGGAACATCCTGGCGATGATAGCCTACGGTGCTCGAACGACGCTGATGATCGGCATCGTCGCGGCACTGACTGCGACCGCCATCGGCGTCGTTATCGGCGCCGCCGCGGCATGGTTCGGCGGCTGGATTGACGAGGTCCTGACCCGGATCACGGAGCTGTTTCAGACGGTCCCGAACATCCTGTTGATCATGACGGTGGTGGCGATCCTGGGCCAGACCATCGACAACATCACGATGGCGATCGGCGTCACGATGTGGCCGGGCATCGCCCGGCTGACGCGAGCCGAATTCCTTACGCTGAAGAACCGCGAATTCGTGCTGGCGTGCCGTTCGATGGGCATGAGCAACATCCGGATCATGGCGGGCGAAATCCTGCCGAACGCGATTCCGCCGGTCATCGTGCTCGCCTCGGTGATCATCGGCAGCTCGATCCTGTTCGAGAGCGCCATCTCGTTCCTCGGTCTCGGCGATCCCAATGTCGCAAGCTGGGGCGCGCTGATCGGCGACGGCCGCACGTTGATCCGCCGCTCCTGGTACATCTGCGCGATCCCCGGCGTTGCGATCATGTTGACGGTGCTGGCGATGAACCTGATCGGCGATGGGCTGAACGATGCGCTCAATCCCAAGCTGAGGGACCGCTGAGATGGCGGCGCTGCTCGAAATTCGCGATCTCGAAGTCGATCTGTTCACGCGGCGCGGCGTGATGCGCGCGATCGACCGCTTTTCCCTCACCGTCGAACACGGCCAGACGCTTGGTCTGGTCGGTGAGTCCGGCTGCGGCAAATCCATGACGTCGCTGGCGATCATGGGGCTGCTACCGATGCCGCCGGCAAAGGTGACGGGCGGCGCCATTCTGCTCGAAGGCCGCGATCTCATCGGCTTGAGCGACACCAGGATGCAAGCGGTGCGGGGACGCGAGATCGGGATCATCTTCCAGGACCCGATGAGCTCGCTGAACCCGGTCTATACCGTCGGCTATCAGCTCACCGAGGTGCTCCGCCGGCATTTCAAGCTGGATCGACGCGCCGCGGACAAGCGGGCGTTGGAATTGCTGGACCGGGTGCATATTCCGGATGCCCGGCGTCGCTTCGATGCCTATCCGCACGAATTGTCCGGCGGCATGAATCAGCGCGTCGTCATCGCCATGGCGATCGCGTGCGAGCCGAAATTGCTGATCGCCGACGAACCGACCACGGCGCTCGACGTCACCATCCAGGCCCAGATCATCGAACTGCTCAAGGACATCCAGCGCGAATCCCGGATGGGGATGATCTTCATCACCCACGATCTCGGAGTGATCGCCGATGTCGCCGACCGCGTCACCGTGATGTACGCGGGCAAGAAGGCCGAGGAGGCGCCGGTCGGCCTACTCTTCGACGATCCACGCCATCCCTACACGCGGGGTCTGATCGGCGCCACGCCGAAGCCGGGCGACGAACGGCGGCGGCGGCTCGTCGAAATTCCCGGGACCGTGCCGGGCTTGTCGGACCGTCCGAAAGGCTGCGCGTTCGCCAACCGCTGTCCGCTGGTGTTCGAGCGTTGCCGCGTCGAACATCCGGCTTTGATCAATCAGGGTGCGGGCCACGAGGCTGCCTGCTTCCTGGCTACCGAAACGGAGGACTACAATGTCGCTTCTGTCGGTGCGTAGTCTCGTCGTCGATTATCAAACGTCGTCCGGCGTCGTCCACGCGGTGAACGACGTCAGCCTGGAGATCGAGCCGGGTGAAACGGTGGGCCTCGTCGGGGAATCCGGCTGTGGCAAATCCACGCTCGGCAAGGCCATCATGCACCTGATCCCGGCCACCAACGGGCAGATCGTGCTGGACGGCCAGAACATCACCAGCCTGTCGCCGTCGGCGATGCGTCCGATCCGCTCGAAGATGCAGATGATCTTCCAGGATCCGCACAATTCGCTCAATCCGCGGCGCACGGTCGGCAATCTGATCGCGCAGCCGTTGCAGGTCGCGGGCTACGACAAGGCCGCCATCTCGGCGCGCGTCGCCGAGCTGATGACTCAAGTCGGTCTGGCGCCGGATGCGGCATCTCGCTATCCGCACGAGTTTTCCGGCGGCCAGCGGCAGCGCATAGGTATCGCCCGTGCGCTCGCGTTGAAGCCCAAGCTGGTGATCTGCGATGAGCCGGTGTCGGCGCTCGACGTATCGATCCGGGCGCAGGTGATCAATCTGCTGCAGGATCTGTCGGACAAGCTCGGCGTGTCCTACCTGTTCATCTCGCACGATTTGACCATGGTCCAGCACATCGCCAACAAGCTGATCGTGATGTATCTCGGCCGAGTCGTCGAGACGGGCTCCGCCGAGACGATCTGGAAGCACCCCGCGCATCCCTACACCCAGGCGCTGCTCGCCGCGGCGCCGGTGGCCGACCCGCACGTCATGCGCAGCCGCAAGCGTTTCGTGCTGCAGGGCGATCTGCCCAGCCCGACCGATCTTCCGGAAGGTTGCGCGTTCTCGACGCGTTGTCCGTTCGCGACGGATCGCTGCCGGCAGGAGAGGCCGATCCTTCGGCCGCTCGGCGAAAATCGCAGAACGGCCTGTCACTACGATCTCGTCGATCAGATCGAGAACGCGGCGAGCGCGTCTGTTTCATCGCTCAGTCGGAAAGCCGAAGAGAAGTACAAGGTAGGAGCACGAGCATGAGCTTCCGATGGAAGAACCTCGGAGATTTGGTGGATCGCTCCCGCGATCTCGATCGTCCCGCGATCATCGATCTGCGGTCCCCGGAGCCGAGGGTCTGGACCCATAGCGAGATCGATCGGCTCGCAAATGGCGTGGCGTCTTATTTGACCGGGCTTGGCTTGGCGCGTGGAACGACGGTCGCCATTCTCTCGCTCAACCGTGCGGAGTACATTGCGGCGTATTTCGGCATCATGCGCGCCGGCTTCGTCGCGCTGCCGGTCAACACCAAGCAGCCGGCCGAAACGATCGATTTCGTGCTGCGCGACTCCGACACCAAGTTTGCCTTCGTCGATACAGCTTCGCGTCAGCTTCTGCCGGCGGGATTCGCGTTCCTCGACTTCGACGATGCGGGACCCGAAGGTTTTGCCGCGCGCATCGTGCCCGGCGAATTCGAAACGGTGGAGGCGCAGCCGGGCGAACTCGGACAGATCCTCTACACCTCCGGTTCCACCGGACGGCCGAAGGGCGTCGAGCTCAGCCACGACAGCCAACTGTGGGCGCTTGCCGCTAAGGGCGTCAGCGCCGACACCTGCGACGAGGTCTACATCATCGCTCAGCCGCTGTTCCACATGAACGGCCTGTTCGGCGCCAAGAGCATCTTCGCCAGCAATGCGAGCATGGTTCTGATGCCGGGCTTCGACAGCCGGCGTTATCTGCAGGCCATGGCGGATCATGGCGTCACCGCGGTGACTGCGGTGCCGACAATGTTCGCGCGGCTGCTGCGCGAGCCCGACCTCTTGGCCGCCAACGATTATAGCCGGCTGAAGCGGCTGGCGCTGGCCTCTGCGCCGATCACCAGGGCCATGGCCGACAAGATTCAGGCGGCGTTTCCGCATGCCATGCTGACTCACGGCTACGGCACCACGGAGGCCGGCCCGTCCGTATTCGGGCCTCACCCGGAGGGCAAGCCGCTGCCGCCGCTCACGATCGGCTATCCGATCGATCCGTCGATGGTGAAGCTGGTCGACGGCCCCAGCGACGACGAGGGCGTGCTGCTGATGCGCAATCCGGCGCTGATGACGCGCTATCGCGGCATGCCGGAGAAGACCGCCTCGGTGATGCGCGACGGCTGGTACTACAGCGGCGACGTCATGCGGCGCGACGCGGACGGCTTCTATTACTTCATCGGCCGCGCCGACGACATGTTCGTGTGCGGCGGCGAGAACATCTATCCGGGCGACGTCGAGAAGATGCTGGAGACGCATCCGGCGGTACGCCAGGCTGCGGTCGTTCCGCTCGCCGACGAGGAGCGCGGCCAAATGCCGGTGGCTTTCCTCGTGCTGGCCGACGGCCAAAGCGCTACGACCGAAGACATCAAGGCCTACGCGCTGCGCAACGGGCCGACCTATCAGCATCCGCGCCGCGTCAGCTTCGTGGCCGATCTGCCGTGGGCCGGCACCAACAAGATCGATCGCGCGGCGCTGATCCGCGAGGCCAAGGAACTGGAAGCCAGCAATCGCTGGTCGGTTTCCTCCCACGCCGAAGCCGCCGCATGACCGGGGCATTGGTTGGTAAGACGGCGCTGGTCACCGGCTCGAGCCGCGGCATCGGACGGGCGATCGCGATCGCTGCTGCGCGTGAAGGCGCGGTTGTCGGCGTGCACTACGCCGGTGGCGCCGATGCGGCCCAGGAAACCCTCAAGGCGATCCAGGCCGGGGGCGGCGACGGTTTTCTGCTTCAGGCGGATCTCTCCGAAAGAACGGGCCCCGACAGACTTGCGGCGACCTTCCTCGAAGCGGTCGAGCAGCGGACGGGCGAACGCAAGTTCGATCTCCTGATCAACAATGCCGGTTACGGTGGACGCTACCGGATCGATCAGGTCGACGACGAGATCTTCGATCGCATGATCGCGGTGAACTTCCGGGCGCCGTTCTTTCTGACCCGCGCGCTGCATCCGGCGATCAGGGACGGAGGCCGCATCGTCAACGTCTCGTCGATGGGTACCCGCGCGGCGTTTCCGGATATGAGCATCTACGCGCCGTCGAAGGCGGCGCTGGAGACGCTGAGCATCGTGCTCGCCAAACAGCTTGGCCCGCGCGGCATCACCGTCAACGCTGTTCTGCCGGGCGCGACGGTCACCGACATGAATCCGCTCGACAAGGATCCGGCGCGGGCGACTGCCGCCATCCAGACCATCGCGCTGGGGCGGCTCGGCCAGACCGACGATATCGCCTCGGTGGTGATGTTTCTGCTGTCGCAGGCCGGCGGCTGGGTCACCGGCCAGCGCATCGACGCGTCCGGCGGGCAGAGAATTTGATGGCCTCGTGCAAGCGGTCGGTGAGAGGCCGCTTGCATCCTCCTTCAGCCTAGATCACCAGCAGATTGATGCGGTGCTCGATTAGGCGGACCAGGCTCAGCGCAGTCAGTTCCGAGGATTTCGGATTGGTGACGAGCGGTCGGTTCTCCAGCGTGATCTCCATCCGGCCGAAGGCGCCTTTCGCCGCGATACGGTGACCGTTCATCGTCGCCGCGGGATCGGCGATCATCTCGACCCGGGTCCGATCCATGCCGATGCCGGCCAGCGCCGTCACCACCGTGGCGTTGGCGTTCTGTGGATAGTCCGCCGCCGCCTGTCTGGCGGTCCCTGAGAAGAACACGGCGCGCTCGCTCATCCGCTCCAGATCGAGCAGCCGCTCGGCCGGGGTGGCCTTCCAGGCGCGCGGCGGCTTGACGATCTGGTGCACGACGTCGTCCAGTCCGAGCACAGCCGCGCTCGCCAGCGCGTCCAGGCCGCCAATCGCGCCGGATGGAATCTCGATGCGGCTGCCATGGCGATCCGCCAGGTCGGCCAGCTTGGCCAGCACGCCGTCGTCGGCGAGGGCGCTGGTGGATGCCAGGATCACGGCGGGCGCCGCCGCCAACGCGGCCGGCCCCCATTGCAGGATCGCGGCGCGGCCGGCGGCCTCGACCACGAGATCCGGCTTGAGCCCGCGGAGCTGATCCTCGGAGGCGAGAAATTCAACGCCCTCGGGCATTTGGCTGCGTGCCTCGGGGCTGTCGATCGTCGCGATCGCCGCGATCTCGACCGGCTCGCCGCGCTCGCGCAACAGATCTCCGACGCGCGAGTTGATCGCGCCCCAGCCGATGAACACCAGTCGGAGCGGCGCCGATCGGGATCGACGCGGCAAGCGGCTCTGGTTCGGCAGCGTAGCAGCCCGCGCCATTGCGGCTCAGCCCCCGCGCGCCGGAACGACGTCGGCCAGCGTGAAGCCGGCGACCTGTTTGTAGTTCTCCGACAGCTGCCGGAGTTCGTCCTGGGTGATGTAGTCGTCGAGCTTGTCGAACGGCTTGTCGCCGACCAGCCGTTCCACCGTCGTGTTGATGAAGTCCGGCGGCGACTGCCGGTTGGTGCGAACCACTGCGGCGGCGGCCTTGGCGCGCACCGCCTCATAGGCTTTGAGCGCCTGCTTCATGTCCTGATGCGCCACCAGGGTGTCCGCGAGCGTTCGCGCGTCGATCAGGCTTTGCGCCGCACCGTTGGAGCCGCGTGGATACATCGGGTGTGCAGCGTCGCCGGCGAGCGTCACCCGGTCGAACGTCCAGGTCTCGATCGGGTCCTTGTCGACCATCGGGTATTCGAGGATCTGATGCGCGTCGCGGATCATCTGCGCGACGTCGAGCCAGTCGAACTTCCAGTCCTGGTACACCGGCAGAAAATCCTCGAGCTTGCCCGGCTGGTTCCAGTCGTTGCGAACGAAGGTGTCCCGCTCGATATCGGCCATCCAATTGATCAGCTGATTGCCCTCGTCGTCGAAGTTGTCGATGATCGGATAGATCACTATCTTGCCGGTTCGGATGGAGCCGACCCGCATGTAGGTCCGCCCGCCGAGGATCGGCTTGTGCCGGGTCACGCCGCGCCAACTGTTGATGCCGGCGAACGCCAGCTTGTCGTCCGGATAGTACTGCTTGCGGATCGCGGAGTTGACGCCGTCGCAGGCGACGACGATATCGCCGTGAACGCTGTCCAGCGTCTGCCCGGTGGTCGTCTGCCGGAAGTTCACCGTGACGCCGTCCTCGTTCTGCGTCACGCCGGTGCACTCGCAATCCGTCACCACCGCCTCGGCGCCGAGCCGGCTGCGCACTGCGTCAGCCAGGATGACATGAAGCCGCCCGCGATGGATGCCGATCTCGGGAACATCGTAGCCGGCGTATCTGCCGCGCGGCTCCTTGTAGATGAGCTGGCCGAACCGGTTGAAGAACGCGCTCTCGCGATTCTCGATGCCGACCGCGACCAGTTCGTCGCGCAGGCCCAGCGCGGTCAGTTCGCGCATCGCGTGGGGGAGCAGCGTGATGCCGACGCCGAGCGGCTTGATTTCCGGCGCCCGCTCGTACACGCGGCAGGCGATGCCGCGGCGATGCAGGTTGAGCGCGAGCGCGAGCCCGCAAATGCCTCCACCGGCGATGACGACGTTCGGCGTCTTGCTCATCTGTTCAGCCTCTCGGATTGATTGGAATTGTGAACACCCGGCGGATGCACGGCAAGCGTGCCGGCCGGGCATGGGAAAAGGGGCGACGCTCGCCTCGCGAGCCGGCCGATCGCTTTCTGCCGAATCCGTTGTATGGCAAGGTGAACGACGATCCCTTCGGAAAGCCGAAGCAGGGATCGCCGCACCAACGCGGAGGCAACGGACAAACGATGGCGTCGGAACTCGAGGTCTTCATTCTGGTGGCAGAAAGCGGCGGCTTTGCCGGCGCGGCCCGCAGGTTGCGGCTGACGCCGTCGGCGATCAGTCGGCGCGTCGCACTGCTGGAAGACAAGCTCGGTGTCCAACTGCTGTCCCGGACCACCCGCAAGGTCGAGCTCACCGCGGCGGGTGAGGCGTACTTCGCCCGGATCAAGCCGCTCCTGGCGGCGATCGCGTCGGCCGCTGACGATCTGGAGCAGTTCTCGCCGATTCCTGTTGGTCAGCTTGTCGTCGGAGCGCCGGCAGCGCTGCTGGAACGCAAGCTGGTGGGGTTCGTCGAGGAATATTTGCACGCCCATCCGCAGATGCGCATCGAGCTTGTTCCGACCGAGCTCGGCTCCAACGTCGACTACGACTTCATCGTGCAGTCGCTGGCGTCCTCGGACAAGAACAAGGTCTCGATGAAGCTGACGGCCAATCCGTGGACGATCTGCGCGGCGCCGGACTATCTCGAGCGCCACGGCACACCGCAGCACCCGCGCGACCTCCAAGCCCACAATTGCCTGGTGATAAGCACTCATCCGCATTGGCAGTTCTTCGTCGAAGACAAGGAGCTCAACATCGTTCCGCCCAGCCGCCTCATCAGCTTCGGCAGCGCTGTCTACCGCGCCGCGCTTGACGGATTCGGCATCGCGCGGCTGGCGGCCTTTCTGGTCAACGACGACCTCGGCACCGGCCGGCTGGTGAAGCTGCTCGACCGCTATTCCGACACGCGGCCGCGCGATCTCTATCTGATCGCCGATGCGGACAAGATTGCGCTGGCCAAGCATGCTGGATTCGCAGAGTTCATCAAGGCCAAGTTCGCGGCCGGGTTCTGACCGCCCCGCGTCCGCAGTTTCCACTCATCGCGCCAGCTCCTGGGCTGTCAGGCTTGGTGCTTCGACACTTCGCTGGCGGAAGAAGCCGGCAAGCGCACCGTTGTAGTCGTCGCCCCGCGTTTCCGGCAGGAAGTGGCCGCCGCGGTCGAGCACGATGTAGTCCGCGCCCGGGATCCGTTTCGCGAGCTGATCCGACATGTATTTCGGGATCAGAGTGTCGTCGCGCGCGGCGAGCACCAAGGTCGGCACCGCGACGCGCGGGCTGATCGCGCTCATGTCGGCATTCAGGATCGCGTCGATCCGCGAGATGGTGATGTCGACGTCGACGGCGCCGCCGCCATCGAAGCTGGCATCGTGGACTTCCGCATAATCCGGCGGATAGCGGAAGAACACGCCGGCCTTGTGGAACAGGTCGGTCGCGCCGAGTTCCAGCAGCGAGCGACGGAATTCGAACACGCGGCGGAAATAATTGCCGGGCGTGCACCAGGTCGACGACAGCACCAGCGCGGCAACCCGCGTCGGTGACTCGACCGCCAGCGTCTGGGCTATCGCGCCGCCGGTGGAGTGGCCGACCAGGGTGGCGATATCGATGCCGGCACTGTCCAACACGATGCGGACGTCATCGGTCATCTGGCCGATCGAATAGGGTTTGCGGGTGCGTGCGCTGAAGCCGGCACCGCGTTGATCGATCGCGATCACCCGATAGGATCGACTGAAGAACTCCACCTGGCGCTTCCAGAACGAACCGACGCCGCCGAAGCCGGGAATGAAGACGATTGCCGGGCCGTGCCCGCTGTCTTCGTAGTACAAGCTGTCGTTGTCACCCGCGTATGGCATTCTGGCTCAGGCCTCGTCGTTCATGCCGATCTCAGCCTGACGCGTAATACAAAGTGCGGTGATCGATAAGCTTCAAAAAAATCATCAATGCTCGTGATGCGGCGCCACGACCCTTTTGATCGCCGATTGTGCGCAGTGCACGATGATCGCGCGCGAGAAGCCCGAGAATTCGGCAGGCCCGACAGCCGCGCGATGAGTTTTCCGCACGCATCTTCGTGAGTTTTTTCTAGTTGCGCGCTCCGGGCCGGTTCCGGATAGCTTCGATCTACGCTCTCGCGCGCAGCACCCGCACCCGCGCTGCGGGAGTGCGCCGATGCGTATTTGACGGCCCGTCCGTTCTAACGAGAGCGAGCAGATGCTGGTTGCCTAACATCATGACGCGCGTCCGATCCGACGAGGCCGCGCATTGCCGGTGTCTGATCGGCCTGGCCCAAGCCGCGGCGAACATCCATTCTTCCTCGAGAGAAACTCAACGAAAGGCTCTGCCATGAAGGTTCTGGACCACAATGCTCAACCGCTGGAAAAGTGGCGGGACGGCGTGATGACGCGGATGCGGTTGTCGTTCCTGCTCGGCGGTCGACAGATGTGCGTGTTCGATCAGTTCTGCGATCCCGATCTCGGGGCTCCGATTCATATTCATGCGGTCGAGGAAATACTGGAAGTGATCGAGGGGCGTGCCGAAATTTCGCTGAATGGCGAAACCGCCATCGTCACCGCCAATCAGTCGGTGCTGATTCCGGCCGGCATGAAGCACGGCTTCCGGAATCTCGAAAAGACCATCCTGCACGTCCGGGCGACGCTGGCGGCGCCGATCTTCGAGGCGTCCTACGAGAACCGCGCGGAAATCTCGCGTCGCTGGGCTCCCGGGGCCTAACCGGGGACTTGCACGCAGTTTGCGTCGCATGCACGGCATCTCTTTCGATTGAACGGGCGGCTCGGCGGCCGATCGCTGGCGGCGCCGAGCCTTCGCCCTGCATATCGTTCAATCATCCACTCTCGCCGAGACGTCGGTTTCATTTGCGTACTGAAACGACGTGCGCTTTCAAGAGACGAGCAACTCGACAGTCGCGCTTCCTGCCGAATACGCGCCTTTGTCTGTCCGCCTCGAGGCTCCCGCACTTCGCAGCGCATCCACGCGTCGGTATCACCAAAGTCTGTGCGGGGTTCCATCCGCTCGCCCGCCGACGAGCGAGCCGCCAGTTGCATGTGCTGACCCGAGCCTGAGCGGGATGCATGTTGTTTGGGCGAGAAACGCCTGTCCCGCAGGCAATATCGCCTCGCCGACGATGCATTTTTCGAACCCATCTTCGTGAGTTTTTTCTACATTGCATGACGGAAAACGCGCCAAGATAGTCTACGCCCGGGAGCGTTCGGCACCAGGATTGATCAGCGCTGAACCGACATGCGAGGGGCGAGACTCATGGCAAGGACGAAACTGATTGCGGCAGCCGCGTTGCTGCTGTCTTCGATGGCGTGGACGGCTGCCTCTGCAGAAGAGTGGCCGTCAAAGAGTATTCGGCTGATCGTGCCCTATGCTCCAGGCGGCTACACCGATACGGTCGCGCGCATCACCGGCAACTATCTGCAGAAGACGTTCGGACAGACGGTGATCGTCGAGAACCGCGCCGGCGGCGGGGGCATCGTTGGAACCGACTTCGTGTCCAAGCTGCCGGGCGACGGCTACGCACTGTGCGTCTGCAGCATCGGCGCGGTGTCGATCGCGCCGGTCGCCCAGGGTGTGAAATACGATCCGCTCAAGGATCTGACGCCGATCAGCATCATCAGCACCATCCCGCAGACTGTGATCGTCAACCCTTCGGTGCCGGCGAAATCGATGCAGGAGCTGGTCGACTACGCCAAGGCGAATCCGGGCAAGCTGAGCTTCGGGTCGAGCGGTGCTGCCGGGCTGATGTACTTCTCGGTCGCGCTGTTCCAGGCGCGCACGGGGACCAAGATGACGCACGTGCCGTTCAAGGGCGGAGCGCCGGCGACCGCGGCGGTGGTGTCGGGCGAGGTCAATTTGTCCTTCACCAACATGACGGACGCGCTTCCGCAGATGGAGGCCAATACGGTGCGGGCGATCGCCGTGACCAGCGAGAAGCGCAGCGAGTTTGCTCCGGACCTGCCGACCGTCGCCGAAGCCATTCTGCCGAATTACAGCGCTGAATCGTGGAATGCCATCATGGCGCCGGGGGGGACGCCTGCCCCCGTGGTGGAGAAGCTCTCGCAAGCTCTCAAGAAGATGGCCGACGATCCGGAGGTCAAGAAGGCGATGGCTGTGGTGGGCGCGTCGACTGTTTTCACCACGCCCGATCAGTTCAGAGCCGCGATCGCCACCGAACTCGATCAGTGGAAAGAACTGATGAAGGAAATCCGCGGGAACAAGACCTGATTCGAGTGCCGCGCAGTACGGTCGTCCCGACCGGTACAGGTCGGGCCGACCCCATAGTACGCGGCATCGCCCGTCCGCGATCAACGTCCCGCAATCAACGGAATGACTCAATGAAATCGGTCGGACAAAGCGTCAACGAGGACGTCTGCACCGGAGCACTGCTGGCGGTGGTTGCGATCGTGGCGCTCAGCTACATCCGGACGCTGGAAGTCGGGACTGTGTTGGAGATGGGCCCCGGTTATTTCCCCTTCGGGCTGGCGGTGGCGCTGCTCGGGATGGGGCTGATCCTGATCCTCAAGGGCGTGCTGATCGGAGGCGTGCCGGTGCAGCACTTTCATCTGCGGCCCCTGTTCTTCATCCTCATCTCGTTCGCAGCATTCGGCGCGCTGCTGGAGCGGGCCGGCATGGTCGTGGCGGTTCTGGCGCAAGTCGGCCTCGCCGCGCTGGCGTCGCGCGAAACGACGCTGCTGCAGACCGCGGTGACCGCCGTCGGATGCGCGGCGGCGAGTTCAGTGCTGTTCGTGTGGGTCCTCCAGATTCCAGTCAGCGTCTGGCCATGATCGACATCTTTGCCTTGCTGGGCCACGGCTTCGCGGTCGCCGCCACGCCTGAAAACCTGCTGTACTGCCTGTGCGGCGCGCTGTGCGGCACGTTGATCGGCGTGCTGCCCGGCCTCGGGCCGGTCGCGACGATCTCGTTGCTGTTGCCGGTGACCTTTGCGCTCAATCCGATTTCGGCGATCATCATGCTGGCCGGCATCTACTACGGTGCGCAATATGGCGGCTCGACGACGGCGATCCTGGTCAACATCCCGGGGGAATCGACCTCGGTGGTGACCGCGATCGACGGCTACAAGATGGCGCGGCAAGGCCGTGCGGGCGAAGCGCTGGCGATCGCCGCGATCGGTTCGTTCGTGGCCGGATGCTTCGGGACGCTTGTCATCGCCCTGATGGGACCGCCGTTGGCCCTCTTGGCTCAGCGCTTCGAGTCGCCGGACTACTTCTCGCTGATGGTGCTCGGCTTGGTCGCGGCCGTGGTGTTGGCGAACGGGTCGGTGTTCCGGGCCGTGTGCATGATCTTCCTTGGCCTTCTGCTCGGCATGGTTGGCATGGACGTCAACACCGGCGAAGCGCGGATGACCTTCGGGCTGATCGAGCTGTCCGACGGCATCAATTTCGTCGTGCTGGTGATGGGCCTGTTCGGCGTGGCGGAGGTGATCTCCAATCTCGAAGGGCCTTCGACACGAATGACTGATCGGGCGCAAATCTCCAGCATCTGGCCGTCGTTCAAGGTGCTGCGGGGCGCCTGGGGCGCGGTGACGCGCGGTACGCTGCTGGGATCGATCTGCGGCCTGCTTCCCGGCGCCGGAGCCACGATGGCGTCGTTCTCGTCCTACGCGCTCGAGAAGCGAGTCGCGAAGGATCCGAGCCGTTTCGGCAACGGCGCCATCGAGGGCGTCGCCGGACCGGAATCGGCCAACAACGCCGCCGCGCAGACCTCGTTCGTGCCGCTGCTGACGATGGGCATCCCCACCAGCGCCACCATGGCGCTGATGGTCGGCGCGCTGACATTGCACGGCATCGCGCCGGGGCCGATGATCATCTCGCGTCAGCCGGACCTGTTCTGGGGCCTGATCGCCAGCATGTTCATCGGCAACGCCATGCTGGTGATCATCAACCTGCCGCTGATCGGCATCTGGGTTAGGCTGCTGTCGGTGCCTTATCGCGTTCTGTTTCTTGTGATCTGCGTGGTCTGCGCGATCGGCGTGTATTCGGTCAACAATTCCAGCTTCGACATCTATCTGACGGTCGGATTCACGCTGCTGGGTTACGTCCTGCTCAAACTCAGAGCGGAGCCGGCGCCGCTGCTGATGGGCTTCGTGCTGGGGCCGCAGGTCGAGGAAAATTTCCGTCGCAGCCTCATCAGTTCGCACGGCGATCCGGCGGTGTTCCTCGAGCGGCCGATCAGTTGCGTGCTGCTGCTGGCGAGTGTCGCGCTTCTGGTCTCGACGCTGATGCCGCAGATCGTTCGTCGTCGCCAGGAAGTGTTCCAGGAATGACCGATCGCGGTGCTGGCTGCAAAGTATCGATCCGGGGAATTCGAACATGAATGTCCAGCCTTCAGCCGGATCGGCGTCGCCGACCGGAGCGCGTCTGCGGAGCGGCGGCGAAATCCTGGTCGCGGCGCTGCGGAGCAACGGCGTCGATCGGATGTTCGGGGTGCCGGGCGAAAGTGCGCTGCCGGTGTTCGATGCCCTGGCCGACGCCGACGCCGGGGTACGCTTCATCGTCTGCCGGCACGAGGCGACGGCGTCGCACATGGCGGAAGCCGACGGCAAGCTCACCGGCCGCCCGGGTGTGTGCATCGTCAGTCGAGGCCCCGGCGCGATGCACGCGATGGTCGGCGTACACACCGCGTGGCAGGATTCCACCCCGCTGCTGCTGCTGATCGGCCAGGTGCCGCGGGCCTATCGGGGCCGCGAGGCGTTCCAGGAAGTCGACTACACCGGCGTGCTCGGCGGGATGACAAAATGGGTGGCCGAAGTTGAATCGGCGGAGCAGATCTCCGAGATGGTGGCGCAGGCTTTCGCCGTCGCGATGCAGGGACGCCCCGGTCCGGTGGCGCTGTCGCTGCCTGAGGACGTATTGAGCGAACTCAGCGCGGCCGCCGATGCCGCGCCCGTCAAGATCGACCGCACTGCGCCGTTTCCCGCTCAGATGCAGCAGGTGCGGGCGCTGCTGCAGCAGGCGCAGCGCCCTCTGATCGTCGTCGGCAATCTTGGATGGAGCAACGCAGCATCCGAGACGTTCCGCCGGTTCGTGATGGACAACGATCTGCCCGTCGTTGCCGGCTTCCGCTCGCAGGACGTGCTGGACAACGACTGCGAGCAGTATCTCGGCGATTTGAGCCTCGGCTGCAGCCGCAAGTTGGTCGATCGCGTCAAGCAGGCCGACTGTGTGCTGGTCATCGGCGATCGGCTCGGCGATGTCACCACTCAGCACTACTCATTGTTCGATCTTCCCGCTCCGCAGCCCACCTTGATCCACGTGTTTCCGGAAGCCGGTGAGCTTGGCAAGGTCTATACGCCGTCGCTGGCGATCGAAGCCGACGCCTCGCTTTTCATTGCGGGGCTCGCCGATCTCGCGCCGTTGAGTCCGGCCGCCTGGACGGCGTGGCGCGCCGCCGGGCGCGATGAGTACGTCGCCTATCAGCAGGCCCGACCGCATCGTCCGCCGTTGGATCTCGCGGAGATCATCTCGCACCTGCGCGATCGATTGCCGTCCGACACGATCGTCACCAATGGCGCCGGCAACTACACGATCTGGCTGCACCGCTACTTCCGCTACCGCCAACTGGGCACTCAGATCGCGCCGAAGTCGGGCTCGATGGGCTACGGCTTGCCGGCAGCGCTGGCGGCCAAGCTGAGGCACCCGGATCGCACGGTCGTCTGTCTGGCGGGCGACGGCTGCTTCATGATGGCATCTCAGGAATTTGCGACGGCGTTCCGCGAGCAGCTTCCGATCATCGTCATCATCGTCAACAATGTGACCTACGGCTCGATCCGGATGCATCAGGAGAACCAGTTTCCGGGGCGCCCCAGCGGAACGGCCTTGAACAATCCCGATTTCGTTGCGCTGGCGCAGAGCTACGGCGCCTACGCTGAGGCGGTCCAGACCCATGCTGCATTTCCCCCAGCGCTCGAGCGGGCGATCGCGGCCGAACGTCCATCCGTGATCGAATTGCATGTGGACCCCAGGCTGCTCACGCCAGACCGGCTGATCTGACGCTCGGAGGGCAGGGTCATCGGACGAATCGCCCACAACCGGCGCAGCCTCCGACGCCGATCGCTCCGGGAAATGACCGGTCTTTGCCGCCCAGCGGCGGAGCAAGATCGGCAGGCGTCGGGACGGGCAGGATCATAAACCTTCCGTTGCAATCCGACGCCCCAGCCTGCGGCGGAACGTCGCAATTTTCCGGGATCCGCGTGGCGGACTGCGTGCCGACTGCCCCCGGCGCAGGGGGCGGGATTTCGGGCGTCGGTCGGCCGATTGCGCGTCAATTACCTCCCCGCCCAGCGTGGAGCTCATGCTGCATCGCAGTTGCAGGATCGACTCCGGTGAAGACGATCGGCAGGTCGTGAGGCGAGCCAGCCGGACGTCTTCAGCTAACGAACAGTGCAGTAATTACCTGGCGTGATCGAGCCCATAACGGCGGGCGCAACTTGGCGGTCGCGCTGCACAGCAACACCAGGGCCGGGAGCTGCTGCGCCCAGATTTTCGGCGGTGCCCCAGATCGGTCACCGTGCCGCGCTGCTGGATGATCCTCATGGCCACCGGCAACAGCCGCCTCGCCTCTCGCGGCCACCGCTGAGAGGGGGAGGGACGCCGTAATTCGCGGGGATAGTCCGAAAAATTGGAGCAGGCGCGGGGAGGGATATGTGCTGTTGAGCACATGCAGTAACACTGTGATAACGCTCGGAACTCGCAATTGTCGGTTGCCCAAAGAGCGCTCATCAGGTACACGGGTAAGTGAAGATATGAACACAATTTAAGGAATTGCTCGGGGAGCGATCATGAACGATGTAAGCTCCCGAATTCGCCGAGTTCTCGTCCAGCCCGGACTTTTCGTGGCTGATTATGTCCATGCCGCTGATGCGTCGAACCCCCCGATGGTGGTGGTCGAGGCTGAGGATCCTGGGGCTCCCGGGTTTTCGGTGATCTCTTGCCCGGGCAGGCCTTTGGGGCAATTGCAGCAGGTTAAGGATTGCGTGGTCATTTTCGCCGCGGTTCAGGGTGCGGTCACCATCACTGTTCATCCGCGGGTTCAGGGTGGGTCTGTCGAGGCCGCCGTCGAAATAAAGCGGCTTGGGCTGGATCCGCTCCAGGTCAAGGATTTGCCCAGCCCCCCCGTCGAGCTGCCGAGCCTCCCGCGCTTGCGTGCGCAGTCGTGGTCTACGGCTGAGGCGCGTGAAGAGGAGCGGCGTGCCGCTCCCGGCGTGAAGCTGCTCTGCCACGTTGCGGGCAAGGGCGACGTCGCCGTTGCGGCCGGTCAGTGGATCGCTGGGCCGGAAAGTCCCGCTCGGATCGAGGGGATTGCTCTCGTGCCTGAAGATGACGGCTCGCGTCCGCGTCTTCGCTACCGCGTGAGGTACGAGGAGAAGAAAACTCGTGACGGTACGAGAAATCTCAATCGCGACTTCGTTTCTCTGGGCGAATACGCCGGAACCAAGCGTCGGGCGCTGGCTCTTGTCGGGCTCGATGTCGAACTCGACGAGCCGCACGCCGACTATGAGATCACGGCACGTGCTCTGTTCCTGGGGGCGCAGGTCGTCGAGAAGTCCGGGTCGTCGGTGCAGTTGTCGGGGCCGACCGGGCGGGAGCCTTTGATTGGGCTGTCCGTCGCCATCACGCCGCTTTGGTCGGCGCGGGCCAACGGCAATCATCAAGGCTTGATAAAGTCGTCATCGCTAGCTGACGATCGCTCGATAAAGTCGGCGCAAGGTTCGCGGGTGAGGGTGTTTCGATCTTCTCCCAATGCTTAGTAAGTTGCTTGGTACAAAAAGCTGGAGATAATTATGGCGACATATAATCTTGATCAAACGCAGTTCAACGAGGACTATGCGGGGCTGCCCCCGGATACGTTAAGTGCGCTCGATGCGGCCTTGAACCAGGCAGGCGTCTTCACCGAGGGTGATCAGCAGGCGACGACGACGCTGGACGAAAATCCGCCTCTTGGCTCGAACGTCAACGTTGCAAGCTTCAGCTACGGCGGCACTTTCAACGGCTTACCCGCTGCTATCACCGGCCTCACCTTCGATACGTCCGATAACGTCTCTGTCGATATCAGCGGCGTGGGTCCGAAGGTCGTGCTGACCGGCTCCGGCAACGACATCATTTTCACCAGCGGCGGCGGCGCGACGAACGACTACGTCAATGCCGGAGCCGGCAACGACACGATCGGAGCCGGCGCTGGTGACGATACCTTGTTGGGCGGGATCGGCGACGATCTGCTGGCGGGCGGATCGGGTGACGACTCGTTGATCGGTGGCACCGGCGATGATATTCTGTTCGGCGATGACGGCGGCGATACCGTCGATGGTGGCGAGGGCAACGACATCCTCGTCGGCGGTAGCGGCGACGATTCGTTGATCGGCGGCGAAGGCAACGATGAACTCTGGGGTGACGCCGGCAACGACACCATGGATGGCGGCGAGGGTGATGATACCATCGGTGCCGGCAGCGGTGATGACAGCCTGATCGGCGACAGCGGCAACGACTTGCTCGCCGGTGGCACGGGAAATGATACGTTGATCGGCGGGGACGGCAACGACACCCTGTTCGGCGATGATGGCAACGACAGCCTGGTCGCTGGTTCTGGAGACGATTATCTGATTGGTGGTGTTGGTGACGACACGCTGATCGGTGACGACGGCAATGACACCATCTTCGGTGGTACCGGCAACGACAGCATCTCGTCGGGCGCTGGAAATGACGTCATCGGCTACAACATTGGTGATGGATCCGACACCATCGATGGCGGTGCCGGCAACGATCTGCTGTTCATCAACGCGGCGCAGTCTTCTGCTCAGGTCGCGACGGTCAATGGTGTCACGACGGTTGCCTTCACCAACGGGTCGACCCTCACGGTCACGAACGTCGAGACGATCCAGTTCTCGGATCAGACCAACAACATCTCCTGAGCTTAGGCTTATTGGAAATCGGAGGCCCGCCATGGCGGGCCTCTCTCATTAGTTAGGTCGTGCAAACGTGCGGTCAGCTCCGCTGCAATTCGAGTTCTGTGCAGTTAGATCGGGCATCCCTTGCGGATGAGGGCTGTGCGAGATGGCTTTCCTCGCTGAACCCGCGGGCTGGTTGATTGACAATCCTCTGAGGTTCGATCGATCGTTCGACGATTGCCGAGAGCTCGAGCGCTTGGGCGTCCGTGCTTATGAGGACGGTGACCTGCGCTTGGCGCATTTTCTGATCGATCGCATTCGTCGAATCGGAGTTGCGCGAGCCGAACTGCTCTGCCTCAAGGCCGACCTCTCGGCACGCCTCGGCTTCCAGCACATCGCTGCAGAGACCCTCGATCGTGCGCTCGAGCTGGATCCCGAAAATCTTCACGCAAATTCCCGCTTGATCGGCTGGAGCGACGACGCGGCCAAACGCGTTCATGCCGCCGAACAATTGGTTCGACTGTGCCCTGACAATCAACGAACGTTGCGCCTCGCATTGCGCGTACTTCGTGATGCAGGACGAGAGATCGTCGCGTCCGGACAGGCTATCGCAGACGAATTCGTCGGGTGGGTCACCTGGGACGGTGAGGACTCGATCAGTCTCCAGGTCCGCGATGGCTCCGACGTTCGGAGACTGACCGTCTGTGCGGAACAGGCTCCCGCGTGGGCCGGGATCTTCGACCACTTCGGACAATTTCGTCTTCCGTTCCACGTCGACGAAAGACCTGTTCATCTCTCGATCGAATCTGAAGATGCCTTGCTCTGTCGCGTGAGCAGCTACCCCACCGAGCAAAGGCGTCCTCTTGTTCGGCCGCAATCGGCCGGTCCCACGAACGATGCGGACCTGACGATCGTCGTGCCGATCTACAGTGATTTCGAGGCGACGCGGGATTGTCTCGACAGCCTCCGTCCGCAGCTTCAGGCGTCGAAGAGAATCGTCGCGATCTTGGTGGACGATGCCACGCCGGACGACCGGATCAAGCAGTTGCTTCAGCTGTACGCTGCAGACCCCGCCATCACGGTTTTGCACAACGACACCAACCTTGGCTTTGCCGGAGCCGTCAATCGGGCGCTGTCGATCATCCCGCACGGAGACGTTCTCGTTCTGAACGCGGACACTGTGCTGCCCCCGGGCGCAATCGACGAATTGGCGCGCGCAGGCCGTTGCTCTCCCGATATCGGAACGGTGACCCCGCTCTCGAATAATGGTGAGTACACCAGCTTTCCCGAACCCTTCCGCGTCAATGACCTTCCATCCATCGAAGCGGTTTCGGACATCGATCGGGCCGCTAAAGCCAATCGCGACACGCTCGTCGACCTGCCCAATGGGATCGGATTTTGTCTCTACATCACCCGGCGATGCCTCGATTCAGTTGGAGGCATCCCGCAGCTTTACGATCGCGGATATTTTGAGGACGTGGAATTCTGTTTGCGCGCCCGCCAGAACGGCTTTCGGAACGTCTGCGCGCCCTGGATCTATGTCGGACATGCGGGATCGCGCTCGTTTGGTGGGGACAAGCGTTCTTTGGTGATGCGGAACCTCAAGAAGCTGGAGGTCAGATTTCCCGACTACAACAACGAAAGCACCGCATTCACCAAGTGTGACCCGCTCCGCGACGCGCGCGGAAGGATCGAAAAGGAGATGATCAAGACGATCAGGTTCGATCGATTTCTACTCGCTCCGGATGACCTCGTCGGCGAAGTTGCGATGGAGCGTGCGCAGAACTTGCAGCAGAGTGGCGCGACGGTTCTGGTCTGTCTGCTGTCGACCCAGCACCGATCCGCGACGTTCCGCTACGTACAACAGGGGTATCGGTCGCTCCAGTTCAGCATCAGCTCCGCCGAAGAAGCCGACAGGTTGACGGAGTACATCGCAGAACTCAAAATTGCGCAGTTCGAGTTTGCCGGATCATCGAGCCTGATGATCGACGTGGTCGATCGATTGAAGCAGTTGCGGAAGCCGTCAGACGTCTTCATGGCGGACGCGGCTTCGTTCGACTTGCGAGGATGCCTCGAAGGATCTGAGAAAGTAACGCGCGCTCGTAAGAGCAAGGTGTCACGAGGCTCCGTCTCGTCTTCCTCTCGGGTCGGACGCTACATCGCGCCGAACGAAGAGGCGCGCGCGTTCCTGACGTCGAAACGGATTGGTGCGAACAGAATCGTCGCTGAGCCGAATCGGACTCCTGCAGGAAAATTTCGCGCGATCTTCTCGGAAAGCCGGACAATCGGATGCGGGGTCGTTCTGGACGAGCGATGTCCATCCGCCTTCCAGTCGTTCGCGGAACTGGCTCGGCGATCAAGCCGCGTCAAGGACCTTCAATTGTTCGTCCTGGGCGGCACGCTCAATGATGATTACCTGATGGCATTGGGGAATGTCTTTGTGCTTGGTCCCACGGAGGCTGATGAAATCGCGACGCTGGTTGACATCTATCGGCTCGAGAAGCTCATGATCTATCTGCCACGACCAGTTTTCGGATGGAGTAAGGCCGAACGCGCGTGGGACGTCGGACTGCCGACTGCTTACTTCGCGTGGCCGTTCACCCCGGTGCGGCCCCAGGGCAGCTTGCGGATGGACCCATCGCAGCCGCCAGCCGTGTTGGCGGATCGCTTATCCTCGTGGTTTGTGGGCGTCAACGGCGAGGCCGTCGATGCTGCATGACCGCGCCAAGGCCAACGAAGCCAAGGCCGGCTTGCTGGTCCGCTTTGCGCAGACGGGTCCCACGTCATTCGCCGGATATGTGGTGAATGAAGATGACCTGGCACTTCGCTATGTGATCGACGTTCTGGGTGACGGCGTGCCCCTGGCTCTGGTTCGCTGCACCATGCGCTCGGATGAACTGGTTGCGGCCGGCACCGGCGATGGGTGCTACGGTTTCTCGGTCGAGTTCGGCCCTGAGGCGCTCGGGCGTTTCCAGTTCCTGGAGGCGAGAATTGCGAATACCGGGATCCCGCTGGGGCAGGCCATTCCGATTGTGCGTGCTGAGCTCGATTCAGAATCTGCCAGAGGCGAGGTCAAGTGGCTGGGTGAGCTCAGGATCGCAGGTTGGCTCGCCGGCTCCAGGGGGACCGACCACCTTGTAACAGCACGACTTGACGGCCAGATCGTTCACCAGTCCCGCGCTCTGCAATGGGCACATCTCGGGTCTGGACGTGAAATGGGTTCGGCCGTTCCGCGCTTTGACTTTCACCTTCCTCAGCACCTCGCGGACGGAAGAGCGCGGACGCTCCAGGTCGTCGACGGCGCTGGGAATGAGTTGAAGGGAAGTCCACTCAGGTTCGTCGCGTATGGCGATACGCTCGAGGAATTGACCGCGACGTTTTCAGACGTCAGCGCGGAGCGCCTCCGCACCGAACAGTTTCGGCGGCTGTTTCCGCGCTCCCTTCCGTTCTCGGCCTATCCGCAGATCCACACCGCTCTCGACGAACAGTTCAAGTGCAGCGCGAAAGCTGCGGTCCCTCCGATCGTCGCCATCGTCGGCGACGACAATTGCGAGGACACGCTCGAAAGCCTGCGACTGACCGCCGATCAATGGACCGCGGGGGTCATTTCACTGAATGAGCGAGGAGAGTTCTCCGGCGATTTCGTCGATTTCCTCGACAGCGAAGCCGAAGCCGACTGCGTGGTGTTCGTCAGATCGGGCCTCGAGTTTGCGCCGGGCGCGCTGCAGCGCCTGGTGAGTGCCTATTGTGAGGCCCCTGACGCGGCCTTTGCGTACGCCGATTTGATCGTCACCGCGTCGGACGGTTGCGCGCGGCTCATTGCGTTCACGTCCTTCGACTATGAGCGGCTGGTCGAGCAAGGCTATTGCGCCCATCTGTTTGTCACGTCACGTCAGCGCGCAATCGAACTGCTCCGCCGCGGCGCTGCGACCAACATTTACGATCTGCTCCTTGCGCTCGCCAACAGCCCGACGCAGGCCAACGTGGTTCACGCGCCTGGCGGCGCTGGCGTGCTGCCGCCGCTCGACATAGAAGCGGAAGAAACCAGGCTGCTAGCCGCCGCCGTCCGTCATTTCTCGGAGAGGAAAGTAGCTGCCGAGTTTCGACCTGCGGGCGGATCCATGTTTCCGTCCGTCCGGGTGTCACGTCGTCCCGAGGACGGCACCACCACGATCGTCATCCCGACACGCAATCAGGCGCGTTTGTTGGAGAAGTGTCTCAAGAGTATCAGAGGTGCCGTGAGGCGTGCCCGCGCCAAAATCGTCGTCGCCGACAATGATACGACCGATGCGGACACCCTGAACCTGTTCGATCGTATCGCGGCCGACGGCGTCTCGGTGATCCGTATTCCCGGCTACTTCAACTATGCCGACATCATGAACCGGGCCGTCGGGCAACTGGATTGCGACCGGGTTTGCCTGTTGAACAATGATATCCTTGCGCTGGATGACGACTGGCTGGATGAGATGACCGGGCGGCTCGCCGAGCCCGACGTCGGGGCGGTTGGCGCATTGCTGTCGTTGCCGAGCGGCGTCACGCAACATGCCGGAATCGTCTTGGGACCTAAGCAGTCCGCCGTCCACGTCGGCACCGAAAGGCTTTTCGGAGATCCCGGCTATTCTGATATGCTCAGGGTTGCACGACAAACCAGCGCCGTCACGGCGGCTTGTCTGGTGACGCGAACGTCCGACTATTTCGCCGTCGGCGGCTTCGATTCGGCATTCTTTCCAATCGACTACAACGACGTCGATTACTGCCTCAAACTGCGGGCACTCGGAAAGCGGATCGTGGTAACTCCGCACGCACGCCTGCTGCATCTCGAGTCGGCATCGCGCGGACCCGTGGATGGAGAAACACCGCAGTTCAAGCTGTCGCTGCAACGGCTGCGTGATCGTTGGATCGACGCGCTGGCTGACGATCCATATTACAATCCACTGCTGGCTCTGGATGAAACGCCATTCACCGCACTGGCATGTCCGCCGCGAAATCTCGAACCGAGGCGTCTTCATCATCCGAGGATGGTGGAAATCGCTGTCGCATCGTGATCGCTCGACGATTTTGACGACGTGAGAATTCGATAGAACAATGACGAGCGTGCTGTTTGTTCATAACAATCTCCCTGGGCAATATCTCAGGCTGATCGAGCGATTGCGGGATCGTGGCGGATTTTCTCTCGCCGGGATTGGAACCACGCGCGCCCGCGGGATCGCAGGCCTGAAGATGAAGCGCTATTCGATTTCGTCGGCTGGCATTGCAGAGGTGCATCCGTTCGCTCGTCGGTTCGATCTCGAATGCCGGCGCGCCGAGGCCGTTCTATACGCGGCGGTTGCCATGCGTGATGAGGGCTTCGTTCCGGATGTGATCTTTGGTCATCCTGGTTGGGGTGAAGTCCTTCCGTTGAAGGAGGTTTTTCCGAAAGCCCGGTTGTACTGCTATTCGGAATATTTCTACCAGGCAGACAACGACTTCAACTTCGACCAGGGAGGCGAACGCTTCGGTTTGCCGAATCGAGTCGGGCTCGACATGAAGAATGCCGCGACCCTGATCTCGCTCGCGGCTTCGACTGCTGGAATCGCACCGACCGAGTGGCAACGTTCGTTGTTTCCGAACGAGTTTCAATCCAAGATCAAAGTCATCCACGACGGCATCGACACCGCAAAGATCAGGCGGGATCGAGCTGCAGAACTTCGTCTTCCCGACGGCAGAACGTTGACCTCGCGGGACGAGGTCATCACCTACGTGGCCCGCAATCTCGAGCCCTATCGCGGATATCATATCCTGATGAGGGCGTTGCCGAAGATCCTGTCCGAGCGCCCTGGAGCGCAGGTGGTGATCATCGGAGGCGATGGAACGTCATATGGCGCCCCGCCACCGGATGGCCGTCGCTGGAAAGATATCTATCTGGACGAAGTGACGGAGCAGTTGCCGCTGGACCGGGTGCACTTCCTCGGGCGGGTTTCGTATGAAGATTATCTCAACGTGTTGGGCATATCGTCAGCGCACATCTATCTCACCTATCCGTTCGTACTCTCGTGGTCGATGCTCGAGGCGATGGCTTCGGAATGCCTGGTGATCGGGTCGAGCACCGCGCCAGTCGAGGAAGTGATCGAGGATCGCCATAACGGCTTGTTGGTTCCGTTTGGTGATCCCGTGCAACTGGCGGAGACCGTGATCGAGGCGCTGGCGAAGCCCAAGGCGTTCCAGAAGATTCGAAGAACTGCACGTCAAACCGTGGTCGATCGGTTCGATTTCGAAACTCGATCTTGGCCGCAATTCGAAACCCTTCTGGGCTAAGCGGTGTTGGGAATAACGACGAAAACCAACCTTGAGTTGTGGTTTGCTTGGATTGCGCGATTGTGATTCGGAACTCCGACATTCGGGCCCGAACCGGGGAGATTTGGGTTGCACGACTACACGAGAGAGGTGAAGCAGTGCATTGGAGTTATCTTGGAGCTGGTGCTGGACGAAGGCCGGACTTGGGCAACCCAGGAGGAGCAGCGGGCTGGCACGCGGCAGCCGGGGTCCAGTCCGAGGCACGCGTCCGCTGCATCAGTTCCGTTCTGTGTTCTACGCGCTAGGGAAGACAATCAATGAATCTGGATCGAACCCGCAATGCGCGACCTGCGTTCATTTCGCAGACCTCGACGTGGCGGCCGAGCTACCTGCCGGTTTCTGCTTGGCTGGAGCACGGAGCATTCGGGTTTTGGGTCGTCGAAGCGACTTCGCCGGGGTTGGTGGTCGAACTGGGAACGGACTACGGTTTCTCCTATCTGACCTTCTGCCAAGCCATCAAGGGGCTCAATCTCGGCACGAGGGCTTTCGCGGTCGATACCTGGCAGGGAGATTTCCACGCGGGGTTTTATGGAGATGACGTCCTCCAAGCCCTCAAGCAGACCCACGATTCCGAATATCGTGGCTTCTCGACGTTGCTACAAATGACCTTCGATGAAGCCGCCGACAAGTTTGCCGATGGCAGCATCGACCTGTTGCATATCGACGGGCGGCACCTCTACGACGACGTTCGCCATGACTTCGAAACCTGGTTGCCGAAGCTTTCCGATCGCGCCGTCGTGCTCTTTCACGACACCAACGTCAGAGAACGAGACTTCGGCGTCTTCCGATTCTGGGAAGAGATCACGGCGGCCTACCCGTCGTTCGAGTTCTTTCACGGTCATGGATTGGGCGTTCTCGCCGTTGGTCCGAATCAGCCCAACGGCATGCGCGCGCTGCTGGAAGCCGACGAGGTGGAACGAAATCTGATTCGATCCGTGTATTCCTACCTCGGCAGCGTCATCAACGATCGCCAAGCGTTGCAGTCCGAGCGGAGCGCCTTCCAGCAAGAGAAGAACAAACTCGAACTCACCATCGCCGAGCAGCATGAGACTATTCAGCGATTGGAGGGCGACTTTCAGGAGCAGCTCCAGGCGCAGGTGAGTGAGTCGACCGAGCGCGAGAGCGAGCTGATCCAGCGCGAGAGCGAGCTGACCCAGCGCTTGGCGAAGCAGGCCGCGGAGCTGGCGGACACGAAGAATCGGCTGGCCATGGAAGCTGTTCGGATCCATGAAGTCTTCTCCAGCAGTTCCTGGTGGCTGACCGCGCCGCTGAGAAGAGCCGCCACCTGGGTTCGGCATCGGCGCCGGCGGTCTCCGCTGCTGCTCCAGAAAGCCAGCAATATCACCGCCTCCTGGAAGCCGAAGTCCACCGACGCTCGCCACATCGTGCTGTATTCGGGCGAGCCGGAGACACCGGGCCATATGTATCGCGTGGGGCGGTTTGCGAGCGCTGCGGAGGTGCTCGGTTGCAAGACCACCATCGTCACCGACGAGGCCGATCTGATCGACACCCCGCCGGGTGACGTCCTTTTTGTTTGGCGGGCGCGTTCCAGTGACAAACTCGGCAAGGCGGCAGCGGCGGCGCGTGAGCGTGACGCGAGCATCTTGTTCGACGTGGACGATCTGATGATCGAGCCGGAAATTGTCAGCGTCGAAATGATCGATGGAATCCGTAGCCAGGGGATTTCGGAAGCTTCCGTCGCGTCGCATTTCGGAGAAGTGCGCGATGCGTTCCTCCAATGTGATTTCGGCGTAGCTCCAACGGCCTATTTGGCCGAGCGAATGCGTCGCTATCAGAAACCTGCCGTTGTGCTGCCGAACGGGTTCGACGATGGCACGCTGAAGCGATCTCGTCGCAGCGTTCGCTTGCGGAAATCGCGTCAGGCCGATGGCTTGCTTCGAATCGGCTACGCCGCAGGCACGCGCACTCATCAGCGGGACTTCGGGATCGCGGTCGGGGCTCTGAGGCGGATTCTCCAGGAGCGCGACAACGTCAGGTTGGTCTTGTTCTGCGTCAATCGAGATCCGATCGTTCGGCTCGACGAGTTTCCGGAGCTTTCCGGGCTGGCGGATAAGATCGAGTGGAGGGAGGCCGTCGGCCTCGCGGATTTGCCCGAGGAGATTGCGCGCTTCGATATCAACATCGTGCCGCTCGAGGCCGGCAACACGTTCTGTGAAGCGAAGAGCGAACTGAAATATTTCGAGGCCGCTTTGGTCTCTGTGCCGACGGTGGCGAGTCCGACCAACGTGTATGCGTCTGCCATCCGCGAAGGTGTCACCGGTTTCCTGGCTGCCAATGAGGACGAGTGGTATGCCAAGCTCTCACGGCTGCTCGACGATGAGGCGCTGCGCACCACGATAGCGCGCGATGCACTTCATGACTCGCTGTGGAAGTACGGTCCTGAGCGACGGATCGAGCTGGTCAGCGAAATTCTGGATCGAGCGGATCTGAAACAGCAGTCGCGACCTGCTCACGCAATTCGGCTGCGTGACGAGATGGCCACGCGGTTGCCGGAAATTCCTGACCATAGGATTCTGTTCAAGCGCGATGCGCTGAAGGAGGCCGAGGTTACGGTGGTCATTCCACTGTACAACTACGCCCGATATATCGAGGAGGCGCTCGAGTCGGTCGCCGGCCAGAGCCTCGAGCTCATCGATCTCGTCGTCGTGGATGATCGATCGACCGACGAGTCCCAAGCCGTCGCCGCAAGCTGGCTGGAACGGAACGCCAAGCGTTTCAACAGAGCCCTTCTGATCGAGAACGGCGAGAATTCCGGGCTTGCGAGATCCCGGAACGTCGGCTTTGCGAATTCAGAGACGACCTTCGTGTTGCCGCTCGATGCCGACAATGAATTGATGCCGGACTGCGCGACCAAGTGTTTGGAGAAGTTGAGGCACTCACGCGGGGCCTTTGCGTTCCCCGAGATCGCGAAGTTCGGTGAGAGCGAAGGCGTCTTCAATCAAGGCCCATTCCTCGCCGAGCGCTTCGTCGGGGGCAACTTTATCGATGCGATGGCATTGGTGCGCAAGGCTGCCTGGTGTGGTGTCGGTGGGTACGAGCACATTCAGTATGGCTGGGAAGATTATGACTTCTGGTGCAAGCTGGTCGAGCTCGGGTTGATTGGCGTCGCGGTCCCGGAAGTTCTGGCTCGATACCGGGTCCATGGTCAGTCGATGCTGAAGACGCAGACCGATGTGGCAAAGAACAAAGCTCTCGTCGTGGCAGAGTTGGAAAAACGGCATTCTTGGCTGAGAATCGCTCAGTAGTCGGCTGAAACTGGTCGCCGTGATGGCGTCGGCAGACTGGCTTGTTGCGGTCTGAGAGGTCCGCGAGCGGGAAGGACGGCCGCGCGCGCATCTGCCTCATGGATGTGCAGCGGATCTGGTTGCAGAGGGTGAAGTAAGAGACGCGACGATGGAGGCCTCATAAGATTCCTCGCCGCTGCGACGCGACCGGACGCGCCATTTGTCGGCAGCTGTTTGTCGGCGGTTGTTTAACAGGGGCGTCTCGATCATAGTTCGACCTGCGGAACCGAGAATCCAATCAGCACGGCCTCGAACCGTCGGAAATTGCAGCGGCAAGGCGCAGCTCTGTTTCGCGCCACACGCTTCGTCCAGGTGAGAATTGAAATGAAGAAGATTCTGAACGTCGGATCTGGTCCCGGAACAGCCCAAAGGCTTAGTCCGATCACCATCGACAACCGTTGGGAAGAGGTTCGCTTCGATATCGATCCCGAGGTGAAGCCGGACGTTCAAGGATCGATCTCGGATCTGTCATCCTTCTTCGGTGAGAATTCCTTTGACGGAGTCTGGTCGTCGCATGTGTTGGAGCATCTCTACGCCCACGAGGTGTTCCCGGCCCTGAGCCATTTCCATCACATTCTGCGGCCAACCGGGTTTGCAATCATTCTGTGTCCAGATCTGAGTGCAGTGGCGAAGTTCATCGTCGAGAAGGGGATGACGGCGGTTGCGTACAACTCACCATCGGGCCCAATTCGTCCGTTGGATATGTTGTACGGTCACTCCCGGGCCATTGAGAACGGCCGGCTGGCCATGGCGCATCGGACTGGCTTTACGGCAAAGCGTCTCGGCAATCTGCTCCGGATGGCAGGGTTCGATAAGATTCTTGTTCGGGCCGCACAGTTCGAGCTTCGGGCCCTGGCGCTGATGCCGGAGGCCGACTCCGAAGCCATCACCAGAGAGCTTGCTCCCCTCAAGTTCGACTTCGAGGGCGGCTCGCTGACGACCAGTCGAGAGTTTGAGGATTCTGTGACTGCCCGGCGATGATTTCAAGGCAAGCGCAGTTGGAGTTGAACTCCGGCAACGGCTAGTTCGGTCGGCTGTGGCGGCCGGCGAGCCCGTCCGAGTGGTAGGTGATGCTCTGCGGACCATTGCTCGAGGTGGCGCGCATCTTTTGCCTGTTAGGCAACGCCCTGCGCGCCCGTCACAGGCTGGTCCTATCAAGGGCATTCCCGAGGTCGCTGCAATCTGATACGGTACGACATGATAATCTTCTGTTTCGATGAAGCTTTTTCGGCTGCTCGCGGTGACGAGGAAACGTTCGGATGACCAATTCGATTGAGCTCGATCGAAACGAAGGCCTCGGTGCGGAGGACGAGCAGCCCGTGACCGGCCTGAAGGCGTTGGTGATCGTCGCCAAGCACCACGGCCTCCATCTCACTGTTTCCCAACTGGTACACGACAATGTACTCGACGGCGGCGAAGTCTCTGCGGCGCAGATCGTTCGTTGCGCCGAAAATTCGGGCATGCGGTCCAAGGCCGTCAAGCTCGATTGGTACGATCTGCAAGGCGCGGAGAAGACGTTTCCCCTGATCGTGTCGCTGAAGGACGGCACCAAAATGGTGCTGCTCCGCCTGGAGGGAGACGAAAATAATCCTCGCGTCGTACTGCAGGATCCAGCCCGCGATGATGACTCGGTGCTGGTCATCGACCGGATACGGCTGGAACAGGTCTGGACTGGTGAGGTTGTGCTCGCCAAGCGAGACTATGAGATCTCCGACGAGAGCCAGCCGTTCAGCCTGGGGATGATCACGGCCTTGGTGTTCCGCGAGCGGCGGATCGTTCGGGATGTAGCCATTGCAGCGTTTGCTCTCGGCTTTCTTGCCCTGGCGCCGATCATGTTCTGGCGGCTGCTGATGGACAAGGTTATCTTCTACCACGCCTTTAATACGTTCGCGGTTCTCTGCATTGCGATGGCGGTCGCGATCCTGTTCGAAACTCTGTTCTTCGTACTTCGTCAATTCCTGGTCCACCAATTGACGGCTCGTATAGATGTCAAGCTATCGACCTATATCTTCGAGAAGGTGCTGAGCCTCCCGATCGATTTCTTCGAGCGAACGCAGGTCGGTCTGGTCGCCCGCGACATGCGGGAGATCTTCCGCATCCGCACGTTCTTAATCGGTCAACTGTTCGGGACGATTCTCGACTCGACGACGCTGTTGTTCTTCATTCCGGTGATGTTCTTCTTTAGTCCCCTGTTGACGTTCATTGTGTTGGGGATCGCCGGGCTTATTGTGGTTTGGTTGCTCGTGATGCTGCCGTTCTATCGCAAGCATTCCGCTGCGGTGATGGCGGCGGAAGGTGCTCAAGGCGCCTTCATGGTGCAGAGCCTCAACGGCATCCGGACGGTAAAGTCTCTCGCCCTCGACTCGCGTCAGAAGCATATGTGGGACGTGCATGTTGCCCGCGTCGCGCGAGCAAGGCTCGCCGAGGGACTGGCGGCGGTCTCCATCCAGGCGGTGGTTCGACCGCTGGAGCGACTGGCGGTCAGCGGGTCGTTTGCTGTGGGAGTCTATCTCGCGATTACGACGACCGACACGTGGTATGTCGGAGCATTGTTCGCCTTCTTGATGCTGGCCCAACGGGTGGCTTCGCCGTTGATGCAGATGGCTCAGCTCGTCAATCAGTTCGATGAAGCGCAATTTGCTATCAACATCGTGTCCAAATTGGTCAATCAGCCGCCCGAAGAGGGGCGCTCAGGCCATGGTGTCCGCACGCCGTTGCGCGGACACGTGGAATTTTCCAATGTCGTCTTCAAGTATAAGGGGGCGGTTTCACCGGCTTTGAATGGTGTCTCTTTCGAGGTTCCGTTCGGAACGACTTTAGGGGTCATGGGAAAGAGCGGGTCTGGTAAGACCACGATCACCCGATTGATCCAGCGCCTGCATTCCGATTATGGCGGTTTGATCAAGATCGATGGCGTGGATGTACGCGAGTACGATGTCGACCATCTCCGTCGGAACGTCGGCGTCGTTCTTCAAGAGAATTTTCTGTTCACCGGCAGCATCCGCGACAATATCGCTGCCGCAAAGGCAGATGCCAGCTTTGATGAAGTTGTGAGAGCTGCGCGGCTTGCCGGCGCTGAGGAGTTCATCGACAAGCTGCCGCGCGGATACGAAACCCACATCTACGAGGGATCGCCGAACCTGTCCGGTGGCCAGCGCCAACGCATTGCCATCGCACGGGCGCTCATCGTGGATCCCCCGATCCTGATTCTGGATGAGGCGACCAGCGCGCTCGACGCCGAGAGTGAGGCAATCGTGAACGCGAACATTTCACGGATCGCGAGTGGGCGGACGATGATCATCATCTCGCACCGTCTATCGTCCCTGATCAAGGCGGACGCAATTCTCGTGCTCAATCGTGGTTCGATCGACGACATTGGGCGTCACGACGAACTGCTGATGCGAAACGATATCTACTCCGGTCTTTGGCACCAGCAGAATAGTCACGCCATCGTCGCGCCAGCGCGCGCGCGCAGCAACAGCGGAGGGCCGTCACTTGTCTCGTAGCCGATCCGCTGCCGCCGTCACGGTCCGGCAGTTTCAGTCCGAGACGGACGCCATCCGAGAAGCGCCGGAGCCCTTGCTTGCCCGCGCGACCTTGTGGGTCCTGTTCTCGCTTTTGGTCGCGACGATCGCGATATTGTTTTTGACGTCGCTGGATCGGGTCGTATCGAGCGCCGGCGGCAAAATCGTTCCGGTGGATCAATCGATCAGCGTTGTGCAGGCCCTGAATCCCTCGATCATCAAGTCGATTAATGTGAGAGAGGGCGAAGAGGTCGAAGGTGGGCAACTCCTCGCGACGCTGGACTCGACCTTCACCTCAGCCGACCTGCTTCAGTTCAAGAAGCAGGTCGCGAGCTTGCAGGCGCAACTCATCCGGGACAAGGCCGAACTGAGCGGTGCGCCGCTCGAGTTTCCGCATCAGAAGGATCCGGAGTTCGCGGCCTATGCCTCGGTTCAAAGAGCTCTTTATGACCAACGTAACGCGCAGTATGCCGCGCAGGTCGCGAGTTTCGATTCGAAGATCGCGCAAATGCAGGCCACGATCAACAAGTTGCGGAATGAGGATCAGCGATACACTCAACGCGATGACGTGCTGAAAAAGATCGAGGATATGCGGTCGTCACTGGCGGAGAGCGGCAGTGGCTCGAAATTGAACCTCTACCTCTCGCAAGACGCACGTATAGAAATCCAGCGGCAGATCGATTTCACCCATAACAGCTTGATCGAGTCTGAAAACCAGCTCAAGTCGATCGAGGCTGATCGACGCGCCTTTATCGAACAATGGCGGAGTAAGCTGAGCGAGGATCTCGTCAATACCCAGAGTCTGCTCGATGCGGCGAATGCTTCTTACGATAAAGCGCTCCGGAACCAAGACCTTGTGAGATTGACTGCCGACGAGGCGTCGGTGGTGCTCACTTTAGCAAAGTTGTCGGTCGGTTCCGTGCTGAAGCAAGGCGATGCGCTGATCACCTTGATGCCGCTACGCACGAAGCTGGACGCAGAAATCAGAATTGTCTCTCGCGATATCGGCTTTGTCAGGCCTGGCGACAGTTGCACCATGAAGATCGAGGCGTTCAATTTCGCTGAGCATGGTACGGCCCAAGGCAAGGTCCGCTGGATCAGTGGAGGCGCCTTTACAACTGACGACAACGGCCAGCCCGTCGACGCCTACTACAAGGCGCGTTGTTCCGTCGATGCGACGAATTTCAGAAACGTACCTTCGAACTTCAAGCTTATTCCCGGGATGACGCTGACAGCCGACATCAATGTGGGCACTCGATCAGTCGCCATGTATGTAATCGGCGATATGATGAAGGGGCTCGGTCAGGCGATGCGCGAGCCGCAATGAAGGGGTCGGTTCGACGATTGCAAGATCGAGTCGCGCGCGCGCGTGCACGGTTGCTCAGTCCGGAGACTCTTGTCCAGCGCGGACACGCCGCGTTTGGACGAGGAGAGCCTTTGGAGGCCTTTTATGCGTGGCGAGACGCTGCCGCGAAGGGCTCGGTCGAGGCAACTGCTCTGATCGCCAAGCTCTATTTCGACGGCAAAGGCGTCGCTCGATCAATCCCGGATGCAGTGATTTGGTACGAGAAGGCTGCTCGTGTTGGCGATGTCGCGTCTCAGTTCCAGTTGGGGAAGATCATGCTGCATGGATCCGATCCTTGGATCCCTGCAACGTCTCGGGATGACAGCCTTCGCTGGAGCAAGTCCTCTGCGATGACGACGGTTTTCCCCGCTGGCGTGACCCTCGACAAAGCGCCGGAAGCGGGGTTCGCCTGGATTGAAAAGGCCGCAGCCGCCGGCCTGCGTGACGCGCAGGCCATGTTGGGAGATTTGTTGCGAGCTGGGCGTGGCTGCGACGTAGACCTCGATGCGGCGCGGCTCTGGTACACGAAGGCGGCGGAACAAGCATCGGCCAATGCCGCGTTCGGCCTAGGAGACATCTATTATCAGGGCCTTGGGGTTGAGAAAGACGTTGCCGTTGCGTCGGAGTGGTACAAGAAAGCGGCTTCGGAAGGTCATGTCCGCGGCCATACGGCGCTCGGATATCTCCACATGAACGGTGAGGGTGTCGAGAGAGATCTCGTTGCTGCCGGGAAGTATTTCCAGGAGGCGGCCCGCCACGCTGACGTGAATGCGCTGTTTAGTCTTGCCGAGATGCATATCGAGGGCGCCGGGGTCTCCAAGTCCATCAACAAAGCAGAGACTTGCCTTCGAAAGGCTGGACGTCGCGGGCATCTTCCGTCGATGATCAAGCTCGGCGAGCTCTACTCTCGGGGGTTTGGGGCCGAGCCAAACCTGACCGAGGCCGCAGAGTGGTATTCACTGGCGGCGGAAAAAGGGAATGTTAACTCACAGTTCGTCCTTGGCCGCTTCTACGCGAACGGGACGGGTGTGCCTCCGAGCCAGCGTTTAGCGGCGAAGTGGTTTGAAAAGGCGGCCGAGGGTGGACATGCGGCGGCAGCTCACCAGATCGGGCTGATTCTTCTGAATGGCCGAGGCGTCGAACCGGACTTGCAGCGAGCCATCCACTGGCTCCGCCGCGCAGCTGAGGCAGGGATCGGGCAGGCCCAGCTTGAACTCGGTCGCCTCTATTTCACGGGCAACGGCGTGCCTGTCGACGGCGACGAGGCCGCGAAGTGGCTCGAGAAGGCGGCCGCCGCTGGCGATTCGAAATCTGTTCTTGCCGTGGTCGATGTCCTGGTACTTGGGGGCAAAGAAGCAAGAGCGCGCGATCTTCTCGAACGACTGGCCGAAGGCTCGAACGGCCCGGCGAAATTGCGGCTTGCGCAACTGCTGACCAAAGATGCAGCGGCGGCTGCCGATATCACGAGAGCGCTGCGGCTGTACGGTGAAGCGGGAGAACTCGGGCATCCGGAAGGCTTCCTCGCCAAGGGCATATGCCTGATGAGCGAAGGCACCGAAGTCTTCGATTCCAGAGCCGCAGAGGTCGCCCTCCAGCGAGCGGCCAGCGAGGGGGCGGGACAAGTCAAGGCCTCGGCATTTTTTCAGCTTGGGGTGCTGTTCTGTCGCCGTGAAGACGGAAAAGCGGAAGTTGACAAAGGTTTGGCTTACTACGAACAAGCCGCGAAGCTTGGCCACGCTATCGCCCAGTACAACGTTGCGGTGATGATGCAAAAGGGCGTGGGCTGCTCCGCGGACCCGAGTGGCGCGTTGGTCTGGCTCAAGAAGGCGGCCGACTCGAAACTTCCTCAGGCGCAAGTCGCGCTGGCCGACGCCGAAGTCGCGCGACGCGGCACGAAAGACATTCCAGGCGACGTCTTGAGCCTGTATCAGCTGGCCGCCAACGCAGGCAATGAGATCGCGCGCAAGCGATTGCGGGATCTGCAGGGAGGCAGTCAGCGGGCTCCTTCGGAAGGCAAGCCACAATGACGGGGCGGGCCGAACGTCAGGTTTGCTGACAGCCCGTCATGCCGACCGCGATGCATGATCCGACCGCGACCGCTCGACCAGTCGATGGGGGCTCGGCGTCGGCCGCTGATCGGCGGCGCAATGCTGGCGCGCCAGGTGGAGCCGAAACACTGTTACGGATTGCCGCGGTCCCGGCGCTGATCGCCGCCGCAGCCTGCCCGCTATCGGTGCACAGCACGGAGCGCAATGAACTCACTGTCCGTTTTTGCGAGAAGCGCAGCGACGAAGCAATCCAGCTCCGAGCACCGGGGCTGCTGGATTGCTTCGCTTCGCTTGTAATGACGGCGTGGAGCCGTTGATCGCGTTGTAGGTCGCTTACAGCGTCAGTTCGTGACGACCGACGACCATCCAGTGCACCTCGTCCGGACCGTCGGCGAAGCGGAGATGGCGGACGTCGGTGTACATCTCGGCCAGCGGGGTCCACTGCGAGATGCCGGTGGCGCCGTGCATCTGGATCGCCTGGTCGATGATCTTGCAGGCGCGCTCCGGCACCATGGCCTTGACCATGCTGACCCAGACACGAGCCTCCTTGTTGCCGAGCACGTCCATCGCCTTGGCGGCCTTCAGCACCATCAGCCGCATCGCTTCGATCTCGCAGCGGGCCTGCGCGATGATCTGCATGTTGCCGCCGAGATGCGCCAGCTTCTTGCCGAACGCCTCGCGGGTGAGACCGCGTGCCACCATCAGGTCGAGCGCCTTCTCGGCCTTGCCGATGGTGCGCATGCAGTGATGAATGCGGCCCGGGCCGAGGCGGAGCTGCGAGATCTCGAAGCCGCGGCCTTCGCCGAGCAGGATGTTCTCCTTCGGCACGCGCACATTGTTGAAGCGCATATGCATGTGGCCGCGCGGCGCGTGGTCGTGGCCGAATACGTGCATCGGGCCGAGCACTTCGACGCCGGGGGTGTCGACGGGCACCAGGATCTGCGACTGCTGCTTGCTGGGCGCGGCGGTCGGATCGGTCTTGACCATCACGATCATGATCTTGCAGCGCGGGTCGCCGAGGCCGGAGATGTAGTACTTCTCGCCGTTGATCACCCACTCGTCGCCGTCGAGCACGGCCGAGGTCGAGACGTTCTTGGCGTCCGAGGACGCGACGTTCGGCTCGGTCATCACATAGGCCGAACGGATCTCGCCGTTGAGCAGCGGCTTCAGCCACTTCTCCTTTTGCGCGGCCGTGCCGACACGTTCCAACACTTCCATGTTGCCGGTGTCGGGCGCCGAGCAGTTCATCACTTCGGAGGCAAGCGGTGCTTTGCCGAGTTCGACCGCGATATAAGCGTAGTCGAGATTGCTCAGGCCTTCGCCGGTCTCGGCGTCGGGCAGGAAGAAGTTCCAGAGACCGACTTCCTTGGCCTTCGCCTTGGCCTTGCCGAGCAGATCGAGCTGCTCCTGCGAGAACGACCAGCGGTTCGTATTCTTAGCTTCCGCGATATCGAACTCGTGCTGCATCGGCTCGACTGTCTCGGCGATGAACTTCTTGACGTGATCGTACAGCGGTCGGACCTTCTCCGACATCCGCAGATCATTCAGTTCGTCTTCCGGAGACAGCGTGTAGGGGGTCTGGCGGGGCACATAGGCCACTTGCATCGTATCGTCCTCCCGATGTGATCATCGCGTTGGTCCATCCTGGATGGATGGTTGCAGGTCTTTATAGACACGAACGAGCGGCGTTGTCGAAGGTCGGCGGCGAATTAGCCGCACGATTGTGTTCCATCATGCCGCCGCTTCCATGCAGGCCGGATCGAATTCCGCTGTCGGAAATAAACAAACAAATCGCCAATACCTTGCTGTTGATTCCGCGAACGGACTCGCGTGATCGGTCGCAGCGAGTGTCGACGTCGATCGCGAATGGTGGCGATGCGGCACCGCCCGATATTCCGTCTGATGACACGTTGCGGCGCTCGGCCGCACGCGCACGGCAGACCGCCGTCACACGATGGCAGACGCCTCCTTGCGCATCGGCCGCTCCGCCGGGGCTTGGTGACAACACGCCATCGGTCATTTTTGCGGGCAGTGCGGAATGCTACGGGCAGCCCCTCCACTACCCAAGCAAGCCATTGCATCTGATCAACTTTTAACCTCCGGACGAGTACGGAGGTATCCCGCTCCGCGTTGACAATTGCTGCGCTGCGACGGATTGATGACCCATCAGTTCGGACTGCAAGGCGCTTGCGATTGCGTCGCCCTGGTCCGGCAGGACAGCACGGGAGAGAGATGTGAAAGGCCTGGTCCGAGCGTTCTACTACGTGCCGGTGATCGGCTGGTTGACCAAGGATGCGGTCCACGGCACTCCGGAAGCGAAGTACTTCTTCGCGTTCAATCTGGTGGTGCTGCTGTTCGGCGCGATCTATGTGATCGGCTATCCGCTGGTGATCACGCTCGGCCTGATCGGCTCCGCCGCCGGCCTCTCTGGCCTCGTCCTGCTCACCGCCGGCGATGCCTTCGACAGCCGCGCCTCGCGCGCCGTCGCGAAAGCGCCGGCCCCGCCGCTCCGCAAGCCCTCGATGCGCCGCGCAGCGTAGGCGCTACGCCGCCGCTGCGGGCCGCTCGGCACGATCTGACCCCGTCATGCCCGGGGCTCAGCCTGCGGCAACGTTCGCGGCTTTTCGTCCTTGCAACGTCGCGCACACCTGCTCCAGCCGTTGCCAGGCGGCTGCATCGCCCGGCAGGCCGAAACGATAACACTGCGGGCTGTGTGTGAAGCCTCGGATCAAAATGCCCGCGCGGGCAAACGCGTCCACCAGGTCACGCCCGTCGTTGTCCTCATAGAGGCCGAACAGATCGGTGCCGCCGCGCGCCGTCAGACCTGCGGCGGTCAGCGTTGCATCCAGTCGCCGGCGATCGGCGGCGAGCCGCTCGCGCGCTGAGGCGATCCACGCTGTATCGCGCATCGCGCGCGTGCCGATCGCGCAGGCGGGGCCGGAGGCGGCCCAGTCGCCGAGCAGATCACGCCACGGCGGCGCATCGCCGGCATTCACCGCCACGAAACCGAGCCGCAATCCCGCGAGGCCGAAGAACTTGCCGAGCGAGCGCAGCACCACGAGGCCGGGCGGCAGCGCCGCGCCGCGGAGCAGCGACAGCTCCGGCCGCACCTCGGCGAAGGCCTCATCGACGACGAGCCGCTTGCCGGACGCGCACCACGTCGCCGCGAAGGCCGCCAAGGTCCCGGCGTCGATGCCGCGGCCGTCCGGATTGTTCGGATTCACCACCACCAGCGCGTCGAGCGCGGCGTCAGGATCGGGCAGGGCGCCGAGTTCGTGCACCCGCGCGCCGGCCGCGCGCCACGCCGCAGCGTGCGAGCTGTAGGTCGGCGTGAGGATGCCGACTTGCGCGGCGGGGCGCGCCGCGAGCACCCGCGGCGTCAGCCGGATCGCGATCTCGCTGCCGGGCGCCGGCAGCATCGCGGCGCCTTGCGGCAGGCCATAAGCATCCGCCGCGGCCGCGCACAGCTCGTGCAGTTCGGTCGCCAGCGGCAGCCGCGCGAACGCCTCCGGCGGCAGCGGCGGCACCGGATAGGCGATCGGATTGATGCCGGTCGACAGGTCGATCCACGGCAGCGGCGCGTCCGGATAGGCCTGGGCGGCGAGATCGACGCGCCCGCCGTGGATCCGCAGCGCCGCCGCAGCGCTGCCGGTCAAGGCGTCACCAGCCAGTAGCCGCCGATCACCAGGATCAGCGCCAGCGTCACGATCACCGCCAGCACCGCGCCGATGATCGCGCCGAGGCCGTGGCCGTCGAGCCAGCTCTGTAGCTTGTTCCCCAGTCCGAGACCCATCGCCTGTCCATTCCTGTCCGATCGGAAGCGACGATGTAGCACGTCGCGCGCCCGGCGCAGCAGCTGTGGTTCTCTCGCCTCGGCATTGACACGGATCAATTGGACGAAGCCGCGCGTCGATCATACGATCGACCAGCCATGCTGCGGCGAATGGAAGTCCCGTGTCCAATCTCGACTGGTTGAAGCAGTTTCCCGCCCTGGCCACGATGCCGGAGGGCGAACGCGCGCCGCTCGCCGGCGGCGCGATGGCGATGAACGCGCCTGCCGGCACCACCGTGTATGCGCCGGGCGAGCCGTGCAACGCTTTCATCCTGGTGATCGACGGCGCGGTGCGGGTGTATCAGCTCGATGCCGACGGCAACGAGATCGTGCTGTATCGGCTCGGCCCCGGCAGCATCTGCATTCTCACCACGCTGGCGCTGCTCGCCTCCGATGCGTACAGCGCCTTCGCGGTGACCGAGACGCCTGTCCATGCGATGGCGCTGCCGGCTGCGACCTTCAACGATCTGATGGCGCGCTCCGCGCAATTCCGCAGCTTCGTGTTCGGCGCCCAGGCGGCGCGGATGGCCGACCTGATGGCGGTGATTCAGAACGTCGCCTTCGCGTCGATCGAGTCGCGGCTCGCGGCGCGGCTGCTGACGCTCGCCGGCGGCGGCGGCGAATTGTCGATCACCCATCAGCAGCTCGCGGCCGAAATCGGCAGCGCCCGCGAGGTCGTCAGCCGGCAGCTCAAGGCGTTCGAACGGCGCGGCTGGGTCAGCCTCGGCCGCGGCCGCGTCGAACTGCGCAACGCCGCGCCGCTGCGCGCCGCCGCCGGGCACTGAATTCATTCGGCGGTGACTTCGTCACAGACCGCTTGTCCCCCGCGCCCTAGACATACGGCGTCACTCAACCAAGCGAGGGGAAAACACGATGTCCGTGAATGTTGGAATGATCGATCGTCTGCTGCGCGCCGTCGTCGGCATCGGCCTGATCTATTGGGCGCTGACCGGTGGCCCGATCTGGGCATGGATCGGCGTCGTTCCGCTGCTCACCGCCGCTGTCGGCTTCTGCCCGGCCTACACGCTGTTCGGCATCCGGACCTGCCCGGTCAAGCAGTCCTGATCGACGCGTTCGTCATCGCTCCCGGAATCGGCTAGAGGCCGATCCGGGAGCTGTTCTCATTCAGGTGAAACCATGCACAAGAACTGGATCGATCTGACGGGCGAATTGTCGACGGCGCTGCGCGAAGTGCGCACTGGCGCGCCCGACGTGATGAAAGGGTTTTCGGCGATCGCGCAGGCGGCGCTCAAGGCCGACGCGCTCGATACCAAGACCAAGGAGCTGATCGCCCTCGCGATCTCGGTCGCGACGCGCTGCGACGGCTGCATCGGTTTCCACGCCGAGGCCGCGGTGAAGCAGGGCGCCACCCGCGACGAGATCATGGAGACGATGGGAATGGCCATCTACATGGGCGCCGGCCCCAGCGTGATGTACGCCGCCCAGGCCGTCGAAGCGTACGATCAGTTCGCCAAGAAGAAGGCGGCGGCTGCGGCGACACCGGCGTGAGCACGCGCCGCCGTTTCCATGCGTAGCAAAGCGCCTCGCCCCTTGTAGGGTGGGCAAAGGCGCATAGCGCCGTGCCCACGCGCCGGGCTCTTCCGCGTGGGCTTCGCTTCGCTCAGCGCCACCCTACGGGGGGAGCCGAGCCTCAGTGCTCGCATGGCTTTCATCGCTCGCCCAAGAGCACTGACCAACCCTCTCCCCGCAAGAGCGTGGCGAGGGAGCTCGCCGTGCTTGGGGCGAGAACCCATGCGGGCCGAGGGGAGCTCGCCACTGTGCGTTCCTGTCATCACCTTCGCATTCCGCTGTGCGACACTCGCAACGGCCTCGCAGCGGCGCGGGTTGCGTCGCCGCGCGGGCTGCGTCATATGGTCTGCTCTTGTTCCAGAGAGTGACCCATGGCGCACCCGATCCAGGACGTTCTGCAAGCCTTCGCTGCCGGCGAAATCGTCGTCGTCACGGATGATGATGATCGCGAGGGCGAGGGCGATCTCGTCGTCGCCGCCTCGTTGTGCACGGCCGAGAAGATGGCGTTCATCATCCGCCACACGTCGGGCATCGTCTGTGCGCCGATCACCATGGACGACGCCCGCCGGCTGCGGCTCGATCCGATGGTGGCGCACAACGACAGCAACCACACCACCGCCTTCACGGTGTCGATCGACTACAAGCCCGACAACGGCACCGGCATCTCGGCCGATGAGCGCGCGTCGTGCTGCCGCGCGCTGGCCAACCCGAACGCCGGCGCCGCCGACTTCGCACGGCCGGGCCACATCTTCCCGCTGATCGCCCGCGACGGCGGCGTGCTGATGCGCTCGGGCCATACGGAGGCCGCGGTCGATCTGTGCCGGCTCGCCAGTCTGCCGCCGGTCGGCGTCATCAGCGAGTTGATGAACGACGACGGCACCGTCACCAAGGGCGCACAGGTCGTTGAATTCGCCAAGAAGCACAACCTCAAGCTGGTCACCATCGCCGACCTGATCGCTCATCGTCAGGCGCGCGAGAAGCTGATCGAGCGGGTTGCGACGTTCCCGCTGGAAAGCCCGATCGGCCCGATGCAGGGCTACGCCTATCGGTCGCCGTTCGATTCCATCGCCCACGTCGCCTGCGTCTACAACGGCATCGGCGACGGGCGGAACGTGCTGACGCGGTTTCACAAGCCGAACATCGTCAAGGAGATCTTCACCGGTGCGCGGCGCATGGAAGCTGTGCTCGAGCATTTCAAGAAGAACGGTTCCGGCGTGCTGGTGTATCTGCGCGACGGCGCTGCCGGCGTTCCGGTCGCGCCGATCGACGAACCGAAATCGGCCGAGGCCGATCGCCACCGGCAGTGGCGCGAGATCGGAGTCGGCGCACAGATCCTGCGCGATCTCGGCGTGTCCTCGATCCGCCATCTCACCTCGTCGCAATTCGACTACAAGGGCCTGTCAGGGTTCGGCATCGAGATCGTGTCGAACGAGCACCTTGAAGGCACCTGACCAACGTTTTAGCTTCAGCTCGTCGCGACATGCGGCGGCGTCGTGAAAGGATGATCGATGAGCGTTCGCGCGCAAACCAAGGACAAGCCGGTTCCCGCGAGTTTCAAGTGGGACGATCCGCTGCTCCTGGAAGATCAGCTCACTGAAGACGAGCGGATGATCCGCGACACCGCGCGCGCCTACGCTCAGGACAAGCTGCTGCCGCGCGTGTCGCAGGCGTATCTTGAAGAGAAGACCGATCGCGAGATCTTCAACGAGATGGGCTCGCTCGGCCTGATCGGCATCACGCTGCCGGAAGACTACGGCTGCGCCAACGCCAGCTACGTCGCCTACGGCCTGGTGGCGCGCGAGATCGAGCGCGTCGACAGCGGCTATCGCTCGATGAACTCGGTGCAATCGTCGCTGGTGATGTATCCGATCTACGCCTATGGCGACGAAACCCAGCGGAAGAAGTATTTGCCCAAGCTCGCGTCCGGCGAGTGGGTCGGCTGCTTCGGTCTCACCGAGCCGGATGCCGGTTCCGATCCGGGCGGCATGAAGACCAAGGCCGAGAAGGTCGCCGACGGCTATCGGCTCTCAGGCTCGAAGATGTGGATCTCGAACGCGCCGATCGCCGACGTGTTCGTGGTGTGGGCGAAGTCCGCCGCGCACGACAACCAGATCCGCGGCTTCATTCTCGAAAAGGGCATGAAGGGTCTGTCGGCGCCGAAGATCGGCGGCAAGCTGTCGCTCCGCGCCTCGATCACCGGCGAGATCGTGATGGACGGCGTCGTCGTGCCGGAAGAAAACCTGCTGCCGAACGTCTCCGGCCTCAAGGGCCCGTTCGGCTGCCTCAACCGCGCCCGCTACGGCATCTCCTGGGGCGTGATGGGCGCTGCTGAAGATTGTATGCACCGCGCCCGGCAGTACACGCTGGACCGCAAGCAGTTCAACCGTCCGCTCGCCGCCACCCAGCTGGTGCAGAAGAAGCTCGCCGACATGGAGACCGAGATCTCGCTCGGCCTACAGGCCAGCTTGCGCGTCGGCCGGCTGATGGACGAGGGCCGGTTCGCGCCGGAGATGATCTCGCTGATCAAGCGCAACAATTGCGGCAAGGCCCTCGACATCGCCCGCGTCGCCCGCGACATGCACGGCGGCAACGGCATCCAGATCGAGTACCACGTGATGCGCCACGCCCAGAACCTCGAGACGGTCAACACCTACGAGGGCACCCACGACGTCCACGCCCTGATCTTGGGCCGTGCCATCACAGGGCTGCAGGCGTTTTCGTAAGCCTCGGTGTGGGCCGCGCCGGCGCCCACCCGTAAACGTCATCGCCCGCGCAGGCGGGCGACCCAGTATCCCAGGGCGTTTACTATTGGGGGGGACGGTGATTACTGGATCCCCCGCATTCGCGGGGGATGACGGCCGAGGGGGAACGCGGCGATAGCTAACCCATCGCGACGACCAAGATGGGTTTCGCTGACGCTCAACCCATCCTACGAACTAACAACAACAAACATCACCGGGAAACGCATGAGCGACGCCAGCGACACTTCGGACGACGTTCCGTTCAATCGCGACTTCCCGCTGAAAGCCGGCGTCGTCGAGGAGATCAGACCCGGGCTGCGCCGCGTTCTCTGCAACAATCCGTCGCCGTTCACCTTCACCGGCACGGTCAGCTACATCGTCGGCACCGGCAAGGTCGCGATCATCGATCCCGGTCCGGACGACGAGGCGCACGCGCAGGCGCTGATCGATGCGGTGAAGGGCGAGACCGTCACCCACATCCTCGTCACCCACACCCACAAGGATCATTCGCCCGGCACGCCGCGCCTCAAGGCCGCGACCGGCGCGACGGTCTATGCCGAAGGCCCGCACCGCGCCTCGCGGCCGTATTTCGAGAGCGAGACGGTGTCGACCGAATCCGGCGCCGACCGCGCCTTCCGGCCCGACGTGACGATCCGCGACGGCGATGTCATCGAAGGCGATGGCTGGGCGGTCGAAGCGGTGGCGACCCCGGGCCACACCGCCAACCACATGGCGTTCGCCTGGAAAGAGCGCGACGCGATCTTTGTCGGCGATCACGTGATGGGCTGGTCGACCTCGATCGTGGCGCCGCCGGACGGCTCGATGGTCGACTATATGACCTCTCTCGACCGCCTGATCGCGCGCGACGAGCAGCTGTATCTGTCCGGCCACGGCGCCGAGATCCTCGAGGGCCCGCGCTACTCGCGTTTCCTCAAGCGCCACCGCGTCGCCCGCGAAGCCTCGATCCTGCACCGCCTCGGCAAGGGCGAGACCGACATCCCCACCATGGTCCGCGCCATCTACATCGGCATCGACCCCCGCCTGATGGGCGCCGCCGGCTACTCCGTCCTTGCCCATCTCGAAGACCTCGTGACCCGCGGCATCGTGGCCACCGAGGGCGATCCGCTGATCGGCGGAAGGTACCGGTTGGCGAAGTAACACGCACTGCCTCGTAGGATGGGTTGAGCGCAAGCGAAACCCATCGCCACCACGCCGCACTGACGTGATGGGTTTCGCTGCGCTCAACCCATCCTACAGCCGCTTTTGTCAGGCAGAATCTCGCCACCAGCACAGCGCAACCTCTCCCGCTTGCGGGAGAGAGCCTGCCCTCGGGCTTGACCCGAGGGTCGACGCGCGTAGCGCGGCGGGTGAGGGCACTCCTCTCCGCGAGTCGCTGAGTCACTGCCTGGGGCGCCCTCACCCCAGCCCTCTCCCGCAAGCGGGAGGGCGAGCGCGCTGTGCTTGGGGCAAGGTGGCAACCAAAATCGCGACGCGCGCGCCGCCTACTTCTTCGGCGCCGCCTTACCCTTCGCGGGCTGCTTCGGTGCGGGCTCCGGCTTCGGCGCGGGTGCATTTTCCGCGGCGGTAGTGATGTCTTCGCTGAGCTTGGCGATGCGCGCGGCGTTGCTGCCGAGGTCGCTTTCGAAATAGCGCGAGGCGGAGCGGATATCGATCCGGGCGCCGTCGCCGTCGGGCAGCACGCGGATCGTGACGTCCTCGGGCAGGCACATCACCTCGGTGCGCGCCACCGCTTCGATATGGCCCTCGCGCCGCGGCGGCTGCGGCGGCCGAGAATCCACCACGCGCCATTTGCGGCGGTTGACCAGATTGAGCGTGATGTCATAGGCGCGCTGCACCGGCAGGTCGACCTGCACGGTCTCGAGATTCGGATAGGCGGCGCGCTGCAGCTCGGCCGAATACAGCCCGGCATAGACCGCGGTGTTGACGCCGTCGCCGACCCGCAGCCGCGCCAGCGTCTCGAACTTCGGCGGGTCGATCGCGTCGGTGGTGATGTCGTGGATCTTCGGCAGGCTGCGATATTTCCAGCCGAGATAGGCCGGATAAGCCAAAATCATCACGTCGATCAGCAGCGCCAGCAGAATGCGCGCCATGCCGCGGGAGCCGTTCTGCCAGATCGCCGCGAAGCCGGCCAGCGCCAGCACGATCGACAGCCCGGCCAGCGCCAGCGCGCCGAAGAAGGTGACGATCGCGGGCCGCACTTCGAGGAAGTCGAACCGCACCACCAGCGTCGATACCACCGCGGCGATCGCGGCGAACACCGCGAGCCGGCGCGCCCACACCGCGAGGCTCGACACGGGCTCCATTTGATAGGGAGCGGAAAATCTGCGCGCCATCGGGTCCGTTCTGCCGGGTTGGAGCCGCATCGCCGGCAATCCCGCCGCGCTGCAACGGTCCGTTGAGATCATGGACGGCGGCTGATTTCAAGATGCGGCGACGCTTGTGTGTGCCACCGCCCAGAGAATGCCGATCATCTGCGCGGTTTTGCTTGGCCTGCCTCGGCCAAGTGCTGCAGCCGCTTCACGAGTTGCTTGATCCAAACGTCGCCGTATTGCTCGACGATGGATTGCTCGCACCCGTCGGCGCTCAGCTGGATCTGCGACCAAAGGCTGCGCCCCTTGTCGGACAGAAAGACCACGACCTTCCGTCGATCGCTGCTGTGAGGAGTGCGATAAATCAGGGCCTCTCCGACCATGTGATCGACCGTGCGGGTCGCCGTCGGCATACTCAGCAGCGCGGCCTCCGCGAGCTCGGTCATCGTCCAGCCGGCGCCGTCGGCGAGATGCGTGAGAATCCGCCAGTGTTCGAGTGCAATGCCGTAGCTTGCAAGTTCCGCCGCAAGGGCTTGGCTCATCCGGTGACTGGCGACGGCGAGCATGTATTCGAGGTTCGGCCGGGGCATCGAATTCTCAATCATCTTCGGAATCAGTTTTTCCTGCGCTGATAGCTTACCTGATTGGCGGAAAAGGAGCTGATGGAAGGTTTGTGGTTGGCACGAAAATTGGATAGCGAGAGTCATGTTCGCGGAGGATTGCATGATGCGCACGGGTAGCGGCAGCGTGATCAAGATCGGACTAATGACGCCACAAAGTGGGCCGATCGGTCTTTATGGTCCATCCTCGATCGACTGTGCGAAGCTTGCGGTCGAAGAAATCAATGCGGGAGGCGGCCTGTTCGGAAGTCGTCTGGAACTGGTGTTTGGTGACGGCGGGGCTCGTCCGGAGCGCGTCGTCGCCGATACGTCGCATATGATCGAAGAGCACCGCATCCGCGCGATGATCGGCTCTCATGTGAGTCCCAATCGAGACGCTCTGGTCAGTGCGATCGGAGGCCGCATTCCTTATGTCTATACGACGCTTTACGAAGGCGATCAGTATTCGTTCGGCGTCTTCATGTGCGGCGAGACGCCAGTCCAGCAACTCGACCCGCTGATTGTCTGGCTTCGATCGAATCGCGACGCCCGCAAATGGTTCATCGTCGCCAACGACTATAGTTTTCCGCTCAAATCCTGCCGGATCGCCAAGGACTATATCGCGCAGGCGGACGGCGAGATCGTCGGCGAGGAATATCTCCCGCTCTACACCGAGGATTATCACGCGACATTGCGGCGGATCGAGCGGAGTCGCGCCGATGCGGTGCTGATCTATCTCGTCGGTATGGACGCAATTGTGTTTAATCGCCAATTCAGCTCGGTCGGACTCCACCGCAAGATCGCCCGAGCTGCCCCCGTGCTCTGTGAGAATACTCTGTTGGGGATAGGATGCGACGCTGTCGACAACATGTATTCGACAGCGGGTTTCACCAATCATCTGCAGACGAATTCCGGGGGACGCTTCCGCGACAGCTACCGTCGAAGGTTCGGGCCGGGCGCGCCTGTCCCGAACCGATTCGGCGTGTCTTGTTACGAAGGCCTGCATCTGCTCAAGGCGCTCGCGGAGCAGGCTGGCAGTCTTGATCTGTACAAGATGCAGGCGTTCGCGGACGGGTTGGCTATCTCGACTCCTCGCGGCGATTGCCGAATGCAGTCCAACCACCTCGGTGCGCCGATTCATCTCGTGGAGGCGAGGGGCTACGATCTCTGCGCGCTCGAAGATGTCGGCTACCGCACCGCGACCTCTCGATCCATCCAGATCACTTCCCCCGTCGTGATGGGCAACGCCTGAGAGCCCGCGACCGCGAACCGATAATATCTGAAACCGAAATATTTTCACTTGAAAATAAATTCTGGCCGGCTGTATGTTGACCTCGCCTGAGGAGGTGACATATGGCCGACTACAAACTCATTCCGTCCAGGACCGCGCTCGTAAACGTCGATATGCAGAATGCCTTCGTCGAGGGCACGCCCCTGGCGGCGCCCGACGGCGTGGCTCTGCTGCCCCAGGTGAACCGGCTGGCTTCGGCCTGTCGCGAGGCGGGCATGATGGTGATCCATACGCTTCATGTCACCCGCGCGGACGGCTCGAACCACGGCACGATGGGCGAACTGATCGAACCGGTCAGGGCGGGCTATATCAACGAAGGCACCGAGACGGCGAAGCTTCATCCGGGAGTCGAGGTCGGCCCCCGGGACATCATGCTCTACAAACCTCGCTACGGCTCGTTCACCGGCACCGATCTGGATCAGATCCTACGATCGAACGGAATCGACAGCATCATCGTAACGGGCATCTGTACCAATATTTGCTGCGAAACCACGGCGCGAGAAGCGGGGATGAGGGACTATCATGTGTTCTTCCCCAGCGACGGCACCGAAACGTTCCCCGCTGGCGGGCTGACCGTCGAGGAAATCAAGAAGGCGACGCTGGCGACGCTGGGTGTGGCGTTCGCCAAGATCCTGACAATCGACGAAACGATCGCCGCGATCCGCACAAATTCGAACCAGCCCGGCGTTGAGGCCGTCGTCTGAGCGGGTCTTTCGCGCAGCAAGGGAAGGGGCTGCCGAACGGCAGCTCCGGTCTGCGTGGTCGACACACGTTTTCGACTGAACACTCTGATCCACGGTCCGGTGCGCCAGGGCTCCTCGGAGAGGTTGCGACGCCGGCAACGAAGCTTGGCCGTCTCGGAGTCTGGGTCGCGTAGCGAACCTGTACAATCGCCGCATTCCGTACGACAAGGTCCTATCCCGCCCGGCCAGCCTCGGCCGCAAATCCAGGGGAGTAGGAACTTTGCGCCGCGTGACCGTGTCGAAATCAGAGCTGATGCCCAAGGGCGATGACGAAGTCTTTCGTACCTTCATTCACGACTTTCTGGCGTTCAGCGCGCGCGTCGATCAATGTCGCGCCGGTTTCGGCGATCGTCTCGGCATCTCCGGCATCGCCTACACGACGTTGATCTCGGTGGCGCATCTGCAGGGCGAGGAGGGCGTCGGCGTCAGCCGCATCGCCGAGCATCTGCATCTGTCCGGCGCCTTCGTCACCATCGAGGTCTCCAAGCTGGTCAAGGCCGGCCTCATTCACAAGCGGGCCAATCAGGAAGACCGTCGCCGCGTGCTACTCACGGTGACGCCGAAGGCGCGCAAGTTGCTGGAGCAGCTCGTCGAGATCCAGGCGCCGGTCAACGACGCGTTGTTCGACTGCCTCAGCGGGCCGGAATTTCGCCAGCTCGCGTCGATGATGGCGCGGCTGGTCGCCTGCGGCGACAAGGCCGTGACGCTGATGAGCTTCCTCACTGCGCCTTCGACGCTCGCGGCCGAGTCCACGCGCAAAATGTCGCGGCGGCGCTGAAGCCCGCTCGTCTTCCGCACGACAATTCAAGTTGATCCTGCGTTTCCGGCGCTGGCGGCGCTTGGCCGTGCCCAAATCGATGTCGCACTGCCGCATCTTTTCTCAGAGATTGCCTCGCATTCGCGCTTGACTAGCTTTTTATAATAGCTTTGGATCAAAGGTAATTCGAGCGAGGGTTGATGACGCAAGGTGTGCGGGAATTTCGATCGGCGTTGTCGCAGTTCGCGACCGGCGTCGCCGTGATCACGGCGCGCGGCGGGGCTGGCGTGCCGATCGGCATGACGATGAGTTCGTTCAATTCGGTGTCGCTCGATCCGCCGCTGGTGCTGTTCAGCGTCGACCGCCGTGCACTCAGCCTGCCTGCGATGCAGGCGGCCGAGGGCTACGCGGTCAACATCCTCAGCCGCGGCCAGGAGGCGTTGTCGAACCAGTTCGCCAAGGCCGCGACCGACAAATGGAGCGACGTCGCACATTCGCTCGGCCATGCCGAGGCGCCGCTGCTGGCGGGGGCGCTCGCGCATTTCGAGTGCGCGCCTTACGCGCAGTACGACGGCGGTGATCATGTGATTTTCGTCGGCCGCGTGGTGCGTTTCAGCGCGCGCGACGACGAGGAGCCGTTGGTGTTTTTCCGCGGCAAGTATCAGAGCCTGAGCCGGCAGGGTGGCAGCGAGCCGATGTGGCCGCTGCCGATCCACTACTGACCCGGGCGAGCACAGCATAAGGAAGCGTGTGACGATGAAGACAGGACAACAACACATTGCCGGCCTCCGCGACGGACGCGCCGTGTTCATCGACGGCCGTCGGGTCGACGACACCACGCGGCATCCGGCGTTTCGCAACGCGATCCAGTCGGTAGGCAAGCTGTTCGACTTCGCCGCCGATGAAGCCAATCGCGAGCTGATGACCTTCGCGACTCCGGCCGGCCGCGCCAACCGGATCTGGCAGCTTCCCGAGACCTTCCAAGAGCTTCGCCAGCGCCGCACCGCGCTGGAAGAGTGGGGCGGGCTCCATGCCGGCTTCCTCGGCCGCGCGCCGGATCACGTCGCCTCCTGCATCGCCGGCATGTATATGGGGCTGGATCAGTTCGAGGCCTACGACAAGGATCGCGCCAAGGCGCTCGCCGATTACTACACCTATGCGCGCGACAACGACCTGTACCTGACCTACGTCATCATCAATCCGCAGGCCGACCGCTCCAAGAGCGCCGCCCAGCAGAAGGATGCGTTCCTCACCACCGGCGTGGTCGATCAGGACGCCGAAGGCATCACCGTGCGCGGCGCCAAGATGCTGGCGACCGGCGGCATCATGGCCGATGAAGTCTTCGTCACCTGCATCCAGCCGCTGCAGCCGGGCGACGAGCCCTATGCGCTGTCCTTCGCGATCCCGATGAACAGCAAGGGCCTGCAGATCCTGTCACGCAAGTCCTACGAGGCGTCGTCGCAATCGGTGTTCGACAATCCGCTGTCGAGCCGCTTCGACGAGAACGACGCGGTGCTGTATTTCGACGACGTGAAAGTGCCGTGGGATCGCATCTTCGTCTACAAGAACCTGGAAATGTGCCAGAAGCAGTTCCACGCGACGCCGGCGCACGTCTATCAGAACTATCAGGCGATGGTCCGGCTGTCGGTGAAGGTGCGCTTCCTGATCGGCATGGCGCGGCGGATCGCCGAGACCAACGGCGTGCTCGGCTTCCCGCAGGTTCGCGAGACGCTTGGTCAGCTCGCCGCCGAGGGCGGCATGGTCGACGCCTTCGTGGCCGCGATGGAAATCAAGGGCACCAAATACGGCCGCTACTATGTGCCGGATCGCCACACGCTGTATGCGGCGCAGACCCTCACTCAGCAGCTGTATTCCAAGATCCTCAACACGCTGCGCGAACTCGCCGGCGGCGGCATGATCATGTTGCCGTCCTCGGTGCAGGATCTCGCCAATCCGGAGATCGCCGCGCTGGTCGAGAAGACCCAGCAGTCGCCTGCGGCGAGCGCGACCGACAAGGTCAAGTTCTACAAGCTGGCCTGGGACGCGGTCGGCTCGGAATTCGCCTCGCGCCATCAGCAGTACGAGATGTTCTACGCCGGGGCGACCTTCGTCACCAAGAACCATTCGTTCCGCACCTACGACTGGGACGCCGCCGGCGGCCTCGTCACCAACATGCTGTCCAGCTACGAGCTCGCCGACGAGCTGAAAACCTCGCAAGCCGCCTGATCAGGAGCGCACCATGCCAGTCAACAAAATCCACGACGAGTTCCGGGCGGTCGACATGACCACCGGCTGGGAAGTCCCGGCCGGCTATCCCAAGGGCATCCAGCAGAAGATCCTGTCCGGCGGCCTCGACGAAGAAAACCACCGCGGCTCGCGCAGCCGCCTGCTGCGGTTCGAGCCGGGCGAGTTCACCACCAAGCCGTTCGTGCACGAGTACTGGGAAGAGGTGTTCCTGGTCTCCGGCGACCTGACCGTCGGCAACGACGAGAACGGCAATGGCGGCGAGAGCTTCAAGCCGTTCACCTACGCCTGCCGTCCGCCGGGCGCGTTCCACGGTCCGTTCAAGTCCGAGACCGGCTGCGTGCTGTTCGAACTGCACTACTTCGACCCGGTCTAAGGCACGCGATGACGGACAGCTTCACCAGCACTTTCGGCGGCCATCGCCGCGGCGTCCGGGCGACCACGTCCGGGCTCGCGGCGGCGTGCGGAGATCGGGCATGATCGCGCAGCAGTTGATCAACGGCCTGATGCTCGGCTCGATCTATGTGCTGGTGGGGGTGTCCTTCACGCTCGCGATCGGCATCCTCAACTTCCTCAACTTCTCCATCCCCGGCCTGTTCATGATCGGCGGCATGGTGAGTTGGGTGCTGCTCACGCAGGGCTGGCACTGGGCCTTCGCGATCGCCGGCGCTCTCGCGGCGGCCGCGCTGGTGTCGCTCGCGGTCGAGCAGCTGTCCTATCGCCGCACCCGCGGCGCCGATCCGGAAGTGCCGCTGGTGTCGTCGCTCGGCTTTCTGGTGCTTCTCGAGAATCTCGTGCTGGTCGGCGTCGGCTCCGATCAGCAGACGTTTCCGTCGCTGCTCGGCGATTTCAACTTCCGCATCGGCGGCCTGGTGATCGGCGCCGCGCAGGCGATCAGCCTGGTGCTGACCTTTGCGCTGGTGGTCGGGCTGTCGTTCCTGCTCGGCAAAACCAATCTCGGCCGGCAGATCCGCGCGATCGCCGAGAGCCGCTCGACCGCGGTGCTGCTCGGCGTCGATGTCGGCCGGCTGGTGCCGAAGATCTTCGTGCTCACCGCATTATTCACCGCGCTCGGCGGCGTGATGTTCGCGCTCAGCTATCTGCAGGTGTCGCCGTTCATGGGCGAGGGCGTCGGCTTCAAGGGTGTCGCCGCGATGATCATCGGCGGCATGGGCAGCGTCTGGGGCGCGGTGATCGGCGGGCTGATCATCGGCCTGATCGAGGTCGGGTCGATCTGGGCGTTCGGCGCCGACACCGTCAACATCGCGGTCTATGGCTCGCTGCTGGTGCTGCTGATCCTGCGGCCGCACGGGCTGTTCGGCAAGCCGGCGATCCGGGAGAAGCTGTGATGAGCGGCTATCAGACCGGCGTCCTGATCATCCTGTGCTTCAACATCATGGCGGCCTATGCGGTGTATCTGCCGCTGGTCGCCGGCCAGCTCAATCTCGGCATCGCCGGCTTCATGGCGATCGGCGCCTACACGGCGGCGTATCTCACCAACGAGATGGGCTGGTCGCTGATCACGGCGATCCCGAGCGGCGGCCTGGCGGCCGGCGCGCTGGCGCTGCTGGTCGCGGTACCGATCCTGCGCACCCACGGCATCTATCTGGCGCTCGCCACCTTCGCGCTCGGCCAGGTGATTTCGGCGGTGTTCCTCAATCTCGAAGTGGTCGGCGCCGCGGCCGGCTATCCGGTCTCGACCTACGCGTCGCCGGTCTCGGTGTTCTCGGTCACGGCTGCGGTCGTGCTGTTCGTGGTCGGGCTGTCGCAGACCCGCTTCACGCTGTATCTCACCGCCATCAAGAACGACCGGCTGGTCGCCGATCTGCTCGGCCTGAAGGTCTGGGGCCTGCAGGTCGCGGCGTTCACGCTCGGCGCGGCGATCGCCGGCATCGGCGGTGGGCTCTACGCGCATCACTTCAGTTTCATCGAGGCGCAGCATTTCAGCGTTCAGCTGAGCATCTACACGGTGCTGTACGTGCTGCTCGGCGGCACCCAGACGGTGTGGGGGCCATTGGTCGGCGCGCTGTTCTTCAGCGTGGTGCCGGAACTGCTGCGCGCCGGTGAGGCGTGGCGCTACGTGCTGTTCGCGGTGCTGATCGTCGGCTTCATGGCGGTGCGGCCGCAAGGTCTGGTCACCCCGGCGTCGCTGCGCAGCCTCGGCCGCCTGTTCAAACGCAAGCCCGCGGGAGCGCAGCCATGACCGCACCGGCTCCGCTGCTCGCACTGGAGAACGTGTCGAAATCGTTCGGCGGCCTGCACGTCATCCGCGACCTCAGCTTCACGGTGGCGCGCGGCCAGACCGTCGGGCTGATCGGCCCGAACGGCGCCGGCAAGACCACGGCGTTCAACATGGTCAGCGGCGTGTTCCGTCCCGATGTCGGCAAGGTGTCGTTCGAAGGGCGTGACATCACCACCATGGCGTCGCGCCGCCGCATCAAGCTCGGCATCGCGCGCAGCTTCCAGAATGTGCGGCTGATGCAGCATCTCACGGTGTGGGAGAACCTGCTGGTCGGCCAGCACGTCCGCGCCTCCGGCCTGCTCAATCTGCTGACGCCGTTCCGGCTGATCCCCAACCATCGCTGGCGGCGCGACGCGGTCGCGGCGCTCGATGAGATGGGGCTCGGCGCCTATGCCGACGCCATGGTCAGCGAGCTGCCCTACGGCATCCGCAAGCGCATCGATCTGGTCCGCGCCACGCTCGCCGGCGCCTCGCTGCTGATGCTCGACGAGCCGGCGGCCGGCCTCAACCCGGTCGAAACCCAGGCGCTCACCGCGCATCTGGAAGCGCTGAAGGCGCGCGGCATCACGCTGTTGATCGTCGAGCACGACATGCATTTCGTCGGCACGATCTGCGACCACGTCGTGGTGCTGAATTTCGGCAGCAAGATCGCCGAGGGGCCGCTCTCTGTGGTGCAGCACGATGTCGTGGTGCGCACTGCCTATCTCGGCGCGGAGCAGGCGGCATGAGCGCGATCCTCTCGGTTTCCGACCTCACCGTCGCCTATGGCGGCGTCACCGCGCTCGACGGCGTCTCGCTCACCGTCGAGGAGGGCGAGATCGTCACCGTGCTGGGCGCCAACGGCGCCGGCAAGACCACGCTGCTGCTCGGCATCATGGGGGCCGTGCCCGCCGTGCGGGGCTGCATCCAGTTCCGCGATCAGGATCTGTCGCGCGCGCGTCCGCACACGCGATTGGCGCAGGGGCTGGTGCTGGTCCCCGAGGGCCGCCAGGTGCTGGTGTCGCTGACCGTCGAGGAGAACCTCTTGCTCGGCGCGCATCTGCGCCGCGACAGGCATGCGGTGCGCAGCGAGATCGACGCGATCTACGAGCGCTTCCCCAATCTCGGCCAGCGCCGCCACGTCGCCGCCGCGACGCTGTCCGGCGGCGAGCAGCAGATGGTGGCGATCGGCCGCGCGATGGTGGCGCGGCCGCAGGTGCTGATGCTGGACGAGCCGTCGCTCGGCCTGTCGCCGCTGTTCGTCTCCAAGGTGTTCGACCTGATCCAGGAAATGAACCGCAGCGGCCTGACCATCGTGCTGGTCGAGCAGAACACCGGCAAGGCGCTGTCGGTCGCGCACAGCGCCACGGTGCTCGAGCTCGGCAAGGTCGCAGTGGCCGGCCCGTGCGAGTCACTGCGTAACGATCGCCGGCTGCTCGACGCTTATCTCGGCGGCGGCAGCGACGAGACGCCGGATACGCCGCAGCCGATGCGGGCGAACTCTCACTAAGTCAGAGGAAGAAGGAGCAGGGTTGATGAAGGCGACGGGGATCATTGCAGCGGGCTTGGCGCTGGGACTCATGAGTGTTGCAGGCAATGCGAGCGCAGCGGACTTGGTACTCGGCTTCTCGATGGCCAAGACCGGTCCCTATGTCAGCCTCGCCAATACCAACGAGGTTGCGGTCGACATGGCGGTCGACGAGATCAACGCCAAAGGCGGCGTCGGCGGCAACAAGATCAAGCTGGTGAAGTTCGACACCGGCGGCGATCCGAAGCAGGCCGCGCTGGCTGTGCGCCAGTTCGCCGAGGACAACAAGGCGCTGGCGGTGATCGGCCCGTTCTCGTCCGGCGAAGTCCGCGTCGCGTTCCCGGCCGGCGAGCGTCTCGGCATCGTGCAGATGTCGATGTCGTCCTCGGCGCCCGGCCTGACCAAGGGCTTCAGCTACGCGTTCCGCAACACCCGCGACGAGAAGACCGTGATCGACGAGGTGCTGGCGACGCTGCGCGACAAGAAGCTGCCGATGAAGACCGGCGCCACGGCGTTCGCGACCGACGACACCGTGTCGAAGTCGATCGGCACCGCGGTGCTGCCGGTGCTGTTCACCAAATACGGCGTCGAGAGCAAGGGCGCGGTCGACTTCCAGTACAACGCTTTCGATCTGTCGCCGCAGGTCTCGCAGCTCGCGCAGATGAAGCCGGACATCATCGGCCTCGGCGCGCCGCCGGAAGCCGCCGTCAACCTCGCCAAGGAGCTGAAGCGTCAGGGCGTCACCGCCCGCCTGATCGCCGGCACAACCGTCGCCGATCCGGATCTGCCGAAGCGCATGGCCGGCGCCGGCGAACTGATGACGATCGGCACCACCTTCTTCGCCGAGCTGAACGACCGGACCAAGGCGTTCGCCAAGGAGTTCGCCAAGCGCACCTCTGCGGCCGGCATGACCCGCCAGGAGCCGAACCAGCAGGACGCCTCGGCCTACGACATCGTCTATCTGCTGGCCGAAGCGATGAAGACCGCGTCGGTCACCGGCGCGGCCGACAAGGCCGCGGCCGAACGCACCGCTATCCGCGATGCGCTGGCCAAGATCAAGAACCTGCCGGCGCTCGAAGGCGCGATCTCGTTCGGCGATGATCACGACGCGATCAAGCCGATCTACGTGATCGAGGCCAAGGACCAGCACTGGACGCTACTCGACACCCGCAAGGGCGAGTAGTCTACTCATCGCGTCGTGCGGGCGGTCCCGCACGACGCTGTTTCCCTTCATCCTGCGAGAACCGTCCATGTATGCCGCTCCCATCGATGTCGTCGTTCACGAACAGGGCCGCGAGGTGCCGCGATCGGTCCAGATCGGCGATCTGATCATCGCCGGCTGGACCGGCCGCGATCCGGTGGCGCGCGACAAGCACATCAAGGAACTGGAAGAGCTCGGCATTGCGCCTCCGGCTTCGACCCCGATCTACTACCGCGTCGCCGCAAGCCGGCTGACGACGCGCACCGCGATCGAGGTCAGCGACGAGAATTCCAGCGGCGAAGTCGAGTTCGTGCTGATCAAGTCCGGCGGCCAGCTGTATGTCGGCGTCGGCTCGGACCACACCGACCGCAAGGTCGAGACCTACAACATCACTGTCTCGAAGCAGATGTGCGACAAGCCGGTCGCGCCCGAGCTGTGGGCGTTCGATGACGTCGCGGCGCACTGGGATCAGCTCGTGCTGCGCTCCTTCGCAACCATCGGCGGCGAGCGCGTGCTGTATCAGGAAGGCACCCTCTCCGGCATGCTGCCGCCGGCCGAGCTGATCGAGCGCGAATTCGGCAAAGATGGAATGCCCAACGGCGCCGCGATGTTCGGCGGCACCTTCGCGGCGAAGGGCGGCATCCGCCCCGCCACCCGCTTCGACTACGAACTCACCGACCCGGTCCTGAACCGCACCATCAGCAGCGGGTATGAGGTACGGACGTTGCCGGTGTTGGGCTGATCGGAGTTAGTTCTTCAAGGCGAAGCACAGCGTAGCCCCAAGCACAGCGCGCCCCCTCTCCCGCCTGCGGGAGAGGGCTAGTGTGAGGGCGCCCCGGGCGCGGTGCTTGGGGACCCCCACCCCCGACCCCTCCCCGCAAGGGGGAGGGGAGCAGAGCACAGCGCGCTCCCTCTCCCGCTTGCGGGAGAGGGTTGGGGTGAGGGCGACGCAGGCAGTGAGTCTGCGCCGCGTGCCGCTGACTACGCCGCCGCCCCCGGCAGCGTGTAGGTCTTGAACTGATCGCGCAGCGCGGTCTTGAGGATCTTGCCGGTCGCCGTATGCGGGATGGCGTCGACGAACACGATGTCGTCGGGCATCCACCATTTGGCGATCTTGCCGTCCATGTATTGCAGGATCTCGTCGCGGGTGCAGGTGACGTCGGGCTTGAGCTGGCAGATCAGCAGCGGCCGCTCGTCCCATTTCGGGTGATACACGCCGATCACCGCGGCTTCCGCCACCTTGGGGTGGCCGACCGCGAGGTTCTCGAGGTCGATCGACGAGATCCACTCGCCGCCGGACTTGATCACGTCCTTGGAGCGGTCGGTGATCCGCATATAGGCGTCCTTGTCGATCGTCGCGACGTCGCCGGTGTCGAAGAAGCCGGTCTCGTCGAGGATCTCCTTGTCGACGCGGTAATACGCCTTGGCGATCGCCGGGCCCGACACCTTGAGCCGGCCGAAGGTCTTGCCGTCCCACGGCACGTCCTTGCCGGCGTCGTCGGTGATCTTCATCTGCACGCCGAACGGCGGATAGCCCTGGGTCGCCAGGACGTCGAGCCTTGCGTCGCCGGTGGTCTGGTCGAACGGGGGCTTCAGCGTGGCGAGGGTGCCGAGCGGGCTCATCTCGGTCATGCCCCAGGCGTGGCGGGCTTCGGCACCCATGTCGACGAACGCCTTGATCATTGAGCGCGGCATCGCCGAGCCGCCGCACACCACCATCTTCAGGTCCGGCAGCGTCAGCTTCTCCTTCTGCATGTGCTGCAGCAGCATCAGCCAGACGGTCGGCACACCGGCCGTATGCGTCACCTTCTCGGTCGACAGCAGCTCGTAGACCGAGGCGCCGTCGAGCTTGGCGCCGGGCATCACCAGCTTGGTGCCCATCGACGGCGCCGAGAACGCGATGCCCCAGCTGTTGGCATGGAACAGCGGCACCACCGGCAGCATGGTGTCGGCGGCGCGGGTGCCGAGCGCGTCCGGGTTGTTGGCCATCAGCGCGTGCAGCACGTTGGAGCGGTGCGAATACAGCACGCCCTTCGGGTCGCCGGTGGTGCCCGAGGTGTAGCACATCGCCGCCGCGGTGTTCTCGTCGAAGGTCTTCCATTCGAAGTCGCCGTCGGCTTCCTTCAGCCATTCCTCATAGGCGACGACGTTCTTCAGCGTGGTCTGCGGCATGTGCGCGGCGTCGGTGAGCACCACGTAGCGCTCGATGCTCGGCATCTGGTCGGCGATCTTCTCCAGCACCGGGATGAAGGTGAGGTCGGTGATCATCACCCGGTCCTGGGCATGATTCACGATCCAGGCGATCTGGTCCGGAAAAAGCCGTGGATTGACCGTATGGCAAATCGCGCCGATTCCCATAATACCGTACCAGCATTCGAGATGCCGGGCGGTGTTCCAGGCGATCGTCGCGACGCGGTCGCCGAGCTTGATGCCGGCGCGGTCCAGCATCTGGCTCACCTTCAGCGCCCGTTGATGGATCTGCGCATAGGTGGTGCGGACGATTGGACCCTCGACCGACCGGGTGACCACCTCCTGGTTGCCGTGGACCTGAGCCGCGTGCTCGATGATCCGATGACACAGCAAAGGCCAGTCTTGCATCAGTCCCAGCATCCGAATTTTCCTCCTGATTGTTATCCCCTCGGGATTGTGGGCGACATTAGCGCGGTCGCGGCCCGCGGAAAACTGTTCTGTCGCAATCTGTTCCGCGGCAAAGCGCCGGCGCTGGCGATGCTGATCGCGGTACTGACGCTCGGCGCGCCGGGCGCCGAGGCGCGTGAGCGGATTCCGCTGCCGAAGCCGCGCCCGGCGGCGGCTCCGCAGCCGGACGAGCGCGCGGCCGCCACAGAGGCGGACAAGCCGGATGCCGGCCGGCCGGAGGGCGAACCGCAGCGGGCCGAGGCCGAGAGCGCGAAGCCGCAGCCGGCGCCGCCGAGCGCCTGCAGGCTGGCGCTGACCGAGCAGATCGCCATCGCCCCGAGTATTCCTGATATCACCGGGCCGGGCGGTTGCGGTGGCACCGATCTGGTCAAGCTCGAGGCGATCGTGTTGCCCGATGGCACCCGCGTGGCGATGACGCCGGCGGCGATCCTGCGCTGCCCGATGGCGGCGGAGCTGGCCGACTGGGTCCGCAGCGACGTGGCGCCGATCGCGACGTCGCTGGAATCGCGGCTCGCCGCGCTCGATAATTTCGATTCCTACGAATGCCGTGGCCGCAACCGGGTGCGCGGCGCCAAGCTCAGCGAGCACGGCAAGGCCAACGCGATCGACATCCGCGGTCTCAAGCTCGCCAGCGGGCGGATGGTGTCGCTGACCGATCGCGCCAGCCCGCGCGCGGTGCGCGAGAGCGTGCGGCAGTCGGTATGCGACCGCTTCGCCACCGTGCTCGGCCCCGGCTCCGACGGCTATCACGAGGACCACATCCACCTCGACCTCGCGCAGCGGCGCCGGGACTATCGGATGTGCCAGTGGGACGTACTCGAGCCGATGCCCCAGATCGCGCCGCTGCTGCCGGCGGAGCGTCCTGCCGAGGCTCCGCCGCGGGACGTCGCCGCCGATCGCCCGCAGGACCGCGAGCCAACGCGCGAACCGGCCCGCGCCGCTCCGCCGGAGCAGGCCGAGCCGGAGACCGCCGAGCCAGCCGCTCAACCCGAAGCGCCGCCACCGGTGGCCAAGAAAACCAAGGCGAAGCCGAAGAAGCCCCGGGGTGAGCGGCCGCCCGAGCTGCGCTAGTCAGCGCAACCTCTCCCGCTCGCGGGAGAGGTTGGATCGCGCAGCGATCCGGGTGAGGGCACTCCGTTCCGCGAGTCGCTGAGTCAGTGCTC
>NZ_JAJNAL010000012.1 GCF_022271405.1 Rhodopseudomonas infernalis | reverse complement strand
CCCCCCCCCCCCCCCCCCCCCCCCCCCCCCCCCCCCGGGGGGGGGGGGGGGGGGGGGGGCCCCCCTCCTCAGGCACTCAGGCCGCGTCGCCCTCACCCCGGCCCTCTCCCGCAAGCGGGAGAGGGGGAAGAACATCACCCCTTCACCATCGTCCGATAATCGAGACGGCGGTGGAACCAGTAGGCGAAGCCGCTGATGTTCTTCTGCATCGCGACGTTGAGATAGGGCTGATACAGCGGGACGCGCGGGATGTCGGTGAAGGCGAGGTCGACGAAGCCCTTGACGTCGCGGTCGTAGGTCGCGGTGTCGCCCGCCGCGGCGGCGATGCGGCTGCTGTCGATCAGCTTGTCCATCTCGGGCGAGTCGTAGCCCATGGTGTTGAAGATCGACTTGCCGGAGTGGTAGCACCAGTAGAAGAAGTACTCCGGATAATCGAGCCAGCCCGAGAAGATGTTGACGTAGAGCGGCATCACCTTCTTGTTCAGTTCGGTGCGCCAGTTGGCGCCGGGGATCTTGTTGATGGTGCAGCGGATGCCGATCTGCGCCAGACTCTCCTGGATCAGGATGCACATCGGCTCGTTGACGCCGGCAAAGCCCAGGTCGAACGACAGCGTGGTGTCGAAGCCGCCCGCGTAGCCGGCCTCCGCCATCAGCGCCTTGGCCTTCGCCATGTCGGTGTTGTACTTGGTCGGCTGGGGCCACTTCACCTCGGTCGGCTTGTCGGCGGCGGCGCCGAACATCGGGTTGGCGAGGCCGAACATCACCGCGTCGATGATCTTCTGATACGGCACCGCATAGGCCACCGCCTCACGCACCTTCGGATTGTTGAACGGCGGCTGGGTGACGTTCATGCCGAGATACTGGATGCCGTTGCTGATCGGCAGCGACACGACGTTGATCTTGCCGTCGCGCTTCATCTCGGCGAAGTCCTGGTTCGGCAGCTCATAGGAGATGTCGGCGTCGCCGCGCTCCAAGAGTGCCCGCCGGTTGCCGGCCTGCGGCACCATGCGCCAGATCACACGCTTGATTTTCGGCAGCGGTCCGCCGACCCATTTGTCGTTGCGCTCCATGATCACTTCGGTGCCGGCGGTCCACTTGACCACCCGATAGGCGCCGGAGCCGGCGGTGTTCTGCTTGGTGTACTCGAGGCCCCAGGGGTCCTTCTCGCTGGCGTTCTTCTTCACCAGTTCGGAGTTGACGACGCAGGGCACGATCACCGCGAGATCCGGGATCGTCAGCCTGTCCTTCTTGAGGAAATCGACCCGCACGGTGTGGTCGTCGACGATCACGAACTGCTCGGGCTTGGTCAGCGAACCGGCGCTCATCTGGAAGGTCGGGAAGCCGCCGACGCTGACCGAGCGATCCAGCGACCACTTCACGTCTTTGGCGGTCACTGGCGTGCCGTCCTGGAAGGTGGCGTTTTTCTTCAGCTTGAAGGTTGCCGACATGTCGCCGATCGTCATGTCGTCGGCGAGTTCGCCCTTGAACTTGTCCTTGTCGTAATATGGGACGCCGCCGGGGCCTTCCTTCATCTCGTGAGTGATGAGGCGGTCGTAGCAATTCCACGACACCTCGTAGCCCGGCACGTTGGTGCCGACGCCGTGGATGTCGAGGTTGTTGGGTCCACTCTCCGAGACAACCAGCAGCGACTCCGAGCGGGCGTCGGCTTTGGCCGCCGACCAGATCGCCGGGGCGGGCACCATGGCGCCAGCTGCGAGGGCGGTGGCGGATTTGAGGAAGTCACGACGCTTCATGGAATACGCTCCGAGGCAAGAGGGCTGGTCTCGGAGACAGAGTTCGCAAGCTTCGTGCCAAATTTTGAAATGGGCCGCGAAGTGTTGCTAACAGTTTGAATTTATTATCGGATATGATTGAGCAGCGAGCGGTTGAGCGATCCAGTCGCAGTACGTGCATTGCATACAATGCGAGTTTATTTGCCTAATAATTGTGCAGAAGTCTCGATCGCAAGAACTTTTGATACGGGCCTGCGGGTTTCCCGAACGCAAAGCGGCGGCGGGTGAGGCCGCCGCCGCTTGAAGGTCTTTGGAGGAAGAGGCGTCAGTTCATCTTGGCGGGTTCGCTGTGAGGGGCAGCGCTGTAGATCACCTGGTCGGGGACGGGCTTGGACTCGATCGCAACCGTCGACCGGCCCACCGGCCGCTGGCTGCGATAGACTTCGAAAGCGTACCACGCAGCGACCGCTGCTGCGACCAGGCCGACTTGGCCCGCCGGCAGAATCAGCGATAGGGCGATCAGAGCCACGGCGATCGTGCCGGCTTTCACGACACTCTCGCTGTCGGCGAACAGCGCGTTGAATCGGTCCCAGTTCTCGCTCTTCCAGAACGGCGCCGTGAAGCGATCGAGCCCGAACCGCGTCCAGGCGCCGGCGAAGCCCAGTTTGCGCGCCCACATCAAATACAACGAGCCCGCGAAGGCGAGCAGCGAAATGGCGGCGCCGACAGGGCCGGCCGCGTAGCCAATGACGACGACAAGTGCGGCGGTAAATGCAATGATCCAATACTGCATCGGGATACCCTTTCACCCGCTTTGCAGGTGCCTTTCCAATGATTCGTGAGGCGACATGAGTCACCGCAAGTATGTCCGAATTCTGTGAATTCGCCGCAAAAATCTTGACTGCTAATCGATGGCGTGAACTAGCACTTCGGCTAGAGGTATTAGAAGGTGGTATTTAGGTAGTAATTAGGTGACAGCGAGACTGCCTGCCGCAGTCAGCATCATCGGTGATCCCAGTCTCATCAGCGCGCTGGCTGTATGTACGAACAGCACTTAGTGTTCGGCGAACTCCGCATGGGCCCGTAGCGGGGTGCTCTCGGCGGCGGCGATCTTGGCGTCGCGCAGCCGCTTGACGTCGCGACTCGCCATGAACGGCATCCCGAGCTTGCGGGCCTTCACCTGGACGGAAGAGCGCGCCCGCTTCAAGGCAGCAGCTGCGCGCACCGCTGATGCGCCGCTGGCGATCAGTTCCTTGAGCCGCTCGACCTGCTCATCGTCCCACGGCCGGCAGGCATTGGTCTTTGCTGACATCGGCATCAATAGTTTCCCTCGCTTTGGCTGATCGGTCCGGCATCTGCGACCGAGAACTGCGCCTCGTCGCGGCAAGAAGCCGAGAGGCCAAACTGCCTCTGCGGCCGGCGACTCATCGCCGCACCGTCGCGCGAACCTTCAGGGTCCGGAACCAATTACGTGCGCCAAGGGAAGTTCCTATGTGGCGTGAACTTATCTCACACGTCCGGTGGCGAGAGGCATGGGGGGGCGTCGCAAACCTGTCATCTACCGCCGATAGGTGAAGCCAGCGTTGTGAAGATCGGACTTCGCGCACCTGCTCATCGGGGGATGAATATGAGGTTTGCTGGTTTCGCCGCGGCGTTGCTGTCGCTGGTCGCGGTTGTCGCGCCCGCCAAGGCGGCGGATGTGATCTGCTACAATTGCCCGCCGCAATGGGCCGACTGGGCCTCGATGCTCAAGTCGATCAAGACGGACCTCGGCTACGACATCCCGTTCGACAACAAGAATTCCGGCCAGGCGCTGTCCCAGTTGCTCGCCGAAAAGAGCAACCCGATCGCCGATATCGGCTATTTCGGCGTCAATTTCGGCATCAAGGCCAAAAGTCACGGGGTTACGCAATCCTACAAGCCGCAGCACTGGAACGACGTGCCGACCGGCCTGAAGGATCCGGACGGCGATTGGACGGCGATCCACTCCGGCACGCTCGGACTGTTCGTCAATGTCGATGCGCTCGGCGGTAAGGCGGTTCCGGCATGCTGGAAGGATCTGCTGAAGCCCGACTACAAGGGCATGGTCGGCTATCTCGATCCGCCGTCCGCCGCAGTCGGCTATGTGGGCGCCGTCGCCGTCAACCTTGCGCTCGGCGGCAGCGACACCGACTTTTCGCCGGCGATCAGCTTCTTCAAGGCTCTGCACGGCAACGACGCGATCGTGCCGAAGCAGACCTCCTACGCGCGTGTCGTATCGGGTGAGATTCCGATCCTGTTCGACTACGACTTTAATGCCTATCGGGCCAAATACACCGAGAAGGGCAATTTCGCCTTCGTGATTCCGTGTGAGGGGGCGGTGGTGTTTCCCTATGTGGTCTCGCTGGTGAAGGATGCGCCGAACGCCGACAAGGCCAGGAAGGTGATGGACTATCTGTTGTCCGACAAGGGCCAGGCGATCTGGACCAATGCCTACCTCCGTCCGGCACGGCCGATCGAATTGCCGGTTGAGGTCAAGGCGAAGTTCCTGCCGGACAGCGAATACGCGCGCGCCAGGAGCGTCGATTGGGCCAAGATGGAAGCGGGCCAGAAGGCGTTCACCGATCGCTATCTCGCCGAAGTGCGATGACGCGAACGATCCGTCATGCCCTAACTCGTCGCGCACATTTGCGCCCTGCCGCCGATGTCGCGACGAACACGTTCAAGACAGACTTGGGTGGCTGTGGCGAGCCCGGCCATGACGAATGATTGAGGTCCGCAGAAGTCATCGCGCTGCATCGAAGCTCGCTCACGATGTCATGTCGAAACGTTCATTCTCACTGGCCTGCCTGTTCCCGCTTCTGGTGCTGACGGCTGCGTTCTTCGTGTTGCCGATGGCGCGGCTTGTGCTCGTCGGCGCCGAAGGGCCGCACGGCATGGCCGGCTATTTGGCGATCGTGCTGGAGCCGCGCTACCGCGCAACGCTGATTAATACCGTGTTGCTCGCCGCCGCAACCACGCTGACGACGCTGGTGATCGCCACGATCTCGGCGATCTTCCTGCAGCGGCATCGCTTTCCCGGTCGTGCCGTACTGGTGGCGATGCTCACCTTCCCGCTGGCGTTTCCAGGCGTGGTGATCGGCTTCCTGATCATCCTGCTCGCCGGGCGGCAGGGCGTCATCGGCGATCTGACGCGGCTTGTGACCGGCAACAAGGTGGTGTTCGCCTATTCGATCTGGGGCCTGTTTCTCGGCTATTTGTATTTCTCGATCCCGCGCGTCATCCTTACCATCATGGCTGCGGTGCAGAAGCTCGATCGCGGCCTCGAGGAGGCGGCACGATCGCTTGGCGCCAGCCCCTGGGCGGTACAGCGCGACGTCGTGCTGCCGGCGCTGGTGCCGGCCTTTGTCGCCTCCGGCGCGATCGCCTTTGCCACCGCGATGGGCGCGTTCGGCACGGCTTTCACGCTGGCCACCAATATCGACGTGCTGCCGATGCTGATCTACACCGAGTTCACCCTGGCGGCGAACTTCGCCACCGCCGCTTCGCTGTCGGTCGGGCTCGGCCTGATCTCCTGGGCGATGCTGGCTCTGGCCCGCTCGCTCAGCGGCGGCACCGTCGCGGCAACCGGTTAGTCGATGCGCGACCGCCTGATCTTCACGGCGCAATTGCTGTTCACGCTGCTGGTCGCGGCATTCCTGGTCGTGCCGACGTTGCTGTCGATTTCCGCCGGGGTCACCGTGAACTACTTCCGCGGCATCTCGTCGGGGCTGACGCTGCAATGGGTCGTGCAGGTCTGGGAGCTCTATGCCGACACCATCGGACTGTCCTTCGTGATAGCGATCGCAACGCTCGCGGTGACGCTGGTCGTGGGCGTTCCGGCGGCGTATGCGCTACATGTTCGCGGCGGCCGGCTGTCGCGGCTCATTGAGGAAGTGATCACGCTGCCGCTGGCGATCCCGGGCTTGGCGATCGCTTTGGCGCTGCTGCTGACCTATGGCGGCTTCGGTGCCTTCCGCCGTTCCTGGCTGTTCATTCTCGCCGGTCACGTCGTGTTCACCATGCCGTTCATGGTGCGCTCGGTGATGGCAGTGTTCGCCACCATCGACATCCGCACGCTCGATGAAGGCGCGGCGTCGCTCGGCGCGTCGCCGCTGCGGCGCTTCGTCGAGGTGATCGTGCCGAACGCGATGCCGGGCATTCTGGCGGGCGCGCTGATGGTGGTGACGCTGTCGCTCGGCGAGTTCAATCTCACCTGGATGCTGCATACGCCACTGACCAAGACGCTGCCGGTCGGCCTGGCCGACAGCTACGCATCGTTGCGGCTCGAGGTCGCCTCCGCCTACACGTTGATCTTCTTCATCATGATCGTCCCACTGTTGGTGGCGATGCAGCTATTGGCCGAGCGGGAGCTGAAATCATGACGACGGATACCGGACACGGCGTCTCCGTGCGGATCGAGTCCTGCGGCAAGAGCTTTGCCGACGGCACACGGGCGCTACAGCCCGCGACGCTCGATATCGCGCGCGGCGAGACCCTGGTGCTGCTCGGTCCGTCCGGCTGCGGCAAGACAACGATGCTGCGGATCATTGCCGGGCTCGAACAGCCGGACCGCGGCGGCCGTGTGTTGTTCGACGGCGCCGATGTGACATCCGTCCCGATCGAGAAGCGCAATGTCGGCATGGTGTTTCAGTCTTACGCGCTGTTTCCCAATATGAGTGTCGCCGAGAACATCGGCTATGGCCTGAAGATCCGCGGCGTGGCGAAGCGGGAGCGGGACGTCCGCGTTGCGGAGCTGGTGGCGCTGACCAACATCGCCGGGTTGGAAGATCGCCGAATAGACCAGCTGTCCGGCGGCCAGCGCCAGCGCGTCGCGCTCGCCCGTGCGGTCGCGATCCGGCCTGCGGTTCTGCTCCTCGACGAGCCGCTGACCGCGCTCGACGCGGCGTTGCGCGATCGGCTGCGCGGCGAGCTCGATCGGCTGCTGCGCTCGCTCGGGATCACGACCATTTACGTCACGCACGATCAGGCGGAGGCGATGGCACTCGGCGACCGGATCGTGGTGATGAGCAAGGGCGAGATCGCCCAGATCGGCGCGCCGCGCGAGATCTACTTCCGGCCGGTCAGCCGCTTCGTAGCGGAGTTCGTCGGCGCGGCCAATATCCTCGAAGCCGAGATCGCGGCGGGCTGCTTGCGCCTGCCTGGTGGCAGTCTCGAAGTGGCGGGCACAGAATCGCGATCGCGGGCGGTGGCGATGATCAGGCCGGAAATTATCAGCGTCGTGGCGCCGGATCGAGCGAAACTTACCGGTCAGGTCGACAGCGTCAGCTTCATCGGCGACCGGCAGCGTGTGGTGGTTTCCGGCGCGGCCGGCAAGCCGTTGGCGATCGAAGTGCCGAACAGCATCGAGCTCCGCACCGGCGACACGATCGGGCTCACGGTTCCGCCGGAAGCTATCCGGCTGCTGCCGGATGCGATGTGACCAGGACTGACAGGGAAAGATGATGACTCACAAGCCAATCCTGATTGCACAGATTTCCGATCTGCATATCAAGGCGCCCGGCAGTCTCGCTTACGGCAAGGTCGATACCGCCAAAGCCCTGGAGCGTTGCGTGGCAACGCTGAACGCGCTTGCGCCGCGGCCCGACCTCGTGGTGATCTCCGGCGATTTGGCGGATACGCCAAGCGAGGAAGAATACGCGCATCTGTCGCGACTGCTGGTGCCGCTCGAGATCCCGATCGTCGCGATCCCGGGCAACCAAGATTCGCGGGAACTGATGCGTAGCTGCTTCGCCCAGCCGTTGTTTCCGGCGGAGGGGCCGCTCAATCAGTTGCAGCCCGTTGGTGATCTCGACGTCGTGCTACTAGATTCCAGCGTGCCGGGGCAGCCGTATGGTGAACTCGACGCGGCGACGCTGCAATGGCTCGATGCAATCCTGTCCTGCTCCGATCAGCGGCCGGCGCTTCTGTTCCTGCATCATCCGCCGTTTCGCACCGGCATCTGGCACATGGATCGGCAGAATCTCTGGAACGCCGCCGAGTTCGCCACGATCGTCGAGCGTTATCCGTGGGTGAGGCTGATCGCAGCGGGCCACGTCCACCGCGCGACGCTCTCGCAGTTCGCGGGGGTGCCGGCAACGATCTGCCCGGCACCGAACCACGCTGTGGCGCTCGATCTTGGCGAAGCGCTTCCGCCGTCGTTCCGGGTCGAGCCGCCGGCGCTGCATCTGCATGTTTGGTTCGCCAGCGGCAGCTCTGGCGATCTCGTCACTCATCAGGTGCCGATCGGCACCTTCGACGGCCCGCATCGATTCTTCGGACCCGACGGCAGGCTGCTGTGAGTTCTCAGCGGGGTCCTCTGCTGATTACTATGTCCAAACACTCGTGGAGATCACTCCGAAAGCGAACAAGTTCCCGGAACGAAAGTCGCACCGGACCTTTGATTGATCTCTGAATGAGGTCAAGGATGCCGAATGTGGTTGGTCGTAAGCCGGTCGTGCTGGTGGTCGAGGACGAAGCACTGCTGAGGATGAATGCCGTCGATATCGTGCATCAAGCGGGATTCGCGGTGATCGAGGCAAGCACCGCCGACGAAGCCATCGAGATCCTGGAAGCACGCGACGACATCAGCGTGGTCTTCACCGACATTCAGATTCCCGGCTCGATGGATGGTTTGAAACTCGCACGCGCCGTGCGGGGGCGGTGGCCGCCGATCCAGATCATTGCGACCTCCGGGCGGGTGCGGGTGTCCGAAAAGGACCTTCCCGAGGGCGGGCGATTTCTGCCGAAGCCTTACACGACCCATCAGGTGACACGGCTGCTGCTGGAAATGACCTCATAGCGTCGCAAAAGCAGGGCGAGATGCTGCACTGCAGCGATTATCTGGTTTCGAAAATTTAATCTATCTCATTCTAATCGATCATCTTTCCGCGCTAGAGTGAAATCCCAAATGGAGTATTGGGATACGCGCCGCAGGGATTCTCGATGAAGCGACCGTTAACCGTGTTTCTGGGACTGAGCGCCGTGGCGGCCGTGGCGTACTTCTCGTTCAGCCACTGGGCGATCCGGCACGAGAATATCAGCTTCTATGACGAAGCTCGGCAGCGCCCGATCGCCGTCGACCTGGCAGTCCGTCGCGACACCGAGATGAAGGCGGAAGCCGGCATGACGATGCTGCCGGTCGCGATCGTCAGTCACGGTAATACGGTCAAAAACACCGAATACTCGTTCCTGGCCAACGTGCTGGCGGCGCGCGGCTATCTGGTCGCCAGTATCCAGCACGATCTGCCAACGGATGCGCCGCTGATGACCACCCAGGGCTCGCTCTACGTCGGCCGTCTGAAGGTCTATGAGCGCGGCGAGAAAAATATCATCTTCACGATCAACCAACTGAAGAAGCGGATCCCCTACGCCGATTACGATCACTTGACGCTGCTGGGGCATTCCAACGGCGGCGACATTTCGATGTTCTTTGCCCAGCAGCATCCGGAGCTGGTCCGCCGTGTCGTGACGCTCGACAATCTCCGTGTGCCGTTCGTCACGTCGGGGGCCGCGAAAATCCTGTCCTTCCGATCGGAGGATCCGCATTTCAAAACCGATCCCGGTGTGCTGCCCGATTCCAAGATCGCCAAGCAGGCCGGCATCGAGATCGTCGACACTGGCGCACAGCACAACGAGTTGAGCGATCGCGGGCCGGAAAGCGTCAAGTCGCGGATCCAGTCGACGCTCGATCAGTTTCTGTCCGAGCCGACCAACAGCAACGTCAGTCCGATCGACCCGAGGATCCTGCACAACGACCCGCGCGCGATGGGGCCTTAGGTGGCCGCTGGCCCTTGACGGCCGAGTCGCGGCGGGCGAGGGATCGGTTTGGTTCGCGTGATGGAGTGTGCAATGGCTGCGGAAGTCAGTCCGCTGGCGGGCAAGCCCGTCGATCCCGACAAGCTGGTCAACGTGCCCCGGCTGGTGACCGCTTATTTTGCCGGAAAGCCGGACCCGAGCGTCCCTGGCGAGCGTGTCGCCTTCGGCACCTCCGGGCACCGCGGCTCTGCCTTCAATAACGCCTTCAACGAGGATCACATCGTCGCGGTCAGTCAGGCGGTCTGCGACCATCGCCGCGGCGCTGGCATCACCGGCCCGCTCTTCATCGGCATCGACACCCACGCGCTGGCCGAGCCGGCGCTGGCGAGCGCGCTGGAAGTGTTCGCCGCCAATGGCGTCGAGGTCATGATCGACGAGCGCGGCGGCTATACGCCGACCCCGGTGATTTCGCACGCCATCCTGACCTACAACCGCGGCCGCAGCAGCGGCCTCGCCGATGGCGTGGTGGTGACCCCTTCGCACAATCCGCCGGAAGACGGCGGCTTCAAGTACAATCCGCCGAACGGCGGGCCGGCCGACACCGATATCACCTCGGTGGTCGAGAAGGCGGCGAACGCGCTGCTCGCCAATGGGCTGAAGGGCGTCAAGCGCATGCCCTATGCGCGCGCCCTCAAGGCCGAGAACGTGCACCGCCACGACTACGTCACGCCCTATGTCGAGGACCTTGCCAACGTCGTCGACATGGAGGCGATCCGCGGCTCCGGCGTGAAGATCGGCATCGACCCGCTCGGCGGCGCGGCGGTGCATTACTGGCAGCCGATCATCGAGCGCTACAAGATCGACGCGACCATCGTCAGCAAGGCGGTCGATCCGACCTTCCGCTTCATGACGGTGGATTGGGACGGCAAGGTCCGAATGGACTGTTCGTCGCCTTACGCGATGGCAAGGCTGATCGGGATGCGCGACGATTTCGATGTCGCCTTCGCCAACGACACCGACGCCGACCGCCACGGTATCGTCACCCGCTCCAGCGGGCTGATGAACCCCAATCACTATCTGTCGGTCGCGATCTCCTATCTGTTCGCGCACCGGCCGGAGTGGGGCGCCGATGCGGCGATCGGCAAGACCGCGGTGTCGAGCGCGATGATTGACCGCGTTGCCGCGAAGATCGGCCGGCGAGTGGTCGAGACCCCGGTCGGCTTCAAATGGTTCGTCGACGGCCTGATCGGCGGCAGCTTCGGCTTTGCCGGCGAGGAGAGCGCCGGCGCCTCGTTCCTGCGCCGCGACGGCACGGTGTGGACCACCGACAAGGACGGGCTCATCCTCGGCCTGCTCGCGGCCGAGATCACGGCCGTCAGCAAGGCCGATCCGGGCGAGATCTATCAGCGCCTGACCGCCGAACTCGGCGCGCCGTTCTACGCACGCATCGACGCATCGGCCAACGCTGCCCAGAAGGCGCTCTTCAAGACGCTGACCGCAGAAAAACTCGGCATGAAGCAGCTCGCTGGCGAGCCGGTCACCGCAACGCTGACCAAGGCGCCGGGCAACAATCAGTCGATCGGCGGCGTCAAGGTGACGACCGCGAACGGCTGGTTCGCCGCGCGCCCGTCGGGCACCGAGGACGTCTACAAGATTTACGCCGAAAGCTTTGTCAACGCTGACCATCTTCGACGAATTCAAGAAGAAGCCCAGGCCGCCCTCAGCAAGATGTTCGCCGCAGGTTGACGCGCGACAACGTCGGAACCCGAACGCCGCCCGATGACAGGCTCCGCGAAGCAATCCAGCGCCGTGCAGTGTGCTGGATTGCTTCGTCGCGTCGCTCCTCGCAATGACGAGCGCGAAGTCAATCCGTGGGGAGTCGAGTGACCGGCTGGACTGAATTCATCGCTGCCTTCGCGGTCTTCCTGCTCAGCCACGCGCTGCCGGCGCGGCCGGTGGTGCGGGCGAAGCTGGTCGGCGCGCTGGGCGAGGGCATATTTCTGGCCGCCTACAGCACCCAGTCGCTGATCGTCCTGACCTGGTTGATCATAGCGGCGGGACGCGCACCGTTCGTCGAGCTGTGGGCGTTCGAGCGCTTGCAGATGTGGGCGCCGAATCTCGCGTTGCCACTGGCCTGCCAACTCGCCGCCTTCGGCGTCGGGGCCGCCAATCCGCTGTCGTTCGGCGGCGATCTGCGCAAGCATTTCGATCCCGATCATCCCGGCATCGTCGGCCTCGTGCGGCATCCGCTACTGTGGGCGATCGGGCTGTGGGCCGCCGCGCATGCGGTGCCGAACGGGGACCTGGCCCATGTCGTGCTGTTCGGCTTCTTTGCGCTGATCGCGCTCGCCGGCATGGCGATCATCGATCGCCGCAAGCGCCGGCAGCTCGGCGCGGAAACCTGGACGCGACTCGCCGCCCGCACCTCGTTCTGGCCATTCGTGGCGCTGATCAAGGGCCGTTTCCGGCCGGACCTTCGACGGATCAGCCTGCTGCGGTTCGGCATCGGCCTCGCCGCCTGGCTGACGCTCCTGCTGCTGCATCCTTACGTCATCGGCGTGTCGCCACTGCCGTAAGTTCCGCCATGACGACCGCGTGCGCCACCCGCCAATCGTTCGCGAGTTTGTGCTGGCACAACCAGGCTGCGGGAGCCCGGCTTAGACAGGAGAGGCCGGCGGAGCCTCGCCGGCGTCCATCCGGTGAACCCCATGAGCAGCACGACAGCCGAAACTCCCGCCGCGCCGAAGCGTAAGCCGGTGCCGCGTTATCGGTCGCACGCCGGCTGGACCGTGTTATCGGCCGGCTTCCGGCCGTTCTTCATGCTCGGGGCGCTGTTCGCCGCGGTTGCCGTGCTGCTGTGGCTGCCCGTGTACCACGGCGAGCTGACGCTGCAGACCGCGTTTGCGCCGCGCGACTGGCACGTCCATGAGATGCTGTACGGCTATCTGCCGGCGGTGATCACCGGCTTCCTGCTCACTGCGATCCCGAACTGGACCGGCCGCCTGCCGCTGCAGGGCAGGTCGCTGCTGGGCTTGGTGCTGATCTGGTTCGCCGGGCGCATCTGCGTGACCTTCTCGGCCGACACCGGCTGGCTGGTCGCGATGCTGGTGGATGCGAGCTTCCTGCTCGCGGTCGTGCTCGCCGCCGCGCGAGAAATTCTCGCCGGCCGCAATTGGCGCAACATCAATGTCGTCGCGCTGCTGTCGCTGCTGCTGATCGGCAACGTCGCGTTTCATCTCGAGGCGCATGTCAACGGCGCCGCCGATTACGGCATCCGCGCCGGAATCGCGGTTGTGATCATGTTGATTGCGCTGATCGGCGGCCGGATCACGCCGAGCTTCACCCGCAACTGGCTGGTGCGCGAAAATCCCGGCCGTCTGCCGCAGCCCTTCAACAAGGTCGACATGGTGATCCTCGCCTTCAGCGCCGCGACGCTGCTGCTGTGGGTGGTCCTGCCCTTTGGCGCGCTGACCGGCTCGGTGTTGGCGATGGCCGGCGTGCTGCACCTCGTGCGGCTGGCGCGGTGGGCCGGCGATCGCACGCTGCGCGACCGGCTGCTGCTGGTGCTGCATGTCGGTTACTTGTTCGTGCCGCTCGGCTTTCTGCTCGGCGCCTGCGCGGCGTTCGGAATGGCCCCTGCCAGCGCCGGCATCCACGCCTGGATGGTCGGCGGAGCGGGTGTCATGACGCTGGCGGTGATGACCCGCGCGTCTCTCGGCCACACCGGGCAGAAGCTGCAAGCCTCATGGGCGACCCAGGCGGTCTATCTCGCCGCGCTGGTTGCAGCGGCGGCGCGGATCGGCGCGGCGTTGGCGCCGGCCTGGAGCGATCCGCTGCTGCATGTCGCGGCGCTCGGCTGGTCGGTCGCCTTCCTCGGCTTCGCGCTGAGCTACGGCCCGACGCTGCTCGCCCGCGGCAAGCTGCACTGAGTTCGATGTCTCCTCCAACCCGTAAAGGATGATCTGCCATGACCGAAGCCGCGACCGCCGCCGAACGCGTTCTCGACGTCCGCCAGATTCCGCACCAGCAGCGCCACGAGATCATCCCGCGGCTGTTCGACAATCTGCAGCCGGGCCAGGGCATGCAGATCGTGGTCGATCACGACCCGCAGCCGCTGAAGTACTTCTTCGAAGCGGTGCATGGCGACGATTGCCAGTGGACCTATCTGGAACAAGGCCCGGAGCTGTGGCGTGTGCAACTGCGCCGCGCGGCGTAGCTTACGCCACGCCGAGCCTGGCCAGCTCTTCATCCGAGTAGCCAGCCTCAGCGAGCACGGCGCGGGTATGTTGGCCGAGCGTGGCGACGGTGGGAGTCGGTGCGGGATCGCCCTGCGACATGCGGAAGGGTTGGTTCAGCACCTTGAACGTGCCGCCGCCGTCCTCGACTTCGGCGAAGGCCTTGCGATGCGCGGTCTGCGGATCGTCCATCGCCTCGGCCACCGTGCGGTAGGCCGAACAGGGGACGCCGTGCTGGTCGAGCGCTGCGAGGCACTGCTGCGACGTCAGCGTCCGCGACCACTTTTCCATGATGTCCATCAGCTCGGCCCAGTGCTCGCGGCGGTGATGATAGTCGGCGAAGCGCGGATCGGTGATCAGTTCGGGATGGCCGCCGGCCTGCATGAAGCTGCGAAACGATTTCTCGCTGGCGATCGCGATCATCACATAGCCATCGGCAGTCTCCACCGGCCCGAATTGCGGGCGCGTCTGCCGCTTCACCGGAAACTGCGCGCTTTGCAATTCGTTCAGCGTCAGGCTCAGCATCGACTCCAGCATCGACACGTCGATGTGCTGGCCTTCGCCGGTGGACACGCGCTGGTACAGCGCAGACGCGATCGCGCCGTAAGCGTAGACGCCGGAGACGACGTCGGCCAGATAGATGCCGCAATAATCCGGCTGATGACGATTGGGCTGATAAGCGAGATGCGCCAGATCGTAGCCCGACGCCGCATGGATCGCCGGCGCATAAGCGGGCAGTTCGGCCGACGGCCCGGTCTGGCCGTAGCCCGAGATCGAGCAATAGATCAGCTTCGGGTTGAAGCCGCGCAGCGACGCGTAGTCCAGCTTCAGCCGCCGCATCACGCCAGGACGGAAATTCTCCACCAGCACGTCGGCGCCTGCCACCAGCCGCTGCACCGCCGCGAGGCCCTTGGGGCATTTCAGGTCGAGCACGACGCTCTTCTTGCCGACATTAAGCTGGCCGAAGGCGGTGCTGTAGCCGTCCCGCAGCGGCGGACGGTTCCGCATCGTTTCGCCCTCGGCCGATTCGATCTTGATCACCTCGGCGCCCATGTCGGCGAGCATCCGGGTGCAGTGCGGGCCGGCGATCGTGGTGGAGAAGTCGAGCACGCGCAGACCGGCAAAGGCATTGGCGCGCGGCGTTCCGGTCCGCTGATCGGCAGTCATTCGATTCCTCCTGCTGTCGTCTCGTCGTTCGCGACGGTGCCGCACGCAAGACGTTGGGTCGAGCCGGGAGGCTAGCGGCTCGCGCGGACGCGGGCAAACGCCAAGCGCGCGGGGGAGAGCGCTGGGCGCCAGGACCTATGGGTCCGACAGCCAGCCCATGCTGAGCGCGAAACGCACGACTTCGACGCGGTTGTGGAAGCCGAGCTTGGCCATGCCGCGCGCCTTGTAGGTTTCGACGCTCTTGGCGCCAATCTGCAGCTTGGCCGCGATGGTCTTGTTGCTGTGGCCGACCGCGGCGAGCCGCAGCACTTCGATCTCGCGGGTGGAGAGTTCGGCCACGACGCTGTGCTCTTCGCCGTTCTGCACGTGCGGGGCGGTGCGGCCGATCGCACGGCCGGCGATCGCGGGATCGAGATAGATGCCGCCGGTGCCGACAGCGTGAATGCCGCGGATCAGCTCGTCGGTGGCCGAGCGCTTCAGGACGTAGCCGGAGACGCCGAGATCGAGCAGCTGGCGCAAGTAAGCGCCATCCTCGTGCACGGTCAAAACTAGCACCCGGCATTCCGGGCAGGCAGCGAGAAACTTCCGCGCCACCTCGATGCCGTTGAGCCCGGGCATCGACAGATCGAGCACCGCGACGTCCGGCTTCAGCTCGATCGCGCGGCGCAGCGCGTTCGGTCCGTCATTGGCTTCGCCGACGACCTCGATGGCCGGGTCGCCGGCAACCAGAGCTTTCATGCCGCTGAGCACGACCGGGTGATCGTCGGCGAGGAAAACGCGCAATCGGGGAGGGGCCTGCTGGTCCATGAATGTGCTTCCCTGCTTACAACGGAATACGTGCGTACAATGCGGTGCCCTTGCCGGGCGCCGATTCGATTTCGAGTGAGCCGCGGACCAGCGTCAGCCGCTCGCGGATGCCGAGCAGGCCGAGCCGCTCCGGGGGACGATCGACGTCCGGATTGACGAAACCGCGGCCGTCGTCCTCGACCACCATCGTGACCTGCTGGTCGGTGAGCCGCAGGATGACGCCGACATGGGTCGCAGCGGCATGCCGGACGATGTTGGTCAGCGCTTCCTGCAGGACGCGATAGAGCGTCGTCTCGATCGTGGCGGGCAGCCTTCGGTCCCCGAGCGTCATGTGAAGGTCGAAGCGCACCTGCGCCTTCTCGCTCCAGGCGTCGAGGAGGTTCTGGATCGCGGTCTGGATGCCGAGATCGTCGAGCGCGGTTGGGCGGATTTCCCAGGCGAGACGATTGACCTGTCGGCCCATCTCGGTGGTCAGCGTCTTCATCCCGGCGATCCGGCTGAGGAGTTCGCCGTTGTCGGGGGCGACCTGGCCGAGATTTTCGAAGCCGAGCTGCAACAGCGTCAACGATTGGCCGAGCGTGTCGTGCAACTCCCGCGCGATTCTCAACCGTTCGGCCTCCTGATCTTCAACGGTCCGTCGCAACACCTGCGACAGGTCGGCTTCGACGGAGACCCGGCGGCGGGTTTCTTCCTGCAGGGTCTGCGTCACGTCCTGCGAGCGGCGCAAGCCGAACTCGACCTGCCGCATCAATTGTTCTTGGAGCAGTCGCGCCGATTTGCGTTCGCGGGCGATGCCGTTGATTCGGCGCAGCACCACTTCCAACAACGACAGCCGCAGCCGATGCGCGGCCTCGATCTCGGACGCGAGCCAGGGCTCGGCATGCAGCCGAACAGATTCCTGCCAGGCCGCGAAGCTCCGCCGCGGCGTCAGGAACTCGCCGCGGGGACCGACGCCGACCGGCTTGTTCGGATTGCCGGCCCAGGTGACGGTGCGGACGACCTCCGGCCGAAACCACATCACGTAGTCGCGCGGCGATTTCGACAGCGACAACGCCATCAGCCCGCTGGAGCAATCGGCGAAAGCCTTTGCGGGCGGATACTCCGAGGGCAGGGCGTCGGTGTGATACACGCCGTCCTGCGCGGTGGCCCGCAGCCAGTTGATCAACGCCTCGGTCTGCGCTGCGTCCGGCGTGATCCCGAGGCCGGTGAACTGGCCGTCGATCCACAACGCGACCCCGGTCGCCGGGATGAAATCGAGCAGATTGGGATGAAACCGGATCAGGCCTTCGGCGAGGTCCGACTCCTGACTCATCCGCGTCACCAGTTCTTCGTGGATCCGCGTACTGCGCAGCCGTGCGTCGAGTTGTTCGGCAGCCACCTTGGCTTCGAGCTGCGACGATGCCATCTCGGCGAACAGTTCACACGCCTCACGCATCCGGTAGGGCAGATAGCGCGGCGCTTCGTGATGGCAGGCGATCAGGCCCCATAACTTCCCGTGCTGGATCAGCGACAGCGACATCGAGGCGACCACGCCCATATGGGCGAGATACAGCCGGTGCGCCGGCGAAACGCTGCGGATCACGCTCTGGCTGAGGTCGAGCGGCAGGCCTGTCCGCGGATCGACCGCGGGCACGATCGGCGCCGGCGCGTAGCGGGCGTCGGGGATCGCGCGGATCCAGTTGGTGAGATACAGCGCGCGGGCCTGCCTGGGGATGTCGGATTCGGGATAGTGCAGGCCGAGAAAGCTCTCGACGCCCGGTGCTCGCGCCTCTGCTTTCACCTCGCCGCTGCCGTCCGGCAGAAAACGATAGATCATCACCCGGTCGAAACCGGTGACGGCGCGGACTTCGTCGACGACCGCGTGGCAGAACGCCTGCACATGATCCGCGCGCTGCACGTGCCGGATCATCGATTGCACCAGCGCCAGCGAGTTCTCCGGCGCAGCCTCGCGCCGCGGATCGAACTCCAGCACCAGAAGACCCGAGGCCTGATGCACGACGACGTCGATCGGCATCTCGCCGGGCGTCGTGAGCGCGAAGGCGTGCAGCGGCCGTTCGATCCGGCGGTCGCGGACCAGCAAGGCTCGCAGCGCAGCGATCTGCTCCGGCGTCAACAAATCGGTTGCGCGCCTGCCGGGAAGTGATGCCGCGGGTGTGCCGAACAACTGCGTCGTGTCGCCGCCGGCATGGACGATGCGCAGATCGTCCGGCGATAGCGCCAACAGCGCGCCGTGAGGCTGAATCGAACCGGGCAGATGTATCGCCTCGCGGTCGCATCCGGCCTGGCCGGGCGGCGCAAAAACTGCGAAATTTAACTCGGTCGAAATGTCAAGTCCCGAGTTCATCACATTCTCTCAACTTTCCGTGTCCGGAAGGTGGCGGACCGGTTTGAGGATGTCCGGTATGACACGGACGATCCCGAGTGTCATGTCAAATTGACAAAATTGTGTGTCATGACCATCTTACAATCACTCGGATGTGATCGATAGGGGCGATGAGCCCGGCGGTCCTCCGGGCTTGGACGAGCCCCGTAATCGGTCCTTCGCCCCAACGCGAGTTGACGGTGCAGGCAGGTGACGGGGCAGACCTGAAAAGTTGCTGACACCACACGAACTCTGTTCGGCGTAGCAGCGAAACTACCTACGTGCAGGTTCAGCACGAATGATCGAAAGTCTCTTAGGAGGTTTTTACTATGGCAGACGATCCGAACAAGGTCTGGCCGACTGGCCTGACGATCGCGGAATCGGAAGAGCTCCACAAGCACGTCATCGACGGTACGCGCATTTTCGGCGCGATCGCGATCGTTGCGCACTTCCTGGCGTACGTTTACTCGCCCTGGCTGCACTAAGGAGTATCGAAGATGAATCAAGGTCGCATTTGGACTGTGGTTAAGCCCACCGTTGGCCTGCCGCTCCTGCTGGGCAGCGTCACCGTGATCGCCATTCTCGTTCACTACGCCGTGCTGTCGCACACCACCTGGTTCCCGAAGTATTGGAACGGTAAGACTGCGGCGATCGAGAGCTCGGTCACCATCGGCTGATTGCAGCTTCTTTGAAGCTGCTTGGCTGGACCGGGATCCAAGGGTCCCGGTCGCTTGCTTTGTAGCCGGAGTGGCGTCGTGACAGTTTGATCTGTCGCAGTTCATCTCCGGCCGCAAAGTGGTGCTGTTCGTTCGGGGCGCCGCCCATCTGGTCACGCTGACCAACGTCGCCGGCCTCTTGCAAGCTGGATTTGCTGGACGATGAACACAGTCAGCCAAAAGATGATGAAGGTCTGGGCCTCGCTTGGTCCTCGCTTTCTGCCTTTCGCGGATGCGGCGACGCCGGATCTGCCTTTATCCCGTTTGCTGCGCCTATCGCTATTTCAAGTCGCGGTCGGTATGTCGCTGGTGCTGCTGGTCGGCACCCTTAACCGCGTGATGATCGTCGAACTGAGCGTGCCGGCGTCGATCGTCGGCATCATGGTTTCGCTGCCTTTGATCTTTGCGCCGTTCCGCGCGCTGATCGGCTTCAAATCCGACGTCCACAAATCCGTGCTGGGCTGGCGCCGCGTCCCCTTTCTCTACAAGGGCACGCTGGTGCAGTTCGGCGGTCTGGCGATTCTGCCGTTCGCGCTGCTGGTATTGTCCGGCGGCGGCGAGGCGGGGCACGCCCCGGTGTGGATCGGTCAGGCCGGCGCCGCGCTGGCGTTCCTGCTGATCGGCGCCGGCGTGCACACGACGCAGACCGTCGGCCTCGCGCTCGCCACCGACCTCGCATCTGTCGAGTCCAGGCCGAAGGTCGTCGGCCTGATGTACACCATGCTGATGTTCGGCATGATCGCGAGCGCGATCATCTTCGGCATGCTGCTCGCCGACTTCTCGCCCGGGCGCCTCATCCAGGTGATCCAGGGCTCCGCGGTGGTCACCATCGTGCTCAACGGCATCGCGTCCTGGAAGATGGAAGCGCGCCGCCGCACCGGCGGCGAGGTCGCGACCGCGCATCCCGGCGCACCTGCGGCCGGCTTTCGTGAATCGTGGGATGCCTTCATCGCCGGCAAGGACGCGACCCGCCGGCTGATTGCGGTCGGCTTCGGCACCATGGCGTTCAGCATGGAAGACGTGCTGCTCGAGCCCTATGGCGGCCAGATCCTGCATCTGTCGGTCGGCGACACCACCAAGCTCACGGCGGCGCTTGCGGTCGGCGGTCTGTTCGGCTTCGGCCTCGCCTCGCGGGTGCTGAGCCGCGGCGCCGATCCGTTCCGGATGGCAAGCGCCGGCGCGCTGGTGGGCATTCCGGCCTTCCTGCTGGTGATCTTCGCGGCCGAACTGCAAGGCGCCGCGTCGGCCCTGATGTTCGGCTGCGGCACGTTGCTGATCGGTTTCGGCGCCGGTCTGTTCGGCCACGGCACGCTGACGGCGACCATGAACGCCGCGCCGAAGGATCAGGCCGGGCTCGCGCTCGGCGCCTGGGGCGCGGTACAGGCCTCCGCGGCCGGCGTCGCGATCGCGCTCGGCGGCATCCTCCGCGACGTCGTCACCGCGCTCGCCCCGCAGCTCGGCCCCGCCGCCGGCTACAATTTCGTCTACGGCCTCGAACTGCTGCTGCTGTTGGCGACGCTCGTCACAATGGTTCCGCTGATCAGGCGACGGGACACCTTACTGATGCAGGGCCAGCTCACGCAGCCCTGAGACCGAAACGGAGTAATCGTTACCATGACCCAGATCGTCACCCGGTTGTACGATTCCAGCAGCAAGCTCGCCGCGCTGGAAGCCGACCTGAAGAACGCCAACTATCAGTATTCCGTCGTCACCGGCTATCAGGCGGGTAAATCGAGTTCGGTCGACGACATCGTCGCCGCGCTCGCCAAGGCCTATGTGGCGCGCAGCGATGCATGGACCTATGCCGACTACGTCAAGAAGGGCGCCGTCGTGGTCGCCGTGAAGGCCGAATTCGGCTTCGCCGCCAAGGCGACCAAGATCCTCGACAGCTACGGCCCCAACAAGATCAGCGTGGAGACATCGTCGTCCGCCGCCGCCGGGCAGAGCGAGGCGACGCCGTTCTCGAACATGCTGCATCTGGACACGCTGCTCGACACCTCGGGCAAGTACAAATCCTATTCCGGCGACTGGCTGCTCGTCGACAGCGACAAGACCTTCTCGGGTACGCCGCTCGTCATCAGCAGCAAGGGCCCATATCAGTCGTTCTCCGGAACGCCGTTGCTGCTCGACAGCAGCGGCCCCTACAAGTCCTTTTCCGGGACTCCCCTGTTGCTGGACAGCAGCGGTCCGTACAAATCCTATTCGGGCGAACCGCTGCTGATCAACAATCCGTCCATCTTCTCCTCCTGGCTGGGCCTGCCAGTACTCTCTAAGTAAAGGAATTGATCATGAGCGAATATAAAGGAAACTCCGGTACTCCGCTGATTCTCGAGCAGAAGGGCGAGTACCAAGGCTATTCCGGCACGCCGCTGCTGCTGAAGCAGGAAGGCGAATACAAGAGCTTCTCCGGCACGCCGCTGATCCTCGAGCAGAAGGGCGAGTACCAGAGCTATTCCGGTACGCCGCTGATCCTGAAGCAGGAGGGCGAGTATCAGTCGTTCTCCGGCACGCCGCTGCTGCTGAAGCAGGAAGGCGAGTACAAGAGCTTCTCCGGCTATCCGCTGCTGCTCAACATCTGAGCCAGCCGTCGGTCGATAGGCCTCAAGGCGCCGCGGGCAGCAATGCCCGCGGCGTTTTGCATGTCAGGCCTCACGAGGATCGCAGGTGGGCGTTTCACGCGGCGAAAAATTCGTGGCGGTCACGGTTCGGTCGCGCCCCGTTTGAATTATGCGCTGGCCAAGAAAATGCTGGGCAAAGCGCGGCCCAGGCGGCAAGCTGGCTGCAACGACAAAAAAAGTCGAGGAAACATGACCCAGTCTGCCGAAGCCGCCGCTCCGCGCGTCGGGACCTCTGCTCACACCGCGACCTTTCCTGACAAAGTGCCCGACCATGTCGACGTGCTGATCGTCGGCGCCGGCATCTCCGGTATCGGCGGCGCTTATCATCTGACCCAGCAATGCGCCGGCACCAGCTTCGCCGTGCTCGAAGCACAGGACGGTTTCGGCGGCACCTGGCTGACGCATCGCTATCCCGGAATCCGCTCCGACAGCGATCTCTATACCTTTGGGTATCGCTTCAAACCATGGACCGGCAAGCCGATCGCGTCCGCGGCCGAGATTCGCGAGTATCTCGGCGAAGTGATCGAAGATAACGATCTCGCCCGCCACATCCACTACGGCCATCGCATCCAATCGGCGAGCTGGTCGAGCGCGGAGCAATGCTGGACCATCGTTGCCGAGCGCGTCGACACCGGTGAGCAGGTCCGCGTCACCGCGAACTTCCTGTGGATGTGTCAGGGCTATTATCGCCACAGCGAGGGCTACATGCCCGAATGGGATGGCATGGCCGAATTCAAGGGCCGCATCGTCCATCCGCAGACCTGGCCCGACGATCTTGATTACGCCGGCAAGAAGGTGGTGGTGATCGGCTCCGGCGCGACCGCCGCGACGCTGGTGCCGTCGCTGGCGCCGACCTGCGAGCACGTCACCGTGCTGCAGCGATCCCCGACCTATTTCATTCCCGGCCGCAACAAGATCGAGATCGCCGACACGCTGCGCGAACTTGGGATTTGCGAGGAGTGGATTCACGAGATCGTCCGCCGCAAGATCCTGTTCGACCAGGCGGCGTTCACGCGGCGATCGATGACCGAGCCCGAGGTGGTGAAGCAGGAGCTGCTTGCCGGCGTGCGTGCGCATCTCGGGCCCGACTACAACCTCGACCCACATTTCATGCCGAATTACCGGCCCTGGCGGCAGCGGATCGCCTTCGTGCCGGACGGCGATCTGTTCAAAGGCATCGCCTCCGGCAAGGCTTCGGTGGTGACCGACGAAATCGAGCGCTTCACCGAGGCCGGCATCAAGCTGAAGTCGGGCGAGACGCTCGAGGCCGATATCGTCGTTACCGCGACCGGGTTCAATCTCAACGTGCTCGGCGACATCGTCTTCAATATAGACGGTGAGCCGCTGAACTTCGCCGATACGGTGACGTATCGCGGCATGATGTTCACCGGCGTGCCAAACATGGCCTGGGTGTTCGGCTATTTTCGCGCCAGCTGGACGCTGCGCGTCGATCTCGTCGCCGATTTCGTCTGCCGCCTGCTCACCCACATGAAACAGCGCGGCCACCGCAGCGTCGTCCCGGCGCTCCGTCCGGAAGATGCCGGGATGGAACTGCAGCCGTGGATGGATCCGGAAAACTTCAATCCGGGATACCTGATGCGCGGCATGCATTTGCTGCCGAAGCGCGGCGCCAAGCCGGAGTGGCAGCACAGCCAGGACTATTGGACCGAAAAAGACGAACTGCCGAAGATTGATCTCGAAGATCCGGCGTTCGTCTACACGCGCTGAGTCGATCCTGTTGATGGCCTGAGCCCCGCCGTCGTTATCCGGCAAATCCCAGACCGGGATGGCCGGCTGTCGCGGTCATCTAAGTTCGTACGCCATCAGGCGCACGCCGGGCACAAAGGCCGGTTACGACCAAACACCGTCCGAGATTCACGGCAGCTGCCTCCCTCGGGGTTGCACTTGAACGACAAAAAAGTTTTAATGTTCAACGAGTTCCGGGGCTGTGACATTGCGCCGCCGGGGCGTCTTGTTGTGCCGCACCAATTCAAACTTAATTTCCGTTCATCAGGTCGTCTGTGGCGAAGCGCAGGCGCGGTGCCGTGTGTATTCGGCACGCCCGGTCGCGGGCCTGCGTGACAAGCGGTTTTTCAAGAGGTTTTTTCGATGCGGGGATCGATCAGGTTAGCCTTCTCGGCGATGGCGCTCGCGTGTCTGGCGCCGATGCTGGCGGGCTGCAACGAGCCGACAACGGCCAATGCCGCCGCGCCGGAAAAGCCCGAAGTCAGCACCATCACCGTCAAGGCGCATGCCCGCGCGATCGTGCGCGAACTGCCGGGCCGGATCACACCGGTTCGCGTCGCCGATGTCCGCTCGCGCGTCTCGGGCATCGTCACCAAGCGCTCGTTCCAGCAGGGCAGCGAAGTCAAGGCCGGCGATCCGCTCTACCAGGTCGACCCGCGTCCTTTTGAAGTCGACTTGAAATCCGCCGAGGCCGCGCTCGCCAAGGCGAATGCCGCGCGTGAGCAGGCGGAACTGCAGGCCAAGCGCGTCGCCGCGCTGGCGCGCGACCAGGCTGCATCCAAGGCGCAGAATGAAGTCGCGGCCAGCAACTCGCGCCAGGCCGAGGCCGAAGTCGCGGCGCGCGAGGCCGAAGTCGCCCGCGCCAAGCTCAATCTCGAATACGCCACCATCCGCGCGCCGATTAGCGGCCGCATCGGCGCAGCGCTGGTCAGCGAAGGCGCGCTCGTTGTGCAGAACGACCCCACCAACCTCGCCACCGTCCAGCAGCTCGACCACGTCTATGCGGATTTCACCCAGCCGGTCGCCGAGATGGTGCGGCTGCGTCGCGCTTTTGAATCGGGAGAACTCGATCAGATCGCGCCGGACGCGGCGCGCGCCCGGCTCGTGCTCGACGACGGCTCTGTCTATCCGATCCCGGGCAAGCTGCTGTTCTCCGAAGCCAAGGTCGACGCCTACACCGGACAGGTGACGCTGCGCGCCGAGTTCGACAATCCTAACCGCGAGCTGCTTCCGGGCATGTATGTCCGCGTCCGGATCGAGCAGGGCTACGACGCCGATGCGATCGCGGTGCCCGACCAGGCGATCCAGCGCAACGCTGGCGGCGGCAGCGAAGTGTTCGTCGTCAAGGACGACAATCGCGTCGCGGTGCAGGCTGTGCGCGTCGGTTCGCAGCAAGACGGACAATGGCTGGTGCTGGACGGCCTCAAGCCGGGCGCCCGCGTTGTGGTCGAAGGCTTTCAGAAATTCGCAGCCGGTGACGTCGTGGTCCCGGTGAGCGCTGAAGAGACCAAAGCTTCAGCGCCGCCGAATCCGCAGACCGCCACCACCCAGCCCGCCGGAACGACGAAGAAGGTGCAATAGGCCGTCCCGATGCCATCCTTCTTTATCGACAGGCCGATTTTCGCCTGGGTCGTCGCGCTGTTCATCTGTCTGCTCGGCGTGATCTCGATCCCGTTCCTGCCGATCGCGCAGTATCCGATCATCGCGCCGCCGTCGATTTCGGTGTCGACGCAATATCCCGGTGCGTCGCCCGAGAACCTTTACAACAGCGTCACCCGGCTGATCGAAGAAGAGCTGAACGGCGCCAACGGCATTCTCAACTTCGAATCGACGTCCGACTCGCTGGGCCAGGTCGAAATCACCGCCAACTTCGAGCCCGGCACCGACACCGAAATGGCGTCGGTCAACGTGCAGAACCGCATCAAGCGCATCGAGGCGCGGTTGCCGCGCGCGGTGCTGCAGCAAGGCATCCTGGTCGAGGAAGCCTCCAGCGCGGTGCTGCAGATCATCACGCTGAGTTCGACCGACGGCTCGCTCGACGAAGTCGGCCTCGGCGACTTCATGATCCGCAACGTGCTCGGCGAAATCCGCCGCATTCCCGGCGTCGGCCGTGCCACGCTGTATTCGACGGAGCGCGCGCTGCGCATCTGGATCGATCCCGACAAGCTGGTCGGCTACAACCTGACCTCCGACGACGTCACCAAGGCGATCGAGGCGCAGAATGCCCAGGTCGCGTCCGGCGCGGTCGGCGCCGAGCCCAGCGACAAGGGGCAGAAGATCTCCGTTCTGGTGCTGGTGAAGGGCCAGCTGTCCTCCGCCGACGAATTCGGCGCGATCGTGCTGCGCGCCAATCCGGATGGGTCGACTGTGCGGCTGCGCGACGTCGCCCGGATCGAGATCGGCGGCTTCAGCTATCAGTTCAACACCCGCCTCAACGGCAAGCCGGTCGCCGGCCTGTCGGTGCTGATGTCGCCGACCGGCAACGCGCTGGCCACTGCGAGCGCCGTCGAAGCCAAGATGAAGGAGCTGTCGCGCTTCTTCCCGGCCAACATCAAATACGAGATCCCCTACAACATCACCCCGGTGGTCGAGGCCTCGATCACCAAGGTGGTGCACACGCTGATCGAAGCGGTGGTGCTGGTGTTCGTGGTGATGTTCCTGTTCCTGCAGAATATCCGCTACACCATCATTCCGACCATCGTGGTCCCGGTGGCGCTGCTCGGCACCTGTGTGTCGCTGCTGCTGTTCGGCTATTCGATCAACATGCTGACGATGTTCGGCATGGTGCTGGCGATCGGCATCCTGGTCGACGACGCCATCGTGGTGGTCGAAAACGTCGAGCGCATCATGGCAGAGGAGGGGCTCCCGCCAAAGGAAGCTACCCGCAAAGCAATGTCGCAGATCACCAGCGCGATCGTCGGTATCACCGCGGTGCTGATCGCGGTGTTCGTGCCGATGGCGTTCTTCCCGGGCTCGGTCGGCATCATCTATCGGCAGTTCTCGGTGACGATGGTGTCGGCGATCGCGTTCTCGGCGCTGCTGGCGCTATCGCTGACCCCGGCGCTGTGCGCGACGCTGCTGAAGCCGGTGGTGAAAGGCCATGCTCACGCCGAGCGTGGGTTTTTCGGCCGCTTCAATCGCATTCTGGATGGCACCCGCGAGCGCTACTCGCGCGTCGTGCGCTGGAATCTCGGACGCACCGGCCGGCTGATGATTCTGTATGCGGTGCTGATCGGCGTGCTCGGCTGGGGCCTGGTGCGGATGCCGGGCGGATTCCTGCCGATCGACGATCAAGGCTTCGTCACGGTCGATCTGCAGACCCCGTCCGAATCGTCCTACAATCGAACGTTCGACGTGATCAAGAAGGTCGAGGACTATCTGCTGAAGCGCGAGGGCATCGAGAACGTCACCTTCCTCACTGGCTTCAGCTTCCTCGGTCAGGGCATGAACGCTGCCCAGGCCTTCGTCACGTTGAAGGACTGGTCGGAGCGTGACGGCAACTCGTCGGCGGCAGCGATCGTCAGTGACGCCAACAAGGCGCTTGGTTCGGTGCGCGACGCGCGCATCGCCGCACAGCAACCGCCGCCGATCGACAACCTCGGCAATTCCTCGGGCTTCAGCTTCCGCCTGCAGGACCGCGGCCAGAAGGGCTACACCGCGCTAGTGCAGGCCAGCCAGCAGCTCGTCACTGCCGCCAACGCCAGCCCGATTCTGCAAAACGTCTATGTCGAAGGCCTGCCGCCGGCGCCGGTGATCAATCTGGTGATCGACCGCGAGAAGGCGAGCGCCTTCGGCGTCACCTTCCAGGACATCAATAATACGATCTCGACCAATCTCGGCTCGGCCTACGTCAACGACTTCCCGAACCGCGGGCGGATGCAGCGCGTCATCGTGCAGGCGGATATCGCCGACCGGATGAAGGCCGATGATATCCTGACCTACAACGTCAAGAACAGCCGCGGCGAGCTGGTGCCGCTATCGTCCTTCGCGACCATCGAATGGTCGAAGGGCCCGACACAGGTCGTCGGCTTCAACTACTATCCGGCGATGCGCATGAGCGGCGAGGCACGGCCCGGCTTCACCACCGGCGACGCGATCGCCGAGATGGAACGGCTCGCGGGGCAGTTGCCGCGCGGCTTCGGCTACGACTGGACCGGCCAGTCGTTGCAGGAAAAGCTGTCGGGCTCGCAGGCGCCGTTCCTGCTGGCGCTGTCGGCGCTGGTGGTGTTCCTGGTTCTGGCCGCGCTGTACGAAAGCTGGACCATCCCGGTTGCGGTGCTGCTCACGGTGCCGCTCGGCATCACCGGCGCGGTGATCGCGGCGATGATGCGTTCGCTGCCGAACGACGTGTACTTCACGGTGGGGCTGATCACGATCATCGGCCTCGCGGCGAAGGACGCGATTCTCATCGTCGAGTTCGCCAAGGACCTCCGCAAGGAAGGCAAGTCGCTTCGCGACGCTACCATGGAGGCGTGTCATCTCCGGTTCCGGCCGATCCTGATGACTGGCCTGGCGTTCGTCTGCGGCGTACTGCCGATGGCGATCGCCAGCGGCGCCGGCGGCAAGAGTCAGCAGGCGCTCGGCACCAGCGTGATGGGCGGCATGATCGCCGTGGTGATCCTGGCGCTGCTGATGGTGCCGGTGTTCTACGTCGTGGTGCAGCGCCTGCTGGGCCGCGACCGCTCCGACGATCCGGTAACGCAGCCCGAGCACGCGGTGCCGATGCATCCGCAACTGCCGAAAGACGCCGTCTAATTCGTCGCAGGCATGAGTATCTCGCGCCGGCAGTATCCGGCGTTGGAACCTTTGAGAAAACCTCCGGTTGTAAGTCGACAGGTGACATTCGACTGTTTAACCCCGTTGACGGAGGCTTCTATGAACGGAGACCAACCCATTAGCTGGCTGATGTTTTTCACGCTCGCCGCCGGCGTTGCGATCGTCGGCTTTGCATTTCTGAACTTCATTCGCTCGCGTTCGAACCGCGCCGTGGCAGCCGATACGCTTGAAGGCAACGGCACGGGCCGCGGTGCTGCGCCGGACGGCGCTCTGCCGGAACTGATCGGCGTCACCGTGTTCGCGCTGATCGCGATGGGCCTGCTGGCCACCGGCGTCAGCTCGCGCAACGATACCCAGACGGCGCAAGTGTCGCAGCCGGCCGCGACGGGCGGTAACACCACCGGCATGGCGCAGCCGAAGAACATCCAGAACGAGCCGAAGCAGTATCAGCCGGCCAACCCCGGCACTGACCCGCGTGTCGCTCCCACCGGTTCCGATGCTGGTGTCGGCAACTCTCCGGGCAACACCGGCACCGTGACGAAGTAACCGCCGCATCTGACGCCGATGACGAACGGGGGCCTTTCGGCCCCCGTTTTGTTTGCGCTCTTGTTAAGCTCGACGAGTGGAAGCTTTTGACCTGGCCCATGCCCTCTCCACTCGTCATGGCTGGGCTTGTCCCGGCCATCCACGCCTTTTCTTGCGTTTCCGTCAGCAAGACGTGGATGCCCGGCACAAGGCCGGGCATGACGGGGAGGGGGTGCTTGTCGCGGGTCGTAGCGGTTTCGCGACGGCTGTAGCTACAGCTACAACAACCGCAGCGGAGGCAGCTACGCCTTCGCCGCCTCGTACGCCGCGTTCTGCTGCTCCATCAGCGCGATCTTCTCCTGGAGCTTGCCGCGCTGCGCCGTCAGGGTGGTGAGGACGGCGGGCGCCGCGCCGGCGTCGGCGATGGCGTCGTCGTATTTCGAGACGTTGCGCTTTTCGCCATCGATCAGACCTGGCAGCACGCTGCCATCGAGGCCATCGAACAGCGACCGCACACTCATGATGGTCTTGTGCACCACGCTCATGAACGAGCCGCTGTCGTCGGCTGTTTCGCCGGCGTTGATCAGCAGCGCGCCGAGCTCCTCGGCGTTGCCGTGATGCAGCGCGATCATGTCGCGAAACAAAGACGTCAGACCCTTGCCCTCGGCGTCCTCGAGAGCTTCCTCATAGCCGTTGCGGGCGTCGATCGCGGCGGTGTGCAGCGTCTTCAGGTGATCGAGAATGTTGGTATCCAAGTAAGCCTCCTTCGGATGAGCGCGACGGTGCGCGCACGGCGTGGGTTCCGTGCGCAAACAACCGGGAGGAAGCAAAGCGGTTCTGTCCGGACTATTACGGACATGGCGACGGTGCCGAAGGCCGCAGGGGAGGCGGGCCGTTGAAGTTAATCCCGCTGTTCGCCCTCTTTTGGCGTGAGGCCGTATGGTTTGACCAAGGCCCACACGTGCGCCGGCACCATGTTCTTGATCTTGTGCTGATAGTTCCGTCGCAGATGCAATACGGTCTCGACCGCTTTCATTTCGACGCGGGCGCGGGCGAATTCCAGGCCGCGCGGGCCGACCTTCGGCATCAGCCAGCCCATCAACGGTCGCAGCCAGTTCGGCATGCCGCGTAACGGGAGGCCGCCCGCGGCGAGCTCAGTGTTTTTCAGGAAGCCTTTCACCGGCGCGGCGCGTTTGCCGGCGCTGGTCGGCTCGCTGAGCCGGACTTCGTCGCCGAGCAGGCTCAGTAACTCTTCGCCGCGTTCATTGCGGACCAGCAGCCATTGCTCGCCGCGTCCGGCCATGTAACCCACGGTGATGTCGGCGAGCGTGTTGGTGTAGTCGACACAGGTCCGGCAGGTGATCGGGAAGAAGTCCGAGGGCAGCTTGGAGATCGGCAGCAGCAGGAACGGGATCTCCTGGACGCGGCCGTCGTCGAACCGAAGTTCGACATGATAGTCGGCGCGGAATTCCAGATAGGTGATCGTCTCGGGCTTGTCGGACAGCAGATGCAGAAAGCCGTGAAACGCTTCCGTCGTCGTGTTGTCGGAGCACGGCGTGCCGATCACGTAAAGCCGCTCGAAGCCGAGCTTCTGCTCGAGCGCGCGCAACGCATAGATCTGACAGGGGATGCCGATCACCGCGAGACGCTTGTGGCCGGCCGCGCGTGCCGGCTCGAGCAGCGCCAGCGACGGCGCGTAGCCCATCCGCATGCCACGGCACTGCGCCATATCTTCGGCCCGGGTGACCAGCACCGGCCGCGGCTTCCATTTGTCGTCCGGATCCGCCGCCATCGTCAGCACCGCGTCGACAGCGCCGGTTTCGAGCAGCCGCTCGCCGATCCGGGTGGTAATGCCGGTCCACTGCGCGCCCTCGCGCGGCTGCTTCATCGCCGCCTGCAGCATGCGGCGGTACGGGCCGAAGAAGGCTTCGTCCGGTTTTGCGGAGTCGCGGGTGCGGCCGTGGACCTGCAGTTCCATCGCCGGGTAGTTCGGTTTGATGAACTGGCAGGCCTGCCCGCATTGTTTGGGGTCGCTCATCCGCGACACGCCGCAATCGGTGCACAGATCGCGCCGCGCTGGCGCATTGAGCGGTGGGGTGACGAGCGGAGCGGGAACGACGCGGCTATCCATATGTGCCTCTTGTCGCCGCAGGGCGTGTGCGGCGCTCCGGCGCGATGCGGCGGTTCTAGAAGGGGGCCGCCCCATCTCGCCATTCGCCATAAGTCAGGCGATCAGGATCAATAGAGCCAAACCCGGGCGACCGATAGATCGGCGTCAAACGCGCGCCCGATCGCCACCAAACCGATCCGCCGGAGCCGGGATGAATTGAACGGCGTCTCGATACGATGCGGCACAAAGCCCGCGAACGGCAGCTTCAGAAGGGTTCGATGCTGCGGTGCGACGAAGGCGCTGCGATAAGATTGTTGCGGGCGCACCACGTCGGTGGTGCGCAGATGCATCCCGTAGGTCTCGCCATTGCCGAAGACTTCGAGACCGATTCCCGTGAAGGCGCTGGCGTCGAACGCGCCGCCCGCCGGCTGAAGGTCCAGCGCGATCTGGATGAATCCACCATTGTTTTCGGTCGAGACCGCACCGCGCATCCGCACCGGCGCGTCCTCTCCGATCGTCGCGGTGTGCAGCGTGCCTAGCGACACGCCGCCCATCACCATGTCGGTGATCAGGCGCCAGCTTCGCTTGCCGGAGTCAGGCCACAGCTCGATCTCCCTCATCGGATCACCATCGGGAACGTCACTGCGATCGCCCAGGAGAACAAGATGGCGTTAGCCAACGCGCCCGGCAAGGGATGGTTGGTGGCCTTGTAGGTCCAGTTGCTGATCAGGCCGAACGCCAGAAACAGCAGCAGGATCGCCGGCACGATGATGATCAGGAAGAACAGCTTGTGCAGATTGAGCGCGACGGCGCCGGCGAGCGACGCCAGGAAGCAGAATTTCCCCAGCGCATAGGCGCCGCGCCGTGCGCCGGCGCCATGCGCCATCCACTCAGCGGTGAGGAAATACGGGATCGTGCCGCAGGCGACCGCCGCGATCAGGTGCAGCCGCGGCTCGATCGGCATGAAGGAGAACAGATAAGTATCCAGCGGCCATCCGAAGCCGACGATGTTGTAGGCAATCGCCGCCGCCGCCGCGACGATCAGCGCCACGACCGAGACCCGCGGATGCGCCGGGTCCGGCAGTGATTCCAGTCGGGTGAGACTGTGGCCGGCATGGTGCGCCGGGTGCGGGTCGGCGCTCGATTTTCGCAGCCGGATGAGCCACAGGATCGCCGCCGTCAGTACGCCGTACAGCAGGAAGTGCAGCGTCAGGTAATCGCCGAGCAGGATGATCAGGAAGTCGGTCGGCGCTTTCCACAGCAGCAGCGGCGTCAGCACCGCCGGCACGATGGCGGCGATCAGCAGCGGCTTCCAGGCAAGGCTCGCGCCCATCGGCATCGGCACAGCCTGCGGCAGCAGGGCCGACAGCGGCCATGCCAGCGCGATCAGTCCGCCGAACAGCAAGGCCAGCCAGATCGGCCTGCGGTCGATCCAGCCCGAGCTTTGCCGGCCGAACGAATCGTTCATCCAGGCCAGCGACTCGTGCAGCGAATCCTGGCTGTACAGGACGCCGATATGTTCGACGCCGGACGACAGCGCCAGCCGCCGCGCGGTGCCTTTGTCGAACTCACCATAGGTTCGACCCGCGACGGCGCCGCCGCCGGCGGACAGATTGACGATCCGCAGGCCCTCGTCGATCAGCATCTGCGGCTCGAGCGCGCCGACGATCACCAGCAGATTGCGCGGGCTGGTTGCGGTCGCCACGCGGGTGAACACCGACACCGCAACCGTCGCGGCGATCTCCGGATGCTCCATCGCGTAGCGCACCACGATGTCGGAGGCCATTGAATGGCCGAGCACCGCGGCGCGGCCGTCGCTCTGCGGCAGGGCGCGTGCGTAATCGGTGACGCGCGCCAGATCATCGACCAGTACGCCGGTGATTTTGGTCGGCTCGTCGACATCGCCCTTCATGGTGACCGGATTGCGGCCGTGACCGGTGAAGTCGAACGTCACCGCGATATAGCCGTTGCGCGCCATGGTCTGGGCGAACGGCTGCATCAATTGCTGCGAGCCGGCGAAGCCGTGGGCGATCACCACGACGGGGGCGCGCGTCACGGAAGGCTCACGAAACACCGTGACGGGGGTCTCGCCGACGCTCGCATGGGTGATGATCAGATCGCCGCTGCCGCGCTGCAATTGCCACAGCGCCACCACGATGGCGATCACCGCAACGATGGCGACGACGATACGGGCGAGACCGAACCTGCGGCCGCGCGTCATTCCTCCTCCCCCGCGATGTGTCGTCTGCGGATACTGCGAACCGTCCACCAGATCGACAGCGCCGCGATCGGAACGAAGCCGGCGGTGACGAGGCTTGGATCGACCTTGATCTGCCCGGCCTCGTGCAGGCCCTTCACCAGATAGCCGAACAGCCCGACCACATAGTAAGTGATCGCCGCGGTGGACAAACCTTCGACGGTGGTCTGCAGGCGCAGCTGCAGCCTCGTCCGTGCGTTCATCGATTTCAGCAGTTCCTGGTTCTGCTGTTCGAGTTCGACGTCGACGCGGGTGCGCAGCAAATTCGCCGCGCGGGCAAGCTTCAGCGACAGATCGGACTGCCGCGCCTCGGTGGTGGCGCAGGTGCGCATTGCGGGCTTCATCCGGCGGGCGAGGAACGACGACCAGGTCGGCAGGCCGCCGACCTTGCGCTCGCCGAGTGTGGCGAGGCGTCCCGTCATGATTTCCTCATAGGCGCGGCTGGCGCTGAACCGGCCGAGACTCGCGGCGGCGCCGGCCTCGACCTCCGCGGCAAGCTCGGTCAATTCGCGCAGCAGGCTGTTGTTGATCGCCAGATCGCCGGCCTTGCGCATCTCGGCGGTGACCTCGGCGAGGCGGCGTTCGGCGTTGCTGATCGAGGGGCCGAGCCGCTGCGCTTCCGGCAGGCCGAGCAGCGCCAGCGTCCGATAGGTTTCGATTTCCAGCACGCGCTGCGTCAGGGCGCCGGCGCGCTCCGGCGCCATGCCGCGATCAATCACCAACACCCGCACGAAGCCTGACGGGCCGGGCTGGAAGTCGGTCGCGTATAGCGCCGCGCCGTCGGAATTTTCCGCGACCGCAAGGCTGGCGCGATCGAACAGCCGCTCCGGCGCGGTGAGTGGCGGGTTGTCGGCCAGCACATGCAGGTCCACCGCCACCAGCAATGGGCCAGGCTGCGGCAGCAGCCGCATCGGCGAGGCGAGCGACGAGGCCTCGGGATGAAATGGCGTCGCAGTCGCGTCGGCGGTGAATTCCCAGGTGTAGGTGGTGAATTCGGAATGCTGTTCCCAGCGCAGCGTCGTCGTGCCGAAGCTGGCGCGATGATGCTTCTCGCCGACTGTCGGCCCCTGCAGTCCGCGCGATTCGCAGAAGCGCGTCATCGCGGCGCGATCGGCAGCGGCCCTGTCACCCGTAGTATCGAATGCGAAATGCAGTACGCGCGCCGGGACGGACAGCGCGGTGAACGGGCGCGCGTGAACCTCGCCGAGTACGACCGCCCGCAAGGGATGCGGCGAAAGTCTACCATCGCCGATCCGAACTTCTGCCGTCATGGGTATTTTGACCTTGCTCAACATTGCGCCGATTGACTTGAGTAGCATTGTGGCGCGATGGACAGAAGCCGAAACGTTTTACCTGCACAGCAGCGTAAGGCCGTCGCTGGCGCCCGAATTGTTCGAAATCAACGACCGCGGCACCCAGCTCGGTCTTACGAAAAATCCGGTAGTCATCTGTTTGCAATCTGGCTCGGACTGGTATTGTTCGGCCGTCAGTCGCCGCGGGCCCCTTCGCGGTCGTCGAATGGAGCATGTGGTGAAAATTCCAGTCCGCATTGGGACGCGCAAGAGCGTGATGGCGCTTGCCCAGACCGAGGACATCGCCAAGCAGCTGCGCGCAGCCGCGAGCGAACTCGACGTCGAGATCGTAAAGTTCGAGACCGTCGGCGACAGCGATCAGGTCAGCAAGCTGCTGCCGCACGGCGGCAAGGGTGGCGCGTTCGTGGCGGAGATCCGTGCTGCGATGCTGCGCGGCGAGTTGCAGTGCGCGATGCACTCGCTCAAGGACATGCCGGCCAATGAAGAGACGCCCGGCCTGATCGTCGCCGCCACGCTGGCGCGCGATCCGGCCAATGACTCGCTGGTGCTGCGCAAGGGGCTGACGCTCGATGAGCTGAAGAACAGCCGCGGCAAGGGCTACACCATCGGCACCAATGCGGTGCGGCGCGCCGCCTATGCCAAGCGGCTGTTCCCCGAGGTCAATGTCATTCACTTCCGTGGCGCGGCAGATACGCGGCTGCGCAAGCTCGACAATGGCGAGAAGCAGCGCCTGCCGGACGGCAGCGAGGTCGGTCCCGCCGATGCGCTGATCATGGCGCGCTCCGGCCTGGAGCGCGTCGGCTTTGCCGACCGCATCGTGCACGACTTCACGCCGGACGAGATGCTGCCCTCGGCCGGGCAGGGTATCGTCGCGGTCGAGTGCCCGGTCAACGACTGGCAGACCCGCAAATATCTGGCGATGATCGACGATCCGAAGGCGCGGCTTTGCTGCGATGCGGAGCGCGAGGTGCTGTGGGTGCTGGACGGCCACTGCAATTCGCCGATGGCCGCTTACTCCACCATCAATGGCGACGAGATGACATTGAGCGCCTCGGTGCTCGATCAGGAAGGTGGCCTCTTCATCGAAGCCACCCGCACCGGACGGGCCGATCGCCCGCGCGAACTCGGCCGTACCGTCGGCCTCGATCTGCTCGGCAAGGGCGCCGCCGCGATCATCGAAAAAACGCGGCCGGAGTAACCCATCCCATGGCGATCGTATTCCCGTTCTCCGCCATCGTCGGCCAGGAAGAGATGAAACTCGCCTTGCTGATCGCGGCGGTCGATCAGAAGGTCGGCGGCGTGTTGGCGTTCGGCGATCGCGGCGCCGGCAAGTCGACTGCCGTGCGCGCGCTCGCCGCGCTGCTGCCGAAGATGAAGACGGTCGTCGGCTGCCGCTACAATTGCGATCCCGACCAGCCCGAGCGCTACTGCGAAGAGTGCAAGGAGAAGGCCAAGCACGGCAAGGTCAAGACCGCGCAGGTGCCGGTGCCGGTGGTCGATCTGCCGCTCGGCGCGACCGAAGACCGCGTCGTCGGCGCGCTCGATCTCGAACGCGCACTCGCCAAGGGCGAGAAGGCGTTCGAGCCGGGCCTGCTGGCCCGCGCGCATCGCGGCTTCCTCTACATCGATGAAGCTAATCTGCTCGAGGATCACCTCGTCGATCTGCTGCTCGACGTCGCCGCTTCGGGCGAGAACGTGGTCGAGCGCGAAGGTCTCAGCATTCGCCATCCGGCGCGCTTTGTGCTGGTCGGCACCGGCAACCCGGAAGAGGGCGAACTGCGCCCGCAACTGCTCGACCGCTTCGGCATGTCGGTGGAAGTGAAAACCCCCGATACGTTGCCGGAACGCATCGAAGTCGTGCGCCGCCGCGATTCGTTCGAGAACGATCCCGCTGCCTTCATCGAGACGTGGACGAAGGAAGAAGGCAAGCTGCGCCGCAAGATCACCCAGGCCAAGGAGCGGCTGCCCGACGTGAGCGTCCCCGACGCTGCGCTGGAGCGTGCTGCCAAGCTGTGCATGACGCTCGGCACCGACGGCCTGCGCGGTGAGCTCACGCTGATGCGGGCGGCGCGTGCGCTCGCTGCGTTGGAGCACGACAAGATCGTCACCGACGATCACCTCAAACGGATTGCGCCGTCAGCGCTGCGGCATCGGCTGCGGCGGAATCCTCTGGACGACGCCGGATCGAGCGTGCGTGTCGATCGGGCGATCGCTGAAATCTTCGGATGAGCATTTCGCCAGCATGGTCCGATGCGGTGACCGCGGCGCAGTTGTTCGCGGTAGACCCGGTCGGCACCGGCGGCGTGCTGCTGCGCTCGCGCGCCGGCCCGGTGCGCGACCGCTGGATGGCGCTGCTACGCGCCGCGCTGCCGCCTGATCAGCCCTACAGGAATCTGCCGCTGCACATCGCCGATGGCCGCCTGCTCGGCGGTCTCGATCTGTCCGCGACGCTGCTCGCCGGCCGCCCGGTCGCCGAGCGTGGTCTGCTGGCGGAAACCGACGGCGGCGTGCTGGTGGTGGCGATGGCCGAGCGGCTGCAATCGTCGACCAACGTGTATCTCACCGCCGCGATGGACGCGCAGGAAACCGCGGTGGAGCGCGACGGCCTGTCGCTGCGGATGCCGGCGCGGTTCGGCGTCGTGGCGCTCGACGAGGGCATCGAGGATGAGTTCGCGCCGGCCGGCCTGCGCGACCGGCTCGGCTTTCATCTGGATTTGGATCAGTTCGCCTGGCGCGAGACCGAGGATTTTCCGGTCGAGCTCGACGCCATCGCGGAGGCGCGCGGGCGGCTTGCCGGCATCAAGGTCGAGAGCGAGCAGATCGAGGCGATCTGCACCGCCGCGGCCGCGCTCGGCATCGTGTCGCTGCGTGCGCCGCTGCTGGCGATCCGCGCCGCCAAGGCGAGCGCCGCGCTGTTCGATCGCCGGACCATCGAGCAGGACGACATCACCCTCGCTGCGCGCCTCGTGCTGGCGCCGCGCGCCACCGTGTTTCCGCAGCAGGAGCCGCCCGATCAGTCCGACGAGCCGCCGCCACCCGAGCCGCCGCCGCCGGACGACAACGCCGACAACAACGATCAGCAAGAGCCGCCGACTCCCGATCTCGACAAGGCGCTCGACGAAGTCATTCTCGCTGCCGTGAAGGCCGCGATGCCGCCCGGCGTGCTCGAAGCGCTGCGCGCTTCCGCGGGACGCTCGCGGTCGCGCTCGGCCGGCAAAGCAGGCGAATTGCAGAAGTCCAAGAAGCGCGGCCGGCCCGCCGGCTCGCTGCGCGGCGAACTGCGCGACGGCAGCAAGCTCAACGTCATCGAAACGCTGCGCGCCGCCGCGCCGTGGCAGCCGCTGCGCCGGCGTCAGGCCGAGTCTCGGCCCGGCACCAAGCCGCGCGTGCTGGTGGAGAAGGACGATTTCCGGATCGCGCGCTTCAAGCAGCGCACCGAGACCATCACGATCTTCGTGGTCGACGCCTCGGGCTCCGCGGCGCTGCATCGCCTCGCCGAAGCCAAGGGCGCGGTCGAGTTGTTACTTGCGGACTGCTACGTGCGACGCGATCAGGTCGCGATGGTATCGTTCCGCGGCACAATCGCCGAAGTCCTGCTGCCGCCGACGCGGTCGCTGGCGCGCGCCAAGCGCAGCCTCGCCGGCCTGCCGGGCGGCGGCGGCACGCCGCTCGCGGCCGGGCTCGACACCGCGTTCATGATGGCCGACTCGATCAAGCGCAAAGGCCAGACGCCGACCGTCATCGTCCTCACCGACGGCCGCGCCAACATCGCGCGCGACGGCGCGCCGGGCCGGCCGCAGGCGGAAGAAGATGCCAAGACCTCGGCGCGGCAATTCCGCGTCGCCGGCATCAACTCGGTGGTGATCGACATGTCGCCGCGCCCCGGCCCGCAGGCCGAAGCCTTCGCCAAGGAAATGGACGCCCGCTACCTGCCGCTGCCGCACGCCGATGCGACCGTGCTGGCCCAAGCCGTCACCGCCGCAGCGCGGATGGGCTGATAATTCATTCGGCTAAATTCGCCGGCTCCAGCCCAATCGTCATTGCGAGGAGCGAAGCGACGAAGCAATCCAGCCCGGTGCACGGCGCCTCTGGATTGCTTCGCTTTGCTCGCAATGACGGAGAGTTTGTTGTTCTGATGGCAAATGGCGTGGGTGGCCGGGCCTTCGCCGCGCCGAAGCGGATTCGGCCGCGCAGGCGGGACAAGCCCGGCCATGACGAAGTCATAAGCTCAACGAAAAAGCCGGCGCTGGTGCGCCGGCTTAGATCAGGCATCGCGTAACGCGGGGGCTCAGCCTTTGTAGGCGCGGACCCGCTTCACCATCTGCTCGACATGCGCGGTCGAGGCGTCCGGCGTGATGCCGTGGCCGAGGTTGAAGATGTGACGGCCGGCGGAGAAGTTCTTGAGCACGTCGTCGACGCCTTCGTCGAGCGCCGCGCCGCCGGCGATCAGCAACAGCGGATCGAGATTGCCCTGCACTGCGACCTTGGTCTGAACCTGCTCGCGGACCAGGTTCGGCTCGGCGGTCCAGTCGATGCTGACGGCGTCGACGCCGGTGCGCTCGATGAAGGCCGGCAGCAGCGCGCCGGCGCCGCGCGGGAAGCCGATGATCTTGGCGCCCGGCACCTGCTTGCGCACGCCAGTGACGATACGCCGCGTCGGCTCGATCACCCAGCGCTCGAACTCGCGCGGCGGCAGAATGCCGCCCCAGGTGTCGAACAGCTGCAGCACGTCGGCGCCGGCTTCGAGTTGCTTCAGCAGATACTGAATCGAGCTCTCGACCAGCACGTCGATGATTTTCGCGAACGCGCCGGGATGCTGATAGGCCATCAGCCGGGCCGGAGCCTGATCCGGCGTGCCCTGACCGGCCACCATGTAGGTGGCGACCGTGAACGGCGAGCCGCAGAAGCCGATCAGCGTGGTTTCCTTCGGCAGTTCGCTGCGGACGATACGCAGCGCCTCGAACACCGGCTCGAGCTTGCCGAGGTCGATGGCCTGGTTGAGCGTGCCGACCTTGTCGGGCGTATCCAGAGGATCGAGCCGCGGGCCTTCACCGACTTCGAACCGCACCGCGCGGCCGAGCGCATGGGGCACCACCAGAATGTCCGAAAAGATGATTGCGGCGTCGAAGCCGAAGCGCCGGATCGGCTGCAGCGTGACTTCGGCGGCAAGCTTTGAATTGTAACACAGATCGAGGAAGCTACCGGCCTCGGCGCGGGTCGCGCGGTATTCCGGCAGATAGCGACCGGCCTGCCGCATCATCCACATCGGGGGAGAGGCCTGCCGGTTGCCGGAAAGCACTTCCATGAACGGTTTCGTCACCAGATTCTGTGTCAAGAGATCTACCCACTGTTTTACGACAAGCGACCTTGACGGTCTGATACACTGCGAACACCGTCTTGACCACGCCGACCTGCGGCGGAGGCGCCGCGAATAGGAATTTCGAGATGAGCGAAACCGCAACCACCCCAGCATCCCCCGCAACCCACAGACAGGGGTTGGCCCTGCCGCCGCCGGTGCCGGGCGAAAAGCACGACATCGACAGTTTTGGAGGGCGGCTGACCTATTGGTCGGCGGCGCCGGCCGAACCGTCGTCGCAGCCTCCGCTGCTGCTGATCCACAGCATCAACGCCGCCGGATCGGCTTACGAAGTCAAACCGATCTTCGAAAACTACGCGAAAAGCCGCCCAGTCTATGCGGTGGAGATGCCGGGCTTTGGTCATTCGTCGCGTGCAAAGCGTCAATACACAATTCGGATGATGACGGATGCGATACATTCCGTAGTTGTCGAGATTCAAAAGGCGCATCCCGGCCAGAAGATCGACGCGCTGGCGCTGTCGCTGAGCAGTGAGTTTCTCGCACGCGCGGCGAGCGAGACGCCGGACGCGTTCCGCACGCTCGCGTTGGTCGCGCCGACCGGCTTTGACAAGCGGAATCAGCGCTGGACCCGCGGGTCGCGGGCGATTCCGTGGCTGCATTCGTTCTTCGAGAACCCGCTGTGGAGCGAGGGCATCTTCAAGGCGCTCACCGCCAAGCCGGTGATCGGCTGGTTCCTGAAGAAGGCGTTCGGCTCGCCGAACATCGACCAGGGCATGCTCGACTACGACTATCTGACGACGCATCAGCCCGGCGCGCAGCACGCCCCTTATTACTTCGTCTCAGGCTTCCTGTTCAGCCAGGACATCCTGCGGATCTATCAGGATCTGCAGATGCCGGTGTGGTTCAGCCACGGCGTGCGCGGTGACTTCGTCGATTACGGATTCAAGAGCACGGTCGAAGGCCGGCCAAATTGGACCGTCACCATCTTCCAGACCGGCGCGATGCCGCATTTCGAAGTTCCCGGCGAATTCATGCGCGCCTACGACGAATTCCTCGCGCGTGTCACGGGGGCGGCGTCGGTCTGAGGTCGGGCGATGAGCGATCTCGTCTGGAGCCGCGACGGCGCCGACTGGCCGCATCGTGAGGCCAGCCGGTTCGTCGAGGCCGGCGGCTTTCGCTGGCATGTGCAGCAGATGGGGTCGGCGGGCGCGCCGGCGCTGCTGCTGATCCACGGCACCGGCGCGGCGTCCCACTCCTGGCGCGGCCTGATGCCGCTGCTGGCCAAGGACTATCAGGTCATCGCGCCGGATCTGCCCGGCCACGGCTTCACCCAGGCGCCGCGGGCGCATCGGCTGTCGCTGCCCGGCATGGCGGCCGATCTTGCCGCGTTGCTGCGGGTGCTCGGCGTGTCGCCGGACATCGTGGTCGGACACTCCGCGGGCGCCGCGATCGCCGCGCGGATGTGCCTCGACGGCGCGATCTCGCCGCGGCTGCTGATCAGCCTTAACGGCGCGTTCCTGCCCTATGGCGGGCCGGCCGCGAACTTCTTCTCGCCGCTGGCCAAGATGCTGGTGCTGAATCCGTTCGTGCCCAGCCTGTTCGCCTGGCAGGCCGGCTCGCGCGGCGCGGTCGAGCGGCTGATCGGCAATACCGGCTCGACGATCGATGCGCAGGGACTGAAGCTGTACGGCAAGCTGGTCGGAAATTCCGGCCATGTCGCCGCCGCGCTGCGGATGATGGCGAACTGGGATCTGGAACCGCTGCTTCATGCTCTGCCAGGCTTGAAGCCGCAATTGGTGCTGATCGCCGCTGATGGCGACCGGGCTATACCGCCCTCGGTTGCCCGTAAGGTGCAGGAAATTCAGACAAAAGCTGTGGTGGAGCGGATCCCGGGGCTTGGCCATCTGGCCCACGAGGAGCAGCCGCAACTGATCGCCGACCTGATCGTGCGATATTCGCGCCGGAGTTCGAAAAATGTCGAATAGATCAAAGACACCGGTGTAACGTTTGCGTTACACATTTGGACTGGTTCAGCTGTCAATTTTTCGTTACAGTGGTGCCCATGCTCGATCCCGCTCCAACACCCGCTCCGCATACTCTTAATGACCGCGCGCCGCATGCAGTGGTGATCGGTTCCGGCTTTGGCGGCCTGGCTGCCGCGGTCCGGCTCGGCGCTAAAGGGTACCGAGTCACCGTTCTCGAAAAGCTCGATGCGCCCGGCGGTCGCGCCTACGTCCACAAGCAGGACGGCTTCTCGTTCGACGCCGGCCCGACCATCGTCACCGCGCCGTATCTGTTCGAAGAGTTGTGGAAGCTGTGCGGCAAGCGGATGTCGGATGACATCACGCTCAAGCCGATGTCGCCGTTCTATCGCATCCGCTTCGACGACGGCACGTTCTTCGATTATTCCGACGACCGTGACGCGGTGCTCGACCAGATCGCCAAGTTCTGTCCGGACGACGTGCCGGCCTATGACCGCTTCATGGCGGCGTCGCACGAGATATTCAAGGTCGGCTTCGAGCAGCTCGGCGACCAGCCGTTCAGCCGCTTTACCGACATGCTCAAGATCGCCCCGGCGATGATCCGGCTCGAGAGCTATCGCAGCGTCTATGGTCTCGTTGCCAAGTACTTCAAGGATCCGAAGCTTCGGCAGGTGTTCAGCTTCCATCCGCTGCTGATCGGTGGCAACCCGTTCATGTCGAGCTCGGTGTACTGCCTGATCACCTATCTCGAAAAGCAGTGGGGCGTGCATTCGGCGATGGGCGGCACCGGCGCGCTAATCACCGGCATCGTCGGGCTGATCGAAGGGCAGGGCAATCGCATCCTGTACAATCAGGACGTCCGGCAGATCGTCGTCGAGAACGGCACCGCCACCGGCGTCAAGCTCGCCGACGGCGAAGTGATCAAGGCCGACATCGTGGTGTCGAACGCCGATTCGGCCTCGACATATCGCTATCTGCTGGCGCCGGAGGCGCGCAAGCGCTGGACCGATGCCAAGATCGAACGCTCGCGCTACTCGATGAGCCTGTTCGTCTGGTACTTCGGCACGAAGCGCCGCTACGAGGACGTCAAGCATCACACCATCCTGCTCGGCCCGCGCTATCGCGAGCTGATCAGCGACATCTTCGGCCGCAAGATCGTCGCCGACGATTTCAGCCTGTATCTGCATCGCCCGACCGCGACCGATCCGTCGCTGGCGCCGCCCGGCTGCGACACCTTCTATGTGCTGTCGCCGGTGCCGAATCTGCTCGGCGACATCGACTGGCACAGCAAGGCCGAGCCGTATCGCGCCTCGATTGCCAAGATGCTGGGCGCCACCGTTCTGCCCGGTCTCGAAGACGAGGTGGTGAGTTCGAAGATCACTACGCCGCTCGATTTCCAGGACCGGCTGTCGTCGTTCCGCGGCGCTGCGTTCGGGCTCGAGCCGGTGCTGTGGCAGAGCGCCTGGTTCAGGCCGCACAATCAGAGCGAAGACGTCAAGAATCTGTATCTCGTCGGCGCCGGCACGCATCCCGGCGCCGGGCTTCCCGGCGTGCTGTCGTCCGCACGCGTCCTCGATTCCCTGGTCCCCGAGGCCAACAGTCTGGTGACACCATGAGTCTGCAATCCGACCTGCTGGCCCAATCCGACATGCTCGCCTGTCGCGAGATGATCAAGGAAGGATCGCGCACCTTTCATGCCGCCTCGATGGTGCTGCCGCGCCGGATCAGCGATCCGGCGATCGCGCTGTATGCGTTCTGCCGCGTCGCCGACGACGCCGTCGATCTCGGGCTCGATCGCGCCGCCGCGGTCGAAGTGCTGAAGGATCGGCTCGATCGGGCCTATCGCGGCCTGCCGCGCGACTTTCCGTCCGACCGGGCCTTCGCCGACGTCATCGCGCGGTTCTCGATTCCGCCGGCGATTCCCCAGGCGCTGATCGAAGGGCTGGAATGGGATGCCGAAGGCCGCCGCTACGAGACGCTGTCGGATCTGTATTCCTACTGCGCCCGCGTCGCCGGCACCGTCGGCGTGATGATGACGCTGGTGATGGGCCAGCGTAAACCCGACATCGTCGCCCGCGCCTGCGATCTCGGCTGCGCCATGCAACTGACCAATATCGCCCGTGATATCGGCGAGGACGCCCGTGCCGGCCGCATCTACATGCCGCTGTCGTGGATGCGCGAGGCAGGCCTCGATCCGGAAACCTGGCTCACCGATCCGAAATTCACGCCGGTGATCGCCGGCATCGTCAAGCGGCTGATCGACACCGCCGACGCGCTGTACGATCGCGCCACCCTCGGCATCGCCAATTTGCCGCGCGCGTGCCGTCCCGGCATCTTCGCGGCGCGCGCCCTGTATGCCGAGATCGGCCGTGAGGTCGAGCGTTCGGGCCTCGATTCGGTGTCGTCTCGCGCGGTGGTGTCGACTGGCCGCAAGCTCGCGGTGCTGGCGCGGATGCTCGCCTTCCAGGAAACCGAATGGGCCCCGGCGAACTATCTGCCGGCGAAGTTCGGCGACATGGAAGAAACCCGCTTCCTGATCGACGCCGTGATCGCCCATCCGGTCCGCGACCTGCCGCCGCGCCAGAAGGTCAATCCAGTCGAGCAGAAGGTGGCCTGGCTGGTCGACCTGTTCACGCGGCTCGAGCGCCGCGACCAGATGCAGCGCAGCCGCGTGTAGTTGGATCGCGCGGCGGTCGTGTGAGACCGGCGCGCATCTCCCTCCGCTGAGCCTTCGATTCGGCACCGATCAAGCCGATCAACGGCGTCGCCGCGTGCTGCGCGGCCGGCCGCGGCGTTGACTAAATGGATTCTAAGTCGCGCGCAGCGGCTGATGGACAGACGTGCCGTTCGGCGCGCGCAGCCAAAGCACGCCTTGTAAAACGGTATTTTCCGAGTCATCGCGACCAATTGCGACGGCTCTTCGCAGCGTTTCCCAAGCGCTTGTCTGAAGGTATTCCAATCCGCTGAGCGGTTGAGCGCATAGCTGGCAGCCTATAACCGCGCCCGCAGCTGGCGGGGGCCGGCATCAGGCTGGGCGTGCGTTTTGATTGGAAATTACAGATTGCTGAGCGTCATCGCACTCGGCGCGTTGAATAGCGTTGCGCTGATCAAGGCAGATACGGCGGTCGCCCAGGCGGATCTTCCGCCCGTCACGGTCGATGCTCCGGCGCAGCGCGCAGAGCGTCCGCGGCAGCGCCGGGTGACGCCGGTCCGCACGACGGCGGCGCCGCGGGTGGTGACGCCGTTGCCCGCGCCGGAGCGCGAGCCGAAGCCGGTCAATCATTCGAAGGATGAGAACGCGACCGAGAACAGCAAATCCTACACCGCCGCGCGCGCCAGCGTCGGGTCGAAATCCGGCGCGTCCATCAAGGACACGCCGCAGTCGATCAGCGTGCTGACGCGGCGGCGGCTCGACGAGCAGAACCTGACCACGGTCGAAGACGCCATGCGCAACGTGACCGGCATGACGGTGCTGGAGGCCGATGCCGGTCGCGCGGATATCTACAGCCGTGGCTACAAGCTCGACACCATCCAGCTCGACGGCGTCACGTCCAACGTCAACAACTTCTTCTCGTTTCCGGATCTGTACACGTTCGATCGCGTGGAAGTTCTCAGAGGGCCGAACGCGCTGTTCACCGGCTCGGGCAACCCGAGCGGAAATATCAATCTGGTACGCAAGCGCGCGCTCGACATCTGGCAGTTTCAGGGCAGCGCGAGCTACGGATCGTTCGACGCCAAGCGCAGCGAATTCGACGTCACCGGCCCGCTGACGAACGACAAGCGGCTGCGCGGGCGCATCGTCGGCGCATTCGACGACAAGAACCTGTTCTATCAGCCCAGCTTCTACAAGCGCCCGACGATCTACGGTACGCTCGAATACGATCTGACAGAGAGCCTGACGCTGTCGGCAGGGTCGACCTACACCAAGACCGATTATCTGGCGTTCTTCGGCTTTCCCGCATACCCGACCGGCCAGCTGGTTCCGGTGCCGCGGACCTCGATGTACGGCGCCGACTGGAATCGCTGGACATCGACCAGCGTCGACAGCTTCGTCGAACTCGAGCAGAAGTTCGACAATGGCGGCAAGGCCAAGGTCAGCTATCGCAACACCGACCGCGACAGCGACGCGACCTATATAACGCCCGCCTCCGCGATCGACCCCGTCACCGGCAACGGACGGCTCAATCGTATCAGGCTGACACCGTCTCAACGCAATCAGGTCGTCGACGGCTACATCACGACGCCGTTCGAGTTTCTCGGACAGACGTCGAACGTGACGCTCGGCGCCGACTGGCGGCAGTTCGACTATCGTCTGCGCAACGGCTCTGGCGGCACCGTCACCCAGAATATCTTCAACCCGGTGCCGATCCCGTATGTGACCATTCCGTACGCCGCCGACAGCGGGACCACCGAGACGCAGTCGGGCGTCTACGGCCAGATGCGGTTCAAGCCGCTCGATTGGCTGACCCTGATCGGAGGCGGCCGGCTGAGCCAGTGGGAGACCGAAAGCCGGAATAATCTGAGAGGCACCGTCTCGTCCGCAGCCGAAATCTCCAACAAGCTGACGACGAACTACGGCGTGGTGGTCGACGTCACCAAGCAGGTCGCGCTGTACGCGTCCTACGCCGACATCTTCACGCCGCAGACGCAGGTCACCGCGGCCGGAACCGTGCTGCCGCCGCGCACCGGGTCGCAGAAGGAGGTCGGCATCAAGACCAGCCTGCTCGACGGCCGCGTGAACGCTCATTTCGCCGTCTTCAAGATCAACGACGTCAATCGTGCCCTGACCGATCCGGCCAATCCGTCGTTCTCGATCGCCGCCGGCGAGGCGGAAAGCCGCGGCTTCGAGACGCAAGTCACCGGCCGGCTGCTGCCGGGGTGGGATCTGACGGCGGGGTATGCGTACACCAAGACCGAGTACCTGAAGGACTCGATCACCAACGAGGGGCTGCCGTTCCAGACGCTGACGCCCGCCCACAGCTACAATCTGTGGTCGCGCTATCTGTTCGAAGGCGGACCTCTGCGCGGCCTCAGCGTCGCCGGCGGCGCGCGGATCGTGAGCTCGTTCTACACGCGGAGCGGCGCGATCCGCATCGAGCAGAGCGGTGGCTATCAGGTGTTCACCGCGCAGATCGGCTACCAGTTCACGCCGAACGTCTGGGCGACCCTCACGGCCACCAACGTGTTCGATCAGACCTATTATCAGTACGTCAACACGGTGTCGTCCGGCAATCGTTACGGTGAGCCGCGCAGTGTGATCCTCAAGGTGTCGTCGAAATGGTGAGGGGGCGCGGGCTCGGCAGCGAGACGTTCAAGCGCCGATGCTGATCACGTTTCGCCAATCGATGACCTGGCTGCACACCTGGTGCGGCCTGGTGTTCGGCTGGCTTCTGTTCGCCATTTTCGTGTCCGGAACGCTCGCCGTGTTCCGGTACGAGATCGACTACTGGATGATGCCGGAGCTCCATGTCCCCATGGAGTCCGGCGATCTTGTCGCCGTCGGCCAGCGGACTCTGCAGTCGCTTGCGCCGGGTGCGGCGCGATGGCTGATTGAACTGCCGGCGGACCGCGCTCCTGTTCTGCGGCTGCGATGGCAGCAGGGCCCCAAGGACCGGCTGAAATCGATCTATGTCGACGCCTCCGGCCAGCAGCTCTCGCCGCGCGAGACGCGGGGCGGATCGATGATCTACCGGTTTCACTACGGGCTGTTGCTCGGCCGCGCCGGAATCTGGATCGTCGGAGCTTTGGCGATGGCGATGTTGATCGGCCTGGTCAGCGGCGTCATCATCCACGCCGATATCTTCCGGGACTTCTTCACGTTCAGGCCGTTGCGGCCCGCGCCGCGGGCCTGGCTCGATGCGCACACGGTCTGCGGAATTGCGGTCCTGCCGTTCTGCCTGGTGATTACTTACAGCGGCCTGGTCATCTGGTGGTTCATCTGGATGCCCGGCGGCATCGACCTGGCCTTCGGCGGCGATCAGGCCGGGTTCTTTCGAGCAGCCTCGCCTCGAGCCGTTGCTCAGCCGATCACGTCGTCGGAGCCGGCGGCGCCGACGGACATGTCGCGAACTCTTGCCCGGCTGCAAGACACCGCGCCCGATCGCCCGATCGTCACCGACATCAGCGTGCGGGCTCCCGGCACGGCCGCAGCGAAGGTCGAGGTCAGCCGGATGTCGCAACGCGTGCTGTGGGGCGAAAGCGATCGCCTCAGCTTCGACGGTGTCAGTGGTGAGATCATCGAACGGACGCCGGAGCGGGGCCGGCCCGCTTTCGTCACCCACCGTGTCTTCCGGATCATCCACGAAATCAAATTCGCCGATCTCGGGTTGCGCTGGATCTACTTCGTCATGGCCTGTGTCAGCTCGGCCGTGATCGCGACCGGAACGACCTTGTGGGGCACCAAGCGGCGCATCAAGCACTTCAAGGCCTTCGCGGCGGCGGGCGCTTCCGGCCGCGGCGTGCTGGTCGCGTTCGGCGTCGATGCGGTCAATGCCGGCGTGATCGCCGGAATGGCCACGGCGCTCGGTGCGTATTTCGTCGCCAACCGGTTGCTGCCACCGCTGATGCCGGGCCGCGCCGATACCGAGGTCACCATCTTCTTCGTCGCGTGGCTCGGCTGCATCGTTGTGGCGGTCTGCCTTCTGGCGGCGTCGCGCTCCCGCATGACGAGCGTCGACGGCGTCCAGACGGCGCTGCGTCGTCTGTGGGCGATCCTGTGGGGTGTCGCCGTGGGTGTCGCGGCGGCGGTTGCCCCGCTCGACGAGGCGATGACGCGCGGGATCAGCCGGGCGATCCGCGATGGCGACGCGATCGTGCTGTCGTTTCACGGCGTGATCATCGCGGTTGGGGCGGTGATGGCGTGGCTTTTCTGGATGAATCTGCGCCGGATTCCGCAGCGGCGCGGGGCAGGGGCACGATGAGCCGTCCTGCTGCGCGTCGCGGCGCGACCTCCCTTGCGGTTCGCCTCGTCGCCGCCGTTCCCGGCGGCTACGCGGTGGCCTATCTGTTTGCCGGCGCGGTGCCGTTGTGGCTGCCGCTGGAGCGCACCGAAGCCATTCTGTGGACATCGCTTGTCTCGTTCGCCGTCTTCACGATCGTCGTGCTGTATGCGTTCGGCGCCCGCGATGTGAGGCGGATGTGCCGCCATCTCGCTCTGTCGATCGCGCTGCTGATCGCCGCGATCTGGTTGGGCAGATGAAGGGGCTGCTGTCCTCGCTGCTGATGCTGACGGGCCTCGGCCTCGTCAGCCTCACGATGCATCGCCACGTCCATGCGTGGCCCGCGCGATGGCGAGCGGGCGCCGGCGGGCACGCCCGGTGCACGATCCTCCGCATCATCGCCGCGGCCTGCGTCGCACTGTCCGGCGCTGCGGCGATCGGCGGCGACCTTCAGCTCGGCCCGATCTATTGGAGCTGCTACGCGATGGCTGCGGTCATCCTGATGGCGGCCATCCATGCCTATGCGCCGCACCGGTTGCTGCTGATCCTGACGGCATCGGCCGTGCTGTCGGCGACGATCGCGCTGCTCGGCCTCGGGCTCGCGCCATCGCTCGGCGCCGCAATGGTCGTCGGTGCAGCGCCGTAGGGCCTACGGCGACAGGTCTCAAAGCTCTCGAATCGACGCCCGTGACGTGATACCGGTAACAGGGGAACGCGCAACGGATGACACGATGACAATTGATACCGACCTGGCCACCGCACCCGATGGCCATATCGAGGACCGGCGCAGCCGCGCGCGGGCTTGGTTCGAAGGCCTGCGCGACCGGATCTGCGCCGAGATCGAGACGCTGGAGCGCGAGGCGCCGGCCGAGCTGTTTCCCGGCGAGCCCGCGACCTTCAGCTACAAGCCGTGGCAGCGCAAGACCGGCGCCGGCGGCGGGGTCGGCGGCTTTCTGACGAACGGACGGCTGTTCGAGAAGATCGGCATTCACACCTCGTCGGCCAACGGCACGCTGACGCCCGAGATGGCCAAGAACCTGCCCGGCGACGGCGTGACCCGCGACTACGTCTCGACCAGCATCAGCCTGATCATGCATCCGCGCAGCCCGCGCGTGCCGACCGTGCACATGAACACGCGCTTTCTGTCGACGTCGCAGGGCTGGTTCGGCGGCGGCGCGGATCTCACGCCGATGCTGCCCGAGCAGCGCAGCCAGGAGGCCGAGGACGCGGCAATCTTCCACGCCGCCATGAAGGCCGCGTGCGACGCGCACGACCCGACCTACTACGCCAAGTTCAAGCCATGGGCCGACACCTACTTCTTCCTGCCGCATCGCGGCACCGCACGCGGCGTCGGCGGCATCTTCTACGATCACCTCAACAGCGGCGATTTCGAACGCGACTTCGCCTTCACCCGCGACGTCGGCTCGGCGCTGCTCGACATCTATCCGAAGATCGTGCGCAAGCGCATGGTCGAGCCGTGGACCGAGCAGGAGCGCGCCCAGCAGCTCGCCTGCCGCGGCCTCTATGTCGAGTTCAACCTCTTGTACGATAAAGGCACGATGTTCGGCCTGCAGACCGGCGGCAACACCGAAACCATCATGAGCTCGATGCCGCCGCTGGTGAGCTGGAGCTGAACCCCGAGTAGCTGCCGGAGGCGGCCATGGAGAACTATTACGGCCTGATCGAATTGATCCTGGTGTTCGCCTGCTTGATCGGCGGCTGGCTGATCCTCGAGCGCCAAGGCAAACGCCTCGACCGCGCCCGCGCCGAACGCGACAAGGATCGCCCGCAATGAACAGCGACAGCGCCTTCAACTACTTCGAAATCCTGATCCTCGCCATGTTTGCCGGCAGCTGGCTTGTGCTGGAATGGCAAGGCAAACGGCTGGATCGGAAGCGAGAGGCGGAGAAGGCGAAGCAGTCCGAAATGCGCTAGCTCAGCGTGAGGCCGTTCTAGGTGTCCCTGTCGGACGCAACGCTCTCGTGATAGCGAGGCCGCGTCAGATCTTCAGATTTCGATACACCGAAACTTCGCGTTCGCGGGCGAGGCGCGCGTCGTCGCCGGCGCGGATGCCGCGCCAACCGTCGAACAACACGACGATCGTGGTGATCAGCCCGGTGATCTTGCCGATCAGGAAGCCGAACGGAAAGATCAGTCGCTCTGGTGGCAGGATGAACTGCGAGCCGAGGAAGATCAGCAACGCATTGCCGAAATACGCGGTGCGGTACAGCGTCTGCTCCTTCCAGGCACTGCGCGCATAGGGCTTGGAGCTCTTCTTCACCGCCTTGTTGTAGCGCGGATTGGACAACAGCCCCCACATCCGCCGCTTCTTCGGCAGCGCCCGCGGCCCGGCCAATAGTGCGCGGAAATGCGTGCGCATCTGCCAATGCGCCAGCAACGCCAGGAGAAGATTGCCGATCACCAGCGCGGCCTTCAGCTCCCACAGCGACAACAGCAGCTGCGCGCCGAGATCGACGAACAACAGATGCGTCGCGGCATTGAGCACGAAGGCGGAGCGGTGGAGTGCGGCCCGGTTCATATCACCGACTTTCTCGTCGATGAACGCCGCGCCCGGCTTGGCGGCGCCGAGCTGCTGCAGCGCGGTGCGCTGCAATTCGGTCAACTGCCAGCTCTTGCCGAGCTCCGCGATGGTCAGCTCCGGGCTCCCGCGTTTGATTCGGAACGTCGCTTTCGCGGCCCAGCCTGAGGCACGCGCCAGCCAACGCCGGGTTACGGCGAAGCGCGAGGTCGTCGTGGCATCGACGAGCGTGTGCGGATCAGGCTGCATGCGGTCCATTATAGCGTGATCGAGCGAAGCGGTCCCGGTTCGCGTGAAGACGACGTGCCATGACAAGGATCGAGAGCTGCGCGGTCAATCCCCGAAAATCGGAGCATCCGCAAGCCGTCGGGCCACTTTCAGCGCGGCCTTGAGTTGAGCATCGCGGCTGTCGCCGCCGGCTGCCAGATCCTCGGCGGCCTCCTTAGCGGCTTGCTTGACCTTGCCATCGCCCTTGGCGCTCAGCCCCGATCGGTTCGCAACGTTCGTCGCCAGGTCGCGTTGCACAGCTGCGTCGTTGAGCGCGCCAAGTGCGTCCAGCAGCTTCTTCAGGCGCTTGCTGAACTTCGCCAGCGGCTTAGCGCTCTTATGCCCGTCGAACAGGCCCTCGAAGAAGCCGGCCGTGTAGTACAGCTTCTTGGCGGCGATCCGCACCCGGTGGCGCTGTTCGTCGTTCAGCTCGTCCAACCGATCGAGTTTGCGGATCAGCCGTTTGGCGCGGCGCTTCAGCGTGCGTTTTGCGAACGTCTTGGCCCTGGCCGGCACCTCCTGCGCGGTCTGCGCCTGGCCCGCCGCCTCGACCCACTGCTGCAAATCGGCCAGCAGCTTGTCGAAGCGCTTGTCGGTGACAGCGCGGCCCGCGGTGGCGAAGGCGCTGGCGCGGTCGGCCGCGACGCGCTTGCGGAACGCCGGCGAGCCGGCGCCGTCTGTCTCCCGCAGCTTCAGATCCATCAGGTGCAGGTCGCGCGCCGGGCCCAGCCGTCCGGTCAGCCATTTCAGCTCGCGTTTCAGTCGCTCGGTCTCGGGGCCGTGCACCAGCGGAGCGAAGATCGTGATCACCACCCGCATGCGTCGAAGCGCGATCCGCATTTGGTGCACGGCGGTCGGGTCGTGCTGCGCGACGCCCGGCTTTTGCGAGGCGATCCGCGCGAGAAGTGCGGCAGCGATCGTCTTGAACGCGTCGGTTGTCGTGCTGTTCGCCGTGAGGGAAATGGAGTCGGAGACTGGCTGGCGGGCCGTGGCACGCGCAGATTTGACGGCCGTCTTGTGCCCCGCAACGCGCGGAGCAGCCACAGCTTTCTTGACAACTCGACGCATATCAACCCGCAGCGGCACCCATCCGCGTTCACAGTCTAGCAGCTTTCCGGCCGAAATGGGTCCTCGCGCGACGCGCCGCCCCGTGAAAAATCGTCGCGCGCGCGGTCAACAAACCCGCTACGCGCGCTGCAGAACCTGCAGCGGATAGCCGATCAGCTTGGCGGACGCGAACGCGATCGCCATGCCGATCACCGCGGCGATCGCCTGGCCGCCATAGAACCAGGCGGCCGAGTCCGGATCGGGATTGAGCCGCACGGCGAGGTCGAGGCACCACAGGATCGCGACGATGCCGACCACCATCACGATGAAGAGCTGCATCCGCTGCACCGCGGCCTCGATCCGGGCCATCCGCGCTTCGACATGCTTATCGGGGACCGTCGTCATTGCGTCCTCACCACCAACCAAAGTTCAACTGTGCGATCGCGTTGCGATCGATTCCTGATTAGCACGGAGCTATCTTGCAGTGCACTGATAACACTCAGCACAAATAACGGTCGCGGACGATTAGTCCGTCGTCGTAGAGACCAGTACGATCGGCATGCCCGTTGACTTAGCGCAAATACGACAGAAGGTAAATTTGGGAAACAGGGCCCCTTTACAGCAGTTCTAATCGCCGCGGCGGCGTGCGCTTGGGGGGAGCTCTCGATGCATACACCTTGGCAAGCCGCGACGGCTGTGAGCGAGCCGAAGGAGCTGCGTCCGCTCACCGGTAACGAGGCGATCGCCCGTGCCGCCTGGGAAGCCGGCGTCCGTGTCGCCGCCGCCTATCCGGGGACGCCAAGTACCGAGATCCTCGAAAACCTCGGGACCTATCCGGCCGAAGATCTGCACGCGCAATGGTCGACCAACGAGAAAGTCGCGCTCGACGTCGCGATCGGCGCCTCGTTCGCTGGCTCCCGCGCGCTGTGCGCGATGAAGCATGTCGGCCTCAACGTCGCCGCCGACGCGCTGATGTCGTTCGCCTATATCGGCGTCAATGGCGGGCTGGTGCTGATCGTCTGCGACGATCCCGGCATCCACTCGTCGCAGAACGAGCAGGACAGCCGGATCTACGGCCTGCTCGGAACGCTTCCCATTCTGGAGCCGAGCGACGCGCAGGAGGCCTACGAGTTCACTAAGCTCGCCTTCGATATCTCCGAGCAGTTCGACACGCCGGTGATCGTGCGCAGCACGACGCGGCTGTCGCACACCCGCAGCACCGTCTCGGTCGGTCTGCGCTGCGAGGTGCCGCCGCGGGTGTTTCTGGAGAAGCCGTCGAAGAACGTGATGATCCCGGCGCATGCCCGCGGCCGTCACGTCGCAGTGCTGGAGCGCGAGGCGAAGCTGAAGGAGTACTTCACGGTCTCGGGCATCTCCCAATGGGAGAAGGGTGACGCCAGCTTCGGCATCGTCACCGCCGGCACCTGCTATCCTTATGTCCGTGAAGTGCTGCCGAACGCCACCGTGCTGAAGCTCGGCGCCTCCTGGCCGCTGCCTGAACCATTGCTGCGCGACTTCTGCGGCTCGGTCGAGCGCGTCTTCGTGGTCGAGGAGCTGGAGCCGATCATCGAGAAGGAGATCGCGTCGCTCGGCATCAAGGTCGAGGGCAAGCGCTTCTTCCCGCGCGCCGGCGAGTTTTCGCCCGAAGTGGTGCGGGCCGGTCTGGTGCAGGCCGGCATCCTGCCGGCGCCGCCGTCGCTCAATGCCTGGGTGCCGGAGCCGGTGGTGCGCCCGCCGGTGCTGTGCGCCGGCTGCCCGCACACCTCGGGCTTTATGGCTGTGCGCGCCTCCGGCGCCCGTGTCGCCGGCGACATCGGCTGCTACACGCTGGCGGTGCTCGATCCGCTGCGCGGCATCGACACCTGCGTGGCGATGGGCTCGTCGATCGGCAACGCCGTCGGCATGGCCAAGGCCGGCGAGTCCAAGCCGGTCGTCGCCACCATCGGCGACTCGACCTTCCTGCACGCCGGCATCCCGGCGCTGATCGACGCGGTCTACAACCAGGCCAACATCGCCGTGATGCTGCTCGACAATCACATCACCGCAATGACCGGCGGCCAGGAACATCCCGGCACGGGCAAGACGTTGCGCGGCGATCCGGCGCCGCAGATCAACTACGAAGCGCTGATCCGCGCCTGCGGCGTGCAATGGGTCAAGACGGTCGATAGTTACGACCTCGCCGCCACCCATCAGGCGCTGCGCGAAGCGATCGCCTATCGGGGCGTCGCGGTACTGATCTCGAACCGGCCCTGCGTGCTTGATCCGATCAAGATCAAAGGGCCGCCGCTGGAGATCAACGCCAGCCAGTGCACCGCCTGCCAGTCCTGCATGAATCTCGGCTGCCCGGCGCTGACCTGGAGCGACGAATGGTTCGAGGGCCGCCACCGGATCAAGATCGATCCGGCGCTGTGCATCGGCTGCACGCTGTGCGCCCAGGTCTGCACCATCGACTGCATCAAGATCGCGAGCCCGGCGGTGACGCTATGAACGAGCAGAGCAACATCGCCGTGAATGTAGACAGCGAGCCCGTCGCCTTCAACGCGGCGCTGGCCGAACCTTTCAACGTGCTGATCGTCGGGGTCGGCGGGCAGGGCGTCATCATGGTGTCGAAGGTGCTGGCGTCGCTGGCGCAGGCGCACGGCTTCGAGGTCAAGCAGAGCGAAGTCCACGGCATGGCCAAGCGCGGCGGCACCGTGTTCAGCCACGTCCGGTTCGGGCCGAAAGTGTGGTCGCCGACCATTGCCAAGGGCGAGGCCGACGTGCTGATCGCGCTGGAATGGGCCGAGGGCCTGCGCTGGCTGCCCCATCTGAAGCGCGACACCGGCGTGTTCATCTGCGACACCAAGCGCATCGTGCCGCCGTTCGCCTGCCTCAACCGCCGGCTCGGCGCGCCGCTGCGCTACTCCACCGAGACCGCCGAGCAGGTTTCGGCCTACGTCTCCGAAGCCTATGCGATAGACGCCACTCGGATGGCCGAAGAACTCGGCAACGACCGCGCCGCCAACGTCGTGCTGCTCGGCGCGCTGTCGACCGTGCTCGAATTCGAGCTGCCGGAGTGGGAGAAGACCGTCACCAGCTTTGTGCCGAAGAAGACCATCGCGGTGAACAGTGCGGCGTTCGAACTCGGCCGCAACTGGATCGCCGAGGCGAAGACCGCGACGCCCCCGGACGACGCGGCGACCAAAGCTGTGCCGGTGCACGCGCATTATTCGGCGCGGCTCGAAATCACCGACGCCTGGTGCAAGAGCTGCGAGATCTGCGTCATGCTGTGCCCGGAGCGTTGCCTGACGCTGAACGCCGACCGCATCGCCACCATGACCGCGCCGGAGAAATGCACCGGCTGCCGGCTGTGCGAGTGGCTGTGCCCCGACTTCGCGATCCGCGTCCATCTCGACACCGAAGCGATGATGGAGGCCGCGCGATGAACGCGATCGATCGTTCGCACCAAAAGCCCGCCGCCAAGCTGCTGTCCGGCAACGCCGCTTGCGCTCAGGGCGCGATCGACGCCGGCTGCACGTTCTTCGCCGGCTATCCGATCACGCCGTCGTCGGAGATCGCCGAGCGGCTATCGGTGTTGCTGCCGAAGGCCGGCGGCGTCTTCATCCAGATGGAAGACGAGATCGCCGCGATGGCCGCGGTGGTCGGCGCCTCGATGGGCGGCGTGAAGGCGCTGACCGCGACCTCCGGCCCCGGCTTCTCGCTGAAACAGGAGAACATCGGCTACGCGGCCGGTGCGGAAATTCCCTGCGTCATCGTCAACGTGATGCGCGGCGGCCCGTCGACCGGCATGCCGACGCGGCCGTCGCAGGCCGATATCTTCCAGACCCGCTACGGCAGCCACGGCGACTATCCGATCATCGTGCTGGCGCCGGCCTCGGCGCGCGAGATCTACGACGAGACCATCCGCGCCTTCGATCTCGCCGAGATCTGCCGGACGCCGGTGATCGTGTTGTACGATCAGGTGATCGCGCAATCCTCGGAGACGGTGTCGCTCGGCGGCCGTCCGCCGGTGCACGCCACGCGCAAATGGGCGAGCGGCCCGCGCGACAGCTACAAGCCCTATGCGGCCGGCGACGATCTGGTGCCGCCGATGCCGCGCCCCGGCGACGGCTATCGCACGCATACGACGGGCCTGACGCACAGCGAGACCGGCTTCCCATCGCAGGATCCCGAAACGGTGACGCGCAATCTCGGCCGGCTCTACGCCAAGCTGGAGAAGCATCGCGACCTGATCGACAGCTACGAGGCGGTGCGCTGCGAGGACGCCGAGGTGGTGATCGTCGCGATCGGCATCAGCGCCCGCGCCGCGCGCCGCGCGGTCGATGCCTGCCGCGCCGAGGGCAAGAAGGTCGGGCTGTTTCGTCCCATTACGCTGTGGCCGTTCCCGGAGATCGCGTTGCGCGAGGCGACCAAGACCGCCAAGGCGATCCTGGTGCCCGAACTCAACATCGGCCAGCTCCGGCTGGAGATCGAGCGGCTGCTGCGCGATCGCCGCGTCGAGGGCCTGCATCTGATCAGCGGCGAGCCGATCACGCCGGCGCAGATCGCAGCTAGCGCCACCAAGCTCGCTTCGGAGGTCTGAGATGTTCCGCGACGCGCCGCATTTCGACGTCCGCGATTATCTCCGCAAGGAGATGATGCCGCATTTCCTCTGCCCCGGCTGCGGCCACGGCATGGCGCTGCGCGCGCTGCTGTGGGCGCTGCATGAACTCAAGATCGACCGCGACAAGCTTGCGGTCGTGTCGGGCATCGGCTGCGCCGGGCGGCTGTCGGCCTATATCGACGCCAACACCTTCCACACCACCCACGGACGCCCGCTGGCCTATGCGACGGGCCTCGCGCTGGCGCGGCCGGACCTGCATGTCGTGGTGATCACCGGCGACGGCGATTGCCTGGCGATCGGCGGCAATCATCTGATCCACGCCTGCCGGCGCAATCTCAAGCTGACCTGCCTGATGCTCAACAACGAGATCTACGGCATGACCGGCGGCCAGGTGTCGCCGACGACGTCGGAGACGCGGCTGACCACGACGACGCCGCACGGCAACACCGAGCCGAATTTCGATGCCTGCGCGCTGGCGACCGCCGCCGGCGCCGGCTTCGTCGGCCGCGAGGTGACGCGCCACGTGCCGAAGATGAAGGAATTGATCAAGCACGGCCTGCAGCATCCGGGCTTCGCCTTCATCGAGGTGCTGTCCGACTGCACCGAGGTCTACGGCCGCAAGAACGACATGGGCTCGTCGTCAGAAATGGTGCTGCGGCAGAAGAGCGAGATGCGGCCGAGCGCCTATCGCGACAGCGTCGACGAGCCGTTCCGCTCGACCGATCTGCCGACCGGCATTTTGGCCCGCAACCATCGCCCGGAATACGGCGCAAGCTTGCGCGCCGCCGCCGCGGCGCGTGCCGCCAAGTAACAGGAGCGAGACGATGCCGAAATCCCGGATCGAACTGCGCTTCGGCGGCACCGGCGGGCAGGGCCTGGTGCTCAGCGCCAAGCTGCTCGCCGATGCGCTGGCGCTCGAAGGCCGCCACGTCGCGCAGTCGCAGACCTACGAGCCGACTTCGCGCGGCGGCTTCTGCAACGCCGACCTGGTGGTCGCGGCCGGCGAGGTCGACTATCCGCTGCCGGTCGCGTTCGATTATCTGGTGCTGCTCGACAAGATCGCGGTGAAGCCGTCCTGGCCGCGGCTGAAAGCCGGTGCGCTGGTGATCGCGGATACGCGGCTGTGCCCGGAGCTACCGGCCGGCGATGGCAAGCAGTTGTCGCTGCCGCTCAGCCGCACCGCGATCGAGCTCGGCAGCGAACGCGTCACCAACATCGTCGCGCTCGCCGTGCTGATCGAGCTGACCGGCCTGTGTAAGCACAAATCGGTCGAGCAGGTGATCCGCGCAAGTTCGCCTCGCGGCTTCCTCGACCTCAACCTGGACGCGCTCGCCGCCGGCTACGAGTTGGCCAAGGCGCCGGCCGTAGCAGTGGCGTCGTGAGATCGCCTTTTCACCAAGCACAGCGCAAACCTCTCCCCGCGCGCGGGGAGAGGTCGACGCTCTCTTGCGCGGCGGGTGAGGGGGCGTCACCGCGCGGCCGAGACTTCGTGCCCGCGTCGCCCTCACCCCACCCCTCACCCGCAAGCGGGAGAGGGGGCGCGCTGTGCGCCGGGGCCACCGCATCGTTCTGCATTGACGGATACTGACAAAGGATTGTTTCGATGAGCGCTCAGCCCGCCTTGCGTGAACCCGCCGTCTACATGCACGACCGCCTCGTCGAGACGATGCCGCGGCCGCAGCTTGCGGCGCTGCAATTCGAGCGGCTGCGGCGAATGCTCGAGCGGGCCTATCGCGACGTGCCGCATTATCGGCAGAGCTTCGACGCGGCCGGCGTCAAGCCTTCGGACCTCGGCTCGCTTGCCGACATCGCGAAGTTTCCCTTCACCAAGAAGACCGACCTGCGCGACAACTATCCGTTCGGGATGTTCGCGGTGCCGCGCAATCAGATGCCGCGGATCCACGCCTCGTCGGGCACCACCGGCAAGCCGACCGTGGTCGGCTACACCCGCGCGGATCTCGACGTCTGGGCCGATTTGATGGCGCGCTCGATGGTCGGCGCCGGCGTGTCGCCGGACGATATCGTCCACAACGCCTATGGGTACGGCCTGTTCACCGGCGGGCTCGGCGCGCATTACGGCGCAGAGCGGCTCGGCTGCACCGTGGTGCCGGCGTCGGGCGGCGGCACCGAGCGGCAGGTGCAGCTGATCGCCGATTTCGGCGCCAATGCGCTGTGCTGCACGCCGTCCTACGCGCTCAACATCGCCGAAGTCGCCGAGACCATGGGCGTCGATCTACGCAGCGCGCCCCTGCGCGTCGGCCTGTTCGGCGCCGAGCCGTGGTCCGATGCGATGCGCCGCGATCTGCAGGCGCGGCTCGGCATCAAGGCGGTCGACGTCTACGGCCTGTCGGAGATCATGGGCCCCGGCGTCGCCTGCGAATGCGCGGTGGCGCAGAACGGCCTGCACGGCTGGGAAGATCACTTCCTGTTCGAGACGATCGATCCGGAAACGCTCGACGTGCTGCCGATGGGCGCGGTCGGCGAGCTGGTGATCACCACGCTGACCAAGGAAGCGCTGCCGATGATCCGGTATCGCACCCGCGACATCACCAGCCTCTGCACCGAGCCCTGCGCCTGCGGCCGCACCCACGTCCGCATCATGCGCGTCACCGGCCGCGACGACGACATGCTGATCATCCGCGGCGTCAACGTCTATCCGTCGCAGGTGGAGTCGGTCCTCATCGGCTTCCCCGGCATCGCGCCGCACTACCAGATCGTGCTGACGCGCGACAAGGCGCTCGACGCCATGACGGTCGAAGTCGAGATCGCCCCCGACGCGCCGCGCGACGAGGCCGCGCTCGCCAAAAAGGCATCGGAAGTCACGCATCACATCAAGTCGCTGATCGGCGTGACGTGTAAGGTGTCGGTGAAAGCCCCCGGCGAAGTTCCGCGCTCGCAGGGCAAAGCGGTGCGGGTGAAGGATCAGCGGAATATCTGATCGCCTTCGCGCCATCGCGCGAACTTCGCGGTGCAGCATAAAAGTAATCGACACGCGCCTTGACATGCGCGCACCGATCTCACCTTAATTAACCGATTGAGTAAGCGTTCGCGCGCCAGCGCGTGACGGAATACTCAGTCACGCAGGACCGGCAATCAATGTCGGCCGCAATACACGTGGTTCGCCAAGGAACCACATGGGGAAGAAATGCTCGATTTCGTCCAGCAGGTGATCGGCGGGATTGCGCTCGGCTGCGTCTACGGCCTGATCGCACTCGGTTTCGTCCTGATCTACAAGGCGACCGAAGTCGTCAATTTTGCGCAGGGCGAAATCATGATGCTCGGCGCCTTCCTGTCGTTCACCTTCATCGCCACGCTCGGCCTGAACTACTGGCTCGGCTTCCTGCTGTGCGTGATCAGTATGGCGGTGCTTGGCGCGGTGATGGAGCGGCTGGTGGTGCGGCCGATCCTCGGCTACCCGCAATTCTCGATCGTGATGGCGACCATCGGCCTCGGCCTGGTGATCCGCTCGCTGGTCGGCATCATCTGGGGCACCGACGATTTGCGCATCGAAACGCCGTTCACCGGCGGCGTGATCCAGTTCGGCGGCCTGGTGCTGTCGCAGGACAGCCTGTCGATCATCGTCGCGACCGCGTTGTTGTGCGTGGTACTGTACGCCTTCTTCCGCTTCACCAAGATCGGCATCGCCATGCAGGCGACGTCGCAGAACATGCTGGCGGCGTACTACATGGGCATTCCGGTCAAGCGGATGTTCTCGCTGATCTGGAGCCTGAGCGCCATCGTGGCCTGTTGCGCCGGGGTGCTGTTGGCGCCGATCACCTTCATTCACGCCAATCTCGGCTTCCTCGGCATCAAGGCGTTCCCCGCCGCGGTGCTCGGCGGCTTCGGCAGCATCCCCGGCGCGCTCGCCGGCGGCATCACCATCGGCATCGTCGAGTCGCTGTCGGGCTTCTATCTGCCGGAGGGCTTCAAGGACGTTGCGGCCTATGTGGTGCTGCTTGCGGTGCTGCTGTGGCGGCCGCAGGGCCTGTTCGGCAGCAACGCGCTGAAGAAGGTCTGAGATGAGCGCGCACGTCCGCACCAGCTACGCGCAAAGCGAGCAGCTGTTTCCGTCGAAGAACGCCGCGTTCTGGTACGCCGCCCTGATCGCGGTGCTGGTCGCCGCGCCGTATCTGCTGGAATCCTATTATCTCAGCCAGCTGGTGTTCGTGCTGATCTATGCCATCGTCGGCATCGCCATGAACGTGCTGTCGGGGCAGGCGGGGCAGGTCTCGATCGGCCATGCCGCGTTCATGGCGATCGGCGCCTATACGGCCGCGGTCGCCCAGAAATACGGCCTGCCGCTGCCTGTCTATCTGGTGCTGGCCGGCGGCTTCACCGGGCTGATCGGCTATCTGGTCGGGCTGCCGGCGCTGCGGCTGCACGGGATTTATCTCGCGATCGCGACGCTGGCCTTCGCGTTCATCGTCGAGGAGATCGTCACCCGCTGGGAAAGCGTCACCAACGGCAACGAGGGGCTGATGCTCAGCGCGCCGTCGCTGTTCGGGCTGAAGCTCGGCTCGCAGGGTTTCTATTATCTTTGCCTCGGCGTCACGGTGGTGGTGATCCTGGCGGCGATCAACATCCTGCGCTCGCCGACGGGGCGCGCCTTCCTGGCGATCCGCGACAGCGAAACCGCGGCGCGCAGCATGGGCATCGACACCGCGCGCTACAAGACCCGCGCGTTCGCGATCTCCGCGGCCTTCACCGGGCTCGCCGGCGTGCTGTACGCGCACAAGCTGTCGTTCATCAGCCCGGAGATGTTCAGCCTGTCGATGTCTATCGAGTTCGTGATGATCATCATCATCGGCGGCGTGCTGAGCCTGCGCGGCGCTGTGTTCGGCGCGATCTTTATGATCATGGTCGATCCGATCCTGATCTTGGTGAAGGACAAGGTGCCGCAATTGACGCTCGGGGCGATGCAGGGCGTCGGCCTGTCCGATCAGCTCACCGACGCGATCCAGGCGGGCGTGGTCCGCGTCGTCGGCGCGCCGGGGCTGAAATCGCTGATCTTCGGCCTGATCATCATCCTGTTCATCATCTTCGAGCCGATGGGACTCGACGGCCGCTGGGCCCGGATCAAATCGTATTTCCGCCAGTTCCCGCTGTACCGGCCGACCAGCGCGCGCGCCCAGCGCATGTTCCTGAAATCGGAGCGCAACCGGTGAGCGCGTTCTTCAAGGTCGATAAGCTCACGGTGAAATTCGGCGGCCTGACCGCGGTCGACGACGTCAGCTTCGACATCGCCGAGGGCGAGGTCTTCACCATCATCGGGCCGAACGGCGCCGGCAAGACTACGCTGTTCAACCTGATCAGCCGCTTGTACACGCCCTATGCCGGGCACATCATCTTCCTCGGCGAGGACGTCACCCGGCTGTCGGCGCAGCAGATCGCCGGCCGCGGCATCGCCCGCACCTTCCAGAACATCGAGCTGTTCGAAAGCGCCTCGACGCTCGACAATCTGCTGGTCGGCCGCCACCGCCATTCCACCACCTCGACCTGGCAGGACATCCTGCGGCTGAAGAAGGTTCGCGACGAGGAGATCGCACATCGCCGCGCCGCCGAGGAGGTGATGGACGTACTTCGGCTGCAGCGCTATCGCGACACTCCGATCGGCAGCCTGCCTTACGGCGTCCGCAAGATGATCGAGGTCGCGCGCGCGCTGTGCGTCGGCCCGAAGCTGCTGCTGCTCGACGAGCCGTCCTCCGGCCTCAACGTCGACGAGACCAACGCCATGGCGGAGTGGATCCTCGAGATCAACAACCGGCTCGGCATCACCGTGTTGATGGTCGAACACGACATGTCGCTGGTCAGCCGTGTGTCCGATCGCGTGCTGGCGCTGAACTACGGGCGGACGATGGCGCTCGGCACCTCCGACGAAGTGCAGAACCATCCCGACGTCGTCGCCGCGTATCTGGGAGCCTGATCGCATGAGTGCCCAGCCGATCCTGCGTCTCGCCAATATCGAAAGCTGCTACGGACCGATTACCGCGATCCGCGGCATCACGCTCGACCTGAGGCGCGGCCAGATCGTCACCGTGCTCGGCGCCAACGGCGCCGGCAAGACCAGCATCCTGAAGACGATCTCCGGCGTGCTCGATCCGCTCAAGGGCACCGTCGAATTCGAAGGCCGCAAGATCCAGTCGATGGAGCCCGACAAGGTGGTGCGGCTCGGCATCAGCCACGTGCCGGAAGGGCGCGAGATCTTCCCGTTCCTCAGCGTGCGCGACAACCTCAAGATGGGCGCCTATATCCGCACCGATCAGCAGGGCGTGGCGGCCGACATCGAGAAGGCGTTCAACTACTTCCCGGTGCTGCGCGAACGTCAGGATCAGCTCGCCGGGCAGCTCTCCGGCGGCCAGCAGCAGATGCTGGCGATCAGCCGCGCGCTGATGGCCCGGCCCAAGGTGCTGCTGCTCGACGAGCCGTCGCTCGGCCTGTCGCCGCTGCTGGTGAAGGAGATCTTCACGATCATCCGCCGCCTCAATGCGGAGGAGGGCGTCTCGATCCTGCTGGTCGAACAGAACGCGCGGATGGCGCTCGAGACCGCGCATTATGGCTACGTGCTCGAGGTCGGCCGGGTGGTGACGCACGACAGCTGCGCCAACCTGATGCAATCGGATCAGATCCGGGAATTCTATCTCGGCCACGGACAGGGCGGACATGGCAGGCGGCACTGACTTGAGGTCCGGCGCGACGCTGGCAGGACGCATCGTCGCGGCGCTGCGCCAGCACGGCGACGCCGCGGTGCTGCGCTGGAAGCGCTACGGGCTGTGGCAGCCGGTCAGCGGTCGCCAGTTCGCGGACCGCATCGAGGCGGTCGCAGCCGCGCTGCTGGGGCAAGGTTTTCCGCCAGGCTCGGTCGGCGCGGTGATCGGCGACAATTGCACCGAATGGGTGCTGGCCGATCTCGCGATCGGCGCCGCCGGCGGCGTCTCCGCCGGGCTCGATCCGCACGGCGACACCGATGATCTGGCGCGTGCCCTCAACGACTGCAAGGCCAGCGTGCTGTTCGTCGCCGGCGATGACCAATTGCACAAGGCGCTGCGCGTGCGCGAACGTTGCCCAGCGCTCCAGCGCATCGTCGCGATGCATCCGCAATGGGACGACGGCGCTGGCGATCCGGGCGTCATCCCGCTGTCGGCGCTGGAAGTAGCACGTCGGGACGGCGCGCAGGCGCCGGGCCGCGAAGCCGTGATCATCTACTCGTCCGGCAGCACCGGCCCAGCACGCGGTGCGATCCTCGGCCACGACGCGGTGATCGCGCAGGCCGAGCGGGCGCGGCAGGCGCTCGGTCTGCGCAGCGATGACGAGCGGCTGTCGCTGACTCCGCTGCACCACGTGCTGGAACGCGTCGTCGGGATCTACGCCTCGCTGCTCGCCGGCACCGTGATCAACTTCCCCGAAAGCCCCGACACCGCGCTGGCCGATCTCGCCGAACTGCAGCCGTCGATCGTACAAGCCTCGCCGCAGCTGTTCGCGAAGCTGCAGGCCGGCATCCTGCTGGCGATCGGCGAGACGACGAAATTCCAGCGCTGGGCCTGCCGCACCGCGCTCGCGCACGGGCGGGGCCGCTCGCCGCTGCGCGTGATCACCGATCCTGTGGTGCTGGCGCCGATCCGGCGGCGGCTCGGGCTCGGCCGCGCCCGGCTGTGCCTGGCGAGCGGCGCGGCGCTGCGGCCGGACGTGGCCGACTGGTTCGCCGCGCTCGGCCGGCCGCTCATCGATGTGTACGGACACGCCGAGGCCGGCGGCGCGGTGCGCATCGCCGAACAGCACGCGATGGAGTGGAAACTCGGCGACCACGACGAACTCTGGCTGCGCGGCGACGCGCTGTTTCTCGGCTACGCCGGCGACGACGCTCCCGCCGTGCATCGCGACGGCTGGTGGCGCAGCGGCGATATTGCCCGCAGCGAGGGCGCTGAGCGCTACGCGATCGTCGGCCGGCTTGGCGACGTGCTGCAGCGGGGCGGCGAGCGCGTGCTGCCGTTCGCCGCCGAGCAGGCGCTTGGCGCATCGCCCTACATCGCCGACGCCTTCGTGCATCTTGGCGACGACGGCCGCGCCGTCGCGCGCGTGCTGCTCGATAGCGACCATGCGGTGCGCTACGCGCAGGACCGCGGCATTCCGTTCACGCACTTTCAGAGCCTGTGCCAGGCCGACGAGATCCGCGCGCTGATCGGCGAGGCGATCGCCGACGTCAACCGCCGTCACGCCGGCATCCGCATCGAACGCTTCACGCTGATCGAACGCGCGCTGCGCCCGGGCGATGCCGAGCTGGCCCCGTCGGGGACGCTGCGGCGGCATCTGCTGAAGGGCGACGACGGCGACACTGACACCAAGCGCCGGTCCGTCGCCGGCGCGCACTAAGACATTTCAAAGCAAACAACACAAAGAGGGAGCGAAACCATGAAGTCCAGCACTCTGCCGATGCTCGCCGCCGCGGCGCTGATCGGCCTCGGCGCCCAGCCCGCCCTCGCGCAGTTCAAGACTCAGGGAATCACCGACAGCGAGATCGTGATCGGCACCCACATGGACCTCAGCGGACCGCTGAAGGCGTGGGGCGTGCCGGCCACCAACGGCATGAAGCTGGCGATCGCGCAGATCAACGACGGCGGCGGCATCAACGGCCGCAAGATCCGCCTGGTCAACGAGGACGATGGCTACGATCCGAAGAAGGCGGTGCTGATCACGCAGAAGCTGATCGAGCTCGACAAGGTGTTCGCGATCGTGTCGGCGATGGGTTCGGCCACCACGCTGGCGCCGATGCCGCTGGTGCAGTCGGCGGGCCTGTTGCACCTGTTCCCGATCACCGCCGCCGAGTTCACCTTCAAGATGGACCCGGCCAAACCGGAAGACCGGCTGAAGTTCAACATGTTCAGCCCGTATTACGACACGATGCGGCTGGGCATCAAATACGTCATCGAGAAGACCCAGCTGAAGAAGCCCTGCATCGTCTATCAGGACGACGAAATGGGCAAGAACTTCACCGACGCCTACACCGACCAGCTCAAGGCCATGAACATTCCGAGCGCCACGATGGTGTCGTTCAAGCGCGGCGCCACGGACTTCAACTCGCAGGTCGCCCGGATGAAGGCCGACGGCTGTGACATGGTGGCACTCGGCTCCGTGGTACGCGAGTCGGTCGGCATCACCACGGCGGCGCAGAAGCTCGGTTGGAAGCCGACCTTCGTGGTGTCGTCGCCGAGCTACGTGCCGGACCTGCCGCAGCTCGGCAAGGAGACCACCGAGGGCATCTACGGCGTCGGCCAGACCGAGATCTTCTACGCCGACACCGCGACCGGCGAAGTCAAGAAATTCGTCGAGGACTACAAGAAGATGTTCGGCATCGAAGCCAATCAGCAGTCGACCGCCGGCTACAACGGCGTGATGGTGTTCGCGCATTTCGCCAAGAAGGCCGGCAAGGCCCTCACCACCGAGTCGCTGATGGCCGCCCTGGAGTCCGGCGAGACCTTCGACGACATCTTCGGCGGCGCGCCGATCAGCTTCACCAAGGACAACCACCTCGGCGTCTCCGCCGCCGTGATCGGCCAGATCAAGGACGGCCGCTGGACCACCATCGCCAAGAACCAGTCGTACAAGACCGAGAAGTAATCCGGCTCACCGCTGCAAACGCAAATGCCCGGCCTCGCGCCGGGCATTTTTGTTTTCAAGAGATGCGGCACCTCCAGCAAAACCTCATGGTGAGGAGGCGCGCAGCGCCGTCTCGAACCTTGGGCCGCTGGCACCTGTGGTTTGATCCTTCGAGACGCCCGGCTGCGCCGGGCTCCTGTGGATACGGGCGTAGTCCCTTTGGAGAGGCCGGATCGCATCGATCATTGATCCGTCATTGCGAGGAGCGAACCGACGAAGCAATCCAGCGCCGTGCAATGCGGCTGTGGATTGCTTCGCTTCGCTCGCAATGACGGCGTGGCCTACAGCCCCAGCACCAGCTTGCTGATGATGTCGCGCTGGATCTCGGAGGTACCGCCGAAGATGGTGTAGGCGCGGCCGTTGAGATGTGTCGGCATCACGGCAAGTTCGTCCTCGGGAATCGCCGGTGGGGCGTTGAGGCGGTGCAGCGGGCGGGTCGGTTCGACATACAGGCCGTCGGTGCCGATGACGTCGACGCCGAGCCGGCTTACCGCCTGATAGATCTCGCTGGTGCGCAGCTTGAGGATCGACGACACCGCGCCGGGATTCTGGCCGTTCTGCAACGCCGACAGCACCCGCAGCTCGGTCATTTCCAGCGCGTCGATATCGACCTCGGCCTCCGACATCCGGATCGCGATGTCAGGATCCTCGATCGCCCGGCCGGTCGCATCCGACTCGGCGAACGCCGCCGTCCGGTGCAGCGCCTTGCGGAGCTTGGCCGAGGCGATGCCGGAGCCGCGCTCGAACTCCAGTAAGTACTTGCCGTAGGTCCAGCCCTTGCCTTCCTCGCCGACCAGGTTCGACGCCGAAATCCGGACGTCGTCGAAGAACACCTGGTTGACTTCGTGGTCGCCGCCGATCGTCAGGATCGGGCGGATGGTGATGCCGGGGCTCTTCATGTCGATCAGGACGAAGCTGATGCCGTCCTGCTGCCGCGGCTCGTCGCTGGTGCGCACCAGCGCGAACATCATGTTGGCGTTGTGCGCGTGGGTGGTCCAGATCTTGGTGCCGTTGATGACGTATTCGTCGCCGTCGCGCACCGCGCGGGTCTTCAGCGACGACAGGTCCGAGCCGGAGCCCGGCTCCGAATAGCCCTGGCACCAATAATCCTCGCAGGACAGAATCCGCGGCAGGAAGTAGTTCTTCTGCTCCGGCGAACCGAAGCCGATGATCACCGGCCCGACCATCTTGACGCCCATCGGCGTCGGGCTCGGAACTCCTGCGTGAGCGCATTCGGTCTCAAAAATCCAGCGCTGCGCCGGCGTCCAGCCGGTGCCGCCATATTCGACCGGCCAGCCCGGCGCGCCCCAGCCCTTGGCGTTGAGGGCGCGCTGCCACGGCACGCCGGCCTCCGGCTCGGAGAACACGGAGGCGTTGAGCGATTCCGCCCGCTTCATGTCGGGCGTCAGATTGGCCGCGATGAAGTCGCGGACTTCCTGCTGAAAGGCGAGCTCGGAATCGCCGAAGGTCATGTCCATGTCGATGCCTCGCTTTGGTTAAACAGGCCGGCCGCTGAGCGCGGCGTGGCGGCGATAATGATGGGTGCTGCCGCCGAACAGCGTCTCGAACGCCAGCAGACGTTTGAAATACGCGCCGACGTCGAGCTCCTCGGTGACGCCCATGCCGCCGTGCAGCTGCACCGACTGCTCGGCGACGAAGCGCGCGCCCTTGCCGATCTTGGCCTTGGCGCCGGAGGCGGCGCGGCCGCGCTCGGCGGAATCCGCGTCGGCCTTCAGCGCCGCACGCAGCGCCATCGAGCGCGCTTCATCGACCTGCACCGACATGTCGGTGAGGCGATGCCGGATCACCTGATTGGCGGCGAGCGGCCGGCCGAACTGCTTTCGAACTTTGGTGTAGTCGAGTGTCTTGTCGGTCAGCGTTTGCATCATGCCGACGGCTTCGGCCGACATTGCGGCGAGGGCGCGATCGACGACGGCCTCGATCGCCGGATACGCGTCGCAGTCGCCGCCGAGCATCGCCTCCGCCGGCACGCGCACATTCTCCAGCGTCAGATTGCAGGCCCGCCCGCCGCCGAGCCGCGGATAGTCGGCGAGCGTCAGGCCGGCCGCGTCGCGCGGCACCAGAAAGAGGCGCAGCGAGCCGCTGCCGTTATTCGCCAGCCGCGCCGAGACGATCAACTGATCCGCGGCAGCGCCGTCCAGCACCGCGACCTTGGCGCCATCCAGCACGTAGTGATCGCCGTCCTTGCGCGCCGTGGTGTCGACGCGCGACAGGTTTGCGCGCGCGGCGCGCTCCGCATGAGCGAAAGCCAGCCGCAGCGTGCCTTCGGCGATCTGCGGCAGCAGCGCTGCCTTCTGCTCGTCGCGGGCATGTTCGGCGACGAGGCCGGCGCCGAGCACCACGGTTGACAGATACGGCTCGCTGACGAGGCCGCGGCCGAACGCTTCCATCAGGATGCCGACCTCGATCGCGCCGCCGCCGATGCCGCCGTGCTGTTCGGGCAGCGGCAGCGCCAGCCAGCCGAGATCGGCGAACTGCTTCCAAATTCCTTCGCTGAAGCCGTACGGCTCCTTGGCGTTGTGCTCGCGAAGCTTGGCCGTGTAGGTCTCGGCGATGAAGCGGTCGACGCTTTCGCGCAGCAGCCGCTGTTCGTCACTGGGCGTGAGATCCATCGCTTACACCTTCACTTGCTTGCGTACCGACGGATGCAGTCCCGACGGATCGACGATCATTCCAAACTCCTGCAGATTGTGAGCGTGACAAAGCTGATGCAGCGCGAACGCCTGATCGATCGCGGCCGGCTGGCCCTGAATATCGACCGAGCGGTTGACCGCTTCCTTGGTCATCTTCAGCGCGAAGGCCGGCTTCGCCGCGATGCGCTGCGCGAGCGCCAGGGTGAAAGCTGATAGTTCGGCGGCGGGCACCACATGGTTGACCATGCCGAGCTGATAGCCGTCTTGTGCGCTCCAGCTATCGGCGGTGAATAGCAGCTCCTTGGCCTTGCGCGGGCCGAGCTCCCACGGGTGCACGAACCACTCGACGCCGCACACGCCCATCGTCACCACCGGGTCGCAGAACTCGGCACTATCGGCGGCGACGATCAGGTCGCAGGCCCAGGCCAGCATCAGCCCGCCGGCGATGCACTTGCCGTGCACTTCGGCGATGGTCGGCTTGGCGAGATTGCGCCAGCGCCGTGTGATCTGCAGATAGATCTCCTGCTCGCGCGCCATCCGGCCGTGCGCGCCCGGCTCGCGAAAGCCGCCCCAGGCGCCGACCGGCGGAAAGTCGATGCCGGCTTCGTTCTTGGTGGTGGCGCGCAGATCGTGGCCGGCGGAGAAATGCGGGCCGTTGCCGGCGAGGATGATGACCTTGACGCCGTCGTCCTGCACCGCGTCGTCGAACGCGGCGTTGAGGTCGTAGGTCATCTGCAGATTTTGCGCGTTGCGCGCCTCCGGCCGGTTCATCACGATCCGCGCAATCGCCGGATCGGGACGTTCGACAACGAGGGTCTCGAAGCCGCCCATGCATCCTCCCGTTTCTTGTTGTACCGGCGTGAGGCCGGTTGTTGTTCCAGATAGTCTGGCAGGTCGCCGGCGCGTCCGCAAATCCGATCTGCTGCGCCATAGCGGCCATATTCCGCCCCGCGGCGCGGCCGTTCAACTTTCGACGGGAAGAGCCCGGTGCGCTGCTTTGAGGCAGAACAAACCGCCCCGCGCGCGAGTGTGCGACGCCGTGGGCTTCTGCCGGCAAGCGCCGGCCAGATTTGATTTTTTCGCTCAGCCGATCCGTGCGATAGGTCGCGGCTCGAAATTGCCCGCCGAAAGTGGATGATGTCGCAGTTCCGCATTGCCCCGATGATCCCCAAGCCCGCGTCGCTCGGCCTCGCCGCCGCAGCGCTGCTGCTGATCGGCGGAGCGGATGCTGAAGCGGCGAGCGCGCTGGCGACGCTGCCGCGCGATCTGTCGCCGTGGGGGATGTTCACCAGTGCCGATATCGTCGTGCAGGTGGTGATGGCCGGTCTCGCGGTCGCGTCGCTGGCGACCTGGACGGTGTGGCTGTCGAAGACCATCGAGCTGCGCCGCGAGACCGAGGGCGCCCGCGCTGCGCTGGCGACGCTCGAGGCCGATACCACGCTGGCCGAGCTGCGCGGCACCGAGGCGCAGGACGGCGTCGGCCAGTTGATCCAGACCGCGACGCGCGAAGCGCAGCTCTCGGGCTGGAATTTCGACGACGACTTCAAGGAGCGCGTCGCGCTGCGGCTGGAGCGCACTGAAGCGGCGATGTCGCGCAAGATCGCGCGCGGCACCGGCATCCTCGCCACCATCGGCGCGGTGGCGCCGTTCGTCGGGCTGTTCGGCACGGTGTGGGGCATCATGAACGCCTTCATCGGCATCTCCGAAGCGCACACAACTAATCTCGCCGTGGTGGCGCCGGGCATCGCCGAGGCGCTGCTCGCCACCGCGCTCGGCCTCGTCGCCGCGGTGCCGGCGGTGGTGATCTACAACTACCTGGTCCGTCAGATCGCGAATTATCGCGCGCTGCTCGGCGACGCCTCGGCGCAGGTGCTGCTGCTGGTCAGCCGCGATCGCGGCCGTTCGGCGCGGCTGATGGCGCGGGCTGCGGAGTAGGCGATGGGCGTGCGTCTCGGTGCGAGCAGGCGGCGGCAAGCCGAGGATGATCTCGCCGTCGCGCACGAGATCAACGTCACGCCGTTCATCGACGTCATGCTGGTGCTGCTGATCATCTTCATGGTGGCGGCGCCGCTCGCCACCGTCGATCTCGGCGTCGATCTGCCGGCCTCGACCGCGGCGCCGCAGCCGCGGCCGGACAAGCCGGTGTATCTGACGCTGCAATCCGACCTGACGCTGGCGATCGGCGAGACGCCCGTCGCCCGCGATGGGCTCGACGCCGCGCTGCAGGACGCGACCAACGGCAACAAGGACGAGCGCATTTTCGTTCGCGCCGACAAGGCGGTCAGCTACGGCGAGCTGATGGCGGTGATGAACCTGTTGCGCGGCGCCGGCTATCTCAAGGTCGCGCTGGTCGGCCTCGACGGGCGCGACGGACCATGACTGAACCGGCCAACGCCTACGCGCTGCACGACGAGCCCGGCCGTGGCCGCGCCTCGCAATGGCTGGCGTCGGCGATCGCGATCGTCGCGGCGCATCTGCTGCTGATCGCCGCCGCGCTCGCCTGGTATCAGCAGGCCCCGCCGCCGGGCGTCGAGATGCCGGCCATCATGGTCGATCTGTCGCCGGCCCCCGCCGCGCCCTCGCTCCAGCCGCAGGATCTGGCGCCGGGGCCGACGATGCAGCAGGCGCAGCCGGCGCCGGAGGTGAGCGAGCCGGATCGGCCGACGCACGACACCGAGCCGACACAGCCGCAAGTCGCGCAGCAGGCCTTGCAGCAGGCCGAGCCCGTCCCGGTGGCGCCGTCCCCCGAGGTCGCGCTGCCGCCGCCGGCCAAGCAGGCCGAGGCGGCGAAGCAGCCCGAGGCAAAGCCGGTCGCTAAGCCCAAGCCTGAGCCCAAGCGCACCTCGCGCGACGAGCCGAAGCGCAAGCGCGCCGAGCCAAAGCCGGAGTCGCGTGATCCGCCGGCACCGCGGAGCACGGCCGCGCCGCGGGCCGAGCGTCAGGCGGCGCCACAATCCTCGCCGCAGGCCGGCCGCGCCGCCGCGGCGGCCGCGCTGCCGTCCTATCGCGACCGCCTCGCCGCGCATCTGGCCCGTTACAAGCAATATCCCTCGGCCTCGAAAGCCGCCGGCGAGCAGGGCACCGCGATGCTCAGCTTCACCGTCGGCCGCAGCGGCCAGGTGCTCGGCAGCCGCCTCGCGCGCTCCTCCGGCCACCCCGCGCTCGACGCCGAGACCATGGCCATGATCCACCGCGCCCAGCCGCTGCCGTCCTTCCCGCCCGAAATGACTCAGACCTCGCTGAGCTTCACCGTCCCGGTGAACTTCTCACTCCGGTGAGCACTCTGGGGTGAGCAGCGCGCGAGGCTCGCGTGTCGATCCGCCACGAGCGCAGCCCATGCATCCGACCTGATAGTTCGTGAATGGAGCAGTCGCCTACGCGGAATGAGCGCTTTAACGACTTCTTAACTACACCAATCTAGGGTTGCAGAATTGCTGCATATTCCCGGGCGTTGCGAATTGTTTGCGCCGCTCCTGCGTGATCGCAAGTCGGCTCGAAGACACGGATTGCGAAATCCATGGCCGTCATTTCACCCAGCACCAACCAGATCTCGCCCGCCGCGGAGCGAATGTACGGCCTCAGCCGTCTGGTCGGTGAGTGGAAGGGCAAGTGGTCCGGTAAAAATCAGGATGTCGGCTTCAAGGTGGTCAACATCCGCGGCGCCCGCGCGCAGATCGAATACACCCACAACGGACGCACCGAGCGCGGCATCGCCAAGGTCGAACAAGGCACGATCACCTTCGGCAACGTGACGTTCGGCACCAAGGACGGCAAGACCGCCGCGCTGGTGTTCACCTCCGGCGGCGGCAAGGCGGCGGCGTTTCTCGACAAGCAGGCGTCGCCGGCCGACACCAATCCGCTGGTCGGCAGCTGGGGCGGTCATTCCGACGACACCCAGGGCACCTCGAGCTTCCGCGTGCTGTCGATCAACGGCAACGAGGCGAAGGTCAAGACCGTCATCAACGGCATCACCCGCGAGGGCACCGGCCTCGTCTACAAGAACGTCATCATGTTCGGCCAGGCCCAGCTCTCTACCGAGGACGGCAGGAACGGCAGGATCATCGTACAGTCCGGCCTCCGCTCGTTCCTCGTCCCAGCGACCAAGTACACGTCGGCCGACTCCACGTCGTCGTCAGGGGTCAACAAGGTCGCCTAGCGGCGCACGGCTGCGAATGCAGATGTAGACGGCGGATGGCGCTGGGCTCATCCGCCCGACGTCAGAAGCCTCGTCGCCAGCTGATGGACCTGCCGGACGCCTGGTTGATCCAGACTCCAGGTCGCGACCTCCTTGCGGATGAGATCGGGATGCTTCTTGCTGATGTCCCGCAGGGCATTGCCGACCGATTTGCGCAGATAGTCGCTATCGTCGGTCCTGAGCGGCGCCAGCAGGGCGACGGCGGCCTCTGGATGATCGCGAAAGTAAGGACGCCCGGTCCAGATGCGCAGCCCCTCGGTCACGGCGCGCCGGGTGTTGGCGGACGCCGCGGACAACCACTCCCTGATGGTCGGCAGCGCGGCCTGATAGCCGGTGTCCGTGCAAAACCGGTCGAACGCCTTGGCGAGGATTTCCTGCACACGCCAATCGTCGTCCTGACTGACCCGTCGTTTCAGAACCGCGAGCGCATCGCGATCACCGGCGGCCAGGCGCCCGAGGATGAACGTTCCCACACATCGGGCCTGATGCACCTCGGATCGCAGCAGCTGCAGCGCGACGTCTTTCGATCGCGCCACATCGCCGACTTCGATCACCTCGTCGGCTGCGAGCTGCAGATCCTTGAAACCATTCCGGGTCGTCTGTGCCCGCGCAACGATCGCCTCAATCATCCCATCGTGGCCCCGGTTCGAATTTTGCCGGAAGATACCGCGCTGGAGATTCGGTTTCTATTCGCCCAACGGGCTGCCTCTCCCCAAGCACGACGCGCCCCCTCTCCCGCTTGCGGGAGAGGGCCGAGGTGAGGGCGACGCGGGCAGGGAATTTCGTCCAGACAAACTCATCGGCGGATCAGCCAAAGGCGTAACCCGCCGATGCGTAACATCGATAAAGGCGGCGGACGACGCTGCGCTCATCCGCCTGACGCGCGTCCAAAACTACTTGGCGACACAGCCCGGTTTCACATTCATGCAGGCGCCGCTGGCTTCACGGGCGACGACCTTCGGTGCCGCGCCGGTGATGTCGATGGAATAGTTGCATCCCTTCGACACCGAGCCCTGGGTCGAAGACCCCATCGTGCAGCGGTAGCCGCTGACCTCGACCGTGATGGTGTCTTCTTTCGGCGTGAAGCCGACTTCCTGTTCGAGCTTGAGCGGAGTCGAACTCCCGGACTTGACGTCGAGGCTGACCACTGCACGCACGCTGTCGGCGGAGGCAGACCCGATTCCGAGGACTGACGTCAGAACGAGGGCCGCACTGAGGGAATAATATCTGGTCATCAGTTACTCTCCCTAATTGCCGTGAACTACTCAAATGCGCGTGCCGTGATGAGCACGCAGAAGTCGCGTAGCTGGTGTGTGGCCGATCGTCAATTCTTTTGCCTTGCAGGCCCAATCAGACCCGAACGCCTAGTTAAAGTTCTGCTTCGCCTATCGCGTCAGGTCGTCGAAAGATGCGTCAATTCCGCCTTCGTAATTAGTTGTGCAAATTGCGACAGCGAGGTCAAACTGCACCGCAGCGAATCGAAAAAGCCGCGCTGCACGCGTCGAGCCATCACCATCCCTAAGCCGCAGCGCGCCCTCTCTCCCGCGTGCGAGAGAGGGTAGGGGTGAGGACGACGCGGGCAGGGAGTCTCATTCGGACGGTATGTAGGGCGGGTTAGCCGAAGGCGTAACCCGCCGATACGTGACGTCAATCAAGGCGGCGGATTGCCTGCTAGCGCGGCCTGCGCGTGCCAACCTCTCCCGTGTAGGGATTCATGTTGCCACGGGTCGTGTAGTTGTCCATCTACGTGGAATTGGGATTTGTCGCGTGGGAGCCAGGCACGTAAGTTCCATGGCTGTTGACATAAGGCGAAACCGAATGGCTTCGGGAGTTCGATCCGTAGCCATATTGCGCATACGCAGCCGATGTCAGGCAAAGGATCGTCGCGCCGACGAGAATAATGCTCTTCATCAAAATTCCTCCCTCGTTTAATTGTGCCAAACACCAAGCACACGGTGTATTCGGCGTCGAGGGGCATCGATCGACTAAATCAGTCAACGAGTTTGCGGGGATCGATGCGCTCCGGTCTTTACAACGTCCGCGATTTCCTCAGGGCCGAACCGGAGGCCGTCCGAGGTCACGAGCCATGTCTCGCCCGTCGTCGTTACGCTGAAGGTGAAGCTGCCGCCGCAGCGGTCGATCTGTTCTGCGGCCAAAACGATTCCCCTGGAGAATCCATGTGTCTCGATCGCCTCCAGGGCCCGCTGTGAACACGATGGATTGAAAAGACAGGTTCGCCCCGTGCTCCGAGATAATAATCGCCGGTACAGTCGAATCGCCGAAAGGCTCAGCGGCGTGACCACGGGATCGAACCAAAGCGGTTGCGAGCACTTCGCGGCAATGCGCACCGCGGAGCAGCATACGTTCGCAATGAGGGTCATACGCGGGTTTTGACGGCTGTCCCCCAGCCATAGACTTCGAACACGGGCTGAGTGTTGTTGCATCCGAGATTGGCGCTCGACTCGCGATAGTCGTAGCCGACATGGATCACGCCATCGCCACCGGACGCGAGGGCAGCGTTAAGCAGCGCCTGCGTGACGTCTTCGTAGGCTTCCTGAACCGGCAGCCCGCCTGCGCGGCCGCAACCGCCCGCCTTGGGAGTCCGGCTGGCGGTCGCGTGCACGACGCCCAGCACCTGATAGGGAGAATTGATGTTGCCTGTTGCGACTAATGCCATGGTTACCTCTGTCGAATGATGATCGTCGGAGAGAGCATCCGAGACGTCGGGCAGCGGAGCTTGCACGCCCGCCGATCGGGAGCGCGCCGCCTGTTGCCGATCCGCCTAAGCGTTGGTGGCCCGATTGCGAATCGCGCGAACGTCGCCAACCAGCTGACCGAACGCGAACAGCGCGACGCCGGGTATCGACAGCAGCACGGCGATCAGAAACAGCAAGAGCGGCGCGCCACCCGCCGGCATCTGCAACTCGCGCGACAACGGCGCTTGCAAGCCGATGAAAAACGACAGCCAAACCAAACAGAGGTAGGCGCCTGAAACGATCTTCAGAAATACCGACATGAAATTTGCCTCGCAGGAAATCATCTCGATCCTGCCCAGCCGCACTGCATGCTTCAAGTCGACTTGTGTTCTATGGTGAGGGAGCTGTAGCGCCGTGGCCCGCATGAGCCGAGCGATATGCGGGGAAGCGGAGAATGAAGATCCCGGCTATCGCTACGCTCACCCGGGCTACGCATGCTGCGAGAGAGCGATGCCACCCCAAGCACGGCGCGCTCCCTCTCCCGCCTGCGGGAGAGGGTTGGGGTGAGGGCGCCCCGGGCAGTGAGTCCGCCTCAAATCCAAGGATCGCTGACCGCCGCGCCGGCGCGTTTGAACTCGCGGGTGTCGCGTGTCACGACGGTGAGGCCGTGATGCAGCGCGGTGGCGGCGATCAGCAAATCGGGCTGCGAGAAGGTGTGCCGCGCCTTGCGTCCCTGCTCGACCAGCAGCCGCCATTTCAGCATCACGTCCTCGGACACCGGGAGCACGCGCTGATCGAACATCGGGCGCACCCGATGGGTGAGCCAGTCGGTCAGCTCGGCGCGCCGGGATGCGTCGGCGATCTGCTCGATGCCGAAGCGCAGCTCGGCGAGCGTGACGACGCTGACATAGAGCAGGTCCAGCGGCTGCGCGGAGACGAAGGCCACCACCTTGCGCTCCGGCTTCGGCCGGCGAAGCTCGGACAGCACGTTGGTGTCGAGCAGCCAGCCGCTCACGGCTCAGGACGACAGATCGACGTCGCGCACCGGCATTCGCGCGCGCCTCGGAGCCAGCTCGGTCCTGCGATGCGGCGAGGCCTGCATCGCCTCGACCAGCAATGCGCCGCTGCGCTCGCCGCTGAGCCGGCGATAATCGTCCGCCGCCACCACCACGACTTCATCGCGGCCGTGCACGGTCACGATCTGAGGTCCCTCATCACGCGCCGACCGCACCACCTCGCTGAACCGCGCCTTGGCGTCCTGGAGTTGCCAGCGGCCGAGCTTCGGCTGCGATGTGCGGGGCCGTGAGGGGAGCGGCGGCTTCAATCTGGTCATACTGACCAGATTAGGCGGGCGGCGCGGATTTGCAAGAGCCGAGCGAACGCCCTGGATGACCGCATCGCACCATCGCCGAGGTGTTGAAGTCCACCTATCCCCAAGCCGCAGCGCGCCCCCTCTCCCGCTTGCGGGAGAGGGCTGGGGTGAGGGCGACGCGGGCAGTGAGCCTCGTTCGAATAATTTGTAGGGCGGGTTAGTCGAGGCGTAATCCGCCGATACGTGACGCCAATGAATGCGGCGGATGGCGCTGCGCTAATCCTCCCGACGAGCTACGAGCTAGCGGTAGCCCACATGAGCGAAGCGACATGCGGGCTGCGCCGAATAAAGGTCCCGAGTATCGCTACGCTCATCCTGGCTGCGCTTGCTGACTCGCTCGCTTCAGTGGCACTAGCGAGAGATGGTTTGAGGGCATTCTCACAACTACATCCCTTTCCCGTGTAGTCCTGAATGTGATCTGTGGTGTAATCTTTTCGTAGAGGGGCGAGATGTGCGGGCACTTCATCAGCTTGCGCTTTGCAAAGAAGGCGCAATGATCGGCGATCTGCAATAGCAATGAGGCTTCTTTCTTGGCGAAATGAACGGCATCCACAATATAGTTGGATTGAAACAGTTGCGCCTTACCCCAGTAATCATTGAATGCTGAATTCTTGTCGCGGGCCAACGGTTGGATGAGCGCTTGCACCTCATCCATGCCCTGCTCTTTTCCGGCGCTCATTCGATCAGTGTAACTAGAGTGCAGTGACGCCAAGAGTCTTTTGATCCGATCTGTATCTTCTGCAATGAGTATCGCGACCTCATCTGAAGCATTTGCTTCCATCCATTTTTCGACACGCCTTACGGCGTTAATAAATGCTTCCAAATGAGCCCACATATTTTGGATTTTTTGGTCGGCGGGATCTTTGCACCGTTGTTCATCGAAGAGGGCGGCGTAGTGGTTGCGATTGATGTAGCTGACGACTAGCGGAAGATTGAATTCCGCTGGGATAGCCGATAGGCGGGTTAAAATCTCGAGCCGTCTTTCGAGCGGCCACTTCTTGCGATCAAAAAGACCTGAACCATGCCAAATATCTTTGGCGTGGAAGATCAATCGGTGCCCGTAGTAAGGCACATATTCCGGCACCAATTCTTCTGCTAAGGTAGAGAGGTGCTGTTCGAGAAGCTTCCATTTCTTGTCGGCATTTACGATGACGCCGCCCACCACCAGGTAGGGTTCATGCACTCTGTTGGAGATTCCCGCCTCATCAAGATAAACGAGCTGCACGATATGTTTACCTCCGCATTTCGTTCTCGCCGGAGTGATCAATACGGTGTCTGAATCGGAGGATGGCTGAGTCGAGCAGAGCTCTGTAACAGTGGCGAGCGATGCTCGCGGACGCGAAAGAACGAGTCCCGGCTATCTTTATTCTGAGGCTCTTACTTGTTTCGAGTCGTTGCAAGTGGTTTTATCGGCGCTGAAGTGCGGTTCTCAGTTGTATGAATGCTCATAAAGTCCGAATTTCGTTAAGGAGCGCCGTGGCCCGCATGAGCAGAGCGATATGCGGGAAGCGCAGAATGAAGATCCCGCTAACGCTACGCTCACACAGGCTAAGCTTGCTCGTGCGAAGACTGAAGAGGTGGACTGGGCTGGGTGATCCTCTCGAAGAGTTAGTCCACTATCTCGGAAGGTGACAGGCCGGCTGGGCAATTTGTCTGTCGTCAGGCGCCACTCTGGTTTTGCAGCACGGATATTCTTGAATTTTGGTCGAGTCTTGGTCGTGGGGGGCATGTTCATCCTGCCGACGCAGAAGTCTTTCGGCGGATCGATCCGCAAAAACACGGTTTTCGACTTGATTGTCTCCCGGGCAGTTTCGCTGGGCGCTTGCGATCCGCCCCGGTCGTCTTGCTCAATCTTTCACCTGGCTACAGCGAGGCGACTCTCACTGAAGCTACGTCTCCAGTGGCAATGGATCGCCATTTTCAGAACAGGCTCGGAGAAACACCTCTGCGAGAAAATGCCCCTGGTAGCGATTGGATCGAGAGTCGAACGAGTTGCTTCGGAAGCTATGATGTTATCAGGTTAGACTTCGCAGTTCTCAACATTGGGGCGTATCACATCGAAAGATGTGAGGAGCTATGGGGCTCTGCTTACGTTGTCCTCTAGTCGGATTTCGCTGCAATGGGCACAGAGCGCTCTTTTCCCTGAAGCCGAGGCTGGTCGTCGGGTCGTGATCGGCATGAGGGCCGCGGCGTACTGGGGGTTAGATCTTGGTCGCAACTACGCCGGCACACTATTTTCGCCCAAGTCAACCGGGGTTGATACCTCTTGAAGAATAGCGCCAACGCGACGCTTCTCGAACTTGTGAAGGATAGTATCTCATAGAGGCCTACGTGAGCCCATCGTCAGGTGCGCGAGGGCTTGATAATTCGGGATATAAGTTGTCATTCCTATTCATCCCATCCCATCGAGCGGCGCGTTGCCGGAGCGCTGGTCGTCGCGGGGAGGGGTGTGGCGCCTGCGGGCGTGGGGTGGACGTCGCCCTGCGCACTCGGGACGCCTCGGGTCGCCGTCCGGCCCCACGACGGGGGTCTGCCACTTGTTAGTTGGCTGGACGGGCACAGGTGAAGGCGGAGAAGTCCCGCCGGATCCGTCGGGTTTCATTACCCGTGCCTGTGCCCGGAAGCACGGCCCTGAGGCGCAAAGTCGCCCAGAGCAGCCGCAGGCTGCGTAAACTTGCCTGCGATGTGGAGCGTCGAAAGGCGTTCCGCGGCGCTGATCGCCGGCGATCCGGCGAGCATCGCTGTGGCACTCACTACCAAGTTGCGCCTTTCGGCGCTCCGCCTCCCTCACTAGGGAGGCCAACCGGGACGGCCGAGCCGGCGTACAGCCGACAACGCATCGCCGTGCCCGCTTTTCAGCACATCGTCAGCAGGACAGGAGAGGCCGATGGCCGGTGATGTCGACGACATCGAGGTGATTTACGACGAGGAATTTTTGGCGCAGCGCGCCCGGAGGCGGAGACGGCGCGCGCGGTCGCCGAGGCCGAGACACGGCAAGCGCTGCGCGCCGAGGATCGTGAGCGCAGCAAACGCGCGGTGCGGCGGCGGATGGCAGACTCGCTGCACGGCTGGCGCCGCCGCAGGTTGAAGGTCTGCCGCCGCGCGCGGTGCTGCCGGACCGTCACCACGCAATGCGTCTCCGTGAGCCACAACGCCTGGCCGCTCGCCGAGGAAACGGCCGCGATCGACGCGTACTACGCCGCGCTGCAGCGGTACTGGCGAGAGGTGGCGGCGCAGCGGTGATGGTGCGGATGATGAGGGCGCCCGCGGCCAGCCGCGCGATCGAGCGCGGAGCCGGCACTCTCCGTGTCCGTCATCCTCTGCGAAGGCGGAGGATACAGTATGGCGGGGCGCCGGCGTTCAGCAACGAGCGCCCTGGGATACTGGGTCGCCCGCCTGCGCGGGCGATGACGGTGGGGGTGGGAAGGGTACCGCGCGCAGGGCGCGAGCGTCGACACGAGGCAGCGATGGGTTTCGTCGGCGATGGGTTTCGCTGCGCTCGACCCATCCTACGCGAAGCGTCGGCGCTTCGAAGCGGGCGCGGCGCGACGGATCGCGCCGCGGCCCGGCTCAGATGTCTTCGTCTTCGTCCTCGGCCTTCTTGCCGCCGATGGTCTTGAGCTTGGCGAACACCGCGTCGAGGTTGAGGTCGTCTTCGCTCTTGCCGGAGGCGGGTTCGTATTCGTCCTTGCGGGTGGTTTCGGAGGCCGGCAGCAGGGTGGCGCCGCCGTATTGCGTGTCGGTCGGCTTTTCCTTGGCGGCGCGCTGCACCTCGAAGTCGAGGTCGAGCTGCGAGCACAGGCCGAGCGTCACCGGGTCCATCGGGGTCAGCGTCGCGGCGTTCCAATGGGTGCGGTCGCGGACGCTGGCGATCGTGGTCTTGGTGGTCCCGACCAGGCGCATGATCTGCGCGTCCTTGAGTTCCGGATGGTTGCGCACCAGCCACAGGATCGCGCTCGGGCGCTCGTGGCGGCGAGACACGGGGGTATAGCGCGGACCCTTCTTCTTGCTGGCCTGCGGCAGAATCACCTTGCTCTCGGCGAGCCTGAGGCGGTGGTCGGGGTCGTTCTCACCCTTTTCGATCTCGTCGCGGGTGAGCTGGCCGGACGAAATCGGGTCCATGCCCTTGATGCCCTGGGCGGAGTCGCCATCGGCGATCGCCTGGATTTCGAGCGGATGCATCTTGGTGAAGTCGGCGACCTGGTCGAACGACAACGCCGTGTTGTCGAGCAGCCAGACGGCGGTGGCCTTCGGCATCAGCGGTGCGTTGCTCATGGCAAATCTCCTTTATCCCTTGCCCCTGGGACTTCTGAGGCAAGGCGGGTCATCGGTGATGACGGGAATTGGCGTTTATATATGCCGTTCGGGCGTTGCCACGCAATGGTCTGCTAAAGTGCAGCGATGGGCGGCCTTGACAGAGCCGCAATGCCGTCCCAATTCCTAAGGTCAGGACGAACCACTCGTAAGGCCCCCTGGGGCTGCCAGGTCGTCGTTCGTCGCCGCCGTTTTTCGGCCTGTGGGCAAGCTTCCCGGAACGCGCAAATATGCTGGCCAAACCGCCTCTCAAGATCGTCCTTTGCTCGCCGCGTGGCTTCTGTGCCGGCGTGGTGCGGGCGATCGATACCGTCGAGCGCGCGCTGGCGCTGTACGGCGCCCCGGTCTATGTCCGCCACGAGATCGTGCACAATAAATATGTGGTGGACAGCCTGCGCGCCAAGGGCGCGATCTTCGTCGAGGAACTCGAGGAGATCCCGGTGACGTCCGCCCCGGTGGTGTTCTCGGCCCACGGGGTGCCGAAATCGGTCCCGGAAGATGCCATCAAGCGGAATTTCTTCTCGGTCGACGCCACCTGTCCGCTGGTCACCAAGGTGCACCGCGAGGCGGCGATCCATTTCAAGCGCGGCCGTGAGATTCTGCTGATCGGTCATTCGCACCATCCGGAGGTGGTCGGCACGGTCGGCCAGCTGCCGGTCGGCGCGGTGACGCTGATCGAGACCGCCGCCGACGCCGCGACCTTCACGCCGAAGGACCCGAACAATCTCGCCTTCGTCACCCAGACCACGCTGTCGATCGACGACACCGCCGGGATCGTGGCGATCCTGCGCGAGCGCTTCCCGAACATCTCCGGGCCGCACAAGGAAGACATCTGCTACGCCACCACCAACCGCCAGGCGGCGGTGAAGAAGGTGGCGCCCGTGGTCGACGCCATGATCGTGGTCGGCGCGCCGAATTCATCGAATTCGCAGCGGCTGCGTGAAGTCGCCGAGCGCGAGGGGTGCAGGGTGGCGGTGCTGGCGCAGCGCGCCTCCGATATCGACTGGTCGCAGTTCGAGGGCATCACCAGCCTCGGCCTGACCGCGGGTGCCTCGGCGCCCGAGGTCATCGTCGAGGAAATCATGGGCGCCTTCGCCGAACGTTTCGAACTCAGCGTCGAGACGGTCTCGGCCGCGGAGGAAAATGAGTTCTTCCCCCTGCCGCGCGTGCTGCGCCCGGACGCCGCCGCCGAGTAGCGGCGCGAGGGGCGGCCCGGCCTTTCATTGCCGGCCGCATTGGTCTAGGAAGCCGCCACGATTCCTCGCTGACCGGGACACGCCATGGCGGTCTACACCGACGTCGCCGCCGACGACCTCGCCGATTTTCTGAGCGCATACGACATCGGCGACCTGCTGTCCTACAAGGGCATCGCCGAGGGCGTCGAGAACTCCAATTTCCTGCTGCATACCTCGCGCGGCAATTTCATCCTGACGTTGTACGAAAAGCGCGTCGCCGAGGATGACCTGCCGTATTTCCTGGCTCTGATGGCGCATCTGGCCGCGCGCGGTGTCAGCTGCCCGCAGCCGGCCAAGACCCGCGACGGCACGATCTGCGGCACGCTGTCGGGCCGGCCTGCGGTGATCATCAATTTCCTCGAAGGCGTCTGGCCGCGCCGTCCCAGCGTCGTGCACTGCGCCGGCGTCGGCGAGGCGCTGGCCCGAATGCATCTGGCCGGCCTCGATTTTCCCCAGCATCGGGACAATCCGCTGTCGGTCGGCGGCTGGCGGCCGCTGTTCGATCTCGCCAAGGCCCGCGCCGACGAGATCCAGCCCGGCCTGCGCGATTTCATCGCCGCCGAGCTCGGCTATCTCGAAGCCTGCTGGCCGCAGCAGCTGCCGACCGGTGTGATCCACGCCGATCTGTTTCCCGATAACGTGTTCTTCATCGGCGACGAGCTGTCCGGGCTGATCGACTTTCCGTTCTCGTGTAACGACATTCTGGCCTACGACGTGGCGATCTGCCTGAACGCCTGGTGCTTCGAGCCGGACCTGTCGTTCAACGCCACCAAGGCCCGGGCGCTGCTCAGCGCGTATCAGCGCGCGCGGCCGCTCAGCGAGGCCGAGCAGGCCGCGCTGCCGCTGCTGGCGCGCGGCGCCGCGCTGCGCTTTCTGCTGACCCGGCTGGTCGATGTCCTGAACGTGCCGGAAGGCGCACTGGTCAAGCCGAAGGACCCGCTGGAATACGTCCGCAAACTGCGCTTCCAGCAAAGTGTTGTCACCATCCGGGATTATGGGGTCGAAGCTGTGGGAGCGGTGGCGTGAGCGAGGCCCTGAGCGAAGCCGGGGACGCCCCCCGCCCGGTGGTGATCCACACCGACGGCGCCTGCTCCGGCAACCCTGGACCCGGGGGGTGGGGGGCCATCCTGAAGTTCGGCGACGTCGAAAAAGAGCTCAAAGGCGGCGAGTCGCCAACGACCAACAATCGCATGGAGCTGCTCGCGGCGATCTCGGCGCTGGAAGCGCTGAAGAAGCCGTGCACGGTGGATCTCTATACCGACAGCCAATACGTCAAGAACGGCATCGGCAGCTGGATTCACAACTGGAAGCGCAACGGCTGGAAGACCGCCGACAAGAAGCCGGTGAAAAACGTCGACCTGTGGCAGCGCCTCGACGCCGCGCTCAAGAGCCACACGATCCGTTGGCACTGGGTCAAAGGCCACGCCGGCCACGCGGAAAATGAGCGAGCCGATCAACTGGCACGGGATGGCTTGGCGGAAAATCGGATGAAGGCGCGGGTGAAGTAATCGCGGGTCTTGTAGGAGACCGCGGCGTCTCCCCAGCAACTAACCGTCATCACCCGCGAATGCGGTTGATCCAGTAATCCAGAGCGTTCATTACTAACAACAAAACTCTCTGCAATACTGGGTCGCCCGGTCAAGCCGGGCGATGACCGCTGAGCGTCATTGCGAGCGAAGCGAAGCAATCCAGAAGCGTCGTGGACGAGGCCGCTGGATTGCTTCGTCGCGGAGCCTGTGCTCGGACGCCGCGAAGCGGCGATCCGAGTGCTCCTCGCAATGACGGGCTTAGGCGTCTGTCAGCTCACAGCTGCCCGAGCAGCGTGTCGCCGCCGGAGACTTCGACCTTGCCGGGGGTCGGCTCGAGGTTGAGAGTCTTCACCACGCCGTCTTCGACCAGCATCGAGTAGCGCAGCGAGCGGGTGCCGAGGCCGAAACCCGAGCCGTCCATTTCCATGCCGATCGCCTTGGTGAACTCGGCATTGCCGTCGGCGAGGAAGATCGCTTCGTCGCGCTGGTCGGTGTCGCGCTTCCAGGCGTTCATCACGAAGGCGTCGTTGACCGAGACGATCGCGATGGTGTCGACGCCCTTGTCCTTGATCGCGTAGGCGTTGAGGAAGATGCTCGGCAGGTGCATCTTGTGGCAGGTTCCGGTGTAAGCGCCGGGCACCGCGAACACTGCGACCTTCTTGCCCTTGAAGATGTCGTCGGTGGTCTTGGTCTGAACTCCGTCCTCGGTCATGACGCGAAACATCGCGCCGGGCACACGGTCGCCAACCTTGATGGTCATCTGCAGTCTCTCCCTGAAAAGATGCGAGTGGTTCTAGCCTGCGGACGGGGCACTGACAATCTTCGGCCGATCGCGAGCGTGCGATGACGCGCATCACAAGCGATCATGCATCGAGATTAGGTGCGCTGCCTCAAATGCAGTCATTCCGGGGCGCTCGCACCTCGCGAGCGAACCCCTAATCGCGATCGGCTTGCACGTCTGGATTCCGGGTTCGCGCTGCGCGCGCCCCGGAATGACGGTGCGAGGCAGGCGTCAGGCCGCTGCCTGGCCCTTCTTCTCGTCGCGCAGTTCGCGGCGCAGGATCTTGCCCACATTGGTCTTGGGCAGCGTGGTGCGGAATTCGATCTTGCGCGGCACCTTGTAGTTCGTCAGCTCGGTGTGACAGAACTTGATGATGTCCTCGGCGGTGACATCGGGGTCCTTCTTGACCACGAACGCCTTGACGGACTCGCCCGTGCGCTGATCGGGAATGCCGATCACCGCGCATTCCAGCACGCCGGGGTGGCTGGCGATCACTTCCTCGACTTCGTTCGGATAGACGTTGAAGCCGGAGACCAGGATCATATCCTTCTTGCGGTCGACGATCTTGGTGAAGCCGTCCGGGGTCATGATGCCGACGTCGCCGGTGCGGAAATATCCGTCGGCGGTCATCACCAGAGCGGTCTCGTCCGGGCGATTCCAATAACCCGACATCACCTGCGGGCCCTTGGCGCAGATTTCGCCGGCGGTGCCGAACGGCACTTCGTTGCCGTCGTCGTCGCGGATCGACAGATAGGTCGACGGCACCGGGATTCCGATGGTGCCGTTGAACTCGGTGACGGTCGCCGGATTGCAGGTCAGCACCGGCGCGGTTTCCGACAGGCCGTAGCCTTCGGCGATCGGGCAGCCGGTCATCTTCAGCCAGGATTCGGCGACCGGACGTTGCACCGCCATGCCGCCGCCGTTCGAGATTTTCAGCTTGGAGAAGTCGAGCTTGTCGAACCCCGGCGAATGCAGCAGGCCGTTGTACAGCGTGTTGACCGCGGGGAAGCTGTTGACCTGATACTTCGACAGTTCCTTGATGAACCCCGGCATGTCGCGCGGGTTCGGGATCAGCAGATTGACGCCGCCGGCGCGCAGGCCGAGCAGGTAGCAGGCCGTCAGCGCGAAGATGTGATACAGCGGCAGCGCGCAGACGATGAACAGCTGATCGACCTTCGGCGGCTTGTCCAGCGCCGGCTGCAGCCAGGCGTCGTTCTGCAGCACGTTGGCGACCACGTTGCTGTGCAGCAGCGTGGCGCCCTTGGACACGCCGGTCGTGCCGCCGGTGTATTGCAGGAAGGCAACGTCGTCCGGGCCGATCACCGGCTTGGTGAGTTTCTGGCCGCGTCCGGCCGCGACAGCGTCGTTGTAGCTGACGGCGCCCGGCAGCGAAAAAGCCGGCACCATCTTCTTGATCTTGCGGACCACCAGATTGACGATGACGCCCTTGAGGCCGAGCAGATCGCCCATCGTGGCGACGACCACGTGCTTGACGGCGGTCTTGCCGATCACCTGGGCGACCGTGCTGGCGAAGTTCTCCAGCACGATGATGGCTTCGGCGCCGGAGTCCTTGAGCTGATGCTCGAGCTCGCGCGGCGTGTACAGCGGGTTGACGTTGACGACCGCGAAGCCGGCGCGCAGCACCGCTGCGATCGCCACCGGATATTGCAGCACGTTCGGCATCATCAGCGCGACGCGCGCGCCCTTCTTCAGACCTTTGCCCTGCAGGTAGGCGCCGAGCGCGACCGACATTTCGTCGAGCTCGCGATAGGTGATGGCCTTGTCCATGCAGATGAAGGCTTTGCGGTCACCGAAGCTCTTGAAGCTTTCCTCGAACAGCTCGACCAGCGAGGGATATCTCGTCACGTCGATGTCTGCCGGCACGCCAGGCGGGTAGTGCTTGAGCCAGATCCGCTCCATGGTGTTTTCCTCACATCGCCGGGGAGCGCTCAGCTCCGCATTGTTGATTGTCGCACACCGTTTGGCCGCGGCGAATTCGTCGAAAGGCGCGCAGGTCAAGGGTCCGATGTCGGACGGAGTATTGAGGGAAGCCGCGGCCGAACGCAAGCTGACGGGCCGCCGCAGAGCGGCCGTCAAGCTCAGTTAACACCGCGGCAGGAGGCGCCGTCGACGCAGGTGTCAGGTGGTCAGGTGTCAGGTGCCCGGCTTGGCCGGCTTGGCTTCGCTGGCCGCATTGGCGGCGGGCTTGGCGGCGGCCTTCGGCTTCGGCTTCGCCGCAGCACTCGGCTTGTCGGCGGCGTCCGGCTTGGCGGCGGAATGTTTGGGGGCTGCAGATTTGGCTGCGGCCGGCTTGGCGGCCGTCTGGGACTTGGCCTTGGGCTTGGCCGTGGTGTCGATCGTCACCGAGGTCCGGCCGTTGGATTTATCGGTCGCGACGGCTTCCTTGGTATCGTCCTTGGACTTGGTGCCCTTTTTCTTCGCGGTCTTTTTCTTCTTGCCTTCGGCTGCCTGCTGCTCGGCCTCCTGCGCGGCGGCTGCGATCAGCGCCGCGCCGGTGCGGGTCGGGCCGGTGTAGACGATCACCGGCTCGGTCGGCGCTGGCGCCGCCGCGATCATGTCGACCGGGCGCAGCACCGGCGGCGAAAACATCGACAGCGCGGTTTCGCCGTTTGCAATCACGCTGGCGACCTGCTCGTCCTCGTCGCTGGCCGGGCGCTTGCGCTTCGGGCCACACATCTCGTCGCGCAGGTTCGGCGGCGTGGCATCGATCGGCGCGAGATTATCGACAGTGCCGAGCGACGGCGTCAGCCATGCCAGCGTGTTGGCCGAGAAGCCGCGCTCCAGCAGCTGCGCGGCCTTGACGGCACGATCCTGGCCGGAATTGGCGCCGAGCACGACCGCGATCAGCCGGCGGCCGTTGCGGGTGGCGCTGGCGACCAAATTGTAGCCCGAGGCGCAGATGAAGCCGGTCTTGAAGCCGTCGGCACCCGGGTAGCGGCCGATCAGCTTGTTGAAATTGTGAGTTACACGTTTGCCGAAGCGGATCGCCGGGATGTGAACGAAGTACTCGTATTCCGGCAGGTCGCGGATCACCGCGCGCGCCAGGATCGCGAGGTCGCGCGCCGATGTCACTTGTTCGTCGGCCGGTAGTCCGTTCGGATTGACGTAGCGCGTCTGGGTCATGCCCAGCCGCTGCGCATTCGCGTTCATCATCTCGGAGAAGCCGTCGATCGAGCCGCCGACGCCTTCGGCCAGCACGACCGCCATGTCGTTGGCCGACTTCACCATCATCATCTTCAGCGCATTGTCGACGGTGATCTGGGTGCCAGGGCGGAAGCCCATCTTCGACGGCGACTGCGCGGCGGCGGTCGGCGAGACCGTCAGCAGGCTGTCGAGTGTCAGCTTGCCTTCCTTCACCGCCTTCAGCGTGACGTAGGCGGTCATGATCTTGGTAACCGACGCCGGGTGCCACGGATAGGTGGCGTTCTCTGCCTGGAGCACCTTGCCGCTGTCGGCCTCGATCAGCAGCAGCGCCTCGGCGGACGCCAGCCGCGGCAACGCCGTCAGGGCGATCAGAGCGGCGACGAACGTCCAGATAATTGGCGATTTGCGAGGCTGCGCGGTGAACAAGTGCACTATCCGATTCCGGTCCTTTGAGATCCGTCCGAAGGACGAGGTCTTTACGGGTTGACGTTCGGGTTTCAGGCGTTGGCCCAGCAGACCCGACCCTATACCGGCTTGTGCTCCTCGAACAGAGCTAGGCCGCGGTTATTCGGGGATGAAAGGGGCCGAAATTCGGCGGTGCTCAGGGCTGCGCGACCGTGTCGCCGGCTGCTGTCGCGACCGCGGCGCGCGCATCCTCCTGCACCATGAACTGTGCCCGCGCGAGCTCAGCGAAATGGCCGCGCTGCGCGACGAGTTCATCGAAAGTTCCGCTTTCGATCACCTTTCCGTTGTCGAATACGAGGATGCGGGTCGCGTGCCGGATGGTCGACAGCCGATGCGCGATCACGAAGGTGGTGCGGCCTTTCATCAGCTCGTCGAGTGCCAGATTGACCTTCGCCTCGGTCACGGCGTCGAGCGCCGAGGTCGCCTCGTCGAGGATCAGGATCGGCGGGTCCTTCAGCAGCGCACGGGCGATGGACAGCCGCTGCCGTTCGCCGCCGGACAGCATCCGGCCGCGCTCGCCCGCATTGGTGTCGAAGCCGCGCTCGCTGCGCTCGATGAACTGCAGCGCCTGGGCACGCTCGGCGGCCTGGCGCAGCTCCGCGTCGGTGGCGTCCGGCTTACCGACCCGCAAATTGTCGGCGATGGTCCGGTTGAACAGCAGCGCCTCCTGAAACACCACGCCGATGTTGCGGCGAAGCCCGGCGAGCGTCAGGCCGCGCACGTCCATGCCGTCGATCTTGACCGTGCCGGATTGCGGATCGAACGCGCGATGCAGCAGCGCGATCGCGGTGGACTTGCCGGCCCCAGTGGCGCCGACCAGCGCGATGGTCTGGCCCGGCAGCGCGGTGAGCGTCAGGTCTTCGACCGCCGGCCGCTTGCCGTCGTAGGAGAACGACACGTTGTCGAACTCGACGAGGCCAGTGAGGCGGCCGGGATCGATCGCGTCGGGCCGGTCGCGCACCGCCGGCACGGCATCGAACACCGTGATGAACTCCTGCAGCCGCGGCGCTTCCATCATCAGCGTGTTGACGAAGCTCACCACCTGCTCGAGCCGCTGGATCAGCAGCGTCGCAAACGACACGAACATCACGATTTCGCCGACGCTGGTGAGGCCCTGCTGATTGAGCCAGATGCCGAGCGCGAAGATCGCCAGCACCGTGATGGTGGTCGAAGCCTTGGTGATCACCGTCACCAGCGCCCACCACGACAGCACCGGCATCTGCGCCGCGAGCAGCTTGTCGGCGACGAAGCGCAGCCCCTGGACCTCGGCGTCGATCCGCACGAAGCTCTGCACCAGCGCGACGTTGCCGAGCGCGTCGGAGGCGCGGGCGGAGAGGTCGCTGTATTGCTCCTCGACCTCGTTCTGCATGCCGTAGGTCTTGCGGACCACGAGCGCGGTCAGCACCGTGAACACGCCGCACAGCACGAACAGCAGCAGCGCCAGCCGCCAGTTGACGTACAGCGACAGCGGCAGCAGCACGAGCAGCGACAGCACCGCGGCGAAGTGCTCGCGGAAGAAGCCGAGCCAGACCCGCCACAGCGCGTCGGTGCCCTGCAGCATCACCTTCATCAGCCGGCCCGAATGCGTCCCGGTATGAAACGTCAGCGGCAGTTGCAGGATGTGTTCGAAATAGCTGGTGAGGATCACCTGTCGCTGGCGATGCGCCAGGCGGTCGGCATTGAGCGCGACGGCGGCGGAGCAGATGATGGTGAACAGGCCGAAAGAGGCCCAGGCGGCGAGCAGGGGCCAGGGCGAGCGCGTCTTGGGAACCAGCGCGCCGGTGGCGAGATTGCCGCTCATCACGTCGACGATGCGGCCGAACAGCACCGGCTCGGCGAATTGCGCGATCGCCAGCAGCAGGTTGGCGACGGCGAGCATCCAGCCGAGCCGCGCCTCCTTGCCGAGCAGCCCGAGCACGCGGGTGTAGAGACGTGGCAATGACATCGACCGCCCCCGAACGATGGAGTCGTAGGATTAGATGATTTGCCGGCAGAGCGAAATGTACGTTGCGAACGAAGCCGTGGGGCGGCGCTGACGGATCGAGTCCGCGCCGCGAGACGCCCGAGGCGATCGAAGGGCGGCATGGTGCCGCAGTTGAGGCCCATCGTTTCGAATCGCGGAGGCCGGTAGGCTGCCCGAGGCTTTGGGAAACGCCGTCACGGCGAGCATTTCATCGATTTTTACCGCCGGCCAACTCGCGGAAATCGAATTGGGATTTCCCCCCAATGCGAGGCCGGACCTTGATCGGCGTCAACGGTCCTTGACGCCCCAAATGACATGGTGACGATGCATTGAACGTTCCAGCAGCCTGACGGGCTCCGGAGCGCGCGTGCTTTCTGTCGTCCCAAGGAGCTCCGCCGGTGAGCGACCTGATCTTCCCGATCAATCCGGGTGCCGCACTCGCCATCCACGTTGCGCTGTCGGCTGGCATGGTCGCTGCGATCATGCTGGTCGCCGCCTGGCTGCGCGAGAAGCGCTCCGGGGCGCGCGCCGACGTGCCTTACGAGGGCGGCGTGCTGCCGGCGGCGCCGCAGCAGGGCCCTGTCAATGCGCCTTACTTCCTGATCGCCGCGCTGTTCGTGATTTTCGACATGGAAGCCGCGATCCTGTTCGCCTGGGCGGTGGCGGCGCGCGACACCGGCTGGCTCGGGCTGATCGAGGCGGCTGTGTTCATCGGCGTGTTGCTGCTGGCGCTGGTCTATCTGTGGGCCGACGGCGCGCTCGACTGGCATAAGGAGCGCAAGCCATGACATTGCAGCCGCCGAATCCGCTTCAGCCGGTCGAGCCCGTCTCGGTCGAAGAACACATGGCGCTGTCGAGCCTGTTCACCACGCTCGAGGATCTCACCGCCTGGTCGCGCAAGCACAGCCTGTGGCCGTTCAACTTCGGCCTGTCGTGTTGCTACGTCGAGCAGGTGACGGCGCTGACGCCGGTCTATGACCAGGCCCGGTTCGGCGCCGAAGTGATCCGCGCCTCGCCGCGGCAGGCGGACCTGCTGGTGGTCTCCGGCACCGTGTTTCACAAGATGGCCGCGCCACTGCTGCGGCTCTACGAGCAGATGCGCGCGCCGCGCTGGGTGATCGCGATGGGCGCCTGCGCCTGTTCGGGCGGCATGTACGACATTTATTCGGTGGTGCAGGGCGTTGACCGCTTCATCCCGGTGGACGTCTACATCCCCGGCTGCCCGCCGCGTCCGGAAGCGATGCTCGATGCGCTGATCATGCTGCAGCAGCAGATCGGCAGCGAGCGGCGCCCGCTCGGCGTCACCGTCGGCAACACCGCCGGGCTCGGCTTCGATGCACCGCGCCGGCGCGATCAGCGCCGCGACGAACGTATGGCGCAGACCCTTCTCGATCCTCCGGAGAAATTGTGAGCACGTCCGAACTCGTCGGCGAGCTCAGCGCGCGGTTTGGAGACGCGGTGCTGGGCGAGCAGATCACGCGCGATAGCTTTCCGACGGTGTGGATCCGGCCGGAAGCGACGATCGAGGTGCATCGATTTCTCAAGCACGAGATCGAGCGTCCGTTCAGGATGCTGGTCGACCTGTGGGCGATCGATGAGACGGCGCGCAAGCATCGCGAGGGGCAGCCGCCGAGCGGCATCACCATCGCCAGCCATCTGCTGTCGCACGACCGCAACGCCGACATCCGGATCAAGACGCCGCTCGACGCGGAGTATCCACGCGCCAAATCGATCGGCAGCGTGTTTGCCAACGCGCTGTGGTACGAGCGCGAAGCCTACGACATGTTCGGCGTCGAGTTCGAGCTGCAGCCGCACTCGAACCGCATCCTGCTGCCGCCCGGATGGGAAGGCCATCCGATGCGCAAGACCCAGCCGGGTCGCGCCACCGAGCGGCCGCTGTTCAACATGACGGCGGCGCTGTTCGACGCCAAGGAGCACGCGCTCGCCGCGGATCCGGAAAAATTCGGGCTGCCGACGCATCGCGACGGCGTCGAGCTGATGATCCTGAATTACGGGCCGCACTCGATGGCGACCCACGGCGTGTTCCGCATCGTGCTGGCGCTCGACGGCGAGGAGATCGTCGCGGCGCGGCCGGATATCGGCTTCCATCACCGCGGCGCCGAGAAGATGGCCGAACGTCAGACCTGGCACAACTTCCTGCCCTATACCGATCGCGTCGATTATCTCGGCGGCGTGATGGGCGAGATGCCCTACTTGCAGGCGGTCGAGAAGGCCTGCGGCATCACCGTGCCGGACCGCGCGCAGACGGTGCGGATCATGCTGTCGGAGATGTTCCGCATCATGAACCATCTGTTGTTCTACGGCACCATGGCGCAGGACACCGGGGCGATGTCGCCGGTGTTCTACATGTTCGTCGATCGCGAGCGCGGCTACCGAGTGATCGAGTCGATCACCGGCGCGCGGATGCACCCCGGTTACTTCCGCATCGGCGGTCTGTCGATGGACCTGCCGGAGGGGTGGGACAAGCTCGTCCGCGAATTCCTCGACTGGATGCCGCCACGACTCGCCGACTACGAAGGCATGGTGTTGCGCAACGAGATCTTTCGCGCGCGTACCAAGGGCGTCGCGGCGTACGACACCGCGATGGCGATGGAGTGGGGCGTCACCGGCCCAGGCCTGCGCGCCACCGGCTATGCCTGGGACGTGCGCAAGGCGCGGCCGTATTCGGGCTTTCAGAATTTCGATTTCGAGATTCCGGTCGGCCACAACGGCGACTGCTTCGATCGCACAATTGTCCGCGTCGAGGAGATCCGGCAGTCGCTGAAGATCATCCGGCAGTGCGTCGACAACATGCCGTCCGGCCCGATCAAGGCCGACCATCCGTCGACCACGCCGCCGCCGCGCGAGCGGATGCTGCATGACATCGAGACCATGATCCATCATTTCGTCGGCGCGAGCTGGGGGCCGGCGCTGCCCGCCGGCGAAACCACCGGGCAGGTCGAGACGGTGCGCGGGCTGACTCAGTTCGCGCTGATTTCCGACGGCGAGCCGTCGAGCTATCGCACCCGCATCCGCACGCCGTCGTTCCCGCATCTGCAGATGATCTCGGCGGTGGCGCCCGGCATGATGGTGGCCGACCTCGTCGCCTATCTCGGCAGCATCGACTACGTAATGTCGGACGTCGACCGATGAGCCTCAGCCCCGCCATCAAGACCGCGATCGCGCAGGCCGCTGCCCATCACGGCGGGCCGAAGGCCGCGATGCTCGAAGCGCTGAAGCTGGTGCAGGAAGCCGAAGGCTGGGTGTCGGACGAGAACCTCGCCGAGGCGGCGCGCACGCTCGGCGTCACCACCGCCGAGATCGAGAGCCTCGCGACGTTCTACAGCCAGATCTTCCGCCGTCCGGTCGGCGACACCGTGATCCTGCTCTGCGACGGCCTCAGCTGCTATCTGTGCGGCGGCGATACCGTGCGCGACGCGGTGATGAGCAGGCTCGGCATCGGTTTCGGCGAGACCACGCCGGACGGCAAATTCACGCTGATCAACATCTGCTGCGTCGGCGGCTGCGACCGCGCGCCGGTGGCGCTGGTTGGTCCCGAGCGCACGCTGGTCGGGCCGCTGACGCCGGACGATCTCGATGCCCTGATCGGCGGCAAGACAATCGGAGTTGCGCGATGAGCGACAAGCCGCTCACCGGCCGCGCGCGTGCCGACCGCAAGCCGCACAGCCTCGCCGTCTGGCGCGGGCTCGGCGGCTACGCGGCGCTCACGCAGGCGCTGAAGCGCCACAGCCCCGAGGCGATCATCGCGATGGTCGAGGCTGCGGGCCTGCGCGGCCGCGGCGGCGCGGGATTCCCGACCGCCAACAAATGGCGCTTCATGCGCAGCGGCGCCGAAAAGGCCGGGCCGGGTCCGCGCTATCTCTGCGTCAACGGCGACGAGACCGAACCGGGTTCGTTCAAGGATCGGCTGCTGATGGAGGCGCTGTCGCATCAGCTGGTCGAGGGCGCGATCATCGCGGCCTATGCGATCGGCGCGACCGAGGTGATCATCCTGGTGCGCGACGAATACAGATCCGCCGCGGCGGCGCTGACCCGCGCGATCGCCGAGGCCGAAGGCGCAGGCCTGCTCGGCCGCGACATCCTCGGCTCGGGCTTCGATCTTGCGATGCGGGTGCACGCCTCTGCCGGTCGCTACATCGTCGGCGAGGAGACGGCGCTGATCGCTGCGCTCGAAGGCGAGCGCCCGGTGCCGCGGCATCGGCCGCCTTATCCGGCGGTCAGCGGGCTGTGGGGCCGGCCGACCACCGTCAACAACGTGGAGACGCTGTCGGCGGTGCCTTCCATTATCGAGAACGGTACGGATTGGTATCAGTCGTTGTCGCGCACGGACGAAGGCGGCACCAAGCTGTACGGCGTTTCCGGCTGCGTGACGCGGCCGCAACTGATCGAAGCGCCGATGGGCACGACCGCGCGCGAACTGATCGAACTGTGCGGCGGCATCCGCAATGGACGCGCACTGCTGGCGTTCCAGCCCGGCGGCGGCGCGACTGCGTTTCTCGAAAGCGCCGATCTCGACGTTCCGCTCGACTTCGCCCACACCAAGAAGGCCGGCAGTTCGCTCGGCACCGGCGCGATGATCGTGCTCGACGATCATGCCTGTCCGGTCGCGGCGATCGGGCGGCACATGCGTTTCTACGCCCGCGAGAGCTGCGGGCTGTGCACGCCCTGCCGTGACGGTTTGCCGTGGGTGGCGAAGCTGCTCGACACGCTCGAAGCCGGCAAGGGCACGCGCCAGGACATCGATCTGCTGCATCAGCACGTCGCGCTGTCCGGCCCCTCGGGCCGCTCCTATTGCGATCTCAACACCGGGGCGCTGACGCCGCTGCGTAGCGGGCTCGAACGCTTCGGCGATATCTTCACTGCCCACCTCGCGGGCCATTGTCCGGTGGGCCGCGCATGACCAAGAAGCTCGACATCGACGGCCGCATCATCGAAGCGAAGGACGGCGAGGATCTGCTGTCGGCGTGCCTCACCCATGGCATCGACGTGCCGTATTTTTGCTGGCACGGCGCGCTCGGCTCGGTCGGCGCGTGCCGGCAATGCGCGGTGAAAGTGTATGACGGCCCCGACGATACCGAAGGCCGCATCGTGATGAGCTGCATGACGCCGGTCGCAGATGTCGAGCGGGTCTCGGTCAGCGATCCGGAAGCCACGGCATTCCGCGCCCAGGTGATCGAATGGCTGATGGTCAACCATCCGCACGATTGCCCGGTGTGCGAGGAGGCCGGCTCCTGCCATCTGCAGGACATGACCATCGCCACCGGTCATCACGACCGCCGTTATCGCTTCGACAAGCGCACCCATCGCAACCAGAATCTCGGCCCGCTGCTCACCCACGAGATGAACCGCTGCATCGCCTGCTATCGCTGCACGCGGTTCTATCGCGACTACGCCGGCGGGCGCGATCTCGACGCGTTCGGGGCGCACAACAACGTGTATTTCGGCCGCGCCGAAGACGGGCCGCTGGACAGCCCGTTCGCCGGCAATCTCGCCGAAGTGTGTCCGACCGGCGTGTTCAACGACAAGGGCTGGTCGCAGGACTACGCCCGCAAATGGGACATGCGGGCGACCCCGTCGGTCTGCCCGCATTGTTCGGTCGGCTGCAACATCCTGGTCGACCAGCGCGGCGGCCGGGTTCGGCGGGTGCAGAACCGCTACCACGGCGCGCTCAACGGCTATTTCATCTGCGATCGCGGCCGCTACGGCCCGCTGCACGTCGTCTCGGATCAGCGGCTGCGCGAACCGTTGCTGAGCGGCGAACCGGCGAGCCTGCACGACGCCTGCGCGGCCGCGCATGCCGCGGTGGCTGAAGGCGCGATCGGCATCGGCTCGCCGCGCGCGTCGCTGGAGGCGAACTACGCGTTGCAGCGGCTGGTCGGGCCGGAGCGGTTCTTCGCTGGCGTGTCGGATGCCGAAGCCGCGATGGTTCGCCGCATCGTTGCGATCCTGCGGGCCGGCCCGGCGAAAATCGCTTCGCTGGCCGACGTCGAACAGGCCGATGCGGTGCTGGTGCTCGGTGAGGATCTGACCAATTCGTCGCCGCGGCTGGCGCTCGCTCTGCGCCAGACCGTGCGCGGCGCGGAGCGCGAGCTCGCCGCGCAGAAGGGCGTGCCGCAATGGCTCGATCCCGCCGTGCGCACCGCGGGTGGAGGCCGCCGCTCGCCCATCGTGCTGGCGACGCCGCTGGCCGATCCGCTCGACGACATCGCCACCCTGTCGCTGCGCCGCGATCCGCAGGGCGTTGCGGCGTTTGGTGCGAACGTTGCGGCTGCCGTTGGCGGCACAACGAGCGCGGATGTCGAGGCGAACCGGGTGGCCGAGATCCTTGCGGTCGCACAGCGTCCGCTGATCATCGCCGGCTGTTCGCTCGGCGCTACCGAGATCGTCGAGGCGGCTGCGGCGTTGGCCACTGCGCTCGGCGCCAAGGCGCGGATCGCGTTGCTGCCGCCGGAAGCCAACAGTATCGGCCTGGCGCTGCTCGGCGGCGACGGCATCGACAGCGCCGCCGCACTGCTGGAGCGCGGCGCCGCCAAAACCGCGATCGTGCTCGAGAGCGATCTGTTCGAGGGCGCCCCGCGCGCCAGTGTCGAGCGGCTGTTTGCTGCGGCCAAAGCCGTGGTCGCACTGGACGCGATGGCGAGCGAAACCACCGCGCGGTCGAGCGTCGCGCTGCCGGTCGCGGCCTTCACCGAATGCACCGGCACCTTCGTCAACTACGAAGGCCGCGCCCAACGCTTCATCGCGGCGCTGCCGCCATCGGACACGGCGCCGGCGTCGTGGCGCCGGCTCGACGCGTTCGGCGCCGGCGATTGGCACAGCCTCGATGCGCTGATCGGCGACCTGATCGTCGAGCGCGCCGATCTCGTCGGTGTTGCTGATGCGGCGCCGGATGCCGACTATATGATGGCTGACGGGCAGGTCACGCGCGCGCCGCGGCCTTATTCGGGCCGCACCGCGGACGACCGCGCCGGCCAGTTCGCCGACGCCGCACCGCCGATCGATCCGGATTCGCCGCTCACCTTCGGCATCAAGGGCGCGCGCGGCACCGCCGTGCCACCGGCGCTGATCACCAGCTACAAGACCTCGGGCCAGCATTCGGCCAACAACGTCACGCGTTTCGTCGAGGAAATCGGCGGCCCGCTGCGCGGCGGCGATCCGGGGGCGATGCTGCTGAAGGCCGGCGAGGCGTCGCTGCACGATGCGGCCGCGCCGGTGCCGGTCGACGGCGACGGGCTTCTGCTGATCCCGCTGCATGACGCCTTCACCGGCTTCGATCTCAGCCGCGCCAGTGCGCTGCTGACCGCACGCCGGCCAGCGCCGCGCGTGCTGCTTCATCCCGACGACGCTGCGCTGCATGGCCTCGTCGCCGGCGCCGCCGTTCTGATCGACGGGCAGCCTTGCTCCGCGACGCTGTCGCTCGATGCGTCGCTGGTGCGCGGCTGCGTCGCCATCAGCGTCGGACTTGTCGTGCCGCGCGGGCCGCTGCGCCGCGTGCGCGTGGAGGGCGCGTCATGATCGGGATGCTGATCACGGCGACGATCTCGGTCGCGCTGATCATGGCGCTGCTGGTGATCGCCGGCACCTTCACCTGGGTGGAGCGGCGGCTGCTCGGCTTCGTGCAGGAGCGCTACGGGCCCAACCGCGTCGGGCCGTTCGGCTCGCTGCAATGGGTCGCCGACACGGTGAAGATCCTCACCAAGGAAGACGTGCCGCCGCCCGGCGCCGACAAGTTCACCTACATCCTGGCGCCTGCGGTCGCGGCGACGCCGGTGCTGATCGGCTTCGGCGTGGTGGCGATCGGCGATGGCGTGGCGCTGGCGCCGGTCGATGTCGGCGTGCTGTTCCTGCTCGGCATGATGGGGCTGACGGCCTACGCCGTGCTGCTCGGCGCCTGGGCCTCGCACAACCGTTTCTCGCTGATGGGCGGCATGCGCGGCGCCGCGCAGATGCTGGCCTACGAGGTGTTCCTCGGGCTCTCCCTGATGGGCGTGGTGATGCTCGCCGGCTCGCTGTCGATGACCGAGATCGTCGAGGCGCAGCGCGGCGTCTGGTTCGTGGTGCTGCAGCCGTTCGGCGCGGCGTTGTTCACCATCGCGGGCGTCGCCGCCGCGCACCGGCTGCCGTTCGACCTGCCGGAATCCGAAAACGATCTCGTCGCCGGCTTCATCACCGAATACACCGGCATGTCGTTCGGCCTGTTCTTCCTCGGTGAGTATCTCGCGGTGCTACTGGTGTCGGCGCTGGCGGTGACGCTGTTCTTCGGCGGCTGGCTCGGACCGTGGCTGCCGGGCCCGGTGTGGTTCGGCCTCAAGACCGCGGTGATCGCCGTCGTATTCGTCTGGCTGCGCGCGACGCTGCCGCGGCCGCGCTACGATCAGTTGCTCGGCTTCGCCTGGAAGATCGCGCTGCCACTGTCGCTGCTCAATCTGCTGCTGACCGGCATCGTCGTGGTGGCGAGGAGCGCGTCATGATCGGATGGCTCGAAGCCCTGCTGCGGGTCGGCCGCAAGCTGTTCGTCAAGCCGGAGACGCAACTCTATCCGGAAGAGAAGCCGCATCTGTATCCGCGCAGCCGCGGCCGCATCGTGCTGACGCGCGATCCCGACGGCCAAGAGCGCTGCGTCGCCTGCAATCTATGCGCGGCGGTGTGTCCGGTCGGCTGCATCGATCTGTCCAAGGCCGTGGCCGAGGACGGCCGTTGGTACCCGGAACATTTCCGCATCAATTTCGCGCGCTGCATCTTCTGCGGCTTCTGCGAGGAGGCGTGCCCGACCGCGGCGATCCAGCTGACGCCGGATTTCGAACTCGGCGAATGGCGCCGCGACGCGCTGGTCTACGAGAAGCACGATCTGCTGATTGCCGGGGAGGGCAAGGTGCGCGGCTATCGCTACTGGTCGGTGGCCGGCAAGGCGATCAACGGCAAGGACAAGGGCGAGGCCGAGCATGAATCCCCGCCGGTCGATCTGAAGGGGCTGCTGCCATGAGCCTCTCGCTCGCGCTCTATGCCGGTGCCTTCGCGCTCGTCTCAGCCGCGCTCGCCGTGACCCGCCCCAACGCGGTGCACGCGCTGCTGTATCTCGTGGTGATGCTGCTGGCGCTCTCGGTGTGCTTCTTCGCGCTCGGCGCGGCGTTCGCGGCGGTGCTGCTGATCATGATCTATGCCGGCGCAATCGTCGTGCTGTTCGTGTTCGTGGTGATGACGCTGCCGACCTCGCCGGAAGCCTCGGCGCGCGAGCGGCTGACGCTGCGCGGGGCGTGGCCGTTGCCGCTGCTGATGTCCGCCCTGGTGGTCGCGCCGTTCGTGTTCGGGCAGTTCGGCATCTCGGCCAACACCGTCGCGGCGCCGGTGTCGGCCCAGGAGGTCGGGCGGCTGCTGTTCGGGCCATGGGCGGTGGCGATCGAGCTGGCCTCGCTGCTGCTGCTCGCCGGCCTGATCGGCGTCCGCCATATCGGCCGCAGCGACCGCGCATCGGGGAAGCGGCCATGACCGGCTCTGAGCTCATCGGCCTGATGATCCTCGCCGCCGGCCTGTTCGCGACCGGCCTGTTCGGCGTGCTGGCGCGCCGCGGCATCATGTTTCAGCTCGTCGCGCTGGAAGTCGCGCTCAGCGGGCCGGCGCTCGCCTTCGTGGCGGCCGGCGCCTATCACGCCGATCCGCAAGGGCAGGGCATGTTCATCCTGGTGCTGACGCTCGCGGCCGCCGAAGTCGCAGTCGGGCTGGCGTTGCTGCTACGCATCCGCCGCACCGCCGGAAGCGACGACAGCGACGCCATCAGCGGCATGAAGGGATGAGCATGGCGCAGCTGCTTCCCTTCGTTCCGGTGCCGGCGCTGCTCGGCTTCCTGGTGTTGGCCTTGCTGCCGATCGCGCTGCCGCGTGCCGCGGTGATCGCCATCGGCGTCGGCGCCGCGGTGCTGCCGGCGATCCTGTTCGCGCCGGTGGCGCTGTCGTGCCTCGATGGCGCCTGCGTGGCGGGCGCGGTGGTGCCGATCCTGTCGATCGACACCGGCGTATTTGTCGCGCAGATCGCGATGTCGCTCGATCCGCTCAGCATGGTCACCGGCGGCACCGTCACCGTCGTGGCGGCGCTGGTGCTGATCTATTCCGGCGCCTACATGGCGTCCGAGCCGGTGCCGGATCTGCGCCGCTTCTTCGCGGTGATGAACCTGTTTCTCGCCGGCATGCTCGCGGTGGTGTTCGCCGCCGACGTCATCCTGCTGTTCCTCGGCTGGGAAACCATCGGCCTGTGCAGCTTCATGCTGATCGCGTTCTACGATCGGCTGCCGAAGGCGGTGTCGGCCGGTCGCAAGGCGCTGATCACCACGCGTATCGCCGACAGCCTGCTGCTCGCCGGCCTGATGATGCTGTTCCTGTCCGCCGGCACCACACGGCTCGACGGCATGCTGGCCGCAGTGCCATCGATCGATCCATGGCGGCTGGCGCCGATCGCCGGCCTGATCGCGCTGGGCGCGCTCGGCAAGTCGGCGCAGATCCCGTTTCACACCTGGCTGCCGAGCGCGATGGCGGGTCCGACGCCGGTGTCAGCGCTGCTGCATTCCGCCACGATGGTCGCCGCCGGCGTGATCCTGCTGGCGCGGCTCGCTCCGCTGTTCGCCGCCGCGCCAGAGATCTCCGCCATGGTGGCGATGCTCGGCATCCTGACCGCTGCGTTCGGCGCGCTGATCGCGGTGATCCAGACCGACGTCAAGAAGCTGCTGGCGTTCTCGACCATGAGCCAGATCGGCTTCATGGTGCTGGCGCTCGGGCTCGGCGCGCCTGCGGTGGCGCTGGCGCATTTTGCCATCCACGCGGCGTTCAAGTCGCTGCTGTTCCTCAGCGCGGGCGTGATGAGCCACGCCTCGGGCGGCTCCACCGCGATCGAGGCGCTCCGCGGCGCGCGCTATCGCCAGCCTTGGGCGTTCTGGGCGTTCTCGATCGGTGCCGCGTCGCTCGCCGGTCTGCCGGTCATCACGGCGGGCTGGTACTCGAAAGAGGCGGTGCTCGCCGCGGTGTGGAGCAGCGGACCGTGGGGCGTGCCGCTGTGGCTGCTCGCCGCGACCGCCGCGATGCTGACCGGCGCCTATGCGTTCCGTGTCGTGTTCGTCGCCGGCAGCCAGTCCGCCGACCTCGCCGCGCCGCCCTGGGGCGGAGCGGCGGTGATGATCCCGCTCGTCGTGCTCACCACGGTCGCGGTCGCCGGCGGCCTGTCGGTCGGTGCGCTGATCGGCTTCGCCGGCGGCACGCCGGATCACATCCCGTTGGTGCCGACGCTGCTCGGCGCCGCGGCACCGATCCTCGGTGTGCTGCTGGCGCGGCAGATCGTGCGGCATCCGCGCGAACTGGAGCGCGTGGCGCAGCGGCTGCGCCATGTCCGCGCCTTCCGGATCGAGATCCTCTATTATTACTACTTCGTCCGCCGCTTCCGCCGCGTCGCCGCGTCGCTCGGCAATGCCGAGGGCACCGAAGCCTTCTCGCGCGCGGCGGAGCTGCGCCGGCAAGGCATCGAGGTGCCGGGGCTGCCGACCGACGATCCGCTGGCCCGAGTCGGCGCCGACGCCGTGCAGCCGGATTTCATCACCCGCGCCACCGAAGGCCAGACGCCGGTGGTGCGCCTGGTCTCCGGCGATCCCGTCGGGCGGATCGTGGTCCTCGCGGCACGGCTGTTCGTCGGCAGCTTCGTCGCGCGCTTCAACCCCGATCGGATCGATCGCGCCTGGATGGGCTTTGCCGGCAGCTTCGGCGTCGCCTGGGCTCAGGCGCGCCGGGCGCAGACCGGCCGGGTCCGCGACCATTCACTCTGGATAGCGCTCGGCTGTGCCGCGCTTCTGTTATTTGCCTGGGGGACATCATGGCGCTGATCGCGCTCATTCTGCTGCCGGCCATCGGCGGCCTCATCGCATTTCTCGTCGCCGGCAAAGGCGAACGCGAGCGCTGGGTCACGATCGCGACCTTTGCGCTGATGCTGGTGCTGCTGGTTGCCATCGTGGCAGGCGCGCCGGAGGGGCGCTGGTACGCCAAGGTCAGCTATCCATGGGTGCCGTCGTTCGGCATCGCGCTCGACTTCGCGCTCGACGGCCTGTCCGCCGCGCTGATCGCGATCGCCGCCGGCCTCGGCATCATTTCGGTGATGGCGTCGTGGACGGAGATCCGCACCCAGTCGGGGCTGTTTCACGCCAGCCTGTGCTGGACGGTGTCGGCCACCGTCGGGGTCTTCATCTCGTTCGACCTCTTGATCTTCGCGTTCTTCTGGGAAGCGATGCTGGTGCCGGCCTTCATGCTGATCGCCGTGTGGGGGCATGGTGACAAGGAAGGCGCGGCGCTGAAATTCCTGATCTTCAACGCGGTCGCCGGCTTCGGTCTGCTCGCGGCGTCGTTCGCGCTGGCGGCAATGTCCGATCACATGACGTTCAGCGCGTTCGAACTCGCCGACATGAAACTCAGCACCAGCACGCAGGTCTGGATGCTGCTCGGCTTCTCGCTCGCCTTCATGGTCAAGCTGTCGGTGCCGCCGTTCCATGCCTGGCTGCCGGAGGCGCACACGCTGGCGCCGACCGCAGGCTCGATCCTGCTCGCCGGCATCCTGCTGAAGACCGGTGCCTACGGCCTGTTCCGCTTCGCCCCGATGCTGTTTCCGGAAGGGCTGGCCGCCGTGGCGCCTTACGGCATCGCGCTCGGCGCCGCCGGCGCGCTGTATGGTGGCCTCGTGGCCTGCGGCCAGAACGACGCCAAGCGGCTGGTCGCCTACACCTCGATTGCCCACATGGCGATCGTGCTGATGGGCATTTCGGCCGGCGTGCACTATGCGGTGGCCGGCGCCGCGGTCGAGATGATCGCGCATTCGTTCTCGGCCTCGGCGCTGTTCCTGCTGATCGGCGCGCTGTATGAGCGCACCCACACCCGCGATCTGCGGCAACTCGGCGGCCTGCAGCAGGTCGCGCCGCGCTTTGCCGCGGCGTTCGCGCTGTTCTGTTCGGCGCTGCTGGCACTGCCCGGCACGGCAAATTTCGTCGGCGAGGCGCTGGTGGTGGTCGGCATCTTCCAGGTCAATTGGGTGTTTGCACTGCTGGCGCTGTCGACGCTGATCGTCTCGGTGATCTATGCGACGCGGCTGCTGAAGGGGCTGGTGTTCGGCCTGCCCAAGCCGGCCGGCCCGCTCGCCGATCTGAGTTGGCGGGAATACGTGCCGGTGGTGGTGATGGGCCTCGCCACGCTGCTGATCGGCCTGTATCCGCAGAGCCTGCTGGCGTTGCTGGAGCCGGCGGTCAAGGCCGCGCTGATCCAGACGCCGTGATCGCCGCGCCATGACCCTCGCCCAATTCGCCGCGCTCTCGCCACTCGTCGTGCTGGCCGTTGCCGCCATCGCGGCGATGATGCTGGTGCCGTTCGCGCGCATCGAAGCCGCGCAGGCTGCGGCGGCCGCCGGCCTTGGTGCGGCTGCCGCGCTGGCTATGCTGCGCATGGGCGCTCCGGCCGCGCCGCTCGGCGCGCTATTCACCGACGATGCGATCGCGCGGTTCGGCATCGTCTACATCTGTCTCGCCTCGCTCGGCGCGCTGGTCTTTCTGCGCACAGGTCATCCGGCCAAGGAGGCGCCGTCGCTGCTGGTGCTGGTGGCGATCGGTGCGGTGACGCTCGCGGGCGCGGGCCATGCGGCGACGCTGTTTCTCGGCATCGAGATCGTCAGCCTGTCGCTGATCGCGCTGTTCGCGTTTCGGCTGTCGCGGCAGGGGCTCGAAGCGGCCTACAAGTTTCTGGTGATGAGCGGGCTCGCCTCGTCGGCGCTGCTGCTCGGCGTCGCGCTCATCTATGCCGAGACCGGCGCGCTGGATTTCGCCGGCTGGACCGGCCACGGCACGCTGGCGGCGCTCGGCACCGCGCTGCTGCTCGCCGGCCTCGGCTTCAAGTTCTCGCTGGCGCCGTTTCACATGTGGACGCCCGACGCCTTCGAAGCGTCGCCCGCGAGCGCGGCGGCATTGGCCGGCGTCGTGTCGAAAGCCGCGATCGCGATCGTGATCCTGCGACTGGTGCAGACCGCGCATCTGCCCGAGCCGGTGTGGAGCAGCGGTCTCGCGGCGCTCGGCGCCGCCTCGGTGCTGGTCGGCAATCTGCTCGCGCTGCGCCAGCCGCAATTGCCGCGGATGATCGGCTACTCGACCATCGCGCATTCCGGCTACGTCGCGCTGATCCTGGCGTCGGGCTCGCCGCTGGCCGGCGAGGCGGTGCTGTTCTATCTCGGCGTCTATGCGCCGGCGATGCTCGCTGCGCTGTGCGTCGCCGGCCTGCTCGGCCGCGCCCCGACGCTGCCGGACCTGCACGGGCTGGTGAAGCGGCGGCCGCTGGAAGCGATCGCGCTGTCGCTGTCGATGCTGTCGCTCGCCGGCCTGCCGGCGGCGGGCGGCTTCATCGCCAAGCTGTATCTGCTGCGGGTGCTGATCGACGGTGGGCTGTGGACGCTGCTGGCGATCGTCGTCGCCGGCTCGTCGCTGGGCTTCTTTTACTACGCGAAGTTCTTCACCGCGCCGATGATCGGACAAAGCCACCTGCAAGCCGAGCCGATCCCCGCGCTCGATCGCGGTCTGCTTATCGTGTGCTGTGTGCTGATCGTTTTGTTCGGTGTCGCCCCCATGACGCTGATGGCGCTACTACCCACGACAACCCCGTAGGGTGGGCGAAGCGCAGCGCAGCCCGCGCGTCGAACTCACGCGTGGCCCGAACTGAACGCGTGGGCACGGCGCTACGCGCCTTTGCCCACCCTAAAGACTGATTGTTTTATGGCGCTACTACCCACGACAACCCCGTAGGGTGGGCGGAACGAAGCGCAGCCCACGCGTCGAACTCACGCGTGGGTCCGTACCAACGCGTGGGCACAGCGCTACGCGCCTTTGCCCACCCTACAGACTGATTTTTTTATGGCGCTACTACCCACGACAACCCCGTAGGGTGGGCGAAGCGCAGCGCAGCCCACGCGTCGAACTCACGCGTGGCCCGAACTGAACGCGTGGGCACGGCGCTACGCGCCTTTGCCCACCCTACAGACTGATTGTTTTATGGCGCTGCTACCCGCACCAAGCCCGTAGGGTGGGCGGAGCGCAGCGCAGCCCACGCGTCGAACTCACGCGTGGCCCGAACTGAACGCGTGGGCACAGCGCTGCGCGCCTTTGCCCACCCTACGAGGGATCATCAGTTAACGGATCTGGCGCCGGCATCCATCATCGCGGCCTTGATGACGCTGGAATCGCCGCCGGCCACCGAGACTTCGATCACGTCGTTCAATTCCGGATCGCCGTGCTTCTCCTCGCCCGGATGGCCGCTCTGCGTGTCGGCGCCAGCGGCTTTGGTGCCGGCGCTGTTGTCGCGGCCGCGCGCCTGCACGGCGACCTGCTTACGATCGACGCCGTGTTCCTGCACCAGGCGTTCGACCGCCAGTTCGGCGGCACGTCGGGTGGAAAACTCGCCGGTGATTTTCTGCTGCATGTCGCCTCCGGATTGCCGTTTGCATGTTGTCGAGCGACAACCGGAGGCGGGCAGCGAGGTTCCGTTACGCGGCTCTGGCGAGGCGTCCGGCCGCAAGGCCGCGTTCCAGATCGACGAGGATATCGTCGATATGTTCGAGGCCGATCGACAGGCGCACATAGCCGTCCGACACGCCGGTCGCGAGTTGGTCTTCGGCCGACAATTGCGAGTGTGTGGTCGTGGCCGGATGAATCGCCAGGCTGCGGGCGTCGCCGATGTTGGCGACGTGATACAAAAGCTGCAGCGCGTCGATGAACTTGCGGCCGGCGTCGAGACCGCCGGCGAGTTCGAAGCCGACCAGGCCGCCGAACTTGCCCTTGAGATATTTGTCGGCGCGTTCGCGGGCAACGCCGGTCTGCTTCGACGGGTGGATCACCTTGGTGACCTCCGGCCGCTTTTCCAGATAGTCGGCGACCTCCTGGGCGTTCTGCACGTGGCGCTCGATCCGCAGCGGCAGCGTCTCCAGTCCCTGCAGAATCTGGAAGGCGTTGAACGGCGACAGCGCTGCGCCGAGATCACGCAGCAGCGTGGTGCGGGCCTTGATGATGTAGGCGATCGGCCCGAGCGGCTTCACCGCCTCGACCCAGACGGCGCCGTGATAGCTGGCGTCGGGTGTGTTCAACGCGGGCTGGCGCTGCGGGAATTTCTCCCAGTCGAAATTGCCGCCGTCGACGATCAGGCCGCCGATCGAGGTGCCGTGGCCGCCGAGATATTTGGTCGCCGAGTAGACCACGACCGCCGCGCCGTGCTCGAGCGGCTTCACCAGCAGCGGCGCTGCGGTGTTGTCGACGATCAGCGGAATGCCGTGCTTGCGGCCGATCTCAGCGACCTCGGCGATCGGAAACACCGCCAGCTTCGGATTCGGCAATGTCTCGGCGTAGTAGGCGCGGGTGCGATCGTCGGTGGCGCGCTCGAACGCTTCCGGATCGGACGGATCGACGAAGCGCACCTCGATGCCCTGGTCCTTCAGCGTGTTGGCGAACAGATTCCATGTGCCGCCATAGAGGTCCGTCGAACTGACCACGTTGTCGCCGGCGCGGGCGAGATTTTGCAGCGACAGCGCGGAGGCGGCCTGGCCGGATGCGACAGCGAGCGCCGCGACGCCGCCTTCGAGCGCGGCGACGCGCTTCTCCAGCACGTCGGTCGTCGGGTTGCCGATGCGGGTGTAGATGTTGCCGAGCTCCTTCAGCGCGAACAGGTTCGCGGCGTGCTCGGTGTTGTTGAATTGATACGAGGTGGTCTGGAAAATCGGCACCGCGACCGAGCCGGTCGTCGGATCGGCGCGCCAGCCGGCGTGCAGTGCCAGAGTCTCGGGATGAAGCTTATCGGTCATGACAAAATCCTGCGACGGTGATGGCGAAGCGCTGCAGCGTCTCTGCACAGAGGTTCGCCGGGACGCCCATCAGGTCGGGCAGGGGTGGCCAAGTCAATCAAGCCGAAGAAATAAAAATCTCCGAACTGAACAAATGCACGCTGCGATGCGTTCTTTCTCCGACGAAATGGATTATTGAGAGAAAAATTTTTCGACTTCTTAGGGTGGGCAAAGGCGCGTAGCGCCGTGCCCACGCGGGCTCGTCCGCGCGGCGCGTGGGCTTCGCTCCGCTCCGCCCACCCTACGAGCTACAAGCTCATCTCACGCGTCCAACTACCCAAAACGAAGAGTGCCGACCCGTGAGGGCCGGCACTCTTGATCCAATCCGATCGAGGAGGGGCGTTATGCGTCGAGATTGCGGAGCTGCTGGCGGTTGCGCAGCTCGATCTGACGGGCGCCGGAGAAGCCGAGGATGCCCTGGCTCTGCAGCTGCGACAGCGCGCGCGACACGGTCTCGAGGGTCAGGCCGAGATAGTCGCCGATGTCGCGGCGGCACATCGGCAGCGCCATCATGCCGGCGACCGCGAGGCGGCGATCCATTTCGAGCAGGAAGTTGGCGACCCGCTCCATCGCGTTCTTGCGGCCGAGCAGCAGCATGTGATCTTCGGCGTGGCGCAGTTCGCCGGCGGTCATCGACCACAGGCTGCGGGCGACGTGGACGTCGGTCCCGGCGGCCTGTTCCAGGCTGCGGCGCTTCAGCAGGCGAACGGTGGTGTCGACGATGGCTTCGGCGGTGAGGCGATGGGTCGGTCCCGACTCCAGCCCGAACACGTCACCGGGGAGATAGAAGGCGCCGATCTGGCGGCGGCCATCGGAGAGCAGCTTGTAGCTGCGGACGGCGCCGGACACGACCTGGTAGACGTACTCGGACGGCTCGTCCTCGCCGTAGATCTCCTCTTCCTTCTTGTAGGTGAATTCAGAGGCGATCAGTCCGGCATGACCGGTGGTTGCAAAGAACTGATCAGCCGGGGTGCGAGAAGGGTCAACCGGAGCCTTGGCGACGGTCGGGGCCCTGAGCGACTGGTTCAGCATCTTGCCATCTCCTGCGGGTATCGGGATCGGATGGCGGTGTTTTAGTGAAGAACTCCGAGGCCGAATATTTCGCCCCTTATCTTAGGGTGGGTTCCCTAAGGGGTTTTACGGAGCTCGCCGTCGCTCGGCCTCCGGTGCGTCCAGGCATAATTCAATGAATTCAGAGGTTTGGGGAATCAGGCGATTTGAGTGCAAATCGACGGTTCGGCATTCTGGAGCGCGCCACGGATGTGAAGCGCGAGGCTTTCTTCCAGATGCGGCTTCAGCACCACGCACTGGACACCGACGGCGGCAGCGCGGATGGAGATGCTCTCATCCGGGTAGCCGGTTATCATCAGCACCGGGCTTTTGATCTTCAGGTCCTGCAACCGTTGCGCGAGATCGACGCCGTTCATGCCCGGCATCTTGTAGTCGATCACGATGCAATCAGCGCGCCCGTCGTCCAAAGAATCGAGCAGGGCGGGGCCACTGCGAAAAGTACGAACCTCGAAGCCGTCGGTTTCCAGCAGGAACCGCAGCGATCCGAGCACGCCCTGATCGTCGTCAACGACGCAAACAACAATTTTTGCGGGCGCGCAGCTCATCATTTGCTCCTACGCACCCGGCCCGGCTGCAGTTCCTTCATGTGTGCATGATAGCTGCGATCACCAAGGGCAGATTGATTTGCCTCAATCCTTGATGACGCCGCCGCGCATCGCCATGCGAACCAGTTCCGACAGGCTCGAGGCCTGCATCTTGGTCATCACGTTGGCGCGATAGACCTCGATGGTGCGCGGGCTGATATCGAACTCGCGCGCGATCACTTTGTTCGACATGCCGGCAATCAGCCCGTCCATCACCTGGCGTTCGCGCGGGCTGAGCGACTGGATGCGCGCGACGATGTCCTGCGACACCGCCTCGGTGCGGGCCTCGTCGACGGCCTGCTTCAACGCGGTTTCGATCAGGCCGATCAACCTGTCGTCGTCGAACGGCTTTTCGATGAAGTCGATCGCTCCGAGCTTCATCGCTTCGACCGCCAGCGGCACATCGCCATGGCCGGTCATGATCACCACCGGCAGCCGGCTGCGCCCAGCCTTCAGCCGTTTCAGCAGATCGAGCCCGTCGATGCCCGGCATCCGCACGTCGGACAGCACGCAGCCGAACGTGATCTCGTTCAGCGCGTCGAGAAAGGACGCTGCGGACTCGTACAAGCGGACATCGTAATCGGCGGCCGAAAGCAGGAAATCGATCGACTCCCGCATCGCCTGATCATCGTCGATCACATAGACAATGCCTTTAGGCGCCATAGTTAAGGTCCTCGCCGGGCGCGATCGGCAGCGTGAATCGAAAAGTCGCGCCGCCCGCGCTGTTGGTCTCCGCCCACATCCGCCCGCCATGGGCTTCGATGATCGAGCGACTGATCGACAGTCCAACGCCCATTCCGGTGTCCTTGGTGGTGAAAAAGGTTTGAAACAGCTTTGCGCTGATATCGGCCGGGATGCCGCTGCCGGTGTCCGAGACCGTCACTTCGATCATGTCGTCGGCGACCCGTGCGTTAGAGACCGACAGTTCCTTACGCGGCGCGTTCGACATGGCCTCGAGCGCATTGCGGAACAGATTGACCATCACCTGTTGGATCTGCACGCGATCGACAAGTACTGAGTCGTTCGATGGGTCCATCTGAAATCGCAACACGACGCCCTGCTCGCGGGCGCCGGTGAGTCCGAGCGCACCGGCTTCCTCGACCAGTTTGGCGAGGCTCTCGACGCGTTTTTCCGACTCGCCGCGGGCGACGAAGTCGCGCAGCCGGCGGATGATCTGGCCCGCACGAAGGGCTTGCTCGGCGGCTCGCTCCATCGCGTTTTCGATCTTCGGCGTATTGGGATCGCGGCTGCCGGCGAGCAGGCGGCGCGACCCTTTCATGTAGTTGCTGATCGCCGACAGCGGCTGATTGAGCTCGTGCGCGAGCGCCGAGGCCATTTCGCCCATCGCGGTCAGCCGCGAGACGTGGACCAGCTCGGCCTGCAACTCGTGCAGCCGCGCCTGGGTCTGCTGATACTCGGTGAGATCCCGGATGAAGCCGGTGAAGTAACGCTCGCCGCCGGATTCCATTTCGCCGATCGAAAGATGGATCGGAAACGTCGTACCGTCCTTGCGCTGGCCGGTCACGATGCGGCCGATGCCGATGATGTGGCGCTCGCCGGTGGAGTTGTAGCGGGTGATGTAGTTGTCGTGGCGGGTCGCATCCGGGCGGGGCATCAGGATGCTGATGTTCTGGCCGATCGCTTCTTTCTCGGTGAGCCCGAACATCCGCTCTGCTGCGCTCGAGAAAAACCGCATGATGCCGCGGCCGTCGATCAGGATCATCGCGTCCGGTACGGTGTCGAGGATCGACCGCAACTGATTCTGCTGCAGCCGCAGTTCCTGTTCGAGCACCTTCTGCTGATCGATGTCGAGCACGATGCCGCAGAGATAGCCGGCGCTGCCGGGCTCCTTCACCAAGCCGCCGCGCGAGCGCAGCCAGTGGCTTGGCTGCCGGTCAGCTACCCGGTACATGATATCGAGGTTGTCACCGTGATCGCTTGCGCGCCGCATCGCCTGCGCGACGCGATCACGATCCTCCGGATCGATCAACGACAGAAACGTCTCGAAGTTAACCGGGGCATCCGGTGCGAAACCGAACAAACGCCGGGCCGTAACCGACCAGGACAGTTCCCAGGTGGCGAGATTGAGCTCCCAACTCCCCACGCCGTATTGATCGATGCCCTGCTGCAGCCGCCGGTCGCGCGCAAGGGCCTCCGATTGATGGGCTGGATCGGTCACGCGTTACCTTCAGAAGTCATGGAATTGGTCTTATCATATAGGTGTTCCAATCCGCAACGGACGCGGTGGGGCAACAAAAAACCGATGCGCAACGCCATCGGTTTGCCGCATCGTTTTTTGGTGTCAAGTCCGGCGCGCCGGCGGCGCGCGGGGCTCAGGTCGTCTTCGTGGCCGAACGGTCATCCTCGGGCGAGTTGAGGTAGAACCCCGACATGGTGTCGACCCAGCACAGGTGATCGTGCACCTCTTTGACGCCGCAGATATTCTCGGCGACAACGATGACCGCCTGGCGCGAGCTTTCCTCGGTGATCACGCCGTTGAGATGCACCACGCCGTCGCGCACCACGACACTCAGCCCGAACGGACGCCAATCGTTGCGTTCGATCTCCGCAATGATCCTATCTCTGATCTTATCATCGGCCGCGGTCGAGTCCGGGATTTCCCGGGCGAGCTGAGCGACCGCGCGCAGCAGGTTCTTGCGGGTCACGATGCCGACAAGCCGATCGCCCTGCATCACGGGCAGCCGTTTGACGTGGTGCTTTTCCATTGTCCGGACGATCGTCTCCACCGATGTGTCCTCGGTGATCGTGTGCGGGTGATGGGTCATGACCTCACCGACCCTGCGGCCGTGCTCGTGCACGAAATCGTCCGCGCAGGTGCTGGGGCCGAGCAGCATCCGCAGCCAGCGGCCGCGCTTGTGCTGGGTGCCGAGCTCGGCGCGGCGGATGAAGTCGCCTTCCGAGATGATCCCGACCAGTCGATCGTCGCCGTCCACGACCGGCAGCCCGCTGACATGATGATCGAGCATGGCATTGGCCGCCTCGACGATCGAGGCTTCCGGGCTGATCGTCACCACTGGTGATGTCATGATCTGGCTTGCACGCATGTCGCTACCCCTCCGGCACATCGGTGCCGCCTTCGTTTGATCCGTCCGCGAGGCGGAAAGCTGTCTTCAGTGCGAGATCAGGGCCGGCAACGTCAGGGACTTGAAGATGCCACGAGTGACGCCGCCCAGAATGAATTCGCGCAATCGGGAATGGCCGTAGCCGCCCATCACCAGCAGGTCAGCGCCGCTGTCTGCGGCCATCGACAGGATGGTGTTGTGGATGTTGCCGGGCGGCGCGGTGAAGTGGTGGGCGGCGGCGGCCAGATCGTGGCGCAGCAGATGAGCCAGCAGCGCGGCAGTGGTGGCCTGGCCGGTCTCCTCGGCGTCTTCATTCACCGCCAATACGTCGATCGTCTGGGCCCGGCGCAGGAACGGCATCGCGTCGTGGACGGCGCGCGCGGCGGGGCGGCCGCCGTCCCAGCAGATCAGCACGCGGTTCAGATGGAGCGGTCCCTTGTGGATGTGAGGCACCATCAGCATCGGCTTGCCAGAATTGAACAGGATGCTTTCCGGCAGCGGATCCTGGTGCCCCGGCTTGGCGCGATCGGGCTGCGGCACGATGCTGAGATCGTACAGCCGCGAAATTTCGGATAGCGACTCGTTGGCCAGCACCGGTGTATCGCAGACGCTGCGGGCGCCGTGAGTGATCGCCGCTGCGCGCGCCGCGATCTCGAACTGGTCGAGCCGCGCGGCGGCTTCGTCGTTGTCGGTGTTGTACTGGTTGACGGCGGCGTAGTACGCGGTCGAGGCGCCGACGACGATCGCCGGGTTGATCGGCTGATAGGTGCAGACGAAGCCGTCCAGATGGGCATCGAACGCCTGAGCGACCGAAACGGCGCAGTCGACCAGCCCGTCTGCCGGCCGATCCGCTGGAATGTGCACGACGACATCGTTCAGCATGGCAGAAGCTCCGGATCACGCTTGGTGCGGTGTCGTAGAATTTATCCAGCTCCAGCCGAGATGCCTTGATCTAGCTCATCGTGCTGCGCCGTTGTGTCGCACAAACATGGCTCCTTGCAGCAACAAGGGGCCCCGAACTGGCCTGACGTCGGGGCGCCATACACAGGGGAGATCCCGATGACGTATTCGACCGTGATGGTCACCCTGTCGTGCGATCAGCCGAATGCGGGCCCCCTGGGAGTCGCGGCGGAGCTTGCCGAGCGGTTCGAATCGCGGCTGATCGGGGTGGCTGCGTCCGATCTCAGTCCGCCTCTTTACTATACGTCGGGTGACGTCGCCGAGCGGCAGCTCGACAAAGGCCGGGAGGCTGTCCGGCACCGACTTGCGGAGTTGGAGATGGAGTTCCGGGACGCGATGCGTGGCCGATCCCGAGAGCTGCATTGGCGCTCCTCGATCGCCCAACCGACGAAATACATCGTGCAGCAGGCGCGCGCCGCCGACGTAGTGGTCACCGGTGGGGCCGACGCCGGGGGGCTCACTGATCCCTTTACGGCAACCGACCCTGCCGACCTTGTGATGCGTGTCGGGCGGCCGTTGCTGGTGGTGCCCACGGGCATCTCGCGAGTCGATCTGTCGAGCGTGATGGTGGCCTGGAAAGATAATCCCGAAGCCCGCCGTGTCGTGGTCGATGCGCTGCCGCTGCTGCGTCAGGCGAGCCGCGTGACCGTCGTCGAGATTGTCGAGGAGGACGGCAACCGCGCCGAAGCCCTGGCCGGTGTGCATGACGTCGTCGGCTGGCTGTCGCGACATCATATCCACGCCTCTGCCGAAGTACCCGCAGAGACCGGCCATGTCGCAATGCAGCTCGAGCGGGTCGCAGGCCACGTCGGCGCGGGCGCCGTCGTCGCGGGTGCTTACGGTCATTCACGGTTCCGGGAATGGATTCTCGGCGGCGTCACTCAGCACCTGCTCGAACAGACGGAGCAATGCGCGTTCCTGGCCCGTTGATCGGAGAGCCTGATTGCCTCGTAGAATTCCGCATTGATTGCGGCCGATGCACGATCAGCCCGAGTCCACGGACGGTGCACTTCACTCAAGCCCACCAGCTTAACCATCCAGCAACGCCGGCGGCATTTTCACTGATCCATGACACTGAGATGACGATTGCCGTCATCCTATCTATCGACGGCGAAACGCCGCCAGCGCCGGTACTGCTTCCACGTCGACCCGACGTGCAACGACATGAGGCGAAGATGCTGCAGAAACAGGTCCAAGGGGTCTCTATCGAAGGGCCTTCGTTACGGTCGGTTAGGCCATCCCACGCGCGTGACAGCGATCGCGCTTTGCATGCGACCCTGGCGCCGCTGACAGGGGGGCTGTCACCGACCGCGCTATCGCTGGCCTATGCCGACTGGCTGTCGCACTTGTTCTGGTCGCCGGCACGGCGGCTGGAGCTCGCGCATGATGCGTTGGGACGCGCGTCGCGCGTGACGGAAGCAGCGCTGTTTCCGGCGGCGCCGTGGTCCCTGATTGCCCCTCAGCCGCAAGATCACCGCTTCAACGCGCCCGAATGGCAGCAGCCGCCATTCAACTTGATGGCGCAGAGCTTCCTGCTGGCCGAGGAGTGGTGGCACGGCGCCACGACCGGCAATCGTGGCGTATCGAGGCAGAATGAGAAGATCGTCGAATTCTCCACTCGTCAGATGCTCGACGTGTTCGCCCCATCGAACTTCGCCGGCACCAATCCGGAAGTGATCAAGCGGACATTGACCACGGGTGGCCGCAATGTCGCGGCCGGAGTGCATAATTGGTGGGAAGATCTACTGCATACGGTGTCGAACGAGGTCGAGCCGAACCCGGACTTCCAGGTCGGTCATGATGTCGCGGTGACGCCGGGCAAGGTGGTTTACAGCAACGATCTGATCGAGCTGATCCAGTACGCTCCGGTGATCAGCGAGGTCCGACCGGAACCGGTCCTGATCGTTCCGGCCTGGATCATGAAATACTATATCCTCGATCTGTCGCCGCATAACTCGCTGGTCAAATATCTCACCGAGCACGGCTTCACCGTGTTCATGGTGTCGTGGCGCAATCCGACGCCAAAACAGCGCGACGTCTCTTTGGAGGATTATCGGCGACAGGGAGTGATGGCGGCGCTGGACGCAGTCGGCGCGATCGTGCCGGGCCAGCGGGTTCACGCGACCGGCTATTGCCTCGGCGGGACGCTGCTGTCGATCGCAGCGGCCGCGATGTCGCGCGATGGCGATGAGCGGCTGAAGTCGATCACCCTGTTCGCGGCGCAGACGGATTTCACCGAAGCCGGCGAGCTCACCTTGTTCATCAACGAGAGCCAGGTGGCGTTCCTGGAAGACGTGATGTGGAAGCGCGGCGTGCTCGATACCACCCAAATGGCCGGTGCGTTCCAGATCCTGCGGTCAAACGACCTGGTGTGGTCGCGGATGGTGCGGGAATATCTGATGGGCGAACGCTCCACACCCAACGATCTGATGGCGTGGAATGCGGATGCCACCCGGATGCCGTACCTGATGCATTCCGAGTATCTGCGCAAACTGTTCCTCGACAACGACCTCGCCGAGGGCCGATATATCGTCGACGGCAAGGCGATCGCGCTGTCGGACATCCATACGCCGATGTTCGTGGTCGGAACCACGCGCGACCATGTCGCGCCGTGGCGCTCAACGTATAAGATCCACCTGCTCGCAGACGCCGAGATCACTTTCTGCCTCACCGGCGGCGGCCACAATGCCGGCATCGTGGCGCCGCCGTCGCCTAAGGCGCACGGGTATCAGGTCATGGTGAAGCAGGCCGATGGTCCTTACGTCGGACCGGATGTTTGGCTCGAGGAAGCGCCGCATGCCGAGGGCTCGTGGTGGACGGAATGGGTGCACTGGCTAACGACGAGATCTGGCGCCATGGTGCCGCCGCCCCGTATGGGACTGCCCGATGCCGATGTCGCCTCGCTGCCGGATGCGCCAGGGAGCTACGTGCTTCAACCCTGATCGCCGAGCTTCAGCGCTGTGACGGCGCGGTTCAGCGACTCTTCTGGTGATCCGGAGGCGTCGATCGTGGTCCACGCGATCGTGCCGGTTTCGTAGGCTTGTTGCTGTCGGACAATCTCCGGCGTCGCGTCGGACGCGTCGCCGACGCGGTGGGCGACGCGGGCGATCCGAATGTGCAAATCTGCGACCAGATAGAGCCCGCTGACATCGACACCGATTGCGCGTGCCACGGCTTCGACTGCCGCGCGCTCGTCCGCTTTCGCAAACACCGCGTCTACGATCGCCGAATGCCCCTGCGCCACGACGTGAGCGGCGCGCTCACCGAGGTTGCGATAGACCTCAGCGGTGGCTTTGGGCTCATAGGCCGCGGCGGGCAGTCGTTCGGTTTCGACGGCACCAAACAGTTTCTTGCGGATCACATCCGAGCGCAGCACGACCGCGCCGGGCAGCGGCAGAACCGAGCCTGCAAGCGCCCGCGCCAACACCGACTTGCCGGTGCCGGACACACCGCCGACGGCAATCAACCGCGCCGGCGGCGGATCGATCAGTCGGCCTGCGAGAGCGAAATACGACGCCGCGGTTTGTCGATTGACGCGTGCCGCTTCGGGATCCTCGCTCGCGCGTGACAACGTCACCTTGGCACGGACGGCCGCCCTGAGTGACATCAGCAATGGAAGGGCGCCGAGAGCGTCGACATGCGCGTCGTCGCCCGTGGCGAGGTAGCGGTTCAGCAATTCCGCTGCGGCCTGGGTGCGGCCGTGCTGGATCAGATCCATCATGGGAAATGCGAGGTCGTAGAGTAGATCGACCGAGGCGATGGCCGGATCGAATTCGATTGCGTCGAACAGCACGGGCTTGCCATCGATCAGCACGATATTGGCAAGGTGCAGGTCGCCATGGCACCAGCGCACGTAGCCCAGCGCGCCGCGTTGTTCGAGGAGGGGACGGACGCGTTCGAACGCGGCTCGGGTGTTGCCATCGAGCGCCGCGACCGCGCCCGCCGAAAAGCCTGCGGCGACGAAAGATGCCGTATTGTCGGCGATGATCGGCAGGAGGCTCGCGATCCACGTCGCAGTTTTGGCTCTGGGTGCGGCACCATGCGACGCGGCGATGGCGTCCGAGATGGCATCGATCAGCACCGGCGAAAGCGGTTGGTCGCTTGCCAACTGGTCGATCGTGAGGCTTTCGTCGAAGCGTTTCATCTCGACCGCCCACTCGAGCGGTTCCCCTTCGCCGCCGATCTGAAGCTCGCCCGCGGCAGAGCGCGTGATCGGTACGACGCGGCGATAGATTTGTGGCGCGAAGCGGCGATTGACTTCGAGTTCCCGCTCGCAGGCCGCCTTTCGTCGTTCCAACGTCGAATAGTCGAGGAACGGGAACCGCACCGCCCGCTTGATTTTCAGCGCCCTGTCGCCTGCGAGAAAAACGGCCGCACCATGCGTATCAATTTGCCTGACCTTCGCGCCACCGTGGCTCGCCGGCGCAGCGACGAACCGGAATACATCTTGCTGTCGTGCGTGCTCGGACGCGGGGATTTTCTCGTCCATCTGGAACCGAAGACCATCGAAGTGTTCGAAACTGGATCAGTCTAGCGTGTCCATAGTGTGCGCGTTCTCGTAGGGTCCACAAGACATTCGGGAAAACAGCGGTGGATTGACCTTGATCAATTCAATTCGGCAAAGCTGCGGTCAATTTGCCCGCAAGGGCGAGTAGCAGGTGTCCTCATACACTCTTGCCTCCCTTGGACGTGACGCGCAGGCGATTGGAATCTGCTCTTGTACAAATTTCTCGAGGCAACCGTTGCCGACCACATGACGCGCTCGGTAAAATCCGTGTCCAGGGACACGACGATGCGCGAGCTTGAAGATCAGTTCGAGCGCGACGACTACAATGCCTATCCGGTCGTGGAAAACGCTCGCGCGATCGGCTTGGTGACTAAATACGATTTTTTACGCTGCTTTGCGTTTCATCCGACGCAAATGCTGCCGCATTACGACGACCTGATGAACCGCACCGTCGGCGACATCATGACTCCGGACTTCATCTATGTTCGTGCCGATACCAAGCTGACGAGGGTGCTTCAGTTGATGGTTGAGCACCAGACGCGCAGCATTCCAGTGTTGGAAGACGACCGGAAGCTCGATGGCATTATCTCCCGCGAGGACGTCATCAAGGCGCTGGCCAGCTTCACCAAGGTGGCGCCGTAGTCGCGGCGCTCAGCCGCGGCGAGCAAAAATGGCAACCTGCTCGTATCTGTACTACATAGTCTGCGGGCGTCGGATTCGAACGATCCGCAGATACAGGCCTCCGGCGCCCGGTGCCGAGGTGAAATGTCGATTTACCGATTGAGCAGTCTGCTGGCGCCTTCTGCTGTGGCGGTGATCGGCGCCAGCCCGCGACCTGCGTCGGTCGGTCGCGCCGTCCTCGAAAATCTACGCAAAGCCGGCTTCAAGGGCGAGATCGGCGTCGTCAATCCGCGCTACCCAGAGATCGGCGGGTTCAAGACCGTCCGCACCTTTGCGGATCTGCCATTCGTGCCGGACCTGATCGTCGTCACCGCGCCGTCGCGCTTCGTATCCAGGATCATCGCGGACGCCGGCGAGCGTGGGGTTGCCGGCGCAATCATCATCAGTGCCGAGATGGGTCGGGGCAAGGGTTCCTATGCGGAGGCCGCTAATGTTGCGGCGCGTAAATCCGGCATCCGGCTGATCGGCCCGAACTGCCTGGGTCTGATGGTTCCATCTTCCAACCTCAACGCCAGCTTCGCCGCTCATATGCCGCGGCGAGGTCATCTGGCGCTGATCTCGCAGTCCGGCGCGATTGCGGCCGGCATGGTCGACTGGGCAGCCGTGAAGGACATTGGCTTTTCCGGTATCGTGTCGATTGGCGATCAGCTCGACGTCGACATCGCCGACATGCTCGACTACTACGCGGCCGATTTCGAGACCCGTGCGATCCTGCTCTATATCGAGGCGATCACCGACGCCCGCAAGTTCATGTCGGCGGCACGCGCCGCGGCTCGCGTCAAACCGGTGGTGGTGGTGAAGTCCGGCCGCCTGGCGCACGGCGCCCAGGCCGCTGCGACCCATACAGGCGCGTTTGCCGGAGCGGATGCGGTGTACGACGCTGCGTTTCGCCGCGCTGGCATGCTGCGGGTGTTCGACCTGCGCGAACTGTTCGACTGCGCCGAGACGCTCGGACGCGTCAGCGCCCCGCGCGGCAAGCGCGTCGCGATCCTGACCAACGGCGGCGGCATCGGCGTGTTGGCCGTCGATCGGCTTGCCGAGCTTGGCGGCATCCCGGCGACGCTGTCGAAGGAAGTGTGCGACCGGCTCAACGCCACGATGCCGCCGAGCTGGTCGGGCTCCAACCCGGTCGATATCATGGGCGACGCCGATCCCGAGCGCTATGCGACGGCACTGTCGACGCTGCTTGCCGATCCGGACAATGACGCTGTGCTGGTGATGAACGTCCACACCGCGATGGCGTCCCCAAGTGAGATCGCCGAGGCGGTGATCCGGTTGGCTGGGGAAGAGCGGCTGCGCCGCACCTTCTTCAAGCCGGTGTTCGCCGTTTGGGTTGGCGCCGAAGAATCCATCGCCCACGCGTTCGACGCGGCCGGGATCCCGAACTATCCGACCGAGGACGACGCCGTCCGTAGCATCATGAATTTGGTGCGCTACCGTGAGGCGGCGCAACTTCTCACCGAAGTGCCGCCCAGCCTCCCGAAGGAGTTCGACCCCGACACCGAGGCAGCGCGGCTGGTGATCGAGAAAGCGCTGCGGGAAGGACGGTCATGGCTGGACCCGATCGAGGTCGGCGCACTGCTGGCTGCGTATCAGATCCCGATGGTCCCGACGCTGGCCGCGCCTAACGCCGACGCCGCGGTGGCGTGGGCCGAACCGTTCCTGGCGCAGGGCGTGACTGTGGTGGTCAAGGTCATGTCGCGCGACATCACGCACAAATCCGACGTGGGCGGCGTGGTGCTGAATCTCACCAGCGTGGAGGCAGTACGCTCCGCCGTGGTCGAGATCCTTAGCCGCGCGGCGAAACTGCGTCCGACCGCTCAGCTCGATGGTGTCATCGTGCAGCCGATGATCATGCGCCGGAAGGCGCGCGAACTCACCGTCGGCATCGTGGACGATCCGACCTTTGGGCCGGTGATCGCGTTCGGTCATGGCGGCACCGGTGTCGAGATCATCGACGACCGCTCGCTGGCGCTGCCGCCGCTCGACCTGCCGCTTGCAAATTCGTTGATCGCGCGTACCCGCGTCTCGAAATTGCTCCAGGCCTATCGCGACGTGCCAGCCGTCAAGGACGGCGCAGTAGCGCTGACGCTGGTGAAGCTGTCGCAGATGGCCGCGGACTTTCCGGAAATCCACGAACTCGACATCAATCCGCTGCTTGCCGACGAGAACGGCGCCGTCGTCATCGACGCCCGGGTGATGGTGCGGCCGGCGCAGCGCAAATTCGCCGGCCTTGGCAACACCACCTTCGCGGTGAAGCCCTATCCGTCGCAATGGGAACGGCATCTGCAGGTCAAGGACGGCTGGCGGGTCTTGGCGCGGCCGCTCCGGCCCGACGACGAGCCGGCAATTCACGCATTCCTCAAGCATGTCACGCCGGAGGATCTGAGGTTGCGATTCTTCGCGGCAATGAAGGAGTTCAGCCACGCTTTCATCGCCCGGTTGACCCAAATCGACTACGCCCGCGCAATGGCCTTCATCGCGATCGACGAAGCCACCGGCGAAACGCTCGGCGTGGTGCGCATCCATTCCGATTCGATCTACGAGAGCGGCGAGTACGCGATCCTGCTGCGTTCGGATCTGAAGGGCAAAGGCCTCGGGTGGGCGCTGATGAAGCTGATCATCGAATACGCGCGCGCCGAGGGGTTGAAGTACGTCTGCGGCCAAGTGCTGCGCGAGAATGTGGCGATGCTGCGGATGTGCCGCCACCTCGGCTTCGAGGCCAAAGCGGATCACTCCGAGCCGGACATTCTCAACGTGACGCTGGCTCTGACCGAGGAGTCGGCCCGCGCCGCGGCGCAGGCGTGAACAGGGCGATCGTTCGAATGTGATATGGTTCGCGCGGGAGGGGCCTAGAGCCGGCTGACCGACACGACGCGGAACGTATGCATGTCGCCTTCTTCCCGGATCGACACGTACTCGCCCTGCACGAAACGCTCGTCGCCGAAGTGATATCCGGCTTCAGCAGGGATTGCTGCTTCCGCATCGTACTGAAACGCCCAAGAGCCGCCGGGGCGATGGACCAGATGGCCGAGGCTGTCGGCCTGCTGCGGCCGCTGCCGTGCGACACGGCAGGCGTCGCGATGGCTGCGCCAAGTCACCGCATCGATGTGGTCGTTCTCGTCCAGCGGCGCGACCAGCACATAGGCGATCTGCGACGCACCTTCCGGGTGACCGGGTTCGCGTGCAAGTTCGAGTCGAATTTGACGGAAGCGCGCCGGCAGCGACGAGTTGAGAATAGCGGACGGAGAGCCCTTGGTCATCGGATCGATCCTGTCGTCCTCGATAACGTAAAGCTTACGCAGCGCTCAGATGCCATAATTGATTTGCATCAATCGCCGATCGCGACGCAAGCTGTCGGCCCGAAGGACCGCACGGCGACGGTCGATTCGTATCGGAGCACAACATGACGGCGTTGGAGATCGGGGCGGAATGGCCGTGAATTCTGCGCCCGTGTTGAATACCGTGGCCGATGGCGATGTGCTCGAACTGCATCCGGGCGGCGCCTGGATTGCGACCCATTCGGCCGCGCTGGAGCATCTGTTCGCGGGGATCGCGCCTCAGGTTGCCGCCGCAAGGTCGCTCAAGATCGATATGAGCGATGTCGCCGAGATCGACACCATCGGCGCTTGGCTGCTGGAGAAGGTGTCGCGCGAGGCCGCGCAGGCGGGCCGCACCGCGTTGTTTGTCGGCGTCAGCGAGCGCTATGCCGGGCTGATCGAGGAAGTGCGTCAGGTCAACCGCCGCGACCCGACGCCGCGCCCCAAGGTCAATCCGATCATCGCGCGCCTCGACCAGCTCGGTCGCTCCGCCTACAGCGCCACACAGGACGTCTCGGCCTTTCTCGATATGCTCGGCGCGCTCGGTGTCACGCTGCTCCGTGTGCTGAGGCGTCCGCGCTCGCTGCGGCTGACCTCGCTGACCTACCAAGTCTATCGCGTCGGCTGGCAGGCGATCCCGATCGTCGTGCTGATCACCTTTCTGATCGGCGCCATCATCGCACAGCAGGGGATCTTCCACTTCCGCAAATTCGGTGCGGAGTCTTACGTGGTCGACATGGTCGGCATCCTGGTGCTGCGCGAACTTGGCGTCTTGATCGTCGCCATCATGGTGGCAGGCCGCTCCGGCAGCGCCTACACGGCCGAGCTCGGCTCGATGAAGATGCGCGAGGAGATCGACGCTCTGTCCACGATGGGACTCGATCCGGTCGAGGTGCTGATCCTGCCGCGCATCATCGCGCTGGTGATCGCGCTGCCGATCCTGACCTTCATCGGATCGATGGCGGCGCTGTACGGCGGTCTGCTGACAGCGTGGTTCTACGGCGGCATGATGCCGGAGGTGTACATAGCGCGGTTGCAGGAGGCGGTGTCGATTAACAGCTTCGAGGTCGGGATGTGGAAGGCGCCGTTCATGGCGCTGGTGATCGGCATCGTCGCCTGCAGCGAAGGCCTGCGCGTGCAGGGCAGTGCGGAGTCGCTCGGCCTGCAGACCACCACGTCGGTGGTGAAGTCCATCTTCCTGGTGATCGTGCTCGACGGCTTGTTCGCCGTATTCTTTGCCTCGATCGGGATGTGACGATGGACGCGCTCGCCGAACTCCACGCCATCCGCGTTTCCGACCTCGTTGTCGGTTTCGGCCGTCAGGTCGTGCTCGATCATCTGTCGCTCGACGTCCGTCGCGGCGAGATTCTCGGGCTGGTGGGCGCGTCCGGCGGCGGCAAGTCGGTGCTGATGCGCACCATCATCGGCCTGATCCCAAAGCAGAGCGGCCACATCGAAGTGATGGGACGTGACAGCGAGCGCGGCCTCGGCCCGGGCACGACGGTCGCCGCCACCTGGGGCATCCTGTTCCAGCAGGGCGCGTTGTTCTCGTCGCTCACCGCGCGGCAGAACGTGCAGTTTCCGCTGCGCGAGATGCTCACCATGTCGGAGAAGCTGCAGGACGAGATCGCCACCGCCAAGCTCGAGATGGTCGGCATCGGCCCTGATGACTGGGACAAATATCCGGCCCAGCTATCCGGCGGCATGACAAAGCGTGTGGCACTGGCGCGGGCGCTGGCACTCGATCCAGGGATCGTGTTTCTGGACGAGCCGACGTCCGGCCTCGACCCGATCGCGGCGGGCGACTTCGATCAACTGATCAAGACGCTGCAGACCACGCTGGGACTCACCGTATTCATGGTGACGCACGATCTCGCCAGTCTCAACGTGGTCTGCGACCGCGTTGCGGCACTGGCCGACGGCAAGATCGTCGCGATTGGCCCGATGCACGATCTGCTGCAATCCGAACATCCCTGGGTGCACGCTTATTTCCACGGCAAGCGCTCTTCGATGCTGCAGCCCAAACAGGACTAGGACGCCCATGGAAACCCGTGCTCCCTTCGTCGTCGTCGGTGCGTTCGTGCTCGCGGCCATCCTGGCGGTGTTCGGCTTTGTGTTCTGGCTGCACAACACCAGCGGCGTCGGGGCGCGCACCAGCTATCATATCGCGTTTCGCGATCCGGTGCCGGGCCTGCTGGTCGGCGCTGCCGTGCTGTTCAACGGCATCCGGGTTGGCGAAGTCACGGCGCTTAGCCTGGCCACCGACGATCCGCGCCGGGTGAATGCGACGATCGCCGTCGCGACCGACACGCCGGTCCGGCCGGACACCAAGGTCGGCCTCGACTTCCAGGGCCTCACCGGTGTGCCGGTGGTGGCGCTGGAGGGGGGCAAGGATCTGACCGGCTCTGCCATTGCGACCACGCTGGTCGCCGAGCCGGGAGCGGGCCTGAGCATGACCCAGGCGGCGCGCGAGGCGCTGCGCAAGGTCGACACCGTGCTGGGCGAGAACGCCCAGCCGCTCAAGGAAACCATCGGCAACCTGAAGACCTTCTCGGAATGGCTCTCCAGCAAGACCGGGGCGCTGGACGGTATTCTCGGCGGCGTCGAACGCATGACCGGCGCCAACGAGCCGGTGGTGAAGAAGGTGGTGTACGATCTGCAGCCCGCGTCAGGCTTCCCGGCGCCTGCCGGTGCGCCGAAGGGCCAACTCACCATTCCCGAGCCGACCACGGTGGTGCTGTTCGACAGCCAGAAGATGCTGGTCGCACCGAACCTGGATCTGCCGGCTTTCGCCGGCGCGCAGTGGAGCGACAGCATCCCAAAGCTGGTGCAGGAAAAGCTGATCCAGAGCTTCGAGAATTATGACATCGCGCACCCGCCGCTGCGGCCGAACGATGCGGTGACGCCGGACTACCAGCTTCTCATCGACATCCGTAATTTCCAGATCACGGGCGAGACCGATCTGGCTGCCGACGTGAGTTTCGGTGCGAAGATCATCGACAAGGGCGGCAAGATCGTCGCGGCGCGGCTGTTCCAACACGCGTCGAAGCTCGGCAAGCCTGAGCCGGCGGCAGCCGTGACGGCATTCGACGCATCGTTCGACGCAGTGGCCAAGGAGCTTGTTCCATGGACCGTGAGGAGCCTGTCCGGCGGCGCCAGCGAGGCGAAGCCGATCAGTTCAGGCTCTTCAGGTACGACAAAAGGTCGTTGATCTGATCGGGGTCGAGCTCGAACGCCGGCATTTTCGGATGGCCGGTGTAGATTCCCTCTGCAAAGGCTTCGGCGAGAGTCTCGATCGCATAGCGAGTGTGCAACGTCCGAAACGGCGGGGCTTGCTTGAATCGGCTGCCACCGCTGCGGCCGATAGCATGACACCGTGCGCAGTGCGCCTTAGCGAAGGCGAGCCCGCGGTGCTCGGCGCGTGTCAGCGCGGACGCTGAGCTGGTCAACAGAAGCGTCGCCAATACACAAACGGATATGATTCGCATCGGAGGTTCGATCAGGAGGGGGGCGACTAGTCATTGACCTTTCGCTGTGCGGCGCCGCGCGGCCTTGATCTGTGTCAAGCTGCCTTGACGATTTGGCGACATATTCACTTTTCGGCATCGTACGCGATCAATCGACGGCAGTGCGCGGCCATTGGGTAGACCCGACGACGCATGGAGTGATGGATGCCGCACCTCGCCTTTCCGAGCTCGACCTGCGACGGTTTTCGTTGCGCGACGCATTGTTCGGTCCGTCCCCTCGCGATTTGCGGCGAGTTGGAGCAGCTCGAGCACGAGGAGTTCGAACGGCTCGCTCAGCACGTCCGCTATGGGCCGAAAGAGGCGCTGTTCTCGGAAGATGAAGTCGCCGACGCCGTCTACAGCCTCGTCGAAGGCATTGCGCGGCTCTACAAGCTGCTGCCCGACGGTCGTCGTCAGATCATCGGGTTTGCGCTTCCGGGCGATTTCCTCGGCATGGCGCCGTCGCCGCGCTACTCGTTTTCAGCCGACTCGATCGGCGGCGTCACGGTCTGCAAATTCTTCCGCGGTCCGTTCCTGCGCTTCATCGAAAACCGGCCGCAGATGCTGATGCGGATGAATGGGTTCGCGACCCGCGAGCTCAGTCTGGCGCAGGATCAGATGCTGCTGCTCGGCCGCCGCTCCGCTGAAGAGAAGGTTGCGGCCTTTCTGGTCGGCTGGCGCGATCGCCTGGCCCGGCTTGAAGGCGTGACCAAAACTGTCAGCCTACCGATGGGCCGGCAAGACATCGCCGACTTCCTTGGCCTGACCATCGAAACCGTCAGCCGCACCTTCACCAAGCTGGAGCGGGAGAAACTGATCGTGATCGTCCCTGACGGAGTCCGTGTGCTGGATCCGAAGCGTTTCGACGCGCTCGCTGCCGCCTGATCCGGTTCGTCTGACTGCGCGTTCGCCCGGGACCCATTCGAGGCCCAACGATGCGCCACGACCGGCCGCCATATCTTCGAGCACGGCAATACTTCTACGAAATCCTGGAATCCCATTCGCAGAGCACGCGGTTGGGCGTGTTCGTCAACCGCGTCATCGTGTTGTTCATCATCCTCAGCATCGGCATTACGGTGCTGGAGTCGGTGCCGCGTTTCCGCGACGACTACGGCGATCTGTTCCGCACGCTCGAATTCGTCTGCCTCGTGTTCTTCTCGATCGAATATTACATCCGGATCTGGATCGCCCCGGAGCATGTACCTTACCGCGAGATAAGTGCGCTGCGGGCCGGCTGGGCCTACATGATCAGCGCCCAGGGCATCGTCGACTGCCTCGCGGTGATGCCGCTGTGGGTCGCGATGCTCGGCTTCGACGATCTGCGGGTGCTGATCATCCTGCGTATTCTGCGCGTGCTGAAGTTCGCGCGCTATTCGTCCGGGATGCGCTCGCTCCTCGAAGTGTTGGAAGCGGAGCGGCGCGCGCTGCTGGCGTGTTTGGTTATCCTTGGCTGCGCGACGCTGGTGTCGGCCACCGCGATGCATATCGTCGAGGGCAACGTCCAGCCTGATAAATTCGGCACGATCCCCGACGCGATGTGGTGGGCGATCGTCACCTTGACCACCATCGGTTATGGCGATGTCGTGCCGGCAACCGGCTTCGGCCGGATGATCGCTTCGGTCACCATCGTGGTTGGACTGATCATGATTGCGCTGCCGGTCGGCATTGTGGCCAACGCCTTCTCCGAGGTGATCCACCGCCGCGACTTCATCGTCAATTGGAGCATGGTGGCGCGTGTGCCGCTGTTCTCGCACCTGACGGCGGGGGACATCGCCCATATCATGCAGTTGCTTCAGGCGCGGCAGATCGAGCGCGGCGACGTGATCTTCCGCCGCGGCGAGCCTGCGACCGCGATGTACTTTATCGCCGAAGGCGACGTCGAGATCGAACTTGGCCCTGAAGACAGGGGGCGCCAGATCCGGCTCGGGGCGGGTCATTTTTTCGGCGAGATCGCCGTTCTGAAGCGGGCCGAGCGTTCCGCTACGGTGAAGGCGGTGTCGCGCGCCCGGCTGTTGGTGCTGGACGGCGCGGACTTGCGGTCGCTGATCAGTCGCGAACCGGAGATCGCACGCAAAATCAGCGAGATCGTCGAAGGCCGCACCGGCCGGAACCTCAACCTTGAGATCGCCGATTTGGACGGGCAGGACGTCACGCTGGAAAAGATCGACTGAGCAGACACCACCGAGGCGAGGCGACGTTCGTACGGCGGAACATCACGAACGGTCTGATGATGGAGGCCCAACTTCGCCAAGCTGGAGGGCGGGGTCGCGGGTCTTCGGTTTCAGCGGGAACCCGGTCGGCGTAGCCAGAAATTTTTGACAGGCGATGGCATCCATCAACTGGCCCGCGACATCCGCGTAGGAACTGCCATCCGGCAGACCGAATGCTTCCCGTAGATCACCGGGGAGAGGCTGGGTCTCGGTCCGCAACGCCAGCGCAGTGCTCCACCACCAGGCAGCAGCCGGCGCCCGGTCGTCCCCGGGAACGGCCCGCCAAGCGCCAAATTCTTTCGCGAGGCGTTCAACCTCGAACAGCTTTGCCGAATCCACGCGATGCCCCGATCTCTCGTTGCAGGCGTAACCTCGCAGCAGCTGAGAAGTTGCACGTGATGGACGAGATCGGTTGGGCACAGAGAATGATGGTTGCGGCGGGACGGGTCGTTCTCAAAGGAGATCTTACGTGATAATGGTTCGCAAATGAACTCGCCTGTTGACATCGCCGTCCGTCACTCGACGTGCCCACACGATTGCCCGTCGGCCTGCGCCCTCGACGTCGAAGTGATCGACGGCTCGACCATCGGGCGACTGCGGGGCTCGAAGCAGCAGACTTACACGGCCGGCGTTATCTGCGCCAAGGTCGCGCGCTACGCCGAGCGTATCCACCATCCGGACCGATTGATCTATCCGATGCGCCGGTCCGGTCCCAAGGGCTCTGCTCAATTCGTGCGGATCGGCTGGGATGAGGCGCTGGACGAAATTGCCGCTCGCTTCAACGCCGCCGAGGCGAAGTTCGGCGCAGAGTCTGTCTGGCCTTATTACTACGCTGGCACGATGGGGCTGGTGATGCGCGACGGCATCAACCGGCTCGCCAACGTCAAGAAGTACTCGCGCTTCTACTCGACGATCTGCTCCAACGTCGCATGGTCGGGCTATGCGGCAGGCACCGGTAAGGTCGCTGGCGTCGATCCGCGTGAGATGACGAAATCCGACCTGATCGTGATCTGGGGCACCAATCCGGTTTCGACGCAGGTCAACGTCATGACTCACGCCGCCCGCGCCCGCAAGGAGCGCGGTGCGCGGATCGCGGCGGTCGACATCTACGACAACGAAACGATGAAGCAGGCGGATATCCGGATCATCGTGCGGCCGGGCACCGACGGCGCCTTCGCCTGCGGCGTCATGCATGTGCTGTTTCGCGAGGGCTACGCCGACCGTGCTTACCTCGATCGCTACACCGACTGCCCGGCCGAGCTTGAGGCACACCTTGCGGCCCGCACGCCGGAGTGGGCGTCAGAGATCTGCGGTGTGCCGGTGCCGGAGATCGAGGCCTTTGCGCGTGCGGTCGGTGAAACCAAGCGCAGCTTCTTCCGTCTCGGATACGGCTTCACCAGGAGCCGCAACGGCGCCGCTCAGATGCATGCCGCGCTGTGTATTCCAGCGGTGACCGGAGCCTGGCAGCACGAAGGCGGCGGTGCTTTCTTCAATAACGGGGCGATTTTCGGCTTCGACAAGACGCTGATCGAAGGTCTCGATACGCTCGATCCCGCGACCAGGGTACTCGATCAGTCCAAGATCGGACGTATCTTGACGGGGGATGTCGAGGCGCTCAGCGGCGGACCGGCCGTCAAGGCGATGCTGATCCAGAACACCAATCCGATGACAGTCGCGCCGGAGCAGGAGCGGGTCCGAGCCGGTTTTGCCCGCGAGGATCTGTTCGTCGCGGTCCATGAGCAGTTCATGACCGAAACTGCACTGATGGCCGATCTGGTGCTGCCGGCCACGATGTTTCTCGAGCACGACGACGTGTATTACGGCGGCGGACATCAGCATATTTCGGTGGGCGCCAAACTGATCGATCCGCCGGGCGAATGCCGCTCCAACCACGAGGTGCTTCAGGGGCTTGCGGCGCGGCTGGGAATTACCCATCCGGCGTTCGCGATGACGCCGCGCGAAGTGATCGATGCGACGCTGAAGAAGAGTGGCCGCGGTCCGATCGAACAGCTCGAAGCAGATCTGTGGCGCGATCTACAGCCTGATTTCAGGACCGCGCATTTCCTCGACGGCTTCGGCCATCCCGATGGCAAGTTCCACTTCCGGGCGGATTGGGGCAACGTACAGGTACCGCGCCAGTTGAAGTTCGGTCCCTGGCAGGAGATGCCGAGCCTGCCTGATCACTGGGCTATCACCGAACAGGTCGACGACGAGCACCCGTTTCGACTGGCGACCAGCCCAGCCCGAAGCTTTCTGAATACCACCTTCAACGAGACACCATCGTCACGCGCGCGCGAAGGCGCGCCGACGGTGCTGATCCATCCGGCGGATGCGGCGTCGATCGAGATCGCAGAGGGGGATCTGGTCACACTCGGTAACGAGCGCGGCGAAACCATGCTGACGGCCAGGATTGATCCCGGGCTGCGTCGCGGTGTGCTGATTGCAGAATCGGTGTTTCCAAACCACGCGCATGCCGGGGGGCGCGGAATCAACGTGCTGACCAGCGCGGATTCCGTCGCGCCGCACGGTGGCGCGGCGTTTCACGACAATAAAGTGTGGGCCAAGAAGGCGTTACAGCCGCTCGCGAAGCGCGACTGAGGTCCGAAACGGCGGCACGAGCCGCTGATCGGCAGTCATTATGCACTTCGCGAGGCGGTTGTCGCAGTCTCAGCGCTGGTGGCCGAGGCCGATACCGAGCTTCAGCGCCTTCTGACGCAGCGAGCCGACGGTCCGCTTGGTCAGCTTGGCGATCTCAGAGACAGGGGTCCGCGCCTTCGAGTGCGCGCGCAACTCCTTGATGTCTTCCTTGGTATATTCGCGCCGGGTGATCTTCGTCTTTTTGGCGGGCTTCGCAGCGGTCTTCGCTACGGTCTTCGCCTTCTTCGCCTTTACTGCAGTCTTTGCAGTCTTGGCAGTCTTTGCCGTCTTGGCTTTAGCTTTCTTTGCCACGCGTAGGCTCCTTTAGTGAAGCGCCCTTCTACTACACTCATTTCGTGCCGACAATTCTGAATTTCACGAAATCTAACTCACCATGAGGCGGCGGTTATCAATCGCTTAAGTCTGCTTAGTTGGGATTTTGGCGAAAATGAGCGCTGCTCAGGTAGTAAATACTGGCCTGCAGGGGTTGATAGGAAGCCCAAAAGCTACGATTGGAGCGCTCGATGGCTGTCCGCTGCTCCAGGTGCGCTGATTCGTCACGATCGCGTGCAGATAACATTTCGAGCGCAGCTGAACGCCCGCAATGCGGGATATTCGTCCAACCAAAGACGTAGTGCGACTAATGGCGAGGGGCGGGCATTCGTCAGCGGCGCGGCGTCAGCGACTTCGACAGCAGCGACCGTGCGCGGTCGAGTTCGGCATCGTAGTACTTTTCGCGCTCTTGCCGCAGTCTGACCTGCAATTTCCGGAATGCAGCAATGCGTTGGACAATTTCCTGCCGTTCGGCTTCGGCGCGCGACGAATTCTCTGTCGTGGTGTGCCCCGCGGGCTCCAATTGAGCGGCAGCGGCCGGTGATGGGCTCGATGATGCTGGTGCACCCGCGGCAAGCCCTGCAATGCGCGAAAGATCGCCTGTTAGCTTGATTGGCGGCTGCTCAAGCTGATTTGGAGGCTTTGAAACGACCGGTTGAGCTTCGGTTTGCGCCAGATGCGGTGTGAGTTGGTTGTTTTGCGGCTTTGTTATCGTCATCAAGATCCTCGACGGCCTCTTTCAGTCCGGTGTGGACCGGGCGTCAACCCGAATTGAGTGCGCATTTCTCGCAACAGTGGATAAGTCCTACCAATCGCGAGCAGTTAAAAGCCGTATCCGCAGCCGATCACTCGGCCCTGTCGGCGGCTTTGTAGGATGGGGAACAAGGGGAAGCGAACGGGGCGGGATGAGGGACGGAGGGAGGAGCGTTCGGGCAAACGCAACAGCGTTTCGCAGGATGTGCGGAAGCCGGCTTTCCCTGGGAAGATGATCCAACAAAGCGCGACCGGCCAGGGCGGCCTGATCAGTCACGCAGTTGTCCATGGCGGATCAACGACGCCAGTTGGTCCCCTCTTCGAACAACCTGCGACTTGCAATCTCCTGCTGCATCGTTCTTATTCGCATCTGCCTTGGCAGTGTCAGCTTCCCTTGACGCAGCTCTTCTGTCGACCAGTTCGTGTATCGGGAAACACCATGTCAGCTCATCACGGTCCTCTTCGTGTCGGCATTGGCGGCCCGGTGGGCTCTGGCAAGACGGCGTTGATGGATCTGCTTTGCAAGTCGATGCGCGAGCGCTACGACATCGCGGCGATCACCAACGACATCTACACCAAATGGGACGCCGAGTTTCTGGTGCGATCGGGGTCTCTCACGCCGGATCGCATTGCCGGCGTCGAAACCGGCGGCTGTCCTCACACTGCAATCCGCGAAGACGCTTCGATGAACCTCGCTGCTGTCGCGGATATGCGCAGTAAATTTCCTGGGCTCGATCTGGTGCTGATCGAATCTGGCGGCGACAATCTGGCGGCGACATTTTCACCCGAACTCGCCGACCTGACGATCTACGTCATCGACGTGTCGGCCGGAGACAAGATTCCCTCTAAAGGTGGTCCCGGTATCACCCGTTCGGACCTGCTCGTGATCAATAAGATCGATCTGGCGCCATACGTTGGTGCCTCGCTGGAGAAGATGGACACCGATGCGCGCCGAATGCGTGGCGAGCGGCCCTTCGTCATGACCAATCTGAAGGCCCGGCAGGGCCTGGATCGCATCATCAGCTTCATCGAAACCAAGGGTGGTTTGACGCCGAGCTCGGCGGTTGGCCAGAACTGATCTAACTTGTTGGCTTTTCGCCGAAATCAGCCCGAGCCGGAACTATACGCAGATCATCCCGTTGCACCTCTTCGGACCTAGACAATCTACTGTAAAGTTAGCATGTCATCAGCAACGGTCCCGGGGTTTGCGATCTCTGTTTGTTCACGTTGGTCGCAGCTATTTACAATGTCGGACGGGGCGACGATGCCTCCTTCGTTGATCGAGTAAAAGCGTTGATACGGCTGGGTTTCATCATCGCGCTGGTGGCGATTGTCGGAATTTTGCTTTCCGGCTTTGCGGCCTTTCGCATCTACGACCAGGAGGCGGCAGTCGAGCGGATCGCTCTTGGCCGCGCCATCGACGTTCATGCAAGCCAGGTTCAAGATCGTCTGACAGAGCGCGAACTGCTGGGCCGTGTCGCGTCGGGGTTGTTTCGGACTCCCGAAGTGATCAAGGCCAACATGCTGAAGCCGCTGCGCTCGTCGATTTACGCCTTCAAGACGGATTTCTTACTGGCGAGCTGGGTCGTACGGTTGAAAGGCAGCGAGTTTGCCGCCGCCGAAGCGGAACTCGCAAGCGCCGGCTATGCCGATATCAAGATCCGGCATTCGGATGGCAGCCTGATCGATCCAGCGACGCAGACCGAGCCGCTCGATGTGGTGCTGGATCTCGAGCCGCGGAATTCCGAGACCACTGCGCTGCTCGGACGCTCTCTGGACGATCATCCGGTGCTCGGCCAGATGTTTGCTCGCTCGCTTGCAGACGGCAAGCCAGAGGCATCCGATCCGGCTCGCCTGCAGGTGCCGGGAAGTCCGATCGGTATCGTTCTGGCAGCTCCGGTGATGAACGAGGACAATTCGAAGGCCATCGGCTTTGTCACCTTTTCATATGATCTCTCCGCGTTGATGCTGACCAACGACGACATGTCGATGTTCTCGGTGGTGCTGAAAGACCCCCGACAGCCGGATGTCGAGCTTGTTGCTGACGATCGTGGCAAGGTCAGCGAACGGACCGTCGGTCGCGACCGGGAGCCGCCGACGATCGTCAGAACCGTGACGTTCGGCGATCGAGATTGGTCGCTGGCTTATTATGCCAAGGTGAGCCCGTATGTTCGAGCTCAGCAGGTGGCGGCGATCGTGGCTGCGACCGGGCTGGCGCTGACCTTCATCATATGCGGCTTGTTCGGCTACGTCAGCAACAGCAACGTCCGGCTTCGCCGCGAGATCGAAATGCGGATCGGTTTCGAACGCCGGCTGACGGCCGTGATCGACGAGCTGAACCACCGGGTGAAGAACATTCTGGCGGTGATCCAGTCCATCGTGACGCGCACGTTGCGGCATGGCTCGGACGTCGACATTGCACGCGAGCTTTTGATCGGGCGGATTCACGCGATGTCCAACGTGGTCTCGCTGTTGAGCGAGAGTCAGTGGCAGGGCGTGATGCTGAAGGGGCTGTTCGAGGCGCGGGCCATTCCGCATGCCGATCGGATCTCGGTGAACGGGCCGGATATCGCGGTCAGCGCGCGTGCTGCGCAAAGCCTGTCGCTGTTGTTTTTTGAGCTGGCATCGCATTCCGACGAGGGGTTGTCATTGGTCGGTAAGCATCCGCACATCGTCGCGACGTGGGAGGTCACGGGCGAGGGAGCGGAGTCCATCTTCAATTTCCGCTGGGAGGAGTTCAACACCAGCGAAGCGACGCGGCGGGCGGAGAGCGACTTCGGAGTGATTCTGCTGGACCGTGTGGCACCGGAGGCCCTTGGTGGTACGGCCAAGCGCTATTTCACCGATGTCAGCTACGTCTACGAACTCACCGCACCAATGGTGACAGTCGTCGATATGAACGAGCGCGACCGCACCGGCCAAATTTCGGCGCCGCTGCGAGGCGGCTGATAGGACCCGGCGGGTTGTCTCAAGCGGGTTGAAAACAGGGCGGCTGCGCTAGGCGCCTTGATCCGCCATTGTCGGCGTATCAACTCGACGAGGCGGTCCGATGGATAACAAACATCGGGCCAGCAAAAATTCGAGATCGCCCATGGGTGCGCCCCATATAATAAAGAAGCGGCCCGGGGGCCGCTTCTTGTCTTGCTTCCGATATCGCTTCCAGATCAGCCGTTGCTACCGATCACGGCCCGAACGGTGTCGTCCGGACCGAAATCTTCGGCACCGTCGACATAGAGCAGGGCGCTCAGCTTGGATCGAGCCCGGTTCACGCGGCTCTTGATCGTACCGACCGCGCAACCGCAAATCGCCGCGGCGTCCTCGTACGAGAATCCGGAGGCGCCCACAAGGATGAGGGCTTCCCGCTGATCCTGAGGAAGCTTGTCGAGCGCCGTGCGAAACTCCTCGAATTCGAGATGCGCATTTTGACCCGGCTGTGACTTCAGCGTCTTGGCGTAGCTGCCGTCTGCATCCTCAACCTCGCGCCGCCGTTTCCGGTAATCGGACCGAAATAAATTCCGCAGGATGGTAAAAAGCCAGGCCGGCAGGTTCGATCCCGGTTGGAAGGAGTCGATGTTGGCCAGCGCGCGTAAAAGCGTTTCCTGAACGAGGTCGTCGGCTCGGTCACCATTTCCGCTCAGTGAAATCGCGAAAGCGCGCAAACTTGGCACTGCTGCCAGAATGTCGTCCCGGAGTGAGTCGGTGAGAGGCATTAGTCCCTCCCCTCGCTGTCAGCCGATGCGGCGCTCGGTTGCTCTGCCTCATCTAGCCGCTTGATCAGGTCCGCAAAACGATCAGGCACCCCCTGCCGAACGACATCGTCGTACATGGCACGCAGCTGGTGGCCGATCCGGGCCTGGATCTCTTGGTTCAACCCGCCTTTACTGCCAGGCGCCGACTTCTTCATGGTGTTCGCCTTGAATTCTGCCATGACTGATCCAATGTTTTCCCCATGGTCAAGTCCCCTGAATCTCTAGGGTTTTGCTTGATTTTTGAAGGTGTGTCGTCTCACTTGGGAGCCTAATTCGGCAGCGCCGCCAAAGTTCCCGGATACGATGGAACTTTAAGATCGCTTCGGCGTAGTCAAACCTGCAGGGGAGGCCGGCCGCCCCGAGTGATCGTCGGCCGAGACAAGCTTCGAGATTGGAGTGGGGATGTCGAGATCGCAATTGGTTGCTGAGCATTTACCGTTGCTGCGCCGTTATGCGCGCGCGCTGACCGGAAGTCAGGCTTCCGGTGATGCCTATGTGGCGGCAATGCTTGAAGCGCTTCTGCAGGACCCAAGCCTGCTGGACGAGCGAAATGGACCGCGCGCCGCGCTTTTTCGACTGTTTGCCCAGATCTGGAATTCGGTGGCGCTGAACGACGACTCCGAGGTCAGATCATTGCCGATGCCGTCCGAGCGTCGACTGTCTGCGATCACGCCGCTGCCGCGTCAGGCTTTCTTGTTGCTTTCGCTCGAAGGTTTTTCCGAGGAAGAGGTGGCGTTCGTCCTCAACACCGACGTTAACGAGGTTCGTCAGCTCGCCGACTCGGCCGGTCGAGAGATGGCGGAAGAGATCGCCACCGACGTCCTCATCATTGAAGATGAGACCTTCATAGCGATGGACCTCGAGAGCCTGGTGAAGAACCTTGGGCACAACGTGATCGGTGTCGCGCGGACGCACTCGGATGCGATTGCGCTGGCACGGACCCAGAAGCCGGGTCTGATCCTGGCCGACATCCAGCTTGCGGACGGAAGCTCGGGTCTCGATGCTGTTAACGAGCTGCTAAAGACCTTCGAAGTGCCGGTGGTGTTCATTACGGCTTATCCAGAGCGCTTCCTGACCGGCGAGCGTCCGGAGCCGGCGTTCCTGATCTCGAAGCCCTTCCAGCCTGCGATGGTTTCGGCCGTCGCCAGTCAGGCACTCTTCTTCCAGCGGAATTCGCGTAATCGGGCGCCGAACGCGGCCGTCTCCTAGGCCCACCGCCCAATCATCAAGCCGCTTGCGCCAGCATGGTGCAGGCGGCTTTTTCGTGCGCTGCATGTAGTGGGACGGCCCGCAAAAAAGAACAGGGCGCAGCTGGCATCACCACAGCTGCGCCCTGCATCGCCGGTTAATTGGGGCAGGGGGGACTAACCGGCGCTCATCCAACGTGCATGCGCAGAATTTCGTTCCGACGGTTAAGGGACATTTTCTCACACACTTAGTTGATCAACCAATTTCGAACCGAATGGGCGCCAGAGCGATTAATTTGTACGACGGCTCTTGACAAGCCGTCGAAAATTGGATGCGGCGATCGTGCCGCGGGCGTGCAAATCAGCGGCGGTTGCCATGTCACATATCGTGCGGGGAATTTTCGGCGTTCTTGCGGTCGCGGGTTCGTTGGGTGTTGCCCAGTTGGCAGTGGGGGGCGACCTCAGTCAGCAGGCCAACTTCCAGAATAATAGCCACGCCACGGTCCAAAGCGTCAATCGGGGCAGCAAGACCGATCGCGGCGCAACATTTCAATCGGCTGTGGCGAGCCAGACCTATGGCGTGACGCTGGTTGGGCAGTCGGTGCTGGTCCGCGTCCCCGACGCACAGCTCGGCCAGGCCACTCGCCCTTCTGCCCAGCGCCCAACAGTTGCCCCGCGTCGGATCGTGGCATGCGAGCCAGTGGTGAGTGTGCTCACCGAGGTCGCGAAGAATCTCGAACCCGGCCGGTGTGTGACCTGATCCAACAGTGATCGCGTCAAGCTCGCTCAAGCAATCTCATACTTATCGAACACGTCGCCCGGCCGTACAGGCTGGGCAATTTTTTGCGCTTGAGGCTTTCCGTTCAGCCTTGTGGCGAATCTACGACATCTGAATCCTGCACTGTCGCCTCTGATTGACGCGGTAAAAGCAGGGTAGATCGCGACGCGGAGCAGCCTAGCCCCGGTCTTTTGTGCCGGGAAGGTGCGGCGCGTCGGCCGGCATCAGGTGCTCCTTCAGCACCAGCCCGACGATGAGCAGCGGCGACGCCAGGAAGCCGCCCATCGGTCCCCACAACCAGGTCCAGAACGCGAGCGCGATAAAGACGGCGAGCGCGTTGAGCTCCAACCGGCGGCCGATGATGGTCGGCGTAATGAAATGGCCCTCGACGAAGGTCAGCAGCGCGAAGCCAAGCGGTCCAATCAAGGCTGCGCCGAGCGTTGGCATTGAGACAATGCCGACCAGCGTCAGAATGATGAACATCACCGATGGACCGATGATCGGGATGAAGTTGAGGATCGCCGCCAGCGCCCCAAGGGCGGCAGGGTTCGGCATCCCGGCCAGCGCACAGACTACGCCTGTGGCGGCGCCATAGCACAAATTGATCGTCGTCACCGTGAGCAGGTAGCCGCCGAGGCTCATCTCGAGTTCGTTGAGGATCCGCAGCGTTCGAAGCCGCGCGTCGCGGTCGCCGAAGTTCATCACCAGCGCACGGCGTAAGTCCTTCCAACTGGCGACGAACAACACCAGCGTCACCAGAAACAGCAGGAATTCCGTCAGGGTTGGTGACACGAATTCCAGAGTAGGCTGCATCCACTCTATCTGTGGCATCTGGATCGGAGCGGACGGCGTAGCCTCGGAGCCGCCAACGGACGCCTGCAATTGCCGCCACAAACCTAGTGGCTTTTCCATGAAGCTCAGCTTGTCCCGTAGCAGCCCACCCAGTTCGGGCAGGCGGCTGCTCCATTCGATCACAGGTACCGAGATCAGTGCGACCATAAAGCCGACGGTGACCAAGGCGAGGCCGACAATCAAGACGGCGCAGACCGGGCGCGGCAGCCGCCAGCGCTCCAGGAAGGTGGCTGCGGGCGACAGCATCGTTCCGATCACGAACGCGGTGACGATCGGGAGAAAGAAGGGCTTGGCGACGTAGAGCAGACCGGTCGTGACGATGATCAGCAGGGCCACCAATGCGAAGGCGACGACTTCGGTCCGCCTGATCAGCGGCGGCCTTTCTTCTGTGCTGTCGGGAATCGGCGTGCCGGCAGGCTCGACGGGAATAATACGCACGAGAGACCCACCCAGCTTCTGCGTTCGAGATCGCGTTGAAAGCGGCGCTCCGCGCCGGTTGCGCGTGCGGCTAAACACACGGCAGCTTGCGGCTTCAACAGTAAGTTCGATCGAAAGTTCCGGAGGGGGGCGGCGTCAAAAGGGCTTGGTGCAACCGCGATCTGCTGAAAGGCAGGAACAGTTAGCAGGCGATCGCGTTGCTCAGCAGCGTCTCAGATGATGCGGCGACCAGGCGGGGACATCAAGATGATTAATACTAGGATCTCATCGCGGTGCAAATCGATGACGCGGCCACTGCTGGCCATCGCCGCGGCTCTCCTGCTGACGACCGCTCTGCCTGGCGCAGCGTCGGCCCAGATGATGGGCTACGCCGCGGCGCCGCAAACGGGTCCGTTCGGGGCCGATGACGAGGTACTGGCAACGCCGCCCGCCGCCCAGCTCGACGCATCTGGCTCTGATGAAGATTCACAATTGTCCGATCGGCTGCGCCGCCAAGTTGTCCGGTATGACAGCAACGAGCCGGCCGGCACCATCGTGATCGATACAGCGAATACCTATCTCTACTACGTAATCGGTGGAGGTCGTGCGATCCGATACGGCGTCGGCGTCGGCAGGGAAGGTTTCACTTGGGCCGGCACCCAGACGATCACGCGCAAGGCCGAATGGCCGGATTGGCATCCGCCGGCGCAGATGATCGCGCGCCAGCCTTATCTGCCGCGCTTCATGGCAGGCGGTCCCGGTAATCCCCTTGGCGCACGCGCGATGTATCTCGGTTCGACCGAATATCGCATTCACGGCACCAACGATCCCTCCACGATCGGGAAGTTCGTATCTTCGGGCTGCATCCGATTGACCAATGAAGATGTCGAGGATCTGTTCAGCCGAACCCGAATTGGCAGCCGCGTTGTGGTGTTGCCGAAATCGTCCCCAAATTTGGAGGCTCGCAGCAGCCGGACGCAGCGGCAGGCGATGAACCTCTCGGTCTCCTCGGTCGACTAATCCCGGACGACGGAGGTCTCAATGATCCGCCCTGCAGGCAATCTCACCGCAGCCGCCGTCACTCTGGTGGCTGCACTTGGCATCAGCTCCGCGGCTTCCGCCCAGGATTTCTTCTCTGCGCTGTTTCACGGCTATCAGCCCCAGGCGCGCGCCTATGCACCCGAACGTGCGTTTCCATTCGCAAGTGAAGGCGATTATGCGCCGCGGCGTGCGCGCCCGATTCAGCGCTCCTACGCCAGCGGGGGCGGTCAGGCATTCTGCGTGCGCACCTGCGATGGTCGTTATTTTCCAATATCGGCGACCGGCGATGCAACCAAAGAAGTGACCTGCAACAGCTTCTGCCCGGCCAGCGAAACCAAGGTCGTCTACGGCTCGACGATCGATGCCGCCCGCACGTCGGGGGGGAAGCCGTATTCCGAGTTGCCGAATGCCTTTAAATTCCGGGCCGAGATTGTTGACGGGTGCACCTGCAACGGAAAGGATCATTTCGGTTTGGCGAAGATCAAACTTGAAGACGATCCGACCTTGCGCCGCGGCGATATCGTCGCGAACGAAGACGGCCTGAAGGTCGCAAGCCGCATCGACCGCCGCGACGGCGCCGTGAATTATTCGCCTGTCTCGGCAGCATCGATGCGGGCCGCTTTCGGTAAAGTTCCGGTCGTCGCGTCAAACTGAACGGCAAACCTGACACGACATAGCCGATGGCCGGCTTCACACCGCTATCGGTTTTTCGTTTCGGCTGGTGAGGCGAAGGCGATACGCCGGGCGCGGCATCAGTTCAGTTCCGGTTCTGGAACTCCGTCGCGCTCTAATCGTTGTTGCGGGGCGGGTGGGCCGCGGGCTGAAAGGGATTTGCGATGCTGATCGGTATTCTGGTTACTTTCCTGGTCGTTATTCTGGTGCTTTACCTCATAAATCTGCTGCCGCTCGATGGGCGGGCAAAGCAGATCGCCCGAGTGGTGGTGATCATCATCGGCATCATCTCGCTGCTGAAATATCTTGCGGTGTTCTAAGCGCTTCAGCGAGGACCAGACAAAAGGGCGCGCGTCGTGCGACGTGCGCCCTTTTTCACGAGTCGGGCGATCGTCCCATGGAGCCGATACGGCAAAGAAAAACCTCCCCGCGCACGGGGAGGTTCATCGAAATCAAATCCAGATATACGACGCGCGGGTTAGCGCAGCGTTTCCAGATGCGCCGCCTTCGCCTCGCGGCGGCGTTCGTGCAGGATGTATTCGGTGTAGCCGTTCGGCTGAGTGCGGCCCTTGAAGATCAGGTCGCAGGCCGCCTCGAACGCGACGCCGTCGAAGTCCGGCGCCATCGGGCGATATAGCGCATCGCCTTCGTTCTGCTTGTCGACCACCACGGCCATCCGCTTCAGCGACTCCATCACCTGCTCCTTGGTGACGACGCCGTGGTGCAGCCAGTTGGCGAGATGCTGGCTGGAGATGCGCAGCGTGGCGCGGTCTTCCATCAGGCCGACATCGTGGATGTCCGGCACCTTGGAGCAGCCGACGCCCTGGTCGATCCAGCGCACCACGTAGCCGAGGATGCCCTGGCAGTTGTTGTCGATCTCCTGGCGGACGTCGTCCGGCGCCCAGTTCGAGTTCGACACCGGGATGGTGAGAATGTCCTCGAGCTTGGCGCGGGGCCCGCCCTTGGCGAGTTCCTGCTGCCGCGCGATCACGTCGACCTGGTGATAGTGCAGGGCGTGCAACGTCGCGGCGGTCGGCGACGGCACCCAGGCGGTGGTGGCGCCGGCCTGAGGATGGCCGATCTTCTGCGTCAGCATGTCGGCCATCTTGTCGGGAGCCGCCCACATGCCCTTGCCGATCTGCGCGTGGCCGGGCAGGCCGTCGACCAGACCGGTGTCGACGTTCCAGTCCTCATAGGCCTTGATCCAGGGCTGCGCCTTCATCTCGTTCTTGCGGATCATCGGACCCGCTTCCATCGAGGTGTGGATCTCGTCGCCGGTGCGGTCGAGGAAGCCGGTGTTGATGAAGCAGATCCGCTTCGACGCGTTCTGGATGCAGGCCTTGAGGTTCACCGTGGTGCGGCGCTCCTCATCCATGATGCCGACCTTCAGGGTGTTCTCCGGCAGGCCGAGCATTTTCTCGACGCGGGCGAACAGTTCGACCGTCAGCGCCACTTCGTCCGGGCCGTGCATCTTCGGCTTGACGATGTAGACCGAGCCGGTGCGGCTGTTGCGGGTCTTGCCGAGCGCCTTGAGGTCGTTGATCGCCAGCAGGCCCGACACCGCGGCGTCGAGGAAGCCTTCCGGAATCTCCTGACCTTCGCTGTCGAGCACCGCATCGGTCCACATGTGATGGCCGACGTTGCGCATCAGAAGAAGACTACGCCCGTGCAGCGTGAGCTGCTTGCCGTCGGGGCCGGTGTAGGTGCGATCGCCGTTGAGCGCGCGGGTGACGGTCTTGCTGCCCTTGTCGAAGCTCTCCGACAGCGTGCCGTCCATCAGGCCGAGGGTGTTGCGATAGATCAGCACCTTGTCTTCGGCGTCGACGGCGGCGACCGAGTCTTCCATGTCCAGGATGGTCGACACCGCGGATTCAATCACCAGGTCGGCGACGCCGGCCGCATCGTCCTTGCCGATATTGTTGGTGCGGTCGATCTTGATCTCGATATGCAGGCCGTTGTTGACCAGCAGCACGGCGTTCGGCGACGCGGCGTCGCCATTATAGCCGGCGAACTGCTCGGGCTTTTTCAGGCCGGTGGCATTGCCGCTCTTCAGCTTGGCCGAGAACTGGCCGGCGATCACGCTGTAGCCGGTGACGTCGCTGTGGCTGCCGGCCACCAGCGGGGCAGCCTGATCGAGGAACGCCTTGGCCTTGGCGATCACCTTGTCGCCGCGGACCTTGTCGTAGCCCTTGGCCTGGGTGGCTTCCTGCGGGATCGCGTCGGTGCCGTAGAACGCGTCGTACAGCGAGCCCCAGCGCGCGTTGGCGGCGTTCAGCGCGTAGCGCGCGTTCGACAGCGGCACCACCAGCTGCGGGCCGCACAGCTTGCCGATTTCCTCGTCGACATTGGCGGTCTCGACCGGCGCGGTTTTGGGCTCCGGCTGCAGATAGCCGATCTCCTTCAGGAAGGCGGTGTAGGCCGCCATGTCCTGCTTCTTGCCCTTGTTGGCGAGGTGCCAGGCGTCGATCTTGGCCTGCAGGTCGTCGCGCGTCTTCAGCAGCGCGCGGGTCTTCGGCGTCAGGTCGCGCAGGATCGCGGCGAGCCCGGCCCAGAATGCGTCGGGGTCTACCCCGGTCTTCGGCGCGGCCTCCTTGGCGATGAAGTCGAACAGGACGGGCGCGATTTTCAAGCCGTGGGCGTCAATACGATTCATATGAGGATGTCTCGCGAGAAAGGGCGCCGAAGCGGCAGCCCGTTTCAGGGTTCGAAATGAGCCGATGCCGCCAGAGACGGCCCCGGGGGCGCCTCTTTTAGCGCCAAAGGCGCGGGTATTGGAAGGGGCCCCGAGGCGGTGCGGAGCTACGGCGCCGGATGCTCATCCGTTGCCAGCCGCTCCACCAGGATCTTGAGCAGGATCGTCAGCAGGGCGACGGCCGTCAGGGTCGTCGCGGCTGCGAACGCACCTGCGACATTATAGTCCTGGTACAGCAGCTCGATCTGCAGCGGCAGCGTGGTGGTCTGGCCGCGGACGTTGCCGGATACCACTGAGACTGCACCGAATTCGCCCAGCACGCGGGCGTTGCACAAGATCGCGCCGTACAGCACCGCCCAGCGGATGTTCGGCAGCGTGACCCGCAGGAAGGTGGCGAAGCCGCCCGCCCCGAGCGTCACCGCGGCTTCCTCCTCGTCAGTGCCCTGCACCTGCATCAGCGGGATCAGCTCGCGCGCCACATAGGGCGCGGTGACGAACATGCTGGCGAGCACGATGCCCGGCAGCGCGAACATCACCTTTAGCCCGAGCGCATCGAGCAGGGGGCCGAACAACCCCTGCGTGCCGTAGACGAACAGATAGGCGACGCCGGCCACGATCGGCGAGATCGAGTAAGGCAGTTCGATCAGCGCGATCAGCAGGGTGCGGCCTGGAAAATCAAACTTTGTCACGGTCCAGGCCGCGGCGAGGCCGAACAGGATGTTGACCGGCACGACGATCAGCGCGGTCACGGTGGTCAGCCACATCGCGTGCAGCGTGCCCGGATCGCTGAGGTTGCGCAGGAAGACGCCGATGCCCTGTGCGAAGGCCGAGCTGAGGATCACCGCCAGCGGTGCGACCAGGATGAACAGCGTCACCACGCCGACGATGCCGAGCACGACCAAGCGGGTCACCGGGCCGGCACCGACCGGCGTCACCATCCAATCCTTCTTCTTCGGGGCGGCTTTCTGGGCTGCGTGCGGTTTGCTCATCACACGCCTCCGCGTCCGAGATAGCGCAGCTGCCAGGCCTGCACCGCGTTGGTGACCAGCAGCATCGTGAACGCCATCGCCAGCATCACCACCGCGATCGTGGCGGCGGCCGGATAGTCGTATTCCTCGAGCCGGATGAAGGCGAGCAGGGCGACGATCTCGGTCTTCATCGGCTGATTACCGGCGATGAAGATCACCGCGCCGAACTCGCCGAGACTGCGCGCGAAGGACAGCGAGCAGCCGGCGAGCAGCGCCGGGAAGATCGACGGGAAGATGATCTTTGCCAGGATCTGCAGATCACTGGCGCCGAGCGAGCGGCTCGCTTCCTCGACGTCGGTGCCGAGATCCTCGATCACCGGCTGAACGGTGCGGACCACGAACGGAATGCTGGTGAACGCCATCGCGATGCCGATACCGAGCGGCGTGTAGACCACGCTGAGCCCGAGCGGCTCGAGTACGGAGCCGAACCAGCCGGTCTTGGAGAACAGCGCCGTGAGGGCGAGGCCGGCGACGGCGGTCGGCAGCGCGAACGGCACGTCGACCAGTGCGTCGAGCACCCGCTTTCCCGGAAACTGATAGCGCGCCAGCACCCAGGCGAGCAGCGTGCCGTAGATCGCGTTGAAGATCGTGGCCGCCAGCGCCATCGTCACCGTGAGCCTTATCGCCGCCAGCGTCCGCGGCGACGACAGGATCGCCCAGAGCTGCGCCGCGCCGATATCCGACGCCTTCAGGATCAGCGCAGCCAGCGGCAGCAACACGATCGTGCCGAGATACAGCAACGTGATGCCGAGGCTGAGGCCAAAACCGGGAATGACGCTGCGTCGCAAGGGATGCCTTATGGATTGATGAGGTCACCGCGAGCGCGGCAGGCTCCCTCTCCCCGCGTGCGGGGAGAGGGGTGGGGTGAGGGGGCGCCTCCG
>NZ_JAJNAL010000011.1 GCF_022271405.1 Rhodopseudomonas infernalis | reverse complement strand
CCCCCCCCCCCCCCCCCCCCCCCCCCCCCCGCCTCCACACGACGCAACGTCCGCGCTCTGTCGAAACGCCCCCTCACCCGGATTGCTGCGCAATCCGACCTCTCCCCGCAAGCGGGGAGAGGTGACTACACGCCCTTCCCTCAGTTGCAGGCAGTCACTGTGCTCGAGCTGATCGTCATCTCCACCCTCAACGGCGTTCTGTACGGGATGCTGCTGTTTTTGATGGCGAGCGGGCTCACCGTCATCTTCAGCATGCTCGGCGTGCTGAACTTCGCCCATGCCAGCTTCTATATGCTGGGCGCCTTTTTCGGATTTCAAATCAGCCGCTGGTTCGGCTACTGGCCGGCGCTGCTGATCGCTCCCCTGCTGGCCGGCGCGATCGGCGCCGCGGTCGAGCGCTACGGCCTGCGCCGGGTCCACAAGAACGGCCACGTCGCCGAGCTGCTGTTCACCTTCGGCCTCGCTTTTGCAATCGAAGAAGTGGTGTCGATCATCTGGGGCAAGGTCCCGGTCGACTACCGCGTCCCGACGCTGCTGGATTTCCCGGCCTTCACGATCTTCTCGACCAACTACCCAGCCTACAAGATGTTCATGCTGGCGGTGTCGGTGGTGATCTTCGTCGGGCTGCTGGTGGTGCTGAAGAAGACCCGCGTCGGCCTGATCGTGCAGGCGGCGCTGACCCACCCGCACATGGTTGCGCATCTCGGCCACAACGTCGAACGCATCTTCATGCTGGTGTTCGGCGTCGGAACGGCACTCGCCGCCGTCGCCGGCGTGATCGCCGGCCCGTCGCTGGTGACACAGTCGAACATGGCGGCGCTGCTCGGGCCGATCCTGTTCGTGGTCGTGGTGGTCGGCGGGCTCGGCTCGCTGCCCGGCGCGTTCATCGCCTCGCTGCTGATCGGCCTGGTGCAGACCTTCGCGGTCTCGGTCAACGGCTCGCTCGCCTCGGTGTTCGGACCGCTCGGTCCCGACCTGGCGCAATCCTGGCTCAGCGACATCTGGAACGTGACGGTCGCGCAGATCGCCCCGATCATTCCGTATCTGCTGCTGGTGCTGATCCTGATCTTCCGGCCGATGGGCCTGTTGGGAACTCGCGAAACATGACCGACCTCGCTGCTCGCGTGGCGCCGCCACGGCCGGCCGTGTCCGACCGGCTGAAATTCTACGGGACCTGGATCGCCACCGCGCTGATCCTGCTGCTGCTGCCGAAGGTGTTTTCCTCCGGGGGCTCGCTGACGACCTTCAGCCTGGTTGGCATCTCGATCATCTTCGCGCTGTCCTACAACATCCTGCTCGGCCAGACCGGCATGCTGTCGTTCGGCCACGCGGTGTATTACGGCCTCGGCGGTTTCCTCGCGATCCACACCATCAACTTCCTCGGCTTCAACAAGTGGGCGATTCCGCTGCCGTTGGTGCCGCTGATCGGCGGCATGGCCGGGCTGTTTTTCGCCGCGCTGATCGGCTGGGTGATGACGCAGCGCTCCGGCACCGCATTTGCGATGATCTCGCTCGGCCTCGCCGAGCTGGTCGCCTCCTCGGCGCTGATCCTGCGCACCTTCTTCGGCGGCGAGGCCGGCATCTCGGCCAACCGCGCCAAGCTGTTCAAGGTGTTCGGGCTGTCATTCGGCCCGCAGATCCAGATCTATTATCTGATCGCGGCCTGGACGCTGATCGCCATGATCGCGATGTACGCGCTGACCCGGACGCCGCTCGGCCGGATGTGCAACGCCGTGCGCGACAATCCGGAGCGCGTGCAGTTCGTCGGCTACGATCCGCACGTCGTGCGCTACCTCGCCTTCTGCTTCTCCGGTTTCTTTGCCGGCATCGCCGGCGCGCTGGCGGCGATCAATTTCGAGATCGCCAACTCGGCCTATCTCGGCGCGGTGCAGTCCGGCACCGTCCTGTTCGCCGCCTATATCGGCGGCATCGGCTTCTTCATCGGCCCGATCGTCGGGGCGATCTTCGTCACCGTGCTGTCGCTGGTGCTGAGCGACATGACCCAGGTCTGGCAGTTGTATTTCGGCCTGTTCTTCATCTGCGTCGTGGTGTTCGCGCCCGGCGGCATCACCGGCCTGCTGATGATGCACCGGCCGCTGATCCGCGCCGGCATGCTGAGCCGGATGCTGCCGAGCTATCTGCTCGCCGCGCTGCCGACGCTGGCGCTGTGCACCGGGCTGATGCTGATGATCGAGACCATCGTGCACTACACCGTCAACCCCCACGAGGATCCGAACCGGATCGCGTTCGGCGTCCCCTTCAACGCCGCCAGCCCGCTGACCTGGGCCGCCTCCGCCGCTCTGATCATCATCGGCTTCATCCTCGCGCGGATGGCCTGGAAACGCGTCGCCGAGAGCTGGGACACCACGCTGACCGCCGCCCGCGCCAAGGTTTACGCCGCATGACCCCCGCGATCCAACTCACCAACGTCGAGAAGAGCTTCGGCATCACCAAGGTGATCCAGAACGTGACGTTGTCGGTCGCGCAGGGCGAGCGCCACGCGCTGATCGGCCCGAACGGCGCCGGCAAGTCGACCACCTTCAACCTGATCTCGGGCTACATGAAGCCGACCTCCGGCAGCATCCTGCTGCGCGGCGAGGAGATCTCCGGGCTGCGGCCGTTCCAGATCAACCGCCGCGGCCTGTCACGCTCGTTCCAGGTCACCAACGTGTTCGCCAACATGACGGTGTGGGAAAATCTGCGCTGCGCCGTGCTGTGGGCGACCGGGCATCGCTACGCGTTCTGGAAGAACGTCGACAATCTGCCGGAGGTACGCGAGCGTACCGCGCAGATCCTCGAGGACATCCACCTGACCTCGCGCCGCGACATCCCGGCCGGCCTGCTGACTTACGCCGAGCAGCGCGCGCTGGAGATCGGCATCACCATCGCGGGCGGCGCCAACGTGATCCTGCTCGATGAGCCGACCGCCGGCATGAGCAATGCCGAGACGGAACGCGCGGTGGCGCTGATCCGCCGGCTCACCGAAGGCCGCACGCTGCTGATCGTCGAACACGACATGAGCGTGGTGTTCGGCCTCGCCGACCGCATCTCGGTGCTGGTCTACGGTCAGGTGATCGCCTCCGGCACACCGGACGAGATCCGCGGCAATCCCAAGGTCAAGGAAGCCTATCTCGGCGAGGAGGCAGCCTGATGCTCGAGATCAAGGATCTGCACGCCTATTACGGCAAGAGCCACATCCTGCAGGGCGTCGACATGCAGATCGGCTCCGGCGAAGTGGTCAGCCTGCTCGGCCGCAACGGCGTCGGCCGCTCCACCACCGTCAAGGCGGTGATGGGCGAAGTGGCGCCGCACGGCACCATCCTGTTCAAGGGCAAGAACATCGCCGGGCTGCCGAGCTACAAGATCGCGCATCTCGGTCTCGGCTACGTGCCGGAGCACCGCGACATTTTCCCGGGCCTCACCGTCCGGCAGAACCTGATGCTCGGCGTCAAGAACCCGCGCAATCCCGGCAAGTGGCGGCTGGACGACATGCTCGACATGTTCTCCAACCTCAAGGCCCGCGCCGACACTCCGGCCGGCGTGCTGTCCGGCGGCGAGAAGCAGATGCTGACGATCTGCCGGACGCTGATGGGCGATCCCGAACTGGTGATGATCGACGAGCCGACCGAAGGCCTCGCGCCGTTGATCGTGCAGCAGGTCGGCGACCTGATCGCCGAGATCGCCCGGCGCGGCGTCGCCATCCTGCTGGTCGAGCAGAAGCTGTCGATCGCGATGCGGATCTCGCACCGGCTCTACGTCATGGGCCACGGCAAGATCGTGTTCGAAGGCACCCCGGACGATCTCAAAGGCAACGCCGCCGTCCGCAAGGAATGGCTTGAGGTGTGAGCCGCCGGCCGCCGCCGATCCCATCCGCTGCTGCAACTTCACGCCTGCGCGGATTCGCGCTTGACTTGGAGCGCGCTCTAACCTGTAGCAACAGGGCGTCGTGACGGACAGGGCAGCCCATGAAGATCGGAGACCTCGCCAGGCGAACCGGGCTGACGGCGCACACGCTGCGCTACTACGAGCGGATCGGGCTGTTGCCCCGCGCCCCGCGCGATGCGTCGGGCCAGCGTGACTACGACGTGTCGATCCTGGTCTGGATCGAATTTCTCGGTCGCCTCAAGACCACCGGGATGCCGATACGGGACATGCTGCGCTATGCGAAGCTGCGCGCGCGTGGTGCCGCGACAGAGGACGCCCGTCGCGTCCTGTTGCAGCAGCACCGCAACAAGGTGCAGGCGCATGTCGCCGAACTGCTGGCCTGCCTGACCGTCCTCGACACCAAGATCGCCGGCTATGCCGCCGGCGCCAGCAAGGTGGAGACGGACAATGACGCAACACCAATCCGACCAGCACGAAAGGTTCGAGCGCGGCCTGCGCGCGCTCTCGGCGATTGACGGCGACGCCGGCCACAAGGTGATCGATTCGCTGGCCGATATCGCGCCGGATTTCGCCCGCTATGTGATCGAGTTTCCGTTCGGCGATATCTACAACCGCCCCGGCCTCGACCTGCGCGCGCGCGAGATCGCGACCATCGCGGCCCTGACCGCGATGGGCAACGCCGCGCCGCAGCTCAAGGTCCATATCGAGGCCGGGCTCAATGTCGGGCTGAGCCGCGACGAGGTCACCGAGATCATCATGCAGATGGCGGTCTATGCCGGCTTCCCGGCGGCGCTGAACGGCCTGTTCGCCGCCAAAGAGACGTTCGCCGCCCGCACAGCGGCGGATCAGGAGCACGCGGCATGAGCAACCTTACTCGCGTCCTGACTATCGGCGGATTGGCACTGGCCGCGGCCGTCATCACCGGCTCAATCAAAGCAATCGCTGCCGAGCAGGCAGCGGTATCGACGCCCGTCAAACAATGGGACGGCTTCAACGCGCCGGTCGGCATGGCCTACGATGCCGCCGGCAACCTTTACGTCGCCGAATGGAGCGCCGGGCGGGTTTCCCGCATCGATCGCGATGGCCATCGCGCGACCTTCGCCGAGGGCCTCTCCGGCCCATCCGGACTCGCCATCGGCCGTGACGGCTCGATCTACGTCGCGTCGTATTCACGCGATGAAATCTATCGCTTCACGCCAGAGGGCGAACGCCGTGTCCACGTGACCGGTCTGGCGACACCGGCCGGCATCGGTTTCGATCGGGCCGGACGGCTGCTGATCGCCAACCGCCGCACCAACCACATTCTGACCGTGACCGACGACGGCAAGCTCCGGCCGGTCATCGACGGCCTCCGCACGCCGGTCGCTGCAGTCCAGACGGGCGATGGCGGCTATGTCGTCGCCAACATCGCCGGCGGCGTGACCATCGTTCGACCGGACGGCAGCCGGATCGAAGCCGGCGAGGCGTTCGCGGCGCCCGGCCCCGGAATCGCGCAGACCGGCGACGGCCGCGTCTTCGTCGTCGATTATGGCGGCACCACCATTCAGGAGATCCTTGCAACCGGAACACCCCGCGTCATCGCGGACGGATTGCGAAGTCCGGTTGGTTTGGTGCTCGCGCCCGATGGCGCGACCCTGTTGACGGCGACCTGGGGAGACGGAGCGATCTACCGCGTGGCGATTCCGAGACCGCAGGCCTCGGTCGAATAGCGACCATTCCGGGAGTTGCGGCGGGCGATTGGACGAGCGACGCGGCGCGTGGGGTGATCTCCGCGCAGCGTCGCCATCCTGCTGGTCGACCAGACACGAACGATCGCGATGCGCGCTTCCGCATCGGCTGCATCCGGACTACGATCGCCGGACGAGCCCGCGTCGCCCCCGAATCATGAGCCTTGATGCTGCCTGCGCTGAACCGAACGAGAACCTGGCTCGCTGATTTTGCCGCCAACGACGACCCGCTCGCCGCCACAGGCAACCTGGTGGCGCTGGTGCTGGCCGGCAATGCGCCGTTCTATCCGCTGTATGTCGCCTTCGTCGCAGGCGCCGGCGGGATGCCCTGGCTGCTGCTGACGCTGTTGTCGTTTCCGTTTTTCCTCGCGGTCCCCGCGCTCTCCCGCATTCAATCGCGACTCGGGCGCGTTGCGCTGGCGCTGATGACGACCGGGAACACGGTGTTCTGCACCTGGGTGATCGGGGAGCCGTCCGGGATCGAACTGTTCCTGCTGCCCTGCGCGATGCTGGCGAGCGTGCTGTTTCGGCCGAGCGAACGGCTGCTGATGCTGCCGCTGGCCGGCTTGCCGGTCGTCGCCTACCTGTTCCTGCACGGCAGCTACAGCCCGCCGCCGCACGTCTATCAGGACGTCGAGTACGCCGGACTGCTGTCGATGAACGCGTTCAGCGCGGCGATGATCTCGATCTTCATCGGAATGGTGTTCGCCCGCTTGTACGCCGAGCCCGCAAGGCCGTGAGCCAGCGCGCCACGGCGCGATCGGCCTTATCGCCGCCAATGCCGGCGTGCTATCCGGACCGGGACATTGGCGGGATTCGCTTCGGATGACCGCATGCCGCCGGGGACGATGATGGTCAATGCCGAACGACAGGTCGACCAGACGGCTGATCGCAGCAAATGGATCGACACGGCCGCATTCCTGATCGTGCTGGCGGTGGCGATCGCCATCGCCGCTGCGATGTGGATCTCCTATGAACGTGCGCCGGACCAGCTGTGGCGAGGCTTCTATCACGATCGCAATTCGCACTACAGCTTTGGCCTCGACCTCGCGCTGGCGGCGCGCAATCTCGATCCGGCCTGGTTTTTCGGCGAACTCGAGAAGGCCAAGGTGTGGCCGCCGTTCCACGGGCTGGTGCTCAGCGCGGTGCTGCTGGTCGGTGGCATCGATTACCGCCTCGCCATCGTCCCGAGCCTGATCGGCTGGGTGATGACGCTGGCCTTCGTCTGGCTGATCGCGCGCCGGATGGTGACGAACCGCATCGAAGGCCTGTTCGCCGCAGCGATCGCAACCGTGCTCACCGCCTCCAGCCCGGCGTTTCGGCTGATCAGCGCCGACGTGATGTTGGAGGGGCTCGGCGCGGGACTATCCGCCGCCGCGCTGTGGACTTATCTGCGCGCATCGGAGGAACCCGGCCGAGCCTCGCATTGGCGGCTGCTCGCCGTGCTGCTGACCGTGTTGTTCTTCCATAAGGGCAATTACTGGGGGCTGCTGCTGATCCCGATCGGGATCGCGTTCGCGTCGGAGCGATCCCACGGCACGATGCAACTCGCGCGGGAGATCGGGCGCATCAAGATCGGACCACTGGTCGGCGCCGTCCTCCGCCAACCGCTGCTGATCCTTGCGGCGCTGATCGCCGCGCTGATCGCCGCGATCTACGCGCGCGGGCCGACCGCGCTGGAGCTGTTCGGAAAATCGGTCTCGCTGTATCCGCCGGAGAACTTGACCACCCTCGCCTACGCGCTGGTGTTTCTGTGGTGGTCACTGTTCTGGTGGCGCAACAAGGCTGCGATCGATGCGGCGCTCGGGGTGCCGGGCCGGGCTTTGCTGTACTGGCACCTGACGCCGATTGCGATCTCGTTCCTGTTGCCGCACCGGCTGTCGCGCTTTCTGTGGTTCGTCGGCCCGGCGAACAGTCCGCAGGGCAACACCGGTGTCTGGGAGGGCGCGCAATTTTACTGGCGCGTGTTCAACGAGAGCTATCACGTAACACCCTGGATGGCTGTGCCGGTGGCGGCGCTGGCGCTGATCGGCGCGCTCGGGCTTCCGCGCCTTGCGCCCGGCGCCCGCGTGGTTTTCCTGTTCGCCGCGATCGCCTGGCTCGGCGTGGTGATCCACCCGCAGCACCAGGGCCGTTTCATGTCGACCTGGGTATTTGCCGTGTGGATCTGCTCCGGCGTCGGCTGCGCCATGCTGCTGCACCGGCTGCGCCGAACGCTGTCGCTCTGGGTTCGCGGCCTCGTTGCAGCGGCCGCAGTGGCGTCGCTGCTTGCCGTCGTGATCGGCCGGCCCCTGCCCGCTGTGGCCTACACGGCGGCGATCCGCGCCACGGAGGGACCGACTGATCTCGACCTGATCCGGCCCTATCTGCCGGAACTCGACGGCAGCCGCGAAGTCGCCGTGTTCACGACCTTCGGCACCAGCAAGCTGTTCGCCTGGGTGACCCGCGAGCACTGCCGCTGCAATCGTGTCGTCGACGATCCATTTATCGATCGGCAGCCGTCGCGCGAGGACGTCCGGGAATTGATGCGTGATCGAATTGCACGATCGACGGCCGACGTCGTCGTCATCATCGATGCGCCGGACAGCCGCTATTCCTTACCGCTCCTGGGTTGGGACTATGCGCGCATGGCCGGCATCGTCGATGCCATGGCCGACCAGACCCGCTACAAACGAACGGCGACCTACGACCTCCCCGACCAACAGGGCCGCGCGACGATCTGGCGAAGGTCTTGATACCTCGGACGCGCTTGCTGCATTGCAATACATGACCTGATGGTGCGGCAAGACGTCGCCGCGCCGCGCGCGCAAACGCGCGTGCGAGCCGGCGCGCGGCATCGCTTGCGTCCAGGATCTTTCCCCAGCACAAAAATAGTCGAATATCGTCATTCGATCGGCTGCTATAAGGTTTGCAAGGCGGATCAACCGCCGGACAAGGCGCGCAAAGCGCTGTGAGCAACACCGACCGCATGACGGCGGTTGCTCGGGGAGGAGCAGGCTTGGAACACGCGTTAGAAGTGCGCAATGTGTCCCTTCGTTTCGGCGGCGTCCGCGCGCTGAGCGAGGTCAGCTTCGCCGTGAATGACGGCGAGCTGTTTTCCATCATCGGCCCGAACGGCGCCGGCAAGACCTCGATCGTCAACTGCATCTCGGGCCGCTACCGGCCGACCGAAGGCCAGCTGTTCTATCATGGCCGCGATATCACCGCGCTGAAGCCCAACGCGCGCGCCCCGCTCGGCATCGGCCGCACCTTCCAGAACCTCGCGCTCTTCCACCATATGAGTGTGCTCGACAACATCATGGTGGGCCGCCACCATCTGCTGAAGAACAACTTCTTCACCGGCGCTCTCTACTGGCTCGGCGCAAGGCGCGAAGAGCTCGAGCATCGCCACAAGGTCGAGGAAATCATCGACTTTCTCGACCTGCAGCCGGTGCGCAAAGCCACCGCCGGCACCCTCTCCTATGGCCTGCGCAAGCGCGTCGAGCTGGCGCGCGCGATGGCGCTGGAGCCGAAGCTGATCCTGCTCGACGAGCCGATGGCCGGCATGAACTTCGAAGAGAAGGAGGACATGGCCCGCTACATCGTCGACCTCAACGAAGAGTTCGGCATGACGGTGGTGATGATCGAACACGACATGGGCGTGGTGATGGATATCTCCAACCGCGTCGTGGTGCTGGATTTCGGCCGCAAGATCGCCGAGGGCGAACCCGCCGAAGTGCTGGCCGATCCGCACGTCAAGCGCGCTTATCTCGGCGAAGAGGACGAGGTGCTGGTCGATCCGGACGACATGCCCAGCCATCCGAGCGCTGCGGAGCATGTCGCATGATGGACTATTTCGGCCGCGTCGCGGCAGCCGACACGTTTCCGAAACTGCTCCGCCTCAACGCCCGCGAATTTGCAGGCGCCATCGCGCTGCGCGAGAAGGACCTCGGGCTGTGGCGCGAATTCACCTGGGCTGATTACCAGGCGCGCGTGCATGATTTCGCGCTCGGCATGGTCGAGCTCGGGCTCGGCCGCGGCGACGTGATCGGCATCATCGGCGACAATCGGCCGGACTGGGTCTCGGCCGAGATCGCCACCCATGCGATCGGCGCGATGAGCCTCGGTCTGTATCGCGACGTGCTCGACGAGGAAGCCGAGTATCTGCTCAGCTACGGCGAGGCCAGGCTGGTGTTCGCCGAGGACGAGGAGCAAGTCGACAAGCTGCTGATGCTCGCCGAGCGCGTGCCGAATCTCAAGCACATCGTCTATTCCGATCCGCGCGGCATGCGCAAATACGACGACCCGCGGCTACTGCCGGCCGATACGTTGGCCGCGATGGGCCGCGCCCGCGCCGCGCGCGAGCCGAGCCTGTACGATCGCCTCGTCGACGCCACCGGCGGTGAGGACGTCGCGATCCTGTGCACCACCTCGGGCACCACCGCGCATCCCAAGCTGGCGATGCTGGCGGCCGGGCGCGTGCTGAAACATTGCGCCACCTATTTGACGTTCGACCCCAAGGGGCCGGACGACGAATACGTCTCGGTGCTGCCGCTGCCGTGGATCATGGAGCAGGTCTACGCGCTCGGCAAAGGGCTGCTCTGCCGGATGAAGGTCAACTTCGTCGAAGAGCCCGACACGATGATGAACGACTTCCGCGAGATCGCGCCGACCTTCGTGCTGTTCGCGCCGCGGGTCTGGGAAGGCATCGCGGCGGATGTGCGGGCGCGGGTGATGGACGCGTCGCCGTTGAAGCAGCGGCTATACGACACCGGCATGAAAGCGGGGCTCGCGGCGCTCGAACACGGCCGGCATTCGGCCTTCGCCTACGCCGTGCTGTTCCGCGCGCTGCGCGACCGGCTCGGCTTTACGCGGCTGCGTTCAGCCGCGACCGGCGGCGCGGCGCTCGGGCCCGACACCTTCCGGTTCTTCCGTGCCATGGGCGTGCCGCTGCGTACGCTGTACGGCCAGACCGAACTGCTCGGCGCCTACACGCTGCACCAGCCGAACGCGGTCGATCCCGACACCACGGGCGTGCCGATGGGCGCTGAGATCGAGATCAAGGTCCTCAATCCCGACGTGCAGGGCATCGGCGAGATCGTGGTGCGCCATCCCAACATGTATCTGGGCTACTACAAGAACGAAGAAGCCTCCGCCGCCGACATGAAGGACGGCTGGATGCACTCCGGCGACGCCGGCTATTTTAACGCCAACGGCCAGCTCGTCGTCATCGACCGCATCAAGGACCTCGCCGAGACCTCGCACGGCGAAAAATTCTCGCCGCAGTACATCGAGAACAAGCTGAAATTCTCGCCCTACGTCGCCGAAGCCGTGGTGCTCGGCGCCGGGCGCGATCATCTCGCCGCGATGATCTGCATCCGCTACTCGATCATCTCGAAATGGGCGGAGAAGAAGCGGATCGCCTTCACCACCTATTCGGACCTCGCCTCGCGCTCCGAAGTCTACGAGCTGCTGCGCGGCGAAGTCGAAACCGTCAACGCGACGCTTCCGACCGCGCAGCGCATCAGCCGCTTCCTGCTGCTGTACAAGGAGCTCGATGCCGACGACGGCGAACTCACCCGCACCCGCAAGGTCCGCCGCAGCGTCATCAACGAGAAATACGCCGACATCATAGACGGCCTCTACGGCGGCCGAAGTGAGATCCCGGTCGACACCGTGATCCAGTTCCAGGACGGCACCACGCAACGCATCCGGACCTCGCTGAAGGTTGTGGATCTGGGCAGCGGCCACGCGCATGCGGAGGCCGCGGAATGATTTCGTCTCGTCTGCCCCCCGATCCTGCATGTACTCTCGGCTGCTCTGAAACGCTCCCTCACCCGGATCATCGCTTCGCGACGATCCGACCTCTCCCCGCGCGCGGGGAGAGGTGCGCAGTGCGCGCCGAGATGTCGAAGCAGACGAGCAGGCGGCAGCCTCACCTCTCCCCGCTTGCGGGGAGAGGTCGGATCGCGTCAGCGATCCGGGTGAGGGGGCGCCTCCGCGAGCACAGCGGCGAGGCTTTAAAGAACACCCTCGATATTCCCGAGCACGTCGTTGTTCCAGAACCGGACGACACGGTAATTATGCGAACGCAGCCATTCGTCGCGAACCAAGTCTTGCGCGTTACCGGCGTGCTGCCCGCCGTCTACCTCGACGATCAAACGGCGCTCGCGGCTCAAAAAGTCCACCGTGTAAGGACCAATCGGCTCCTGCCGAACGAACTTGAAGCCAAGCAGCGATCGGGATCGCAGCCGCTGCCACAGCTTATTTTCCGCATCGGTCGCGTTTCGCCGCAACCGACGCGCTCGCTCGGTCTGAAGATCTCTCGCCTGGCGCATGTTGAGACGCCCCCTCACCCGGCGCTTCGCGCCGACCTCTCCCCGCACGCGGGGAGAGGTTATCACGTCGTGGCCGCCGCATGAACTCGCACCTCCTGATCCAGCTTCTCGTCAACGGCCTCGTGGTCGGCACGCTGTACGGCGTCGTGGCGATGAGCTTCGTGCTGATCTACAAGGCGACGCAGGTCGTCAATTTCGCGCAGGGCGAGCTGCTGCTGATCGGCGCCTGGGTGTGCTGGACGCTGCTGACGAAATACCAGGTACCGTTCTATCTCGGCATGCCGATCACGCTGGTGTTCATGTTCCTGTTCGGCATCGCGATCCAGATCGTGGTGTTACGACCGATGATCGGTGAGCCGATCATCTCGGTGATCATGGTGACGATCGCGCTGTCGACCGTTTTCCAGGCGGCGCTGAAATGGATCTACGGCGTCAACCCGCAGCCGTTTCCACAGATCTTCTCCAGCCAGTCGGTGACGATCGCGGGCTTCCAGCTGCAGACCGTCTACGTGATGAGCCTCGTGGTCTCGATCGCCATGATGATCGGCATGGCGTGGTTCTTCAAAGTCTCGAAATACGGCCTTGCGATGCGGGCCACTGCGTTCAACCAGCAGGTCGCGCAATCGCTGGGCATCTCGGTGAAGAGCGTGTTCGCGATGGCCTGGGCGATCTCGGCCACCGTCTCCGCGGTCGCTGGCGTGGTGGTCGCCGTCGTCAACGGCGTGTCGTCGGGCCTGTCGGCCTACGGCATCAAGGTGTTTCCGGCTGCGATCCTCGGGGGGCTCGATTCGATCGGCGGCGCTGTGCTCGGCGGCATCATCATCGGACTCCTCGAAAACATCGCCCAGTATGTCGACAGCGAATATCTGCACTGGGGCAATCTCTACGAAATCGCGCCGTTCTACGTGCTGATCATCATCCTGATGATCAAGCCCTACGGCCTGTTCGGCACCAAGGACATCGAGCGTATCTGACCCATGGCCAACACCTCTTTGATCCCCGCCGGCGATTTCCGCAGCACCTACGCCGCCGACACCACGATCTTCCCGACCCGGACCAGCCGCAACATGGCGATCCTCGGGGCCGTGCTGATCGCATTCGCGCCGCTGGTGCTGTCGGGCTACTGGCTCAGCATCCTGATCCAGATCGGCATTTTCGGCATCGCGGCGCTGGGCCTCAACATCCTGGTCGGCTTCACTGGCCAGATCTCGATCGGCCACGCTGCGTTCTTCCTGCTTGGGGCCTACACCTCGGCCTATCTCAACAACAATTTGCCGATCCCGGTGTTCTTCACCATTCCGCTCGCGGGCATCGTCACCGCGCTGGTCGGGCTGGTGTTCGGCCTGCCGGCGGCGCGGCTGAAGGGCCTGTATCTGGTCATCGCCACGCTGGCGGCGCAGTATATCCTGCTCGACTTCTTCTCGCGCGCCGAATGGTTCTCCGGCGGCTCGGTGCCGGCCTCGGCCAATCCGTTCTCGCTGTTCGGCTGGGTGCTGCGCGGCGACAAGCAGTATTTCTACGTGGTGCTGGCCTATCTGCTGGTCAGCTACATTCTCGTCACCAATTTGATGCGCACGCGCGACGGCCGGGCGCTGGTGGCGGTGCGCGACCATTATCTCTCGGCCGAGATCATGGGCATCAACCTCACCAAATATCGCACGCTGTCGTTCGGCCTCGCCGCGTTCTTCGCTGGCATCGCCGGCGCGCTGTATGCGCATTATCAGCTCGTGGTTTCCAACGAGGGCTTCGGCATCGAGCGCTCGATCCTGTTCCTGGCGATGATCATCATCGGCGGCATCGGCTCGATCTCCGGCACCCTGATGGGCACCGCCTTCGTGGTGCTGCTGCCGGAAGCGATGGAATGGATCAGCATGGAATTGAAAGGCAGTGCGATCGACCGCGCGCTGCTGCTGAACAACAACCTCACCTTCCTGCGCGAGATCGCGATCGGCCTGATCATCATCGCCTTCCTGGTGTTCGAGCCGGACGGACTCGCGCATCGCTGGCGGCAGATCAAGGCCTATTGGAAACTCTATCCGTTCTCGCACTGAGCGAGACGACGGGAGACGCACGACGACACTTCGATTTCAATAAGAAAGACACTGGAGGAGAACACCGATGACGATGAAATCTCTTTTGAGCACCGCCGCGATGGCGCTGGCGATCGCCGCAACGTCGGCGACCGCGCAGGCGCAGATCGCGATCGGCCATCTCGCCGATTACTCCGGCGGCACGTCCGACGTCGGCACGCCCTACGGCCAAGCCGTCGCCGACACCTTCGCTTACGTCAACAAGAACGGCGGCGTCGGCGGCAAGCAGCTCAATGTCGACACCAACGACTACGGCTATCAGGTGCCGCGCGCGATCGCGCTGTACAAAAAGTGGTCGGGCGGCGACAAGGTCGCGGCGATCATGGGCTGGGGCACCGCCGACACCGAGGCGCTGACCGGCTTCCTCGCCAACGACAAGATCCCCGACCTGTCGGGCTCCTACGCGGCGGCACTGACCGATCCGGAAGGCACCAGCGGCAAGGCCAAGCCTGCGCCCTACAACTTCTTCTACGGCCCATCCTATTCGGACGCGCTGCGCGCCGAACTGATGTGGGCGGCGGAAGACTGGAAGGCCAAGGGCAAGTCCGGCGCGCCGAAATTCGTCCACATGGGCGCCAACCATCCCTACCCCAACGCGCCGAAGGCTGCCGGCGAAGCGATGGCCAAGGAACTCGGCTTCGAGGTGCTGCCGCCGCTGGTGTTCGCGCTGGCGCCGGGCGATTACAGCGCGCAGTGCCTGTCGCTGAAGAGCTCGGGCGCCAACTACGCGTATCTGGGCAACACCGCAGCCTCCAACATCTCGGTGATGAAGGCCTGCAAGGCAGCCGGCGTCGACGTGCAGTTCATGAGCAACGTCTGGGGCATGGACGAGAACGCCGCCAAGACCGCCGGCGACGCCGCTGACGGCGTGATCTTTCCGCTGCGCACCGCAGTGGCCTGGGGCGGCAGCGCGCCCGGCATGAAGATGGTCGAGGCGATCTCCAAGGTGTCCGATCCGTCCGGCACGGCCTATCGCCCGGTGCACTACGTCGCCGGCGTCTGCTCGGCGCTGTACATGAAGGAGGCGCTCGACTGGGCCGCCGCCAACGGCGGCGCCACCGGCGAGAACGTCCGCAAGGGCTTCTATCAGAAGAAGGACTGGGTGCCGGCCGGCATGGACGGCGTCTGCAACCCGTCGACCTGGACCGACAAGGACCACCGCGGCACGCTGAAGGTCGACCTGTACCGCGCCAAGGTGTCCGGCCCAACCGACGGCGACCTCAAGGACCTGATCGCCAAGGGCACCATCAAGCTCGAAAAGGTCAAGACCGTCGACCTGCCGCGCAAGCCGGAATTGCTGGGCTGGTGAGCTGACGGCGCGGCTGCCTGCAGCCGCGGCCGCTCCCGACTTGCAGCGCGGCGGCCGCTATGACCCACCGCGCTGCAACTCGATCAAACGTCATCCCCCGCGAAAGCGGGGGACCCAGTACGCCGCAGCGTCGCGTTGAATGATTGGCGCTCTGGAATACTGGGTCGCCCGCTTTCGCGGGCGATGACGGGAGAGGGTGGGGCACCGGCAGCGGCCGGCATCGACGCTGGTCCCCCCTTTCCATCCGTGCTGCCGACCATCGACTTCAGGCGCCGATCATCATCAGGACCCACACCATGACCGAAGCCGCCGAACTGCATCGCCCGCCGCCCGGCTCGTCGTCGGCCCCCGCCCCGCTGCTCAGCGTCCGCAACATCGAAGTCGTCTATGACGACGTCATTCTGGTGCTGCGCGGGCTCAGCCTCGAGGTGCCGCAGGGCGCGATCGTGGCGCTGCTCGGGGCCAATGGCGCCGGCAAATCGACGACGCTGAAGGCGATCTCCGGGCTGCTGAAAACCGAGGACGGCGAGGTCACGCGCGGCGAGATCGTGTTCGACGGCGACCGGATCGACGGCACCGATCCGGACAAGATCGTTCGCCGTGGCATCTTCCAGGTGATGGAGGGCCGCCGCATCGTCTCCGACATGACCTCGCTGGAGAACCTGCGGCTCGGCGCCTTCACCCGCAGCGACCGCAACGTCGCGGCCGACATCGAGATGGTCTACAACTACTTCCCGCGACTGAAGGAGCGCACCGGCCTCGCCGGCTATCTCTCGGGCGGCGAACAGCAGATGCTGGCGATCGGCCGCGCGCTGATGGCCCGGCCCAAGATGATCCTGATGGACGAGCCCTCGATGGGGCTTTCGCCCCTTCTGGTGAAAGAGGTGTTCTCGATCATCAAGCAGATCAATCGCGACCTCGGCGTCACCATCCTGCTGGTCGAGCAAAATGCTCGCGCTGCCCTTTCCGTCGCCAGCCACGGCTACATCATGGAGCAAGGCAAGGTCGTCCTCGACGGCACCGCCGACGAACTGCGCGACAACGAAGACGTCAAGGAGTTCTACCTCGGTGGCGCAGGCGATCAGCGCAAGAGCTTCAAGAACCTGAAGAGCTTCAAACGCCGCAAGCGCTGGTTGTGAGCATCGCACTCTGGAGCGCGATAATTAGAACGCTTCATCGATTGATTGAAGCGACGCCGTCGCCTCAAGTGCGGAACCGTCATCTTGAGTGCGCGCTTAGCGCCGCGCCAAAGCGCGGCCCAGCGGGCACCTCCGGGTGTCGGGGGCAATCAGAAGCAGGACTGCTCAAGCCAGAGGCTGCCGCATCGACCTAGACGGTTGAACCTTCGGCGGCGATCGGAGACTCATCATATAGGGCGCTGACCTATGATGCGGACGTCACCTCGTTTGATTTGAGAGCCCCGGCCCCACATCCACACCAGGGGCTTTCCGCCGCGTCTAGCCTTCAACCATAGTGAGCCCGTGCCCGACCTGGCTTTAGTGCCTGCATCACTCCGGCGCCTTCAGATTTCTGTTGGGCTGAAAGCCTCGATCCATCGCGAGGTCGGCAACACCGATGTTCAGAACCGGTAGGATTCGATTGATCATTCCAGCATTCCGAGACAATCATGGTCCGCACGATCGGCTCGCTCATCGGCATTCGCTCGCATGATCAGACAATTCAAACACAACTTGCGCGCGATGATCATTCGTCGCCTCGGACTTCACGAGGAAGTCGCCGAACTCCGAGACCGTGTCGAACGCCTCGAGATCACGCTTGCCGACCGGCTCGGCCCTGGTCTGGACGAGCGCATCGCCACCGCGTCGCGCGAACGAGTTCTGATGGCGGAAGGCGTCGAATTGCGCTTGTTCGCCCTCGAGCAGCTCGTGACGGCCCTGCCAAGCGCACGACCGCCGGGCGCCCGCGCCGCTGTTGCAGAACTCTCCAGCCCCGCTGTGTCGGTCATTCTTCCAACCTACAACCGAGCACAATTTATCGGTGAGGCGATCGGAAGTGTCCAAGCGCAAAGCTTTTCGGCGTGGGAGCTTGTCGTCATCGACGACGGCAGCCTGGACGAGACTGAAGCAGTCGTCGCTCCATTCCTGAACGATCCCCGGATCCGCTACATTCGCCAGAAGAACGCCGGCAGCTCCGCTGCTCGCAACCGGGGCCTCGAGGAGACATCGGCCGCGCTCGTCGCCTATATCGACTCCGACAATACCTGGTACCCCGATTTCCTGACGCTCGCTGTCGATCAACTGGTCGTTCATCCCGAGATCGATTTTGTCTATGGAGCCCTCGTTACCTACCTCCATAATCTTCAATCCACCTGCATCTTGTGGGAACCCTTCGACCGCGACCGGCTGACGAGGGGAAATTTCATCGACACGAATGTCATTGTCCATCGGCGCGAGCTCGTGGACCGCTACGGCGGCTGGGATCCGCGTCTGAGCCGATTGAACGATTGGGATTTTGCGCTTCGCTGCACGGCCGACAAACCGGCACGCCCGTTGAAAGCGCTTGCGGCGTTCTATCGGCAGGTCGACACCATAAGGATCAGCGAGACGATCAACGCCGACGGGGAACAACAGCTCATTCGCACCAAGCTATCGCACGTGAACAACTCGGGCTGAACCGCGGGCGCTTCCTAGATCAGGTCGATTTGTCGAAGCGGAAGCCGACCGCCACAGCCAGCGCCACGCTGTTCCTGCCAGCAAGGCAGCGCAACGATCAGGCAAAGATTCATGCCCCTCCCGCACGTGTGTAAGCCCGCGGCAGCAGCGGATCCATCCCACTGCGAGCGACGCTGGCACAAACGTTAAGCCGAACTCCAGTCGATAGCATGAAGAGCCGCCCGACTTCGGATACAGAACGCTTCTGCAGTTGCGACACGGTGGCGGCGCTGTCTCGATCGCTGTCTCGGTAATTGTCAGAAAGACGGTCTGACTCCCTTCGTATGGTTATTGCTTCGCCGAGCTGCGCAGGCCGGCCAGCCCCCCAGCAAGACCACGCAGCGGTCGCGTCAGTTTCCATGAGCGGCTTTGAAGCAGCGCCTGAACCTGTTGATCCGCAAGTTCGCGCGCCCGCTCGCTGGCCCGCAATGCATCACTGATACCTTTGAGCTCGTCCTCTAACGCCCGCTTTCTGGCCGACAACTGTTCTGCCGCCTGATCGAGCTCGGCTATCCTTGCCCATGACGACGCCAAATCGCACGACAGCGACGCGTTCTCTTGATCACGGCGGTCGAGGGCTTGAGAGATCCGAGCCATCTCGCTGAACTGCACCGCGAACCGTGCGATCTCGTCGCGCTGATCGCCGACCAGCTTGTTCAGGGTGGCGAGCTCCGTCTCGATTTTCTCCAGATGAGCGCGCGAGGCGGATTCCGCAGCAGCTTTCGAAGATCGTCCGCCCACGGGTGCACGAACTTTACTGAAATCGGAGATCAATCCCGGAGCGACTGTTGCATCATACGCCGATCGCAGGTCTTCGACGGTGACGTCCGGAAACACCGGATGGATCATTTCCACGAAATAGTTCACATCATTCGCGAAGCGCGGAAAGTGCAGGAACGTCATCGGAATGGCGTTCGCCGAGAGCGTGAAAAGCAGCCGATGAAACATCTCAGCGAGATAGGCCTCCTGATCGGCGGGATCCGTCACGCCCCACAGTCCACCCGCGACGTGCGCATCGGTGTTCTGTTCGCGCTGCACCCGTCGCCGACTTTCCGCTGCGTCACTCAGGCTTCTCATGCAAATGATGGCATGATCGATCTTGATCTCGGCGTCCCGAACCACCTCATCGATATAGGTAGCGATCCACGGCGACTTCACCAATTTGCAATCAGGCTTGGTTCGCAGATCCAGCTCGAGTCCGGCATGGGCAACCGGATCGACCGCGGTGTCAGACTCGAAGCCTGCGTCGATTCCCGCCTTCATCAGGATGCGAACCAACAGTGTCGTCCCGGCGCGGCCGGTGCCCGATATGATCGTGTAGTTCTTCATCGTCGTCTCATCCCGAATGCGCCTCGACTTGCTGTCGATTGGCCTTAGAAGACGCTACGCCGCCGATAGGCCCCGTGACCACTGAGCGAACTACTGAATATCCGTGTCGAAGAACGGGAAATATCGAGTCTTGTAGCGCAGATCTCGTGAGCGATCGGCGATATGCCGTGCCGGATTGCCGCCGCAGATTGTATATGGCGGCACGTCCTTCGTCACCACCGCGCCAGCCGCAACCACGGCCCCCTCACCCACCGTCACCCCCGGCATCACAATTGCCCGCGTGCCGATCCACACATAGTCCAAGATCGCCACAGGCCTCTCGATGCAAACAAAATCCGGATTCTGAGGATCGTGACTCAGCGTCTGAATCAACGCACCGTGCGATACATTGACGTTGTTGCCGATATATAATGGAACGCGACCATCGAGATAAGCGCCACGATTGATCACGCTGTTATTGCCGATCGTGATAAACGTACCGGTAATGAAACACCCCATCGCAATGCTGGAGTCCGCCCCGATCCGCAAGTTGCAAAACCGGCGCAGATAAGCGTGACGGACACGATACGGCATCCAATTCATGAACAGGTGATTACCCAGATAAAATTTCAGCGCCGACCAGAATCGTCGCAGCCAGTTATCGATACTCATCGCTTTATAACGCCCTTCAGTACATCTACGTATTGACCGACAATCTTTTCAAATCTGTACTTTTCGAAAATCTTTGCTCTCCCGCGGCGACCGGCTTCGGCCCAATGCTCGCGATTGTCGGCAAATTCCAACATCGCCCGCGCCAATTTAGGCGCCGTTTCATATTTTCGTCGCGAGTAAGCGAGCTCATTCAGTCGCGGACTGTTCAGATTTGTTACTTCCCCATACTCGTTCGCCACGATGAGGCCGATATCATTCTCCTCGATGACGTCCCGGGAGCCGCCAGTATCGCTCAGAATCATCGGCTTGCCATGGAACATCGCCTCATTCATCGCGATGCTCCACCCCTCGAGGAAGGACGGCAGCAGGAAGGCGTCCGCCATCTGAAGCAGCGGCGTCACGTCCTCAAAGTATCCAGGCATGATGATGTGCCTGGACAGTCCCGCATCGTCGAGAAATCGGGTCAGCTGTTCGATGTGCGGCGGATAGATCACATTGCCGATGCAGAGGATCTTGACATCCGAGCGCAGATTCAAAATCAGGTTCATTGCATCGGCCATCAAGTAGTGGCCCTTGTGGAGATTATAGGAGGCAACATTGAGGAAGACGTAGTCGTCGTCGCTGAGGCCGAACCGCTCGCGCTGCACCGGCACCGCTTGGGCTTCCCGCCGCAAATGCTCCTCGATAATCAGGCCGTTCGGGATGGTCTCGATTTTTGCCGGCTTGATTCCGAGCGGCCCCACCGCGTATTCGGTCGCCTTGCGCGACACCGAGATGTACCGATCCACATAGGCGTCATCGGCCTTGAACGCCGCGACGCCCGCGACGTCGAGCATGGCATAGACGTTATGGATGAACGTCACATTGGGGATGCCTCGCTCCCGAAAAATCGGATAGCCCAGCCTGGAAAAATGCGACATGGAGATGTCGATGCGACGGCCGGCGACCAGAGAACGGTAGGCCTCGAGCGTATTCGTCTCAGGCAAGCTGACGACTTCCACCTCTGCGGCCTTCGCCACCTCGGCGAGATGGCCTGCCGCCCGGCACGACACGATCAGCGGCTTCACCCCGAGTTCCTTCAACAGGATCGCGGAATCGAGAACGACTTTTTCCAACCCGCCCTTGTCGAAAGACGACACCTCGATCAGCGCATTGATGTCCAGGCTACCCTCCGCCGAGAGCTTGCTGGTGGCTGCGAAGGTTTTGGCCGCCAGCGCCCAGGACTGGCTTTTCAACAGTTGCGTCGCACTCCCAGGCGCGGCCAGATGGTGCAAGGTCTCGAGCCCCTGCTGCGAGGTGATGGTTTCGAAGAATGTCATTTTGGCAGTGGCGCTACGCAGCGGCAATAACGTGCAGATGAGATCGGAGAGTCCTTTCCCCGACAAGGCCTGGAACAGCGCGATGATTCGACTACGGTTGAACTCAGCAGCGAATCCTGGAGAATTCTCGAACAGTGCGTTGGCCAAGACGCCAGCGATTTCTACCCTTACGTTGTCGATCCGTTGTTTGATGGTATTGGTCGGATGCACCCGGTACTTGGTATGAATCCGATCCTGATCAAACAACACCTTGCCACGTCCAAGGGCCGATAGAATGAACTCTAAGTCGTGGCAGTATCGCAGCGGCATGAAACCGCCGTTGGCCGTCCAGGTTTCCTTCCGGAACATCATGTTCGAGGTCGTGGTGGCGAAGTTCTCGCTGATCAACCCGATGTCGGTCCCAGCTCCCCGGGCAAAAGCAATCGAACGCGCCAGCCAGTCGACCGTTGGACCAGCCGTAACCGTCGCATCATTCTCGTCGATGATGGTCAGCCGTCCGAATACTAGGCTTAGATCCGGCTGCTGAGCGAACATTCCGACGCAACGCTCAAGCTTATCGAGTTCGAAGATGTCGTCCGAGTTCAGCACTGCGACGAGCTCGCTCGTGGTCGCCTCGATAGCTCGATTGAGCGCGTGATGCGCGCCGGCGTTCGGCTGCGTCAGCACGCGCGCCCCATCGACGCCATCGAGCTTTGCTCGGCAGATCGACACACCATGATCCGACGATCCGTCGTCGACCACCACAATCTGGGTGGGGCGACACGTCTGATTCAACACGCTGTCCAACGCCGAACCAATGTAGCGGGCATGGTTGTAGAGCGGTATGACGACCGCGACGCTACGATCACACATTCTGCCGACCTGCTACCGCGCTGCCCAGATTTCCCGGCAGGCGAACACCGAGCTGGCGTAAGCTCGACTTCACAATTTCCCGGCCTGCTTCCAACGAGTACTTTTCACGAATGAAGGCCATGCCGGCCTGCGATAGGCGCTGCCAACACGCTCTATCGTTGTGAAGGCTCAACACTTGTTCGGCAAATATCTGGTCGGAGCTGGCCACCAGGATGGTGTCGTCATGGATCAAGCCCATCCCCTCGGCACCAATGACGGTGGTTACACAGGGCACCCCTAAGCCGATACTCGACACAATCTTGCCCTTAGCGCCAGCGCCGTAGCGCAGCGGTGCAACCGAGACCCTGACGGCCCTCAGCCATGTCGACAAATCCTCCACGAAGCCGACCGCAACGACCCCGGGAACATCGAGATCGCGCAGCCGCGGCGGCATATTCGACCCAACGATGTAGAACTGCATGTCTGGCTGCCGCTCCAGCACGAGCGGCCAGATCGATTTTATAAAGTAGTCGACCGCGTCGACATTCGGCTTGTGCGCGAACCCGCCAATAAAACAGACACCGCTTCGTCCATCGAAATCCGGCACGGCCTCGGTGGCCCATTCGCGGATCAATGGAATGGTTACGACGTTGGCCCCGGAGAGCTGCTGCGACAGAATTTCTGCCTCGCGCTCCGACACCACGATCGTTAGATCCGCGGACTCGATGAAGCCGATCTCCTTGGCACGCGTATCTAGTGCCCTACGGGCTAATTCGTGGTCGAGCCGCAAAGCGGCTTCCCGTTGCTCGCGCAGGTGGTGGATATCGACGGTGTTGAAGATGATGGGCGAATGTGGACAGAATTCGCGGAGACTCTCGTAGCAATTTTCCATCATTGTGACGCGGGATACGAAGAACGCCGATATCGAATTCCCGTGGAAGAACAAGAACTCATCCAGATTGCGGAATTCCGACGATGAGACGCATTCGACACCCAGCGCGCGTAGCTCTTGCTCTCGCTCCGGATTGCCACCGAACTCCCATTTCGCGCAAAAGAACACCCGGAAACCCAGCGAAATGAAGATGCGCATAAAGCCGATCTGATCCAGCGAGCCGGAATCTTGCTCGGGCCGCGGAAACAGCGCATCGATCATCAAGATACGGGGCGCGCCGCGGTCACGCGTCCTGGTCGCCGGCAACGACCGGGTCTGCGTGGTGGGCGACGCCGTACCCTTCGCGATGTACTCGAGCAGTGGATTGCGACGGTCCGATCCGTGCTTAAGCAACTGGCCGTACAATTCCGGATTGGGATCTCGGTTCTCTTTCCAACCGTAGGCCAGATAGTGCACCAGCGGGTTCATTCCCGCCGCCGCCACGTCGGCATTCACAGCGAGGTAATAATCACTGTGAAACAGCGGATGCGGCCGGCGCCCCTCACGACCACCGAACAGCGCGAAATGCACCAACGGGTTTAGGCCGGCTTCCATGACATCCGGATTCTGCCGGAGATAAAACGCGCTGTCGAACAACGGGTGTGGATTGCAGAGCGGGTTGCGGACGTAGTGCTCAAGCGGCGTGATGCCGCTGGAGCAAACGTCCGGATATCGCTCCAGATAGCTTTTCGAGTCGAACAACTGGTGCGGGTCGAACCCCTTCTGGGCACCGAAGTGGATGTAGTGCAGCGACGGCGACATCCCGAACGCCGTGACCTCAGGGTGGGTCGCGCGATAAAACTCGTGGTCGAGGAGCGGATGGATGGTGCGGTCCTCGGCGCGACCGCGTGTCACAAAATGCGAAAGTGGGCTCAGTCCGGATGCCGCCACATCGGGATATAGCGCGCTGTAGTCGACGGCAGAAAACAGCGGGAGTTCTTGAAGGTCGGAGCCGATCTCCATGCAGGTCTGCAAGATCCTCAGCCGGAGGGACTCGGCGCACCCTCTGAACTTGGTGTACTCCCTCACATATGCTTCGATCGCATCGACATCCCTGGAGATCGAATCAAGCATACTGGTGAGGCGCAAACGCATTTTCCGCCCCGCCCCAAACAACGGCGAGCTTCGATGAGCTACCGCCCAATCCAACAGCGGTAACAATCTACGGACGGCAAGCGCCGTGTCCCCCTTGGCTCCTTTCGCTGCGCGGCGCGCCTGCAGCAGTTCGCCGAACAGAACGTCCCTTTCATGGCTCACGCGCGCTAGTTCGCGCTGCGCAGCCGATAGCCGGGTCGCCGCATCATGAAGCCTGCGCGAGATCAATTCGTCCGTGTTGGGTCTCTGACTTGCCGGTGTCGGCGGCGCTTGCGCTGCGATCGGGGGGCGTGCGACCGGCAATCCGTCGCTGGGCCGCTGCGCATGGCCTCCGCCCCCGGGACGAATCTCAGAGTGCGACTTAACAACAATCAACTTATCCATATCGTCCGCCGACGCATCCCGAGAAATAATTTATTCTACATCGAACCGATCTGGGTTGGAACCGCAGATGGTAGATCATCAGGAGTACTAATACCAAAATCGTGAGCATGGATGCTTGCGCAAGATGGCGCCCAGCGATCGCCGGTAAAATGACAGATCGCAACTCTAAAGCAATGCAGCTTACCGTTCTGGCGATGCCCCGCAGATCCCCTCTCGATCATTGCCGCCTTTGAATACCGTCCGAGAGGGCTGAATTGAATCTGCGTAGCTCCCTGGTGCAATGAAGCATAGTCAGCGCTGCGTCGACCCTGGCCCGTTGCACTCCGAGCATGAGTGATAACCCGATACTAATTGCCAATGACACTTCACCAGGCGACGACTTTCGCTGCGCCGCCGACCATGCCATTCGACGGTCCGCATGCCTATCTGCGGACTTTGACAATCGGATTTGAGACTCAATATCGGCCTGCAGCAGACTTTGGCTCCCTCGAACAGTCGAGATCGGCTTTCAATCGTCAGCGCGGCCCTGCCAAAATCGTCGCCTACCCATCTGTCTTACGCCCGTTCGGCGAATTTTGTGATCAGCAGCTAACGACCGACTGAAGCGGTTCAGGACGATGCACAGCAGTATCTCTTCGACTTTTCCGATCACGAATGTGGGCGGAGGCGACGGCTGGCGCCGGATGCTGACGATCCTGTTGGCCCTTGCAATCGTCCATGCGCTGGTTGTCCTCTTCACCGGAATCACGAACCCGGTGGTCGATCTGCATGCGTTCCGACAGACCCAAACCGCCTTGACTGCCTACACCATTCTGAAAGGCGGTCCGTGGCTCGCCTACGAGACGCCGGTGCTGGGCTATCCGTGGTCGGTCCCGTTCGAATTCCCGATTTACCAACTACTTTGCGCGGCCTTGGCCTGGACCGGCGTTCCTCTCGACGTTGCGGGACGATTGGTCGGGTTCTTCTTCTTCCTCGCCGTATTGCTGCCGCTTGCCTTGCTGTACAAGACCGCCGGCTTTCGTCGAACGACCTATCTGGTCACGGCGATCCTCTATCTGACGTCGCCGCTCTATCTGTTCTGGAGCCGAACGTTCCTGGTGGAATCCTGCGCGCTGTTCTTCTCGGTGAGCTGGCTTGCACTCACCGCGCGCTATCTGGCAACGCCGAACCGCTATTGGCTCCTCTCGGCAATCTTCTGCGGAAGCATTGCAACGCTGGCGAAATCAACGACGTTTCCTGCGTTCCTCCTCATTGGAGGCATTCTGACCGTTATCCGCCTTTGGACTTGCTTGAGGACGGAGTCCCGCGCGCGGCTCCTCAGAATGGCCACTCTCACCACTGCCAACCTGCTGCTGCCGCTGGTCGTTGGGATCGTATGGGTGCGGTATTCCGACCACGTCAAGGCTGACAACCCATATGGGCAATTGCTAACTTCGGAGAGGCTGAAGGACTGGATCTACGGCAACACGGCCATGCTGAAGATCAGCTCGTTGCTCTGGATAGACACTGTGCGCAACCGGGTGCTTTCAGACGTTCTGGGGTATTCTGTTCCGGTTGGATTGGTGGCGCTCGGCGCTACGCTGACCGCCCGGCGTCAGCTGGCGGCAGCGGGCCTCGCGCTGATCGGATTTGTCGTCCCATTTCTGGTGTTCACCAATCCGCATATTGTTCACAATTACTACCAATACTGCAACGCGATCTTCCTGATTGCGGCGGTGGGGTTCGGTCTCGGGCAGATTTACGATTCTGCGCAGCGCGTGATCGCGCTAGGTCTGACGGCAGCCATCGTCGTTGGCCAGTTGCTGTTTTTCTACGAACGCTTTGCGCCGTACTCGACCTATGACTACAGCAAGGAGCCCCTGCTGCGCGTTTCGCAGTTCGCGCATGATCACACGGCAGAAGACGCCGCTCTCATTGTGATCGGAGACTCATGGTCGTCTGGCTTTCCGTACTACTCGCAACGACGGGCGCTGGTCATCCCCGGCTGGACCAAGACGCCGCTGCTCGAGAGCATTCTCAACGATCCGCAGCGGTTCCTTGGGGACGCCCCGCTGGGCGGCGTGGTCTATTGCACACAAGGGCTGAAAAACTACAATGCCCACGTGCCGATGATCACCGCATTCCTCGAAGGGCGCGAGCGCCTATTCGAATCCGGCGGATGCGAGTTTCTCTCACCAAGCCGGTTGTGATGCCAAGCTTGTCACGTAGCGGGCGTAGTCGCTTTTCCCCATGGCAACGCCGAGGCGCAACAGCTGCTCCCGGTCGATAAAGCCGGCGTTGAAAGCAACCTCCTCCGGGCAGGCGATGCGAACGCCCTGACGCTTTTCCAGCGTCGCGACGAACTCCGCCGCCTCGAGCAGACTGTCCGGGGTGCCGGTGTCCAGCCAGGTGAAGCCGCGCCCCATCCGTTCGACGGCCAGTTGCCCGCGCTGCAGATAGACCTGATTGAGGTCGGTGATTTCCAGCTCGCCGCGGGCGGAAGGCTTGATGTCGGCGGCGATGTTCACGACCTGCTCGTCGTAAAAATACAGTCCTGTCACGGCGAAGTTCGACTTCGGCTGCGTTGGTTTCTCTTCGATCGAGGTGGCCCGACCTTTGTCGTCGAACGCCACGACGCCATACCGCTCGGGATCGGAAACCCGGTAAGCAAAAACCGAGGCGCCGACGCTCCGTGCCGTGGCGTTCCCCAACAACTCCGGCAGGCCGTGGCCGAAGAAGATGTTGTCACCGAGGATCAGCGCCGACGGACCGCCTTCGACAAACTTCGCTCCGATGATGAAGGCCTGCGCCAACCCTTCGGGTTTCGGCTGCGCCGCATAGGACAACGACAGGCCCCATTGACTGCCGTCGCCGAGCAGCGATTGAAATAGCGGCAGATCGTGCGGCGTCGAGATCAACAGGATCTCGCGGATCCCCGCCAACATCAACGTGGTCAGCGGATAGTAGATCATCGGCTTGTCGTAGACCGGCAGCAGCTGTTTGGATGTCACCAGCGTCATCGGAAAGAGACGCGTGCCGCTTCCTCCCGCCAAAATTATACCCTTCACGACAGCCCCTCTCTATTGACGCAACAAACGGTCCAAACAATCAGCCAGCGAATGCGCCATCGGTGGAAGACGGACATCGAACATCGAATTCAATCGCGCGGTCGACAGCTGCGAATTGGCGGGCCGCGCCGCGGGCGTCGGATAATCCGCGGTGCCGATCGCATCGACCGGCACCGAGCGGGCGCCGCGCGCAGCCGACCCAGCCATGATCTCGCGGGCAAATCCGCACCACGTCAGCGCATCCGGACCGCTGAGATGGGTAACCCCCGCGAGTTGCGAACTCCAACCGGAATCGGCCCATCGCCGCGCCACTGCGACGATCGCATCGGCGATGTCCGGGGCGTAGGTCGGACATCCACGCTGGTCGTCGACGACGCGGAGCCGGTCGCGCTCGGCAGCGAGCCGAAGCATGGTGCGCACGAAATTGCCCCCGAATGGCGCATACACCCATGCGGTTCGCAGCACGATGTGCTTCGGGTTAGCCAAAGCGACTGCTTGTTCGCCCTCGAGCTTTGATCGCCCATAGACGCCCTGCGGCGCCACGGCGTCGCTTTCGACATAGGGTCCTTGCTTGGCTCCGTCGAAAACGTAGTCGGTCGACAGGTGAATGACCGGAAGCCCTCGCTGCGCGGTCATTTCCGCGGCGGCGCGGGCGCCATCGCGATTGAGCGCGAAGGCTTGCTCCGGCTCGGCTTCGGCCTTGTCGACGGCGGTGTATGCCGCCGGGTTGATTACGATATCGGGGCGGAACTCATCGATGGCATGGGCAAGCGTTTCCGGCCGCAGGAGGTCCACCGCCGGCCGGGCACCGTGACCGAAAACCACGTCGCGATGTCTCGCCGCTGACTCGCGCAGCGAACGGGCAACCTGCCCCTCAGCGCCAATGACGTAGATCCGCATCTGCCCTCACGCCTTCACAAGGCCGAGGCGCTCGCCGCCATAGACGCGGTCCCGAAGCGGCTTCCACCAATCCGACCGATCGAGATACCAACGCACGGTCTTTTCGATCCCTGTCTCGAAGGTTTCCTGCGCGCGCCACCCGAGTTCGTTTTCCAACTTGGTGGCGTCGATCGCATACCGATGATCATGGCCGGGACGATCGGTCACGAAGGTGATCAGATCGTGGTGCGAGGAGTCGGCCGGCCGCAGTCGATCCATCCAGGTGCAGATCTGTCGGACCACCTCGATATTCTGCCGCTCATTGCGCCCGCCGATATTATAGGTTTCGCCCGGTTGGCCCTTGGCCAGGATGACACCGAGCGCGCGAGCGTGATCCTCGACATAAAGCCAGTCGCGCACATTGGATCCGTCGCCATAGACGGGCAGCTGCTTGCGATCGAGCGCATTGAGGATCACGAGCGGAATCAGCTTTTCCGGGAAGTGATAGGGCCCGTAATTATTCGAGCAATTGGACACGATCACCGGCAGGCCGTAGGTACGGTGCCACGCTTTGGCCAGGTGATCGGACGATGCTTTGGTCGCCGAATAAGGCGAGCTCGGATCGTAGGCTGTCGTTTCGGTGAACAGCCCAGTTTCGCCCAGAGACCCGTAGACCTCGTCAGTGGAAACGTGGATGAAGCGAAACTCGGGCGCGCTCTTCTTTCTTTCGGAGTGCAGATAGCGACGTGCGGCCTCCAGCAAGGTGAAGGTCCCGAGCACATTGGTCTTCACGAACACGTCCGAACCGGAGATCGATCGGTCGACGTGGCTTTCAGCGGCAAGATGCACGACAGCATCAGGCTGATACTTGTCGAAGATCGACTTGACCGCCTCGGCATCGCAGATGTCGTGCTGCTCGAAGGCATAATGCTGGCTCGACTCCACCGGAGCCAGAGATGCCAGATTTCCTGCGTAGGTGATCTTGTCGACGACAACCACATCGTACTGCAGATCGTCGACAAAGTGCCGGCAGACTGCCGAGCCGATAAAGCCCGCGCCACCCGTGACAATCACCCGCATTACGAATCCTCGCTGGCAAAATGAAAGGCTGCGGCGACATCCTGCAGACGAGGCTGCTTCTTGTCCTTCTCCGACAGAATAACGTCGGAAGCTGGGACACGCCAATCAATCGCTATGGCCGGGTCGTCCCAGGCGATTCCCCGATCACATTCCGGCGCGTAATAATCGGTGACCTTGTAGATCACCTCGCAATTGTCTTCCAGGGTGACATAGCCATGTGCAAACCCCGGCGGAACCCAGAGCTGCTGCCAGTTGTCCGCCGACAGCTCGACTGCGACATGTTGCCCGTAGGTCGGCGAACCGACGCGGATGTCGACGCCGACGTCGAGGATTGCGCCGCGCGTGCAGCGGACAAGCTTGCCCTGCGCGTGAGGCGGGGTCTGAAAGTGCAGCCCCCGAACGACTCCTCGCTGGGTCGACAACACATGATTGTCCTGCACGAACTGCACGGCGCCCGCGGCCTCCGCAAAAGCGTCGGCGCGAAACGTTTCCGAAAAGAACCCGCGCTGGTCGCCGTGCTTCTTCGGGGTGACAAGGAGAAGGCCGGGTATATCGAGCTGTTGGATCCGCATCCTTGAACCAGATTGAGAGGATCTTGCGAGGCATCCGTCTTGACGCGTTCGCGCTTTTGGTTTCGGCGGATTATTTACAAACGATAGGCATCGCTCGTCAATTCGATAGTCGCAACCCGGGAGCAATTAAGCAGCGCGCAGGCTGGCGAGGTCGCAACGGCACGCCCTGCAATTGTGCCGAGATGTCGCCGTTATCTCGCTTTCCCTTTGGAATCCGATCGTCTAGATACGGCGCTTTCTGCCAATAACGTCGCCAATTTCAGTTCAGCATATTTTAATGTCGAAGGAAATTGCCTCGGCCCTATCGCGGACATTTCCAGCCGTTGTCATGATAATTACTTTGACGACGCCTTTGCTGTTTTTGCGTCGACCGGATCAATTCAAAGCTCCCCACATCTGGGTCGACGACGGAACAAAGATCCTCCCCGAATTCGTCGATGGACCATCGTTAAGATCTGTGCGCCGGTGGCTTCAGACGCCACGGCCGCGGTGACTGTTTCGCTGCGGATGTTTCTGAGAACGGCGCCGGGAACGAGGATGAGTGGTAGCAGCGTGATGACGATGGGGGAGCTTAGCCAACCGAGTCCGACGCACATGATCCGGATCCATTGACGTGCCGCATTCGGTGTCCAGTTCAGTGCGATAATTAGTGTAACGCCGGCCCACTAGAAAATGTAGTCGCCAACCCGAGAATTTCGGGATCTGTCGGCAACAGCAGCGTTGAAAGCGCGCAGAGCGCGCCTCCAGCGGAGATCGGTTGACGCCAATGCGATTAATGCCACAACGAATGACGTGCTCATGACGGTGAGTATAAGCGAGGCGGTCGGAAAATACAGAAAGAACGCTTCAGGGAGACGATAGTCAGAAGCCGAGTTACATCATGTTTAGCTGACTTCTAATATCGATTGGCCTATCGAGCAGGCAATTGGTGCTGAGAATTACTGCGAATGTGGCGTTTTGTAGTGCAGCACTGTGTGGCATAGCTCACCTTTCCCGCCATTACATACACTTCAATTTGGCAGAGCAAAGTCACTGCATGCACGAAGTCGGAAAGTTACAGCTTCCCGGTTTATTTTGAAGGATCCGAAAACTGTGGCTCGTTCAGCTCTCCGGCTACAGATTGTAGAGACTTGCTCAATGGCGGACATGTCGGGCATTTTTGATCACGTATCGCCAGTCGCGCCGGGTGAGCGCCTGTGTGGAAGGCGACTCGTTTCGCCGTCAAGTCCCATGCACGCCCCTAGCGCCGTCTTGTTCGCGACGCCACATCACGCCGATCATTCCCGCAGCAAATCCCAATGCGAGCCCGAAGCCGGCCACGACTTCGGCGTGCCTCAGCATCTCCACTTTCACCCAGTTCGTCGCTTCTCGGACTCTCCCTTTGAGCAAGGTTCGATCCAGCCGCGCGCGATCATCGACGTCGGCGGGACGAATCGCGTCGGGTAGTGCCTGACGAATTGTGGGGTCGGACAGCAGCGCGGCCAGCCGCTCCGGCACCGGATAAGGAATCGCCTGCACTGCCTTGCCCTGCAGTTCCGCCACATTCCCGGTTCGCAGATAGGCCAAAACGTTCTGCTGTTGCTCGCGTCCCTGCAGCCCCTTGTCGACTACCGCGGGAACTGCCGAAATAACCGTATTCCAGATCAAGCCGGAACACACGATCGAAAGCCAAGCGACCGCGGCCAAGGCCGCGGCTGCTCTCGCTGGCCTGCGCGCCGCGCGATTAGCGGCGTAGAGCAGGATCGCGAGATTCATTGGCAAACCGACGATAACAATGTCGAGATAGCGCGGTGAAGCCACCAGGGCGGCACGTCCGTAGGCCAAGGACACAGACTGCGCAAGCAACCAGACGATGATCCCGAACACCAACCAATGCGGAGAGCCGAGCGCCGGCCGTCGACCCAACACCACGCACGCATAGATTGCAACCGGCAGATTGACCCAGATCCCCGAATACGGACTGCCCCACGGAAACGACAGGCATTTCAAGAGGGCACGACCAAACTCGGAGAAGCTGTGTGCCTTGAAGACATCGTGAGGCGTCACGTTTCGAACGAAGGCCAGCATCACGGCCGTCATCACCACCAGCGCAGCAAGACCCATCAGCTCCTTACGGCCGTTCCGATGGCCTGAGACTAACTGAGCGCCGATCACCGCCACCGCAGCTGCGGCCGTCAGCGCACCCGACGCCATCGAGAAATACGCAGCCACCGCGCAAAGCAAACTGCCCCACCAGACGACGCCGAAGGCCGGCGATATCGCAAACCCCATCAAAGCCAGCAGCGAAAAGATCACGAGGAAGTAGAACTGACTCTGAAAGCCGGCTAACAGATTTTCCCACCCGATCGGCAGAACGAACAGCAGCGTCGAGAATACGATGAGAAAGCCGAACTGATCGGCCCGAATGATAGGTCGGAGCGCAAGCACCAGCATCACGATAGCAACGACGTGAAGTCCGGCATTCACCACCATCTGCAAGATCGGATCCCAGCCGCCATCGAGCTCATACAGGAGCAAAGCGAAGACGCGCGTGATGAATATTCGGTGCTCGTTGTGGGACGCAAACAAGCTTGTGAAAGACAGATTTGAATTCAAGTAGGGCTTGTAAATCAGATCGCCTTCCCCATCCCATTGATCCCAGTATGGCACCCCCGATCCGAATTGGCGGATGAATAGCAACTTGATGCCGAGTACGATCAGGACAAGCGCTGCCAGCCAAAACAACCGGTTCATCACCTCCGCTGAATATCGCCTACCGTGCCGTTCGTCGTCGACCACCATTGCGCGTCCGCCCCTCTTCGGCAACGACCACCTTCGCAGACCCAGTTCGGCACCTCGATGGCGCCAACGCTCGGCCTGCAGCGACTATTTGAACGTGAAGAGTTTATGCGCGTAGTAGCTTGTCAAGACCGGACTGCATACCGCGATCGTGTGGGCCACAAGTTCAGGATAAAGGATCCAGCCGATCATCGGGAACAGCCATTGGGCGAGCCCGACGCTGACCAGCCAAACCTGAACCAGCGCGACCAGATTGACGAGGAAGAAGCGTAAATATTGTCCCCATGCCGAGCTTCCGGCCCGCTCGAAAACCAGCCAGCGAGACATTACAAACGCAAATGTCAGGGCAATCGGAAACGCGAGCGCAACCGCATATTCAAACGCGACGAATTTCGAGATGACAACGCGGCTTCCGATGTTGATCGCCGCCGCCGCGCCGCCAACCAGAAGGAACCGGACAAACCGCGAGGTCGCGACCGCTTCGATACGACCATTCACAGATTATTCCACCGTCATTTGCGGGCAACAATGAAGAACTGCTTGCCGAGAAGCTTCCAAGCCAGCGGAACCCGGAGATAAACTCGGATCATCCAGTCGGCAGTCGGCGTCGCGTTATTCATTGTGTAGGGCAGAAATCGATCGATCACCAGTTCGGGCTGGTATCCGGCCAGCAGCAATCCCTCACTTAGCGATAGATGCGAGAGCGCCAGGTAGTGGTCGTAATAATCCCAATATTCCTTGTAAGCGTAGCGAATGTTCGGACCAAGGATCATGACTTTTCCGCCGGGCTTCAGGATTCGACGAACCTCCTTGAGGACTGTGTCGCAGGCTGCTTTATCCGGCAGATGCTCGAGAAAGTTCGATGTGAATACACGATCGACACTGTCGCTGGCGATGTGCGACAGATCGTAGGCTGGCGTCATCTTGAAATCGACGTCTGGCGATAACTGCGATTGAGCATCAGGATTCAGGTCGACGCCATACTTCTTCGATGCAGCGATGTGATTGATGAATTCACCGTAGCCGCATGCAAGGTCCAGCAAGACTGAGTTGCGGGGCACGTAATTTTGAAAGAATCGGGCACATAGTATCTTCCAAACGCGCGTCCGTTTTTCGAAACCTGTGCTCGAAAAGCGAGACTTGTAGATAATCGCCAAATCATTCATCGAAATCGCCCCACGCTGGACTTTCTGTACTAATCGCAATCATTCTAAAATGAGTCCGCCACGGCCGATTCAGCCATCCGCCGCCCGAGCCGAATGCTCTCCGCGACGCCGCGGTCTTCGGGGTAGTAATAGCACGTATCGGCGATCTGTAGACCGGCGATCGGCGTCTGGATCGGCGGCAGCTTGTCGGCAAAATTGGGCTCGCAGATCGGCTGGGCATAGCGCAGCCGTCCGACTCGGGCGTCGATCCGGTCGGCATCGGTAATGTTCGGATTGATGCGCTTGATATAGCCGAAGGCTTCATCGATGAACTGCTGATCGGTCCACGCCCATTTCGGCTGTGTCACCGGCATGTAGTACGGCACATAGACGATCGTGTCGCCGACCGGCCGCAGATTGGAAAATTCGATCAGGCCAGGGATCTCGATATCGTCGGCGACGATGTTGAGCCAGAAGTGCGGCGTGACGGACTTGCGGAGTTTGAACAGCAAGCAAACCACGCCGATATTGCGGATCGCCGCGTATTTCTCCTGCAGCGCCGGCGAGAGATCGGGCACCAGCTGATTGACCAGCGGGATCGGGACCGTCGCAATCACCGCATCGGCGGCAAACTCCCGGCCGCCGGCGCGCACCGCGCGGACCCGCCCGTCTTCGACCAGCACCCGCTCGGCCGGAGCGCCGAGGTGAATCCGTCCGCCGCCGTGGCGAATATCGTCGGCGATCGCCTCCACGAGCGTCTCGGAGCCACCTTCGATATAGCCGAGCTGTTCCTGGAAGATCGACTTGCGGGAATTGCCGATGCGCTTGATACGCGTGGCGATCCAAGACGCCGAGACATGATCGGCGAATTCGTAGAATTTGAGCTGCTGCAGCCGCTTCCACAGCTTGTCGTAGACCGACTTGCCGGACCCGCTTTCGATCCACTCGCGTGAGGTCAAATGCTCGATGCTGTCGAAGTTTCTGGCTTTGGTGGTCAGAAACATCTGCAGCCCGGTGCGAAACTTCTCGACCAGGCTGAGGTGCGGATAGCGCAACAGCGAAATTGGATCGCCCCAACGATGCACCTTGCCGTGGGTGTAGTACGCCATCGACGTATCGGCCCATCGCATCTTGTCGGCGATGCCGAGTTCGGCCATCAGGTCGAAGGTCGGCGCGTCGGACTTGCAGATGAAGTGATAGAATCGCTCGATCGAGACCCCTGAAAAGTCGAAATGTCCCGCCATGCCGCCGACTTTGTCGTCGGCTTCGATCAGGTCGACCTGATGCCCGAGCCGCACCGCTCGCTGCGCGGCCGCAAGTCCCATCGGTCCGGCTCCCAACACGACGATCCGGCTCATGAAGGCGGCTCCTAGAACGCCAGAACGATTTGAGAGTGTTCGCGATCGAGAAACGTCTCGGTCAGCGCCTGGCGCAGCGCGGTCGGCTTGACGCCGAATTCCGTGGGCCAGTCGATCACCGGAAAGGTTTCGGGCAGAACCAGGGCTTCGAGTTGCCCGGTGGTAAACGGCGGATTCTTGTCGAACCGCGCATAGAGCCACAGCAGTGCCCAGAACAGCGCATAAGGAATATGGACAATGCGCGCGCGCGGTTTGACGATGTCGTGAATCAACGCGATCAGGTCGCCGTAGCTGATCTGCTCGAGCCCGGAAATGTCGAACGTGCCGGCCTTGCGGCTCTCGATCGCGGCGACGATGATCGACACAAAGTCGCCGACATACAGCGGCTGTCGATCGAACCGGCCATCGCCCGGGATCGGAAACACCGGCGCGCGGTCCATGAAGCGACGCAACCAGCCGAGATGCTTGCGATCGAACCACCCGAACATCAAGGTCGGGCGCAACGTCACGTGAGGTACCGGGCTGGCGTCGAACAGCCGTTCCTGCGCGGTCTTCGAGCGGGTGTAGAAGTCGTCGGCGGCGGAGTTGACGACCGAGGACGAAATCCCGACGAAATACGGCACCGCGTGGCGTTCGATCGCGGCGAGGATGTGCCGGGTGGCGGTGACGTTGTTGGCCTCGAATTCGGCGCCGAAAAGTCCGCCGATCTGGGCCTGATTGATCACCACGGTGTCGGCGCCGCTGAAGCAGTCCGACCACGCGCCCGGTTCCGCGAGGTCCGCCTCGATGATCCTGACGTCGGGATGAACCTGGCGGAATAGCGCGACATTGGCGGCGTGCTTGTCGATGCCGACCAACTCGATGTCTGGGCGCGACTTTAGCCGCGCCACAAGATTCTGGCCAACCAGGCCGGCCGCGCCGGTGATGACGATCTTGCGCATACCCGGCTCTAGAAGTTCATCTTGTTGAAAATCGCGGCGGGAATGGCGCGTATGATGGCCATGATCAGTCTCCACCGCGCAGGCGCGTAGACCACTGGCCCGCCGCTGTCGGCAGCCTTGCGAACCACAGCTGCGACAGCCTCGGGCGTCGCCCACAGTGGGCCACCCTTGGCCATGCCCGCGGTCATCGCCGTGTCGGTCGGTCCAGGCTTAACGATGACCGCCCGCGGCCCGCGGCCGCGAAAGCGGTGGTCGATGCCCTGGACCAGCACAGCGAGCCCCGCCTTGGCTGCCCCATAGACGTAGTTCGATCGACGGCCGCGATCACCGGCCACCGATCCAAGCACCACCAGCGATCCGCGCCCCTGCGATTCCAAAACATTCGCCACCGCGAGCGACCAGCCCGCAGCCGAACGGAAATTCACGTCGAGGATCGACTGGGCTGCGGCAAGGTCTTTCTCTGCGAGAGCCTGATCGCCCAACACGCCGTAGGCCAGCACGACGTGGTCGGCACCACCGAGCTTTGCGATCATGCTGGCGAGCGCCGGCACCGGGTCCGCGGTCACAAGATCCATCTCGAAGATTTCGACCCGGCTGGCGCCGCGCGCGGTCAGATCATTGGCGATGCTGCCGAGGCGCTCCGAATTCCGTCCTGCCAGGCCGATGACGGCCCCCTCAGCAGCGTAGAGTCTCGCCGTCGCCTGGGCGATGCCTGAGGCCGCCCCCAGCATCAGCACACGAAGCGGTATTTGCGTTGTCATAGCTGCATCCGACGCCAGAATGTCGATGACAATCCTGGATCCATATGAGGTGTGAATTGATCGAGCGCCCGATAGCCAGCCCTGAACATCGCGGGCGGGAGCCGACCATCCTTTGCGGGGTACAGGCGCCCTCCGGCTTCTCGGACGATCGCATCGAGCTTGTCAAGAAGTGACAGGGTCGAACGCCCGCGGTTAGCGAAATCCAATGCCAGCGTGGTCCCCTGCATCGGGAACGACAGCAGGCCGGGGGATGGTACATCACCGAAGGTCTTCAGCACCGCCAGAAACGAGCCTTGGCCGGCTGCCGCGATCGTCTGCAGCATTGCTGTGGTGGCGACTTCAGCAACGGCGGCGGGGACGACGCTTTGATACTGATAGAAACCAAGCCGCCCGTATAGCCGGTTCCACCCGCCGATGGCATCCAGCGGATAGAAGAACGGATCGTAGCAGCTACTTGTCGCCCGGGGCCGCCCGGCGATCCGGTAATAGGCCTCGTTGAATGCCGCCAGCGAAAGCCGATTCAGCAGAAAGCCCGGCGCCTCGACTGGAATCGATGGGCCCTTTTTGTCACTGACGCGCAGTTCACCGTCTAGGCTGTGCCGGGCCCGCGTGAAGATGCCACGACCCAACTTGCTGCCCTGGGCCAAACAGTCGATCCAGGCGACGGTATAGTCGTGCGATGGCTCGCTTTCCGCCGCCAGCGAGAAGAATTCCGACAGCTTCCCAAACGGAACTGTTTGCAGATCGATCCGCGAACTCGCGATCGGCATCAGTTCGAGGGTCACCCGGGTGATCACGCCAGTCAGACCGAGGCCGCCGATGGTCGCAGCAAACAACCCGCTGGTGTCATCGCGACCGACGACTCTCTCCGATCCGTCGGTACGCGCCAATGTGAACTGCCTGACCCAACGGCCGAACGTGCCGGCGTGGTGGTGATTCTTGCCATGGACGTCGTTGGCGAGGGCACCACCGAGGGTGACGAACTTGGTACCGGGCGTGACCGGAAGAAAATACCCTGCAGGAATGGCCACGCGGAGAATCTCGTCCAGCGTCACTCCCGCCTCGGCCTTGATGACACCGGTCTGGCGATCAAAACTGATCAGGTGGTCGAGACCTGACATCTCGATCACGGAACCGTCGCCGTTGAGGCAGCTGTCGCCATACGACCGCATCATGCCGACGGCCAGGACACCGTGATCGTCAGCGGCGCCGGTCCGGATCAGCCCCCCGAGTTCGTCACGGAATGCCGGGCGCGCGGCTCGCATTGCCAAACGAGGCGTTCGGCCCCATGGCAGCAGGTCTGAACGCTCCACGAACTCCGTCACAGCGCCAACACGATGGCGATGGAGACGCACACGCCAAGCCCAAGGCAGACGCGATCACGCAATGCGAATGCCACCGGATCGTCCGTCATGCGCCCGCGATGGGACAGTCCCCAGATTCGGCAGATGAACAGGAAGATCGCGATCGGCGCCACCCACAGCCACCCGGGATTGCCGTAGAGCTGCCGTGCAAAAACTTCCTCGACCAGATAAATGACCACGATCACGATCGACGCCATCGCGGCGGACGTGCCGAAAGCCAGCGTAAGGCTCTCGTCGCCGGCCTGATAGCCCCTGCCCTCGAGCTTCTTCATGTCGTGTTCGGCGGCCCGCAGTATCTCGGTATGACGTTTCGCCATCGCCAAAGAAAAGAAGAAAAACATGGAGAACGTCAGCAGCCAGGCCGACGGCGTGAGCTCGGCCGCAGCAATCCCGATCAGAATCCGGGTCGTGAACAACAATGCGATGATGAAGGTGTCGAACAGCGGGATTCGTTTCCATCCGAACGAATATCCCAGCGTGACGGCGACGTAGAACAGTACGCAAACGCCGGCAAGCGGCGCGACGAGCAGCGTTGCCGCACAGGCAATCGGCAGAAGAATACCGACCGCCAGTAGCCCGTCGCGAACTGGAATCGCGCCGGAGGCGAACGGTCGTCGGCGCTTCGACCAGTGCCGGCGGTCTGATGTCAGGTCCGCCAAGTCATTCACCACATAGGTGAGCGACGCGACGACGCAGAGCAGCCCCATGATGACCAGCGTCGTCAATAATGACGCCAGCGTGACATCGCGCCAACCAAGCGCGAGAGGAACCAAGACGATGAGGTTTTTGGTCCACTGATGCGGCCGCAGCGCTCTCAGCCAAGCCGTTCGCGGCACCCGCTTGTCCTCAAAACTACTTTCCACGGGAATACAGGCATCCTGCATCGCAATCCGGACGGACCTCGCTGGCGCCACCAGGATCGCAGCGCTCGCAGCCTTCCACACCGGCAGATCGGCAGAACTATCGCCAGCGTACACGAATCCCCCGGGGAAACGCGCCGCGAGATACGCAGCTTTGTTGATGCCCTTCAAGTTGAGGCCAGGCTCAGTTCCAATGGCCGAATGGAAGAAAGGGAACCGTTCGGCGACTCGCGAAACGATGGTCTGGTCCGCCGCAGACACGAGGTGCAGTTCGCGGCCCGTTGCGGCCTGTTCTTCGAGGTAGCCGAAAAACTCCTCGCGAACCGGCAGATGTTCCACATCGATGTTGGCGAGGCCCGCCAGTCGTCGCTTGAACGCGGCCTTACCGCTGAACAGCGCCGAAAGGGCGCTGATCGCCGCCCATGGCCGGGTGAGCAGCCCTGATGCAAATTGCTCGTAAAGAGTATCGACCTTCAACAAAGTATCGTCGAGATCGACGACTAAAGGGAGAGGCCGAGTCGGGCAGCAAGAGTCCATCGTAGACTGCTCATTTTACTTCCACGATCATCGGGAGCGATCTGCAACTCACGAGACCATTAATAAAATTTGGTGTTCAGACAATAACTTTTATTGTGGCTTCGTCGACGAGTACTCCGTGGGAGATTTCTCTTCTACTGGGGCGTCGACTGACAGTCTTGCAATGCAATAAGCATATCAGAACGAAGTCAGTCAAATCCTTCGCTATCCGGGGGAACCAGGGAATCGAGCCATACGAAGTTCGGCAGCTGCCGCGCTCTTGACCGGTGCTAACCCGCACACTAGACCGCAGCACCCCGCAGAACTACGAGCCGTCCAACTCAACGCAATCCAGCCGGTGTAGCCGGTTGCCTCAGCTGCACGCAGAGGCTTAAAAGGCATGGAGCAATATGCTGCCGAGACATCGAATGGGAATAGAGCGATTTGATACACCATCCTCGACCGTCTGACTGGTCCATCAGCGCCGCGAATTCGCGATACCCAATTCGGAATTTTGCCAGACCGAATTAGTCAGCTGTGAGCCGCTCTATCAACACCAGCAGCCTTCAATGCTCGCGAGCCAAAGACCGAGATGGCCCGCGAGTCGGAGATGGAAATGTCTAACGCCGATCACGACGCGACCGAACTCTATCCCGATGGGGTACTCTCACGCTTCCAGCGGACTGAAGACTTCATCAAACGTCTCGGCAGAGATCTTCCGGCTCCGGCCAAGCTGTTCTTAAAATCCGCTATCGGGCCATGGTACCGATTAGCAAAGCTGCAGTTGCAGCGGCTGATCAGTTCTATGACGACACGGCGCGATATCGCGCGCGAGACGCTCTATGATCGATGGGTGCGCGAATTCGACACGTTGACCGACAAAGACCGCCAACTGATCCGCGCGCACATCAATCGGCTCGGCGACAAGCCGCTGATTTCCATTATCATGCCGGCCTACGAGACTCCGGCCTGGCTGCTGGAGCGCTCGATCGACAGCGTCCGCGCACAACTCTATCCAAATTGGGAGCTCTGCGTCGTCGACGACGCCTCGCCGTCACCGCACGTAGCCGAGATTCTAGCTTGCGCTTCCAAGAAAGATCCTCGGATCAAATGGACCCGGCGGGCGACCAATGGCCACATCTCGGCCGCATCGAACTCGGCGCTGGAGTTGGCATCCGGTGAGTTCGTCGCGTTGATGGATCATGACGACTTGCTGCCTGAGCACTCGCTTTACCAGGTCGCAGTCAGCCTCAACGAAAATCCTTCGCTGGATATCATTTATAGCGACGAGGATCAGATCGACCAAACTGAGCGTCGCATGATGCCCTACTTCAAGACCGACTGGAACCCGGAGCTGATCCTCGCCCACAACATGATCAGCCATTTAGGCATCTACCGCCGCACGCTGCTGGAACGAGCCGGCGGCTTCCGCGAAGGCTTCGAAGGAAGCCAGGACTACGATGTCAGCCTTCGTTGCGCCGACGCCACCACACCGGATCGCATTCATCATATACCCGCAATCCTCTACCACTGGCGGCGCAAATACGGCGTTGCCTCGTTCTCCGAAAGCAACATCGAGCAATGCTCGGAAGCGGCATTGAGGGCCGTCAGCGAGCATCTGAAGCGCAACAACGAGGTCGCAACGGTGGCGCCCGATACGAATCTGCCGCACTGGATTCGCGTGCGCCGCTCACCGCCCCAGCCGGCGCCATTGGTCTCCTTGATCGTTCCCACCCGAGATCAGGCTAAACTGCTGGCGATGTGCGCCGAAGGAATTCTGCATCGGACAGATTATCCGGCGCTCGAATTGTTGATCGTCGATCATGAAAGCATCTCGCCGGACACCCAGCGGCTGTTTGCAGAGTTGCAACGCGATTCGCGCGTCCGCATTCTGCGCTTCGAGGGACCGTTCAATTACTCCGCTATCAACAATATGGCGGTGAGGTCGGCACACGGTTCGATCATCGGCCTCGTCAACAACGACATCGACGTCATCAATCCCGACTGGCTGTCCGAAATGGTGTCGATCGCCGTTTTGCGGAATGTCGGTGCAGTGGGGGCGAAGCTCTTGTACCCGGACGGCCGGCTGCAGCACGGCGGCGTCGTTCTCGGTGTGGGAGGTGTCGCCAACCATTTCAATGTTGGGCTGGGCCGTGACGAAGTGGGATATTTCGGCCGCAATCTGCTGGCATCCGACGTGTCAGCGGTCACCGGCGCTTGCTTGGTGGTGCGGAAATCGGTGTTCGAGGAAGTCGGAGGCTTGAATGAAGAGGACCTGCCGGTTGCGTTCAACGACGTCGACCTCTGTCTCAAGATTCTAGCGAAGGGCTATCGCAACGTTTGGACACCGCACGCCGAGCTTTATCATCATGAATCTGCCAGCCGCGGCGCCGAAGACACCTCTGCCAAGAAGGCGCGTTTCCGCCGGGAAGTGCATTACATGCAACGGACATGGTCCGCCACGCTGGCACATGATCGCTTCTACAACGACAACCTCACGATCGCGATGGCGACGCCCTTTGGTCTTGCCTTTCCGCCGCGCCGGCGGAAGCCATGGATGAACTAGCGCCGCAGAATCATTGGCTCCGGGCTGATGTTCCCCCCGGGATCCGTCGGACAACGGCAGCACGGATCGATTGCTCCTTTGCTGTCGATGATATCCCTTGACAGGAACCGGCGGTCATGGCGTTGACAGGCAGACGTCTGCCACAGCCTGTCGCCGACAGGTGATAGCTCAACGCTATCAGCTTTCTACATACTCGGTGCTTCCCATTGAAAACACACCTAGAAATCGATCGCGCCGACCTCCTTGGGAAAGCTGTCCCGCCGTCACCGGTCGAGGTGATGGTGCAGGACCTGACCAACGGCCTTGCGTTATGGCCTCTCTGGGTGCGCCTGGGATGGAACGACATCCTGCAGCGCTACCGCAGGTCGATGCTGGGGCCGTTTTGGCTGACCGCCAGCATGGCCATCATGGTGGTTGCGCTGGGCATTCTCTACAGCGAACTGTTCAACACGCCGATCCACGACTTCCTGCCCTATTTGTGCGTCGGACTTCTGGTCTGGACCCTGATGGCCAGTTTTGTGACCGAGGGCGGGACATTATTCACAGGCGCCGAATCCTACATCAAACAAATCCGCCTGCCCTATTCCGTTTATGTCTATCGTTCGACGTGGAGCAAGTTCGTCATCTTCCTCCACAATTTCGTCATCTACTTCGGCGTGCTTCTGTATTTTCAGCTCTGGCCGGGTTTGACGGCACTCTGGGCGATCCCTGGTCTGCTGCTCGTGATCTTGAACGGCAGCGTTCTCAACCTGTGCATCGGCATCGTCTCGGCCCGGTTTCGGGATATTCCGCAGGTGTTGAATTCGGCCATCCAAATCGTCTTCTTCATCACGCCGATTTTCTGGAAGCCGGAACTCCTGAAATCCAGAACCTTCATCGTGGATTTCAATCCGTTCTTCCACTTGATCGAGATCGTGCGGGCGCCATTGTTGGGCAATATGCCGACGATGAAGAACTATGCGGCCGTGCTGCTCATCACGATCGTCAACCTCGCGATCGCCGGAGCGGTGTTTTCCCGTTTCCGCGCCCGCATCGCGTATTGGGTCTGATCGCATGAAAATCATTCCAATGCCCTCGGCGGTGGATGCCGAGCTGACGCTCCGCAACGTCAACGTCTCGTTTCCGATTTATCATGGTGGATCGAGATCGCTTAAGAAGAGCCTCTTGTTCCGCGGCTCGGGCGGCCATCTCGCCACCGATGCCAACCAGCGGATCATGGTCGAGGCGCTGCGTGACATCTCGCTCCAGCTGAAGGCGGGCGATCGGGTCGCGCTGATCGGATCGAACGGAGCCGGCAAGACCACGCTGCTGCGCGTCCTCGCCGGCATCTACGAACCGATATCCGGCACCGTGACGACACGCGGTCGGATCTCTCCGATGTTCGACATCGCACTCGGCATCGACAGCGAAATTAGCGGGTACGACAATATCCGCCTTCGAGGCATGATCCTCGGTCTGAGCGCAAAAGAGATCGACGAGCGGATCCCGGACATCGTCGAGTTCACCGAACTCGGCGACTATCTCAACCTTCCGGTCCGAACCTATTCGTCCGGCATGATGACCCGCCTGACCTTCGCCGTCGCCACCTGCTTTGCGCCCGAGGTCCTGCTGATGGACGAATGGATCATGGCCGGCGACGCCACCTTTCTCAACAAAGCACAGGCCCGCATCCAGTCGTTCGTGGAAAAAGCGAGCATCCTGGTGCTCGCTTCCCACAGCATCGACACTTGTCGGCGTTTTTGCAATCAGGCGGTCTGGATGGATCAGGGTCACATCAAGGTCGCAGGTCCCATCGACGAAATTCTCGACGCCTACACCGCCGGGATCGACAACTCAGAGGCGGATTCGTCAACGAGCGCCAGCCGCTGAGAGAACAATCGCGTAGCATTTGATCGGGCGACCGACTCTGCATTCAGTCCAGGGCGTTCAGGGTCGTCACCGGCCTGCTCGCTGACGAGGGCATTCCGTTCAAGGCGCGCTCCGCGCGCTCGCAAGACAGCCGACGGGAGTTCGCGGTGAGCCAGTTCAAGGACTTCGCCAGATCGCTCCGGTCGTCGTACTATATCGTCCAGGACGCCATCATCCGTCCGGCTGCCCGGATGTGGCGTCGTCACAGCCTGATCCGTGAAACCATCTCCGGCGAGGCCTCAAAGGTCGGATCCCGCCAGGTGGCCATCTATGTTCATTTCGACCGGGATGGCCTGATCCACGACTACGTCGTTCATCAACTGCGCGCGTTGGAAGCGGCCGGATATCGCATCACGTTCGTCACCAACTCACAGAGTTTTCCGGCTGAAAGCCGACAGCGGGTCGCTCCGCACTGCCATGCCATGTTGTGGCGTTTCAACACCGGTTACGACTTCGGTGCCTACAAGGACGGCATAGCCTCGGTTGGCGATCTCCATGAACTCGATGCACTGGTGCTCATGAACGACAGTGTTTACGGGCCATTTTCGGATCTGGCTGGGATGTTGTCGGCCGTCGACCGCACCCGCGCGGATTTCTGGGGCATCGTCGACAGCTGGGAGCTTCGCTACCATGTCCAGTCGTTTTTCCTGCTGTTTCTGCCGACAGCATTGCGGTCGACAGCATTTCGCGAATTTTGGCAGGCGATGCCCTACGTCGACAACAAGGGCTGGGTCATCCGCAACGGCGAAGTCGGGTTGACCCAAGCGCTCGCCGCACAAGGTTTACGCGGCGGTGTGCTCGCGCCGTATTGGACGGTCGCCGAAACCATGAAGGACAGGCTGGCCAATCTCGACACGCGCCACATGCGCCCCGAACAAGCTCACAGCCTGCGACGACTGCAATCCATTCTGATGCACGGCCGCCCGATCAACGCGATGCACTTCTTTTGGGATTCGCTGATCACCGACTACAAATGCCCGTTCATCAAACGCGAACTGCTGCAGTCCAATCCGACAGGGATGCCGATATCGGCCTGGCGCGACGTCATCCAGTCTGCAGGCTCATTCGACGTTGCGATGATCGACGATCATCTGAACGCACTCGCCGCGGCCCGTCGCTGAAGCCGGCTCATTCCCGCGTCTACTGATGCGCATTGACGATGACGACGTCACACCCGGGGCTCAGATCCGGCCGAGCAGAGCGCCCAGATACAGACCGATGGTTTCGACGGCTTTTTGCCGGTAGACGCCGGCGCGCCACAGCCAATAAGGCCTCATCAAAAAACCGGCGCTGCGTGCCTGCGCGAAGCGGTCCAGCACACGCACATGATCGGGGTGCAGCAGATGCCGCACGCTGTTGAGCGCAGCAATATTTGTGGCATTCCAGCCGATCACCCGGCCGCCGGCAAACGCAACCAGGCGCACGAGGCGCGCGCGTAGGCCGACATTGGAGCCGACCAGATTCTGCCCGTGCTGGCGATATTTCAGGCTGGGCCACGGATCATAATGCGCGATCCCTCCCGCGCCGGTGATCAGCTGGTAGGCCCACCAGTCATGCGACACCAGCGCCACATCGTCGGGCGTCTGCGCAAGCAGCCGGCGGGCGGCATCGTTGAACACCATCGTGTTGCCGCCGCCAATGTTCTGCACCAGCGCGTTCTGGAAGATCGGCGCACGTCGAAACAGTGGCGAGAGCCCGAGCGCGGCTCCGTCGCGAGCGATCAGTTCAGTGCGCGAAAAATACAGCGCAGGACGCTCCGGCGGCACGGCTTGAAGCCACGCAACCGCCTTGGCGAGTTTTTCGGGCAGCCAGACGTCGTCCTGATCGCTGAATGCAAAATAGCCCGCCGCGATCTCGCCGCGCGGAATCAAAGATAGAAAATTGCGCCAGAAGCCGGCGCCCGCACCCGCCCGGACCACGACGCGCTGATCGACGGACGCCGCGAACGCTTCGACGATAGCGACGCTGTCGTCGGTCGAACCGTCGTCGGAGACATACAGTTCCCAATCGCGATGCGTCTGCGCGCGAAACGATTCAAGCTGCTCCCCGAGAAATTCGGCGCCGCAATAGGTCGCAAGCAGAATGGCTACTTTTGAAGGCGCGGGCGACATCGCTCCACAGATCATCTGACAAGGCGGCCCAGCACGATCCCGTGCCGCGACTGCCTTCTAGACGATTTGGCTGCAGAGCGAAACCACCGAACTCGAGACTAGATCGTGCACAGACCAGCTCAACTCCGCCAGAGGCAACCCCGCAGGTCGCAAAGGTTTAGGCAAAAGCTGCATCGGCGGCCCGTGCCCCGGCCCCACGTTTTGACCTTGCTTAGGCGAAGCGCCGAACCGAGGCCGAGCTTCGTAAGTTAACGCTCCAGTCGTCAATCCTCCCGAGAGATCACAGCTCAGAGTTCAGCACACGCTGATAAAGCGCCAACAGTCGCAACCCGGCGCGAGATAGATTGAGGTGATTTCGGGTAAGGCGGGTTGTTGCCACACGCGCGTCCTCACTACCGTGGGATAACTGCGTGCCGATCCATTGCGGCGCATCGGGATTTTCGATGTAGCGCCAAGTCAGTACATTTGCCGCCAAGGCGAAATTGGCTGTCACGCATTGCCAGAAATTGCTGGCCGTTACGGCCGGACCTGCAATCCCTGCATCCCATAGGATAACGTGTGCCCCACTGGCCAGGGCCTCAATGGCCGATCTTCCGACGGCAAAGATGACATCGAACTGCGGCAGCAAATTCTCCGGCTCCGTGGTGGGCGTTCCGCCCTGGCCCAAATGCTCCAACTCCAAGCCGTACCCTGCGAGCACGGACCGCAACTTCTCTCGGTGCTGAGGCGTGGTCCGGCTCGAATAAAGAAGCGCCCGACCGAACCGCGCAGGATCTCCTGTGGACGTGAAACGGCGTTCGTCGAAGGAATTCGGCAGGATATCGATGTCCGGCCATGGGGTGTTAGTCAGGATATGAACCTTTGCCTTGGCATGGATAGATACCGAACAATAACGATCGACGTTCTCATTCCCGGGAAGACCGGGACGGGGCAGCAAACCGTGGATCATGTTCACGATCCGAGCATGGCCGACGAGGCGATCAACGAGAGGACGCACCGCCTCGAAGTGATTGACATGGAGCACCGATGGACAAAAGTCGACGACCTCCTCAACGGACGAGGTGACGAAGATGCCGCTTTCGGACAAGAGCTTTGCGACCCGTCCGATCCTGGGCGAGTATACGATAACGGCGGCGCCAGCGGACGACAAAAACTGCGCGGCTTCAACCGTCCACAATTCCGAGCCTGTGAACCCATCAAGGGCGACATTGCTGAGAGCGACCCGCAGTGCTCCACCTTCCAGGTCGCAAGCCTCCCTCTTTGTCAACTTCAATTTGAGCTGATCAGTTTCGATATCGAACCGCTGTGCGATCAATGGTGTGAGAAGGCCAGACAGCTCTTCGTTCAAAAGGTATTTCGCCGTGTCAATATCGCACAGTCTATTAGCAAACAACGCATGATAGCCGGTCATCTCTTTGACTCCGTATCATCATCCTGCGGCACGGCCAGACCTATAGATCGCGATCTCGCCGATGGCGTTGATCCGCGTACTTCTGGCTCGACAATAGCGCACGCTTGTGGCCGCAACGTAGTATCCAAACGCGTCGACCAGCGGCGACTGGTCATCGACGGAGGCAGCCGGATCATCTCGGCTATCCTGGTCCGCTTGTCATGATCGGCCGACCAGCCCGCGCGACGCCAGCACGCCCATGACTTGATCGGCGAGTTCCCCAGGATTCGATCCAGCCGTCCTCAGATGAATCTCCGGAGCCTCCGGCGCCTCATACGGCGCATCGACGCCGGTGAAATTCGTCAATTCGCCGCTGCGGGCATGGCCGTAGAGGCCTTTCGGATCGCGAGCCATGCAGGTCTCGATCGGCGTGTCGATGAAGATCTCGACGAACTCGTCGGGTTGGAACAGCTCCCGCACCTTCGCTCGCTCAGCGCGGTACGGCGAGATGAATGCGCACAGCACGATAAGACCGCTTTCGAGCAGCAGCTTGGCGACCTCACCGGCGCGGCGAATATTCTCGATCCGATCATCGGCAGTGAAGCCGAGATCGCGATTCAGCCCGCCCCGCATCTGATCGCCGTCCAGCAGCATCGTGTGATGACCGGCAGCATGAAGGCGGGCTTCCACAAGTCGGGAAATCGTCGATTTGCCGGCTCCCGACAACCCGGTAAACCATAGCGCCGCCGGCTTCTGCCGCTTGAGCGCAGCGCGCACGGACTTGTCGACGACCGGTTGGCTTGCCTGCCGTTCGTCCCGCCGATCGAGATTGAAAGCGATCATTCCGGCGCCGACGGTGCGATAACTGTGGCGATCGATCACGACGAACGCACCCATCTTCGGGTTATCAACGTAAGGATCGAAGGCTACGGGTGCAGCGGCGACCAGATTGCAGAACGCCACTTCGTTCAGGCCGATGCTGCTGCCCGGCGACCGCGCACGCGTACTGATGTCGATCTTGCAGTCGATCGAAATCGATGCGGAGATCAAGCTGGTTCCGATCCGACACAACACCGAGTGGCCGGAGATCAGCGGCTCGCGATCCATCCAGAGTATATGCGCCGCGAACCGATTGGTGACCTCCGGCTGCTGCGACGGCGAGCACAGTACGTGGCCGCGCGCAATGTCGATGTCGTCTTCCAGGGTGAGCACGATGGCACCGCCGGCTTCGGCAGCATCTTGTGAGGCCCGATCGCTGATGATGTCCTGAATACGCGACGTTTGGCCGGATGTCGGGACGACAACCGCGTCCCCTTTGGCGATGCGACCTGACGCAATCGTGCCGGCGTAGCCCCGAAACTCGGAATTCGGACGATTCACCCATTGCACCTGGAAGCGGAAAGGCTTCGAGAGCGCGTCGCTATAGACGTCCACGGTCTCCAAATAAGGTAGCAGCGCCGGGCCGATGTACCAGGGCGTGCGCGCGGATCGTGCAATGATGTTGTCGCCGTCGCGGGCGGAGATCGGGATGACGTGGACGGATCGAAAGCCGAGCGGGGCGGCAAAGTTGTGTGCCTCTTGGAAGATGCGCGAGAACGCATCTTCGGAGTAACCGACGAGGTCGATCTTGTTCACGGCGAATACGACGTGCTTCAGACCCAGCAATGAGCAGATGTAGGTATGCCGTTTCGTTTGCTGCAAAAACCCCTTACGAGCATCGATCAGCACCACCGCGAGCTGGGCCGTCGAGGCACCGGTCGCCATGTTCCGGGTGTATTGCTCGTGGCCCGGCGTATCGGCAACGATGAACGCCCGCCGCGGAGTTGAAAAGAAGCAGTAGGCCACATCGAGGGTGATCCCTTGCTCGCGCTCGGCCTGAAGCCCGTCCACCATCAGGGCGAGATCGACGTCGCCTCCGTTCGTGCCATATCGGCGTGAATCATCGGCCAGCGCGCGGAAAGTGTCTTCCCTGATCAGCTTTGAATCATGAAGCATGCGGCCGATCATGGTCGACTTGCCGTCGTCGACCGATCCGCAGGTGATGAACCGGAGCAGATCCTTGACCGGCCCTTCGCAGGGCTTTGCACTCACTAGAAGTATCCTTCGCGCTTCTTCTTCTCCATCGACCCCACCTCATCGGCGTCGATGAGCCTGCCCTGACGTTCCGAGAACCGCGTTGCCGCCATTTCGGAGATGATCTCGCTGACGGTCTCCGCCGCAGATTCGATTGCACCGGTCAACGGATAGCAGCCAAGCGTCCGAAACCTGACGCGCCGCATTTCCGGGATTTCGTCGGGACCAAGCGGAAAACGAGCATCGTCGACCATGATCCAGCTATCCGAACGGCGGACCACCGGACGGACTGCCGCGAAATACAACGGAACGACAGGGATCTTCTCGAGACCGATGTAGGTCCAGATGTCGAGCTCCGTCCAATTCGACAGAGGAAACACCCGAATGGACTCGCCCGGATGGATCAACGGATTGAACAGATTCCAAAGCTCCGGCCTCTGATCGCGAGGGTCCCACACCTGGTCCTTCGAACGAAACGAGAAGATTCGTTCTTTCGCGCGACTCTTCTCTTCATCGCGCCTTGCACCGCCGAGTGCGGCGTCGAACTGATAGTTGCTCAGCGCCTGCTTCAGCCCTTCGGTTTTCATGATGTCCGTATAGGTCGACGAGCTGGCAGAGAACGGATTGATGCCCTTCGCGAGCCCATCCCGATTGACGTGAACCCGCAGATCCAGCCCGTGGGTTCGCGCCTGCTCGTCGCGAAACGTAATCATGTCGCGAAACTTCCAGGTCGTATCGACATGAAGCAGCGGAAACGGTAGCGGCGCGGGATAGAATGCCTTCAGTGCCAGCCGGAGCATGACACTGGAGTCCTTGCCGACCGAATAGAGCATCACCGGGTTACGGAACGTCGCGACGACGTCGCGCATGATCTCGATCGACTCGGACTCGATTCGCTTCAGGTTAGGCGGTAGCTTGGTAGTTAAGGGGCAGTCCGACTGACTATCCAAAATGGATTATCCCGATACTGCTCGCGCAATCGGCGGCGTCATCGATGCATCTATGGATCGCATGTAACGTACAAGCTAGCAGCCTTCAAGGATCAGCTATCCGCCCGGTTCACGTAGTCCCGTCCCTCAGCTCAGCGGGACAAGAATTTCTGTAAGTGCGAGGCATTTTCCCGCACGCAGCGACGCTCTATGTTGCATCGTTCGAACGGCCACACTCGAGACGGTCGCAAGCTGGTATCGATCCACAGCTTGTTACGAGGGAGCTCAACAATTGCGAACTCGCACGATGTGTATCCTCGCGAAGAATACCGACCCGAACTGCTAAGAGGTGCTATCGCCGGATTTCAGTCGATAGCTCGAGACCAGTGCCGTTCGGGACAAACGATGGCGGGCTGTCCCGGACAGGTCTATCCCTCGCCAGGCAAAGCAACTCAAAATCCCCAGCTGCAGGGACGCATCGCACGCCGCTTGAGGAGAGATGACGTTGCAACCCCACCTGCTCCTCACGGCTGACCATCGACCATCTGCGTCGCCCTGCCGTTGCAGCGCGTCAAATTGCCCGCCGGGGTCGATCATGCTAGGGGACAGGCAAACCTACGGAGGCCCGATTGCGAATATTTCCGCTTATCATGTGTGGTGGGGCCGGGACGAGACTTTGGCCAGCGTCACGCGAAGGGCGTCCAAAGCAATTCCTTGCGCTCTTCGGCAATCGCTCGACTTTTCAGAACACCATGCTGCGGGTTTCCGACCCCGAGCTGTTCGAGCGGCCGATCGTCATTACAAATCTGGCCTATCGCTTTCTCGTCCGTGAGCAGCTCGCCGAGATCGGGCTGGACGCGGATATCTTGCTCGAGCCGGTCAAGCGTGATTCCGGTCCGGCGATCGCTGCTGGGGCAGCGTTCGCGGCGCGGCGAAATCCAGAGGCCGTGGTCGTCGCGCTCGCCGCCGACCATGTGGTGGACGATGATTCCGCTTTTGTTGCCGCGTGCCGACAAGGTCTGGGCGCCGCAGAGGCTGGCCGTATCGTCACGTTCGGCGTTCGTCCGGAGGGGCCGTCGGTCGAATACGGCTACATCAAACCTTCCCCGGAACAGCAAAATGGCGTGATGCCGGTCGAACGCTTCGTGGAAAAGCCCGATCTGGAGACGGCGAAACGCTACGTCTCGGACGGCTACCTTTGGAACACCGGCAATTTCATGTTCCGCGCCGCCACCTTGCTGGACGAATACCGAGCTGTCGATGCCGACAGCATCGAGAACGTCGAGGCGGCCGTGGCCAAAGCGACCGAAGATCTCGATTTCTGCGTCCTCGACCGCGCATCGTTCGATGCCGCCAAACCAATCTCGATCGACTATGCCGTGATGGAAACGACCTCGCGCGCATCGGTGATCGCAGTTTCATACGGCTGGTCGGATGTCGGCTCCTGGCTAGCAATCTGGCAACTGTCGGATAAGGACAGCGACGGCAATACCGCCCGGGGCAACGCGGTATTCGAAGATTCTCACAACTGCAACGTTTGGACCGACAAGGCACTCATCGCGCTTCAGGGCGTCGACGATCTGGTCGTCGTCGCCACGCAGGACGCCATCCTGGTGAGCCGACAGAACGGCAGCAACAGCATGAAGACGCTCGTCGGCCACCTCAAGACTGTGGCGCCCAATGTCACCGAGGACCACATCCTGGTGCATCGGCCGTGGGGGTCCTATCAGTCGCTCGACAAGGGCGATCGCCACCAGGTGAAACGGATCGTGGTCAAGCCTGGCGAGCGGTTGTCGCTACAGAAGCACCATCATCGCTCGGAGCACTGGATCGTCGTCCGCGGCACGGCTCAGGTGACGGTGGACGATCTCGTCAAGACGATTCATGAAAACGAGTCGATCTACATCCCGATCGGTGCGACGCACCGGCTCGACAATCCCGGGAAGATCACCCTCGAATTGATCGAGGTTCAGACCGGAAGCTATCTCGGCGAGGACGACATCATTCGGTTCGATGACGATTACCGTCGCACATAGCACGCGTTGAGATCGTCATCCGCCCCCGTCCTTGATCGAGAGTAACCAATATGTTTCCGCGGCCGAAGGCAGCGTTGCTGCCCAACACCTACGCCTATGAATCCGAGCCGATGGTGAGGCCGACCGGCTTTCGCGAGTACGACGCGCGTTGGCTGTTCGGCAAAGAGATCAACCTGATGGGTGTGCAGGCGCTGGGCATGGGGCTCGGCACTCTGATCGCGGAGCTTGGGCGTCCGCAGGAGATCGTCACCGGCCACGATTTCCGCGGCTATTCGGCGTCGATTAAATACGCGCTGATTGCGGGCCTGATGGCGTCGGGTTGCAAGGTGCACGACATCGGGCTGGCGGTCACGCCGATGGCGTATTTTGCGCAATTCGATCTCGACGTGCCGTGCGTCGCGATGGTCACTGCCTCGCACAACGATAACGGCTGGACCGGCGTCAAGATGGGCGCCAACCGGCCACTGACCTTCGGGCCGGACGAGATGAATCGGCTCAAGGAGATCGTTCTCGGCGCTCGGTTCAAGAGCGGCAGCGGCAGCTATGTCTTTCACCAGGATTACCCGGCGCGCTACATCGCCGATCTCACCAAACACGCCAGGCTGAAGCGCAAGCTGAAGGTCGTGGTCGCCTGCGGCAACGGCACCGCGGGCGCGTTCGCGCCGCAGGTGATGGAAGCGATCGGCTGCGAAGTGATTCCGCTCGATACCGAGCTCGACCACACCTTCCCGAAGTACAATCCAAATCCCGAAGACATGGAAATGCTGCACGCCATCCGCGACGCGGTGCTGGACCACAAGGCCGACCTCGGCCTCGGCTTCGACGGCGACGGCGATCGCTGCGGCGTGGTCGACGACACCGGCGAGGAGATTTTCGCCGACAAGGTCGGCGTGATGCTGGCGCGCGATATGTCGGCGATCACCCCCAACGCGCAGTTCGTTGTCGACGTCAAATCCACCGGCCTGTTCGCGACCGATCCGGTGCTGCAGGCGCAGGGCGCCAAGACCGAATATTGGAAGACCGGCCACTCCTACATGAAGCGCCGCACGAACGAACTCAACGCGCTCGCTGGCTTCGAGAAATCGGGACACTTCTTCTTCAACGCCCCGCCCGGCCGCGGCTATGACGACGGCCTCGTCTCGGCGATCGCAATCTGCGAGATGCTCGATCGAGCGGCGGACAAAGCGATGTCGCAACTGAAAGATGCCCTGCCGAAGACATGGTCGTCACCGACGATGTCGCCGCATTGCGATGACGAGAAGAAGTACGGCGTGATTGATGCGGTCGTGAAGCACTTCGAAGCGGCGCAGACAAACGGCGACAAGGTGGCCGGGCAGCCGATCCGCGATCTCGTCACCGTGAACGGCGTGCGCGTGACCTGCGAAGACGGAAGCTGGGGGTTGGTGCGTGCCTCATCGAACAAGCCGGAGCTGGTCGTCGTGGTCGAGAGCCCGGTATCGGAAGCGCGGATGCACGAGATGTTCGAGGCGGTGAACGTCGTGCTGCGCAAGCATCCGGAAGTCGGTGCTTACAATCAGACGATCTGAAGGCTGCAGCGGCAGAACTGCGCGGGCCTGATTGCGCGGGGCCTCGGCGTCTCGAGCCAGCCGCGCGGTCAGAGCCGCTTGTAAGTCTCCCGCGCGCACCAATGATCGGAGCCGACACGTTCGCGGCGTCCGACGTGATTGCGATCGATGTTGACGAGGTATGTCTGAAGCCCGAGTGGCTGTCCCGTCACTCCGACCACCTCGCCCTGCACGCAGGTGTCCCAGCCGCCATACTTGCCGGCAACAGGCGGTGAGAAGCGAAGGTCCGCGGGCGACGATCCTTGCGCGAACACTGCATTAACGTTGGACTTCAGCAAACTGCCGACATCCGGCGGAACGTCGGGAGCCGACGACGCGGGCGGGGCCTGCTTCATGAAATCCGGGGCGAAGCTGAGGTTGGAATCGACAGCGCAGCCGCACAGGAAGGTGGCCAAAATTACCACTGCCGAGTGTTGAGCAAGGCGCTGCATCGCGCCTGTTTAGCCTGATCTGACGGCGCTGAGAACGGGCGAGCCCTTGCTTTTTGTCCGCCTCATCTTCGCCGCGCCGGCGTTGCTATACGAGCCGCGTCGGTTTACTCACTCGCGCCAACAACTTACGAATCGAAGACGAATGCGAACGCTAACTATCATTCTTTCGTCGATGGCACTGGGCGCGTGTTCGGGTATTCTCGAGGGTATTCCCGAGCCCGCCGCGCAGGCGCCGACGATCAAATCCGCGACCGCTGATATCAAGCGCGTTGCCGGCGAGGCGAAGCTAGCAGAGCCCCTTGAAGTGGCGGGGCCAATCGAGGCCAACCCTGTCACGGTGGCACCGTGGATCGTTTGTGTACGCAGCAGTACGCCTGCTCCGACGCAGCAGACCTACGCGTTGTTTTACCGGGACCTCAAGCTGATCTCGTCACGCCCCGCAGCAATTGTCGATCGCTGCGACACGAAGACATTCGCTCGAATGTAGGATCGTGCCCGCGCAGGGTATCAGGCGGCGTCCTCTTTCAGCGCATCCGCGGATTCCTCGACGCGGCGCTGATGGGGGTAGGCCTCGCTGTCGTACAGCTCTCGGATGCCCTTTTGGTCAAACCGCGCTTCGTCGACCTGAAGGTAGGCGCCGTTCAGCGAATCCGCTGGCAGTTCCTCGATAGCGAATTTCACCGCGTCGGCCGCATTGTCGAACCGGCGATAGGTGAAACCGGCGCGCTTCTTCTTCCGGATCGCTGCAGGAAATAATTCGGCGGCAGTTTCGAAGCTGAATGCCATGGTGCAACTAACCTTCTGACGATACGCATGAATTGAACGCTGCGCAGAAAGTCTGCGAGAGCTTCCGGCAGCATGTCTCGAATTTCCTGCCTAATATAGGCACGAACGCCGAAATTGCGACCCCAGCGTTCGAATTGGCCGCTGCGGCCACTTTTCAGGGGCAGACGCGCCTCAGAGCTTCCGAAGCAGCACCATGAGGATGACGACCATCAGGATGACGCCGATCAGGCCGGTGAGGCCCGAGCCGCGGCCGTATCCATAGCCGCCGAAGCGCTGGCTGAAGCCGCCGAGCAGCAGGATGGTCAGGGCGATGATGAGAATAGTCGCGAACGACATGGCACCCTCCCCGGTCGATCCGTGACGTGTACGCCAGCTTCGGCCGCGGACAGATCATCCGCCCGATTTCTTCCTGATTACGCCGCGCCGCAATTGGCGCGGCGTACCAACTCATCGCATCAGCGCGGCTTCAGTTTCAGCGCGGCCGAATTGATGCAGTAACGAAGGCCGGTCGGCCCCGGCCCATCCGGAAATACGTGGCCGAGATGGCCGCTGCAGCTGGAGCACAGCACCTCGGTGCGGACCATGCCGTGGCTGACGTCGCGCTCCTCGTCGACCACCTCCGATTCCGCTGGCGCAGTGAAGCTCGGCCAACCGCAGCCGGAATCGAACTTGGCATCGGATTCGAACAGGGTCTGGCCGCAGCCCGCACACACATAGGTGCCGGGCGTGGTCTCGTATTCATACTCGCCCGAGAACGGACGCTCGGTCGCCTTCTCGCGCAACACGGCGTACTGAATCGGCGTCAGTTCCTTGCGCCACTCCGCCTCGCTCTTGGTAACCTTGCCGGGCGGGGTCTTGGTATCGGTCATGACAACTCCTGAATGTGTAATCGACCGTCCGCCTCAATTTGTGACCTTGGCACTGCTGACCAGCGTCGGCTTCTGGCGATAGTCGCCCGGGAACAGCTTCTTGAGGTTATCGATCTTCGGCAGGTCGTTGTAGACAATATAGGGCTGGCTGGGGTGCAGCGTCAGGTAGTCCTGATGATAGGCCTCCGCGGCATAGAACCGTTCGAGCGGTCCGACCTTGGTGACGATCGGGCTGCCGTACACCTTTGCGGCGCCGAGCTGCGCCACATAGGCGTCGGCGACTTTCTTCTGCTCGTCGTTCACGGTGAAGATCGCCGACCGATACTGCGTGCCGCTGTCGGGGCCCTGCCGATTGAGCTGGGTCGGGTCGTGCACGACCGAGAAGAAGATCTGCAGCAGCTTGCCGTAGCTGACCTGCTTGGGATCGTATTTGATCTCCACCGCCTCGGCATGGTCGGTGGCGCCGGTCGACACCATCATGTAGTTCGCGCTGGCCTTGCTGCCGCCAGCATAGCCCGAGACGGCATTGACCACGCCGGTGGTGTGCTGAAACACGCCCTGCACGCCCCAGAAACATCCGCCGGCGAACACCGCGGTTTGCAGCCCCTCCCCGGCCTTGGCATCGATCGCCGGCGGCGGGATCACCACGGCTTCCTCGGCGGCACGACCAGGCGTGAAGCTTGCGAAGAAGGCCAGCGCGCCGAGGGCGGCGGCGCTGAGGGCAAAGCGGCTGATGATGCGCATGGGTTTCCTCGGGTTCGACGTTCGATCGCTCGGCACCGCGGCCGGACGTCATCCAGCGCAGCACCCTCCGGTGACAAGATACGGCGAGACCGGGAAAGTGTTACGCTTGACGGCACACGAATGCGTGAGCGGGTGTCGTCCGTCAGTGTTCCTAGAACCGGGATTTAACGTTAACCCTCAGTCGGGCTGGATTGTCGCACCCAGAAGGGTCACACTGCATGCGGCCCGGTGGCGGAAGATCAACGCGGGGGCGGTGCAACGCTCTTTTTTCCTGGTTCAAGTCCAGGCTGGGCCTCCAGGACCCCAAATTGCCGGTTGACGGGTGTCGTTAAACCCTTTCGCCGCTGCGGAAACTGGTCTAAGACACGCCCGCGCGCCTGGGGAAGCCCGGCGCTGAACAGCAAGGGACGCGCGACAGCGCGCCCTTTTTTTGTGCCCGATTTCCGCCCGCCCGCGTCAGCGAGATTTGATGCCCAAAAGAACCGACATCTCCACGATCCTCATCATCGGCGCCGGTCCCATCGTGATCGGCCAGGCCTGTGAGTTCGATTATTCCGGGACCCAAGCGGTCAAAGCCCTGAAGCAGGAGGGCTACCGGATCGTTCTGGTCAATTCCAATCCAGCTACGATCATGACCGATCCGGAACTGGCCGACGCGACCTATATTGAGCCGATCACGCCCGAGATCGTCGCCAAGATCGTCGAGAAGGAACGCTACGTCATTCCCGGCGGCTTCGCGCTGCTGCCGACGATGGGCGGCCAGACCGCGCTGAACTGCGCGCTGTCGCTGCGCAAGCTCGGCACGCTGGACAAGTTCGACGTCGAAATGATCGGCGCCACCGCCGACGCGATCGACAAGGCCGAGGACCGCGAGCGTTTTCGCGAGGCCATGACCAAGATCGGCCTGGAGACGCCGCGCTCCCGCCAGGTCAAGAATCTGCCCGACGCGCTGCGCGCGCTCGACGAGATCGGCTTCCCGGCGCTGATCCGGCCGTCTTTCACCATGGGCGGCACCGGCGGCGGCATCGCCTACACCAAGGCCGAATTCATCGAGATCGTCGAGAGCGGCATCGACGCGTCGCCGACCAGCGAAGTGCTGATCGAAGAATCCATCCTCGGATGGAAAGAATACGAAATGGAGGTTGTCCGCGACAAGAAGGACAACTGCATCATCGTCTGCTCGATCGAGAACCTCGATCCGATGGGCGTGCACACCGGCGACTCGATCACGGTGGCGCCGGCCCTGACGCTGACCGACAAAGAATATCAGATCATGCGCGACGCCTCGCTGGCGGTGCTGCGCGAGATCGGCGTCGAAACCGGCGGCTCGAACGTGCAGTTCGCCGTCAATCCCGAGGACGGCCGGCTGGTCGTCATCGAGATGAACCCGCGGGTGTCGCGCTCCTCGGCGCTGGCGTCGAAGGCCACCGGCTTTCCGATCGCCAAGGTCGCCGCCAAGCTCGCGGTCGGCTACACGCTGGACGAAATCGCCAACGACATCACCGGCGGCGCGACCCCGGCGTCGTTCGAGCCGACCATCGACTACGTCGTCACCAAGATTCCGCGCTTCGCCTTCGAGAAATTCCCCGGCGCCTCGCACAATCTGACGACCTCGATGAAATCGGTCGGCGAGGTGATGGCGATCGGCCGCACCTTCCAGGAGAGCCTGCAGAAGGCGCTGCGCGGCCTCGAAAGCGGCCTCACCGGCCTCGACGAGATCGAGATCGACGGCCTGGGCCGCGGCGACGACAAGAACGCGATCCGTGCGGCGCTCGGCACCCCGACGCCGAGCCGGCTGCTGCAGGTCGCCCAGGCGATGCGGCTCGGCTGGTCGGACGAGGAGATCTTCAACTCCTGCAAGATTGATCCGTGGTTCCTGGCGCAGCTTCGCGGCATCGTCGATATGGAAACCCGGGTTCGCAGCAGCGGCCTGCCGGAGCACGCCTTCGGTATGCGCACCCTGAAAGCGATGGGCTTCTCCGACGCCCGCCTCTCTGTGCTCGCCGGCACCACCGAAGCCGACGTCAAGGCCAAGCGCCGCGCGCTCGACGTGCGCCCGGTGTTCAAGCGCATCGACACCTGCGCGGCCGAGTTCGCCTCGCCGACCGCCTACATGTACTCGACCTACGAGTCGCCGTTCGCCGGCCCGGTCTCGGACGAAAGCCGGCCCTCGGACAAGAACAAGGTCATCATCCTCGGCGGCGGTCCGAACCGGATCGGCCAGGGCATCGAGTTCGACTATTGCTGCTGCCATGCCTGCTTCGCGCTGCATGACGCCGGCTACGAGTCGATCATGGTGAACTGCAACCCCGAGACCGTGTCGACCGACTACGACACCGCGGACCGGCTGTATTTCGAACCGCTGACGGCCGAAGACGTGCTCGAGATCATCGACACCGAGCGCAGCAAAGGCAGCCTGAAGGGCGTCATCGTGCAATTCGGCGGGCAGACACCGCTGAAGCTGGCGCGTGCGCTCGAAGCTGCCGACGTGCCGATCCTCGGCACCTCGCCGGACGCGATCGACCTCGCCGAGGACCGCGACCGCTTCAAGCGAATCCTCGACAAGCTGCGGCTGAAGCAGCCGAAAAACGGCATCGCCTATTCGGTCGAGCAGGCCCGCCTGGTCGCGGCCGAACTCGGCCTGCCGCTGGTGGTGCGCCCGTCCTACGTGCTGGGCGGCCGCGCCATGCAGATCATCCGCGAGGACAATCAGCTCAGCGACTACCTGCTCGGCACCCTGCCCGAGCTGGTCCCGGCCGACGTCAAGGCGCGCTATCCGAACGACAAGACCGGGCAGATCAACACCGTGCTCGGTACCAACCCGCTGCTGTTCGACCGCTATCTGTCGGACGCCACCGAGATCGACGTCGATTGCCTGTGCGACGGCAAGGACACGTTCATCGTCGGCATCATGGAGCACATCGAGGAAGCCGGCATTCACTCCGGTGACTCGGCCTGCTCGCTGCCGCCGCATTCGCTCGACGCGCCAATGATCGCCGAGCTCGAGCGGCAGACCCGCGAGCTCGCGCTCGGCCTCGACGTCGTCGGCCTGATGAACGTGCAGTACGCCATCAAGGACGGCGAGATCTATGTGCTCGAGGTCAATCCGCGCGCGTCGCGCACGGTGCCGTTCGTCGCCAAGGTGATCGGCATGCCGGTCGCCAAGCTCGCGGCCCGGATCATGGCCGGCGAGAAGATCGCCGACCTCGACCTGCAGAAGCGCACGCTCGACCATGTCGGCGTCAAGGAATCGGTGTTCCCGTTCGCCCGCTTCCCCGGCGTCGACACTGTGCTGGGGCCGGAGATGCGCTCGACGGGCGAAGTGATGGGCCTCGACCGCTCGTTCGAGATCGCCTTCGCCAAGAGCCAGCTCGGCGGCGGCACCCGCGTGCCGCGCAAGGGCACGGTGTTCGTGTCGGTTCGTGAGAGCGACAAGACCCGCATCGTCGACGCGGTGAAGCTGCTGCACGAAGTCGGCTTCAAGGTGATCGCGACCTCCGGCACGCAGCGCTATCTCAGCGACCACGGCGTTCCGACCGAAAAGATCAACAAGGTGCTGGAAGGCCGGCCGCACATCGTCGACGCCATCATGAACGGCGAGGTGCAACTCGTGTTCAACACCACGGAAGGGCCGCAGGCCCTGGCCGACAGCCGTTCACTGCGGCGCGCTGCCCTCTTGCATAAGGTGCCGTATTACACCACTCTTTCCGGGGCTGTGGCGGCCGCAAAAGGAATCCGAGCCTATCTTGGCGGGGACCTTGAGGTTCGGACCTTGCAGAGCTACTTTTCCCAAATCTGATCGTCAGCCGGGCCGTGCGCCCGGCAAACTGATCGGCAAGGCCGGGAACCCGCCAGCTTCAGGTTAGTTTTGTTTGGCCGTTCGCGGCACTCCTGAGCGACCGGCTGGAAGTATTCCTGGACTTTATTGGAGTGCCCGCGCGGCGGTTCGCCATTAGGCAAGCTGACGAGATTGCGGCTGGTCACCATGTGACCAGTCGCGGCGAATATCGAGGATGAAGGCAAGATGGTCGAAAAGGTACCGATGACAGCGGGCGGCTATGCCGCGCTCTCGGACGAATTGAAGAAGCGCCAGTCGCAGGATCGTCCGCGCATCATCGAGCATATCGCCGAGGCGCGCTCGCATGGCGACCTATCGGAGAACGCCGAGTATCACGCCGCCAAGGAAGAGCAGTCGCACAACGAGGGCCGCATCGCGGAGCTCGAAGACAAGCTCGCGCGCGCCGATATCATCGATATCAGCAAGCTATCCGGCGACACCATCAAGTTCGGTGCGACGGTGACGCTGATCGACGAGGACACCGAGAAGAAGGCCGTCTGGCAGATCGTCGGCGAAGCCGAGGCCGACGCCAAGAAGGGCAAGATTTCGATCACGTCGCCGCTCGCCCGGGCGCTGATTGGCAAGACCATGGGGACCTCGGTCGAGGTCAACGCCCCCGGCGGCGCCAAGGCCTATGAGATCGCCAAGGTCGAGTGGCGCTGACAGCGCTCACCATCGCGACATGACGCAAAAGGCCGCCGCGAGGCGGCCTTTTTGCTGTCCGCGGGACAGTGCAGCCCCCGCGGCCAACTGATCACGACCCGCGGAGCCGACTTCACTTGTCCGTGTTGCAGGGTGCGACCAATGGACAAGAGCGCGGAGCGCCAAGTATCCAGCAACCATCGATCATCAACAAAGGACGCGCACCGAACATGGACAGCTTCGCCGCCAAGTGGCAGCCCACGGTCCTGAGCCTGTTTCGCTTCATCACCGGCCTGCTGCTGTTTCAGTACGGCGTGGCGAAGATCTTCAAGTTTCCGGTCGTCCCCTACTTCGCCCAGGTCGAGCTGTTCTCGCGGATCGGCTTCGCCGGCACGCTCGAACTGATCCTCGGCGCGATGCTGATGCTCGGGCTGTTCACGCGGCTGGTCGCCTTCATTCTGTCGGGCGAGATGGCGTTCGCTTACTTCCTCGGCCACATGTTCAAGGGCGAAACGCCGGTGTGGTTTCCGCTGCTGAACGGCGGCACCGCTGCGATCCTGTTCTGCTTCGCCTGCCTGTATCTGGCGACGGCGGGCGGCGGACCGATCAGCCTCGACGCGACGCTGCGTCGCAAAATTTGAGTGCGACGCGCCGGGTGAGCCGGGCCGCGGCCCGGCTCATCAGGTGGCAACCGCCTTCAATTCCAGCGGGACGGCGGCAGCGTATTTCGAATTGCGCAGCACCAGCGAGGTGCGGACGTTACGGACGTGTGGAGCCGCGGTCAGATGCGCCACGAAGGCCTGGAAGGTCGCCATATCGGGCGCGACGCATTTCAGGATGAAATCCACCTCGCCGGACAGCATCCAGCATTCCCGGACCAGCGGCTCGTTGCGGACGAACTCCTCGAAGCCGCGCAAATCCGCCTCGGCCTGGCTGGACAGGTGGACCGACGCAAAGACCGTGACGTCGAAGCCGAGATGGGCGGGGTCGAGCAGCCCGCGATAACCCTGGATGTAACCTTCCTCCTCCAGGGTGCGGACGCGGCGCAGGCAGGGCGGCGGCGAAATGCCGACCCGCTTCGCCAATTCGACATTGGTGATTCGGCCGTCATCCTGGATTTCCTGGAGAATTTTCAGGTCGATCTGGTCGAGGGTCTTGGACACGCGGCGAAATCCCGTGGTGCGGACAGGCAGGCAACGGTCTCCTCATAGCTCAGATGATCAATCCCGAGCAATTTTATTTCGCGATGATCACAACTCGTTTGCCAAAGACGGTGGGAAATCCTGCACAGACGGATTGCAAATCTTGCATAGCTCACCAGATGACATAGAGTTGCGTCTCAAATCTTCCGCCCGTTGGCGATGCCCCTGCCAGGCCATTCCCTGCTTCGCGCCGCCCTATGTTTGGGGAGCTGAAACATGCCCAGTCCAGTCCACGCCAAAGTTGTGATCATCGGCTCGGGACCGGCCGGCTATACGGCCGCCATCTACGCTGCGCGCGCCATGCTCGAACCGATCCTGCTGCAGGGCATGCAGCCGGGAGGCCAGCTCACCATCACCACCGACGTCGAGAACTATCCCGGCTTCGCGGACGTCATCCAGGGCCCCTGGCTGATGGAGCAGATGGAGAAGCAGGCCGTCCACGTCGGCACCAAGATCGTCACCGATCTGGTGGTCGACCTCGACCTGAGCCAGCGCCCGTTCCGGCTGACTTGCGACAGCGGCGACGTCTACATCGCCGACACCGTGATCCTCGCCACCGGCGCCCAGGCGCGCTGGCTCGGCATCCCGTCCGAACAGACCTACAAGGGCTTCGGCGTCTCGGCCTGCGCGACTTGCGACGGCTTCTTTTATCGCGGCAAGGAAGTCGTGGTGGTCGGCGGCGGTAACACCGCGGTCGAGGAAGCGCTGTTCCTGACCAACTTCGCCTCCAAGGTGACGATCGTGCATCGCCGCGACCATTTCCGCGCCGAGCGTATCCTGCAGGACCGCCTGTTCAAGAATCCGAAGATCAGCGTGATCTGGGACAGCGCCGTCGACGAGATCTGCGGCAGCGACAACCCGACCAAGGTCACGCATGTACGGCTGAAGAACGTCAAGTCCGGCGCGCTGACCGAGCTGCCGGCCGACGGCGTGTTCATCGCCATCGGCCATGCGCCTGCGACCGAACTCGTGAAGGATCAGCTCAAGCTGAAGCCGTCCGGCTACGTTCAAGTCGCGCCGAACTCCACTGCGACGTCCGTGCCCGGCGTTTTCGCCGCCGGCGATGTGGCCGACGAAACCTATCGTCAGGCTGTGACTGCAGCAGGCCTCGGCTGCATGGCCGCACTGGAAGCCGAACGCTTCATGGCGATGGCAGCCAGTGAACGCGAGGCGGCGGAATAATCGTGCCTCGAAACCGCGACGGGTTCACCGATATGGATTGGGATAAGCTCAAGGTCTTTCACGCCGCTGCTGAAGCCGGCAGTTTCACCCATGCGGGTGAACAGCTCGGCCTTTCGCAATCGGCCGTGTCGCGCCAGGTCAGCGCGCTGGAACAGGAGTTGTCGGTTTCGCTGTTCCATCGTCATGCACGCGGGCTGATCCTGACCGAACAGGGCGACCTGTTGTTCCGCACTGCCCATGACGTGTTCATGCAGTTGCAGGCGGCGCGCGCCAAGCTGACGGACAGCCGCGAGCGGCCCAGCGGCGATCTGAAGATCACCACCACGCCCGGCCTCGGCATTCACTGGCTAGTGCCGCGGCTCGGCGAATTCACCGCGCTGTACCCGGAGATCCGGATCTCGCTGATCGTCACCGACGAAGAGCTCGACCTCTCGATGCGCGAGGCCGACGTCGCGATCCGCACCCGCAAGCCGACCCAGCCCGACCTGATCCAGCGCAAGCTGTTCTCGATCGGCTTCCACGCCTATTGCTCGCCCGAATACATCAAGCATTTCGGCACACCGCGGACGCTGGAAGAGCTCGACAATCACCGGCTGATCATGCTCAGCGACAATCAGGTGCCGCAGCATCTGCAGAACCGCAGCTGGCTGGTCGACGCCGGCCGCAATGGCGCCGGGCCGCGCGAACCCTACTTCAAGGTCAACAACATCCTGGGCCTGGTACGTGCCTGCCAGCAGGGCCTCGGCATCGCCGCGCTGCCGGACTATCTGGTCGAAGACCCGAACCGGTTGGTGCAACTATTCGACGAGCAGGACTCGATCCAGCTTGATACGTACTTCGTGTATCCCGAAGAGCTAAAGACCGTTGCCCGCGTCCAGGTGTTCCGGGACTTCGTGGTCAACAAGGCGCAGCGCTGGCCGAGCTGAACCTGGTTTTCTGATCGATCAGCCGGCGCGCGCCTCAAGACTTATCTGAGATACCGTGGAACTGTGCTGGGTCTTCGCATGCATGACTGACATGCGGCGCCCCTGGTTGCTGCAAATCGGTTTCGCAGATCAAATGTCTCCATGCTGAGGGTCTGCACTACACATGTCCCCCTCCTCCAGTAGTGCGGAGCTTCAGTTATCCCTCTTGGAAGGTGATTGTGTCGGCCTCTCGAGGCCAATACCTCAGCCGGGTTCCTCGTGAGCCCGGCTTTTTTCTTGCCGCGAGCAAAAGCACGGCTCGACGTGCAGAGCAGGCTCGATAGCCACGGCAGAAAACCGCGGCGCGGCGCGCCACGGTTTGAATCAAAACACGCGGGATCCGCGCGTCTCATTTTCGGAATGTTTAGGCGGCCTGCTTGTGCATCGCTCCGGATGCTGCGCCGGCGCCGCGGATCGCTTTGACCGAGCGTTCGATCGCAGCCCACAGCCGGCTGATCTCGTAGGCGGCGCGTCCTTCTGCCGCATATTCGCGAGCGCCCTGGCCTTCGCCCAGCGCCATCAGCAGGTCGGCGCGATTGGTGATCTGCCCGCCCCACACCGGCGCCTTGAACTTGGCAAGAGCGTCGCGCGCGATGGTGACGATGCGGCTCTCGACCTCGTCGCGCAACGCTGGCGCGCCGTTGACAACCACCGCATAGGGCTTGCGGCTGGAGCGGCAGCTCTGGATCGTCTCCTGCACCGCGTTGACGTCGAATACACCCGGACGAGCCGGAATGATCACCATGGTGGCATGGCGAATCGCATCGTCGACCACTGCGGACAAATTCGGCGGCGTGTCGATGAATACCCAATCGAAGCCGTCGCGCTTTGCGGTCGCGATGATCTCACCGACCGAACGCGTTGCGGTGCGCAGCGGTGGCTCGTTGGTACCACGCAGCTTGTGCCACAGCGTGAGCGAACCCTGCGGATCGGCGTCGACAAGCAAACAGCGTTTCGAAGTTTTGGTGACATGGGCAGCCAAGTGAGCGGTCAGTGTGCTCTTACCTGCGCCGCCTTTACGTGACGCAAAGACGATGACGTTCATACGACGGGCCTCCCGATTGACCATTGATCGACAAAGGTGAATCAGGACGCTGATTCGTGGAAGATAAAACTTCACACGCTAGGCAAAGGCCGCCGCCGATTACAACGCCATGTTGGCTTTTGAATCACACAACGACCTGATGCGAACAGGTTAGGTTCCGACCCGTTTCGCCGGAGATGTTGTGGCAGAATCGAGTGCTTGCTGTTCGGCATTGAAAGGCGTGGCGTCGACACCCTTCTTGCGCTGATGCTCGAGCCATTTACGCTCGAGCCATCCCAACGTTCGCGCTGTCGGCTTTTCAAGCGCCGGGACGTCCTGCGAAATCAGGACAAGACCGAGCGGCAACATCCAAAGCCCGAGTACCGGAAGAAAGCTGAGCACGCCGCCGCCGACCAACGCGACACCGACCGGCAGACGCACATAGCGCGAAGATGGCTTTCGCAGCCATCCGACAAAGTGTGCGGGCTTGGGCGGCAGCTTTGACTCGAACCAGGCCAGATGGCGTTCGATTTCTGCGCGGTGATCGAGGTCGCTCATGGGTTTCTCCATTCGCCTCTACGTATACATCCGTCGCGAGCCGATCCAGAGCAGCAGCCGTTCAACTTCATGAACAATCGGTCATTCAGCAGCGTTACGATTCATTGGCGCCCACGCCGCGCTCATCGAGCAAACTCTGGCCTTTCGCGGTGACTTGGTAGCTCCGCTGTCCCTGGTCATTCTTCACGGCTGTGGCGAGTCCTTGCGAAACCAAGTGGTCGAGCTCGAGCCGCTGGCCGACATTCAGGTCGCGACCGGCGGTCCGCGCGATGTCTACCAGTACGGCAATTGCCTCGTCGCTTGGTTCGAATTCGGCCATGGGTCCCCTCGATCGTCAGTCACTTCGGCGAAGGAACGTACCGCGCGGGGCGTCGTTCCACCTGTCGTCCGGGAAGTTCCTCAGCGCTGCGATCGGCGGCGGGCGGGCCGAAATAACCGAGGCGACGTTCGCCGGTTTCGATTGGCGCTCCGTAGCCTCTTACGTGCAGGCCCGAGAATGTTCGCGCATTGCGGATTGAAGACAACCGCCCATGCGCTAACCCGCGAGCGGAGCGCTCGAATCTCAAGTCACCTAAATCTGCGAGGCAGACCGGCGAAGCCAGGATGAGGAGGTCTGGGCAGCGGAGCCCGCGAGGAACGGCGTGGTACAGTTGGTTGGGAGCCGCCTAGACAATCCATCAGCGCTGATATCGCTAGCGAATTCGCATTCCAAGATGCGCGTCTTGTATCCACATTTTGTATCGACTGGAAGATGTTTGTTGTGTTGGGCAGGCCGCCATACGTGAAGCTTGTTCGCACCCTAAACAGACAGCTGCGACAGCGAATGCCTAACCTGAAGGAACGTAAATCTCTTCATGAAGGAGCGCCCCGCCGTTGCACTGTCTCGGAAAAGCGCAGTCTATCGCGTTCTGGCCGCACGAAGCGCGCGCCACTCGGTCCAATCGATGGCCTTCGGAGCGCTGACCAAGGTCAGATTATCAGGATCGGTCTTCTCTGTGAACGTGACCAAATTGGAGCAATCCCACCGCGCGCTTGGCACAACAAGGCCTTTGAACCCAAGAAACAAAGCAGCGTCTGCGATTTCTTGCGTCCGTCGATACTCGCGAGCCGTATACCGTGTGGTGTCCACGCCTAGTGCGGCCAGTTCGGGCAGGGTCGACAGGGACAATACGTCCTCTAATTCAGCTTGCAGCTCATAGGCCAGCCAACGGAGCTTTGAGGGGAAAACGGGCTGCGAAGAGAGCAGAGAGAAAATTTCAGCGATCGAACCATCCTCCTCGAAAGAGGAGTACAGCGTTTCCATCTGCTCGTGGCCCCAACGGCCTCGGGAGCTTCCGCCCTCTAAGGGGTCTCGTTCCGCCCTCACGGTGCGCCATACTCGGCTTCGGATTGCAACCCTTGGGAGGCGATCCAAAGCGTCCAATAGAGCTATATCCCGAGCTTTGTGCTCTTCAGCCACTTTACGTATAAGCTCCCGCGTCCATGCTCTCGATAACCGCGAGGACGTCTTCCATTCGGTCATCGTTCAAAAGGTCAATAGCTCGCTTTCCCTCCAACATTGGATGGGGCGTGTGCAGCCAAAGGCGCGTCTCGTCCGCAGTGTAAAATTCGGATAGCCGATCCACTAAATAGCCCAGTTGAGCGATCCGTGTTTGCGTCTTGATGTCGGGAGAGGATGTCCCCTTCAGCCAACGGGAGACCGTAGGCGGAGATGCTGAAACGATGTTGGCGATGTCTCGGCCCTGCAGACCGCCCTCGTCTTTCAGTCGTCCGAGGATCCTTGCTACTGCCGTGGCCATTTAAAGTCTCTCATCTTGAATTATTGAACCGCCCTCCTGAGGCCTAGCCTCAGCGAACGCTCTTACTCTGGTAGCGTCTACTTCCGTTTTCTGAAGGTTTTCCAGTACATCTCCCATCCGCTCAAGCCGCAGCGCATTTTTGGTCAAGGTTTCGCTGAGCTTTTCATCGCCGGTTTTGAGCTTCGCAACCTGCCGTGCAGTCCTTGAAGCTGCCGCGAGCATCTTTTCTATGAAATGCTTTGGCTTAAGGAGATCCTGAACAGCTGAAAGTTCATCGCACTGAAAGGCTCGCTGCCGCAAATAGTGACCTTTTGGGTCCTTAAGGGTGTCTTCGAACCCCGATGGGCAGCAGTTTCGGTTTGGGCAACTGAGCAGTCGCCTTCCGGCAGGCGAACCGATCAACGCCTGCGCTTCTTCCTTTTTCAATAGCCGATCCACACCTGGCAGAAGAACCGAGTATGCGTTTCCGCCGCTGCTTTTCTTGTCCGGACGAGGCTTATTCCAAGCGGACGCGTCGAAACGTTCCTTCTCTGCCACACCGTGGCAAAGCCCGCTTGCCGCTCCAAAGGCAGCAACGGCCAGCCCTACCATTCCCCCGGCTCCGTCCGCCACGAGCGGCAAATCCAGCACGTGAAATTCCCGAATCGCGCTGATGTATTTGCTCACGCCCGCCGGTGTTGCATCGGCCCCAAATCGGGAAATTCGGAGCCAAAGGCTTTTAATCGGAAGACGTGCGAGAGCTGGAATAATGGCCGTTCGCTCAGTCGCGTCATTCAGCGTGGCGGCGCTGATCATCAGCGGATAGTCAATGTCGATATCCTTTCCGCCTTCCATGTCGAGCAATTGCCGAAGCCGTAAACACGCCTCAAGGTCGACGCGGAACCAAGGGTCCTTGACCCCTCGTTCCAAGAAGTGGGTTGGCGCCTGAATCCGGTTAAGACCGTTCTCAACAGCAAATCGTGCCACCTTGGGAAGCAACCATGCTTGGTTGCCCAGCACATCGCTCTCTGTGATGGGCTTGTCCGCAGGGGCCCACGGCGCGGTTCTAACGGCGCCCTGAAAGCGCCCGACAGCAGACAGCTCAGCGACGTTTGTATCCAGCGATAGCTCACGCCCAGCCCGCTTCAGACCTGCAACCAAGTCGCCTTGTCTGGAAAAAGCCGACGCGTCGAGAACGAGACGCTTGGAAGGCAGCTTGCCCGACATGAGAAGCGTTTCAAGCTGACGATGGCCCGACCCCCCGACCCGCAAAAAGGCAGCGACCTGGTCGGGAGCGCGGCGCAAGTAAACAACGTTGCTCATGGCACAGCTCCGATTCCACTATGATTTCACGATACTACTCTCATGAAATCATTCTGCAATCGAAAGGTTGAACCCTGAGATCCTGGTACACTCAGATCCGCCCGAACGACGGCGCACCCTGGTACAGGCTCAAGTTTTGATGCGCCGCGGGGCGAGACAGTGCTTCTTGGACATGCTCGGTGTCTTCGCTGGGTTCGAAACCAACCTTCGCAGGGAACGGCAATTGGAGGGCATCGCAGAGGCCAAGGCGCGCGGGGTCTACCAAGGTCGCAAGGCGTCCATTGATGCCACAAAGGTCAGGGAGCTGCGCGCGCAGGGCATGGGAGCTTTCGCCATCGCCAAGGCGCTGAAGATCGGCCGCGCTTCCGTTTACCGCGCTCTTGAGGGCTGAGGGGGCCGCCAATGCTCTGTAACTTCTTCGCCGGCCTTGCCGTGCTTGCCGTCTCACTGGAAATGACCGTAGCCGCTGCGGTGCTCGGGACGATTGCCCTCTGCTGCGCGGGCTCTGGTTGACCTCTTGAGTCCCCGCGGCCTCTAAGTTCTACGGGTCCCCTTTCGAGCACCGAGCCCTTTTTGGCCGACCCCGGCCCCCGGCTTCAAAATGCCGAGCCGAAAGGGCGGCGGCCTCCGCTTAAGTGGAAGCAGCGCGGAAAGACTGTTGAAGATGTCTACCCAGTCGAGTGGCCATTAGGTCTGACAACGGCACCCTGTGTTCTGTTGCGTCTCCCTCGGAGCCTCAGGTTGCATTGCCCGCACCACAGTGCCCTCGTTTCTCGTATCAGGATCGCCTTCGCTTCATGGCGCCCGTCACTCGATTTGTTCAGCTCGACCATTCGCAACGCCATTTGTGAGCCCTTTTGTATTTAAGGCGCGCAAATACGTCAGATCTATCAGCAAGTTATTGGAAGGAAGGGAGTTTTCCACCAAGTGGTACAGTTGGGTGGGCTCGAACCACCGACCTCCTGTTCCACAGACAGGCGCTCTAACCAACTGAGCTACAACTGCATCCGGCGCGGAGCTTGGCCGCGAACGGGCGGAAACTAGGTGCAACGCCGTGCTTTGGCAAGACCGCGATGCGCCCTCAGACCAATGTCGAGGTGTGGATCGACAAAAAAGCCCGGGACAGGTCCCGGGCTTCGAAATTCGCGTCTCCGGACCGGCTCAGCCGGCGGACCGGCTCAGCCGGCGGTGTTGAAGATCTTCGAGGCGTTGGCCTTGATCGGCTCGACGGTCTCGGCCGCAACCTTCTGCGACAGCTCGGTGAGTTCCTTGGTCTGCGAGGTCAGCACTTCGACCTGCTTCTTGGCGTGCGACGTCCACATTTCCAGCACTTCCGGCAGCGTCTTGGCACCGAACAGGCTGTGGGCGAAGTCGAAGCTGGCGCTGGTGTTGGTCTTCACGAAGTCGAACACCTTCGACGAATAGTCGGTCGCGCCCTTGCTGGCGGACGAGAACACAGCTTCGATCGTGCCGTTGTTGCTCTCGGCGACATCGCGCAGCTTGCTGTAGCTCTCGCGCGCCTGGGAGACGCCCTTCTCGGCGAATGCGCGAACCTGCTCGGGCATTTGGAACGGGATAACGGTGGAGAACGGATCGTTCGAATCGGCCATGGGGCGCCCTTCCTGATGGAAAATCAAAGTCACCCGCGCAAAGGGCCAAACTGAAATATGGGGCCGAGTGCCGGGCCTAAACTGGATTGACCGTTTTCGGTCATCCTTTAGTGGAGATACTAACACGAAATTTGTGCAATGCAACATAATATTGCATCGCACTGCCACATTGTGCGTCAATTAGGACAACTCTAGGGCTTCGGCGACAATTTGATACCGCTCAGGTTTTGGGCTTGGCGGCGTCCTGAGCGGCTTTGCTCACGGTCTGGCCGAGCTCCGCGGCTTGTTCGGCGAGGGCCTTCATCTGCGCTTGAACGTATTCGCTGTGCAGCCGCATCACATCGCTCAAATCCTTGGCATGGACGAGCTGCTGGGCGTAGTCGAGCGCCGCCGAGATATTGCGTTCGGCAAAGCTCACGGCCTTGCTGGTGATGTCCTTGGCGTTGGACCGCACCACGGCGCCGCGATCTTCGATCGTCGTTGCGGTCTGCTGCGCATTGGAAAGCATGTGCTCGAAGGCCTTGCGGGCCTGATCGAAGCTGGCTTCTGCGATCGAGCGCACTTCCTTGGGAATTTCGAACCGGTCCCGCCCATCCTGATCCATGGTCCACTCCTGTTCCGCAGGGGCCTCCATGGCCCCATCCGAGCCTGCCGTGACGATAACGCCGGCTCGCATCAGCCGTGTGACCGTCAGCACCGTCATCGTGACCCAACGAGGGATTTTTGCAACCTTACACCGCCGAGCATCCTGACAACGCAAATGTCCGCACCAAGGTTCAGCCTCCGACCGCCGAATTAAGGTTATCGGTGCTTAGCTTGGGACAGCGCAGCGGCAATCGTGGACCTGGCGGCGCGCGACAGCGATAATGAATTGTTAAGGTTCTTGACCGGCCGCAGCGGCGAGCTGCTGCGGCCCACGAGCCGGACCGAAACCGCCGCGCACGGGCATCGATGACCAGTTGGGATTTTCAGTTGCGAGGGGTCGACGATCCCCGGCTTGCGGCCCACGCCGTCCGTGCGCTGCCGGTCTGGCTGTGGTCGGTCGACGGCACCCGTGTGCTCTGGGCCAACCCAGTCGGCGCGCGATTGCTCGGTGCCGATAACGCCTACACGCTCGGCATGCGACGATTCGGCCCCGCCGATCCGCACCGGCGCCTTGTCTCACATCTGGCTGGCCGCCTTCCGCCCGACGGCGCCACGCGGTTGGAGCGGCTGCGCGGGTTCGGCGCGCGCCTCGGGGCGCTGGTCACCTGCGCCTGCGCGCGGCTGGACTTCGCCGACGGCAGGGCCGGCATCCTGATCGCTGCTGTCGCGCAGGTCGGGCGCCCGATGCCGCTGGTCGAACGGCTGCGCGGGCTGGTGGAAGGTCTCGAAACCCCGATCGCGGCCTTTGCGCGCGACGGCCTGTTCGTCGGCGCCAGCGCCGCCGCACAAACCCTGCTCGGCTTCCGGAACCTCACCGAGGCCGGGCTCGACGAGGCACGCGCCGAAGCGCTGCGCACCGGCCGTGCAGAGACCCCGGTCGGGATCGGCCGTATGGTGCTGCAACGCGTCGGCAGCGGCGACGATGTCGGTCTGGTGGCGTTGCTGGTGCCGAACGCGCCAACGCCCGATCCGGCTGCGCAAGCCAAGCCAAAGCCCGCTCCGGCACAACCGCTATTGCCACCGATCGATCTGCCGACAGTCGACGATGCGTTGACGGCCGAGACCTCCGAACCGATCGCATCGCCGCAAGCTGAAGTCGCTGCGGCCAAGCCCTCGCTTGCCGACTACGAAGCGCTCGAAACGCTGACCGAAGCGCCGGCGGAATTCGCGCTGCTCGGAGAGACGATTCCGGCCCCGAGCGAACCAGCCGAAGCCGCCCCGCACGACCCTCAGGACCTCGCATCGCATTCCGAGAGAGCTGATCGTCCGGCTCAAGCGGACCTCGCGCACGCGGAGCACGCGACCACTGAAGAACCGTCCCGGTTCGTGGAGCCGGTCGCCGACGAACCTCCGGTGCAAGCTGAACAACCTTCCCCGGACGCCGAGAAGCCGCCGGCCGAAGGCACATCGGCCGACGCGTCACCAGCCATCGCCGCCGTTGCCGAAGGAGCAGTTGCCGGTCACGAGCTCGCGGCGGAGGCAGCCGATGAGCCGACAGAGGCAGTCGGCGAGCCCATCGCTCCGGAGCCATTGCCGCCACGGCGACACCCCCTGCGCTTTGTCTGGCAGCTCGACGGCGATCACCGGTTCACGGTGAAGTCGGACGAGTTTATTCGGCTGATCGGCCCGGAGGCGGCAGGCCGTTTTGGCCAGCCTTGGGCTGAGATCCGGGCGGCGTTCGATCTTGATCCCGAAGATCGGTTCGCCCAGGCAATCGCGCAGCGTCACACCTGGAGCGGCGTCACGCTGCACTGGCCGGCGGACGGCACCAGCCTTCGCCTGCCGATCGAAATGTCCGGCCTGCCGATCCAGAATCGGGACGGTACGTTCGTCGGCTATCGCGGCGCCGGCGTGTGTCGCGATCTTGCTGGCCTCGATCATCTGGCCGCACTGCGTCAGCACGGCGGCGCTCAGATACACCCGCCGCGGTCGCTGTCGGCCGACTCCACTCCGCGTGACGCGTCTCTGCTCGCCCCCGACCAGCCTGTCGCGGCGGACTCACCTCATCAGATTGAAGAAACGGATAGCACCGTGGAACCCCCGAGAAACGTTTTGCCCTTCCGGCCCGCCAACGACGCGCGCTCGCCCGCGCTGACGCCGGTCGAGAACAGCGCGTTCAACGAACTCGCGCGCCAGCTTGCGGAGCGGTTGGAAAGCGAAGCCGCCGGTGCGGCGGATCGAATGTTCGCCCAGGCTTCCGACGACGATCAGCTCAGTGAGCCGTCCGCTGACAACGACCGCATGCAGCAGGCCGACGCATCGCCCGATGCTGAGCCCAGTGTGACCAACGCATCCGCGATGCCGGAGCCTGCAGCACCGCAGGCCGACTGGCTCGCCCCCCCGGCAACGCCGGCTGCTGGTGACAGCGCTCGCGATCGCGTGCTGATGGACCTCATCCCGGTCGGCGTGCTGATCTATCGGCTCGACCGCCTGCTCTATGCCAACGCGGCGTTCTTGCAGCGGATGGGTTTCGCCACCCTCGCTACCCTCGACGAGGCCGGCGGCCTGGACGCGCTCTACGTCGCAGAAGGCACTGCCGGCGCAAGCAGCACCTCGGAAGACGGCGCCCCGATCACCGTCGCGAGCGAGAACTCCGCGCCGGCGACCGGCCGGCTGCACACCATCACCTGGGACGGCGACCAGGCGTTGGCGCTGATCTTCTCCGCCGACGCCCCGACCGTCTCCGCCCCGGAACTGATCGCCCAGGTCGACAGTGCAGATGCCGCCGCGTCGTCCGAAGTCGGCCAGGTCAATGCCGAAGAACTCGGCGCGATCCTCGATACCACCGCCGAAGGCATCTTGATGTTCGACGCCGAAGGCCGGATCAGCGCTTGCAATCGCAGCGCCGAGGCGCTGTTCGGCTATGACGGCGCCGAGCTGGTGGAGCGCTCGCTGCCGGATCTTTTCGCGCCCGAGAGCAACAACGCGGTGATGGATTACTTCGCCAGCGTGAAGTCGGGCAGCGCCGAGAGCCTGCTCGACCACGGCCTCGAAGCACTCGGCCGGGTGCGCGAAGGCGGGCTGTTTCCGCTCACCATGACGCTCGGCCGCACGCGGCCGGAGGGACCGAATTACTTCGCCGTGTTCCGCGACCTGTCACAGGCGCGCCGGATCGAGACCGAGCTGGGCCAGGTGCGCAAGCTCGCCGAGCGCGCCGCCGGCGCCAAGGCCGACGTGCTGGCGCGGCTCAGCCACGAGATCCGAACGCCCGTCAATGCCATCATCGGCTTCGCCGAGGTGATGATCGAGGAGCGCTTCGGTCCCCTCGGCAACGAGCGCTACGGCGACTACCTGAAGGACATCCGGGCCTCGGGAGAGCGCGTAATCGGCATCGTCGGTGACCTGCTCGATCTGTCGCAGATCGAAACCGGCAAGCTTGAACTCGACTTCACCAGCCAGAACCTCAACGAGCTGGTCGAGCAATGCGTCGCGGTGATGCAGCCGCGCGCCAACCGCGAGCGCATCATCATCCGCACATCGCTGGCGCACGCGCTGCCGCCGGTGGTGGCCGACACGCGGGCACTGCGGCAGATCCTGATGCACCTGATCGGCACCTCGATCCACCTCGCGAATGCGGGCGGCCAGGTGATCGTCTCGACCGCGCTGAGTGATTTCGGCGAAGTCGTCCTGCGCGTGCGCGACACCGGCCATCGCCTCAACGACGACGAACTCGCCGCCGCACTGCAGCCGTTCAGCACGCCGGCCCCGAGCGACCGATCCGAAGCCGCCGGCGTCAGCCTGTCGCTCACCAAGGCGCTGGTCGAAGCCAACCGAGCCCAGTTCCACATCAAGAGCGCGCCGCAATCCGGCACGCTGATCGAAGTGGTGTTTACCCACACGCCCGCGCAAGCATGACCGCGACGCCACGAGCGAAGTAACAATCAGCATGAGCTGCCGCGGGCACCGATGCGTCGCCCGCAAATCCGAATTGCGTGACCGGACGGCTCGGGGCGCTTCCCCAACGGCACCATGCCGAGGAAGGCCGGAGCGCCGAAAGGCGCTCCCTCTTGCTCTCCGCCCACACGCGCGATTTAGCTGGCCGGACGCAAACCAACCGCGAGTCATCGCATGGCGACGATCGACACCTCCCTCGTTTCGAAGCTGCCGCTGTTCGCCGGCTGCAGCGCCGACGAGCTCGATGCCATCCTGCAGGAGGCGCGGTCGATCCGGGTTCCCAAGAACGGCAAAGTGTTCGAGCAGGGCGAGGACGCGCATTCGTTCTTCGTGCTGCTGCACGGCCATGTCCGCGCCAGCAAGGTGACGCCGGCCGGTGAGCAGATCGTGGTTCGCTACGTTTCGTCCGGCGAGACGCTGGGCGTGGCGATGGCGATCGGACTCTCGCGCTATCCGGCGACGGCAACGGCGGTCGACGACAGCATCGTGCTGGCTTGGCCGACCACCGCGTGGCCGCGATTGGTGAAGCTCTATCCCGCGCTCGCCACCAACACGCTGCGCACCGTCGGCGGCCGGCTGCAGGAAACCCATTCGCGCGTCATCGAGATGTCGACCCAGCAGGTCGAGCAGCGCGTCGCCCACGCGCTGCTGCGGCTCGCCAAGCAGAGCGGCCGCAAGGTCGAGAACGGCGTGCAGATCGATTTTCCGATCAGCCGACAGGACATCGCGCAGATGACCGGCACCACGCTGCACACCGTCAGTCGCCTGCTCTCAGGCTGGGAACAACGCGGGCTGATCGAGAGCGGCCGGCAAAGGATCGTGCTCCGCGAGCCGCATCAGCTCGTGATGCTGGCCGAGCAGGCGCCCGACGGCAAGCAGCCCTGATCGACAGCGCGCACCACCGCAGCGCGTAGCGCCGCCACGAAGGTCGCCTCCTCGATGCCGTGCTCCTGGCACGAATCCGCGACAGTGTGAAACGTCGCGATCGGGCAACCGACGCAGGCCAGTTGGAAATCCAGGAAGGTCCGGATCGTCGCCGGCCAATCGCGCATCACGTCTTCAACGACACTGCTGCGGTGAATGAGCATGGTCCTCTCCATCTCACCAGAATGCGTGGCCGCGCGGGCGCAATCGTTGTCCCGCAACAACGTTTCGGACGGATCGCAGCCCTTCGACCTCCGCGAACATCTCATCCGATGAAGTACGGATGCGCGCTTACACGCGCTCCGCGTCATTGCGAGGAAGTGAAGTCGACGAAGCAATCCAAAGGCGCAGTATTCGCGCGGGCGCCGCCTGTGAACTGCATCGCGTGCCGCATCCGGATAGCGGTAGCCGAAGATTGGGTTAACGAGATTCCACGGGGGAAGGCGCGATTCGCTAGCAATAATCGCATTTGCCTTCCCCCGCAGACTGTGTGCTAGACTATTTCGCAGACGCGAGATGCGGGGGACGCTATGGTCGCGAACTATCACGTCGCTGTCGGCGATCAGAATGCGCTGGGACAATATCTGGTCGACCGCACGGTCAGCACCGACAAGCGTCCGCATCTGCGGATCGCCTGCATCCATTGCGGCGAAGAATATCTGGCGGCCGACGTCAATTTCCACAATTGCAAGTGCCCATCCTGCCAGAGCGGCGAGGATGCGCGACTGTTTTAAGCGGCTCGACCCGCGACGATCGCGTCGCCACGCCGCCAACTCCCTCGATCCAAAGCTGGAATCACTCTAATCGCGACATTCCGTCGCTGCTCGGCCGTGTGCCCCCTAAGCTACTGACACGGGTCCCGTTAGACCTCCCTAGGAGCCCGTCGCATGAGCCGCTTCCGCGCTGCTGCCCTCGCCTTCGCCGCCACCCTCCTGCCGCTGACGGCGGGCGCCGCCGAGCAGGTCAACGTCTACACCTATCGCGAGTCCAAGCTGGTTCAGCCGCTGTTCGACGCCTTCACCAAGGACACCGGCATCGCCGTCAACGTCATCTCGGCGAGTTCCGGGCTCGAGCAGCGGATCAAGGCGGAGGGCGACAAGAGCCCCGCCGACGTGCTGCTGACGGTGGATATCGGGCGGATCGACGAGGCCGTGCAGGCCGGCATTACCCAGCCGATCGGTTCCGCGGTGATCGACGAGACCGTGCCTCCGCGCTACCGCGATCCGAACGGGCACTGGGCCGGCATCTCGATGCGGGCGCGGGTGATCTACGCCTCGAAGGATCGCGTCAAGCAGGACGCGATCACTTACGAGGAACTCGCCGATCCGAAGTGGAAGGGCAAGATCTGCATCCGCTCCGGCCAGCACATCTACAACAACGCGCTGTTCGCCGCCTACGTGGCCAAGCACGGCGAGGCGAAGGCCGAGGAATGGCTGCGCGGGCTGAAGGCCAATCTGGCGCAGAAGCCATCGGGCGGCGACCGCGAGACCGCGCGCGACGTTGCGGCCGGCAAATGCGACATCGGCATCGGCAACACCTATTACTGGGCGCTGATGATGAACAACGATCCCGATAAGAAGCCGTGGGCCGAAGCCACCAAGGTGATCCTGCCGACCTTCCAGGGCGGCGGCACCCACGTCAATCTGTCTGGCGTGCTGCTCGCCAAGAACGCGCCCAACAAGGCCAATGGCGTCAAGCTGATCGAATGGCTGGTCGGCGAGAAGGCACAGCAGATCTACGCCGACGCCAACTACGAATACCCAATCCGCCCCGGCGTGCCGCTGAACCCGACCATCGCCGGCTACGGCAAGCTGACCGCGGATCCGCTGCCGATCGCCCAGATCGCCGCCCAGCGCAAAACCGCCTCGACGCTGGTCGACAAGGTCGGGTTCGACAACTGACGATGATGAAGATGCGCTCTTCTTCCCTCTCCCCTCGTGGGAGAGGGTGGCTCGAATGAGCGAAGCGAATTCGAGACGGGTGAGGGGGCGGGACGAGGCGCTGCGACGCGGCCCCTCACCCGCCCTCGCTCCGCTCGGGCACCCTTCCCCACAAGGGGAGAGGGAAGTAAGCGGCGCGGCTCTGCCCACTCACTCGCGCGCGCTTCGTCGTCTTTCATCCCGCATCGAACGCATCGCTCTGGCCATTGCCCTGCTCACCGCGCTGATCGTCGCCGCGCCGGTGATCAGTCTCGCGGTCACTGCGCTCCAGCCGGCCGAAGACATCTGGCCTCACCTTCTCGCCTACGTCCTGCCGCAGACGCTGCGCGACACCGCGGCGCTGCTGCTCGGCGTCGGCATGCTGACGCTGCTGATCGGAACCTGCGCCGCATGGCTGGTGTCGTCGCACGATTTCGCCGGCCGCACGCTGCTGCTTTGGTTGCTGCCGCTTCCCCTGGCGGTGCCGACTTATTTGTCCGCTTATGTGTATGTCGATCTGTTCGAGCCGCTCGGCCTTGCGCACCGCCTGCTGACTCTGGCGATGCCGACCACCGACGCGGTGCGCTGGCTGCCGCAGCTCCGCTCGCTGCCCGGCGCCGTGCTGCTGCTGTCGCTGGTGCTGTATCCCTACGTGTATCTGTCGGCGCGCGCGGTGTTTCAGGCGCAGAGCGCGGATCTGACCGAGGCGGCGCGGACGCTCGGCGCGTCGCGCTTCACCATTCTGCGCCGCGTGGTGCTGCCGATGGCACGGCCGGCGCTCGCGGTCGGCGTCGCGCTCGCCGCGCTGGAAACACTGAACGACATCGGCGCCAGCGAGTATCTCGGCGTGCGCACGCTGACCGTCTCGGTGTTCACCACCTGGCTCAATCGCGGCAGTCTCGCCGGCGCCGCGCAGCTGTCGCTGGTGCTGCTCGGCTTCGCGGCGCTGCTGATCGCCGTCGAGCGCCTCGGTCGCCGCCGCGTCAGCACCGAGCTGTCCGCCGAAAATCCGCGGCTGCGTGCCCGCCGACCGCTGCGCGGCGGCAAAGCCATACTGGCCGGTGCTGCATGCGCCGTCCCGGTGTTACTTGGCTTCGTGATCCCCGCGGCTTATCTGCTCGGCGAGAGCCTGCGCCGCGGTCTCGCGGGGCGGATCGAGGATACGCTGTGGCGCGACGCGCTGCATACGGTGACACTGGCGTCGATCGCGACGCTGCTGGCGCTCGGTCTGGCGCTGATCGTGATCCTGGCCGCGCGCTGGCGCCCGGGCCGCAGCTCCGCCACTGCTGCGTCGGTCGTGCAACTCGGCTACGCGCTGCCGGGCCTGGTGCTGGCGCTCGGCCTGCTGGCGCCGCTGCTGGCGCTCGACGGCGCGATCGCCACGGCCGCACAGTCGCTCGGTCTCGCTTCGCCCGGCCTGTTGCTGATGAGCTCCGGAGGCGCGGTCGTGGCCGCCTATGTGATCCGCTTTCTGGCGGTGCCGACCGGCCTGTTGAAGGCCGGCTTCGACCGCATCCCGCGCGACTACGACGACTCGGCCCGCGCTGCCGGCGCCTCGCGGCTGGTGACGCTGGCCAAGATCGACCTGCCGCTGCTCAAGCCGGCGCTGGTCGGCGCTGCCATCCTGGTGTTCGTTGATTGCCTCAAGGAACTGCCGGCGACGCTGCTGCTGCGACCGCTGAACGTCGACACGCTGGCGACCTCGATCTACCAATACGCCAGCCGCGGCAGCTTCGAAGAAGGCGCCCTCGCCGCCCTGATCATCGTCGCTGCCAGCATCCCCCCAGTGATCTGGCTGACGCGTTTTTCCGATCAGGCGGAGTGATTTTCCTCGTCCTGTAGGGTGGGCAAAGGCGCGCAGCGCCGTGCCCACGCGGAAGCTGAGCATTTTATAGAGGCTGATGGTGGGCACGCTTCGCTTTGCCCACCCTACGGGCGAGGTCACGCTCCTGCCCTCTTCTCCGCGAAGATGGAACCGGCCCGCCGATGCGGCGATGCGCAGCACCGGCTGGTTTCGGCCTGAGCGCGCGCGTATAATTTGCCGGCCATGATGGACGCTCAGATGTTTCGCCCTGCGATCAGATTAAGCCTCGCCGCCGCCGTGCTCTGCCTCGGCGCGCAAGCGGCGTCGGCGCAGTCCGCGCCGATCCGCTATTGGGTGGCGGGCGGACCGTTCGGCTTCGGCGGCGGCGCCTCGGAAAGCTGGCAGCCGCTGAGCTGGGGCGACGTGCCCGGCTTCACCGCGTCCGAACCGGACGAGGACGGCTTCCGCACCGGCTTCGTCGCGCGGGCCTACAGCACGCCGGTCAGTGCCTTCAGCAGCGGCCTCAACTGGCGCGGCGTGGGCGGAATCGGCGGTGCCGGTGCGTTCGGCAATTTCGGTTCGCTGGCGATGGAAGGCTCGCAGTACGGCTACAACTTCAAGGGGGTCGGCGGCCTGCCGATGACGCTGTTCGGCGGTGTCGACCAGCTGAAGTATCAGCCCGACGTCTTCACCTCGCTGACCTCGCCTGGCTTCTCCAGCAGCAACACCGCGGCGACCGCGGTGCATGCCGGCGTCGAGATCCGGCCGACCTCGAACCTCAGCCTGTCGTTCTCGGCCGGCTACGTCCAGCCCAATGGAGCCGTCGACAGCGACATCCGCTCCAACCTGCTGCCGGGTGAGTCGCCGATGTTCTCAGGCGGACGACGCTAGGAAATCGACGACGATTTGGTTGAACGCAGCCGCGTCCGTCACGGTCACGCCGTGGCCGCCTTCCGGCATCACCACCAGCTGCGCATCCGGCAAGCCGGCCGCGAGCTGCTGCGAACAGGTCCACGGCACCAGTGTATCGTCCTTGGTGGCCAGCACCAGCGTGCGGTGACCAATCTCGCCGAGCCGGGCCGCAACGTCGAAACGTAGCAGCGCCGCGATCCGGCGCTCGATATTGTCGGCGCCCTGGAAGTGCTTGACGCCGTGCGCCTCCTCTTCCGCCACGCGGTCGACGTTCTGCACCAGCCAGGCCGGTGGATACAGGAAGATCGGCTGCGCCCGGACATAGGCCTCGACACCGACATGGCGCAGCAAGTCGCGGCGCACGTCGAAGCAGCGTTTGCTATGCGGATTGGGTGCCGCCCAGGCGTTGACCTGCACCAGCCGATCGAGCATGTCCGGCGCACGCAGGGCCAGCTCGAGCCCGACGAGACCGCCGAGCGCGTGGCCCATGAAGTGACAGCGATCGATCTGCAACGAACGCAGCATCGCGATCAATTCGTCCGCCATGTCGCCGATGCTGTAGCCGTCGGGCAGCGCGGCCGGATTGCGGCCGGTGCCGCGATGATCGTACAGCACGACGCGGAACTGCTTGGTAAGCGCGGCGAATTGCGGCTGCCAGAACGCGCCGGCGCCGCCGAGGCCGGCCGACAGGACGATGGTCGGGGCGTCCGGCTCGCTGCGGCCGATGATCTCCGCCGTCAGCACGGCGTTATCAGTTGCATTCATATTGCTCACGCCGCCAGATCGATACCGAGTTCGGACCAGATGGTTTCGTACAGCGCGGTGAACTCCGGCAGCTTGCGGATCTTCAGCGGATGGCGCTGCTCCGCCGCGATGTTGACCGGGTGGATCGATTTCACCCGGCCCGGACGGCTGGTGATGACGACGATGCGGTCCGCCATCGTGATGGCCTCGCCGACATCGTGGGTCACCAGCACGACGCTGCACTGCCGCTCGCGGATGATGCGCAGCACGTCGCTCTGCAGCACCAGCCGGGTCTGGCTGTCGAGCGCCGAGAACGGCTCGTCGAGCAGGATCACGTCCGGGCTGAAAGCCAGCGTGCGCATGAACGCCACGCGCTGCCGCATGCCGCCGGACAGTTCCGACGGATAGCTGTGCTCGAAGCCCTTGAGCCCATAGTTCTCGATCAGCTCGTGCGCGATCGCTTCGGCCTTCTTGCGCGGCGTGTTGCGCACCTGCAGGCCGAGGATCACGTTGTCGATCACCGTTCGCCACGGCAGCAGCAGGTCCTTCTGCAGCATGTAGCCGACATGACCGGTGGCGCTGTGAACCGGCTCGCCGTTGACCTCGACGCGGCCGTCGGTCGGCTTCAGCAGGCCGGCGATGATGTTGAACAGCGTGGTCTTGCCGCAGCCGGACGGCCCGACGATGGCGACGATCTCGCCGCGGTGGACCTGGAAGCCGATGTCGGCAATCGCCGTCACCGGCGCCGCATTGGCGGCCTCGAAGGTCATTCCGACCTTCTCCGCATTGAGCACGATGTTGGCGTCAGACATGAGCATGGGTCCCGATCGGATGAGCGGCAAGGAAGTCGAGCGTCAGGCTGTTGAACGCAGCCGGCTCGACGCGGGAGAAAGCGTGGCCGCCGTGCGGCACCTGGACGAGTTCGGCGCCGGCGATGCGCGCGGCGATCAGCTCGGACGAATAAGGCGGCGTCAGGATGTCGTCCCGCGCCACCAGCACCAGCGTCGGGCAGCAGATGTCGTCGAGATAGCGCAGCCCGTCGAACGCCATGATGCCGGCCGCGCGCGCATCCATGATGCTGCGTGACGGAGTCGCGGCCACGGCTGCGGCGATCTCACGCTCGAGATCGGCCTTGTGGTCGCGCACATAGGACGGCGGATACAGGAACAGCGGCGTGGCGCGGTGATACTCCGCCTCGCCCATGCTGCTGAGAATGCGCCGGCGCAGGCTGAGACACTGCTCCATCTGTGCGTCGAGCTCGGCCCAGGTGGCGTACAGCACCAGGCTGGCGATCCGATCCGGCGCCCTCGCGCCGAGCACGATGCCCATCGCGCCGCCGGTGGAATGACCGACCAGATGCGCCTTCTCGATCTTCAGCTGATCCATCAGCCGCAACAGATCGTCGGCAAGCAGCTCGACCGAGTAGTCCATCTCCGACCGGGTACTGCCGCCAGTGCCGCGATGATCATGCAGCACCACCTGATGACGCGCCGCGAAGGCCTCGACATTCGGCGCCCAGTAGCCGGCCGAGCCGCCGAGTCCGGCGACCAGCAGCACCGGCTCGCCGGAGCCGACAATCTCATAGCGCAGCGCGACGTCCGACAATTGAGCGATCGGCATGGCCGGCCTCAGCGCCACTTCATGCGGCGTTCGACCCAGCCGACCGCGCTGTCGAGCAGCACCGCCAGCAGCATCAGAGCCAGGATTCCGCCCCACACCGCGTTGAGATTGTAGAGCGTGCCGGCGTAGTAGATCTGGTAGCCGAGGCCCTGATCGGCCGAGATGTATTCGCCGACCACCGCGCCGATCATCGCGAAGCCGATGTTGAGGCGGAACGCCGAGGCGATCCACGGCAGCGAGCCGGGCACGATCACCATGCGGAACATCTGCAGCCGGCTGGCGCCGAGCGCCTTGAGCATCTTCAGATAGTCGCCGTCGATTTCCTGCGTGCCCGCATAGCTGGTGATCATCGCGACGATGAAGGTGATGATCGCGGCGACGGCGATCTTGGATTCGATGCCGACGCCGAACCAGACCACGATCAGCGGCGCCAGTGCGATCTTCGGCAGGCCGTTCAGCGCGATCAGCAGCGGCCGCAGCACCGCCGCCGCGGTCGGCGACAGCCACAGCAACAGTCCGGCCGCGGACCCCGCGATGCTGCCGATCAGGAAGCCTATCACCGACTCCTTGGCGGTGACCCAGGTGTCGTTCAGCAGCGTGCCGGTAGTGAAACCCTTCACCAGCTCGCGCCAGATGCCGGTCGGCTGGCCGTAGAGATAGACCTTGATCCACTCGGCGCGGATCGCGACTTCCCACAGCAGCAGGAAGCCGCCGATCAGCAGCAGCTGCAGAACAAGGATCCTGCCCCGCGCGAACCAGGGCGCGGAGATCGAGCGTTGCGAGGCTTTGGCCGGCTTCCGATCGGCTGTCTGCTCGGGCATGCGATCCACGATCTCCGCATTGGCCATGATCAGGTCCCGACGTAGGCGGTGGTAGCGATCTCGACGAGGAATTCCGGACGCACCAGCGGGCTCTGGATGCAGTAGCGCGCCGGCGGAGTCTCGGGGAAGTACTCCTTGTAGACAGCGTTCATGGCCGCATAGTCGGACAGATCCTTGAGGAAGATCTGGTTGAACACCACGTCTTTCATGGTGCCGCCGCCGGCCTCGATCACCGACTTGATCGACTCCAGCACGAAGCGGGTCTGCGCGGTCGCGTCGCCGGCGCCGACGGTCTCGCCCTTGGGGCCGATCGCCAGAGTGCCGGAGACGTAGATGAAGCCGCCGGCTTTGGTGCCGGGGCTGTAGGGCGCGAGCGGCGGCGGCGATCCGGGCGGAATGATAACTTCGAACGGCATGGACACTCCTTGGTTGTCAGAACCGAAAATCAGGCGGCGATGCTGGAGGCGAGCGCATGGGCGACGTCGTCGACGGTCGAGCTCCACCCGAAGAAGCTCTCGACGTTGTAGATCGTCGCCTGCTGGCAGAACTCCGGCCCGGCCTGATAGCAGGCGTCGCGCACCAGAATTGGGAAGTACTCCTTGAAGAACGCGTCGCGGATGGTGGATTCGACGCAGACGTTGGTGGCAACGCCGCACACCAGCAGCGTGTCGATCCGCCGGCTGCGCAACAGGCTGTCGAGCGCGGTGCCGGCGAAGCCGCTGTAGCGCGGCTTCGGCACGACGAGATCGGTCGGCTCCGGTGCGAGTTCCTTGACCAGCTCGTAGTCCCAGCCGCCGCGGGTCAGCAGCTTGCCGGCGAGCTCGGGACGGCTGCGCATCAGCTTGAGCGAGTTGCCCTTGCGCTGATTGACCGAATGCGGACCGCCGGCTTCCTTCAGCTCCGGATCCCAGCCGTTCTGCAGCCAGACCACTTGAATGCCGGCGCTGCGCGCGGTCGATACCAGCCGCGCAATCGCCGGGATCACTTTCTGGGTCGGCGCGAGGTCGACGCCCAGATGCGAGAAGTAACCGCCCGGCGAGCAGTAGCCGTTCTGCATATCGACGACGATCAGCGCGGTGGCGGCGGCGTCGAGATCGACGGCCTCGGGACGGGCGGACAATTGCTTGGACATGATGCTCTCGATCTTCAGCCGGCCTTGCCGACCTTGGCGGTCGCCTTTTCGGCGAAGCTGTTGTCGACCATCTCTTCGTAGGGCCGGCCGGATTTGATCGAGCCGCCGGCGAGTTCGAACGCCATGTCGGCGTCCCACTCGGCCTTGGAAATGGTCGGGTTCTTCGGAATTGCGGCGGAGTGGTCGAGCAGATTGCCGGCCGCGGAGCGGATCACCGACTCGCCGACCTGCGGGAATTCGGCGACCGAAGCTTTGACGAACAGCTCGCGGTCGGTGTGCAGCGCCGCCTGGGCCTCGGCCAGCGCGTCGCAGAACGCCTGCACCATCGCCGGATCCTTCTCGATCACGCTCTTCTGCGTCATCGCGGTCGTCCACGACAGCGGGCCAATGATGTCGGCGAAGGCGAACACCGGCTCGAGGCCGAACTTTTCCTTGGCGATCGAGACGTCCCATTCGAACATCGTGGCGAAGTCGGCGCGGCCATCGAGAACCGCCTGGGCCTGCGCGCCCTGCGGCAGCTGCAGAAATTTAACGCCGCTCGCCTCCGGGTCGAACCCGCCGCGGTCCTTCATGGCGAAGGTTGGCGTCTGGATGGTGGAGGACGGGAAGCGCAGCGTGGCGATGGTCTTGCCCTTGAAGTCGGCGATGCCGCCGACCTTGGTGCCGGGCTTGGCGACCGCCCACATCGCGACGCCGCCGACTACCTTGGCGATGTTGCTGACCTTGGCCCCCTCGTTTACGGCGTTGACCGACATGCCGGCGCCGGTGACGGCGAAGCTGGCATTGCCCGACAGCACCACCGGCAGCGCCAGCGCGATGCCGCCCGCCGAGCTGACCGCGACGTCGAGGCCGTGCTTCTTGAAGAAGCCGCCGTGCTTGGCCGCATAGACCGACACGTACATGCCGAGATGGATCGCCTCGGAGACCTTGATGGCCTTCAGCGACTGCGCGGCGGCGGGACTGCCGAGACGGTCGAATGCCGCCACCATGGCGGCCGCGCTGGCCCCCAGCAAGACGGTGCGCCGCGAGGCGGCGCCTGTGAACAGCTTGTTGCCTTTGCGCTCAGATGTCACGACGTGTCCTCCGTTGGGGCCTGTGACACCAGACTAAGGAGGGAGCGTGTGCTCCGAAAAGTCGAGAATCGGTCATGCGACCCTGCCGAAAAGGCAACACCTCAGCGGAGCTTCTTCCTTTTCGAGAGGCCGCGGATGGCGTCCGCCAGGGCCTTGAGGAATTCCTGTGGCGCGTGGGGCAGCGGCCGGTCGCGATGGATGCTGATGCTGGAGCGCGCAGCCGCGAACGCCGGATCGGCGATCGGGATCGCCCGCAGCGCGTCGGAATGCAGCTCGGTGATCACCGTCAGCGCCGGCATGAAGGCGATGACTTGGCCGGTAGCCGCCATCCGCTTCGTGAGCTCCAGCGAGTTGGTCGTCACCAGCACCTGCGGCGAGCGCTGCCGCTTGGCGATCGCCCGCTCGAACACCTGGCGCAGGCCGAAACTGTGTTCGGGCAGCGCGATGGTCTGGCTGCAGATATCATCGAGCGTCAGCGAAGTGCGATTGGCGAATTCGTGCGTCGGCGCCACCAGGCAGGCGATCGGTTCGACATGCTCGGCGATGACTTCGATCTCCGGCCGCGGGATCGCGTTGAAGGTGATGCCGATGTCGGCTTCGTCCTCGAGCAGCGCTTCGATGATGCGGTCGGTCGATCCGGTCTGGATGCGGAAGGTGACGGCCGGATAGCGGTGATGAAAATTGGCGAGCAGATCGGGTAGCAGTCCCGATACCAGCCCTTCGATCACGTACAGCGAGACCTCGCCGCGACGCAGCCCGCGCAGGTCGTCGATCTCGTTGCGGGCGCGGGCGAGGTCGCGAAAGATCCGGTTGCTCTGGCGAGCGAGGACCTCACCTGCCGGCGTCAGCTGCACGCCGACCTTGGAGCGCTCGAACAGCACGGCATCGAGTTCGTGTTCGAGCTGCGCGATCTGGCGGCTGACTGCCGACGGCGCGACGTGCAGGCGATCGGCTGCCTTGCGGATCGAGCCGAGCTTGGCCACCTCGTTGAAATAGCGCAGGGTCAGGAAGCGCACGCGACCTCATCGAACGGCTCGAGATCGTAGGGTGGGCAAAGCGAAGCGTGCCCACCACATACGCACTCATCAAAACCACCCGCTCGCCGCGCATGCGGCGCGTGGGCATGGCGCTCCGCGCCTTTGCCCACCCTACGTCGGCAACTACGCGTTCTTCAGCGCGACGCGGAAATCGGCTTCGGTCTTGGACTTGACCTCGTCGAGGGTGACGCCGTCGGCGAGTTCGATCAGCGCCATGCCGTCATTGCCGTGCTTGTCGATGGTGAACACGGCGAGATCGGTGATCACCATGTCGACCACCTTCTCGCCGGTGAGCGGAAGGTTGCAGCTCTTCAGCAGCTTCGGGCCGTCCTTGGCCGAATGCTCCATCACCACGACGACGCGCTTGACGCCGGCGACGAGATCCATCGCGCCGCCCATACCCTTCACCATCTTGCCGGGGATCATCCAGTTGGCGAGGTCGCCGTTCTGGGCGACCTGCATGGCGCCGAGGATCGACAGATCGATGTGGCCGCCGCGCACCATCGCGAACGAATCCGCTGACGAGAAGTAGCTGGTCGACGGCAGCTCGGTGACGGTCTGCTTGCCGGCGTTGATCAGGTCGGGATCTTCCTCGCCCTCGTACGGGAACGGGCCCATGCCGAGCATGCCGTTCTCACTCTGCAGCACGACGTCGACGCCGTCCGGGATGTAGTTCGACACCAGCGTCGGAATGCCGATGCCGAGATTGACGTAGAAGCCGTCGCGCAATTCCTTGGCGGCGCGGGCGGCCATCTGTTCGCGGGTCCAGGCCATCAGATGTCTCCTCAGCTCGCCGCGGTTTCGGGGCGCTTGCGCGTGGTGCGCTGCTCGATGTGTTTCTTGGCGGTGCCGACTTCGATGATGCGCTGGACGAAGATGCCCGGCGTATGGATGTGGTCGGGATCGATCTCGCCGGCCGGCACCAGATGCTCGACCTCGGCGATGGTGATCTTCGCCGCGGTGGCCATCATCGGATTGAAGTTGCGCGCGGTCTTTCGGTACACGAGATTGCCGGCGGTATCGCCCTTCCAGGCGTGCACGATCGCGATGTCGGCGAACAGGCCACGCTCCATCACGTACTTCTCGCCGTCGAATTCGCGCACTTCCTTGCCTTCGGCCACCAGCGTGCCGACGCCGGTCTTGGTGAAGAACGCCGGGATGCCGGCGCCGCCGGCGCGGATGCGCTCGGCCAGCGTCCCCTGCGGGCAGAATTCGAGTTCGAGTTCGCCGGCGAGGAATTGCTGCGCGAACAGCTTGTTCTCGCCGACGTAAGACGAGATCATTTTCTTGATCTGCCGGGTCTCGAGCAGCCTGGAGAGGCCGATGCCGTCGACGCCGGCATTGTTCGAGACGACGGTGAGATCCTTGACGCCGGACTCGCGCAGCGCGTCCGAGAGAGTCTCGGCGATGCCGCACAGCCCGAAACCGCCGGACATGATCATCATGCCGTCCCGCAGGATTCCGGCGAGTGCCGTTTCGGCGTCGGGATAAACCTTTTTCATGGAGCAGGGACCTGATGAGAGGAGCTGTTCTGCGAGTGGGTCTATTCAGCAAAATCGGCGCGAGCCGTCAATTGCGCCCACAGGCTACGGCCCGGAAGGCCTTGAAACAGACAAGAAAACCGATCAAGTTGCCGGCCGACCGAGGGCCGGCGGGGGCCCTGCCCTCATCATGCCCACAAATCGATCCGGATAGTCATTGGCGATGGCCCAAGGAATCAGACGCCTCGGGATATCGGTGGCGGCGCTGATCGCCATCGTGGTGATCGGCGCGCTCGCGCTGTCGCTGCTGATCGACCGGGGATCGATGCGCCAGGCCGTCGAGTCGCAGCTGCGCGCCGCGACCGGGCTCGATCTTGCGGTCGACGGCGATATCGACGTTGCAGTGTTTCCGCGCAGTTATGTCACCTTCAACGCAGTCCGGCTGAAGGGCAACGGCGACGGCGGACCTGAAACCGCCCTCAGCGTCGAGACACTCACGGCCAATCTGCGATTATTGCCGCTGCTGCTGCGCCGCTTCGAGATCGCCGACATCGCACTGATCCGGCCGACCATCCGGGTGGTCCGCGATGCCGACGGTGGCAGCAACTGGACGCCTTTCATCAAGAGCCTGACGCGGACGATGAAGCCGGGGCTCGACGATCAGGTGTCGTTCTCCGAAATCCGGCTGCAGGACGGCACGCTGACCTATCGGGACGACGCCAGCAACGTGTTGGAGCACATCAGCGACATCGATCTGGCGCTGGCTTGGCCGTCGATCTCGCGCACCTTCGCGGCCGCCGGCCAGTTCGACTGGCGCGGCGAGCGCATCGACGGCAGCATCAGCGTCAATGACTTCATCGCGGCGCTGGCGGGGGAGCGCTCCGGCCTCAAGCTGCGGCTCGCCGGCGCGCCGATGAAGCTCGCGTTCGACGGCGCGATCGCCAATAAGTCGAGCCTCGTGCTCGAAGGCACGCTGTCGGCCGACAGCGCCTCGCTGCGCAACGCACTGCGCTGGGCCGGCCAGGAACCGCCCGGCGCCGGCGGCTTCGGCCGTTTCGCCATGAAGGCGCGCGCCAGCCTGGTCGGGCCCGCCGTGGCGCTGACCAACGTCAATATCGAGCTCGACAAGAACGTCGCCGAAGGCGTGATGACCTACACCATCGCCGGCGGCCATCAGGGCCTGCAGGCGACGCTCGCCGCCGGTTCGATCGACGCCACGCCCTACATCTCGACGGTCCGGCTGCTCGCCAGCGGCGCCCGCGACTGGAACAGGCAGCTGTTCGACCTCGGCTCCACCAACCCGATCGACCTCGACGTACGGCTGTCGGCCGCCAAGGTCGTGCTCGGCTCCTCGACGCTGGGGCGCACCGCGCTCAGCGCCAATCTGCGCGGGGGCGCGCTGGCGCTCAGCGTCGGCGAGGCGCAGATCTATGGCGGCATCGTCCAGGGCACGCTCGGCGTGTCGCGGCGCGACAACGTTGCCAACATCAAGACCCAGTTCCAGTTCAGGGACGTCGATCTCCAAGCCTGCGCCTCCGACCTGCTCGGCGTGCGCAATCTGTCGGGCCGCGGCAATCTTGGTATTTCGCTGGAAGCCACCGGCTCCAGTCCGTTCGGGCTGGCGCAGTCGCTCGACGGCTCGGCGCTGCTCACCGGCCATGACGGCGCCATCACCGGCTTCAACGTCGAGCAATTGCTGAAGCGGCTGGAGCGCCGGCCGCTGTCGGGCGGCGGCAATTTCCGCAACGGCAAGACGCCGTTCACCACCCTCAACGTCGCAGTGCGCTTCAGCGACGGCGTCGCCACCGCCGACGACATCCGCATCGACGGCCCCACCGCGAAAATCTCGCTGACCGGCACGGCCTCGGTGCCGTCGCGGGAATACGATCTTAAAGGCGTCGCCAGCCTCGCCAACGCCTCCGGCGCGGCGGCCGGTTTCGAACTGCCGTTTATCGTCGAGGGCCCCTGGGACGATCCCCTGATCTTCCCCGATCCGGAAAGCCTGATCCGCCGCTCCCCCGCCTCCGCGCCCCTGCTCGACGCCGTCAAGGACAAGAAGACCCGCGACGCCGTCCGCTCCGTGCTCGAGCGCATCACCGGCGGCGGCCGCAAGAGCGAGCCGGACACAGCAGCCGAGCCCCCGGCAGCGCCAGCCGCCACCGCACCGGCCACCGAGCCGAAGGCGAATTAGTTTCACCGAACTCACAACGCCGTCATGGCCGGGCTTGTCGAGAGAGCGAGCCCCCTCCTCCGTCATTGCGAGCGAAGCGAAGCAATCCAGTCCCGCGCACTACGCTGGATTGCTTCGTCGCAGAGCCTGTGCTCGGACGGCGCGAAGCGCCGATCCGGGTACTCCTCGCAATGACGGTGGAAAGGCTTCACATCGGCGCGGCGTTGTCGGCCTGGGTCTTCGACAGTTTCGCCGCCAGCGACGCAATCACGATGGCGACCGTCACCACCGCGACGATCAGCGTGCAGATCGCGTTGATCTGCGGCTTCACGCCGAGGCGGACCTCCGAGTAGATCCGGATCGGCAGCGTCGCCGAGCCGGGGCCGGTGGTGAAGCTGGCGATTACCAGATCGTCGAGCGACAGCGCAAACGCCAGCATCCAGCCGGCCGCAATCGCCGGCCAGATCAGCGGCACGGTGGCGCGCAGAAATGCTTCGACCGGGCCGCAGCCGAGGTCCATTGCGGCCTCTTCGACGCTGCGGTCGAGCGCGTGCAGGCGCGACTGCACCACCACCGCGACGAAGCACATCGTCAGCGTGGTGTGGGCGATCATCACGGTCCAGAATCCGCGCTCGGCATTCAGCGCGACGAACAGCAGCAGCAGCGACAGCCCGGTGATCACTTCCGGCATCACCAGCGGCGCATACAGCATGCCCGAGAACAGCGTGCGGCCGCGGAAGTGCCCGGCGCGCGACAGCGCTACAGCCGCCAGCGTACCAAGCACCGCGGCCGCCGTCGCCGAGGCGATCGCCACGCGCAGGCTCATCCACGCCGCGGCGAGCATCGCCTCGTCCTGAAACAATTCGCGATACCAGCGCAGCGACCAGCCGCCCCACACCGTCACCAGGCGCGAGTCGTTGAACGAATAGATCACCATGATGACGATCGGCAGATACAGAAACGCCAGACCGAGCGTCAACGAGACGAGGTTGAAGCGCGAGAGTTTCATGGGTAGGCCGGCCTTCTCCTTCGTCGCCACCGTTTCCAAGTAGCGCAGAAGTCCTCATCTATGTGCGGCCTACTCGCCGGTTTCAAGCGCGTTATCGATCGCTTGAAGCCTCCCAGATCCTCAACTGCGGCCTCGTCATCCTAAGAGGCGGTGTTTCTGTCAGAAGCAGAACCGCGCTAGCTATGCAGTTGACCGAAGCCAGCTTCGACAGTCAGGACCGATCCGATGGTGGACCTCGCGCCGGGACGCGCCAAATAGGCGACCGCGTGGGCAACCTCGTCCGGAGATACCATGTGTCCGGTCGCCTGCCGGGCGGCGAATTCGCTGACGTCCCGACCGGTCTGTGTCGCGAGACCGCGCACGAAATCCGTATCGACCGTGCCGGGATTGACGCAATTGACGCGGATGCCTTCTGAAACCAGGTCTGCGGCCATCGCCCGCGTCAGCGCCTCGACCCCGCCTTTCGTCGCCGAATACAGAGCACGCCGCGCCAGGCCGGTCTGTGCCAGGCACGACGCGATGTTCACGATGGCCGGATGGCGCGACTTCCGCAGGTGAGGCAGCACCAGACGCGAGACCCGCGCCACGCTGATGAGATTGACATCGATCACGCGCGACCAATCGTCCATCGTTCCGTCTTCGATGCTGCCGTAGAAACTGATACCCGCATTGTTGACGAGGATGTCGATGCGGCCTTCGCGCGCGACGATGTCGTCGACCGCGGAGCTGATTGCGGCGTCGTCCGTCACGCTGCCCTGATAGGCGGTCCAATCAGCCGGCACCTTGTCGACGGTGAGATCGAGGATGTTGATGCGGCCGCCCTGCTGCGCGAGCAGTTCGCCTGTCGCTCGTCCGATGCCGGCCGCTCCGCCGGTGATGAGAATGACGCTGTCCTTGAACATGCCGCTCACGATGTCTCCTGTTCGATCCGGTTTCTCACGAGGTTACGCAATGGCGCGAAGTTGCGTCTGCTGCATCGAGCGTCGCTCCGCGAAGCGTGCATACCAGTCGGCAAGCGACGGCACCGTGTCCCGCCAACCCGGGCAAAGCTCGCGAAAATCGATATAGCCGAGCGCACAGGCGACCGTGACGGTCCCGATATCGATCGGTTGCTCCAGATATGCCAGCCAGTCGCGCTCCAGCACATCAAGGCTGGATTGAATTTTCGCGGTCTGCCCGTCGAGCCAGGCCTGCCAGCGCAGCTCGGGCGGGCGCAGTGCATTCTCGAAACGGACCAATACGCCCGCGTTCATGATTCCGTCGCCTAGCGCCTGCAGGCAAAGCGCACGCGCGCGTTCAAGAGGTCCTGCGGGAAGTAACGGCGGCCCATCATGCAACGTGTCGAGATACTGGCAGATCACCCCACTGTCGTAGAGGGCGGTGCCGTCATCCAGAACCAGGGTTGGGATGTGGCCCGTCGGATTGTGGGCGACGACGCTTGCAGCACGTGCGACCGGACTGACAACCGCCGACACCCGCTCGAGCCGATCGGCAAGGCCGGTTTCATGGGCAAGCACCATCACCTTGCGAACGAACGGAGATGCGGTTGAATGATAGAGTTTCATTTGTCAGCTTTCGCCATCACGCGCGTGGCCCGCGCTGCGTTTGTGTCTCGCGGACGGAAAGCGCCGCGCATCTGCTCTTCGAGTTCAGCCTTAGCCTCGAACAGCATGGGAATATAGCGGCGCTCGATATCCTCGAGTGTCGCCAGTGACGCGATGGCGATCAGGTTGATGACACAGATGACTTCGTCGCCGTGTTTGACCGCAACGGCAGCGCCACGGTTGGTCTTCAAAAACTCCTGATCGGAAACCGCGTAGCCGCGCTCCAGCGTGGTCTTGACGATTTTGTCGACAGCCTTCGCGTTGCGCGCCAGCTTCTCGAACGGATCGCTCGACAGACGCAACCTCGCGAGCAAATCGGCGCGTTCGTCCGGCGCCATATTGGCGAGATAGACGCGTCCGGTTGCCGACGCCAGCATCGGCACGCGCGACCCGATCGAGCGATTGCTCGACAGCATGCCGGGTTTTCGGTTGGTGTCGACGATGACCATCTTGTCGAGCTGGAAAATCGCCAGATCGGACGGCCAGCCGAGTTTCAGGCGCAGCCGCTCCATGATCGGCCGCGCTGTCTCCACCAGATGATTTTCGTGAGAGATGTTGTTCGACAAGGCCAGCGCGCGCAGCCCGACCGTGTAGGTGCGCGCCGTCTCGTCGAACGAAAGATACCCCACCTGCCGCAGGCTTTCGAGCAGCCGCAACGTCGTCGCTTTCGGCAGTCCGGTGATGTCGCGGACTTCCGACAGACCGACCGGACCGTAAGCGTTCACGGCTTCAAGAACGAGAAGCCCGCGCAACAGAGCGTTGACGGGCATCTTCGCTGCGTCGGGCAAGGTCGTTAGTTCTTGATGAGAGGACATCCGGACACAGCGATGTCCTCGAAGGCTTCGTTCGCCGGCACGGTACCGACGATCTCGAAGCTGTCGCCCGGCATGGTCGCCGCACCCGGCTTCTTGGCGCGCGCGACGTACATGTCCATGATCACGCGGCCATTGCCCTTGATCGATGCGTTCTGGATCAGCGCCTTGTCGCCGATCGGCAGCTCTTTCATCTTCGCGACCACATCGGCACCCTTGTCCGATCCGACGGCCGCAACGGCCTTCAGATAATGCGTGACCGCCACATAGGTGTTGGCGTGGATCATGCTCGGCATCTTCTTGTGCCGCTCGACGAAACGCTTCGACCAGGCACGCGTGGTCTCGTTGAGATTCCAGTAGAACGGCGTCGCGAAATGCAGGCCTTGCGCGGTCTCCGGCCCCATCGAGTCGACTTCGGGCTGGCTGACATAGAGCGCCACCATGCGGCCGGGAATCGCGAATTCCTTGGCCTGCTTCATGGCGGTGATCAGATCGGATCCGCCCACAGCAAGGGCGACGACATCCGCGCCGGATCCTTGCGCCTGCAGCAGGAACGACGAGAAGTCCGCCGTATTGATCGGATGCTTGACGCTGCCGAGCGTCGTTCCACCCGCGGCCTTGATGGCCTTCACGGTTTCCGGCTCGAGGGCGTTGCCGAAGGCGGAATCCGTCGTCACGAAGAACCACTTCTTGCCGCCTTCGCGGACCAGATCCTTCGCCACCGTGTTTGCGAGTGCGTAGGAGCTGGTGGCCCATTGCGTACCCGACGGGGAGCAAAGAGCACCACTGAAGCCCGGCGCGGTGCCCGCGGTGTTGAGCATCGTCTTGTTGAGTTGCGTCGCCATGCTCTGCGCCGCAAGCCCTGCTGCCGACGTGCCGCCGTCGGTGATGGCGCTGACACCTTCGACCTCGAAGAAGCGCCGCGCGATCTGCGACGCGAGATCGGGCTTGTTCTGATTGTCCGCGACAACGACCTCGATCGTTCGTCCAAGCACCTTGCCGCCGAAATCCTCGACAGCCATGCGCGCGGCAAGCGCCGATCCCGGGCCGCCCTGGTCCGCATAAGGACCGGATTGATCGTTCGAAACGCCGATCTTGAAAGGTTGCTCCTGCGCCTTCGCGCCCGGCATCACTGCGATCGAAACCGTCGCGCCAAGCAGCAGAGCAAATCTCAACATGGTGTTCTCCCCGACGAAGTGAGCCCGGCGTTTCAATGCAGGCTCTTCCGATCGATGTCTTTGCATCCGCTCCGGCGGATGTCAAAAGAAATGAACCGTCGGTCCATCTGATGGACCGATCGGGATTCGCACGGATGCGGACAGGCTGACCACGCGGTCGAGGAAGTCGCTCTGCTATCGATGACTTATCCACCGGGCGGCCGCATTCCGCGTCCGGGGTGAGAGCCGGATGGGCTGAGCCATCGCAGCTATCACCGTCCTCCTTCGAGCTGACGGCGCTGCACGCGTTCGTAGATCAAGAGCGGCAGCAGCAGAACGCCGAGCAGGACGACCGCGATCGCCGAGGCCACCGGCCAGTCGCGATTGGTGAAGAACTCCAGCCACAGCGTCTGCCCGATCATCTGCGAGCCGGAGCCGGCGAGCAGATCGGGGATCACGAATTCGCCGACGATCGGGATGAAGCACAGCAACACGCCGGCGCCGATGCCGGGCAGCGACAGCGGAAACGTCACCAGCCAGAACGCCTGCCGCGGCGAGGCGCCGAGATCGGCCGCGGCCTCGCCGAGCGCATGCGGCAGCTTGGCCAGCGTCGCATACAGCGGCAGCACCATGAACGGCAGATAGGAATAGACGATGCCGACATACATCGCAGTGTCGGTCGACAGCCACACCAGCGGCGCGGAAATCAGATGCAGCGCCAGCAGCGTCTTGTTGAGCAGGCCGTCGTGCTGGAGAATGTTGATCCAGGCGTAGATCCGGATCAGGAACGAGGTCCAGAACGGCACGATCACCAGCATCATCGCGAGCGGCTGCCAGCGGCGCGGCAGCCGCGCCATCGCGTACGCGATCGGATAACCGATCAGCAGCAGGATCGCGGTCGACACCGCCGCCACGACAAGGCTGCGCAGGTAGGACAGCACATAGAGGTTGTCCGAGATCAGCAGCCGGAAATTGTCCAGCGACAGCGCCGCGAACGCCGCCATCAGAGCGTCCCAGCCGGCGGCGAGATCGAACACCGGCGTGTAAGGCGGCTGCGCGATCGCGCTCTGCGACAGGCTGATCTTGACCACGAAGCCGAACGGCACCAGGAAGAACAGCGCCATCCACAGATACGGTGCGATCACCGCGAGCCGCGCCGGTCGGGTGAATATCTCGCGTGCGCCGCTCATCGCCAAGCTCTCATCGCGCTGCCCTCATCTGTCCAGCACCACGCAATCGTCGGGGGCGAACCACGCCACCACATGCTGGCCGGCCTGATACACGTCGCTGTCGAGCCGCGTGGTATTGGCCATCTTGGCATGCAGCACGGCGCCGGCATCGAGCCGCACCTTGTAGCTCGTCAGGCCGCCGACATAGCCGACCTCCACGACCTCGCCACCCAGCCGGTTCATCGCATCGGCATGGCCCGGATCGGTCGCCGGACCGCGCCGCGACAGCTTGATTTTTTCGGGCCGGATCGCCAGCGCGACCGACGCCGCATCGATCGGCTGAGCCGGCGCGGTCGCCGTCACCGCGCCCGCACCGCTTGTCGCCACAGTCAGCCGCCCGTGCTCACGCGACGTGATGCTGCCGTCCAGGATGTTGACGTCGCCGACGAACTCCGCGACCCAGCGCGACGCCGGGGTCTCGTACAGCCGGCGCGGCGTGGCGACCTGTTCGAGCTTGCCGGCCCGCATCACGCCGATCCGATCGGCCACCGTCATCGCCTCGTCCTGATCGTGGGTGACGATGACAAAGGTGGTCCCAAGCTTCTTCTGCAGCGCGATCAGTTCGAGCTGGGTGTTTTCGCGCAGTTTCTTGTCGAGCGCCGCCATCGGCTCGTCGAGCAGCAACAGCTTCGGCCGCCGCGCCAGCGCGCGGGCCAGGGCGACGCGCTGCTGCTGACCGCCGGAGAGCTGGTCGGGCCGGCGCTTCTCCATGCCTTCGAGCTTCGCCAGCGCCACCATCTCGGCGACGCGCTGCTTGATCTCCTTGCGCGGCAGGCCGGCGCGCTTCAGCCCGAAGGCGATGTTGTTCGCCACCGACAGATGCGGGAACAGTGCGTAGTTCTGGAACATCATGTTGACCGGGCGCTCGTGCGGCAGCACCGGCGCGATGTCGTCGCCGCCGAGCAGGATGCGTCCGCTGTCGGGCGTCTCGAAGCCCGCGAGCATCCGCAGCAGCGTGGTCTTGCCGCAACCGCTCGGCCCGAGCAGCGCAAAGAACTCGCCGGCCTTGATATCGAGTGACAGCCCGTCCACCGCGACGAAGCCGCCGAAGCGCTTCTCCACCGCCTCGATCCGCAATAGCGGCGCACCGGCGATCTCGGCCGGCGTGGCATCCCCAGCGTGCTCAGTCATATCCCCGGTATCCGCCCCCATCCTGATCCGATCACAACCGCAAAGCTGTAGCGGCCAATCGCGGGCGGCTCAACAGCCGCGAAGCTCGGGCTCAGTACGCCACGCGACGCCGGCGCGCTCGCGTCAGTCTTCGGTCTCGTCAGTCGCGATCACCGCCTGCGCGTCGGGCGTACTCAGGCTCCACATCGCGTCGAACATCGACGCTTGAAACGCCGCAAATTCGGCGCTGTCGATGATCAGGCCGTAGCTCTCCCGCGCCGACGAGATCAGGCACACCTTGTTGCCGTAGATGAAGCAGGTCATCGACAAGGTGTGCGCCTGCGGCGCGTAGCGCAGCTCGCGGCGGTGCTCCTCACTCGACGGCCAGATCGGCGCGATGTCGCGCTCGGCGGAGCGGATCACCCGCAGCCAGATGCCGCGGCGGGCGCGCTCGATCAGATAGCGCTCTATCTCCTCCAGGCCGGGCTCGGCCATCAGTTCGCGCATCGACAGCGTCGCGCGCAGTACCTTGTCGCCGCCCGACAGCGTATCCCACAGCGTCGTGCGGATGCCCTCGGGCCCCGGATGGAAGCGCACGTTCGGCTGGCCGCTCTCGTGATGATACATCGAGCGCAGCACCGGCATGACGTCTTCCAGCATCTGCCGGCGCGCCTCGAGCCGCTCCAGCAGGATGCCGGGCTCCTGCGCGACCACAAAGCGCCGCTTGCCGTGGTCGACGAAGCGCACCAGCCCCTCGGATTCCAGCTTCGCCAACGCATCGTGGGCCGTGGTCCGCGGCAGGCCGGCCTTGGCCGCAACCGCCGTCACCGACGCGCCGCCGAGGCCTACGGCGGTCAGGTACAGCTTGTACAGCGATCCCGTGATGCCGATCCGGGCCAGTTTCGCTTCGATATCCACCATCATTCCCCACAGCGCCGGCAGGCCGACCATGTCCGATCCGGACCGCTACGTCTATTGTCGGATTTATCCGATACTTTATAGTCATTTCCCATGTCTCTGCGCGCATAGCCGGCAACTGGCGTCACTATGTGCAGTATTTGGTGGGTTATGCCTGAATTATATTCCGACAGCCGCCGATTCAAGATTGACGGAATTGTCCGACATAACCATGCTCCAATGGTGCCTCGTTGTGGAGGGCACGACCAAAGGAGCAGTGCAGATGGAAGCGGAAGCCGATGCGGGCCGCCTGCCGGTCGACGCCACGAGGCCGAAAACCACGATGCTGCAGACCGCCTTTTCGGGCCGGCCGATGCGGGCCGCGGTCGGTCTGACGGCATTCTTTGCAATCTGGCAGGCGGTGACCCAGCTCAACCTGGTCGACGGCTTCCTGCTGCCGTCGCCGGTGGCGATCGCCGAGGCGCTGTGGGAGCTCGCGCTCGACGGCTCGCTGTGGATTCATCTCGGCGCCAGCCTGCAGCGCGTCGCGGTCGGCTTTCTGTTCGCCTGCATCGTCGGGCTGGCGCTCGGCCTGCTCTGCGGCTGGTGGCGCACCGTGTCGGACTATGTGCGGCCGGTCATCGAGGCGCTGCGGCCGATCCCGCCGCTGGCCTGGATCCCGATCACCATCCTGTGGTTCGGGCTCGGCGACGCCGCCTCCTACTTCCTGGTCTTCCTCGGCGCCGTATTCCCGGTGTTCATCGCCACCTACACGGCAATCCGCGGCCTCGACCGCAATCAGATGAACGCCGCGCTGTGCCTCGGTGCCAAGCCCTGGCAGCTGTTCACCGACGTGCTGATCCCCGCCTCGCTGCCGATCATCCTGCCGGGCCTGCGGATCGCCCTCGGCGTCGGCTGGATGTGCGTCGTCACCGCCGAGCTGATCGCGGCCCAGACCGGCCTCGGCTACCTGATCCAGCAGTCGCGCATGCTCTTCCAGATCAACAACGTCGTGGCCGGCATGGTCACCATCGGACTGATCGGCTTCGCAATGTCGGCGATCCTTGAACGCATCGAGCGGCGCGTGAACGCGTGGGCTCCTTCCGAGCGCAGCTGAGGCAATCCCATGACCGCAAATCTCGCATTGGCTATTCCAGCTATCTCCGCTGCCGCGCCGGCCTCAGCCGCCAGTGCCGCAGCCGCCGAAGTCCAGATCGACATCCGCAATGTCGGCAAGGTCTACGACTCCAAGACAACCCACCAGGCGGTGATCGCGCTCGACGGCGTGTCGCTGCGCATCAAGAAAGGCGAGTTCATCTCGCTGCTCGGCCCCTCCGGGTGCGGAAAGTCGACGCTGCTCGGCATCATCGCGGGCTTCCAGTCGGCCTCGACCGGCCAGATCCTGCAGAACGGCCGGCCGATCTCCAAGCCCGACGCCTCGCGCACCGTCGTCTTCCAGGACTACGCACTGTTCGGCTGGATGACGGTGCAACAGAACGTCGAGTTCGGCCTCAAGGCGAAGGGCATGCCGAAGGCGCAGCGTGCCGAGATCGCCCGCGCGCTGATCGCCACCGTGCATCTGTCCGGCTTCGAAGACAAATATCCGCACCAGATGTCCGGCGGCATGAAGCAGCGCGCCGCGATCGCCCGCGCGCTGGCGCCCGATCCCGACATCCTGCTGATGGACGAGCCGTTCGGCGCGCTCGACGCGCAGACCCGCGTGCTGCTGCAGGAAGAGATCGCCCGCATTTCCACCGAGGCCGGCAAGACCGTCATCTTCGTCACCCACGGCATCGACGAGGCGGTGTTCCTCGCCGACCGCGTCGTGGTGATGAGTCCGCGCCCCGGCCGGGTGCGCGACGAAGTGCTGGTGCCGCTGCCGCGGCCCCGCACTGCCGAGATGCGATCCGATCCATGGTTCGTCTCCACGGTCAAAGACCTGTGGGAGACGCTGAAGCCTGAATGGCAAAAAGGGGAATAAGCCGTGACAATCAATCTATCGCGCCGCCGCTTCGGACAGCTCGCCGCCGGCTTTGCCGCCACTTTGCCGCTCGCGGCGCCGTCGATCCTGCGCGCGCAGCAGGGCGACGTCGTCAAGATGGCCTGGTTCAACACCACGACGGTGTCGGCCCAGATCGCCCATGTGCTGATGCGGACCGACATCGCGGAACGCAACGGCCTGAAGATGGAGATGATCCAGCTCGCCGCCTCGCCGGCGATCACCGAGGCGCTGGTCTCCGGCGCCGCCGATATCGGCACACTGTCCGACTTTGCCGCCGTCACCACCATGGCGATCGGCGCGCCGGTTACCACGGTGTCGTCGCAGGCGATCTTCCGCTCGGCGGTGCTCACCACCAATAAGTCCGGCATCACTGATCTCGCCGGTCTCAAGGGCAAGCAGGTGTTCGGCACCTTCGGCATCACCGCGTTCCAGAATGCGCAGGAAGCGGTGTCGAAGGCCGGGCTGGTGCCGGGCAAGGACGTCACTTTCGTCAACGTCGGCCCCGCCGAACTCGCCGACGCGGTCGGCTCGCAGCGCATCGACGCCTTCTTCACCTACGATCCGTTCGTGTCGTTCTTCGAGAACTCCGGCCACGCGAAAGTGGTCTCGCAGAACGTCACCCCGGTGATCGTGCTGGCCGCCAACAACCGCTTCTTCAAGGATCGCCCCGCGGTGCTGAAGCGGATGCTGAAGGCGAACTCCGAAGCGCTGTTCTTCGCCAGCCAGAACAACGATCTGGTCAACGGCTGGTTTCGCACGCTGGAGCCCGCCAAGAACATCCCGGTCGAGGTGCTGCAAAAGGCGTCGAGCTACGATCCGGCGTGGAGCGCCAAGGCTTACACCGACATCAAGGCGACGCTGACTCCGGCGCAGATCGCCAAGATGGAGTTGCTCGCCAAATGGGGCGTCGAGAACAAGCTGCTGCCGCGCGTGCCCGACGTGACCAAGTTCGTCGACACCACGATCGCCAGCGCGGTCGACAAGGAAGCCGCCGCTGAGGGCTTCGACCCCAAGAGCGTGAAGATCACCCGCGCGTAAACGGGCTCAGGCTGCACGTCTGACCTCGTCATGGCCGGCCTTGTGCCGGCCATCCACGCCTTTGAGCGACTACCCCAAGTAAGAACGTGGATGGCCGGGACGAGCCCGGCCATGACGAGAACCGTTAGCCAAAATGCACGACTTGGTATCACCACCGCAGCGTCACTTCGACTTCGCCCAGATGTCCGGCGCGGATCGCTACCGGTTGATGGCCTCGACCATCATGCCACGCCCGATCGCATGGGTCGTCAGCTGTGCGCCCGATGGCTGCATCAACGCGGCGCCCTACTCGTTCTTCAACATGTTCGGCTCTGACCGGCCGGTGATCGCACTCGGCATTTTGGCGCGCCCCGACGCGCCGAAGGATACGGCCGCAAACATCCGCGCGAGTGGCGAATTCGTCGTCAATCTCGTGCCGTTCGGTTTGGTCGAGGCGATGAACGCCACCTGCGTCGAAGCTCCGCCCGAGATCGATGAACTCGATCTCGCAGGATTGGAAACCCTCCCGAGCGTCGCGATCCGGCCGCCGCGCATCGCGGCCTCGCCGGTCGCGTTCGAATGCCGCCGCACGCATTGGCTCGACACCGGCCCCGGCCAGGTGATGGTGGTCGGCGAAGTGCTCCACGCGCACTACGCCCAGCACGTCCTGACCGGCGATCCGGAGCGCCCGCGCGTCGATCCCGCCGCGCTCGATCTCGTCGGCAGGATGCATGGCGCCTCCGCCTACACCCGCACCCGCGATTTGTTCGATCTCGACCGTCCGCTGTGGCGGGACGCGCAGATCACTCCCACCACCGCATCATAAGGACTCATCAGATGGCCAAGTTGAAAGTCGCGGCCGTTCAGGCGATTACCATTCCGTTCGACGCCGCGGCCGCGACCGCCCGCACCGTCGCGCTGCTCGGCGAAGCCGCCGCCAAGGGCGTACAGATCGCGGTGTTTCCCGAAGCCTTCATCGGCGGCTATCCGAAGGGCCTCGACTTCGGCTGCTCGGTCGGTCGCCGTACGCCGGAAGGCCGTGAGGACTTCGCCCGCTACGTCCGCGGCGCCATCGCCATTCCGGGGCCCGAAGTCGACCAGCTCGTCGCCGCCTGCGCCGAGCACGATATCCACGCCGTGGTCGGCGTGATCGAGCGCGAGGGCGGCACGCTGTATTGCACGGCGCTGTATCTGGCGCCGGGCGGCCTGCTCGGCATTCACCGCAAGATCATGCCGACCGGCTCGGAGCGGCTGGTGTGGGGCTTCGGCGACGGCTCGACCCTCACCGTGGTGGACACGCCGTACGGCCGGCTCGGCGGCGCGATCTGCTGGGAGCACTATATGCCGCTGATGCGCGCGGCGTACTACGCCAAGGGCGTGCAGATCTGGGCCGCGCCCACCGCCGACGACCGCGAGAGCTGGATCGCCACCATGCGCCACATCGCCCTGGAAGGCCGCTGCTTCGTGATCGGCGCCTGCCAGGTGATGCGGCGCTCGGATTTCCCGGCCGACTACGCCAGCCGGATCGAGGCGGGCGCGGACGAGTGGATGATGCACGGCCGCTCGGTGATCGTCGGGCCGCTCGGCGAAGTGCTCGCCGGCCCGCTGCTCGACGAAGAAGGCATCCTCACCGCCGACATCGACACCGACGACATTCTCGGCGCCACGCTGGATTTCGACGCGGTCGGGCACTATGCGCGGCCGGACCTGTTCACGCTGCATGTCGATGAGCGGCCGCAGACGCCGGTGGCGTTCGGCAGCAGCGCCGACAAGGCCAAGGCGTGAACTGACAGAGCCGAAGCTGCGCGAAAGCAGGTGGGCGATCAGCTCACCTGCCGCGACCGGGCGACAGAGCTGCCGGCGCGCGGCGGCAATCCGATCAGCCAGGGATAGTCGTCGATCGGTGCCGGGCGGCCGATCAGATAGCCCTGAACCGCGTCGCAGCCTTCGTCGACCAGGAAGTCGAGCTGCTCCTGGGTCTCGACGCCTTCCGCCACCAGCGACACGCCGAGACCGTGGCCGAGCCCGATCACGGCGCGCACGATCGCGGCCGACTGCACGTTTCGGCCGAGGTTCATGATGAAGGCGCGGTCGATCTTGATCTTGTCGAACGGGAACGCCTGCAGATAGGTCAGCGACGAGTAGCCGCTGCCGAAATCGTCCATCGAGACGCGCACGCCGAGCGCCTTGAGCCGGCGCAGCAGCGACAGGCCCCGCTCGAAATCCTCGATCAGCACGCCTTCGGTGATTTCGAGCTCGAGCCGCCCCGGCTGCAGCCCGGTCTCGAGCAGCACGCGATGCACGAAGGTGACGAGATCGCTGTTGAGAAATTGCGCCGGCGAGAGGTTGACGGCGATCTGCAGCGGCTTCGGCCACGACGCCGCCTGCTGGCAGGCCTCGCGCAGGATCCACTCGCCGATCTCGACGATCAGGCCGCTCTCTTCCGCCAGCGGGATGAATTCGGACGGCGGCACGAAGCCGCGGCTCGGATGCAGCCACCGCGCCAGGGCCTCGAAGCCGACGACGTTACTCTCGGCCAGTTGTTTGCTGCTCGACGCCTGCGGCTGATAGTGCAGCGACAGTTCGCCGTTGCGGATCGCGCTCGACAGATCCTGATGCAATGCGCGGCGGCCGCGGATCTGCATGTCCATTTCGGGCGCGAACACGCTGATGGTGCCGCGCGCGCGGCCCTTGGCGCGAAACAGTGCCGCGCCCGCGTTGGCGAGCAGCGAGGCGGCATCGCGACCGTCGCGCGGGAACAGCGCGATCCCGGTGGTGGCGCCGGTGCGGACCCTCTTGCCTTCGATCTCGAAACCGGTGGCGAGTTCGTGCAAAACGCGTTGGGCGAGCTCATAGCCGGCAGCCGGCTGGGCGCCGTCGATCAGCAGTCCGAATTCATCGCCGCTGAGCCGCGCCACCACGCCGCCGCGCGAGGCTGCTTCGATCCGATGCGCGACCTCGACCAGCAGCTTGTCGCCGATGGCGTGACCGAACACGTCGTTGATCTCAGCCAGTCCGTCGAGATCGACGGTGAGCACCGCGAACTCGTCGGCCGAGCAGTCGCAGGCCTCGATCATCTGCGACAGCGATTTCAGGAAAGCCGGCCGGTTGGGCAGGCCGGTGAGGCCGTCATGATACGCCATATGCGCCATCCGCGCCTCGGTCTGGCGGCGGTCGGTGACGTCGACATGGGTCTTGATCAGATAGTTTTCGGCGCCCGCCTCGTCGGCGACCGTGATGCGCCGGGTGACGAACAGCCGGAGGCCGTCCTTGGTGCTGATCGGATGCTCCTCGACCATCAGCCCACCCTTGCGGATCGCGAGGTCGTCGCGCTCGGCGATCAGCCGTGCTTCCTTGGCATTGAAGATCTCGCCCGAGGTCAGACCGAGCGCGTCTTCGCGGCGGCGGTTGAGGATGACTTCGGCGCCGCGATTGGCCAGCACGTAGCGGCCGGTGCCGCTGTTCTGAACGGTGAGCCCGACCGGGATGTTGTCGATCACCAGCTCGAGGAATTTCCGGGTCTTGTCGAGTTCGCGCGCCAGCGCCAGACGGTCGGTGACGTCCTGGAACAGAGCGATGATGAATTCGGGTTCGTTGCGCTCGTTGCGGGCCACGACGCGCTCCGACGCGAGGACGACATTGCGATTGCCGAGTGCGATCGCGAGGTCGGAGCGATACTCGCCTTTACCCGAGGCGAGTGCCGCTTCATCAGCAGCCCGGATCGCCGCCGCGGACTCTGGCGCATACAGATCTTCGGCAGTGGAGCCGATGATCTTTTCGCGCGGCAGCCGCGACAGTCGTTCGAATGCGCGGTTCGCCAGGATGTAGCGCCCGTCTTCGATACTCTTGGCGGCCACGCAAACCGGAATGTTGTCGATCACCGATTCCAGGAACTGGCTGGTGGTCGAAAGCTGCTTCGAGATCCGGCGCAGTTCGGTGCAGTCGTTATGGGTCGAGATCGTGCCGCCATTGGCGAGCTTCGAAAACTTGACCTGGATGAAGCGGCCGTCCGGCAGTTCGCTGATGAGCCCCTCCGGCGTTGCGGCGCTCCTCAGAAACTCCTTGTTGCTGAGATCGAGCATGCCGCGCGCCCGGCGCAGCGCCAGCAGATCGCGACCGTCCATGCCTTGCCGCACGTCGGCGCGGCAGAGACCGTACATCTCCAAATAGGGATCGTTGCAGAACACCAGCCGGCCCTTGGCGTCGATGATGACGACGCCCTGCTGCAGCTTGTTCAGCATGGAATCGACCAGCACGTTCTTGCGACGTTCGGCGCGACGTTGACGGCGGATCACAGCGGTGGCCCACAGCGCGATTCCGCTGGTGGCGCAGGCGAGCACCAGGCCGCCGATCAGCAGTTCCCAGACCAGCTCCGGCTCCAGCGCGCCCACATAGCTGGTCGGCTGAAAGCCGGATTCAGCCAACGCCACGGTGCTGGAGGCGAACAGCCAAGCCACCGCCGCAGCTGACGCTGCCCCGCTGCTTGTCGTCCAAACCCTCGGCACCATGCAACACCCAACAATTTCTGATGGAATCTGGCCTGCAACTCATTTTGAACGCGTAAACACCGCAGGTCTGTCATCCAGATCGTGCCGTCCTTTCATCAATTGACGTCCGATGGTTAATCCTCCGATAACACTCCGCTCTTCTCGAAGCGGTGTGACGGAGCGGCGGTGATGGATACGGTGGAGTGCGTCGTGGTCGGCGCCGGGGTGGTCGGCCTGGCAATCGCGCGGCGGCTCGCGGGCTCGGGACGCGAAGTGATCGTGTTGGAAGCCGCTGAGGGCATCGGCACCGGCACGTCATCGCGCAACAGCGAAGTCATTCATGCGGGAATCTACTACCGCGCCGGCAGCCTGATGGCGCAGTTCTGCGTCACCGGCAAACAGGCGCTGTATTCGTATTGCCGCGAGCACGGCATCCCTCACCGCAATTGCGGCAAGCTGATCGTTGCGACGACGTCGGCAGAAGCGGACAAGCTCGCGGCGATCCGGGCCCATGCGGCGGCGAACGGCGTCGACGATCTCGGCGTGCTCGACGGCGCGGCGGCGCGTGCGCTCGAGCCGGCGCTGACCTGCGTTGCGGCATTGCTGTCGCCGTCGACCGGAATCATCGACAGCCATGCTTATATGCTGGCGCTGCGCGGCGACGCGGAGGATGCCGGCGCGGCTTTCGCCTTCCATGCGCCATTGCTCGGGGCCACGGCCGGCGCCGACGGACTGGTTCTGGAAGTCGGCGGCGAGGCCCCGATGACGCTGGGATGCCGCTTGCTGATCAACGCCGCGGGACTGAACGCGCCGGCGATAGCAGGCGCAATCGCTCCGATGCCGCCGGCGCAGATCCCAACTGCTTACTTGGCGAAAGGCAATTACTTCAGTTGCGGCGTCCGTGCGCCTTTCTCACGCCTGATTTATCCGGTGCCGGAGCCCGGTGGACTTGGGGTGCATCTAACGCTGGACCTGGCGGGCCAGGCACGGTTCGGGCCGGACGTCGAATGGATCGACCACATCGACTACGTCGTCGACCCGGCGCGGGCGGAGCGGTTCTATCCGGCCATCCGCAAATATTGGCCTGGCCTGCCCGACGGCGCGCTGGCGCCGGGCTACTCAGGAATTCGACCAAAGATTGTTCCGCCTGCCGTCGCGGTACAGGATTTTGTCATCCAGGGCCAACGCGAGCACGGCGTGGCCGGTCTGATCAATTTGTTCGGGATCGAGTCGCCGGGCCTGACCGCCTCGTTGGCGATCGCCGATTATGTGGTCGACCTGGCGCAAGCAGCCGATCGCGCCTGATGCGCGAGGGTCAGATCAGCAAATATGAGGAAGATGATCGCGCGAGCCGTTGATCAGCGCGGCCGATGATCGGCCAATTGATCGCCAGGTACTGCACCGTGGCAGATCCCCGGTCGATGCGCCGACGCCGAAGCGTCCCGGATAGATGGCGCAGACCGGAGACCGTCACGTGCCCTGCGAGACCTCGTTAGTTGCGATGCTATCAGCGCCTAAGCGCCGAACATGCGCGCAACGATGCGATGTGCTGCAGCAGTTCGGTCAGTGGATCGTGGCAGAGCCTTGCTTCAGCCGGTTGATTTCGTCCCGTACCATGAGTTTGCGACGTTTCAGCTCGGCGATACGAATATCGTCCGTGGAGGGATGGGCGAGCGCTTCGTGCAGTTGGGACTCTAGAACTTTGTGCTTACGTTCAAGTTCGACGAGATGCGACTGAAGTGCCATACGAAACCTCCTCTGTGAGTGAGACTAGATTCCATCCGGACGAGTGAGTGTACATCTCTCAGCGCGGCTGTCGATGGCTTTGAAATATCTGCGTCACAATTACTCGGCTGACTGAAACGATTCTGGATCAGCCCGGTCGATACGCGCGCGGAGATACACGTGCTGCGACGCACAGCTACACGGTTCACGCACAGTCTCGCCGCGATTGTGGCGCCGGCCATTCTCGGCTGACGGCGTGTTAACGTCTTCGCAATGATTGTTTCGCCTAAGGTCTCGTTCGACGAACGATGCAGCTGCGCCGCTTGCTCACACAGAGCGCAAAGGCGATAATCGGGCGAAACCGTTCCCACTCTCCCGCGATGGTCCGTGCTCCGTGGACCTATCCAAGCTGTTCCAGGTCATGACCGACGAAGACGAAGGCGAGTTCGGTGCCGAGCTCGCGAAGCTGCAGCAGGAACACCGCGATCTCGATGCGGCGATTGATGCGCTGCAACATTCGCCGGCCCCCGATCTGTTGCGGCTGCAGCGGCTGAAGAAGCGCAAGCTGGCGCTGCGTGACCGCATCGCGTTCATCGAAGATCAGATCACGCCCGACATCATCGCCTGACCGATCGGCCGGACGCAGCGCGCCGCTGCGCCTTGCGGACGTACATCGCCCGATCCGCGCTGGCGAGCGCCTCGGCCGCATCCATGTCACCGGTCAGCATCGCCACGCCGGCCGATATGCCGGCCGACACGGTGTGGGCGCCGAACTGGATCGGCAGCCGGTCCACCGCTTCTTCCAACGCCGCCGCTTTCTTGCGGGCGTCGGCTTCGCTGAGGTTCCACAGCAGAAGTGCGAATTCATCGCCGCCGAGCCGTCCGATCAGGTCCGACGCCCGGACGTGGCCGAGCAGCGCCTCCACCACGGCCTTCAGCACGACATCGCCGGCGGCATGGCCGAACCGATCGTTGACCGGCTTGAGGCCATCGACGTCGAGCATGATCAGCGCCCCGCTGGCGTCATAACGCTTGATATAGGCCAGTGCACGGTCGAGCTCGCGCTCGAACCCGCGGCGGTTGGCGATGCCAAGCAGATAATCGGTGTCGGCGGAGGCGCGGAGCTCGTCGATTTGCGCCAGCGCGGCCGCAAGCTGCGCCTTCAGCCGCCGGATCTTCGCCTCGGCGCCGACCGGCGCCCGACCAGACGCCACGCGGCTGCGCGGCGCAGGCTTGCCGGGCGGCTCGGCGAGCGGCTTGGCGGTGCGCGCCGGCTTCTTGGCAGCCGCGCCGGTCCGGGTCTTGCGCCCGGGGGGCCGCGCCGCCAGGGATCGGGGGGGCGTCTTTTTCATCAGAATCAACGTGAGAGCCACCACAACCCTTGCCGGTCTTCACCAAGAAAGGATAGTGCATTCCCGGCGCCTTGGCCGCAGTTGGTGGCCGGCTCTATATTCCCCCTCTTATGCTTCTGGATTCGCGAAAGAATCGCTCGAATGACAGCCCCCATTGCGATCATCATGGGCAGCCAGTCGGACTGGGAAACGATGCGGCACGCCGCCGAAACCCTGACCGCGCTCGGCGTTGCCCATGAGGCTCGGATCGTCTCCGCCCACCGCACACCCGACCGGCTTTACGGCTTCGCCAAAGCGGCGAAAGCCGCTGGTTACAAGGTCATCATCGCCGGGGCCGGCGGTGCGGCGCATCTGCCGGGCATGACCGCAGCGCTGACCGAGCTGCCGGTTTTCGGGGTTCCGGTCGAGTCGAAGGCGCTGTCGGGCGTCGATTCGCTGTATTCGATCGTGCAGATGCCGGCCGGCATCCCGGTCGGGACGCTGGCGATCGGCAAGGCCGGCGCGATCAATGCGGCGTTGCTGGCGGCGAGCGTGCTGGCGCTGGGCGATGATGCCCTGGCGCAGCGGCTGACCGCCTGGCGGACGAAGCAGACCGACGCGATCGCCGAACGCCCGGAGGGCTCGGCGTGAGCGGCCCGACCCAGAAAGTCCTCAAGCCCGGCGACACCATCGGCATTCTCGGCGGCGGCCAGCTCGGCCGGATGCTGGCGCTCGCCGCCGCGCGGCTCGGCCTGCGTTGCCACGTGTTTTCGCCCGATCCGGACTCGCCGGCGTTCGACGTGGTGCAGAACGCGACCTGCGCCGAATACGCCGATGTCGAAGCGCTGGAGATGTTCGCCGCCGACGTCGACGTCATCACCTACGAGTTCGAAAACGTGCCGGCCTCTGCCGCTCTGGTGCTGGCCGCCCGCACGCCGGTGCTGCCGGACTACAAGATCCTGGAGACCACCCAGGACCGGCTGGCCGAAAAGGACTTCGTCAGCAAGCTCGGCATCGGCACCGCGGGTTATGCGGACGTCACCTCGCCGCAGACACTGCGCGCCGCGATCGCCAAGCTCGGCCTGCCGGCCGTGCTGAAGACCCGCCGCTTCGGCTACGACGGCAAGGGCCAGACGATACTGCGCGAGGGAGACGATCCCGAGGCCGCATGGCAGCGCCTTGAAACCCGGGCCGCCATTCTCGAAGCTTTCGTGCCGTTCGAGCGCGAAGTTTCGGTGATCGCCGCGCGCGGCGCCGACGGCCAGGTGGTCTGCTACGACGTCACCGAGAACGAGCATCGCGACCACATTCTCAAGGTGTCGCACGCCCCGGCCCCGGTCAGCGACGCGATCGCCGAAGAAGCCCGGCGAATCGCCACCAGCATCGCCGACGCGCTCGGCTATGTCGGCGTGCTCGGCGTCGAGATGTTCGTGGTGCCGGACGGCAGTGGCGCACGAGTGCTGGTCAACGAGGTCGCGCCCCGGGTGCACAATTCCGGGCATTGGACGCTGGACGGCGCCTCGGTGTCGCAGTTCGAGCAGCATATCCGGGCGATCGCCGGCTGGCCGCTGGCCCAGCCGCTGCGCCACGGCACCGTGACCATGACCAATCTGATCGGCCATGACGTCGACGACTATGCGGAGTGGCTGACGGTGCCGGGCGCGACGGTGCATCTTTACGGCAAGCGCACCGCCCTACCGGGCCGCAAGATGGGCCACGTCACAGTGGTCGAGGCGGACACTTCACACAAGACGTGATGCCTCCGCCTCGATCGTGAAGGTCAGCTCCGATTGCCCTCGATGACGCCGGAGGGCGAATCGGGGCTGAGCCAGCGGTAAAGCAGCCCGCCGAGCACGCCGCCGATCAACGGCGCCACCCAGAACAGCCACAGCTGCTGGATCGCCCATCCACCGACGAACAAGGCAGGACCGGTGCTGCGCGCCGGGTTGACCGAGGTGTTGGTGACCGGAATGCTGACCAAATGGATCAGCGTCAGCGCCAGCCCGATGGCAAGCGGCGCGAAACCGGCTGGCGCCTTGCCGTGGGTGGCGCCCATGATGACGAACAGGAACATCATGGTCATCACCACTTCGCTGACGAGAGCGGCCGTCAGGCTGTAGCCGCCCGGCGAATGCTCCCCATAGCCGTTCGAGGCGAATCCCTTGGCAAGATCGAAACCGGCGGTTCCGCTGGCGATCACGTAGAGGACGGCGCCGGCGACGACGGCGCCGACCACCTGGGCGATGACATAGGGGACGATCTGGCCCGCCGGAAACCGGCCGCCCGCGGCCAGACCAAGGGTCACAGCCGGGTTAAGGTGCGCGCCGGACACATGCCCGATCGCATAGGCCATCGTGATCACGCTGAGGCCGAACGCGAGCGAGACGCCAACCAGGCCGATGCCGACCTGCGGAAAACCCGCTGCAATCACGGCACTGCCGCATCCCGCGAAGGTCAACCAAAACGTACCGATGAATTCGGCCGCATATTTCTGGAAACTCATAATCGGCGCTCCTGCTTTCCCAATCTTTCATCTTCCGCGTGCAATCTGGAACCTTGGGTTCCAATGCCTCTTGGAACTAAAAAAAGATTCGGAAAAGTCTTTTTACGGCTACGAGATACCTTTGACGGGCCCGGGGGCGCTGTGGACATGCCCGGACCTATCTGATATATCCGCGCGCCTGAGGTGAGGGAAACGGCCGATGTCGCCCCCTGCCCGCCAGATTTCACATTCCGGTTGATTGAAAAGAGGATGCCGCGTGCAGGTTCTCGTTCGCGATAACAACGTCGATCAAGCTCTCAAGGCGCTCAAGAAGAAGATGCAGCGCGAGGGCATTTTCCGCGAGATGAAGCTCCGCGGTCATTACGAGAAGCCGTCCGAGAAGAAGGCCCGAGAAAAGGCCGAGGCCGTTCGCCGCGCCCGCAAGCTGGCCCGCAAGAAGCTGCAGCGCGAAGGCCTTCTGCCGATGAAGCCGAAGCCGGCTTTCGGCGCCGACCGTCGCCCCGGCGCTGCTGGTGCCGGCGCTGGCGCTGGTGCCCCGCGCGGCCCGCGCTGATTAATCAGCCGCTCGCCTTCGACGATCCGATTTCAAACGCGGGCCCTGCGCCCGCGTTTTGCGTTTGGGGCACAGTCCATCTGCTTGGCTGAGTGAGCCTGGTTCGCCGCTGTGCCTGGCTCACGCAAGAATGCCCGGGACCAGCCCGGGCATCAGCAGATCAGCAAGCCTGCGAGCGAAGAATCACGCTTCGGAAATCACCGCGGCAGCACCGCGTGGAAGACTGACTTCGCGCCGAACAGCACATCATCGACCACCGACGGCTTCTGCGCCGGAGCCGTCTCGATCGCCGACGGAATGTCGGCCGGCGGCGTGATCCGCGAGGCATCGTAGCTCGCGTCCACCGTCCGCGGCACTGGCGCGGCGCCGACGATGCTCGTTCCGGCGGTCGCATTCGCGGCCGGGCCCGCGACGTTCACCGGGGGCGGCAACGGCTGCAGCGCGCCGGTGCTGCGCGGCGGCTCCTGAATGCGGAGCGCTTCGGTCTTCAACGGCTCGGCGGCCTTGACGGTCTCGGGCGCCTTCAGCGGCTCGGGCGCGCGGGCCGCGACGTCGGTCGCCGGCTTGCTCTGCTCGGCGGCGCGCAGCCGCTCGACCGCGGCACGGACGACGTCGTTGGGATCGCGAGCGGCCTCGCGGCGATCTTCCGAAGCCTTCGGGTCGGGCGTCGCGGTGGCGAGCGACGGCTTCGCCGCGGCCTTGTCGGCGAGCGCCTTGTCGGCCGCAGCCTTGTCGTTAGCCGCTTTATCGGCGGCAGCCTTCTCGGCCGCGGCCTTATCGCGGGCAATGCTGTGACGGAGCGACGGCTTGTCCGCAGCCTTCGCCTTCGCGTCGGCTTTGACCGGATCGGCCTTGATGAAGTCGGCCTTTTCGGCCTCGGGAATCGCGGCGCTCATCGCGGGGGCGGCGGACGCCGGCTTCGCGGGCTCGGCCTTGGCCGAGTCGGTGCGGGTTTCCTGGGCGGCGGGCGCCGTGTTCGGCCTGACGATGTAGACGTTCACGACATAGGCGCCGAGCACGGTGGCGACCACCGACGGCAAAATCTGCCCGATCAGTTTTTCGGTGATGTATTTCAGCATGAACGGGCCTCTTCCCCGTGCGCTTGATGCTCGATATTTGAGGCTGATTCAGGGATCAACTGCGACCTCTCGGTGACATCGGACGCGCCCGCCCGACGCCATCCGCGTCGCGTGTCTATAGCTCTGCCTCGGGCCTTAACGCGCAGTTAAGCCTTGAGCTCGACCTCGAGAAATACGATCTCGGCTGTGGATTCATTGAGCACGTCGTGCTCGACGCCGGCCTTTCGGAAATAGGACTGGCCGGCCTGGAGCTGGGCGGTCGAGCGGCTGCCGTCCGGCGCCACGATGGTCATGGTGCCGTCCGCCACCGGAACGATGACGTAGTCCATGCCGTGGCGGTGGTGACCGGTGGCGGCGCCCGGCGCCAGCCGCCATTCGGTGACCCGCACCTCGTCATTGTCGATCTGAACATCGGACTTGGCGGCGAGTGTCATGGTGTGGCATTTCCCTCATCTTCGGGTTGGCAGCTCGACATCGGTACCATCGAACTTACCAGCCTGAACAGGCCCCACGGCGCATCCGGGGCGTGCCCCGTGCGCAGCCGCCGCTACGAGCCGCGGAGGATCGACGCAAGGCCGTCGCGATAATTGGGGTGACGCAATTGCACGGCGAGCAGCGCTTTAAGCCGGTCGTTGCGAACCCGGCGGCACGCCGAATAGAAGCTCAGCGCCATCGGCGACATAGATTGTCGAGCCAATTCGAACGGGACCACCGGGGGCGGTTTCATTCCCAGCAGCCCGGCGGCGAACAGAATGGGATCTCCCGGCGGCGACGGCAGGTCGTCGGCGACGTTGAATAGTCCGCCGGCCCGCCGCTCGAATGCAGCCTTGATCGCCTGCGCGATGTCCTCGACATGAACCCGATTGAAGACTTGGCCCGGCTTGTCGACGACCCGCGCGTTGCCATTCCGCAGCGTCTCGAACGCGCTGCGTCCGGGCCCGTAAATGCCCGCGAGCCGCAGGATGCTGACACAGGCGCCGAGGCGAGAACCAAGCGCTGACCAGCCCCGCTCGGCCTCGACACGCCTGAGCGAACGGCGCTCGGTGGCGCGGCAGTCACTGCTCTCGTTGACCCAACCGCCATCATGGTCGCCGTAGACGCCGAGCGTCGACAAATACACGATGTCCCGCACACGGCCGGCGCCGACCAGCATGTCCGCACAGCGATCGAGCACCGGATCGCCGTCGTCCCCCGGCGGCACCGAGACAAGAAGTGCGTCGGCCTGTTCGAGCGCTGCGGCCAACTCGGCCGACGGTCCGGCCCCGTCGAATGCGATGGCGCGGACACCGCCGCCGGCCTGCGCGTTCAGCGCAGTCGCGCGCGCCTCGTCACGCACAGTGACCACCACCTCGCGCCACCGTGCGCGATCGGCCGCAAGGTAGTATCGAGCACTGTATCCAAATCCGAAAACAACCAGATCAGACATGTCAGGGCCAATTCCCGCAAGCGCCGCAAAGGGAGAATGCCCACGAGCATCGGCAGAGGGCCGGCGCCCCCACCGTGTCGCAGACGCAGCCATGGTGTCGCGTCCGATGGCGATGGAAGCCCGGATAGTCGCGCACAGGCGCCGATTAGGCAACGGCGCGCCGAAATCCACCAAGGGTTGCGCCCGATCGCAAACGCTGCGTGGAGCATGCCGGCGGAACGGTGCTAAAAGCGAACGGCACGCCATATCCGGCTTGTGCCATTGCCGTCCCACCTCAATGAAGAACTGCAAGAAAAGGACAGGAACGCCATGTTTTCACACGTCATGATCGGCACTAACGACCTCGAAGCCGCCAAGTCGTTTTACGACAAGCTGCTCGGCACGCTCGGCGTGGCGCCCGCTGTGGTCGATAGGCACCGGATCTTCTACCGGACCAAGACCGGGACCTTCGCGGTGTCGAAGCCGATCAACGGCGAGCCGGCGACCGCCGCCAACGGCGGCACGATCGGCTTCCTCGCCAAATCGCAGGAGGAAGCCGACGCCTGGCACGCCGCCGGCGTAGCCAATGGCGCCACCCCCTGCGAGGACCCGCCCGGCGTGCGCGCGATGGGCGAGCGGAAGCTGTACCTCGCTTACTTGCGCGATCCCGACGGCAACAAGCTCTGCGTGATGCACCCGATGGGGTGAGCAACCACGCGCTCCGTCATTGCGAGAAGCACCCGGATCGGCGCTTCGCGCCGTCCGGGCACAGGCTCAGCGACGAAGCAATCCAGAAGCACCGTGCACCGAGCTATGGATTGCTTCGCTTCGCTCGCAATGACGGATGTGGCGTCAGCCATCGCCGAAAAACAAAAACGCCCGGCCTTGCGGCCGGGCGTTGACGTTTTCGCCGTTGCGAAAGCTCAGTGGTTCATCGCCTTGACGATGTTCTCGGTCATCTTCTTGGCGTCGCCGAGCAGCATCATGGTGTTGTCGCGATAGAACAACGGGTTGTCGATGCCGGCGTAGCCGGAGGCGAGCGAGCGCTTGATGAACATCACGGTGCCGGCCTTCCAGACCTGCAGCACCGGCATGCCGTAGATCGGCGACGTCTTGTCGTCTTCGGCAGCCGGGTTGGTGACGTCGTTGGCGCCGATCACGAACGCCACGTCGGCCTGCGCGAACTCGGAGTTGATGTCCTCGAGTTCGAACACCTCGTCGTAGGGCACGTTGGCTTCGGCGAGCAGCACGTTCATATGGCCCGGCATACGGCCGGCGACCGGATGAATCGCGTACTTCACCTCGACGCCTTCCTTCTTCAGCGTGTCGGCCATTTCACGCAGGGCGTGCTGGGCCTGCGCCACCGCCATGCCGTAGCCCGGCACGATGATGACCTTCTGGGCGTTCTTCATGATGAAGGCCGCGTCGTCGGCCGAGCCGAGCTTGGCCGGACGCTGTTCGCCGCCGCCGCCGCCCGCCGCGGCGGTCTCGCCGCCGAAGCCGCCGAGGATCACCGAGATGAAGGAGCGGTTCATGCCCTTGCACATGATGTAGGACAGGATCGCACCCGAGGAGCCGACCAGCGCGCCGGTGATGATCAGCGCCGAGTTGCCGAGCGTGAAGCCGATGCCGGCCGCGGCCCACCCCGAATAGGAGTTGAGCATCGAGATGACGACCGGCATGTCGGCGCCGCCGATCGGGACGATGATCAGGATGCCGAGCAGCAGCGCGACGGCGGTGATCACCCAGAACGCGACTTCGCTCTGCGTGATGACCATGTAGATGATCGCCGCGAACATGATCACGCCGAGCGCGATGTTCACCGCGTGCCGCGCCGGCAGGATGATCGGCGCGCCGCTCATCCGACCCGACAGCTTCATGAAGGCGATCACCGAGCCAGTGAAGGTCAGGGCGCCGATGGCGACGCCGAGCGACATTTCGACAAGGCTCTGGGCGTGGATGTTGCCCGGCTCGCCGATGTCGAACGCAGCGGGCGCATAGAACGCACCGGCCGCGACCAGCACCGCCGCCATGCCGACCAGCGAGTGGAAGGCCGCGACCAGTTCGGGCATCGAGGTCATCGGCACGCGCTTGGCGATCACCGCGCCGATGCCGCCGCCGATGGCGATGCCGGCGATCACCAGCACCCAGCCGAGGAAATCAGCAGGCGGATGGCCGGCCAGCGTGGTGACGATCGCGATCGCCATGCCGGTCATGCCCATCAGGTTGCCCTGACGGCTGGTGGCCGGAGACGACAGGCCGCGCAGCGCTAGAATGAACAAGACGCCGGCGACCAGATACAGAAATGCGGAAAGATTGGCGTTCATCGACGGCCCCTACTCACTTCTGCTTTTTCTTGTACATCGCCAGCATGCGCTGGGTGACAAGGAAGCCGCCGAAGATGTTCACGCAAGCAAAGATCAGCGCCACGAAGCCGAAGCCGCGCGCCCACCACGGACCGTTATCGCTGCCGGCCAGCGACACACCGACCGCGAGCAGCGCACCGACCACGATCACCGAAGAGATCGCGTTGGTGACCGACATCAGCGGGGTGTGCAGCGCGGGGGTCACCGACCACACCACGAAATAGCCGACGAAAACGGCGAGAACGAAAATCGACAGCCGAAACACGAACGGATCGACCGCCTGAACCATATGCTCCATCACAACTCTCCTTAGCGGTCGCGTTAAGCCGACTTGGGCTGGAAGTTCGGGTGGACCACGGCGCCGTCGCGCGTCAGCGCGGTCGCCTTGACCAGCTCGTCGTCCCAGTTCACCGCCAGCGCCTTGCTGTTCTTGTCGACCATGGTCTCGAAGAAGCTCAGCAGGTTACGCGCGTAGAGGCTCGAGGCCGAGGCCGCGACACGGCCGGCGACATTGGTGTAGCCGACGATCTTGACGCCGTCGGTTTCGACCACCTGCCCGGGCTGCGCACCTTCGACGTTGCCGCCACGCTCGACCGCGAGATCGACCAGCACCGAACCGGGCTTCATCGACTTCACCATCTCGGCGGTGACCAGGCGCGGCGCGGGCCGGCCCGGGATCAGCGCGGTGGTGATGACGATGTCCTGCTTCTTGATGTGCTCGGCGGTGAGCGCGGCCTGCTTGGCCTGATACTCTTTGGACATTTCCTTGGCGTAGCCGCCGGCGGTCTGGGCGTTCTTGAACTCCTCGTCCTCGACGGCGAGGAATTTGGCGCCCAGAGACTCGACCTGTTCCTTGGTGGCGGGACGCACGTCGGTCGCGGTGACGATGGCACCGAGACGGCGCGCGGTGGCGATCGCCTGCAGACCGGCGACCCCGACGCCCATGATGAACACCTTGGCGGCGGGCACGGTGCCGGCCGCGGTCATCATCATCGGCATGGCGCGGCCGAACGCCTCGGCGCCGTCGATCACGGCGCGATAGCCGGCGAGGTTGGCCTGGCTCGACAGCACGTCCATCACCTGCGCGCGGGTGATGCGCGGCATCAGCTCCATCGCGAAAGCGGTGACGCCGGCATCGGCCATGCTCTTCAGTGCGGCGTCCGCGCCGTAGGGATCCATGATCGCCAGCACCAGCGCGCCGCGCTTGTAGGCGCCGAGCTCGGCAGCTTCCGGCCGCTTCACCTTCAGCACGACGTCGGCGCCGTTCAGCGCGTCGGCCGAGACGGTGGCGCCGGCGGCGGCGAAATCGGCGTCCGGCAGGCCCGACTTGATGCCCGCACCGGGCTCCACCGCGACCTCGGCGCCGAGCGCTTTGAGTTTCTTCACCGTGTCCGGCGTCGCAGCGACGCGCGGCTCGGCAGGGTCTTGTTCTTTGGCAACAGCAATCTTCATGAGGCCTCCGGCGGCGCGAAGCACGCGCGTGAGCGAGCGAGATCGGCACGCACCCCGCAAAAGTGGGACCGGTTTTGACCCGGAATGCGCGCTCAGTTCAGTGAAGGAGCAAGTCTGGACGGCAACCCGGACACCACGTTGCCGAGACCTGCTCCAGGAGAGCGCCGCGTGTAACGGCGCACTCCAGTACAAATCAAGTCAGGAAAATCGCCATCATCGCCACGATCACGATGACGGCGACGGTGCCGTACTTCACCAGCTTGATAAACCCTTCATAGGTTTGCTCATGCGCGGCGTAGTCGTTACCAGCGGCGGTCGTGTAGGCGACTTCGCGATGCTCTGCCATTCGTCTCTCCGGACAATGTTCGAGAAGCGGGGATGCAATTAGCGCAATCTTATTGCGGGAGCAACGGCACTGCAGCAATTAACAGCCTAGCCACTTTGGGTTCATCCCAAAGTCTATCCGCTCCTCCCATACCGCAGTGTGATCGGAACACGCGAGGAGAACAAGCACTTACGAAGCGCTTGCAACAGCTAGATGATGATTCCGTGGTGCGGTGCGATGAGCAGAAGGAAGACACGAGCCACGTTTCGAGGCTGAGCAAATCCCTCCGGCCCTAGGACGCTCCCCCATTGGCGGCGATTAGCCACCGCCTGTTCCGTCATGCCCGGCCTTGTGCCGGTCATCCGCGCCTCGCTGCTGGAGATGCCCCAAAGGCGTGGCTGGCCGGGCCTTCGCCGCGCCGAAGCGGCTTCGGCCGCGCAGGCGGGACGAGCGCGGCCACGACGAATGCAGTGCACCAATCAGGTCAAGCAGCCGGCCAGTTATCCCTGATCCACTGCGTCAGCGATTGCTCGCTGACTTCGCCGGCGGCGAGGGAGAGGATGATGGAGGTCGCATGAGCCGGGTCCGGCGCGAAGGCGACGCCGTTCTTGTGCAGGAAAACCATCATCGCCATGAAGGCGATCCGCTTGTTGCCGTCGACAAAGGCGTGGTTGCGCGCCAGCCCGAACGCATAGGCGGCGGCCAGCTCCGGCGATTCGGCCTGCTCATAGCGCCATTTGTTGATCGGACGCTCGAGCGCCGACCGCAGCATTCCCTCATCGCGCAAGCCGGCCGCGCCGCCAAAGCGGCGCAACTGCCGGGCATGCATCGCGATCGCCTGCTCGTAAGTGATCCAGAGCGGCTCGGATGGCTCGCTCATCGACAGCCCCCGTCATTTCGCCAGAGCGGCGAGCGTGTCCTTGTATTTGTCCATCACCTCGTCGGCGATCTCCATCGACCGTTCGAAGTCCGGATCGTAGGGCATCGCCTGAAAGCCACCGCCGGGAAGTTCGGTGATGTGCAGCTCCTGCCCACGCTTGAGGTCGAGCCGCTGCATCAGCTCCTTCGGCAGCAACAAGCCGTCGGAATTTCCAATCTTCTTGATCTCGATTTTCATGTGGGCCTCATGGGGTGCGCACAGTTGCGGGGATTGGAAAACCAAGCCGGCTGAAAATCGATCTGAAAATACAAAAGCGCGTGTCATACATCTGTATAACACGCGCTTGGCAATCCGTTCAACATTTGTTTTACGGTATCCTTGTCCGCCCTACCCCATCGCCTCCAGCTCGTCGATCATGCCGGCGATCACCGACAGGCCGCCGTCCCAGAAGCTGGGGTCCTTGGCGTCGAGGCCGAACGGGGCGAGCAGTTCGGAATAGTGCTTGGTACCGCCGGCCGAGAGCATCGCGAGGTAACGCTCGGCGAAGCCTTCCTGGGCGTGCTCGTAGACGGCGTAGAGCGAGTTCACCAGGCAGTCGCCGAACGCGTAGGCGTAAACGTAGAACGGCGAATGGATGAAGTGCGGGATGTACATCCAGAAGCTCTCGTAGCCCGGCTTGATCTCGATCGCCGGCCCGAGGCTTTCGCCCTGCACGCTCAGCCAGATCTCGCCGATCCGCTGCGCGGTGAGTTCGCCGCTGCGGCGCTCGGTGTGGATCGCGCGCTCGAACGAATAGAACGCGATCTGCCGGACCACCGTGTTGATCATGTCCTCGACCTTGCCGGCGAGCAGCGCCTGGCGCTGCTTGGCGTTCTTGGTCTGCGACAACAGCCGGCGGAAGGTCAGCATCTCGCCGAACACGCTGGCGGTCTCGGCCAGCGTCAGCGGCGTCGGCGCCATCAGCGCGCCGTTGCCGGCGGCGAGCACTTGGTGCACGCCGTGGCCGAGCTCGTGGGCGAGCGTCATCACGTCGCGCGGCTTGCCCTGATAGTTCATCAGTACATAGGGATGCGCCGAGGGCGTGGTCGGGTGCGAGAACGCGCCCGGCGCCTTGCCGGGCCGCACCGGGGCGTCGATCCAGCGATCGGTGAAGAACCGCTCGGCGATCCGCGCCATCTCGGGCGAGAACGCATTGTAGGCGGTCAGCACCATGTTGCGGGCTTCGGGCCAGGCGATCGTGCCGGTCGTGGCGAACGGCAACGGCGCGTTGCGATCCCAGTAGGGCAGCTTCTTCTTGCCGAACCAGCCGGCCTTGAGCTTGTAGTAGCGGTGCGACAGCTTCGGATAGGCGGCGCGCACTGAAGCCACCAGCGCGTCGACCACCTCGCGCTCGACGCGATTGTTCAGATGCCGCGAGTCGGCGACGTCTTCGAAGCCGCGCCAGCGGTCGGAGATTTCCTTGTCCTTGGCGAGCGTGTTGGTGATCAGCGCGAAGGTGCGCTCGTTCGCCTTGAAGGTCTTGGCCAGCGCATCGGCGGCGGTCTTGCGCGTCGCCGGCGCGCGATCCTGCAGCATGTTCAGGGTCGGTTCTATCGCCAGCTCTTTGCCGCCGATCTTGAAGCGCAGCGCCGAAATGGTCTGATCGAACAGCCGGTTGAAGGCGCCGTAGCCGGTCTGCGACTTCTCGTGGAACAGCTGCTCGACGCGATCCTCGAGCTGATACGGCTTGTCCTTGCGCAGATCCTCGATCCACGGCCGGTAGTGGCCGAGCTCCGGCGTCTGCATCGCCTGCTCCAGAACCGCATCCTCGACGCGGTTGAGCTCCAGCGTGAAGAACAGCAGATGGATCGACGCGGCGGTCAGCCTCTCGGAGATGTCGCCATAGAATTTCGACTTCACCGGATCGACGCTGTCGCCGGCATGGACCAGGCCCGCATAGGAGCCGAGCCGCCCGGCGAGATCCTCGATGGCCTCGTAGCGCTTCACCGCGCCTGCGAGCCAGGCGCCACCATTTTCCCCGGCGCTCTGTTCGGCGAGCTTGCCTTTATAGTCCAGCTCGAACGACGCGCAGTCGGCGTCGAGCTTGTCGAGATCGGCCGCGACCTCGGGCGCGTCGATCGCCGGGTAGAGGTCGGCGAGATTCCATTCCGGCAGCTTGGCCGGCTTCGGTGCAGCGACCTTCCTGGCCGGCTTTGCCGCGGGCTTGACCGGCGCGGCCTTGCGAACGGCCGCTTTGCCGGAGGTCTTGGCGGCGGTCTTCAGCGACTTGGCCGGCTTGGCGGAGGGCTTCGGGAACTGCTTGGCGGATTTCTTGGCGACGCGGGAGGAGGCTGATTTCGGCATGGAAACTTTCGTCGAGGCTTCAATTGCTTTGCAAAACGCTACCCGCGACAACGTGGCCTCCGCAAGCGGCTGTTTCAAGGCGCAGTTCCATGCGGCGCGATGCTCGCACCCTCGGATTCCCCCTGCGACAAGGCGGCGCGCCCTGCGTCGCTTGAACGCAGTCGGCGCGGCCACTACGACTCCCCGCACGGCTTTGAGGAAGACATGTCTGCAGATCAGGTGAAGCTTGCTGTCGTCGGCGCCCTCGCGGCCCTGCTCGGCCTCACGCTCGCCCTGCGGACGCAGGTCGCCCCGGAAGCCCTGACACCTGCCGTGGTGACCGTGCTGTTCGCGGTCGCCGCCGTCATCGCCATCGCCGGTCTTGCGCTATACGGACGCCGCAATGGCTTCCCGTGGCTCGACGCGGCCGGGTTGCTGGTCTGTGCAGGTGTCGCCGTTTCGATTCTGATCGATCCCGACCAGCTGGTGCGCCTGGTGGCGCCATCCGGCGGGTCTGAGTGAGTTAGTCCCCGGGGCGCCGCCGGCGTCCCGCATTGATAACGTCCAAGGACCGGGCCCCTCTGGCAGTTCTCACGAACTGTGATGTCGGACTGGACGTTCAAACAGAGAGGCCCCGATGAACGAATTGCTCGCCGTCTTTACGCCCGAAGGTCTGACCGCGCTGGCTCAGGTCATCATGATCGACCTGGTGCTCGCCGGCGACAATGCCGTCGTCATCGGCCTCGCCGCTGCCGGCCTGCCGAAGGAGCAGCGCGGCAAGGCGATCCTGATCGGCATCATCGCCGCCACCGTGCTGCGCATCGCCTTCGCCAGCGTCACCGTGCAACTGCTGCAGATCCTCGGCCTGCTGCTCGCCGGCGGCGTGCTGCTGCTGTGGGTGTGCTGGAAGATGTGGCGCGAGTTGCGCACCGAGCATCCGAGCGAAGAAGACATCGAGGCCGGCACCGCCGCGGCGCCGAGCAAGACGCTGGGTCAGGCGGTGTGGCAGATCACCCTCGCCGACGTCTCGATGTCGCTCGACAACGTGCTGGCCGTCGCCGGCGCCGCGCGCGAGCATCCGATCATCCTGGTGTTCGGCCTTGGCCTGTCGATCGCGCTGATGGGACTCGCCGCCAGCTTCATCGCGAAGCTGCTGCAGAAGCATCGCTGGATCGCCTATGTGGGCCTCGCCATCATTCTCTATGTCGCCGGCGACATGATCTATCGCGGCGCGCTCGAAGTATGGCCGCACGCCTTCACGGCATTTTCGAAACTTTCATGAAGCATTAACGCTTTCACGCCCATGGTGCTCCAATTCGGGACAGTTGAGCCCGGAAAAACGTGGGTGTGTGAGCGTAAATGGTTGAGCGCGTTTTGATTGCGGACGACGATCCGGTGCAACGCCGGCTCGTCGAGAACATGGTGCAGAAGTGCGGCTATGAAGCCGTCCTGGCCGACAGCGGCGACGCCGCGATCGCTCTTCTCACCGCGCCGGATGCGGCCGCGATCGACGTGATGGTGCTCGATCTGGTGATGCCGGGCCTCGACGGCCTTGGCGTGCTCGGCAAGATCCGCGAACTCGGCCTCAACGTGCCGGTCATCGTGCAGACCGCGCATGGCGGCATCGACAATGTGGTGTCGGCGATGCGCGCCGGCGCGCACGACTTCGTCGTCAAGCCGGTCGGCATCGAGCGGCTGCAGGTCAGCCTGCGCAACGCCCTCAACGCCAGCGCGATGAAGGGCGAGTTGCAGCGCATCCGCCACAGCCGCGACGGTGTGCTGACGTTTTCCGATATCATCACCCGCAGCGACTCGATGGCCGCCGTGCTGCGCGCCGCCGAGAAGGCCGCGGGCTCGTCCATCCCGGTCTTGATCGAAGGCGAGTCCGGTGTCGGCAAGGAGATGTTCGCCCGCGCCATTCATGGCTCGAGCGACCGCCGCGCCAAGCCGTTCGTCGCGGTGAACTGCGGCGCGATCCCCGACAACCTCGTCGAATCAATCCTGTTCGGTCACGAGAAGGGCGCCTTCACGGGCGCCACCGACCGGCACATCGGCAAGTTCGTCGAAGCCTCCGGCGGCACCCTGTTTCTGGACGAAGTCAGCGAGCTGCCGCTGGCCGCACAGGTCAAGCTGCTGCGCGCGCTGCAGGAGGGTGCAGTCGAGGCGGTCGGCGGACGCAAGCCGCAGAAGGTCGACGTCCGCATCGTCTCGGCGACCAATCGCCGGTTGCTCGACCGGGTGAAGGCCGGGCAATTCCGCGAAGACCTGTTCTACCGCCTTCACGTGCTGCCGCTGACGGTGCCGCCGCTGCGAACGCGGCGCGAGGATATCCCGCCACTGCTCCGGCATTTCCTGGTGCGGTTCTGCGCGGAGGAGAATCGCAACATCGGCGGCATCAGCGGCGAAGCGATGGCCCGCCTGGCCCAGCTCGACTGGCCGGGTAATATCCGCCAGCTCGAAAACGCGGTGTATCGCGCCGTCGTGATGAGCGAGAGCGATCAGCTCGGCATCGACGATTTCCCGCTGGCCAGCGCGCCCTCGACGGTGCCGACCGGCGAAGCCGATGGCGAGCCGCTGATTCTGGAGTCACCGAACGCTGCGCAGTTCGTCGCCGCCAACGAGGCACCGATCGCGCCTTTGTCGACTTACGGCCAGCTACCGATGCTCAGCGGCGACGAAGTGCGGCCGCTCGATGAGCTGGAGAGCGAAATCATTCGCTTCGCGATTTCGCACTACCGCGGCCAAATGTCCGAAGTGGCGCGTCGGCTGAAGATCGGCCGCTCGACGCTGTATCGCAAACTCGACGAAATGGAAGCGGCGCGCGCCGCGCAGGCCGCTAACGACGCGCCTTGAGGAAATTGTGGCACGAACAGGGCGCAAAAACCGCCATGGTCTTGCCATACCGGAACATTTCGAACCGTTGCGGCGTAGTGACAGACAAAGCCGGCAACACGTGTCACAAACAACGGGTCCGGAGCGGCCGCCGCTCCGCGCCGTAGCTCTGCGTTGTCAGTTTGTTGTGAACCAAACCGGCGGGCGCTGGCTGCTGTGAAAAGGCGCTGGTATCGTCCGCGCCGGTAACATGTTGAGCCGCGCCCCCTTCGCGCGGGTCGATCCAGCAACACGAACTGCCTTGCGGCAGCTCTCTCCCAGGGGTGTAAGAATGCGAGATCACTCGACTGGCCGCCGTGGATTCGAAGGTGTGCTGATGGCTGTCGCGGCCACCTTCCTCACCGTGTCGGCAAGCTCCGCGATCGCGCAGTCCACTCCGAAATCCGCCTCCGATCTCGCCATCGATGCCGCCGTGCCGGTACCGCAGCCGGTCGATCTGCCGCCGCCCTCGATCGCCGACTTCAAGCCCGAGACTGTCGCTGCACCGGCAACTTCGACCGACACCAAGACGGAAGCCAAGATCGAGTCCACCCCCGCTTCGGACACCAAGGCTGCCACTACAGCTGCTCCCGAAGCAGCCCCGACACCGGCTCCGACCGCCGCGGCTCCCGAGGCGGCTCCGGCCGCGACCGCGACGGCTCCCGCCACCGAGCCCGCCAAGGAGCCTGCGAAGGAGCAGGCCACCAAGGATCAGCCGGCCGAGCCGCAGAAGGCCGCCAGCACGGTGCCGGCCGCCGATCAGGGCGTCGCCGACAAGCTGCGCGAGACGATCGCCGCCAAGGGCTCGCGCTATTTCGACCGCAAGGCCGAACGCGCCGCGGTCGAGAAGTTCTACGAGGCACGCGAATACGCGCCGGTCTGGACCAGCGCAGGCGCGCTGACCGCCGCCGGCAAGGGCGTGATCGCGCGGCTCAAGGACGCCGCGTCGGACGGCCTCGATCCGACCGATTACCCGGTGCCGGATTTTGCTGCCGCGACATCGCCCGAGACGCTCGCCGAAGCCGAACTGCGGCTGACCGAGAGCATGATGGACTATGCGCGCCAGGCGCAGAGCGGGCGGATGCACTGGTCGCAGGCCTCGGCCGACATCCAGTATCCGGAGCACCCGATCGATCCCGCCGAGGTTCTGGCCAACGTCACCACCGCCAAGGACGCCTCGGCAGCGCTCGACAGCTACAACCCGCCGCACAAGCTCTACAAGGAGCTGAAGAAAAAGCTCGCCCAGCTGCGCGGCGAAAGCGAAGGGCCGGTGGTCAAGATCGCCGAGGGCGAAACGCTGAGATACGTGCCGGCGCGCAAGAAGCGGCAGGCGGTGACGATGGACGATCCGCGCGTGCCGCAGCTGCGCGCCAAGCTCGGCGTCGCCCATAATCCCGACAGCACCACCTACGATGCCGACGTCGCCGACGCAGTGCGCAAATTCCAGCGCAGCGCCGATCTCAAGGCGACCGGCGTGCTCGACGACCGCACCGTGAAGGCGATGAACACGCCGAAGCGTGACCGCACCATCGACACCATCGTGGTCAACATGGAGCGCTGGCGCTGGGTGCCGCGCCAGCTCGGCGCCGCCTCGCTCGGCAACGCCTATGTGATCCTCAATATTCCGGACTACACGCTGAAGCTGATGCAGAACGGCGGGCAGGTCTGGACGACGCGCGTGGTGGTCGGCAAGCCCGGCAAACACGCCACGCCGCTGCTGACGGAGACGATGAAGTACATCACCGTCAACCCGACCTGGAACGTGCCGCCGTCGATCATCAACAACGAGTACCTGCCGGCGCTGGCGCAGGATCCGACCGTGCTCGACCGCATGGGTCTGAAGATGTCGCGCAACCGCGACGGCTCGATTCACATCTCGCAGCCGCCCGGCGAAGCCAACGCGCTCGGCCGCATCCGCTTCAACTTCCCGAACAAATTCCTGGTGTATCAGCACGACACCCCGGACAAGAACCTGTTCGGCCGCGACGAGCGCGCCTTCAGCCACGGCTGCATGCGGGTGCAGAATCCCGATCAGTATGCCGCCGCCCTGCTGAACATCACGATGCCGGAGAAGGACTACACCCCGGCGAAGATCCGTTCGATGTACGGTCGCAGCGAGGTCGATCTGAAATTCCCGACCGCGATCCCGGTCAACATCACCTACCAGACCGCGTTCGTCGACGATGACGGCAAGCTGCAGCTGCGCAAGGACATCTACGGCCGCGACGCGGCGATGATGGCGCTGCTGCGCAATGACAAGGGCAAGAACCTCGAAGCCGTGGTCGCGCACGCCCAGCCGAGCTACGCCCGCCCGACCCGGCTGCCGCCGGGGGTCAATGTCGCCGGCGACTACACCGGCTCCGCCCCGCAGCAGGGACTTAACTTCTTCGAGCGGCTGTTCGGCGGCCAGCAGGCACCGCCGCCCCAGGAATATCGCCGTCAGCAGCGCTACACCCGCTGATCCGCGGTCCCGCCGTTAAGACGAAAAGCTGAAATGGAACAAGGGCTCATCCGCGGATGGGCCCTTTCTATTAACCATTGTCCATCAGGATGCTGGCAGCGGGCTCTCTTTTGCCATAGTCCGCAGCTTATGGTTGACGATCGACTTGGGGAAAACGGGCGTCACTCTCGGTTCGGTTAAGGTTCCGGTGGTGACTGACCCTGTCTCACAAACTTGGGGTTGAGACAGGCTCCCGTTCGATCGTCCTTCTGGTGGGGCTTCTCGTGCTAGCTGGACTTACGCGTCGTCTGAAATCTTTGTCGCTGCCCAAATTCGGCACCGGCGCGGTCCTGACCTCCGCGCTCCTGCTCGCAGGAGCCGGCTCGGTTCAGGATGCTTCCGCGGTGGGCGACACCCGCACGCTGTCCTTCCACCACACCCATTCCCGCGAAGACCTCACCGTCACCTTCAAGCGCAACGGGCGCTATGACGAAGAGGCTTTGAAAAAGCTCAATTATTTCCTGCGCGACTGGCGGAGCCAGGACCAGATCACGATGGATCGGACGCTGTTCGACATCATCTGGGAAGTCTATCGCGACGTGGACGCCAAGCAGCCGATCCAGATCATTTCCGCCTATCGTTCTCCTGGTACCAACGCGATGCTCCGTCGCCGGTCGTCCGGTGTGGCGCGGCACAGCCAGCACACCATGGGGCACGCGATGGACTTCTTCATCCCGGGCGTCGCCCTGGAGAAGATCCGCTTCGCCGGCCTGCGCATGCAGCGCGGCGGCGTCGGCTTCTACCCGACCTCCGGCTCGCCCTTCGTGCATCTCGACACCGGCCGGATCCGCCACTGGCCGCGCATGACGCCCGATCAGCTCGCCCGGGTCTTCCCGGATGGCCGCACCGTGCATGTGCCGACCGATGGCAGGCCGCTGCGCGGTTATGAATTGGCGATGGCCGACATTCAGCGCCGCGGCAGCGGCAGCGGCAGCGACGCCGGCTCGTCCAAGCCGAAATTCCTGGCCGCGCTGTTCGGCGGCAAGTCGACCGACGAGGATGACGAGAGCGCGGCGCCGGCGACCACCGCCGCAGCGAGCGCCAAGCCGGTCGGCAAGCTGCCGGACATCAAGGTCGCCGAGGTTCAGGCGGTAGAGGACAAGCTCGCGGTCAGCGGCGCGGTGCCGATGCCGCGCGCCAAACCGGCCACCCCGGTTCAGGCCGCTGCGGCCCAGACGGTCCAGGTCGCCTCAGCGGGCGACGCCGTGCCGCTGCCGACCGCCAAGCCCGCGGTCAGACAGGCTGCCAAATCGGATTCGTCGAAGCCGCAGACGCCGGCCGACATCATCAATGCCCGCGGCTTCTGGGACGACATCCCGGTGGCACCGAAGCAGGCCAGCCCGGCCCAGGTGGCCGCGATCAGCGCCCGTCAGGCGCTCGAGGCCGCCGATCCGCAATCGCCGTTCAACGCGTTGGCGTTCGCATCGAGCGCCGCCGAAAAGCCCGCCAAGCCGCAGGCGCAATCGCATCCGCACGTCGTTACCGCCAGCGCCCCGATTCCGAGCGGCATGCGCTCCGCCTCGCTGGCCCGCCATCCGGTGGTCTCGACCAAGATCGACACCGTGGTCGGCAAGACCGCTCAGGCCAAGGGCGGCTTGGTCGCGAACTCGGCGCGTATCACCGCCGCCGGCAGCCGCGACAGCGATGTCTGGATGCGCGCGATGATCCTGATGCCGAGCGCCGTTACCACCGCCGCCACCGCGATCGGCGACGCCGACATGACGCTGCTGAGCAAGCACTTCGCCAAGCCCACCGTCACCGTGAAGATGACGTTCTGCGACGACCCGCACCCGGACCTGTTCGCCGACAGCTTCAGCGGCCCCGCGGTCAGCGCAGTGTCCACCACCACCTTCACCACCGCAGCACTGCGCTGAGCGCAGTCGCTTCGCACGTCGCCGCGCTATGAATGGCGCGGGGACATACGCATCCAGCGTCATCGCCCGCGCAGGCGGGCGACACCAGAATTCCAGAGCGCTGATGGACTGAGCAGTCATCGCCGCAACGCTGCTTCGATCAGCGGCGCTCTGCGATACTGGATCACCCGCGCAGGCGGGTGATGACGTTTTTTTGTTATCGGCGAGACTCAGGCTCGCCGATCGTTGAGATGAGGCCTCGCCTCACAGCATTCCGAGCGCCTGCATGTAGGTCTCGAGGATCGTCTCCTGCTCGGCACGCTCGTTGGCGTCCTGCTTGCGCATCCGGACGATGGTGCGCAGCGCCTTGACGTCGTAGCCGTTGCCCTTGGCCTCGGCATAGACGTCGCGGATATCGTCGGAGATCGTCTTCTTCTCTTCTTCCAGCCGCTCGATGCGCTCGATGATGGCCTTGAGCTGGTCCTTGGCGAATCGGGTCGCGGGCTCGTCTTGGACGGCGGCAGCAGTGGTGGCCATCGTTCTCACTCCTGGAAACTGATGATCGGGAAAGGCGGGGGACGGTCGCGTCGCGCCGCGTTTGCGCCGGACAGTCTTCGCCGCGGCCCCTCTCGTCAAGACCCCACGTGCTCGTCCACAGCGACCGCACAGACAAAATCACTCGCTGAGATTCGGCGCTGGACTTCCGCCGCGCATCTCCCAGCGGCGAAACGCGTGCCTCAGGTTTGCCTCAATGATTATGGGTCTTGCTGAAGGCCTCGGCCTGAGCCGGCGTGGCGGCGCCCTGATGCTTCGCCTTCCACTCGTCGTAGGGCATGCCGTAGACCGCCTCGCGACTCTCGTCCTTCGTCATCGCCACGCCCTGCGCGTCGGCTGCATCCTTCAGCCAGTTCGACAGACAGTTGCGGCAGAAGCCGGCGAGATTCATCAGGTCGATATTCTGCACGTCGGTGCGCTCGCGCAGATGTCCCACCAACCGGCGAAACGCCGCGGCTTCGAGTTCGGTTCGGGTCTTATCGTCCATCGCTCTCACCTTCTCGTGCACGCCGCTATCCCGATCAGATGGGCGCTGTCTCCGTTTTTGCCATATCTTGCACCTACAACGGACCGCTCGATCATCCCGCGTTCGGGCCCGGCCGCCGCGGCAACCGTTGACAGGTCCGTCATGTCACGCGAAACAATTCCCTTTCTGTTATAGCTTGCCGGCATGATCAGCACAGATACCCTCCCCTGCACCGCACAACCAAGCCGTGCGCCGACGATCGCCGCGGCCGCGCTGGCTTTCGGCGCGTTGCTGCTGGCCACCTCGCCGGCTGCGGCCGACTTCCGGCTGTGCAACAACACGTCGAGCCGGGTCGGCATCGCCCTGGGCTACAAGGACGTCGACGGCTGGACCACCGAGGGCTGGTGGAACGTGGCGTCGCGCAGCTGCGAGACGCTGCTCCGCGGCACGCTGGTGGCGCGCTATTACTACATCTACGCACTCGACTACGACCGCGGCGGTGAATGGTCCGGTCAGGCCTTCATGTGCTCGCGCGATAAGGAGTTCACCATCAAGGGCACCGAAAACTGCCTGGCGCGCGGCTTCGATCGCACCGGCTTCTTCGAGGTCGACACCGGCGAACAGCGCGCCTGGACGGTGCAGCTCACCGAGAGCAACGAACAGAACTCACAGAAGCTACCGGGATTGCCAGGCGGACCGCCGCCCGGCACCGGCCTGCCTGGCATTCCACCAACGCCGGGCCGCACCGCGCCGGTCACGCCCGCGCCCGTCCCCGGCGACACCGGGGCCAAGCCGGGCGATGCCGGAGCGAAGCCATGAGGCGACTCCGCAGGATCAAGATTCTCGCGACGCTGGGCCCCGTTTCTTCCGACAGCACGATGATTCGGAAGCTGTTCGAAGCCGGCGCCGACGTGTTTCGTATCAACATGAGCCACACCTCGCACGACAAGATGCGGGAGCTGGTGAGGACGATCCGCAACGTCGAGAGCAGCTACGGCCGCCCGATCGGCATTCTGGTCGACCTGCAAGGACCGAAGCTGCGCGTCGGCTCGTTTGCTAACGGGCCGGTCCAGCTCAATAACGGCGCGACCTTCGTGCTCGATTCGGTCAAGGAGCCGGGCGATGCCGAGCGGGTTTGCCTGCCTCATCCTGAAATTCTGTCCGCCCTGAAGGTGGGCGACGCGCTGCTGCTCGACGACGGCAAGGTGCGGCTGATCTGCGAGGAAGCCTCGCCGAGCCGTGCTGTGACCCGGGTTGTGATCGGCGGCAAAATGTCGGACCGCAAGGGCGTCAGCCTGCCCGACACCGACCTGCCGATGTCGGCGATGACCAACAAGGACCGCGCCGATCTCGAAGCGGCCTGCGAGACCGGCATCGACTGGGTGGCGCTGTCGTTCGTGCAGCGCGCCGAGGATGTCGCCGAGGCCAAGCGCATGATCCGCGGCCGCGCGGCGGTGATGGCCAAGATCGAAAAGCCGCAGGCCATCGATCGGCTGCAGGAAATTCTCGACGTCTCGGATGCGCTGATGGTCGCGCGCGGTGACCTTGGCGTTGAAATGCCGCTGGAGCGCGTGCCGAGTCTGCAAAAGCAGATGACCCGCATGGCACGGCGCGCCGGCAAGCCGGTGGTGGTCGCGACGCAGATGCTGGAGTCGATGATCTCGAGCCCGGTGCCGACCCGCGCCGAAGTCTCGGACGTCGCCACCGCGGTCTATGAGGGTGCCGACGCGATCATGCTCTCTGCCGAATCGGCCGCCGGCAAGTATCCGGTCGAAGCGGTGTCGACGATGAACCGCATCGGCGAAGAGGTCGAACGCGACACGTTGTATCGCGGCGTGCTGACCGCGCAGCGACCGGAGCCCGAGGCGACCGCCGGCGACGCGATCGCGGGCGCTGCGCGGCAGATTGCCGAAACGCTCGATCTGTCGGCTATCATCTGCTGGACGTCGTCCGGTTCGACCGCGCTGCGCGTCGCGCGCGAGCGGCCGAAAGTGCCGGTGGTGGCGATCACGCCGAATCTCAACACCGGCCGCAAGCTATCGGCGGTGTGGGGCGTCCACTGCGTCGTGGCGGAAGATGCGCGCGATCAGGACGACATGGTCGACCGCGCCGGCCGCATCGCCTTCCGCGACGGCTTCGCCAAATCAGGGCAGCGCGTCATCATCGTCGCCGGCGTTCCCCTCGGCACGCCGGGCGCCACCAACATGGTGCGCATCGCCTATGTCGGGCCGACGGATGCGGATGTGTAACGCGCGTAGTTAGCCAAACTTATCACCCACAACGTCAACGATCGTCATTCCGGGGCGCGCGAAGCGCGAAACTGGAATCTCGAGATGTTCTGCACTGAGGTGTCATAACCTCTGGATTCCGGGTTCGCGAGCTGCGCTCGCGCCCCGGAATGACGCCCTTGTTTGCGCGTCAGCTCGCCAGCGTCGCGTCCAGCGTGATCTTGGTATTCAGCAGCTTCGACACCGGACAGCCGGCCTTGGCCTTGCCGGCAAGCTCCTGGAAGGTGGCGTCGTCGGCGCCCGGGATCCTGGCGTTGAGGGTCAGATGCACGGCGGTGATGGCGAAGCCGTCGCCCTGCTTCTCGAGCGTGACGTCGGCCTTGGTTTCCATGTGCTCGGCGGTCAGCTTGGCCTCACCGAGAATCAGCGACAGCGCCATGGTGAAACACGCCGCATGCGCCGCGCCGATCAGCTCTTCCGGATTGGAGCCGGGCTTGCCCTCGAATCGGCTGGCGAAGCCATAGGGATAGTCGGACAGCGCGCCGCTCTTGGTCGAGATCGCGCCCTTGCCGTCCTTGATGCCGCCCTGCCATTTGGCCGAACCGGATGTCACGCTCATGAGTCACTCCTGGGTTGGTGGTGGGGAAATCGGTGATGCGACGTTAGCGCATCGTCGCGTGCGATTTGGTGACGGAAGCCGCTGTGAGATTCTCTAATTCGCGTTGCACGAGATCGGACGCGGCGTTCGGCACCATGTGACCAACGCCGGGCAGCACGATGAGTCTCGCGCCGGGGATCTCGGCGGCGAGCGCACGCGAATGGATGTCGAGCGACGCAACCTCGTCGGCATCGCCGTGGATCACGACGGTCGGCGCCGTGATCTGCGCGTAGCGCACGACCTGAGCCCCCAGCTCGGCATTCAGGGCGATGAGGTCCCACGCGTTCGCCAGCATCTCGCGCGGCCGCAACAGCAGCGGCGTCGCGGTCGCGTCGACATAGCCGTCCGGCATCGTCTGGGGCGAGAAAACCGTCCGGGCGCCGGGCTCGACCAGGAAAAGGCCCACCGGCAAGGTCACGGTGTAGGCCAGCAACGGCCCGATCAGCGTTGTCGTCAGAAGCTTGTTGAGCTGGCCGACGCCTCCGCCCGGCCAAGGGTGAGTCGCGCCGGCCAGCACAACGAGGCCGGCGACGCGCTGTGGCTCATCCAGAGCCAGCCGCGTGGCGACGGCGCCGCCGAGCGAATGCGCGACCACAACGGCGCGGGGGATGCCCAGCCGGTCAAGCACAGCTGTGATGGCGTGCGCTTGCGATGCCAGTGACCAATTCTGCGCCGGGTCGCGCGGAGTCCAGCCGTGGCCCGGGCGGTCGATCAAAATGACACGGCGAGTCTTCGCCAGATTGTCAGCGAGCGGCGAGCGCATGGCGTTGAGATTCGAACTCGCGCCGTGGACCATCACCACGGGAAGCTGATCACCGTGCCTTGGTCCGAGGTCGACCACATGGATCGGGCCTGCCGTCGTGGCGAGGATCTCGCCTTGTGGCGGAAACCGGCTGTTGATCCATAGCACGCCGGCCTGCGTCAGCAGCGCCAGCGCGGCCAGCAATGCGAGGGCAGCGAGAGCAATCAAAGAAGAAACCCGGACAGACTTGCGCACCCGACAGCTACGCCGAAGCGGCGAGAATGTTTCCGCGGCCGGATCAGATGTCTCGGCCTTCGACCTTCTCGGACAGCGTCTTGACCAGGTCCGGAACCTTCTCAAGGTGCGGATTGATCATCAGAGCCTTGCGAAAGGCGTCGAGCGCGCGCTTGTCGTCGCCGAGCTCCTGCATGATCATGCCGAGGCCGGCGAGCGCACCGAAATGCCGCGGCTCACGCGACAGCACTTGCTCGATGTCGCCGAGCGAACGGGCGTATTCGTTCTGCAGATAATAGATCGTGGCGCGACGATTCCAGCCTTCGATATAGTCGGGGCGGAGCTTGACGACGGCATCGAGCAACTTCACGGCGACGTCGTATTGCTTGGCGTCCATCGCCACCTTCGAGCGCGCCATCAGCAACGCGGTGGTGTCGCTGGTGGTCTGTGTCCACAGCGCCCAGATCCGAGCCTCGACGTGCTTGGCGCTGGCCTCGTCCGGCGCGGCCTTCAGCGCGCCGAACAGGAAATCAAGCCCGCGGGTCTGATCGCCAGCAACGCGCGGAAGCTTCGCCGGCGGTGTCGGCGGACGCTCGAGCGGCTTTTCGAGATGATGCTTAGGCGGCGCGTTCTTCGGCTGCGAATCGGGCCCCTGCGCCTGCGCGACGAGCGGCAGCGAGACGGCAAACACAGCGACGAGCAGCAGCAACGGGCGAGCAGAGAGGGCTATGACCATCCGCAAAGTCTAGACGCAGCACAACGCGCTGCAAAGCAGCGCGCGCGTCACACAGGCGTGATGGAAAGCGGTGGCCGCCGGGGAACCCGGCGCCCGTCTCAGCCCTGGCGGGCCTTGAACCGGCGCTGCACCTTGTTGATCACGTACAGGCGGCCCTTGCGGCGCACCAGACGGTTGTCCCGATGACGGGAACGCAGCGACTTCAGCGAGTTACGGACCTTCATGGGTCTATCCTGACTGTTTGAAAGGCCGTTTGGGACTGGCCGAAGGTGTAAAACATACCTTACCCGCGGCGGCAGCCCGCCGGGGACGGTCGGTTTCTAACCATCGGGGCCCGGGCTGTCAATCGAGCCGAGCCACCCTTCCCCATCTGCCGGCGAGAAAGTTATCTGCCGGCGAGAAAGTTTCGACTTTGCCAACCTGAGGAGTTGCCGCCGCACTCTATGAACGAGGCCCGCGGTCGCGCTTCACAGCTTCAGAAAATGGTTATAGACCATAACCAATTCTCCCGCCCTAAGACGGCCCTGAAGGAAACGCCCGATGATCAATCCCGACGATCTCGTCGCCATCGACATTCACACCCATGCCGAGGAGCCCTGCGGCACACACCCGGACGACGGCTACGACGATTTCCAGGCGCAGATGGCCGAGTACTTCAAGTCGCCGCACAAGCATCCGCCGACCGTGCCCGAGACGGCGGCGTATTATCGCGCCAAGAAGATCGCCGCGGTGATCTTCCCGGTCGATGCCGAGCGCGAGACCGGATTCCGCCGCTACAACAACGACGAGATGATCGAGCTCACGCGGCAAAACTCCGACGTGCTGATCCCGTTCGCCTCGATCGATCCGCACAAGGGCAAGCTCGGCGTGCGCGAGGCCAAGCGGCTGATCGCCGACTACGGCATCAAGGGATTCAAGTTCCACCCGACCATGCAGGGCTTCTACCCCAACGACCGGATGGCCTATCCGCTCTATGAGGCGATTCAGGAAGGCGGCGCGATCGCGCTGTTCCACACCGGGCAGACCGGCGTCGGCTCGGGCATGCCGGGCGGCATGGGCATGCGGCTGAAATACTCCAACCCGATGTACATGGACGACGTCGCAGTCGATTTTCCCGACCTGAAGATCATCCTGGCACATCCGTCCTTCCCCTGGCAGGAGGAGGCGCTGTCCGTGGCGACCCACAAGCCGAACGTGTACATCGACCTGTCGGGCTGGTCGCCGAAGTACTTCCCGCCGATCCTGGTGCGCTACATCAACGGTCTGTTGCAGGACAAAATGCTGTTCGGCTCGGATTGGCCGGTGATCACGCCGGACCGCTGGCTCGCCGATTTCGCCAAACTCGAGATCCGCGACGAAGTGCGGCCGAAGGTGCTGAAGCAGAACGCCCGCAAGCTGCTCGGGATCTGATATTCGGCTTCGGCACGAGAGAAGCGAAGCGATTCTGAACTATGAAAACTGGATTGCTTCGTCGCTCCGCTGTTGCGATGACGCTCACTGAAAGCCGGCACGCTCGCCGGTCGAGGGTTTGGAATGAGCCTGGACTCCGTTCGCGCATGGTTTGCGCAGCACGCTCCCGACATCACGGTCGAACAATCGGACAAGAGTTCGGCCACCGTGCCGCTTGCGGCGGAAGCCTACGGCGTGCCGCCCGAACAGATCGCCAAGACCCTGTCGCTACGCCTCGGCGAGCGGGTCGTGCTGGTGGTCACCAGCGGAACGGCGCGGCTCGACAACAAGAAGGCGAAAGCCGCCTTCGGTGCCAAGCCGAAAATGCTCGGCTTGGATGAAGTGGCCGACCTCACCGGCCACGAGGTCGGCGGCGTCTGCCCATTCGGATTGAAGCAGCCATTGCCGATCTACTGCGACATTTCATTGCAGGCGTTCGACGTCGTCGTGCCCGCGGCGGGATCTGCCCACAGTGCCGTGCGGATCGCGCCGCAGCGGATGGCCGACCTGGTCGGCGCCGAATGGGTCGACGTCAGCGAGATCCGGTTGGAAACGCCGCAGGCTTAACGTTTCGTCAACGAAAAGCGGGGCCCGAAGGCCCCGCGATCCATTCATGCAACCACGCTGTTACCAACGGCGGTAGCCGCCGTGCCAACGCGGGCCATAGTAGCGCGGGCCGCCGTAGAACCGCGGGCCGTAATACGGACGCGGCCCGTACGCATAGGCGCCGTAGTAGTTCGGGCGCCACCAGCAGCGTCCCCAGGCGTTACAGACATAACGCACCTGATCGATATTGGCGGCCTGGTTCGCGACCGCATTAGCCGCGCCGGCGAGACCGTTGGGCATCGCAGCTGAAGCAGTGCCCGAGGTGAGAGCGACAGCGCCGAGAGTGGCTGCGGCGGCAACAGCTAGTTTGAGTTTCATCGGATCTACCTCCTTCAATCCAACTCCGAAAACTGCGATCAGCTTAAGAAGTTTCAGGTGAATGAGGGCTGACGACGGAGTTCATCTTGATGAACTCTCCGTAAGGTTACGGAGTGTTTGCCGCGACGCTCGCGCGCTACCGCGACGCTCGGCGCGCCGCCAAGTATCAGGCGGCGCGACGCTTGGCCTCGCCGGTGCGTAGCGAGCGCAGGAAGTCACGCACGGCGTCACCGAGCGTGGCAGCCTGATGCGCCAGCGTGCCGGATGCGGTCAACGTGGTTCCGGCGTGCTGTTCGGTGTCGGCGACGTTGCTGCTGACGCTCTGGATGTTGGACGAGATGTCGCGAATGCCCGCGAAGGCCTGCTCGATGTTGCGCGCGACCTCACCGGTCGCGGCGGTCTGCGCCTCGACCGCCACGGCGACCTGACCGGTGATGGCGTCGACCTCGCCAATGCTCTGGCCGATGCTGGAAATCGCATCCACGGCCGCGCGTGTCGTCTCCTGCACTTCGGCAATGCTGACGGAAATGTCGTGGGTGGCTTTGGCGGTCTGCTGCGCCAGCGACTTCACCTCCTGCGCCACCACCGAAAAGCCCCTGCCCGCCTCGCCGGCGCGTGCCGCCTCGATGGTCGCATTGAGCGCCAGCAGATTGGTCTGCGCGGCGATCTCCTCGATCAGTTGCACGATGGTGCCGATCCGCTCGGTCGCGGTCGACAGGCTGCCGACGGTGTCACGCGCATGATCCGAGGCGCTGACCGCAGTTCTGGCGATCGTGGCCGACCGGTTGACGCTGCCGAGGATCTCGTTGGCCGAGGCCGTCAGTTCGGCCGTCGCTGCGGCAACCGACTCCATATTGGCCGAAGCCTGCTCGGATGCCGCCGACACCGCCAGCGCCCGCTCGCGGGTGGCTACCACGCCGTGGTTGAGGCTGCCGGCGGTCTCGCCCATGTTGCTCGATGCGCTTGAAACCGTTTCGATCACCGCGCCGATCGCTCCCTCGAAATCGGCCGTGTTGGCATTGAACGCCGCCACCCGGGTCTCGATCGCCTGCATCGCATCGTTGATGGTGCGCGAGGCGATCAGCAGTGAACCGCGCAGGCCTGCCGGCAGGATGTGACGATAGTACTTGTCGTCCCGGATAGCGCCCATGGCGGCGCTTGCTTCGCGCACGAACGCGTCGCAGCGGTCGATCATGTCATTGAAGGTGTGGGTCAGCACGGCCATCCGACCGCCGTCGCGACAGCCGATGATCCGCGCCTCGAAGTCACCATTGGCGACGCGCTGGCAGACCGTTTCGAGATTGCTCAGCAACCGGTCGATCCGTAACAGCATCAGGCCGAGCAGCGCTGCGGCAAGCAGTGCGGTGCCGAGCCCGACCAGCAGCAACAGCGGCACGCCGGTCACCGCCCCGGCGAATGCCGCGACAATCGATAGTGCGACGGCGATCAGGCAAACGCCCGCGTTAAAGAGAGAAGACGAATTGGTCATAGGAAACGCTCTTCGATTTGACGAAATCGATCATCTGCCGGGTGCTGGCGGCGAGGCCGTCTTTGCCGTTGCGATGCTGCGCTTCGATGTCGGCGAGTTGCTTGTAGACCGGCGCCAGCGCTGCGACGACCTGGCGATCCGGCACCCGCCGATTGGAGTGATAGCCGATCACCTTGCCGGCGGCATCGAACGACGGCGTGACATGGGCGAAGACCCAATAGTAGTCGCCGCGCCGTGTCATGTTCTTGACATAAGCGAAGATCTCGCGGCCGTCCGCGAGCGTGTCCCACAACAGCTTGAACACGCAACGCGGCATGTCGGGATGCCGCACGATCGAGTGCGGCTGTCCGATCAATTCGGCTTCGCTATATCCGCAGATGTCGGTGAACACCTTATTGGCGTAGGTGATGCGCCCTTTGAGATCTGTTTTGGAGACGATGATATCGTCGGCGTCGAAGAAAACCTCGACGCTGGTCGGCGTGACGGACTGGTGCACGGCGATTTCCAGACTGAAAAATTCAAACTAACAGACCGGAAGACCACCATTCCGGCCCCGCACAAATACGAGGCGGAGACTTAATAGTTAGTTCGCTCGACAAATGCCGCTGCTATCCCAAACGAGTTGGAAAGGAAGACTTCAAGCGCCGCGCCCACACCAGAATACAGAAGGCAGGCCGGACTTACCGACGAAAGTCGTTATTCGACGATCAATGATGATTTCCAAGGCAACTGCGTCAGGTATTTCCTGACGTCCGAGGGACTCTGACCGTGAAGACCACGTCCCTCAATTGTTAGAAGACAGACGCTAGCGCTCGTCCTTCGGCCGGCGTCCGATACCGGCGATCAGCAGGAAGGCGACGACGAGGCTGGCGATGTTCAAAGCCGCGATGCGAATCCCATCACTCGGAAAGCCGAGCGCGCTCCGCGTGACCACGTAGAGCAGGCCAGCTGCCGCAATGGCAGCGAGACCCGCGAGGGCAAAACGGCCCATGGTCTGCAAGTTCAGCTTCGGCATCGAACATCTCCTGAATGGGCCGACTGGAGTACCGCTCGATCGATGGCCTGCCGGGCCGAGCGCTGCGTCGAAACCCAACCATGCGATGGGTTCCCGGTTCCCCTCGTGCGAGTGCGAGGCTTCTGCTTTTACCAATTATTGACGACAGCGCGCCCTGCCGTCCAACCGAATCGTAACATCTGGTTGCTAAGTGGATCATGCTACCGCAATGCCCCGCGGTCGCGCGCATTGGGGATCGCTTTGGCTGTCATGGATGCTCCTCCGGCCACATCTCTGCTCGCCGGATTGAAGGCGCGCCTGTCCGGCCTGTTTGGCGGCTCCAACGAGCGATCGCTCACCAACCGCCTCGCAGGTACGATCTTTCTGATCCGCGTGGCGAGCGCTGCGATGGCCTACCTCGCGCAGATCCTGCTGGCGCGCTGGATGGGCGGCTCCGACTACGGCGTCTATGTCTATGTCTGGACCTGGGTGCTGTTGCTCGGCTCGATGCTCGACTTCGGCATCTCGGCCTCCGCCCAGAAGATCATCCCCGAATATCGCGCCAGCGGCGCCGACGACCGGTTGCGCGGGTTTCTCTCGGGCAGCCGCTGGGCGACGCTGGCGGCCTCCAGCCTGGTGGCGCTGCTGCTCGCCGCGCTGGTGTTTGGGCTGTCGGCATCGATCGATCCCGCGACAGTGCTGCCGCTGTATCTCGGCTGCCTGACGCTGCCGGCCTTCGTCGTCGCCAACACCCAGGACGGGATCGCCCGCTCACACGACTGGATGAAGCTCGGCCTGATGCCGCAGTTCATCATCCGCCAGGGCCTGATCATCGGCTTCACGGCGGGGCTGTTCGTGCTCGGCTTCCGGCTCGGAGCGGTCGCCGCGATGGCGGCGAGCTGCGCGGCGGTTTGGATTGCGATGATCGGCCAGATGATCGCGCTCAACCGCAAGCTGCGCGGCCATGTCCCGGCCGGCCCACGCGCCTACGATTTCCGCGGCTGGCTGGCGACCTCGCTACCGATCCTGCTGGTCGAGAGCTTCTATCTGCTGCTGTCCTACACCGACGTGCTGGTGCTGCAGCAGTTTCGTCCGGCCGAGGACGTCGGCGTGTACTACGCGGTAGTGAAGACGCTGGCGCTGGTGTCGTTTATTCACTACGCGATGTCGGCGACGACCGCCCACCGCTTCACCGAGTATCACGCAGCCGGCGACAAGGAGCGGCTCGCCGCCTATGTGCGGCACGCGATCGTGTGGACGTTCTGGCCATCGCTCGGCGCCACCGTGCTGCTGCTCGCGCTCGGCAAACCGATCCTGTGGCTGTTCGGCCCGCAGTTCACCGAGGGCTACGGCATCATGTTCGTCGCTGCGATCGGCCTCGTGGTCCGCGCCGCGATCGGCCCGGTCGAACGATTGCTCAACATGCTGGGTCACCAGAACGTCTGCGCCCTCGCCTACGCGCTGGCGTTCGGCGTCAACCTCGCGCTGTGCCTCGTGCTGGTGCCGAAGTTCGGCGGCTACGGCGCAGCGGCGGCGACGTCAACGGCGCTGACTTTTGAGACCGTGCTGCTGTTCTGGATCGTGCGGCGCCGGCTCGGGTTGCATGTGCTGGCGTTCGGGAAAAAACGCAAAAGCCCGTAGGGTGGGCAAAGCGAAGCGTGCCCACGTCGACCGCACACCGCACGCGTGGGCACGGCGCTGCGCGCCTTTGCCCACCCTACATATGGGGTTCGTTAACTAACTGTTAGTGACCACGTCGTCGCCCGGCCTGACCAGGCGATCCAGTACCCCAGAGACGCGATGCTCTGGGATACTGGATCCTCCGCTTTCGCAGAGAATGACGTTTGATGATGTGGTAGCTCCGATGAATAACCAGGCTGCGCGCGACGGCGCAGTTACGCAGCCGTCCAGCCGCCGTCCATCGACAGATTGGCGCCGGTGATCTGGCTGGCGTCGTCGCCGCACAGATAGACGGCGAGAGCGGCGACCTGCTCGGCCGTGACGAACTCCTTGGTCGGCTGCGCCCGCAGCAGCACGTCGTTGATCACCTGCTCCTTGGTGAGTCCGCGCGCCTTCATGGTGTCGGGGATCTGCTTTTCGACCAGCGGCGTCCACACGTAGCCGGGCGAGATGCAGTTGCAGGTGATCTTGTGGGTGGCGACTTCGAGCGCCACGGTCTTGGTCAGGCCGGCGATGCCGTGCTTGGCGGCCACATAGGCGGACTTGAACGGCGACGCCACCAGCGAGTGCGCCGAGGCGGTGTTGATGATGCGGCCCCAGCCGCGCTTCTTCATGCCCGGCACCGCGGCGCGGATGCCGTGGAAGGCCGACGACAGATTGATGCCGATGATCGCATCCCACTTCTCGATCGGGAAATCCTCGATCGGCGACACGAACTGGATGCCGGCGTTGTTGACCAGGATGTCGACCGAACCGAAGGTGGTCTCGCCGAGCGCGACCATACCGGCGATCTCGGCCGGCTTCAGCATATCGGCCGGCGAGTAAACCGCCTTGACGGCGAAATCGGTCTCGATCGACTTGCGCTCCTTCTCGATCGCATCCGCGTCGCCCATGCCGTTCAGCACCACATTGGCGCCGGCCTTGGCGAAGGCGCGCGCATAGGCCAGGCCGATGCCCGAAGTCGAGCCGGTCACGACCGCGGTCTTGCCCGTGAGATTAGCCATCATCTGCTCCTGTTCGATCGTCTGAAGACGCGGCGTCGAGCTGCCGCTATTTGAACGCATCCCGGGTGAGGTCCCAGGTCACCATGGTCTCGCCGTCCTGCGGCGGACGCTGCCATTCCTGGTGACGCATCGAGACATAGACATCCTGCTCGCCGGATTTCCAGTGCTCGATCATGTTCAGGCGGGAGAAATCGTAGTCCTTGGAAGACGCTTCGTAGTCGCGCTTGCGGTAGATCAGGTGCACCACGGTGACGGCGTTTTCCTTCGCCGCCTCGTGCAGGATCGCATAGGCCGGGTCGTTGCGCAGCTCGTCCGGCAGCCGATCGATCAGATGACGCAGCGCCTTGCGGGTGTTGTGAATCTGCTTGTTCTTGTCGGTGTTGAGCCGGGTGCGGCTGGAGAAGCGGATGTCCTTTTCGCGCTCGGCGGCTTCGAGCAGCGTCTGCGGCAGCCGGCCATGGGCACTGAATAGATCGACCTGGAAGATCAGCAGATCGTCGCGCTGCTCGCTGTCGAGAACGTAGTCGAGCGGCGTGTTGGAGGCGATGCCGCCGTCCCAGTAGTAATGGCCATCGATCTCGATCGCCGGAAATCCTGGCGGCAGCGCTCCCGATGCCATGATGTGCTCGGGGCGAATGGTCATCTTGGTGTTGTCGAAATACTCGAAATTACCGGTGACGATGTTGACGGCGCCGACGCTGAGGCGGATGCCGTTGGTGTTGAGCAGATCGAAATCGACCAGGCGTTCGAGCGTCGCGCGCAGCGGCCGCGTGTCGTAATAGCTCAGCGTTTCCGGATCGGCCGTCGGCATCAGATGCGCCGGCGGAAAGCGCGGCGTGAAGAAGCCCGGCACGCCGAACGTCGCGATCACCGCGGCGCTGGCTTCGTTGAACAGCGAATGCGCGTGGTCGGTGTGCAGCATCGGCTGCCATGGCACCGGGGACGACGCCATCTCCCAGAATTGCTTCAGCTTCTCGACGCGCTTCTCGCGTGGATTGCCGGCGATGATCGCGGCGTTGATCGCGCCGATGGAAATGCCAGCGAGCCATTCGGGCTCAAAATCATGATGGCACAGCGCCTGGTAGGCGCCGGCCTGATACGAGCCGAGCGCGCCGCCGCCCTGCAGAACGAGCACGCGACGCGGTTTAGAACTGGGCTTGGGATGGTGGTGGGACGTCATGAGGCTCGCCGCGGACAGGACGGGCACCGTGGCGCTCCGCATTTGCGGCGTCAATCGCGCGCCCGGTCAAACCCGATCACGCCCGGGTTATCGCGCGGGCTCGGTCGACGCCAGAATCAACGTCCAAAAGACTTTATATTTAGTATTCGGCGCATAGACCGCGGCAATGCCCAGCTTGGTGACGCCGTTCTTCAGCATGTTGGCCCGATGCGGCGGCGAGTCGCGCCAGCCCGAAAAGGCTTCCGCGAGCGTGTGATAGCCGGCCGAGACGTTCTCGACCGCGACCGACGCCGGATAGGCCGACGCGTTGAGCCGCTGCGCCAGCGGCGCCTTGGCGTCGTGGTCGAGCTTGTTGCGCCTCGCCATGTTGGCGGACTGGTCTTCGGCAAGCCGCGTGAGCGCCGGATCGACCACAACCGGTCCGAGCCCGTTGTTCTGGCGATACTGCGAGATCATCGTCGCCGCGGCGAACGAGTCGACCTTGGCGCCTTCACGCGCCATGCTGGCATACATCGACGGCGCTTCGACGGTCGGCGCCACCTCGCCGGCACACCCCGCCAGCAACAAGAGGCCGAGCACGGCCATCACCCCACGCAACATCCAGCAGTTCCCCATCCGCGCATGCGAGCCGACCCCATCGGCTTCGCGGCGCGCGAATGTTGTTGCACATCAAGAGTGGCTGAAAGGTGAAGACGGACGGTGTCATCGGCGACGGAGCGCCTCCGCTCTCTGCCGTCATCCCCGCGCGTGCGGGGATCCAGTATTCCAGAGTCATCGATTGGGCTGCAGCGCTGACACTGCACCTTCTCAGCGGCGCTCTGGAATACTTGGTCGCCCGGACAAGCCGGGCGATGACCGTCATTTTCTGCGGCGGCTCTCCCCCAAACGACAACGGCCCGGACTTTCGTCCGGGCCGTCTGCGGGCGCCCTGGAGGAGGAGGCGCTCGCGTGGTCAAGGCTTCATCAGGCCGCAGCGGCCTTCGAGGTGGGGACTTCCGAAATCGTCTTCAGGATCTGCGAAGCGATCTGGTAGGGGTCACCCATGGAGTTCGGGCGGCGATCTTCCAGATAGCCCTTGTAGCCGTTGTTGACGAACGAGTGCGGCACGCGGATCGAGGCGCCGCGATCGGCCACACCGTAGGAGAACTTGTTCCACGGCGCGGTTTCGTGCTTGCCGGTCAGGCGCATGTGGTTGTCCGGACCATACACTGCGATGTGGTCGTGCAGGTTGGTCTCGAACTGCTTCATCAGCGATTCGAAGTAATCCTTGCCGCCGACTTCGCGCATGAACTTGGTCGAGAAGTTCGCGTGCATGCCCGAGCCGTTCCAGTCGGTGTCGCCGAGCGGCTTGCAGTGCCATTCGATGTCGATGCCGTAGCTTTCGCACAGGCGCAGCATCAGATAGCGCGCCATCCACATCTGGTCGGCGGCGGTCTTCGAGCCCTTGCCGAAGATCTGGAATTCCCACTGGCCCTTCGCCACTTCGGCGTTGATGCCTTCGTGGTTGATGCCGGCCGCGAGGCAGAGGTCGAGATGCTCTTCGACGATCTTTCGGGCGACGCCGCCGACGTTCTTGAAGCCGACGCCGGTGTAGTAAGGACCCTGCGGCGCCGGATAGCCGGCCTCCGGGAAGCCGAGCGGACGGCCGTCCTTGTAGAAGAAGTACTCCTGCTCGAAGCCGAACCAGGCGCCCTCATCGTCCAGGATGGTGGCGCGGGTGTTGCTGGCATGCGGGGTAACGCCGTCGGGCATCATCACTTCGCACATCACCAGGATGCCGTTCTTGCGGGTGGCGTCGTGGAACATCGCGACCGGCTTGAGCACGCAATCCGAGCTGCGGCCTTCGGCCTGATTGGTCGAGGAGCCGTCGAAACCCCACAGCGGCAGTTGCTCGAGCGTCGGATAGACTTCGAATTCCTTGATCTGCGTTTTGCCGCGCAGGTTCGGCACCGGCGTATAGCCGTCGAGCCAGATGTACTCGAGCTTGTACTTGGTCATGCGGTTCTCTCTGTTATGCAAAGGGTCGGGACCCGAAGCGGATACGGAACCGCTCTACCCGGCGGCCGACATCCGGCTGTCACGGAAGCATTTGTCATGCCAACAGCCGGCTTGGCGGCGCAAATCCGTCAAAAGCTGACGCCTGGGAACGGAACTTTGATCCCCTCGCGGCACTTAGGGTTCAAAACCGGGGAATCCAGCCGGAATCGACCCGGCCGCCATTCGTAAACAATCTTAACGATTGGAGCGCAGACTTGGACCAGCAGCCGGATTCGCTGCAGCGCACACGGAAGCTCACCGTCCGGGATGACTACGGGCGAAGCATCCGCCTGTTTGCCTACTTATCGGGCAAACGATGATTTTTCCTTGAGCATATTGCACCCGCCCTAGGCGGGGCCAATATTCTCAAGCCGTGCAATCGAGACGCATGACGGAGCAAAACAAGCGAGAGAAGGAGAACAGCGTGAGTAGCCTGGAGCAGACATCTGCGAAAATCTACCAATTTCCCGTCGGCGGCCGCAGCGGATTGGCTCGGCGCGAACAGAAGGCGACCGAGATCGTCGACCGGGCCGTGGTCGCCAGCTCAAGCTGGTATCACGAAGCCGCAATGCTCGATGATCAGCCGCGAAAGCCGCAATGATCTCCCAGCCTGAGCCGGTTCAGGGCATCGTCGAGACGATCTGACAGAGGGCCGACGTGCGAACGTTTCGGCCCTTCATTTCGCCCGGACCTGCGTCCCCGGCTCAAACGCCGAAGATCGACCAGCCGAGCCGCTTGGTCAGCGCTTCCAGCGCGATCCGGCCGAGATGAGAATTGCCCGCGGCATCGAGCCCCGGCGACCACACCGCGATCGACGCCTTGCCCGGCGCCACCGCCAGTACCCCTCCCCCGACCCCGCTTTTGCCAGGCAGGCCGACCCGATAGGCGAATTCGCCCGAGCCGTCGTAGTGCCCGCAGGTCAGCATCAGCGCGTTGATGCGGCGGGCGCGCTGGGTGGAGACGACATTATGCCCGGTCGACGGGTTACGGCCGTTATGGGCCAGGAAGCGCCCGGCCATCGCCAACTGGCGGCAGCTCATCGCGATCGCGCAGTGATGGAAATAGACGCCAAGCGTGTACTCGACCGGATTGTCGAGCACGCCGAACGACTTCATGTAGTTGGCGAGCGCCGCGTTGCGAAAGCCGGTGCGCTGCTCGGAGGCGGCCACCGCCTCATCGATCACGATAGAGGAGTCGCCCGCCAGGAACTGCATGAACCGCAGGATCTCGCCGAGAGCTTCGCGCGGCAGATGGCCGGACAGGATCAGATCGGTGACGGCGATCGCGCCGGCGTTGATGAAAGGGTTGCGCGGGATGCCGCGCTCACGCTCGAGCTGCACGATGGAATTGAAGGCCGAGCCTGAGGGTTCGCGCCCGACCCGCCGCCACACGCGATCGCCCGATTTGCCGAGCGCCAGCGTCAGCGTGAACACCTTGGAGATGCTCTGGATCGAGAACGGCACGTCGGCATCGCCGCCGGCCGCAACATGACCGTTCGCGTCGATCACGACGAGGCCGAAGCGCTGCGGATCGACGCCAGCCAGTTCGGGGATGTAGCTCGCGACCTCGCCACGGTCGACGCGCTGCGCCATCTCGCCGGAGATCTCGGCGACGATTTGGTCGAGATGATCAGGGTTCATGACGGCGGAGAGAAAGGCAAGGTCCGCGGCAAAGCAAGTTCAAAGAGGAAGCAAGAGGCGGCTGATGATGTGAGACCGTCGTCCCTAGCACGGTCTGCTCCTTCTCCCCGCGTGCGGGGAGAAGGGTGGGATGAGGGGGCGTCTCCACAGGGCCGAGCGCCCGTCAGATGCTGGACAGGTGACGTATCACTGGAAGCGCTCAGACTCGCGGAGGCGCCCCCTCACCCGACCCGGCTTCGCTGCGCTCTGCCGGTCGACCTCTCCCCGCACGCGGGGAGAGGTCGGGCCGTGCTTGTTTTTACGACAGCTAAGTCGCCGCCACCTTGTGCCGCTGCTTGCGCAGCTGCAGGGCGCTGAGGTGGCCGTCGCCGGTCGGCTGATAGAACTCGGTGTAGCGCTGCGTCACCTCGCCGAAGGCGCGGGCGTCGGCGTCCTTCTTGACGTCGAAGGCGTCGAAGCCGTTGCGCAGCAGGAAGGTGAACTGGTCGCGCAGCACCTGACCGGTGGCCCGCAATTCGCCGCGATAGCCGTAGATCTCGCGCAGCCGGCGCGCCTGGCTGTGGGCGCGGCCATCCCTGAAGTTGGGGTAGACCAGCGTGATCAGCGCCAGCCGGTCGAGCCAGGGCTCGAGTTCGGCAACGTCGCGATTGTTCGGCCATGCCACGCCGAGCGGGCGATTGACCTTGCTCAGCGTCTCCGCATCCGCGAGGAAACGCGCCGCGGACATCAGGACCGCACCGTCGGCCGGCAGCTCAGCGTCGTCCGCGACCGTGACGAACTCATCGGCAACGATCTGCCCGTTTTTAACGAGTGGCATAGACGCGCTCCTTGAAGGGCTCGACGCCCAGCCGCTTGACGGTGTCGACGAACAGCTCTTCCGGCCGCTCGCGCAACGCCAGATAAGCCTCGACGATGTCCTCGACCACGTCCGCGACCTGCGCGTATGGCACCGCCGGCCCGATCAGGTCGCCGAGCTTGGCGTGCTCGTCAGCGCGGCCGCCGATGGTGATCTGATAGACCTCCTGATCGTTCTTCTCGACGCCGAGAATTCCGATATGGCCGACATGGTGATGGCCGCAGGCGTTGATGCAGCCTGAGATATTGACGTGCAGCCGGCCAATCAGATTGGCGGTCTCGTGATTGGCGAAACGCCGCGTCAGCTCCTGCGCGATCGGGATCGAGCGGGCGTTGGCGAGCGAGCAGTAATCCAGCCCCGGGCAGGCGATGATGTCGCTGACCAGATTGACGTTGGGCGTGGCGACGCCGATCGCGTCGAGCGCCTTCCACAGCGCCGGCAGATCGCGCTGCGCAACATGCGGCAGCGCCAGGTTCTGCTCGTGGCCGACGCGGATTTCGCCGAACGAGTACTTGTCGGCGAGATCGGCGATCGCATCCATCTGCTCGGCGGTGGCGTCGCCGGGCGGGCCGCCGACCGGCTTCAGCGACAGCGTGACGATGGCGTAGCCGGGCTGACGATGCGGCGCGACAGAATTCTTGCGCCACGCCTCGAACTTCGGATCGGACGCCGCAGCGCGCAGCTCGGCTGGATCAGCCGACAGCTTCTCGTAGGCCGGATAGACGAAGCGCGAGCGGATCTCCTCGATCATCTCGTCGTCGAGCGTCAGCGGCCCTTCGGCGAGCGGCTGCCAGGCCTGCTCGACCTCGGCGGCGAATTTCTCGATGCCGAGCTCGTGCACCAGGATCTTGATGCGCGCCTTGTAGATGTTGTCGCGGCGGCCGTACTGATTGTAGACGCGCAGGATCGCCTCGACATAGCTCAGGATATCGCGGCCGGGGACGAACGATTTGATCGTCTTGGCGATGAACGGCGAACGGCCGAGACCGCCGCCGACCAGCACCTCGAACCCAGTCTCGCCCTGCTCGTTCTTTCGCAGCCGCAGGCCGATGTCGTGCACCTTGATGGCCGCGCGGTCGTGATCGGCCGCCGTGATGGCGAACTTGAACTTGCGCGGCAGGAACGAGAATTCCGGGTGCAGCGAGGTGTGCTGACGCAGCATCTCGGCCCAGACCCGCGGGTCTTCGACCTCGTCGGGCACCACACCGGCCCACTGGTCGGCGGTGACGTTGCGGGTGCAGTTGCCCGAGGTCTGCATCGCGTGGATGCCGACTTCGGCGAGATCGGCGAGCGCGTCGGGCAGATCCTTCAGCGCGATCCAGTTGAACTGGATGTTCTGGCGCGTGGTGAAGTGGCCGTAGCCCCGGTCGTATTTGCGCGCCACATGTGCAAGCTTGCGCAGCTGCGCGGAAGACAGCGTGCCGTAAGGGATTGCGACGCGAAACATGTAGGCGTGCAATTGCAGATAGACGCCGTTCATCAGCCGGAGCGATTTGAACTCGTCCTCGGTCAATTCGCCGGAGAGCCGGCGCTGCACCTGGTCGCGAAATTCGGCGACGCGTTCGTTGACCAGCGTCTGGTCGATATCATCATAAACATACATTGAAAGCAGCCTCAGGCCTGAGCGGTCAGCGCGATGGTCAAGCCGGTCTTGCGGATCTGTTCGCGCAGATTGCCGGGAGTGATGGTGCCGGCGTCGTCAACTTTCACCGGAGCGATGTAGGCGCCAACCGCGCCGACATCGTCGGCAACCGCCTCGGCGAGCAATGCGCGCGCCGGCTCGGCCTCACGCACGATCGCTGCGTCGGCGAGATCCGTCGACCAATCGCCTTTGCCGGTGCGATAGATCACCACGCCGTCGAAGGTGCGGTTGGCGGTCACGACCGAAGGGCCGGTGATCCGAATTTTCTGTTGCAGCGGAGACGTCATTCGGCGGCCACCTGATAGGTCGAAACGAGTTGTTGAAGTTGTTGTCGGCGCCACGGCGCCGAATGGGCGACGACGTCGCCAATCACCAGAATCGCCGGGCCGCCTTCGACCTGCTCGACCAGAGCCGGCAGATCGTCCAGCACCCCCACCGCAGCCTTGGAATCCGGCCGCGTCACACGCGCGAAGACGCCGACCGGCGTCTGCGGCGAACGACCGGCTTGCAGGAGGCCGGCGCGGACGGTCGGCGCGGCGCTCATGCCCATATAGACGACGACGGTCATCTTCGTGTCGGTCAGCGCCGACCAGTCGACCGCCTCGGCGTCCGTGGCCTTGTGCGCGGTGAGGAACGTGATGCGCAGCGCCTCGTGCCGATAGGTCAGCGGCACGTCGAATTGCGCCGCGGCGCCGAAGCCGGCGCTGATGCCGGGCACCACCGAATAGGACACGCCGGCTTCACGAAGGGCTTGCACTTCCTCGCCGCCGCGGCCGAACACGAACGGATCGCCGCCCTTCAGGCGCACGGCGCGCTGGCCGGCCTGCGCGGCTTCGACCAGCAATTTGTTGATCGCATCCTGGCCGATGCCGGGCTTGTTGACGCGGCGGCCGACCGGCACGCGCGCGGCGTCGCGTCGGATGCGATCTAAGATCTCTGGAGACACCAACTCATCGTAGAACACGACGTCGGCATCCTGCAGCGCGCGCAGCGCCTTGATCGTCAACAGATCCGGATCGCCGGGGCCGGCGCCGACCAGCGTGACGTGACCTTGCGCATGGCCGGTTTCGGATGCGCGCGCATAAGCGGACGGATCGGTGATCGCCTTGAGCTGATCTTCGGCGTCGGTGCCTCGCCCTTCGAGCACGGCGGCGCCGATCGGGCCGTCGACCACGCGTTCCCAGAACCGGCGGCGCAGCGGGAATTCGGGGAGGCGCTCCTTCATAGGATGACGCCAGCGTCCGATCAGCCCGGCAAGATCGCCAATCCGGGCCGGCACGACGGCCTCGATCATCTCACGGACACGCCGTGCGACCACTGGCGACGAACCACCGGTGCCGACCGCGACCACCACATCGCCGCGATCGACGATGGCCGGAAAGATGAACGTCGAATGCGACAACTCGTCCATGACGTTGACCGGCACGCCGATCTCGCGGGCCCGGGCCGCAAGCGGCGCGGCCAGATCGCCGGCGCCCGCGCACAGCAGCGCGATCGCGCCGCTGAGATCGGCATCGCGCGGATCACCATCGGCAAAGCTGATGCGCGCGCGATCGGCCTCGCTCACCCCGGACAGGTCGCGATCGCCATCAACGACGTACCAACGGATCGTCGCGCCGGCAGACAGCAGCAGCCGCAATTTGGCGCGCGCCATCTCCCCGGCACCGACCAGCACAACCGGCCCTGCCGCAAGATCGAGAAAGACCGGAAGAAACCGCATGCCCGCTCCGTTGTCCCTTTCGGGTCTGCCAGAATTATTTTCTACGTGGAATTCTTACAAGTCGCGCCGGAAGAAAACCAATCCTTTGCGCCTGCAGCGCGCAGGGGGGAATTTCTATCCCTTCCGAAGGGTCAACGGAGGCAACCATTCTCCGCGCTTCGCGCGCCTCCGAGTCCAACCATTGAAAGCGCGCCTACGTTCCGTCGGCGCCCGCTTCACACTCGTAGTTATCTCGACTATCTGACCACGAAACGCGTCTTTCGCGCACGCCCGTCGCCTTACTCGCGCGGACACGCGCCTGATCGTCATTCAAGGCCATCAATAAGGAGTTCTCGTGAACCGTTTCGCCCTTGTCCTGCTCGCCGGCCTCGGCGCATTGACGACTGCGCTGCCGGCTCAGGCGCAAACGCCGAACACGCTGCTCAATGTCTCTTACGACATCGCGCGGGAACTCTATGTCGAGATCAACGCCGCGTTCGTGCCCTATTGGAAGCAGAAGAGCGGCCAGGACATCACCATCAACCAGTCGCATGGCGGCTCGTCGCGGCAGGCGCGCTCGATCCTCGAAGGCCTCGAGGCCGACGTCGTCACCTTCAACCAGGTGACCGATGTTCAGGTGCTGCACGACAAGGGCAAGCTGATCCCAGCCGACTGGGCAAAGCGGCTGCCTAATAATTCATCGCCCTACTACTCGCTGCCGGCGTTCCTGGTGCGGGCCGGAAATCCGAAGGGCATCAAGGACTGGGACGATCTGGTGAAGCCGGACGTCAAGGTGATCTTCCCCAATCCGAAGACCTCAGGCAACGCGCGCTACACGTATCTCGCCGCCTATGCCTTCGCGAAGCATAAATACGGTAACGAGGCCGAAGCGGACGCTTTCATCAAGAAGCTGTTCGCCAACGTCCCCGTCTTCGACACCGGCGGCCGCGCCGCGACGACCACCTTCGTCGAGCGCCAGACCGGCGACGTGCTGATCACCTTCGAGGCCGAAACCAGCGCCATCCGCGATCTCGCTGGCGCCGACAAGTATCAAGTGGTGGTGCCGCCGACCAGCCTGCTGGCCGAATTCCCGGTGACAGTCGTCGACAAATACGCCGACAAGCACGGCACCCGCGCACTCGCCACCGCTTATCTCGAATATCTGTATTCACCGGAGGGCCAGACCATCCTGGCCAAGGCGTATAATCGCGTGCACGACAAAGCCGTGGTCGAAAAGTTCAAGGACAAGTTCCCCGAGGTGAAGCTGTATCGCGTCGAGGACGAGTTCGGCGGCTGGGACAAGCTGAACGCCGACCACCTGGCGTCGGGCGCGAAGCTGGATCAGTTGTTCGGGGGGCGGTGAGCGGCCGATCCGAACCTCTCCCCGCGCGCGGGGAGAGGTCGACCGGCGCAGCCGGTCGGGTGAGGGGGCGCCTCCGCGCTGCCGAGCCCTTCGGTTAGTCGAGCGTCTTTGCACTGTTAAAGCTACTCACGGCCTCGCGG
>NZ_JAJNAL010000010.1 GCF_022271405.1 Rhodopseudomonas infernalis | reverse complement strand
TCTCCCCGCAAGCGGGGAGAGGGAGCGCGTTGTCGTCAGAACGAATTCTTCGTTTCTATTCGAGCCGGTTGGAGCGCAGCGCCATGCGCGTGATCGGCGGGCGGCTGCGCGGCCGCAATCTGGTGGCGCCGTCGTCGCGCGATATTCGCCCGACGGCGGATCGGCTGCGCGAGTCGCTGTTCAACATTCTGATGCACGCGTACGACGATCCGATCAGCGACGCGCGCGTGCTCGATCTGTTCGCCGGCACCGGCGCGCTCGGCATCGAAGCGTCGTCGCGCGGGGCGAAGTTCGTGCTGTTCGTCGACAACGGCGCCGAGGCGAGGGCGCTGCTGCGCGCCAATGTCGAGGCGCTCGGGCTCGGCGGCGTCAGCAAGGTGTATCGCCGCGACGCGGCCAATCCCGGCCCCGCGCATCCGATCGAGCCGTTCTCCCTGGTGTTCCTCGATCCGCCCTATCGCATGCAGCTCGCCGAGAAGGCGCTGACATCACTCCGCGACGGCGGCTGGCTGCTGCCGGATGCGCTGCTGATCGTCGAGGAAGCCAAGGACGCAAATTTCGTTGCGCCTGAGGGCTTTGCCGAACTGGAGCGGCGAGCCTACGACGACACTGAGTTCACCATCCTGCGGTTCGGTCCAGCTAAGTAACAACTCGCTCGCTGATTCGCTTATTTGCACCACCTCTCCGCGAGTCATTCCGGGGCGCGCGGAGAACATCCTTTCCCCGTCATTCCGGGGCGCGCGCAGCGCGAACCCGGAATCCATAACCCCCGTGTTTATTGTAGCGAGAGGCGTCGCGACGCCGCGCTTCACCGAGGCTCCGGGAGTATGGATTCCGGGTTCGCGAGCTGCGCTCGCGCCCCGGAATGACTCGGGGAGAGGTTCGAGGCTGAACGTTACTGGCGGTGGTAGCTGCGAGCTAACTACTCACAAATCCGCGGCGCTGATCCAGAACACTTCGCCTTCGGAGTCCTCGCTGTCGAGCCAGAGCAGCGGCAGGTGGGCGAATTCGGCGTCGATCAGCTCGCGGCCGCGGCCGATTTCGCAGAGCAGGCCGCCGTTTTCCGTGAGGTGATCCTTGGCTTGCGCGAGGATGCGGCGGACGATGGCGAGGCCGTCGTCGCCACCGTCGAACGCCATCGCGGGTTCGGCAAGGCATTCGGCCGGCAGATTCGCCATGCCTTCGGCGTCGACATAAGGCGGGTTGGTGATGATCAGGTCGTAGCGCGCGTCGCCGAGCGGTGCGAACAGGTCGCCGTGGTGCAGCGTCAGGCGATCGCCGAGCTGATGATCGGCGACGTTGCGGGCCGCGACCGCCAGCGCTTCCTGCGACAGGTCGACCGCATCGATGGCGGCGAACGGAAACGCGCGGGAGGCGAGGATCGCGAGGCAGCCCGAGCCGGTGCACAGATCGAGCACGCGGCCGACCTCGGCCGGATCGCCGATCAGCGAGGTGTCGCCGCCGTCGAAATGGCTGTCGAGCAGTTCGCCGATGAACGAGCGCGGCACGATCACGCGTTCGTCGACATAGAACGGCACGCCCCGCATGTAGATCTTGTTGACGAGGTAGGCGGCCGGCAGACGCGTCACAATGCGGTCGGCGATCAGATCGAGGATCACCTCGGCCTCGGCGAGGGTGACGCGCGTGGTGGCGAACATTTCGAACTGATCGGGATGCAGGTGCAGCGCCTCTCCGATCAGGAAGGCCGCGTCAGCGATCGGGTCGGTGGTGCCGTGCGCGAACACCACACCGGCTTGGGCAAAGCGGCTCACTGCGAAGCGCAGGAAATCGAGCACGGTGACGAGTTCGCCCGGCATGACGGCGAACGTGTCGTGTTCGAGCACGAGCGGCATCTCGATTGCGGCGAGGCGCTTCGCCGGGCGCTTGTCGCGTGTAGCCGATTTGCGTTTCCCCGTCGAAGGTTTGGCCTTCGCGGGCTTCGCTTTCGCGACTGCGGCCTTCGCCTTCGCCTTTGCTTTTTTTGCCATCAATCCTTGCCCCATCGTGCGGCGGCCGCGTCGTCGCGGTCGTGCGCCTCGACCCAGCGCGTCTCGCCGTCGCGCTCCTCGCGCTTCCAAAATGGCGCGTTGGCCTTCAGATAATCCATCAGGAATTCGGCCGCCGAGAACGCCGCCTGGCGATGCGCGGAGGCGGCCAGCACCAGCACGATGTTGTCGCCCGGCAGCATCCGGCCGACGCGATGCACGATGGTCAGCGCTGTCACCGGCCAGCGCTTCACCGCCTCGGCGGCGTGGCGGCCGATTTCGTCCTCGGCCATGCCGGGATAATGCTCGAGCGTCAGCGCCGCGACATCATCGCCGTCGTCGGCGCCGCGGCAGATGCCGCTGAAGCTCACCACCGCGCCGATATCGACACGGCCGGCCGTCATCGCGGCGATCTCGGCGGCGATGTCGAAATCGGCTTCCTGAATGCGGATCGTCACCGGAACGGTCATCGGATCATCCCTGCGCGCGATGCGCTCAGCCGCCGGTCATCGGCGGGAAGAACGCGACTTCGCGGGCGCCGGCGATCGGCGCGTCGGGGCGCACATGGGTGCGGTCGATCGCGGTGCGGATGACGCCCGGTTTCTCGAACGCGGTCGCATAGCCTTCGCCGCGCGCGGTCAGCCAGCCGATCAGGTCGGCGACGGTGGCGATTTCGGCCGGCGGCTCGATCGTCTCTTCTTCCAGGCCGATGCGTTCGCGCACCCAGGCGAAGTACTTCACCTTCATCGCGAGTCCTCCTCGATGAGGTGGTGGATGCCGGCGCGGAAATAATCGTAGCCGGTGTACATCGTCACCAGCGCGGAGATCCACAGCAGGGCGAGGCCGATCTGGGTGGTGTAGGGCAGCACCTCGTCGCCGGCGTCGCCCGCGAGCAGGAAGCCGATCGCGACGAGCTGGACCGTGGTCTTCCATTTCGCCAGCTTGGTCACCGGCACGCTGACGCGCAGCGCGGCGAGATATTCGCGCAGGCCCGACACCAGGATTTCGCGGCACAGGATCACGATCGCGGCCCACAGCGTCCAGCCGTGGATAATACCGTCAGCCGCCAGCATCAGCAGGCAGGAGGCGACCAGCAGCTTGTCGGCGATCGGGTCGAGCATCCGGCCGAACGCCGAGTGCTGGTCCCAGATCCGGGCGTAATAGCCGTCCAGAAAATCGGTAATGGCGGCGGCGATGAATACCGCCAGCGCGACCCAGCGCAGCGCCAGCGGGCCGCCGAGGATCGACTGCGCATAGATGCAGCCGACCACGACGGGGATCGCCGCGATACGCGCATAGGTCAGAATATTGGGCAGCGTCAGCGACTTCGTCCCACGCGCCGGCGCCCTGGTAGAAACATTATTCATCGAGCTTACCAATACTGCCCAAGCTGGAACGTCAACTCCCTCGAACGGCGCCCTGATCCCTATCAGGAAAAGGTGAAATCCGCATGGATCCTGATCAGCCCGGGGGCGGCCGACTTTCGTCGGGCGTCGCGGCTCAGCCGGGTCCGGGGTGAAAGAAGTCGAAGATCCGCCGCGCGCTTTCGGCGCTGATTCCCGGAACCTTGCCGAGGTCGCCGAGCGAGGCCCGCTCGATTTCCTTCAACGTTCCGAAATGGTGGAGCAAAGCGCGCTTGCGGGTCGGGCCGATGCCGGGGATTTCCTGCAGGCCGGCCTCGCGGATGTCCTTCTTGCGCAGCTTGCGGTGCGAGCCGATCACGAAGCGGTGCGCCTCGTCGCGCAGCCGCTGGATGAAATACAGCACCGGGTCGCGCGGCTCGAGCTTGATCGCCTCGCGCTCGGGCATGAACAGCGTCTCGCGGCCGGCGTCGCGGTCCGGTCCTTTGGCGACACCGAGCAGCGTCACCTCGGTCTCCAGACCGAGCTCGGCCAGCACGCCGCGCGCGGCGTTGAGCTGGCCACGACCGCCGTCGATGATCACGAGGTCGGGCCAGTTCGGCGTCTCGTCGTCCTTGGGAGGCGCTTCGCCCTCGGCGCGGGCAGCCACCAGCCGCTTGAACCGGCGCTGCAGCACCTCGCGCATCATCGCGTAATCGTCGCCCGGGGTAAGCCCTTCGGAGCGGATGTTGAACTTGCGGTACTGGTTCTTGATGAAGCCGTCCGGCCCCGCGACGATCATCGCGCCGACCGCATTGGTGCCCTGGATGTGGCTGTTGTCGTAGACCTCGATCCGCTGCGGCGGCTTCGGCAGGCCGAGCGTGGTGGCGAGACCCTGCAGCAGTCGGGTCTGGGTCGCGGTGTCGGCGAGCTTACGGCCGAGCGCCTCGCGCGCATTTGTGGCGGCGTGCGCGACCAGCTCCTTCTTCTCGCCGCGCTTGGGGACGCTGACCTCCACTTTGTGGCCGGCCTTGACGCACAGCGCGCTGGCCAACAGCTCGCATTCCTCGATGTCGTGCGACAGCAGGATCTGCTTCGGCGGTGGTTTGTCGTCGTAGAACTGCGCCAGGAACGAAGCCAGCACCTCCTCGGGCGTGAACGACTTCTCGGCGCGCGGGAAGTAGGCGCGGTTGCCCCAGTTCTGCCCGGTGCGGAAGAAGAACACTTCGACGCAGGAATAGCCGCCTTCCTGATAGATGGCGAAGACGTCGGCTTCCTCGACGGTGCGCGGGTTGATGCCCTGCTGGGACTGGATCGCCGACAGCGCCGCGAGGCGGTCGCGATACAGCGCCGCGGTCTCGAATTCGAGCTCGTTGGACGCCTTCTCCATCTCGGCCGCGAGCAGGCCCTTCACGGCCCGGCTGCGGCCCGACAGGAAGTCGGTCGCCTCGCGCACCAGCTCGGTATAGCCGGGGAAGTCGACCTCGCTGGTGCAGGGCCCGGCGCAGCGCCGGATTTGATAGAGCAGGCAGGGCCGGGTGCGGCTCTCGAAGAAACTGTCGGTGCAGGAGCGCACCAGGAACGCGCGCTGCAGGGCCGTGATGGTGCGGTTGACGGCGCCGACCGAGGCGAACGGGCCGAAATAGCGGCCCGGCCGGGTCTGCGCGCCGCGGTGCTTCAGGATCTGCGGCGCCCAGTGGTCGCCGGTGATCAGGATATAGGGAAACGACTTGTCGTCGCGCAGCAGCACGTTGAAGCGCGGCCGCAGCTGCTTGATCAGATTGGCTTCGAGCAGCAGCGCCTCGGTCTCGGTCGCGGTCGAGATGATCTCCACCGACACCGTCGCGGCGATCATCCGGGCGATGCGCATCACGTGCCCGGTCGGCCGCGCATAGGACGACAGCCGCTTCTTCACGTTCTTGGCCTTGCCGACGTAGAGCACGTCGTTGGCGGCGTTCAGCATCCGGTAGACGCCGGGCGAGGTTGGCGCCAGCCGCACCGCCTGCTCGATCGCCGCGCGACCGACCGCGAGCGGGCCGTCGGCCGGCTCGGCGCTGTCGTCCTCGATCTCGGGCAGGCGTGCCTCATCGTCGTCCTCGACCGTCAAGGCAGCCGTGGCAGCGTCGATGTCTTGCGCGCCGGAGCGAGGCTTTGGGCCAGGCGAAACCGGCGACGGCGAAGCCGTCTCGGCCGGCGACGTCGCCGCCGCGTCGCGGGTTTCGGCAGGGTCTTGATTCATGGTCCTAAATTAGGCGTTCGGGGCGGGCGGTGCCAGCGCGGCGGTCCCGGAACTCACATGCGGCGATCGGCGCCCACGCCGCCATGCTGTCGCCCCGAAGCTTGGGAAGTAAGCTTTCATTAAGAACGAGGTCCGGAACCCAGGGCGGATTAACAACCGCTTAACTTAAAACTCTCGATAAATCTTACCGGAAAAAAGGGGAAATCCGTAACCATCCCGGATGCTTTTCCCGCGGCCACAACCGGCCGATGGCTGGACGGACGGCGCGCGCAAGCGGTGCTGCCGTCGAGGAGAGTAAGATGCGTAAACTTGCGATGGCGACGGCGACCATTCTCGCCGCAGGGGCAACGGCCGCGCAGGCGGCGGACATGGGCTATTACGGCTCGCGCACGCCCTACACGGTCAATCAGCCGCTGAACGCGTTCAGCTGGGCCGGCCCGTATCTGGGCGGCAACCTCGGCTATTCGTTCGGCAACGTCACCAACAACATCACCAAGCCGTCCGGCTTCTCGGGCGGCGTGCAGGGCGGCTACAACTGGCAGAGCGGCAACATCGTGTTCGGCCTCGAGGGCGACATCCAGTTCTCGACCGCGGACGATACCTTCGCGCCGTATAAGTTCTCGAACCCGTGGTTCGGCACCGCGCGCGGCCGCGTCGGCTACGCGATGAACGACGTGCTGCTCTACGCCACCGGCGGTCTCGCCTTTGGCCAGCTGAAGGGACAGAACCTGCTGATCACTGAGAGCCACACGACGGCCGGCTGGACCGTCGGCGCCGGCGCCGAATTCGCCTTCGCGCCGAAGCTCAGCGCCAAGGTCGAGTACCTGTACGGCAGCCTGTCGACCAACAACTTCTTCATCACCGGCGCGCCGAACGGCTACAATTTCGGCCTCGTCCGCGCTGGCATCAACTACCACTTCTAACAACGCGATCTTCGCGACCAAGAAACTCGGCGATCAACATTCCCGGCCCTCGTGGCCGGGATTTTTTGTCGAGAGGTTGTTAGTAGGTAAAGTTCGTAGGATGGGTTGAGCACAGCGAAACCCATCGGTCTTGCGGGAAACGATGGGTTTCGCTCCGCTCAACCCATCCTACGATGAGGGCTTATTCGGCGGTCAATATTCCGAGTTCTCGTGGCCGGGATTGTTTGACCAACCGGTCATGCCCATGCGCAATCCACAACCGCCCACGGCAACGTGGTGTTGCCGTCGTCAGGCGATTGGACTGCCATGCAATCGTGCGTCAGCTGCGCGCGTGCGAACGACGCCAGGATGCTTTACGAGATGACCAGGTTGACCGCCTTGGGGCCCTTGCCTTTCTTGTCCGGCTCAACTTCGAACGAAATCCGCTGACCTTCGGTGAGGTCCTTCAGGCCGGCGCGCTCGACCGCGGTGATATGTACGAATACGTCGCGGCCGCCGTCGTCAGGCTTGATGAAGCCATAGCCGCGTTCGCCATTGAAGAACTTCACCGTTCCCGTCATAGGCATTCCGGAAACTCCTCCCGCCCTGCTTTCCGTCGCGCCAACAGCAATGCAAGGCGCTACGGTGCGACCTGGCATTGCGCTGCCGGAAAGCTTGGCCGAGAGTGGGACCCGCTGCTCAACACATGCGGGTAGTACGGCCTTGTCACTCCGCCGCCCCCATTCGCGGAAGCGGAACGTAAAGCCAGTCCAATCAACTCAGCATAATACGGATTTGCGCGGATTGACTACGGCTCAAATGCGACTTTTGCAGCCTGATGCGGTCACTAGGTGAGTAATCAGGCCTTGGGTAGCTCGATCCGGTAACGGCCCACGCCGCCCTGGCCGAGCGGTCGCTCCAGTTCGGGGAGAATGACTTTCAACTCTGAGGCGAGCGTCCAGGGCGGGTTCACGATCAGCAGGCCGGTGGAGGTCAACGGCCCATCCGGCTGCTGGGGGGCGACGCTGAACTCGAGCCTCAGGCACTTACCTTCGCCGCCCTTGGCCGCCGTGGCGGCGACGTGGGCGGTCAGCGCTTCGGTCGATCGCCGGTTCTTGGCCGGGTACCACATCACAAAGACACCGGTCGGCCATTTGGCATAGGCGGTCGAGAAACCTTGGGCGAGGCGGTCGAATTCGTCCTTTTGCTCGAACGAGGGATCGATCAGCACCAAGCCGCGCCGCTCCTTCGGTGGCACGAAAGCTGTCAGCGCCTGCCAGCCGTCGAGATCCACGACCCGCGCCTGGGTGTCGCGGCGCAGCCCGTCGATCAGGCGCTTGCGCGCGACCGGCTCCAGCTCGCTCGCCACCATGCTGTCCTGCGGCCGCAGCAGCGCGCGGGCGATCATCGGCGAGCCCGGATAGGCGGTCAGCTCGCGCTGCGGATTGAAGGCCCGGACGATGTCGAGATACGGCTGGATCAGCTCGCCGGCCTTCTCGGAGAACCGCGCCTGCAGCACCCGGCCGATCCCGCCCGCCCATTCGCCGCCGCGGCGCGCCTCGTCGCTGGTGAGGTCGTACAGACCGGCGCCGGCGTGGCTGTCGATCACCCGGAACGGCGCCGGCTTCTCCTGCAGATAGGTCAGGATGCGGACCAGGACGATGTGCTTGAGAACGTCGGCGAAGTTGCCGGCGTGGAAGGCGTGACGATAATTCATCCGCATCTCCTATCAGCGGACGTCCTCGCCCGCCACGATGTTCGTGGCGCTGGGCAGGCCGAAGCCCCGCCGGACCCTTACTGGTACGACTACGGGGAACCAGGCATCTCTGTGAAATTCAAGCAAGTCAGTACTTTGTAGCAATTTGAAGCGACCTTGGCCGGGCTGTCGCGGCGTCCGATTAACGGGCTGTTTAATGAGCGGTGCTAGGTCTGAGGTCCGGATGGGACCGGAGATTTCTCGGGCCGGATCCCCCACAGAACGCAATGAGCCCACCGTTGGGGGCGTTTCGGCGCACCATCGCGGTGCCCCTTGGGAGTTGAAGATGGCGGTTGATTTGTCAATGTCGGTCTTGGTGGTGGACGACTACAGCACCATGATCCGGATCATTCGTAATCTTCTGAAGCAGCTCGGCTTCGAGCATATCGACGACGCCAATGACGGCTCGGCCGCGCTCGAGAAGATGCGCAGCAAGAAGTACGGCCTGGTGATCTCGGACTGGAATATGGAGCCGATGACCGGCTACGACCTGTTGAAGGAAGTCCGCGCGGACCCGAACCTGTCGCAGACCCCTTTCATCATGATCACGGCCGAATCCAAGACCGAGAACGTGATCGCCGCCAAGAAGGCCGGCGTGAACAACTACATCGTCAAGCCTTTCAACGCCGCGACGCTGAAGACCAAGATCGACGCGGTGTTCCCGGATCACGTCGCCGCCTGATCGCGACGCCTGATCGACCGAGTTTGCGAGACGCGCTCCGCAAGGGGCGCGTTTTTGTTTAGGCCCACATCTCCCCGTCATTCCGGGGCGCGCGAAGCGCGAACCCGGAATCTCGAGCTGTTCTGCGACTCCGACGTTTCCACAATTGCGGGATTCCGGGTTCGCGCGCGAAGGGCGCGCGCCCCGGAATGACGTGCGTGAGGGTGTTTGCGCGGCGTAGCGCATCCCGGAAATGACGATAGGAGAGCAGCTACCAGCGCAGTTCCCGCGTCAGGGCCAGCGGCGGGTGGCCGAACAGTTCGGTGACGGCGGCGGTGTCGAGCCGGTCGATGCCGTCGAACGCGTCGGCGTGGATGCCGCGGGTGACGAACAAAAGGTCGATGCCGTAGGCCTGCGCGCCGGCGAGATCGGTGCGCACCGAGTCGCCGATCGCCAGCACGCGGTCTTGCGGCGTCTCGGTGCCGCGCAGCTCGCGGGCCAGCGCCATGGCGCGGTCGTAGATCGGGCGATGCGGCTTGCCGTAGAAGATCACGTCGCCGCCGAGCTCGCGATACAGCTCGGCGATCGCGCCGGCGCAATAGATCAGCCGGTGACCGCGTTCGACCACGATGTCCGGATTGGCGCAGACCAGCGTCAGCTTGCGCGCCAGCGCCTGTCCCATCATCTCGCGATAGTCTTCGGCCGACTCGGTTTCGTCGTCGAACGGGCCGGTGCAGATGATGTAGTCGGCCTGGTCGAGCGGCGTCAGCACACTGTCGAGGCCGCGATAGATCGAATTGTCGCGATCCGGGCCGAGCCAGTAGATCGACTGCCCGGGATGCTCGGCCACGTAGATCCGGGTGAGGTCGCCGGACGAGACGATGGCGTCGTAGCAATCGTCCGGAACGTGCAGCTTGCGCAGCTGGCGCTGCACCGAATCCGCCGGGCGCGGCGCGTTGGTGATCAGCACCACGGTGCGGCCCTCGGCGCGCGCGGTGCGCAGCGCTTCGCAGGCTTCGGGAAACGACTCCAGGCCGTTATGGACGACGCCCCAGATGTCGCTCAGCACGACATCGACGGACGGCACGAGCTCGCGCAGGTGCTCGACGAAACGCAGTGTGGTCATCGCAGGGGACGGTCAGACGGGGCCGACGACGCGGCGCGCCAGCGCAGCGACGCCGGTGGCGACACGCGCCGGTTCGATCCGGGCAAGTGCGCCCTTCGGGAGGGAGCCAGCATCATGAGAAGAAGCGAGTTCCTGCTTGGCCGTATCGCCGGAGGAGAGAGGCGTTGGCGAGGGGGCGGTTTCGGGGCGCAACGGGCGCGGGGCCGCGAACAAGAACCCCTGCCCAAACCGCACATCGTAGTCAAGCAGGTCGACCACCGCGCGTTCCCCCTCGATCCGCTCGGCGATCAGGTCGATGCCGAAGCGGCCGAGCAAATCCGACAGATCCGCCGGGTGAATGTCGGCGGCCGGACGTTCGCGCTCCTCCAGCAGCAGCGCGGCCGGCACCTTGATGAAGCGGACGCCGCGGTCGGCCAGCTCGCGCGGCTCGAACCGTAGGTCGGTGACGTGATCAATCGAGAACCGGTAGCCGCGCTGCGCCAGCGCCGCTAGATGCTCGGCTTCGACCGGCCCGAGACTGCGCAGCGTGCTCTGCTTGAACTCGAGCACGAAGGACGGAGCGAGCGCCCGATTGGCCTCGAGGAAATCGAGGCATTGGGCGAACGCCGCGGGGTCCGACAGCGTCGCGGCGGCGACGTTCACGAACACGCCGACGTCCTTGTTGCGGACCATCAGCCGGCGCAGCACCTGGACGGCGCGCAGCATCACCGCATGGTCGATCCGTCCCATCAGGCCGGCGGTTTCGGCAGCGGTGAGAAACTCCTGGGCGGTCAGAACCTGATCGTTGCCGAGGCGCAGCCGGGTGACAATCTCGTAGAATCGCACCTTGCGCTGCGGCAGCGTCACCAATGGCTGCAGATAGATATCGAGCCGGCCCTGTTCGACTGCGTCCTTCACCCCGTCCAGCAACTGCGCCGCGTCACGGGGCGGCTTCGGCGCGGGCGCGCTCGGCGTTGGCGCGAGCTCGCCGATCGCCATCGGCTCGGCGGCGGCCGGTTGGGCTCCCTGCTGCTCCGGCAGCCGCGCGCCCGGATCGAGCAGCGGTTGGGTCTGCGGCGCGCCGTTCGAGGCGGCGGCGGTCAGCATATCCTCATGGGTGGCGACCGAGGCTGCGAGTTGCTTCACCAGCAGTCCGAGCTCGCCGATCTCGTTCAACGCGATCTGGGCGCGATCCTGGCTGGCCGCATTGGCGGCCAGGATCCTGGCCTCGACGGCGGCGAGGCGCCGCCCAAATTCGCCGATCTGGCGCGCCAGATCCGCCGTTCCGTTCGACAGGTCGGCGATCTGCTGGCTGGCGTCGGAGCGGTTGCCGAGACGGACCGACACCGCGTGATACAAAACGAACAGCGACATCGCCGCCAGCGCGACGATCGCGGATTCCAGCGCATTGAAGCCGGCAAGCGAATACACAACCGTGCCGAGCGACACGGAGATCAGCACCATGCAGATCGCGATGAAGAGGGTCGAAATACGAATCATTCAGCGCTGATATCCCTGCCGATCCCGCCATCATTGGTGATTCGGCGGACGAGTCCACTGGATTCGTCCGCCGTATCAGGGATCAGGGCAAGCAGCGTCAGGCGACGGCGCGGATCACCTTGGCGACCTTGTCGACGATTTCGCCGACCTGGTCGTCGCTCATGATCAGCGGCGGGGTCAGCGCCAGCGTGTCGCCGGCGATGCGCAGCATCAGGTCGTGGTCATGGAAGGCGGAGTTCATCGCCTCGTAGCCGCGCTTGCCGGCGCCCTCGGCGAGCGGGGCGAGGTCGATGCCGGCGGTGAGGCCGACGGTGCGGATATCGAGCACGTTCGGCTCCGACTTCAGCGACAGCACGGCGTCGGCGAACTTCGGCTCCAGCGCCTTGGCGCGCTCGAACAGCTTCTCGTCGCGATAGATGTCGAGCGTGGCGAGGCCGGCCGCGCAGGCCAGCGGATGCGCCGAATAGGTGTAGCCGTGGAACAGCTCAACGGCGTAATCCGGCCCGGTCATGAACGCATCGTGGATCTCGCCCGTGGCGATCACGCCGCCCATCGGCACCGCGCCGTTGGTGACGCCCTTGGCGAAGGTGATCATGTCGGGCGTGACGCCATAGCGCTCGGCCGCGAACGCAAAGCCGAGCCGGCCGTAGCCGGTGATCACTTCGTCGAAGATCAGCAGGATGCCGTGCTTCTGGGTGATCTCGCGCAGGCGCTTGAGATAGCCCTTCGGCGCCGGCAGCACGCCGGTCGAGCCGGCCATCGGCTCGACGATCACCGCCGCGATGGTGTTGGCGCCGTGCAGATTGACGAGGCCCTCGAGCGCGTCGGCGAAGTGCGCGCCGTATTCCGGCTCGCCCTTGCTGAACGCCTGCTTGTCGCGGTCATAGGTCGCGGGCAGGTGGTCGACGCCGTTCAGCAGCGTACCGAACATCTTGCGGTTGTTGCCGATGCCGCCGACCGCGGTGCCGCCGAAGCCGACGCCGTGATAGCCGCGCTCGCGGCCGATGAAGCGGGTGCGCGAGCCCTGGCCGCGGATCTGCTGCCAGGCCATCGCGATCTTCAGCGCGGTGTCGGCGGCTTCCGAGCCGGAGTTGCAAAAGAACACGTGGTCGAGCCCGGCCGGCGCCAGATCGGCGATCCGGCTGGCGAGTTCGAACGCCTTCGGCTGGCCGAACTGGAACGGCGGCGAGAAGTCGAGCTCCTCAGCCTGGGCGGCGATCGCGGCGGAAATCTGCTCGCGGCCGTGGCCGGCGTTGCTGCACCACATGCCCGAGGCGGCATCGATGATCTTGCGGCCGTCCGTGGTGAAATAGTGCATGTCCTTGGCGCCCGCGATCATCTTCGGCGCGCGCTTGAAGGCCCGGTTCGCAGTGAACGGCATCCAGAACGCCTCGAGGTCGTTCGGCACGTTGACGGCGGACGTGGGCTTGCTCTTGTCTAACATAGCGCTCCTCATATGCGCGGGGCTGGATTCCGGACGGCGCGGCAGGCTAGCAGCTTCGGGGTGGCACGGAAATGCCGCGAGCCCGCACATTTGCGTGGGGCTTCCATCCGATCGGGGGCTGCCCGCGCTCATAAACCACGCAATTCGCCTGCGATTTGCGCTGGATCACACAGCCCAGCCTTGCTGCCCGGCAGGACGGCTGGTACCAACCCGGACATGCGTGATCAGACCCAGAATCCTAAAAACTCCGGCAAGAAACCCACCAAGCTGCGGGCACGGCTGCCGCGCGGCCTGGCCGATCGCGGCCCCGCCGAGATCGCGGCGACGCGCGCGATGGTGGAGACCATCCGCGAGGTCTACGAACGCTACGGCTTCGAGCCGGTCGAGACCCCGGCGTTCGAATACACCGACGCGCTCGGCAAATTCCTGCCCGATCAGGACCGCCCGAACGAGGGCGTGTTCTCGCTGCAGGACGACGACGAGCAGTGGATCAGCCTGCGCTACGACCTGACCGCGCCGCTCGCCCGCTACGTCGCCGAAAACTTTGATGCACTGCCTAAGCCGTATCGCAGCTACCGCTTCGGCTGGGTGTTCCGCAACGAGAAGCCCGGCCCCGGCCGCTTCCGCCAGTTCATGCAGTTCGACGCCGACACGGTGGGCTCCGGCTCGCCGGCCGCCGACGCCGAGATGTGCATGATGGCCGCCGACACCATGGAAGCGCTGGGCATCCCGCGCGGCAGCTACGTGGTGAAGGTGAATAACCGGAAGGTGCTGGATGGGGTGATGGAGGCGATCGGGCTCGGCGGGGATGAGAATGCCGGGCGTCGACTCACGGTGCTGCGGGCGATCGACAAGCTCGACAAATTTCCACCTGAGGAAATCCGTAAACTACTCGGCACCGGTCGATGGGATGGCGGAGAGGAAGGGAAGGGTGACTTCACGAAAGGCGCGGGCCTAGGAAAAGCGGAAATCGACCTGCTCATGAACCTTGTCGCCATCGGTCCGGTAACTGTCATGATGGGTGGAGCCTCAGTTGATACGTTCAATCTAGGCACCGAGAACGCCGCCTTACCGGACAATGCTACATTCTTAGCGGGTGTCTCTGAACTCAGAGCTATCGGTGAGTTAGTAAAGGCGAGTGGCTACGACGAAGATCGCATCCGGATCGATCCCTCCGTCGTCCGCGGCCTCGAGTACTACACCGGCCCGGTCTACGAGGTCGAACTGCTGCTCGAGACCAAGGATGAAAAGGGCCGCCCGGTGCGGTTCGGCTCGGTCGGCGGTGGTGGCCGTTACGATGGCCTCGTCTCGCGCTTCCGCGGCGAGCCGGTGCCGGCGACCGGGTTCTCGATCGGCGTGTCGCGGCTGCAGGCGGCGCTGACGCTGATCGGCAAGCTCGGGACCCGGCCCGCGACCGGCCCGGTGGTGGTGACGGTGTTCGACCGCGATCGGCTCGCCGACTATCAGAAGATGGTGTCGCAGCTCCGCGCCGAGGACATCCGCGCCGAGCTCTATCTCGGCAATCCGAAGAACATGGGCAACCAGCTCAAATATGCCGACAAGCGCAATTCGCCTTGCGTGATCATCCAGGGCTCCGACGAGAAGAACGATCCGGACGGCCCGCAGGTGATCGTCAAGGACCTGATCCTCGGCGCCGAACTCGCCGCGCTGGATAAAGATCGCGACGACTATCTGCAGCGTCAGGCCGACGCCCAGCGCAAAGTGCCGCAGCTCGGAATGATCGACGAGGTGCGGCGGATTCTGGCGCGCCACGACGTGACGTGGCGGTAGCCGTCATTCCGGGGCGCGCCGTCAGGCGCGACCCCGGAATCCCGCAGTTCAGGGCACCATGAGATTCCGGGTTCGCTAGCTTTGCTCGCGCCCCGGAATGACGAACAAAAATAACTGGCAAGACACAGGGAGAAACCACCATGCCCGAGATCAGCATCAACCTGGCCGAAGGCCGCACCGCCGAGCAGAAGGCCGCGATGATGCGCGACATCTCGCAGGCGCTGGTGACGCATCTCGGCGTCAAGGCCGAGGATGTCGTCATCCAGATCAACGAAGCCCCGCTCACCAACAAGATGAAGGGCGGCAAGACCTTCGTCGAGCGCAAGGCCGAACAGGCGAAGTAAGCGGTTCACCTTTGTCATTCCGGGGCGCCGCGCAGCGGCGAACCCGGAATCCATAGCCCCCGCGCTCGCGGTTACGCAGCCACGTTGCAACGCTCGTGTTTGTCATCGAGACTGGGCGTATGGATTCCGGGTTCGCGCCAAGAGGCGCGCCCCGGAATGACGAACTTGAAGTGATCGCCGGGCGGCAAAACGCCAAAAATCATTCGTCAAGACCACGAGGCCCCATGGACGCGCGCGATATTCTCTCTGTCGGCATGAGCGCCGAGCGGCAGATCACGGTGGCGCTGGAGCAGACGGTGCAGCATTTCGTGCCGTACATGCCGCCGGTGTTCGCCACGCCGCTGATGATCCTGGAAATGGAAATGACCTCGGGCGAGGCGATCCACCCGCTGCTGCCGCAGGGCTGGGTCACAGTCGGCACCGGCGTCGACATCCGCCACCTCACGCCGGCGCTGGTCGGCCATGTGGTGCGGACGACGTCGAAGGTGATCTCGGTCGAGCAGCGCAGCATCGGCTTCGAGGTCGCCTGCTGGGTCGGCGCCCGCAAGATCGGCGACGGCAAGCACCTGCGCGGCCTGATCGACGTCGAAGCGTTCACCAAGCGCTTCAAGGATTGGTAGCACCGCCCCTCCGCGAGTCATTCCGGGGCGCGCGGCGAAGCCGCGTGAACCCGGAATCTGACGCCGGCACTGTGCTCGCCGCTTCTTCGTAACAACCTCTGGATTCCGGGTTCGCTCGCTGGCGCGAGCGCCCCGGAATGACGGTGGGTGGGGCTGGCGGGGCGCTGCGCGACCGCGCCGGATCAATAACGCTTCCTCAGCGTCCCTCGCGCAGCCACGTCGCCGCGAACGCACCCAGCAGCAGCAACAATCCGATCAGGCCGGTGAACATCGGCAGCACGCCGACGCCGCGGACCACGCTGGCGTCGCGGATGCGGACGCCGAGCCAGTTGTCGCCGCGGAACGATGTCGCCGAGTGCACCGGGATGATCCGTGGCAGGTCGACGCTGCCGCTGTCGGCGATGCGGCGGGCGTCGCCGCCGGTGGTCTGCGCCAGTGGCCGCAGCGTGTCGGGCGTCGAGGTGACTTCGGAGAATTCCTTCGGGTTGACCGGCCCGACATTGATCAGCGCCTTCAGCGTGCCGTCGGTCGCCTGCCACAGCCCCAGTTCGTCGGCCGGCAGGCTTGCGCGCCAGGTGCCGGGATCGTTCGAGGTCAGCGCGAGCTGCTTGGTCTGGCCGGACGGCGAGGTGACGGTGACGGGCGGCACGTTGTCAGCCATGGTCTGCCGGATCACCTGCAGGTCCTTGCCTTCGACCTTCAGCCGCAGCGCTTCCTCGTCGAGGTCGGGCTGCTTCATCAGCCAGTGCGACATCCGGCGTAAGAGATCGAGATGCGGCCCGCCGCCCTCATAGCCGCGCGCCCACAGCCAGATGTGGTCGCTGAGCAGCAGCGCGACGCGGCCCTCGCCATAGTGCGACAGCAGCAGCAGCGGCGCGTTGTCGGCGCCGGTCATCAGTGGCGGCGTGGTGGCGTTGCGGGTGTCGACGGTGCGGAAGAAGCGGCTCCATTTCGGCGGCTCCGAGTTCGAGCCTTCCAGCCCGCGCGTCACCGGATGGCGTTTGCCGGCATCGGACAGATGCGCGTAGAACGGCTTCTCGGTGACGCCGACCGGCTCGGCCGGCAGCAGGCTGTCGAGCGGCGTGCGCCAGATCGAGGTGGTCGAGGCGTAGTCCGGCCCGGCCGACACCAGCACGGCGCCGCCGTTGCGGACGTAGCGGGCGATGTTGTCGAAATAGGCGATCGGCAGCACGCCCTGGCGGGCGTAGCGATCGAAGATGATCAGCTGAAACTCGTTGATCTTCTGCTGGAACAGCTCGCGGGTCGGAAACGCGATCAGCGACAGCTCGTTGATCGGCGTGCCGTCCTGCTTCTCCGGCGGCCGCAGAATCGTGAAGTGCACGAGGTCGACGCTGGCGTCGGACTTCAACAAGTTGCGCCATGTGCGCTCGCCGGAATGCGGCTCGCCCGATACCAGCAGCACGCGCAGCTTGTCGCGCACGCCGTCGATCGACACCACGGCGCGGTTGTTGACGGTGGTGAGTTCGTTCTCGACCGGCGAGGCTTCGATCTCGACGATGTTCTGGCCGGCGTGCTTGATCTCGACGTCGACATTGACGGTCTGGCCGCTGGCGACGCTGCGCTCGTTCAGCACCTCGCCGTCGCGGCGCACGACGACGCGGGCGCGCTCGCCGGTGATGCCCTGATCGTCGAGCCGGTAGGTGATGGTCTGGACCTGGCCGACGATGCCGAAGCGCGGCGCCGCCACGATGGCGACGCGGCGGTCGCGCTCGTTGCTGCGGCCGGTGATCAGCGCGTGCACCGGCGCCTGGAAGCCGAGCGCGGCGGCATTCGCCGGAATGTCGTGGACGCGGCCGTCGGTGATCAGGAAGGCGCCGGCGACGCGGTCGGTCGGCACATCCGACAGCGCCGAGGTCAGCGCGCCGAACAGCTTGGTGCCGTCGGTTTCGCCATCGGCCTGGCCAGCCTCGACGACGCGGACCTCGACGCCCTTGAGCTGCTTCAGCCGCTCGACCAACTGCTCCTTGGCCTGCTCGGCCTCGGCGGCGCGCGTGCCGAAATTCTGGCTCGGGCTCTTGTCGACGACGACGGCCGCCACCGACGACAGCGGCTCACGCTCCTCGCGGGTGAACGACGGATTCGACAGTGCCAGCAGGATCAGCGCCAGCGCCGCAATCCGCACCCACGCGCCGCGCGACCGCCCGAGCAGCAGCACCAGCGCGATCACCGCAATCGCGGCAAGCGCAACCCAGAGCACGGCGACGGGGACCAAAGGCGCGAAGGCGATGCCGTATTGCATCAAGCACTCTCTTTCGTGCCGTCATTCCGGGGCGCGCGAAGCGCGAACCCGGAATCCGGAGGTTCAGGGCATCTCGGGATTCCGGGTTCGCGAGCTACGCTCGCGCCCCGTAATGACGTCGTAAGGGCGGGATAACCCTGCATCATTGCCCCAGCCGCTCGATCAGCGCTGGTGCGTGGACCTGGTCGGCTTTGTAGTTGCCGGTCAGGGTGTACATCACGATGTTGACGCCGGCGCGGAAGGCGTATTCGCGCTGGCGCGGTTCGCCCGGCGTCAACGGCAGCATCGGCTGGCCGTCGGGGCGCATCGCCCAGGCGCCGGCGAAATCGTTCGACGTGATGATGATCGGCGACACGCCGTCGCCGCCGCGTGCCGGGCGGGCGTTGTCCTCGTCGTCGTTCTCGCGCGGTAGCGCCTCGACCCAGGTCTCGCCCGCGGTGAAGCGGCCGGGGAAGTCGCGCAGCAGATAGAACGTCTTGGTCAGCACGTGCTCGCGCGGCACCGGCTCGAGTTCGGGAATATCCAGCGACGACAGCACGCCGCGAAGCGTCACCATGCCCGGCGTCTGCGAGCTGCCATTGACCCCCGGCGGCGCCTCGATCGCGTCGCGGGTGTCGAAGATCACCGTGCCGCCCTGCTTCATGTAGGCGTCGATCTTGTTGAGCGCGTCCTGCGGCGGCTTCGGCGCGCCCGCGATGATCGGCCAGTAGATCAGCGGAAAGAACGACAGCTCGTCGCGCGCCGGATCGATCCCGATCGGTTCGCCGGCCTCCAGCGCGGTGCGCTGGGCCAGAAACAGCGTCAGCCCGTTCAAACCCGCCTTGACGATCTGATCGACGTCCGGATTGCCGGTGACCACATAGGCGAGGTGGGTCTGCGACGTCGCCTTGATGGCGAACTCGTCCTTGGCGGCGTCGGCGAAGCTCGGCCGCGGCAGGCTGGCGAGCGGCAGCGCCACGATCAGCGCCAGCGCCGTGGTGGCGGCGCGGCGGCGTCGCGACAGCAGCGCGGCGAGGCCGCCGCCGAGCAGGGCGACGATCAGCGCATCGAGCGCGAACAGGCCGAGCGAGGAGGCGAGCAGCATGCCGCGCAGGTCGCGCGGCTCGGCGGTGGTGTAGTTGGCGCGGCGCGCTGCGATCGCCGAGGTGTCGAGTGGCGCGAGCCGGTCGGCGGCCGCGAGCGTGTTGACGGCGAGCGGACCGTCGGCGGGGCCGTAGAAGCCGGGCGGGTGATCGGCGCTGCCGCGGTCGCGCCAGTCGGTCGGGATCGGCTTGGCCGAGGCCGGCGGCGGGCCGAAGGCGCCGAAGCCGTCCAGCGTGCGCAGCGGCGCGACGGTCTCGGCCGCGTTGGTGTCGGCGGCCACGCCGGCACCGGGCGTTGAGGTGTAGCCCGACATGTCGACCAGCCGGCGCAGCATCTCGACAAAGGTGCCGGACATCGGCAGATCCGACCAGCGCATGTCGGCGCTGACGTGGAACAGCGTCACCAGGCCCTTGCTGCGATGCTCGCCGGTGACCAGAGGCGTGCCGTCGGCGAGCGAGGCCCAGCTCTTGGTCGCCAGCACGGCGTCGGGCTCGGCCAGCACCTGGCGATTGACGGTGACGTCGTTCGGCACGGCGATGCCGGCGAACGGACCGTCGGCCGCGAAGGCGGCGAGCTTCTGCGGTTTCTCCCATGTCAGGCTGCCGCCGAGGCTGCGGCCGCCACGGCGCAGCTTCACTGGCACCAGATCGTCGTCGTCCTGCCGCGCGAGCCGCGGGCCGGCGAACCGCACCAGCACGCCGCCTTGTTCGATCCAGGCGTCGAGCCGCTGGCGGATCTCCGGCGACAGCGCGCCGACATCGGCCATCACGATCATCGGCAGCTTCTGGTCGAGGAACTGCGCGATCGTCTGCTGCGGCGCGCCGCGGTCGCCGAGCCGGACGTCGGCGAACGGCGCCAGCGCCCGGGTCAGATAGAAGGTCGGCGCCAGCAGCGGCTGCGCGGTGTCGGTGCTCGCGCCGGACACGATGCCGATGGCGCGGCGGCGCCAGCGCTTGTCGAGCAGTTGCACCGCGCCGGCGGAGCGCTCGCCGGCGATCTCCAGCCGCGAGATGTCGTTGCGCAGTTCGACCGGCAGTTCGAATGCCGCATCGGTTTCGCGATCCTGCGGCGGGAAGTTGAACGCCGCTTCGCCGATCGGCGCGCCCTTGGCGTCGAGCGCTCGCACCGTTCCGGTGTCGATGCCGCCGGTCTGCGCGCGCAGCACCTTCACGGTCATCTTGGCGGCGGCGTTCTCGGCCGCAGCAAGGGCGTGCGGCTGCGCGGCGCCGCCTTCGACGATGGTGACGTTGCGGCCCTGCAGCAGCTTGGCCACCGCCTCGACGAATTCGCTACCGCGGCCGGTGTCGACGCCGTCGGTCAGCCAGACGATCTCGGCATCGTTGCTGGTCTTGAGGAAGCGCTCGACCGGCGCCAGCGCCTCGACGCGCTCGACCGCATAGGGCTTCGGCGATAACTGGCGCAGCGATACCCGCGCGGTGCCGGCCGGCATCAGCACCGGATCGCGCGTCGCTTCGGATAACGGCGCCAGCGCGACCGCACGGCGCGAACTATCCGCCTCGGCGATCAACTCGTCGGCGGCCTTGATGCGCAGCTCCCAGTTCGACGCCGAGCTCCAGCCGTCGTCGAGCATGATCAGCAGCGGGCCGCTGCTGTTGCCGGCGGCGGTCTGCGGATTCCAGATCGGGCCGGCCAGCGCGAAGATCACCAGCGCGGCCGCGAGCATCCGCAAAGCGGTGAGCCACCACGGCGTGCGCGACGGGGTTTCTTCCTTCGGGGAGATCTCGAACAGCAGCCGGGTCGGCGGGAAGTCGACGCGGCGCGGCTTCGGCGGCGTGACGCGCAGCAGCCACCATAGCGCCGGAAGCGCCAGCAGGCCGAACAGCAGCAGAGGTTGCGCGAAAGACAGAGGCAGACCGCCGATCATGCGCCGAGCCCCGCTTTGACGCCGCGTTCGACGCCCTTGGCGGTGGTCATGCCGGCGTGCAGGAACAGCAGCAGCTCGGCCGCCGAGCGGCTGGTGGTGTGAGTCGAGAACATCCAGTCGAGCTTGCCGGTTTCGATCCGGATCGCGTCACGATGCGCGGCGACCAGCGCCACATAATCGGTCGCCCAGGTCTCGGCGCGGCCCGCCGTAATCGTGCCGCCGCCTTCGGGCTCGACGAACTCGACGCGGCCAGCGAACGGAAAACTCTCCTCGGACGGATCCACAACCTGCACCAGCGAGCCGTGTGCGCCGGAGGCGGAGAGGCCGGCCAACATGGCGCGGATGTCGGCGATCGGCGACCAGAAATCCGACAGCACCACGATCTCCGCCAGCGAGGAGGGAACGAAGGACGGCGGCAGGCTGTCGCGCGCGGTGGTGTCGTGCAGGATCGCCTGCGCCATTTTGTCGATCACATTGGTGCTCGATGTCGGATTCATCAGGCCCGGGATGCCGACGCGCTCGCCGCCGGCGACCAGCAGTTCGGCCAGCGCGAAGGTGACGATCAGCGCCCGCTCGAGCTTGCTGTCGCGCACGCCCTTCGACGCATAGGCCATCGAGGCGGAGCGGTCCGGCCACAGCCACACGGTGTGGGCGGCCTCCCATTCCAGTTCGCGGACGTACAGATGATCGTCGCGCGCCGAGCGGCGCCAGTCGACGCTCGTGGCCGGCTCGCCGGAGACGAAGCGGCGATACTGCCAGAAATTCTCGCCGGCGCCGGCGCGGCGGCGGCCGTGCAGACCGTGGGTGACGTTATTGGCGATGCGGCGGGCTTCGAGCATCAGGCGCGGCAAAGACGCAGCGAGCGAACGGCTCTCGCCATCCGCGCGCCTGACTGCCAGCGTCTCCTTGTTCGGCTGCTCGCCCGCCTGCGCCATCAACCGATCCGGCTCTTGAGCTGGCGGATCACGTCCGGAATGGTGCGGCCTTCGGCGCGTGCCGAGAAGGTCAGCGCCATGCGATGCTTCAGCACGGGCTCGGCGAGGTCGAGCACGTCGTCGATCGACGGCGCCAGCCGGCCGTCGAGCAGCGCGCGGGCACGCACCGCCAGCATCAGCGATTGGCTGGCGCGCGGGCCGGGGCCCCAGGCGATCAGCTTGCCGAGATCGCCGGCCTCGGGGCCAGGACGCGCCGAGCGCACCAGCGACAGGATCGCCTCGACCACGGAATCGCCGACCGGCAGGCGGCGGACCAGCCGCTGCGCCGACACCAGCAATTCGGCATTCATCGCCACCTTGGGCGCGCTTTGTTCGGCGCCGGTGGTGTCGAACAGGATGCGCCGCTCGGCGTCGCGATCCGGATAGTCGACGTCGATCTCCATCAGGAAGCGGTCGAGCTGCGCTTCCGGCAGCGGATAGGTGCCTTCCTGCTCCAGCGGGTTCTGCGTCGCCAGCACGTGGAACGGCTTCGGCAGATCGTGGCGTGCGCCGGCGACCGTGATGTGCTGCTCCTGCATCGCCTGCAGCAGCGCCGATTGCGTGCGCGGGCTGGCGCGGTTGATTTCGTCGGCCATCAGCAATTGCGCGAACACCGGACCGGCGATGAAGCGGAACGAACGCTTGCCGGCGGTGGTCTCGTCGAGCACTTCGGCGCCGAGAATATCGGACGGCATCAGGTCGGGCGTGAACTGCACGCGCTTGGCGTCGAGGCCGAGCGTCACACCGAGGGTTTCCACCAGCTTGGTCTTGGCGAGGCCGGGGACGCCGATCAGCAGCGCATGGCCGCCCGCCAGAATCGTGACGAGCGTATTGTCGACGACGCGCTCCTGGCCGAAGATGACGGTGGCGATCGCCTCCTTGGCGGCGCGAACCTCGCTGGCAATCTGCTCGGCCGAGCGGACGATGACGTCTTCAAGTTTCTCGACACTGTCCGCCGCCATCCGGTCTCTCTCCTGTTCACGCTCGCCCTGGATCAGCCCAACCCGGCGCAACGGCATCGTCCCGTTTCCGCCCGCATGCTAGGCTGCCCGCACAGGCGAAGCGAAGGCTATGGTTTTATTGGCCAAATCTATCCCCACATTATGAGCATCAAGGCGTTGCGCCCATCACGATGTGGAGAGTTAACCCTTGTGGCACGGTGTCGAAGGCGTGCAGCTATCGTGCCATCAGAAACTTCAAGGTCAGGGTAAACCATGGCGAAGCAAGGGCAGAGCGCGAACCGCAATCTCGACGGGTTGACCGCTGCCGCGCGTGACGCGGCCGAACAGGCCGCCTCCGGCAAGGGCCTCCCGCCGGTACATCTGTGGAATCCGCCGTTCTGCGGCGATCTCGACATGCGCATCGCCAGCGACGGAACCTGGTTTTATCTCGGCACGCCGATCGGACGACCCGCTCTGGTGCGGCTGTTCTCCACAGTCCTCAAGCGTGAGGACGGCAAGCACTTTCTGGTGACGCCCGTCGAGAAGGTCGGGATCACCGTCGACGACGCGCCGTTTCTCGCTGTGGAGATGGTGAAGGACAGTGACTCACGCGGCCCGGTGCTGCGCTTTCGCACCAATGTCGATGATTGGGTCACCTGCGACGCCGACCACGGTCTGCGCTTCGAGGTCGCGGAGGACGGCGGCCTGATGCCGTATCTGCACGTCCGCGCCGATCTGTGGGCGAAGGTGACGCGGGCGTTGTATTACGATCTGGTTGACATCGGCGAGGAGCGGATGGTCGATGGTCACCGCAAGTTCGGCATCGCTTCAGGCGACGCATTCTTCGCGATGGCAGACGCCGAGCAGATGAGGGAAGCACTTTGAACTGGGAAGCCCATTGAACGAGCCGACGATGACGATCGAATCTGCCCCCGGTGGCATCAGTTCGGCCGACTTCTTCGATCGCGCCTTGCGGCGATTGCGGTTCGACGTTCCGCCGGCGCTGACCGATGCCAACATCATTCCCTCGACCGGCGACGCCGGCACCGACCGGATGCTGAAGCTGATCGCGGAAGAGCGCCCGATCAGGCCGGCTGCGGTGCTGATCCCGGTGATCGAACACGCCGAGCCGACCGTGTTGCTGACGATGCGCGCCGCGCATCTCAACGATCATGCGGGCCAGATCTCGTTTCCCGGCGGCAAGATCGACGCCACCGATAATTCGCCGCTCGACGCCGCGCTGCGCGAGGCGGAAGAAGAAATCGGGCTCGATCGCTCCTATGTCGAACCGATCGGCTACCTGGACGTCTACGGTACGGGCTTCGGTTTTCGGATCCTCCCGACCGTGGCGCGGGTGCGGCCCGGCTTCGAGCTGACCATCAACAAGGCCGAAGTCGACGACGCCTTCGAAGTGCCGCTGTCGTTCCTCATGGACCCGGGTAATCATCAGTTGCACAGCAAGGAATTCCGCGGCGCGCAGCGGTCCTACTACGCGATGCCGTTCGCCGAACGCTACATCTGGGGCGCGACCGCAGGCATCCTGCGGGTGTTGTACGAACGGATCTGCCTGCCATGATCCGTGCTGTTCTGACTGAAGTCGGAATCTTCCTCATCCCCTTCATCCTTTACGCGGCCTACCTGATGATCATCAGGGCGGCGGTGCTGCATCGTTCGTCCTGGCCGCTGCGCGTGGTCGGCTGGCTGCTGCTGTCGGCGCTGGCGCTGGTGATCGTCAGCCTGCTGCTGCTGGTGCATTATTCGGGTGCTCCGCCCGGTGCGACCTATGTGCCGGCGCATATCGAGGATGGCCGGCTCGTGCCCGGAGTCGAAAAATGACCGGCGCCGCGGTGCGCGCCGAGGCACCCTGGCTGCGTGGCGGCCCGGCCGCCAAGGTGCTCACACTGCTGAACGGCGACGGCGAGGAGGCGCGCGTGGTCGGCGGCGCCGTGCGCAACGCGCTGCTGCGGCTGCCGATCGGCGACATCGACATCGCCACGACGGCGCTTCCCGACGAAGTGGTCCGGCGCGCCAAGACCGCCGGCGTCAAGGCGGTGCCGACCGGGATCGAGCACGGCACCGTGACGCTGGTGCTGGAGGGGCAGGGCTTCGAAGTCACCACGCTGCGCGAGGACGTCGAGACCTTTGGCCGCAAGGCGCGGGTCGCGTTCGGCCGCGACTGGGTCCGCGACGCGCAGCGGCGAGACTTCACCATCAACGGCCTGTCACTCACTGCCGATGGCGTCGTGCACGACCATGTTGGCGGTCTCGACGACATCGCGGCGCGGCGGGTGCGGTTCATCGGCGATCCCGACCAGCGTATCGCCGAGGACTATCTGCGCATCCTGCGGTTTTTCCGGATCCACGCCGCCTACGGCGACGGCGCGCCGGAGCGTGAAGGGCTGCTCGCCTGCCTGCGCGGCCGCGGCGGCCTTGCCACGCTCTCGGCCGAGCGGATGCGAATGGAGATCCTCAAGCTGATGGTGGCGGACGGCGCGCTGGCGTCCGTGGTCGCGATGGCCGACGGCGGCCTGTTGCTCGCCGTGCTCGGCGGCGTCACCTATCCGGGCACGCTGGCGGCGATGATCGCCGCTGAAGCGTCGCTCGGTCTACCGGCCGATGCGGTGAGGCGGCTGGCGGCGCTGGCGGTCGCGGTCACCGAAGACGCCAAGCGGCTGACGCAGCGGCTGCGGCTGTCCAATGTCGAGAGCAAGCGGCTGGATTCGATGGGGCACCGCTGGTGGCGACTCGCCGGAATGGACGAGGCGACCGCGCGGCGCCGGCTGTATCGCCTCGGCGAGGCCCGCTTCCACGATCGCATGATGCTGGCGTGGGCGCGGGCCGGCAGCCGGGCCGATCCGGCCTATTGGCGCGAGCGGATCGCCTTGCCGCAACGCTGGCGTGCGCCGACTTTCCCACTGAAGGCTGCCGACTTCATCGCCCGAGGCTTTGCGGCCGGACCGGCGCTCGGCCACGTTCTGACGCTGGCCGAGGACGCCTGGCTGGCGGCTGACTTCCCGCTCGAGGAGGCCCGGCTGCAGACGATCGCCGACCAGACCGCAGCGCGGTTCGCCAAGGATCATCTGGTTTAGGCGGCTCACAGCAATGCGGCCCTGAAATCAGGGCCGCGCGGTTGTGTCGGAGGGATTTGCCCGAGGAAACAGCGCTCTAGCGCTCAGGCGACCAGGCGCTCAGGCGACCTTGCTGGCCTTGGCGTCCTCGTCGTCGGCGCCGTCCTCGTCCTGATCGTCGTCCTCATCCTCAACCTCGTCTTCGTCCTCGTCGGCGACTTCGATCGCCTCGAGCACGGCGAGCGGCAGGGTTTCACGGAACAGATCGCCTTCTTCGCCCATCCAGACGCAGACGACCTCGTCGGCACGCGCCTCCGCCACCGTCATGGCCTGACCGCCCGATTTCAGGATCACGACGTCGCCCGCTTTCAAGTCCATGTTCGGCTCCCGCTGAATGTGTTGATCACGCCGGAGAGACTAGCTGACCGGCATGACAGGCCGATCACGGCCCACCTGGAGCTAGCGGATGCCGATCACCTTGTGGGTCTGGACGCTGAGCCGCCATTGCGGGTGGCGCAGACAGTAATCGATCGCCTCGCGGGTGTTGTCCGACTGCCGGGTTCCATCCATCGGCTGCAGCGAAAAACGCTCGAAAGCGAGGTGCTGGAACTGGTTCGGCAGGGCGCCTTCCTGCGGGTACACCAGCTTGAGCTCATTGCCGCACTGCACGCGTAGCGCTGCGCCGGCTTTCGGACTGACACAAAGCCAGTCAATTCCGGGAGGTGGTTCGATTGTACCATTCGTTTCGACGCCGATTGCGAAGCCTTGTTTGTGCAACGCATCAATTAGTTCTTCGTCCAGTTGAAGCAGCGGCTCGCCGCCGGTGATCACCACATAGCGGTCCTGGTCGTTGCCTTTCCATTGAGCTGCAACAACCGCGGCGAGCTGATCGGCGTCGGTGTAGCGACCCCCGAGTGTGCCGTCAGTGCCAACGAAGTCAGTATCGCAAAACTTGCATACGGCCTGATCGCGATCCTGATCTCGCCCCGTCCACAGATTGCACCCTGCAAATCTGCAGAACACCGAAGCGCGTCCGGCATGGGCGCCTTCGCCCTGCAGGGTCAGGAAGATCTCTTTCACCGCGTAGCTCAAATCGTGTCCTTCACTCGTAACGGGTCTGCCGGAGCGCCTCGCCGACCACCAAGGCCGCCGCCATCGCGACGTTCAGCGAGCGCATCTGCGGCTGCATCGGAATCACCACGCGCGCATCCGCCGTATCGGCCACTTGTGGCGGAACGCCAGCGCTTTCTCGGCCCAGCAGCAGGACGTCAGTGGATCGGTAACGCTGTTGCAGATAGGGTGTTACGCCTTTCGTTGTAAGTAAAATCACGCGACAGTCAGCAGCCTCACGCCATTGCACGAATTTTGACCAGGAATCGTGCCGAATGATCGTTATCTGATCCAGATAGTCCATTCCCGCCCGGCGGAAATGACGATCCGAAATCGGAAAGCCGGCCGGCTCGATGATGTGAGCTTCGACGTTCAAACACGCGCAAAATCGAAGGATAGTGCCGGTGTTCTGAGGAATGTCGGGCTGGTAGAGGGCGATCCGCATTCCGTAATGCTCCGTAGCAACTGAATCATAACTCGAGGGGTGAGAAGACAGCGCAAGCGAATTGTTCGGGCTGCGGTGATTAGCCCTTCGCGGACTTGCGCTCTACCGGCAAGGGTGCCAATAGATCGATTCTGAACTGTCTGTTTCTAGCTGACCGGCTGATGACAAACAGCCATGGGATGCGTGGGCTGCGAAGTTCGGCGATCCTGCCTCGGGCGATTTTTCGCACCTGCCAGAACCGTCTCGCCGGCCGCAGAGATGAAAGGGCTTTGGATCGTGACCACAGAGACTTCGGCGGAACCGACACGCCGTGATTTTCTCTATATCGCAACTGGCGCCGTGGCCGCTGTCGGCGCAGCCGCGACGGTGTGGCCGTTCATCGCGCAGATGAACCCCGACGCCTCGACGATCGCCGCAGGTGCGCCGATCGAAGTCGATCTGACGCCGATCGCCGAAGGCCAGGACATCAAGGTGTTCTGGCGCGGCAAGCCGATCTACATCATGAACCGGACCAAGAAGCAGGTCGAGGAAGCGCTGGCAGTCAACCTGTCGTCGCTGCCTGATCCGCAAACCGACCAGGAGCGCACCAAGCCGGGCCACGAGCAGTGGCTGGTGGTGATCGGCATCTGCACGCATCTCGGCTGCATCCCGATCGCGCATGAAGGTCTGTTCGACGGCTTCTTCTGTCCGTGCCACGGTTCGCAGTACGATTCCTCCGGCCGCATCCGCCAGGGTCCGGCGCCGCTGAACCTGCCGGTCCCCCCCTATCAATTCGTCTCCGACTCCAAAATCCAGATCGGCTGACACTTCCCTTCAGCGTCGCTATATCCCTTGCTTAGGATCGCATCATGAGCGGACCATCTACCTATCAGCCGCAGAGCCCCTTCATGAAGTGGCTCGAGCAGCGCCTGCCGATCGCCGGCTTGGTTCATTCTTCCTTCATTGCCTATCCGACCCCGCGCAACCTCAACTACTGGTGGACGTTCGGCGCCATCCTGTCGATGATGCTGGTGATCCAGATCATCACCGGCATCGTGCTGGCGATGCACTACACCCCGCACGTCGATCTCGCCTTCGACTCGGTCGAGCGGATCGTTCGGGACGTCAATTACGGCTGGCTGCTGCGCAACACGCATGCCGCCGGCGCGTCGATGTTCTTCATCGCGGTCTACATCCACATGTTCCGCGGCCTGTATTACGGGTCGTACAAGGCGCCGCGTGAGGTGCTCTGGATTCTCGGCGTGATCATCTACCTGCTGATGATGGCGACCGGATTCATGGGTTACGTGCTGCCGTGGGGCCAGATGAGCTTCTGGGGCGCGACCGTCATCACCAACCTGTTCTCTGCTATCCCGTTCGTCGGCGACAGCATCGTGACCCTGCTGTGGGGCGGCTATTCGGTCGGCAACCCGACCCTCAATCGCTTCTTCTCGCTGCACTACCTGCTGCCGTTCGTGATCGCCGGCGTGGTCGTGCTGCACGTCTGGGCGCTGCACGTGACCGGTCAGAACAATCCGACCGGCGTCGAGCCGAAGACCGAGAAAGACACCGTGCCGTTCACGCCTTACGCGACCTTGAAGGACGCGTTCGGCATGTCCTGCTTCCTGCTGTTCTTCGCCTGGTTCATCTTCTACATGCCGAACTATCTCGGTGAGGCCGACAATTACATTCCGGCCAATCCGGGCGTGACGCCGCCGCACATCGTGCCGGAATGGTACTACCTGCCGTTCTACGCGATCCTGCGTTCGATCCCGAACAAGCTGATGGGCGTCGTCGCGATGTTCGGCGCGATCATCGTGCTGCTGTTCCTGCCCTGGCTCGACAGCGCGAAGGTCCGTTCGTCGCGCTACCGTCCGCTGGCGAAGCGCTTCTTCTGGGGCTTCGTGGTGGTCTGCATCATGCTCGGCTGGCTCGGCTCGAAGCCGGCGGAAGGCATCTACACGATGCTCGCGCGGGTCTTCACCTTCTTCTACTTCGCCTACTTCCTGATCGTGCTGCCGCTGCTGGCCCGGGTCGAGAAGACCTTGCCGCTGCCGAACTCGATCGCCGACGACGTTCTGAACAAGGGCAAGGCGCTGGGAACGACGGCAGCGAGTCTGTTCGCCCTGGCGCTGGCCGGCACGCTGATGCTCGGCGGCGCGCAGAGCGCCAAGGCGGCGGAAGGCGGCGAGAGTCCGCCGTCGCTGAGCTGGAGCTTTTCCGGCCCGTTCGGCACCTATGATCGCGCCCAGCTTCAGCGCGGTTTCAAGATCTACAAGGAAGTCTGTTCGGCCTGCCACTCGATGAAGCTGTTGCAGTACCGCAACCTCGCCGAGCCGGGCGGCCCGAGCTTCACCCTCGATCAGGCCAAGGCGATTGCCGCCGAGGCGTCGATCAAGGATGGCCCGAACGACGCCGGCGAGATGTTCGAGCGTCCGGGTCGCCTCGCCGACACCTTCCACTCGCCGTTCCCGAACGAGCAGGCGGCCCGCGCGGCCAATGGCGGCGCGGCTCCGCCGGACATGTCACTGCTGGCCAAAGCGCGTTCCTATTCGCGCGGCTTCCCGCAGTTCGTGTTCGACTTCTTCACCCAGTTCCAGGAGCAGGGTCCGAACTACATCGATGCGCTGATCCAGGGCTATCAGGATCCGCCGCCGGAAGGTTTCGCGCTGCCGGACGGTTCGTACTACAATAAGTGGTATCCCGGCCACTCGATCAAGATGCCGCCGCCGATTTCGGACGGGCAGGTGACCTACGACGATGGCAGCCCGGAAACGGTTCCTCAATATGCAAAGGACGTCACGGCCTTCCTGATGTGGGCAGCCGAACCCCATCTCGAAGCCCGCAAGCGCCTCGGCCTGCAGGTCATGATCTTCCTGATCATTCTCAGCGGCCTGCTGTACTTCACCAAGCGCAAGGTGTGGTCGAACGTGCACTGAGCGACCCCGCACCCGATCCACGCGCACGACAAACGCGCGACAGAAAGCCCCCTCGCGGGGGCTTTTTTGTTGCGCCGTTGTGCGCGCCAGCGCCGCGGTCCGGGCGATTGCATCCGTCCGGGAGTGCGGACAATATGCGCCGCAACGAAAGTGCATCTCACGGAGGATTCATGGGCACGATCATCACCTTCAAGCGTCCCGACGGCAAAGAGGCGAGCGGCTATCTGGCCAATGCGGCGCGCGGCAATGCGCCCGGCGTCGTCGTGATTCAGGAATGGTGGGGCCTGTCCGAGCAGATCAAGGGGCTGACCGACCGCTTCGCGCTCGCCGGCTTCGATGCGCTCGCGCCCGATCTCTACAACGGCAAGGTCGTGCCCTATCACGACACTGACGCCGCCAACAAAGAGATGGGCTCGCTCGACTTCATGGATGCGACGACCCAGACGGTGCGCGGCGCGGCAGCATATCTTTCGCGCAATGGCGCCAAGGTCGGGCTCACCGGCTTCTGCCTGGGCGGCGCCGTCACGGTGATCGGCGCGTGCAAAATTCCGGAACTGAGTGCTGCGGTTGTGTTCTATGGCATTCCGCCGGAGCAGGCGGCCAAGCCGTCGGAAGTCCGCGTGCCGATGCAGGGCCACTTTGCCAATCGCGACGACTGGTGCACGCCGCAGGTGGTGGACGCGTTCGAGAAGGGCCTGAAAGAAGCCGGCAAGGCCGCCGAGTTCTTCCGCTACGAAGCCGACCACGCTTTCGTCAACGAGCAGCGCGCCGCGGTGCATGATCGGGAGGCCGCGGAACTGGCGTGGTCGCGGGCGACTGCATTTTTCGGAAAGCATCTCGGCTGAACGCCGGTTGCTCCTAAAATTTGAGCTTTCGACTGAAGATTTGAAAGAAGGGTTGCTGCGATAAATGCTGTCAGAACTACGAGGACAGCAATGGTTGACAAAGTTGTAACACCAGGTCGCAACATCATCGACTTCGCGAACTACCAGCGAACGCAGCGGCCGAGTCAGACGACAGCGATGAGCGGCCGTTTCTGCCGACACTGCGGGGCGGCGTTGTTCGACGACGACCGCGAGGAGGATTGTTCGAGCGCGGGCATCCTGCAGCAAGGCCCCACGCGAACCCGGCCCCGCCGGTTTCGCGCGGATTGAAGTATCTCTGATTCCATCCGCGTCATTGCGAGGAGCGAAGCGACGAAGCAATCCAGCTCGGTGCACTGAGCTGGATTGCTTCGCTTCGCTCGCAATGACGCGGAGGGCCGGGACTACACGTGTTGGCCGCCGTTGATGTGGATCTCGGCGCCGTTCACGTAGGACGAGGTCTCGGTGCACAGCACGTAGATGATCTTCGCGACTTCGTCGGGGGTGCCGAGGCGGCGCATCGGGATGTCTTCCTGGACGATCTTATCGGTGCCGGGAGACAGGATCGAGGTGTCGATCTCGCCGGGCGCGATCGAGTTGACGCGGACGCCGATCGGGCCGAAGTCCGACGCCATCTCGCGGGTCAGCGCGGCGAGCGCCGCCTTCGAGGTGGCGTAGGCGGCGCCGGCGAACGGATGCACGCGCGAGCCGGCGATCGAGGTGACGTTGACCACCGAGCCTTTCGCCGCCTTGAGTTCCTCGATCAACCCGCGCGCCATCATGATCGGCGCGAAGAAGTTGACGTGGAAGACGTGCTCCCAGGTGTCCATCTCGGTGTCGATCGAGCCGAGCCGTCCGCCGCTGGCGTTCTTCGGCGAGATCGCCGCGTTGTTGACCAACGCATGCACCAGCGCGCCGTCGAGCCGCTCGCGGATCTCGCCGATGCCGCGCAGCGCGTCGGCGCGGTCGCCGAGATTGATCTGGATGTGATCCTCAGGACCGGCGCCCCACGGGCACTCTTCCGGAAACGGATGACGCGAGCAGGTGATCACACGCCAGCCGGCACTGGAAAACCGGATCGCCGTGGCGTGGCCGATGCCGCGGCTGGCGCCGGTCAGAATCATCGTCCGGCGCTGCGCGTTGGTCTCGGGCGCGCGCTTCGGGGTTTCGGGATTCATGGATAAAGCCTTGTCTTGGTCCAGGGATGCGCCGGCGTGTCGCGGCTGAATTCGATGCGGTCGTGCAGACGGAACGGGCGGTCGTGCCAGAACTCGATCCGCGACGGCGTGATCCGCCAGCCACTCCAGCCCGGCGGACGTGGCACTTCGCCGACCAGATGCCGCGCCGCGACCTTGGCGATCGCCTGCTCGAAGGCGAAGCGGCTCTCCAGCGGCTGCGACTGCTTGCTGGCCCAGGCGCCGATCTGCGCCTGCTTGGGCCTTGTGGCGAAATAGGCGTTGGCTTCGGCCTCGGTCACCGGCGCCACCGTGCCGCGGATCCGAACCTGACGGCGCAGCGACTTCCAATGAAACAGCAGCGCTGCCTTCGGATTGGCTTCGAGCTCGCGGCCCTTCTGGCTGGCGATGTGGCTGTAGAATACGAAGCCGTCGTTGTCATAGCCCTTCATCAGAACCATTCGGACGTCAGGCAGTCCGTCGGGATCGACCGTCGCCAGCGCCATTGCATTCGGGTCGTTCGGTTCGGACGCGGTCGCTTCGGCAAGCCATTCAGCGAAAAGGCCAAACGGATTCTCCGCCGCTGTGAAATCACCGGACGTTAACTCACTCTGGTGTTTGATGGACGTGTCGCTCATGCGAGGGAATCCGACTTGTGCTTCACCGCGCTCCCGAACGCGCCGGCGGCTCTATGTAGGCCAGACCTATATAGGGCACCGCAGTGCGTTGTTCTATCGACGATCGGCCGCTCCGCCGGGTTGATAGCCATTCTAATGGGGGTGGGGCTCGGCGGCTGCAGCGTCGGCGGCAAGGACGCCGCGTTTGCCCAAATGGACGCCACCGAGTTCACCGGATCGATTGCGGCGCTCTCCCCGTCGGCGCAGAACGGCCCAAGCGAAGCGGATTTGGCGCTGGCGCGAATCGCCGCCTCAGACGTTCTCACCAAAGGCGGCAAGGATTCGAGCCAGCCGTGGGAGAACCCCACCACAGGCGCGCGTGGCTCGGTCACGCCGATCGCAGCCGCCTATACGGCCGAGGGGCGCTCCTGTCGCGACTTTCTCGCCAGCTACGTCAAGGACGGCTCGGAGAGCTGGATGCAGGGCGCTGCCTGCCGGTCCGCCCAAGGCCATTGGGAAATCCAATCGCTGAAGCCCTGGCGCCGCAGCTGACCGCGACCGCGAAAGCGGCCTGAAGCGGTTGCAAAAGAGACGAAAACACCCCAGATGAACCCCGACTGGGCGTTCTGCCCATGGTTCGATTCCTGATTTCTGAAGGAGACGTGACGGATGCGCGACCCCTACGAGGTCCTGGGGGTGCAGCGGGACGCCAGCGCTGCGGCGATCAAAAGCGCCTATCGCAAGCTGGCCAAGAAGCATCACCCCGACGCGAACAAGAACGACCCGAAGGCCGCTGCCCGTTTTGCCGAGGTCAACTCTGCCAACGAGATTCTCGGCGACGAGTCCAAGCGCAAGCAATTCGACCGTGGCGAGATCGACGCCGAAGGCAAGCCGCGTTTCCAGGGCTTCCCCGGCGGTGGCGGAAGCGCGCGCGGCGGACGTGCCGGCGCTGGCGCTGGCGGCGGCTTCGAGCAGTATAATTTCCGCGGCGGCGCAGGCGGCGGTGCAGGCTTCGAGGACATCCTGAATTCGATGTTCGGCGGCGCGGCCGGGATGCGCGGCGGGCCGCGCGGCGGCGGAGCGGGCTTCGACTTCGACAGCGGCGGCTTCGCGCCTGACCTCGATCAGAGCGTCGCCATGACGGTCACGCTCGAAGAGGCGGCCAAGGGTTCGGAAAAGCGCGTCCGGCTGCCGAGCGGCAAGGAGCTCAACGTCAAGATTCCGGCCGGCGTCGGTCCGGGCCAGCAGATCCGCCTGAAGGGGCAGGGCGAAAGCGCGCCCGGCCACCGGCCCGGCGATCTGCTGATCACCGTCAACTACGCGCCGCATCCGCACTTCAAGGTCGACGGCAACGATCTGCGGCTGGAGCTGCCGATCACGTTGTACGAGGCGGTGCTCGGCGCCAAGGTCCGCGTGCCGACGCTGACCGGCGCGATCGAGCTGTCGATCCCGAAGAACACCTCGAGCGGCCGCACCTTCCGGCTCAAGGGCAAAGGCCTGCCGAAGTCCGGCACCGCCGGCGACCTGTTCGTCACCACCCGGATCGTGCTGCCCGACGGTCACGACGCCGATCTCGAAGCGCTGATGACCAAATGGCGCGACGGCCACCCTTATCACCCGCGCAGCGATCTGGGCTGATCCTGAAAGCTTGCCGCCGCGACGAGTGTCACCCTCCCCTGGAGGGGGAGGGTCGCTCGCGTAGCGAGCGGGGTGGGGTGGCGAAGAGTTCATCCGCCGTGCCCGCTGCTCACCCCACCCCGTCACGCACCCGCTACGCGGCTGCGTGCCGACCCTCCCCCTCCAGGGGAGGGTGAAGAGAGCTCACGTGTAGCTGTCGACATTCCATTTGCGAGTTGGATTCGAGACTCGACGCGACGCGTGCTCCTACGCATTCGCCTCCATCACGAACGCGTCGATCAGCGCGTCGAAGCGGTCGGCTTGCTCCCATTGCGGCAGGTGGCCGGCGCCGTCGATGGTCTGAACCGCGCCGCGCCACAGCGTCGGCATCGTCAGGGACTGCAGATACGTGCCGTTGACGAGCTGCTCCCCGGCGCCGTGCAGCACCGCGAGCGGCTGCTTCAGCTTCGCCACGACGTCGATCTCGTCGCGATAGCCGCCGGGCGCGATGCTGGCGGCGAGCTGGGCGCGGGCGCGGCCGTCGGTGCGCAGCACGTCGGCGACCATCTCGTGCGGCAGCTCGGTGACGCCGGGCCGAAACGCGGCGGCGACGTAAGCGCGCGCCTGCTCTTCGTTCAGCTCCGGCTGAAACGTGTAGGCCATCGCCGGTGTCGCCAGGAAGGCCTGCTCCATCGCCGGCGGAAAGCCGATCGGCGGCGTCCCGAAGATCGCAAAACCGTTCGCCTCCGGCAGATCCGGCGCGGCCTCCAGCACGATGTGCCCGCCCAGACTCCAGCCGACGAACACAGCCTCCGCCGCGCCGAGCTGACCCGCAAACTCGCGCAGCATCGCCGCATAGCCCGGCATGGTGTAGGTCGCCGCCGGATCTGCCGCATCGGCCGACTCGCCATGACCGGGCAGGTCCGGCACCAGCAGGCGATACTTGGCGCCGAGCGAGCCACCGAGCTGCCGCGTGAAGGCGCGCGACGACGCCGAATTGCCGTGGACGATGATGATCGTCGGCCCGGCGCCGGCGGATTGACGATAGGCGATCCGTCCGGCGGACGTCTCGATCGACTGAGTCTGCATACTGGTATCCCCTCACCACGATTTGCGGTGATAAAATACCAAAGAGGTATCCGGGGGAAGGCCTAGGCTTGCAGACGACGCGCGATCGGGGGAGCGTGGGTCCGAAACGGAGCGGCCTCGGCGCAGGGGATCAGCGCAACCCCGGCCAAGGCCGCCTGCGCCGATCGGCGGATCAGACGCACTCAAAGCATCGTGATTCGGTCGGACGAGACTGAGGCGCGTCGATGTTGGAATCCGCGATTATCAGTGTCGAAATTTGGACGACGCCGAAGGCGCGAACTAATCGCCAACTAACCGCCCGCTTTCTCCGCCTGCGCATAGACCTGCTTCGCAACCTGGCTCAGCCGCTCCTTGTCGGTCGGCCCGGCCAGCACGTAGCCGACGCCACGATCGGCCCAGAACAGCGCGCCGTCACGGGCGTCGCTGGCGTAGCGCATCTGCGCCGCGTCGGTTTTGGCCCGCGAGGTGTAGAGCGTGAAGCGCTCGCCACTGGCGCTTTCGTACATCAGGAAAGCCGCCGGCGCGTCCGGGCCTGGTAGCAGCCGACCGCCGACCAGTTTCAGCCCGCTGGCTTCCAGCTCCGGCGCCGTCACCTGATAGCCGACCCGCTTCGACAGCCATTGCTGTAGATGCGCACGCTCGGAGGCCTCGACCTCGACCGGGTGGCGCACCTCGACGACGTACAGCCGATGGGCGCCCAGCGCATCCACCGTGAAGCTGCGGAAGGCGCTTGGCGACGTGGCGGCACCGCGGGCAAACCATCCGGCGCCGCCGCCGACGATGAACGCCGCCAGCGTGGCGGCGATCGCGCCGGCGATCCAGCGCCGCGGCGGCGCGGCGCTGAGCCGGTCGAGCTGCAGCCGCGCCGGCACCGGCTCGTCGAGCACGCGGTCGTAGCGCGCATGCAGCGCCTCGGCCATCGCCTGCCACGCCCGCACCCGCTCGGCATCCGCCGGATGTGCGGTGAGCCAAGCCTCGACATCCGCCCGCCGCTCCGCCGGCAATTCGCCGTCCACATAGGCGTGCAGTTCGTCCTCGGTGACGGGGATCTGAGGTTCAGTCATGGCTGCGCTTCTTCGATGTTAAGAGTTCGTCGCGTTGCGTGCACCACGCCCACCCCGTCATTGCGAGCCAACGGGTCGGCGCAAAGCGCCGCCCGAGCACAGGCTCCGCGAAGCAATCCAGACGCAGTGCTCGGAGCTGGATTGCTTCGTCGCGGAGCCTGTGCTCGGACGGCGCTGAGCGCCGATCCGGGTGCTCCTCGCAATGACGATGGGGAAGCCGGATTAAAAACTTCGCGATGCATCACTTCACCCGCTTGAGCATTGGCCGCTCGCCGTCGAGGCTGGCGCGGATGTGGGCGCGGGCGCGGGCGAGGCGGGACATCACGGTGCCGATCGGCACGCCCTGGATGTCGGCGACCTCGCGGTAGCTCAGGCCTTCGAGCACCACCAGCAGCAGCGCGGCGCGCTGCTCCTCGACCAGCGTCGCCAGCGCGCGGGCAATGTCGCCGCCCTCCGCTTCGGTGCCGCTGGCGTCGGCGCTGGTGTCGGTCAGCGGCATCAAGGTCGGCCGCCGCGCCAGCGTGCGCCGGCGGTTGCGGTTGAGGTTGGTCAGGATGGTGTAGAGCCAGCTGCGCAGATCGCCGCCGAGAAACAGCTTCTCGGAGCGCAGCGCCCGCACCAGCGTGTCCTGCACCAGATCGTCGGCGATATCGGTGTCGCGCGCCAGCGCCCGGGCGTAGCGCCGCAGGGCCGGGATCATCGCTTCGACGCCGTCTCGGAAGTCGTTCATCGCTCGCCTGTCGGTCGGAATGCGGCTCGCCGCACCGACAACCATAACACCGCGCCGGCCGGCCTATTCCAGCCCGGCCCAATTGCGCCAAACGGCTGATTTTGCTCGCGAACATTCGGGCTGTACCGGGCCGGGGCGGTGGTGTAGGTCGGGGCTTCCATTCTGGCCGAGAGGAAGTGACATGGCGACTGGTTCGGGGCTGATGCAGGGCAAGCGCGGGGTGATCCTCGGCGTGGCCAACAACCGCTCGATCGCCTACGGCATCGCCAAGGCCTGCCGCGAGCAGGGCGCCGAAGTGGCGCTGACCTATCAGGGCGACGCCCTGAAGAAGCGGGTCGAGCCGATCGCCGCCGAACTCGGCGGGCTGGTGCTCGGCCATTGCGACGTCACCGACGCGGCGACGATCGACGCGGTGTTCGACGTCCTGAAGGAGAAATGGGGCAAGATCGACTTCGTCGTCCACGCCATCGCGTTCGCCGACAAGAACGAGCTGGACGGCCGTTACATCGACACCTCGGAAGCCAACTTCTCCAAATCGATGCTGATCTCGTGCTACTCGCTGACGGCGATCGCGCAGCGCGCCGAGAAGCTGATGACGGACGGCGGCTCAATCATCACGCTGACCTACTACGGCGCCGAGAAGTGGATGCCGCACTACAACGTCATGGGCGTCGCCAAGGCGGCGCTGGAAGCCAGCGTGCGCTACCTCGCCGCCGACCTCGGCGAGAAGGCGATCCGCGTCAACGCGATCTCGGCCGGCCCGATCAAGACGCTCGCGGCTTCGGGCATCGGCGACTTCCGCTACATCCTGAAATGGAACGAATATAACGCGCCGCTGCGCCGCACGGTGTCGATCGAGGAGGTCGGCGACAGCGCCTTGTACTTCCTGTCCGACCTGTCGCGCGGCGTCACCGGCGAAGTCCACCACGTCGATTCCGGCTATCACATCGTCGGCATGAAAAACCCCGACGCCCCGGACATCTCGCTCGGCGGCAAGGATTGACGAAGCCTTCTTATCGCGGGCCCCAATCTCCGTCATGCCCGGGCTCGTCCCGGGCATCCACGTCTGCGGGCGCACGCTGATAACAAGAACGTGGATGGCCGGGACAAGCCCGGCCATGACGGGTCGATAGACTTCGCTCTCACAACTGATCGAACCATGCCTACCATCTACTTCATCCGCCACGGCGAGACCGACTGGAACGCGACCGGTCGTTATCAAGGGACGCAGGACATTCCGCTCAACGACAAGGGGCGGGGGCAGGCGCTTGCGGCTGGCCGGTTGCTCGCCGACGTGCTGACCCGCGACGGGCGCGCGGTTGCGGCGCTGTCCTATGTGTCGAGCCCGCTCGGCCGCGCCCGGGTCACCATGGAACTGGTGCGCGGCGCGCTCGGTCTGCCGGCCGAAGGCTACGCCACCGATGAGAGGCTGCGCGAAATCACCTATGGGGCCTGGGAGGGCTTCACGGTCGAACAGATGCAGGCCTCCGACGCGCAGGTCTACGCCGCGCGCCATGCCGACCGCTGGAACGTGGCGCCGCTGCGCGGCGAGAGCTACGCCGACCGCATTCCGTTCATCACCGATTGGGTCAACTCGCGGACCACCGACACCGTCGCGGTCGGCCATGTCGGCACCGCCCGAACCCTGATGGTCGCCTGCGGCGTGAAATCCCCGGCCGAAGCGCTGGAAGGCCTGATCCTGCAGGGCTCGGTCTACGTCTTCCGGGACGGGGCGATGGAGATCGTGAGCTGAGGTTTCGAACCCTCTCCCCTTGTGGGAGAGGGTGGCTTCGCGCAGCGAAGCCGGGTGAGGGGGCGCCGCGCGCTCGGCGCCCCCTCATCCGGCACGGACTGCATCCGCGCCACCTTCTCCCAGGAGGGGAGAAGGAAGAAGAAGGTCGGTTTGACCCCATTTGGCCGGCGCGTTACCACACCGGCGCAATTCTTAAAGGCAGCCCGCGCCATGTCGTTCAATACCTTCGGCCATCTGTTTCGCGTCACCACCTTCGGCGAGAGCCATGGGGTGGCGATCGGCTGTGTGGTCGACGGCTGCCCGCCGCTGATCCCGCTGACCGAAGCCGACATCCAGAGCGATCTCGATCGCCGCCGGCCGGGCCAGTCGCGCTTCACCACCCAGCGCCAGGAAGCCGATCAGGTGAAGATCCTGTCCGGCGTGATGGCACATCCTTCGACCGGCGAGCAGGTCACCACCGGCACGCCGATCGCGCTGCAGATCGAGAACACCGACCAGCGCTCCAAGGACTATTCGGACATCCAGAACAAGTATCGCCCCGGCCACGCCGACTTCACCTACGAGGCGAAATACGGCATCCGCGACTATCGCGGCGGCGGGCGCTCCTCGGCACGCGAGACCGCCACCCGCGTCGCGGCCGGCGCGGTCGCCCGCAAGGTGATCGCCGGCATGACCGTGCGTGGCGCGCTGGTGCAGATCGGCCCGCACAGGATCGACCGCGCCAAATGGGACTGGGACGAGATCAGCAACAACCCGTTCTTCTGCCCGGACAAGGATGCCGCCGCGCTGTTCGCCGATTATCTCGACGGCATCCGCAAGGCGGGCTCGTCGATCGGCGCGGTGATCGAGATCGTCGCTGAGGGCGTCCCGGCCGGGCTCGGCGCGCCGATCTACGCCAAGCTCGATGCCGATATCGCCGCGGCGCTGATGAGCATCAACGCCGTCAAGGGCGTCGAGATCGGCGACGGATTCGCCAGCGCCGAACTCACCGGCGAGCAGAATGCCGACGAGATGCGAATGGGCAATCATGGCCCGAGCTTCCTGTCCAACCATGCCGGCGGCATCCTGGGCGGCATCTCCACCGGCCAGCCATTGGTGGCGCGCTTCGCCGTCAAGCCGACCTCCTCGATCCTGACGCCGCGCAAGACGGTCGACCGGTCAGGCGCCGACACCGAGATCCTGACCAAGGGCCGCCACGACCCCTGCGTCGGCATCCGCGCGGTGCCGGTCGGCGAAGCCATGGTCGCCTGCGTGCTCGCCGACCACCTGCTGCGCCAGCGCGGCCAGGTCGGCTGAAGCGCCGATCCACCCGGGGACCTGCCATGAGCGGCACCCCGGTGCCAATTGCGAGCCGTCCGGCTAGGATGGCCGGATGCAATCACAACAGTTTCACGACCTGATCGACTGGCTGATCGACGGCGCGCGCTCCGAGCCGGAGCCGGTCGCCATGATGACGCGCACCTGCGAGCGGCTGGTCGAGGCCGGGCTGCCGCTGTATCGTGTCGGCGTCTTCGTCGAGACGCTGCATCCGGACATTTACGGCTACGGCTTCGTCTGGCGTGAGGGGCAGGAGACCGTCACCAGCGAAACCACGGTGGATGTCGAAAGCCTGGAAGAGTATCAGCGCAGCCCGCTGAAGCTGATGTACGACAGCGCCGCCGAAGTGCGCTTCCAACTCGACAGCGCCGCCAGCCGGGCTTTTCCGTTTTTCGACGACATGCGCAGCGAGGGCGTCACCGATTATCTGGCGCTGCCGCTGATGTTCATGGACGGCAGCGTCAACGGCGTCAGCTTCACCACGCGGCGGCCCGGCGGGTTCAGCGCCGCCGACCTGGTCGCGCTGCGCCGGCTCGCCGGCCCGCTAGCGCGGCTGATCGAAGTGATCAGCTTGCGCGAGATCGCCACCACGCTGCTCGACACCTATGTGGGCAACCGCGCCGGCGCGCGGATTCTGGCCGGGCAGATCCGACGCGGCCATACCGACACCATGCGGACCGCGATCTGGCTGTCGGATCTGCGCGGGTTCACCGCGCTCTCGGACCAGCTTCCACCCGAGGTGATGGTGAAGCTGCTGAATGCTTACTTCGACTGTCAGGTCGGCCCGATCCTGCGCCATGGCGGCGAGGTGCTGAAGTTCATGGGCGACGGCCTGCTCGCTGTGTTTCCGATCTCCGCCGATGGCAGCGACGAGGCCGACGTCTGCGCGCGGATGCTGGCCGCCGCGCATGAATGCCGCGACACCGTGGCGGCGATGAACTACATCGACGGCAACCACGTCATCGAGCGCTTCCGCTTCGGCGTCGCGCTGCATGTCGGGCAGGTGCTGTACGGCAATATCGGCGGTGGCAACCGGCTCGACTTCACCTGCATCGGCCCCGCCGTCAATCTGGCCGCGCGGCTCGAGCGCATCGCCGGCCGCCTCGGGCGCACCGTGGTCGCCTCGACCGACTTCATCGGCCTGTGCGCCGACGGTTTCGTCGAACTCGGCGAATTTCCGATCCAGGGCCTGCCGCATACCGAACGCGTCTACGGCCTCGAAGTCGAGACTCTGCAGGCTGCCGAGGGGCTGTAAGTTCACGCCGCGCGGCCGCTGCCCTCAATCCTCATCCCACCATGGATACTGCGGCGGCATGTCCTGCGAGACCTTGCCGGGAAACGCCGGAGCGCGCTTCTCGAAGAACGAGGCGACACCTTCGCGGACGTCGGGATGACGGCCACGCTCGATCGACATCGCGCCGTCGATCGCCAGCACTCCGTAAGGGTCGGGAGCACCGGCGAACCGCCACAGCATCTGCCGGGTCAGCGCGACCGACACCGGCGAGGTCTGTTCGGTGAGTTCGCGCGCGATCTCCTTGGCGCGGTCGAGCAACTGCTCCGGCGTGGTGAGTTCGCTGACGAGGCCGCCGCGGAGCGCTTCCTCCGCCGCGAAGGTGCGGCCGGAGATCGCCCAGCGCAGCGCCTGCGGCAGTCCGACCAGCTTGGGCAGGAACCATGCGCTGCCGGCTTCGGGGACGAGGCCGCGTTGCGCAAAAATGAACCCGATCTTGGCGCCGGTCGCCGCGATGCGGACATCCATCGGCAACGTCATGGTGATGCCGATGCCGACCGCCGGACCGTTGATCGCGGCGATCGACGGCTTGCGGCAACGGAAGATCGCATCGACGAATCCGCTGCCCGATCGCGGCGCGCCGCTGGTCAGCCGGTTGCCGAACACGCCGGCGCCATGTGCGCCCGAGGTGTCGAAGCTGGCGGCGCCGCCCGAGACGTCGGCGCCGGCGCAGAACGCCCGGCCGGCGCCGGTGACGATGATGGCGCGGACGTCATCGTCCACGTCGGCGTCGCGAAACGCCGCCTCGATTTCGCTGCCCATGGCGCCGGTGTAGGCGTTCAGCTTGTCGGGCCGGTTCAGCGTGATGATCAGGATCGCGCCGTCCATGCTGCAGGTGATCTGTTGGTAGCTCACGGTGTCCGTCCTGAAAGATGAGAGCAGTGTGCTCGATTGGCGCCGTCAGATCGTGCGACCGGCGTCGCGCCAGAACGGCTCCTTCAGCTTGCGCTTGAAGATCTTGCCGGTGTCCTCGCGCGGCAGCGCGCTGGCGAATTCGATCCGCTTCGGGATCTTGTAGCCAGCGAGCCGCGGCTTCAGCTCGGCGCGGATCGCTTCGGCGCTCAGCACCTCGCCGATATCCGGCTGGATGAAGGCGCAGACGGTCTCGCCGAAATCCTCGTCGGGAATGCCGAACACCGCGCAGTCGGCGATGCCGGGCACCTTCATCAGCTCCGCCTCGATCTCCGCCGGATAGACGTTGGTGCCGCCGAAGATGATCATGTCGCCGGCGCGGCCCGACAGGTACAGATAGCCGTCCTCATCGAAGAAGCCGATGTCGCCGGTCGCCACCAGATCGCCGCGCGCCGACTTGGCCCGCTTGGCCGGATCGCCGTGGTAGGTGAATTCCGGAAAGCGCTCGCGGCCGCAGACCACTTCGCCGCTCTGCCCCGGCGGCAGCACGCGGCCCTCCGCGTCCATGATCACTACGGTGCAGCCGTCGAGCCGGCGTCCCACCGTGCCGGGATGCGCCAACCATTCGTCCGCGGTGCAGTTGGTCACCGCGCCGACTTCAGTGGAGCCGTAGTGCTCGGTGATGATCGGACCCCACCAGTCGATCATCGCTCGCTTGACGTGCGGCGGGCAGGGCGATCCGACGTGCATGACGTGGACCAGGCTCGACAGATCGTAGCGCGCGCGTGTTTCCGCCGGCAGTGCCAGCAGCCGCACGAACATCGTCGGCACGACGAGAGCATGGGTGACGCGGTGCGCCGCGATGGTCGCCAGCATCCGCTCGGCGTCGAAGCGCGGTTCGACCACGAGGTTGGTGCCCATGTTGTAGAACGAATACATCCAGCCGTTCGGGCTGGAGTGATACGCTGGACCCGGGATCAGCAGCGTCGCGTCGCCGAGCCGATCCTCCCAGCCGATCAGGCCGCCGACCGTGCGCATCATCTGCTGGCTCGCCGCAGCCTGCTCCGGCGTCGGCGGCTGGCGGCGGACACCCTTGGGATGGCCGGTCGTGCCCGAGGTGTAGATCATCGAACCCGGCGAGGTCGGGAACGGCGGCTGCGCCGGCGCGTGCTGCATCAGCCAGTTCTCGAAGGCCCGCAGCCCAGGCGCGACGGCCGCTGCTTCGTCACTGACATGGTAGTCCGCGCGCAGCATCGGCGGCGTTTCGGCGACCAGCACCTCGACGCCCTCGGGGATCGCCTGCTGCACCGCGCGCCAGAGATCGGCGTGGATCACCAGCACCTTCGCGCCGGAATTCTCCAGCACGTAGCGGGCTTCCTCCGGCGTGTTGTGCCAGTTGACCGGCACCACATAGGCGCCGCACAGGCCCGCGGCCAGCGCGGCTTCCATCAGCGCGAAATCGTTGCGCATATAGACCGCGACGACGTCGCCCGCAGTCACGCCGAGCTTGGCGTAGCCGGCCGCCGCGCGACGCGCGCGCTCATCGATCTCGGTCTTGCTCTTGACGAGGTCACCGATCCTGACCCACGAAGTCATGCGCCGTGCTCCTGCTGCTCAGCGCCCGGTGAACACCGGTTCGCGTTTTTCGAGGAAACTGCGGACACCTTCACGGTGGTCCTCGGTCTCGAACAATTTGTAGATGGTCTCGATCGCCCAGCTGCCGGTGTCCCGCGCATTCTGCTGGCCGGCGCGGCGCAACCCTTCCTTCATGTAGCGCAGCGCCAGCGGCGAATTTTTCGCGATACGTGCCGTCAGCGCCATCGCCGTCGGCATCAGCTCGGCGTGCGCGGTGACTTCGCCGACCAGCCCGATCCGTGCAGCCTCGTGCGCGTCGATGACGTCGCCTGTGTAGAGCAGCTCCGCGGCCTTGGCCGGGCCGACGATCGCCGGCAGCCGCAGCAGGCCGCCGACGTCGCAGATCAGGCCGCGGCGGATGAACAGTTCGGCGAATTGCGCCCGTTCGGATGCGAGGCGGATATCGGCGTACAGCGCCAGCTCCATGCCCCATCCCACCGCCGAGCCGTTGACGGCCGCGATCACCGGCACGTCGCATTCCAGTGCCGCCATCGCGGCGGGCGTCGGCGGCCGGCGTACCATCGGCGGCGCGGCTTTCTTTTCGCCGGTCATCATCTCCTTGACGTCCTCGCCGGAGCAGAACGCCGGATCACTGCCGGTGACGACGACGCAGCGCACATCGAGATCGGCAGAGGCCGCGCGAAACGCCGACTCCAGTTCGTCATAGGCGCGCCGGTTCAGCGCGTTGCGCCGCTCGGGCCGATCGAGGCGGATCAGCGCGACGTGGTCGGTCACCTGATAGACCAGGCATTCGAAATCCTGCGGCGCGATGGCCGGTCGTGCGCTCATGATCCATTCCTGTCGATGAGGGGCGGAGGCGAGGCGGCGCTCAATCCTGCGACGCCGGCTGCAACACGGTCTCGGTCATCACCGGGCCGACCTTGTCGAAGGTCTTGCCGTTGAAGCGCAGCAACTGCATCTGCGTGATCGGAAAGTAGTTGTCGGGGCTGGTGTTGACGGTGATGCCGTCGAACAGCAGTCCGAATTTGAGCCCCTTGAGATTCGCCGCCTGCTTCATGATGTTGGCGCGCGAGACGTCGTCGCCGCATTGCTCGATGACCTTGTGCATCACCTGCGAGGCGAGGAAGCCGTAGGCGTTCTGGCCGTTGGCGACGTCGCCCTCCGGATTGTAGGTCTTCATGAAGGTCAGATATTCCTGCACGCCGGGGTCGTCGGCGTACCGCGGGTCGAGCGGCTCCTTGATCGAGGTCGCGGTGATCAGGCCGGTGGAATTGTCGAGGCCGGCCGGCTTGAACACCGTGGCGATCGAGGCCGCGGTGGTGTTGATGAAATGCACCGGCTTCCAGCCGAGTTCGGCGACGCGGCGGATCGCCAGCGCGCCGAAGCGCGGCGTCGAGAAGTTGACGAAGATGTCGGCGCCCGAGGCTTTCAGCTTGCTGATCTGCGAGTCGATGGTCGGGTCGGAGCTGTCGTAGGCCGCCTCGGCGATGATCACGGTCTTGGCCTTGGCGCCGAGCGCGTCCTTGAAGCCGCCGTAGATGTCGCGGCCGTAATCGTCGTTGGGGTACAGCACCGCGACCTTGCCGTCCGGGTAGTTCGCCATGATGTGGCGGGCGTAGATCGCGCTTTCGATCCGGTAGACCGAGGTGGAAAAGCCCATCGTCCAGGGGAAGTTCTTCGGGTCGCCGAATTTCGACGCGCCGGTCGCCGACAGCAGTTGCGGCACCTTCTTGATGTTCATGTACTTCATGATCGCGGCGTTCGACGGCGTGCCGACCGCCTGGAAGATCGCGATGACCTCGTCCTGCTCGACCAGCTTGCGGGCCTGTTCGACCGCCTTGGCGGGGCTGTAGGCGTCGTCATAGGAAAGGAACTGAACCTTGCGGCCGTTGATCCCGCCCTGTTCGTTGACCATCCGGAAGTAAGCGGCCTCGGTCTTGGCGAAGGCGCTGTAGGCCGATGCCGGGCCGCTGTAGGGCGCGATATTGCCGAGCTTGATGTCGGGCTTCGCCGTCTGCGCGGTCGCCATGGTCGAGGCCGTCGCCAACACCACGCCGGCCATCAGGGCACAGATCATCGGCCGCAGACGCGGCATTTCGCGCAGACGCATGGCGTATCCTCCCGATCGTGCGGTGTCGCGACGCCGCGCGGCGCGCCCGCTTTTTTATAACGTGATATAAGTTTTTCGGGGTGTCAATCGACCATTATGGTGGCGGCGATCAGCAGCGGCGGATGGATTCGATGAGCGGCCGGCGAGAAACGGCAAAGGCGGAACGGCGGTCGCGGATCGTTCAGGCGGCGCGCGATCTCATTCGCGAGACCGGCGATCCGGGGCTGTCGATGCGATCGCTCGCGGCCCGCGCCGGCGTCAGCCTGGCGACGCCCTACAATCTGTTCGGCTCCAAGCGGGCGGTGCTGGTCGCGGTGCTGGAAGACATCGAAGGCTTCGGCACACGCTTCGCCCAGCTGCGCACGCTCGATCCGCTCGACCGCATCCTCGGGGCCGCACGATTGGCGGTGAGTTACTACGAGGCCGATCCGGCATTCTATCGCGCGCTGTGGGCCAGCATTCTGGCGGCGTCCGGTTCGGAGGAGCGCGGCGCGATCTTCAATCCCAAGCGGCACGATTTCTGGCTGCGGCTGCTCGACGACGCCGTCGAGGCCGGGCTTTTACTGCCGGAGATCGACACCGCGCTGCTGCTGCGCAACCTCGACTACACGTTTCGATCGGTGATGCTGCATTGGGTGATCGCAGAGATCGAGCTCGAGGACATCCAGCCGGCGGTCGGCTACGGCTACGCCCTGGCGCTGCGCGGCGCCGCGACGGCTGCCGGGCAGAAGGCGATGTTGAGGCGGCTGGCGACTTACGGCAAACGCGCCCAGCCGGCGCAAGGCGGCAAGCTGGCGGCGAAAGCACGCGCCCGCTTGCGCGACGAAGCAGCCGGATAACTCCGCCCGCCGCTATTCCTCCGGCTCGGTGGTGAACAGCAGCGGATAGCCCTTGGCGCGGCCGGCGTCGGTGGCGCGGGTTGCCTTGGTTTCGGCGACGTCCTTGGTGAACACCGCGACCACGCAGACGCCGCGCTGATGCGCGGTCAGCATCACCTTGGTGGCCTGATCCTCGGTCATCCGGAACTCGGCCTTGAGGATGTGCACCACGAAGTCGCGCGGCGTGAAGTCGTCGTTGACCAGGATCACCTTGTGCAGCTTCGGCCGCTCGACCTTCGGCTTGGTCTTGGTGGCCCGCCGCGTGACGACATCGATATTGCTCATGAGCCTTACACCGTGGTGGATCGCTCTCAGTTTACAACTCCGGGGCCGCGCGCGAAACCTGCGCGGCGCCTCGCTCTGCGCATTTTCGGTGCAGTGGCTGTTTGTTCGCGCGGCCTGGCTGCTAGCAAGTGACTGAAACGTGATCGCGGCGGAACCGGCTTTGCGGTTGCGCCTCCGGTCCGGCATGTCACCATCGTGTCATCCTCGAGCGGAGGCGTGCGATGCGGTGGATCTCGATCGGCACGATGGCCGCCGCCGTCACGGCGGCCGGGATGGTGGCGGGGCTTGCCGCGCCGAACCGCATGCCGCAACTCGCCGACCGCATTGACGATTCCAAGACGGTCGATGTCGAGCTGGTGCTCGCCGTCGACGTCTCCTACTCGATGGATGTCGACGAGCTCGCGGTGCAGCGCGAGGGCTATGCCCAGGCGATCCGCTCCAGCGATTTCCTCAAGACGCTGAAGACCGGGCCGACCGGCCGCATCGCCGTGACGTATTTCGAATGGGCGGCGTCGGGCGATCAGAAGATCATCCTGCCGTGGCAGGTGATCGAAGGCCCGGAGTCCGCCGACGCGGTCGCCACCGAGATCATGAACGCGCCGCTGCGCCGCGCCTCGCGCACGTCGATCTCCGGTGCGATCAATTTCGCGGTGCCGCTGTTCGATCAGAACCCGTATCACGGCCTGCGCCGCGTCATCGATATTTCCGGCGACGGCCCCAACAACAACGGCGAGCCGGTGACCCTGGCGCGCGACGCCGCGGTCGAGAAGGGCATCATCATCAACGGCCTGCCGATCATGGTGAAGGAGCCGTCGTACTCCACCATGGATATCGAGAACCTCGATTATTACTACGAGGACTGCGTGATCGGCGGCCCCGGCGCGTTCGTGGTCACGATCAAGAGCCGCGACAAGTTCAAGGAAGCGATCCACACCAAGCTGGTGATGGAAGTCGCCGGCCTGACGCCGCCCGGCCGCATTGTGCCGGTCGCCGAACAGGACCGCACGCCGCGGGTATCATGCCTGGTCGGTGAGAAGATCTGGCAGGACAGGTGGGGACGGTAGTGAGTGTTGCATTCTCCCCGTCGTTCCGTGACGCGCGGAATGCAACTCCGCGTCCGTCATTACGGGGCGCGGACGAAGTGAGCGAACCCGGAATCCCGCTGCGTTCTGCGAGACGGTAGACACGCGCGAGCCGCGCGTGCGGCGGATGCAGGGACAGTGCCCGTTGCAGATTTCGGATTCGCTCCGCTTCGCTGCGCGCCCCGGAATGACGGAGGCGGTGGGGCATGACGAGGCGTTCCGCCAGGAAGCGGACGCGCCGTGCGCGTCCGCTGTGGTGAGACGAGCCGTCAGGCGGCGGCGCGGAAGATGGTTTCGATCTCGGTTTGCGTCGCCTGCTTCGGATTGGTGAAGCCGCAGGCATCCTTCAGCGCATTGGCGGCGAGAATCGGCACGTCGGTCTCCTTCATGCCGAGCCCGCCGAGGCCCGCCGGAATGCCGACATCGGCCGACAGCCGCTGGATGGCGTGGATGGCGGCGTCGGCGCCTTGCGCGTCGGACATGCCGGTGATGTCGACGCCGAGCGCGTGGGCAACGTCCTTCAGCCGGCCGGCCGCGACCTGCGCGTTGTAGGCCTGCACGTGCGGCAGCAGCACCGCGTTGCAGACGCCGTGCGGCAGATCGTAGAAGCCGCCGAGCTGATGTGCCATCGCGTGCACATAGCCGAGCGAGGCGTTGTTGAACGCCATGCCGGCGAGGAAGCCCGCATAGGACATCGCCTCGCGGGCGGCGAGGTTCTGTCCCTCGGCCACCACCGTCCGCAGGCTATTCGAGATGATCGACATCGCTTTCAGCGCGCAGGCGTCGGTGATCGGCGTCGCGGCGATCGACACATAGGCTTCGATCGCATGGGTCAGCGCATCCATGCCGGTGGCGGCCGTCAGGGCCGGAGGCTTGCCGAGCATCAGTACCGGATCGTTGACCGACAGCAGCGGCGTGGTGTGGCGATCGACGATCGCCATCTTCACCTGACGCTCCTCGTCGGTGATGATGCAGAAGCGGGTCATTTCGCTCGCCGTTCCGGCGGTGGTGTTGACGGCGATCAGCGGCAGCTGGGCGTGCGCCGACTTGTCGACGCCTTCGTAGTCCTTGATGCTGCCGCCATTGGTGGCGGTGAGCGCGATGCCCTTGGCGCAGTCGTGCGCCGAGCCGCCCCCGAGCGAGATCACGCAGTCGCAGTTCTCCTGCTTCAAGAGCGCGAGCCCGTCCTCGACGTTCCTGATGGTCGGGTTCGGCTTCGCGCCGGGGAAGATCACGCTGCCCACGCCGCGCTCGACCAGCATCGAGGCGATCTGGTCGGCGACCCCGAGCTTGTGCAGGCCACTGTCGGTGACGATCAGCGCGCGCTTGAAGCCGCGGGACTTGGCGTGGTCCGCGGCGCTCGACACGCAGCCGGCGCCGAACAGGTTGAGGGAGGGAATGAAAAAGGTCGTTGCGGTCATTGGTGCTTCCTTCCATGCGTTTGTTTTGAGGTTGGTGGTCGATAAGCGCTCCGGCCGGACGAATGCGCCGGCTCGGATGCGCTCGGTACTTCAGGGCAAGGCCCTGCTGTCCGGACGGCGCGGGAAACGCCGTCCGGCATTGCTGCGGCCGAGTGCTCTGCACCCGCCGGTGAAATCAGTTCGTCCTAGAAAAAGCCGAGCGGTCCGGTGCCGTAGCTCACCAGCAGGTTCTTGGTGTGCTGATAGTGATCGAGCATCATCTTGTGGGTCTCACGCCCGATGCCGGATTGCTTGTAGCCGCCGAAAGCGGCGTGGGCCGGATAGGCGTGGTAGCAATTGGTCCACACCCGGCCGGCGGCAATCGCCCGCCCGAACCGATAGGCGCGGGTGCCGTCCCGCGTCCAGACGCCGGCACCAAGGCCATACTGGGTGTCGTTGGCGATCGCGAGCGCTTCGGCTTCGTCCTTGAAGGTGGTGACCGACACCACGGGGCCGAAGATCTCTTCCTGGAAGATCCGCATCTGGTTGTGGCCGCGGAACACGGTCGGAGTCACGTAGTAGCCGCCGGCGAGTTCGCCGGGAAGCTGCGCGCGGGCGCCGCCGGCGAGCAGCTCGGCGCCTTCCTGCCGGCCGATGTCGATGTAGGAAAGGATCTTGTCGAGCTGTTCCTGGGACGCCTGCGCGCCGATCATCGTCGCCGGATCGCGCGGGTCGCCCTGGCGGATGGCGGCGACGCGGGCGAGCGCGCGCTCCATGAAGCGATCATAGATCGACTCCTGCACCAGCGCGCGGCTCGGGCAGGTGCACACCTCGCCCTGGTTGAGCGCGAACATCACGAAGCCTTCGATCGCCTTGTCGAGGAACGGATCGTCTTCGGCCGTGACGTCGCCGAAGAAGATGTTCGGCGATTTGCCGCCGAGCTCGAGCGACACCGGCACCAGATTCTCGCTGGCGTATTGCATGATCAGCCGGCCGGTCGAGGTCTCGCCGGTGAAGGCGATCTTGGCGATGCGCGGGCTCGACGCCAGCGGCTTGCCGGCCTCGACGCCGAAGCCGTTGACGATGTTGAGCACACCCGGTGGCAGCAGATCGCCGATCAGCTCGGCCCACACCAGGATCGACGCCGGCGTCTGCTCGGCGGGCTTGAGCACCACGCAGTTGCCGGCGGCGATCGCCGGTGCCAGCTTCCAGGCCGCCATCAGCAGTGGGAAGTTCCACGGAATGATCTGGCCGACGACGCCGAGCGGCTCGTGGAAATGATATGCGATGGTGTCGTGGTCGATCTCGGAGATCGAGCCTTCCTGGGCGCGTAGTGCACCTGCGAAGTAACGGAAGTGATCGATCGCGAGTGGCAGATCGGCGGCGCGCGTTTCGCGGATCGGCTTGCCGTTGTCGAGCGTTTCCGCAGTCGCGAGCAAATCGAGATTGGCCTCCATCCGGTCCGCGATGCGATTGAGAATGAGTGATCGTTCGGTCGTGGTCGTCTTCGCCCAGCCGGGGCTCGCGGAGTGGGCGGCATCGAGCGCGAGTTCGATGTCTTCCTTCTGAGAGCGCGGAATCTCGGTGATCTTACCGCCGGTAATCGGCGTGGTGTCGTCGAAGTAACGCCCGTCGAGCGGCTCCACCCAGCGCCCGCCGATGAAGTTGCCGTAGCGGGCCTTGAAGATCGAACTCGCCTTGGGCTGCAGTGTCGTGATGATGTTCATGGTGTCCTCCCGTTTATTAAAGCGCGGTCAACTACGCACATTGCGTGCCAATTCATCGGGGGAGGAGCGTAGGGCTGCGACCGACCGCGCAGTCCGTTGATAAGTCTGGGATGATTCTATCCGGCGTAAATCGGCGATGACGTTCGCTCTCTGGACAGCGCGCGACACTGCGTGTGATACTGCGATCAGTTGGACGCAACAGCTGTTGCAGAATCCAACACCCCCGGAGACGCCCATGTCGCCTGCATCAAGTCATGATGCCGTTTTCGTCGCGCGTCGTCGCTTCTTCGACGAAGGACGGTCAGCTTCTGGAATTGTCGCGGCACCGATCCTGCGGTCGTGGGAGCGATGCGCCGGGCAGGGGCTCGACGTCAGCCGCTCGCCCTCGCCGGAACTACCAACTGCTCATGAGTTGCGTGAGCTTCAAGAGCGTCACGCCCGGCTCAGTCGCCTGGCTCGCCCCGAGCTGGATGCGCTCCAGGGCGATGCGCGGCTGACTGGTAGTGTAGTAGTTCTCACCGATACGGCGGGCGTGCTGCTCGATATGGTCGGCGACGCCGCCTTCGCGGGACGCGCCGCCGAAGTGGCGCTGCGGCCCGGCGTGTCTTGGAGCGAGGCCGCCACCGGCACCAATGCGATCGGAACGGCGCTGGTCGAGCGGCAGCCGATCGCCGTGCATGGTGCGGAGCATTTCTTCGAGCACCACAGGATCCTGGCCTGTGCGGCCGCCCCGCTGATCGATCCCTACGGCAATATCGCAGGCGCGCTCGACATGACCGGGCCCGCAGCGATCCGCCACGTCCACGCCCTCGGATTGATGCGCCTCGCGGCCGAGCAGATCGAACATCGCTTCTTCAGCGAGGGGTTCGAGCACTGCACGATGCTCCGCTTTCATGCGGACCGTGCGCTGGTCGGCACGCCGCGGGAGGGCGTGCTGGCCTTTGCGGATGGCGTGCTGGTCGGCGCCAATCGGCGCGGCCTCGACCTGATGAAGCTCGACTGGTCATCGATCAACCGGGCGAAGCTGGCGGCGGTGCTGCCGGGAATTCGGCCGTCCTATCAGATCCAGCCGCTGCGCGGGCCGGAAGGGACGCGGCTCTACGGCCGTCTCTTGGATGCTCCTCGTCGGCCCTCCCGGAGCGTTCCTGCAACCGCTCGTGCGGCACCGGCGCCCGCAGCGTCGTGCGAGATCGAGCCGATCCTCGGCGAGGAAATGCAGGCATCGCTGGTGCGGGCGGTGCGTCTGGTCAACGCGGGCATTCCGTTGCTGCTGCTCGGCGAAACCGGCTCCGGCAAGGACGTGTTTGCGCGCCGTGTCCACGCCGAGAGCGACCGGCACAACAAGCCGTTCGTGCCGGTCAATTGTGCGGCGCTGCCCGAAGGCCTGATCGAGTCCGAGCTGTTCGGTTACGAGGCCGGCGCCTTCACCGGTGCGCGGCGCCAGGGCGCGCCGGGTCTGTTGCGCCAGGCGGACGGCGGCGTGCTGTTTCTCGACGAGATCGGAGACATGCCGCTGTCGCTGCAGAGCCGTCTGCTCCGCGTGCTGCAGGACAAGCAGGTGTCGCCGCTCGGCGGCGGAAAGCCGGTGCCGGTCGACTTCGCGCTGATCTGCGCCACGCATCAGTCGTTGTCGACATTGCTGGCAGCCGGCGCGTTCCGGCAGGATCTGTACTTCCGCATCGCCCAATATGTCGTCGAGCGGCCGCCGGTCCGGCATCATCCGGACCGGCTCGCACTGGTGCGCCGGCTGTGGCGCCAGCTTGGCGGCGAGACGGCGGGCGTCGAGCTGTCGATGGAGGTCGAGCGGCTGCTCGCCGCCTATGAGTGGCCGGGCAATTTCCGCCAGCTGGTCGGCACGCTGCGCGCCCTGATGGTGCTTGGCGAGCCGGGCCAGCCGGTCGACGTCTCGGCGCTGCCGGCAGAGATTCGCGCGGTGGCGCCATCGTGCGACGCGGTGATCAGCGCTCCGCCACCGCTCTCGCTGGCCGCGCAGACTCGCTCGGCGTTGCAGGCAGCGCTCGACGCCAGCGGCGGCAACGTCTCCCGCGCCGCGCGCCGTCTCGGGATCGATCGAAGCACGTACTATCGCCGCCTGCTCAAGGAGAAAGACGGCGGCCCTTGAGCAAATGCGGCCAAGTCCTCGCGTGAGGCGTGACCCTCAGCGCGCCGCCACCCAGTTGCCGTGAAAGCCGTCCGGCACGCGGTGGCCGAGTTGGACCAGGGCGATCGGGCCGCTGCCGATATCGGCGGCGTTGAACACCGCGAGGTCGCTGCGGTTCTCGCAGCCGCGCCAGATTACGGTTAGCAGCCAGCCGTCGGCTTCCTCCGCATCCGGCGTCCGCGGCACGAACACCGGCTCGCCGATGGTGTCGCCGGCCGGCAGCAGATAGCGGGCGCGGCGAGTGCCGTCGCCGTCGACATGCACCAGCCCGGTCAGCATGCCGAGCATCGGGGTTTCCGGGCTGGCGCAGGCGTACCAGCCGTGACGGTTGGGCAGGCCGGCGCGGCGTTCGTCGATCCGCGGAAACTCGCCGCTGATCTCGTCGAGATAATTGCGCGAAAAGCCGCTGCTGTTGCTGGCCATGTCGAAACTCCAGCGGCACAGCCGGGCGCGGCCCTTCTCCGAGTCGGTGCGGCGGCCGTCCGGATGCGGAAACAGCGGCGCGACTTCCGACTGCATCACGTCGGCGACGATCTTGGTGCCGTCCTCCCACGCGTTCATGACGTGGAAGACGAAGCAGGCGTCGCCGCGGAACCAGCGGATGTCGCGCGTCGTGCCGCTGCGCTTCATCACCCCGACATAGGCGCCTTTTGCCGGCTCCCAAGCGTAAGGCGGCTTGCCTCGTATCGCGCGCCACATGCTGCCGGTCAGCGGCAGGATCGGAAACAGCACGTAGTTCTCGGTGACGATGAAGTCGTGCACCATCGCCGCATAGGGCGCCTTGAAGTACTCGAGCCGCGTGACGTGCCCCGAGGCGTCGACGGCGCCGAACGACATCGTGCGCTTCAAGGGACCGGCGGCATTGTAGCCGAAGAACAGCATCTCGCCGGTCACCGGGTCGATCTTCGGGTGCGCCGTGAACGGCCCCTTCAGCGCGCCTCCGTAGTCGTGATAACCGCGTGTCGCCAGCGTGCCGGGCTCGATCTCCATCGGCAGATGCGCTTCTTCCAGCGCCAGCAGCCGACCGGCGTGGTACACGATGTTGGTGTTGGCGACGTTGCCGTCGTCCGGCGTGGAGCGCGGCGCGTCGGGTAGCTTCATGTTGAACTCGCCGTAGAGCGGCCGGCCGGCTTCGTGCTCGGCCAGCCATTTCGGCGTGCGGACCCAGCGGTTGCGGTAGCTGACGCGTCCGTTCTCGATTTGGAAAGCGTGCAGCATGCCATCGCCGAAGAACCAATGCGCGTTCTTTGAGGCGAATTGCGGGTTGGCGCCGTTGCGATAGAGCGTGCCGTTCAGCTCGCGCGGCAGTTCGCCCTTGATCGGCAAAAACGGCGCGTCGCACTCCATCGGGATCGGCGCGAGATTGTCGCACGCATCTGGAATTCCGACGACTTGCAGCATGGCATGCTCCTGACGATGTTCATCGTCGCAATCGACTTAGTGTAATTGTCTTAGTTCAATGTCAGCAGCCGGCCGAACGGTTGTGCCGCCTGCGACTGCGTTTCCGGCACGGCCCAGATCACCGGCCAACGTGGCTTGAAATCCGCCGGCCCTTCGAGATCGGTCAGCACCACGGCGATGTCCGGCTTGTGCCTGTCTGCTTCGGCGAGCAGCGGCGTGAAGTCGGTGCCGCCGCCGCCGCTGAAGGATATCTCGCCGAGCACGAAGCGGCGGCCGGGCTCGAACCATTCGACCTGCCGGACACGCTCGTCACCGATGATCAGGACCAGCCCGGCTTCCTGCCGTCGCAGGATGGTCTCGATCTCGTTGGCGAAGCGTTCGATCAGCCGGTCGTCGATCGAGCCCGAGACGTCGATGATCAGTGCCAGCCGCGGCTCGTTCTTGGTGGCCTGAAAGCCAGGCTCGAACGGCATGCGATGCCGTCCGGAGCGGCCCTGATTGGCAATGTAGGAGCGTGCCGGCCGCGACCAGGTCAGCGCCGGCTTGCGCGCCAACCCGCGCGCCAGCTGGACACGCAGCACCTGCGCCCAGGGCGTGCGGGTCCGCGGCAGATCGGCGATCAACGTGCGCAGCATCGAGAACGCGCCGTCGCCGGCGTGGCCGCGCAGGATGCGCTCGCTCCAGTCGCGGGCGTGTTCGGCTTCGGCCTCCGGTGCCGATTGCGACTCCGCATTCGGGATCAGATCGCGCGCGCCGCCGGCGCCGAGTTGGCGGACCTTGGCGGAGCGGGCGCCGTCGGCGCGCTGCTCCGTGCTCTCTTTCGCGGAATCCGACTGCGACTGCGATGGATTGCGTCCGCCGCTGCCGGCGTCATCCGCCTCGGAGCCGGAGCGCGATGCGTCACGTGACTTTTGCTTGCCGTTATTGGCGGTCTCGTCGCGATCGTCGATCGCGCGGTACAGTTTCTCGACGTCCCATTCCAGCAGCGCCGCTTCGGGCGCTTGCTCGCGCTTCAGCGCCTGGACGAGGAGCTGCTCCAGCATCACCGACATGGCCGGCAGCTTGAGCCAGCTGAGATGGGCGAGCGTGGAGTTGACGATGGCGTCGGCGCAGATGGTGTAGAGTTCGAGATCGACGTCGCCGATCACGCGCTGCAGCTCGACGAAGCGCTGCGGGTGGCGCAGCGCGATGTGCAGCACCTCGTGGGCGACCAGCCCGGTCTGCTCGGCGAGCGGCAGCTTGTCGAAGGCGGCGCCGTAAAACACGGTGGTGCCGTCGGTCACCGCGATCGTCGCGGCGTCGCTCTCGGCGGGCAGGTCCTGATGCCGGACCCACAGCGCCAGCCCACCGGTGGAAGGCGCAAACTCGACCATGCGCTGGATCGCGCGCGTTCCGCGATGGCTGTAGAGCGCCGCGGTGTCAGGCATCCTGCGCTTCCAATTGCCGGCGTTCGCCATAACTGGCGTAGGCCGGGCTGTCGAAGATCGCCGCTTCGAGACCGTTCTCCAGCGCGCGCTGCATCAACAGCTCCATCGCCAGTGTCTGAGCCTCGCGGATCGGCAGCGGGACATTGCCGCGAATGTCGGGCAGTTGCTCGATGATCTCGAGCGCGCGGGCCAGTGTCGGCTGATCGTTGCACGCCGCGAGCAGGCCGTACAGCATGCCGTAAAGCCCATCCAGCGTTCTGGGCAGCAATGCCGCGGTTTCCGGGCCGGAACGCGCCGCCAGCAGCTTCAGCACGTCGGTCCCGGCCTTGATCTCGCGCAGCACGCCGAAGAACTCGGCCGCATTGGCGGCGCCGATCCGCCCTTGCACGAACAGCCGCTTGGCGGAGTCGGACAGGCCCGACTTCAGCACGTTGGAGATGTCTTCCCAGCCGCGCGGGCTGGCGCCGATCAGATGATCGCCGGCCAGCTGCGCCTGCGTATCGTCGAGCTTGTCGGGCCGCACCTTGAGATAGGCCATCACCTCCGGCGCGAAGTCGCGCGCCATCGCGTGGCTGAGGAAGGCGTCGATCGCGGTCTGGACGTTGAAGTGGAACATCCGGTCGGCGAGCGCGGTGCCCATGTCGTGGCTGATCGCGCCGTGGAAGCTGGCGTTGCCGGCCGCGACCACCAGCCAGCCATCGGGCAGCACGTAGTTGCCGACGCGGCGATCCAGGATCAACGAATAGGCCGAGATCTGCAGCCGCTGGTCGGCGGCGGTCAGCTCGTCGAGAAACAGCAGCCCTTCGGGCTGATCCGGCGACGGTAGAAACTCCGGCGGAAACCACACCGTCTTGGCGAGGTTCTCGTCCGCATAGATCGCGCCGCGGATATCGACGGGCTCGATGGTGGTGAGCCGGAGATCGACCAGCGGCACCTTGTAGTGCTCGGCGACCTGGCGGACGACCGATGACTTGCCGACCCCGCGGGTGCCCCACAGCATCGAGGCGCGCCGCCGCAAAGTCGGCTCGCCGTACTGTTCGATCAGCGCCGCCTTGGCGGCCGCGATCGAGACCGGGGGGATATTCATCGGGTTGCCGTGCATCGATCGGGTCCTCGGTTAGGTCGTCTGAACGTCGAGACTGGGCGGCGCCGCGGTCTCGGCTTGCGGATGCCACGCGGGGTGATCGATGCGGCGCGGCAGCGGCGGAATCTCCATCGACGGGATGTCACGCATCCCGAATGCGCCGATCATCAGCAGCGGCGGCGCGCCCATCAGCAGCAGGTTGAAGATCGAGTCCTGCGGAATATCCACCAGCGTCAGCCCGGCCGCGCCCACGATCAGGCTGCCGAAGAACAGCAGCGGCAGTGCGCGGCGCAGCGCCACGCCCCACCGGGCGCGCACCTGAGTGGCGTGGAAGGCGGCCGGCGGCTGCGACAGCGTGCGGGCGAGATGCGCGATGGCCTGCTCGAACCGTGCCTCGATCGTGCGGCTCAGCTCCGCGCCGCTACCGCGTGCCTTCAGCTTGCCGCTCCAGCCGGCCTTGCTGCGGCGCAGTGGGGACCACGCCCAGCCCATCACCGCGAGCAGATCCTCCGGCAACTTGACGTCGGCTGCCGGCGGCGTGATGTCGATCTCGGCCGGATAGCCACGGACCTGCGGCGTGCGCAGCACGATGGTGAAGCCGGCAATGCGCGCTTCGCCGCGCAGCAGCTCGCGGTCGACCGCTGCCGGATCATATCCCTTTGCGCCGGCGCGCGGCGCCAGGCGATAGTTCAGCGCCACGATGGTGCCGTCGACGGAGCGGAATTGCTGGTGCGGCCGCATCGTCTCGATCCGCGCCAACAGCACGCGCGGATCTTCGCCTTGCGTTTCGAGCGTTGCGCAGAGCCCGCTGCCGAGCGTCAGCGTGCGGGTGAGGATGCTGTAGCCGGGGCGGGGATTGTCGAGCTGCAGCACTTCCTGCGCATCGATCCCGCCGACCCCGTCTTCGTGATGCGAGACCGGCTTGAAGACCAGCCGCCGGTTGACGCGGTCGGTGGCTGCGAGATCGACGTGGAGGTCACGCCGCGTGAACGGCTGCACGAGCGTCAGGATCTCATGGTGAGTGAGCGGATGCGCCGGCGGTGTGTCGAGTCCGGCCGAGCCGGTGAGGAGGCTTGCGTAGTTCATTCTCGTTCAACACCTCCGCAGGGAGAGTCGGATCACATGATTTGCATTGTCAGTTAACAGTGCTCGTATTGACGTTTGCAACCCGAAAACAGAATCCGTGTAGTGATCACAGGGAGCGCCGCTTCACATCCTCGTGCGGCGCTCCGGTGTTTGTCAGGCGGTCAGGACAGGTGCGTCAGCTCGCTCTGACACTGCGATAAACCGGTCGTATGACCGTACCACCTGGTCGAGAATTTCGAAGTGCATCATCGCGCCGGCGTCGAATTGCTGGATGGTCCAGTTGGACCGGCCTGCGACGCGGCTCTTGTGCCGATAGTCGACGAAGTCGCCGCGGGTGCCATACGCCATCCAGACCGGCAGCCGCAGCGATTCGTAGACGCTCAGGATGTCCTTGCTGAACATGTAGCCGGCCACGAAGTAGTACGGGGCGTAGCGCGCGCCGGGCTGGTGGGTAGTATGGTAGTCGTAGTCCAGCATCGATTCGTCGATCTTCTTCGAACCCCAGGCTTTTTCCAGGAATTTCCGGATCACCGGGCGTGCCGTCAGCAGCTTGAAGAAACCTTCGTCCCACAGCTTGAAGCGCAACGTGCCGAGCAGCCAGCCCTGGCCGCGTGTGGTCGGCACGTGCTCGTCGCGCGCCTTGCCTTCGAAGCCGGTTGGGCTGATCAGGCCGAGCGTGTGAAAGGCCTCCGGCTTCTCGGCTGCGGCGCGTGCGGCGAATTCGCACGAGAGCGATAGCGCCATTACGTCGATCGGCTGCGGCCCGTGCAGCTCCTGCACCCGCGCGATGGCGGCATGCACCGCGTCAGTCATCATCCGAGCGGTGTATTCGCGATCGTCGCGATCGGACTGACCGAAGCCGGGCAGGTCGACGGCATGCACCGGGCGATATTTGGCGTAGTGATCATACAGCGTCTTGATCTCGAACGCCGAGCCTGCGGCATTGACGCTGTGAATCAGCAGCAGCGGTCGCGTCGTCTCTTCGCTCGCCGCAAAGCCGAGCGAGTAGGTCGCGAGCCGTCCCACGGTGGTGGCGATGTCTGTTCGTGTGCCGCCGACCGGATTGGCGAGGCTGGACCTTGCATGGGTCTGCCGTGCCCTGGTCTGGTCGATGATTTCGCTGTTGGTGACGGACATTTGCGATCCCCTTTGCGTCGCCTTGGCGCGAATGAATGCAAGGCAAATGAAATGGAACCTGATCCGTTCCAATCATGTCTGCGCAGAAGGGAACTAATTGGAGAAATGGTATTCGCGTATATAAGCAGGCGCCACGTGATCGCGCATGCTTAGTTATTTGTGTCTTGTTTGGCACGCGAAGAGTCAGCCGCGCGTGACGTCAACCGATGACGTTGAAATGCGCGGCGTGCGGCGATCGATCGGCGCACGCGCTACGACTCATCAGCCTGCGAATGGCGGGCCGTTCGGCTTGATGCGGACGCCGGGGCGCAATCGCCTCCAGGGCAGCGATGCGGGATCGGCCGGCATGGCGCCGGGCGCGGCGCAGATCAGCAGCCGCTCGGCGATCGGTTGGAAGTCGGCGCGGAAATGCACCGAGCTTTTCACTACCAGGATCGCCTGCGCGGTCGGCTCGATGCCGACATAGCGATACATCGCCTGGTCGGCGAGCTGCGCCTTGTGCGACGACACCACGACGCGGACGTCACCGATGCGCAGGCAGGCCGACGGCCCCATCTCCATGACGCGTCCGCCGTAATACGGGCCGGGCGCGACAAAGCGGCCGTCCGACAATTGATCGACCACAAAGTTTGCTTCATAGGGCGCGTCGCCGGCGATGCCGGACTTGCCGCCGAGTGCGAGCTGCACCGTGGCGCCGACGCCGGCATCGTGCGCGGCCTGCGCCGAGGCGGGATCGTAAATGACGCCGATCGCGGCGCGCTGCGCGTCGTTGCGCACCAGCGCGCGCAGCATGCCGGTGGTGTCGGAATCGCCGCCGGCGCCGGGATTGTCCTGGGTGTCGGCGATGATCACCGGCCTGGTCGCGGTCTTGGCCAACTCCATCGCCAGCCGCACGCCGTCGTCGGGTGAATAGATCGGCCCGTCGAAATCGTTCTCGTGCCCGATCACCAGAGCGGCGAGCTTGTCGGCGGCCTCGTCGGCATCGGCCTGGGTGCGGCCATAGGCGAAGACCGAGGCGCCGCAGTCGGGGAAGTCCGCGGCCGGGAAGCCCGGCGCGAACGACAGTGTCGGCACCGCCTCGCTCTGCAGCGCGGCCAGCTTGGCGTAGATGCCTTTGGTCGGCTCGTCGAAGGTGCATTGCCACGAGATCGGAATCAGGAACGGCAGTTGCCGAAACGCCTTGGCGAATTTCTGTCCGCTGCTCAGCAGCAGCGCCAAATGTTTGGCAGAGGCGCGGCCGGTGTCGGCCATGTCGACATGCGGATAGGTGCGGTACGCGATCAGCGCGTCGGCGTGTTCGACCATGCGCGGCGTGACATTGGCGTGGAGATCGAGGCTGACCACCAGCGGCAGGTCGGGGCCTATCACGTCACGCACGCGGGCCAGGATCTCGCCTTCGCCGTCGTCGAGATGTTCGGTCACCATCGCGCCATGAAGATCGAGATACACCGCATCGAGAGGGCCGGCGCTCGCGATGCCGTCGATCATCTCGTTCACGACGCGCTCGAACGCGTCCTTGGTGACATGCGCCGAGGGGCTGGCGCCGCAGGCGATGGTCGGGATCAGCTCCCAGCCGTTGGCTTCGGCTTCCTCGACGAAGCCGGCAAGCCCGACATTGATGCCGCGCATCACCTTCAGCACATCGGCCCCCATCGTCATCGCCGGCCAGCCCCCGCCGTGCACGAACGCCTCCCACGTCGCCTTGGTGGGCGCAAAGGTGTTGGTCTCGTGCAGAAAGCCGCCGACGGCGATACGGGTCATTTGTAGATCTCTCATGATGACTTAGTTGTCGTCATTCCGGGATGCGCCCTCTTGGGGCGCAGGCCCGGAATCCATATCCCCTGGCGGTGGTTCTGGAGTCCGGGCTCGCGCTACGCACGCCCCGGAATGACGCGGGGAGGGGTGGATGCTTAGCTCACCATCGCGGCAGGCGCTTCGTTCACCGGCCGGAAATTCGCGAAATCCCAGCCGCGGCCGGGGGCGGCTTCGAGCAGTTGGCGGGTATAGGCCTGCTTCGGATTGGTGAGCACTTCGGCGGCCGGGCCCTGTTCGACGACGCGGCCTTTCTCCATCACCGCGACGTCGTCGCAGATCTGTGCGGCGACGCGCAGATCGTGGGTGATGAACAAGAGCGCGATGCCGAGCCGGGTCTGGATCTCGGCGAGCAGGTCGAGCACCTGCGCCTGCACCGAGACGTCGAGCGCCGACACCGCTTCGTCGGCCACCAGCACGTCGGGATCGAGCGCCAGCGCGCGGGCGATGGCGATGCGCTGGCGCTGGCCGCCGGAGAACTGATGCGGGAAGCGCGAGATCGCATCCGCCGGCAGACCCACCAGTTCGAGCAATTGCCGCGCCTTGGCCATCGCCTCGGCATGCGGCATGCCGTAGTTGATCGGACCCTCGGCGATGCTCTCGCCGACGCTGACGCGAGGATTGAGCGAGCGATACGGATCCTGGAAGATGATCTGGATCTTCTTGCGGTGCGGCCGCAGCAGCCGCCGCGACAGCTCCGAGATCTCTCGGCCGGCGAGGCGGATGCCGCCCGAGGTCGGATCGATCAGCCGCACGATGCAGCGCGCCACCGTCGATTTGCCCGAGCCGCTTTCGCCGACGATGCCGAGCGTGCGGCCCTTGTGCAGCGTCAGCGTCACGTCCTTTGCGGCCACCACTTCGCGGCGGCCGCCGAACAAGGAGCGCTCGCGATAAACCTTGCCGAGCTCGTTGGCTTCCAGCACCACCGGCGTGCCGGTCGCTGCGCGCGGCGCGCGCGGCACCAGGCTCGGTACCGCCGACAGCAGCTTGCGGGTGTAGTCCATCGTCGGCTGCCGCAGCACGGTGTCGAGTGCGCCGGTCTCGACCAGCCGTCCGGTCCGCATCACCGCGACGCGGTCGGCGATCTCGGCGACCACGCCCATGTCGTGGGTGATGAACAGCACCGCGGTGCCGTGCGCGTGCTGCAAGTCGCGGATCAGCGTCAGGATCTGCTTCTGGGTGGTGACGTCGAGCGCGGTGGTCGGCTCGTCGGCGATCAGCAGCTTGGGTTCGAGAACCAGCGCCATCGCGATCATGATGCGCTGGCGCTGACCGCCGGACAGGCGATGCGGATAGGACGCGAAGATGCGCTCGACGTCGGGCAGGCGGACCTGCTCCATCATGTCGAGGATGCGCCGCCGCCGCTCGCGCGCGCCCAGATCGGTGTGGAAACGCAGCACCTCGTCGATCTGCTTGCCGACCGGCACCACCGGGTTGAGCGCCGTCATCGGCTCCTGGAAGATCATCGCCATCTGGCTGGCGCGCAGCTGCCGCAACCGCCGTTCGCTGGCGGCGAGCACATTCTCGCCGGCGAGGCGGATCTGCCCGTTTGAAGCGTGCAGCGCGCCCTTCGGCAGCAAACCCATGGTGGCGAGCGAGGTCACCGATTTACCGGAGCCGCTTTCGCCCACCAGGCACATCGTCTCGCCCGGCCGCACGCTGAGCGAGATCCCGTCGATCACCTTGTCGCCATCGCCGCTCTTGCCGAGCCGCACGACGAGGTTGTCGATTTCGAGAACGTTGTCGGTCATGTGGACCTCGAATCTGCACGCAATGACGAACGCCGAGCACGGCGCGCTCCCTCTCCCCGCGTGCGGGGAGAGGGGGCGTCTCCACGCAGCCCAGCAGCTCGGCCCTGGTGAGGCGCCCCCTCACCCGACAGCCTTCGCTGCGCGAAGCCTGTCGACCTCTCCCCGCACGCGGGGAGAGGTGAGCGCTGTGTGTGTAGAACTGGCCCACTCATCGCGACCCCTCGCGCTGTTTCATCCGCGGATCGAGCGCGTCGCGGGCGGCGTCGCCGATCAAATTGACGCTGAGGATCGCGATCGACAGCAGCACGCCGGGCCAGAAGATCAGCGACGGCTTGACCTGGAACAGGGTGCGGCCCTCGGCCATGATGTTGCCCCAGGTCGGCGTTTCCGGGCTGATGCCGGCGCCGAGGAACGACAGGATCGCTTCGGTGAGGATCGCCGACGCGGCGATGTAGGTGCCCTGCACGATCAGCGGCGCGATCGTGTTCGGCAGCAGGTGCCGCGCCATGATCTTGGGCAGGCTGGAGCCGAGCGAGATCGCGGCCTCGACGTAAGGCTCCTCGCGCGCCGTCAGCACCACTGAGCGCACCAGCCGCGCGACGCGCGGGATCTCCGGGATGGTGATGGCGATCAGCACGGTGGTCAGGCTCGCGCCCGACAGCGACACCACGGCGATCGCCAGCAGGATGCTGGGGATCGCCATCAGGCCGTCCATCAATCGCATGATGATGGCGTCGAGCCATTTGAAGAAGCCGGACAACAGTCCGACGACCAGGCCGATCGCGATGCTCACCACTGCGGCGCCGAGGCCGATCAGCAGCGAGACGCGGCCGCCGTAGAGAATCCGGGACAGCACGTCGCGGCCATACGCATCGGTGCCGAGCAGAAACTCGGCGCTCGACGGCTTCAGCCGCTGCGCCGGGGCGAGCAGCAACGGATCGTGCGGCGCCAGCCACGGCGCGAAGATCGCCGAGGCGACCACCAGCGCCAGGCAGATCGACGCCGCGGCGATGATCGGGCTGGAGTAGAGAAATCCGAATTTCTGGCCGAACGGCCGGGTCACCGGCATCGAGGATTCGGGGAGGCTGTCGATGGCCATCGCTGCGCCCCTAATATCTGATGCGCGGATCGAGCAGCGTGTAGGCCACGTCGATCAACAGGTTGACGGCCACGTAGATGCCGGAGGTGAGCAGGATCATGCCCTGGATCACCGGGTAGTCACGCGCCAGCACCGCGTCGACGGTGAGGCGGCCGATGCCGGGCAGGTTGAACACGCTTTCGGTGACGACGACGCCGGAGATCAGCAGCGCGAAGCCGGTGCCGATGACGGTGATCACCGGCACCGCAGCATTACGCAGCGCGTGGCGCAGCAGCACGCGGCTTTCGGTGATGCCCTTGGCGCGCGCGGTGCGGACATAGTCCTCGCCCAGCACATCGAGCATCGCCGCGCGCGTCATGCGGGCGATCAGCGCGATGTAGATGAAGGACAGCGTCAGCGTCGGCAGCACCAGCCGCTCGAAGAACGGGCCGAAGCCGCGCGACATCGTGCGGAAACCCTGCACCGGGAACCAGCGCAGCTCGATGGCGAAGATCTGGATCAGCACGTAGCCGATCACGAATACCGGCACCGAGAAGCCGATCACCGACAGGCCCATCACGAAGCGGTCGATCCAGGTGCCGTGCCTCCACGCGGCGATCACGCCGAGCGGCACTGCGACCAGGATCGACAGAATGATGGTGGAGATCGCGACGCTCAGCGTCGGTTCGATGCGCTGGCTGATCATCTGCAGCACGGGCACCTGCGAGATCAGCGAAACACCGAGATCGCCGTGCAGCAGCTTGCCGATCCAGCTGAAGAACTGCGTGTAGAGCGGCTCGTTGAGGCCGAGCGAGGCGCGAATGCGGGCGAGTTGTTCGGGAGAGGCGTTGTCGCCGGCAAGGATCGCGGCGGGATCGCCGGGCGTCAGCCGCAGCAGCAGAAACACGACGAGCGCGACCACGCCCATCACCGGAATGGCCGCAAGAATGCGGCGGATCAGATAGCCGAGCATCGACGCTCCGCGATTGTGGCAAGCTGCCGATTAGCTGAGTTTATCCGCGTGATGCTGTTCGTCATATCGCCTTGGGTCCGTATGCGGATTGAGCAAGTTTCGCAGCGGATCAATGAGCAAGTCCCATGCCATGAAACATGCGATGGAATCCTGGCTGCTGACGCGGGATAGGGATCGTCGCATCATTCGAGTGTCGCGAGCAGTCCGGCCATCAAGCGTCCGCGTTCGGCCAGGCTGTCGACGTCGATATGCTCGTTCAGCGTGTGCGCATCGGCGCCGCGCACGCCGAGACCGTCGAGCGTCGGAATCCCCATCGCGCCGGTGAAGTTGCCGTCGGAGCCGCCGCCCGCACTGCCGTGCGGCAGACTGACACCCATCTGCGCAGCGACCGCATAGGCCTTGTCGTAAAGCGCCATCGTGCCGGCGTCCGGCTCCCACACCGGACGCGTCACGCCGCGGCTGACGTCGAAGGCGACGTCGTTGCTGCTGCCGCTCAGCGCCAGCATTCGCTCGACGCCTCGGTCGAGATCGGCCTGCCGCTTGGCCATGCTGAGTGCTTCGCCCGTGCAGGTGGTGGCGACGCAATTCACCCATTGGCCGCCGTGCACGATGCCGACGCTGAAGGTGCAATCCTCGCCGGTCATCGCGTCGATCGCCAGGATCTGCCGTGCCATCTCGCGGATCGCGGAGCGGCCCGACGAAAGCGTCGCGCCGGCGTGGCTGGGCTTGCCGGTGGCGGTGAGGTTGAAGCGCGCGATCGCGTAGCGGCCGGTGACGACGCCGTTGTCGGGCCGGCCCGGTTCCGGCACCAGCACATATTTGTTCCGCGCCGCCTCGGCCTCGATGATGTCACGGGTCGATGGCGTACCGACTTCCTCGTCCGGGGTGAATAGCACTGTGATCGGCAGCGGCGTGGTGAACGATGCGCGCGCCAGCTGGCGGATTGCCTCGAGCGTCAGATAGTTTCCGCCCTTCATGTCGAAGATGCCGGGCCCGAACGCCTTGTTGCCCTCGCGGCGAAACGGAAGCTTCTCAATGGTGCCGATAGGGTGCACGGTGTCGAGATGACCGGCGATCAGGATGCCCGGCTCGCCCATTCGCGGATGCGGAAAACGGGCGCGCACGCAGCCCGCAAAGCCCTGCCGTCCGGCAATGCGCTCGATCGATGCGCCCATGATCGCCATGTCCCGCGCCGCAAGATCGAGCATGCGTTCGACCGCGGACTTGTCCCAGGTCGGACTTTCGCACTCAACCCACGCGCGCAGGCCTTGCAGCATCGTCTCGGAATCGAACGGCAAATTGGCAGGGTTCATGTCGTACTCACGTTTGGGACGCTGCTACGAGAAACAGTGCAGGCGCATTTGTAAAGTGAAACATGCGCGACCTTGCGCATGGCGCACCTCGATTGCCCACTGCGAACAGATTGACGCTTGGCACGCTTGGTGCAAGTCTTGGTAGTCGTAGTGCTGCAACGCGCAATAACGGCGCATCAGCGCGCGATGACTTGCCGCCTTGTCTGTCGTCCTGCCTAAGCAATCATCTGCGAATGATCAGTTTCACGCCAGGAGAACATCGAATGTTGCACAGGTCGCATCGGCTGCGTTCAGTAGCTGCGTCCAAATTCCTGCTGCCGGCGCTCGCGCTCGCAGCTTCGCTGACGCTTCCGGCGATCGCCGATGCCCAGACCAAGACCATTCATGCGGTGATGCATTCCGATCTGCGCGTGATCGATCCGGGTCTGACCACCGCCTACATCACGCGCGATCACGGCTACATGGTCTACGATACGCTGCTGGCGATGGATTCCAAGTTCAAGGTCCAGCCGCAGATGGCGGACTTCAAAGTCTCCGACGACAAGCTGACCTACACCTTCACGCTGCGCGACGGATTGAAGTGGCACGACGGCACGCCGGTGACGGCGGAAGACTGCGTCGCCTCGCTGAAGCGCTGGGGCCAGAAGGACGGCATGGGCCAGAAGCTGATGGACTTCACGGCCAGCCTCGAGGCGACCGATGCGAAGACCATCACGCTGAAGCTGAAGGAGCCCTACGGCCTGGTGCTGGAGTCGATCGGCAAGCCGTCGTCGCTGGTGCCGTTCATGATGCCGAAGCGCATCGCCGAGACGCCGGCCGACAAGGCGATCCCCGAGCAGATCGGTTCAGGTCCGTTCAAATTCGTCGCTGCCGAATTCCAGCCGGGCGTCAAGGCGGTGTACGTCAAGAACACCGACTACGTGCCGCGCAAGGAGCCGCCGAGCTGGACTTCGGGCGGCAAGGTCGTAAAGGTCGACCGCGTCGAATGGATCACGATGCCGGACGGCCAGACCGCGATCAACGCGCTGCAGTCGGGTGATATCGACTTCGTCGAGGCGCCGTCGTTCGACATCCTGCCGGTGCTCAAGCAGGATAAGGAACTGACGATCCATACTCTCAGTCCGCTCGGCTTCCAGACGCTCGGCCGGATGAACTTCCTGTATCCGCCGTTCGACAACGTCAAGATTCGCCGCGCCGCGTTCCTGGCGATGAGCCAGAAGCCGGTGCTCGACGCGCTGGTCGGCAATCCCGACTACTACAAAGTGTGCGGCGCCGTGTTCGGCTGTGATACTCCGCTCGCCACCGATGTCGGCTCCGAGACTCTGGTGAAGGGCAACGGCATGGCCGAGGCCAAGAAGCTGCTCGCCGAGTCCGGCTACGACGGCACGCCGATCGCGCTGATGGCGCCCGGCGATGTCGGCTCGCTGAAGGCTCAGCCGATCGTCGCCGCGCAGCTGCTGCGCGAGGCCGGCTTCAAGGTCGATTTCCAGGCGACCGACTGGCAGACCGTGGTGACGCGGCGCGCCAGCCAGAAGCCACCCAAGGACGGTGGCTGGAATATGTTCTTCACCAATTGGGCCGGCCCCGACATTCTTAATCCGGTCGCCAACGTGTCGACCGGCGGCAAGGGCAAGAACGGCGGCTGGTTCGGCTGGCCGGACGACCCCAAGGTCGAAGCGCTGCGCGACAAGTTCGCCCGCTCGACGTCACCGGAGGAGCAGAAGAAGCTCGCCGAGGAGATCCAGAAGGAAGTCTACGATCAGGTGCTGTACATCCCGCTCGGCCAGTACAAGGCGCCGAGCGTCTGGCGCAACGAACTCACCGGCGTCCTCGATGGACCGGCGACTCCGGTGTTCTGGAACATCGAGAAGAAGGACTAGGCGAGGCCGCGGAGGCCCCGTCGCCGCGACGACCACATCACCAGTCCGACCTTCGCCGTTCCGGCCCCGCGGGACGGCGAAGTGCTGTCGGGGATTGGCTTCGGGACGCCTGGTGGAGGGGGAGCGTCTCCCCCCGTCATAGCGAGCGCAGCGAAGCAGTCCACAGCCCAGTGCTGGATTGCTACGTCCGGTTGCGCCTCCTCGCAATGACGGGGAGGGTCGTGCGACCGGCTGAAAACAAAAAGCCCGGCGCGAGGCCGGGCTTCAGGTCGCCGAGGGCGAAACGGATTACTTGCGGGCGCAGGCGACCGAGATGCTGCTGGCGCTGGGGCTGCAGCGGGCCGTCACGGCGCCATCCTTGACCTGCAACTGATCGGCCAGGCGCGCGGCGCCGCCGCTGATGCAATAGGCAGAGGCCAGCGTTTCCTCGGCGCTGCACGACACCGGGCAGCCATCCGAGCTGCAGCTCGACGAGGTGACGGTGCGCACCGCGCCCGGCGTCGCCATGCTGGCCATCGCATTCGCCGCGCCCTGCGACGGCGCGGCAGCGACAGGCGCAGCGGCCGGCTTCTCTGCCGCCGGCGCGGCAGCCACGTTTGCGGCTGTGGGAGCGGCTGTCGGAGCGGCGGCTTCGGCCGGCGCTGCACTTTCTTCCGCCGTCACAGCGGGGGCCGGGGCCCGGTCCATGCTGCCGGCAGCTGTATAAACCACGAAGGCGCCGACCACGATGGCGGCCGCGACGATCGCCGGCCCTGCCGGCACCCCCTTCAGCCGCTCCGTCAGCGACGTCATGGAGACGGGGAAAGAGCCGCCGTTCCAGGACAGCCCGCGCGCACGCATGTCATCGAACGCCAGATAGGCAACTATCACGAGGCCGCCGCCGAAGATCATCACTATCAGCAGCGTCCCGATCGCGGAGAGATACTCCATGTCAATGTCTTTCCATCCGTGCCATGCGCGCGGGCGTGTATAGAAGCTGCCGGCCGCTAACTGCATTGTCGAAAATCAAAAGAACACGCACCTGCAGGGCTTCGTTGAGGCAAATCAAAACCCTCGCGGCCGTGAGTGATGTGTATCATAGCCCCTTCCGCCGCGTCATTGGCGGGATACGGCGGGGCGGTTCTGCCCGCAGCCTCCCTTCGGCGGCGTTTGTCTGTCCTCCGTTAATCCGCCTCCCCCGGGGAGGGTTCCGATTTCGTGATCCAGATCAAACGCCAGCCTGACGTGAAGCGGTTTAACTTTCTCTAACGACCCGCCCGACCGCTGCCAAAGTCGCAGAACTTCCGGCGATTTCGCTGCGGACGCTGCCATGTCCGGCCCCTCGCGCCGAGCTCCACTGCGCCGTTCGCAGGTCCGATTTCGTCAAACTGATCGAATCCGCAGCTAGGATGCGGGGCAATCGCGCGGAACGATGTGACCGCGCGATGACGGGAAAGCGCGATCCGATCAAGGAGTGAACATGAAAGCAGCCGACGTGATGACCACCAGGATCGTGACGGTGCAACCGGATGCGTCCGTGCGTGCGGTAGCGGAGACCTTGCTGACCCACGGCATCAGCGCGGTGCCGGTGGTCGACGCGGCCGGCGCGCCGCTCGGTATCATCAGCGAAGGCGATCTGATGCCGCGTAACGAGACCGCCCGCGAAGCACGCCGCGATTGGTGGCTGCAGATGCTGTCCGAAGGCGGTGACGTTCATCCGGACTATCTGCAATTCCTAAAGTCCGATCACCGCACCGCTGCGCAGATCATGGTATCGCCGGTGTTGACCGTCGACGACAATGTCCCGGTCGCCGAGATCGCCGATCTTCTGTACGAGAAGAACATCAAGCGGGTGCCGGTGCTGCGCGACGGCCGCGTTGTCGGCATCGTCAGCCGCGCCGATCTGCTGAAGACGCTGGCGGGTCCTCATCCCCATCCCCATCCCCATCCGCATGATCCCGTTCACGACGACGGGAGCTTGCGGCCGGTGGCGTCGGATCAGCTCGAGGCGCTGTCGCGCCGCGGTCAGTCCGCCGCGCCGCCGCCGCCGCATGATCCCGCCGCCGATCAACTATCCGCGTCGGCCTTTCAGGCACTCGGCGTCGAGCACGAGCGCCACGAAGAGCAGGAGCGGCGCGAAGCCAAGCGGATCGCCGAGGAACAGCATCATCGCCAGGCTAGCCAGATGCTGGCGACGCATCTCACCGACGAGGCGTGGGAACACATGCTGCACACCGCCCGCGCGATCGCCAAGAAAGGCGAGGTCGAGTTTCTGCTGCTGCGCTTTCCCTCGGAGCTATGCACCGATCATGGCCGCGCCATCAACGCGCCAGATCCGGAATGGCCGTCGACACTGCGCGGGATGGCGGCCGACATCTATCTGCGCTGGAAGGCCGAACTCCGCCCCCGCGGCTTCTCGCTGACCGCCCGCGTCGTCGACTTCCCCGACGGAATCCCCGGCGACATCGGGCTGTTTCTGAGCTGGGCCAGGCACGAGGATTGAAACGCGGCAAAGGCCTGAACCCCGTCCTCCGTCCGTGCCATGCATCGGCTACTGATCACTCGGCCACCATCGAAGCGCAGCGCTTCACGTCCTGCGCGGCATCCGAAACGGCAGCATCGCCTGCACCACCGGCATCTTGAAGCGATCCAGCGACAGGCTTTCGTGCATCAGCGTGACGCGTTCGCCGAGCAGCGTGGTTTCGATCATCGAGCGGGCGTAGAACGGGGTGTCTTCGACGGTGCGGACGACACGCGCATTCGCTTCGCTGCGGGCGTTGCGGTCAATGCGCCAGCCGGAGCGGGGCAGGGGGAGCAAAGGCGGCTGGGCGAAGCGCTCCATGTTGCCCTGGGCGTCGAACGTGATGGCGAGGTCGAGGCGGCTGCCGTCGCGGCGTTCGGCTTCGTACAGGATCGCGGTCTTGTCGCGCAGCGCGCCGCGGGCCCATTCCCAATGCGTGAAACCGGTCTCGATCGGGGCGTCTCCGGCATTCGTGTCGAGATAGGCCTCGCCCTGCCAGGACAGCTTCGGCTGGTCGAGCGTCACCTCGATCCGCGAGCGCGGCGCGATCGGCCACCAGCGGTGATTGCCGTTTTCGTTCAGCACGAAGTAGTTCTTGGTCACCACCTGCGGGATGACGCGGACGCGGCCCTTGATCCGGCCGGGGATCGGGGCGCTCAGCTCGTTGATGTTGATGGTCAGCGCCCGGCCGTCCCAGCCGAGATCGCTGGGGCCGATCAGGAACGAGCCGCGATTGCGCGCGACCTTGCGGCGCGAGCGTTCGGTCATGGTCCAGCGTTTGCTGTCTTGGTGATACAGCGCGACGTTGATGGCGCAGTGGTTCAGCGGATCGGCCGTGCCGCTGCGGCGGGCGAACGCGTAGTAGGGCGAAAACACGCTGCCGATGAAGGCGATGATGGTGAGGCCTTCGCGGCCGTCGTCGCTGATCGCGTCGACGTACCACCAGGCGTAGCCGTTCGGCGGAACGTCGAGGTTGAATCCGGCGCGGCGTTCGTCGGTCTCGTTGGGCCAGGCAATCATCAGGACAGATCTACACTCTAGCTCGTGACGGTTCAGGTGGTTTTGGACGCAGCCGGCTTCAACCGCTGCGCCTCGGCGTCGAGATCGGCGAGCAGGCTGGTCGCGGCGGCGCGGCCCGACAGGCCGGCCATCGGCACGCCGGGGCCGGGATGCGTACTGCCGCCGGCGAGATACAGGCCGGGAACTTTGGTTCGTGCGCCGGGGCGTTCGAACGAGGCGCTCCAGCCGTGCGAGGCGCGGCCGTACAGCGCGCCGCCGGTCGCCGGAAACAGCCGGTTGAAATCCTCCGGCGTCGTCACTTGCGTCTTGTCGGGCTGTGCTTCCATGCGCAGGCCGCAGCGTTCGAGCACGGCGAAGGTCCGTTCAGTCACCCGCGCGATTTCATCCTGGTCGAAGCGCTTGCGATCGCCGATCGGCGGCGCGTTGACCAGCACTAGCAGCTCTTCTTCGCCGCTATCGCCGAGCATGGCCGTGTCGTCGATGCGATCCTGGCCGCAGACATAGACGGTGGGTTCGGCCGGCACTTCGCCGCGCTCGAAGATATCGGTGAACTCGCGCGCGTAGTCGCGTGAGAAGAACACCGAATGCCGACTGAGCGGAAAACCCCCGGTCTTCGCCACCATGCTCCAGGTCATGGCCGAGAGCGAGCGCAGCTTCGGCGCGATCGGCGCCGCCGCGCGCTGCACGAGTTGGCCGAACAGGCCGGCGGGCAGGGCACCGACGTCGGCATTGACGATCACCGACGAGGCTTCGATGCGGTCGCCATTCGCCAGGATCACGCCGGCGGCGCGGCCGCCCGAGACCATGATCTCGCGCACCTCCTGTTCGTAGTGGATGCTGGTGCCGAGCTTGCTGGCGCAATCGGCCAGCGCGCGCGCCAGCGCGTGCATGCCGCCCTCGATGATCCAGACGCCCTGCTGCTCGACATGCGCCACCAGCATCAGCGTCGCCGGCGCTTCGAACGGCGACGAACCGCAATAGGTCGCGTAGCGGCCGAAAAGTTGCCGCAGGCGCGGATCCTTGAAGTAATCGCCGAGCGCGGTCCACATCTTGGTGAATGGCCGGATCTTGCGTAGTTCGAGCAGGCCGCCGAGGCCGTTGGCGGTGGCGAGGCCGGGCAGGCTCGGCGCGGTGGCGCGCAGGAACGGCTTCTCCAGGATCTGATAAATCCGCCGGCTGTCGGCGCAGAATTGCTTGTAGCGCTGCGCCTCCGCGGCGCCGGCGAAAGCGCCGATCGCGTCGACCGAGCGGGCTTCGTCGGCGAACAGATCGAGCCGCGCGCGATCGTCCCAGGCGTGCCGGGCCAGCACCGACAGTGGGCGGAGCCTGACGTGGTCCGAGAAATTCAGGCCGGCATTGGCGAATAATTCTTCGAACACCCAGCGCATCGTGAAGACGGTCGGGCCGCTGTCGATCCGCGCGGCGCCGATCCCGACCTCGCGTATCTTTCCGCCGGGCGCCGCGGCGCGCTCGACCACAGTGACGTCCAGACCGCGTGCGGCCAGGGCGATGGCGGAGGTCAGGCCGGCCACGCCGGCGCCGACGATCACCACCCGATTCCGTGCGGTCAGGTCCCTCATGCCGGTTCTCACTCCGCCTTAAGTGTCATTGCGCCATGTCATTGACAGGTGTCCATAATAACTTACACTTGCCGATGACAAGTTAAATTGACGCTTGCTGCCTTTGAGCGGGAGTCTGCCATGGACGTGACCAGCCGGATCGAGCGCGCTCTCACCGACGCCCTCAACCAGGCGGACCTTGCGGGGTGTCCGCCCCGGCTTGCGGCCGCGATGCGCAGCGCTGTGTTCCCGCGTGGCGCGCGGGTGCGGCCACGACTTTGCCACAGCGTCGCGGCGGCCTGCGGTGAGGACAATCCGGCCGCCACCGCAGCTGCCGGCGCCGCCCTCGAATTGATGCACTGCGCCTCGCTGGTGCACGACGATCTCCCCTGTTTCGACGGCGCCGATCTGCGCCGCGGCCGCCCCTCTGTCCACAAGGCTTTCGGCGAGCCGCTCGCCGTACTCACCGGCGACGCGCTGATCGTGCTGGCGTTCCAGTCGATCGCTCAGGTGTCTTGCCAGCCCGAGCGGCTGCTCAAGTTGACCCAGATCATCGGCAGCGCAGTCGGCGTGCCGTTCGGCATCGTCGCCGGGCAGGCTTGGGAATGCGAGTCCGAGATCAATCTCGCACATTATCACCGCTCCAAGACCGGCGCGCTGTTCGTCGCCGCGACCGCCGCCGGTGCGGCCTCGGCCGGCGCCGATCCTGAACCGTGGCGGATGGTCGGCGAGAAGATCGGCGAGGCCTATCAGGTCGCCGACGATCTGCGCGATGCCGCCGCCGACGAGGAAGAGATCGGCAAGCCGGTCGGCCAGGATATCGCGCATGATCGCCCCAGCGCGGTGCGCGAAATGGGCATCGATGGCGCCATCTATCACCTGAAGTCGCTGGTGCGCGGCGCGGTGGACGCGATGCCGCCCTGCTCCAACGGCAACGAACTGCGCTCGCTGATCATGTCGGAAGCGACGCGGCTGGTGCCGGCCAAGCTCGCCGCGACTGCGGCGTGAGGCAAGCCGGCTTGGCCTTCCGGGCCAGCCGGTGGTAGCAGGAGTGATGAGTTCCTTCAGCCTGAGCGACCGGCTTCTCGGCTGGCGCGATACGATCCTGTCGAGTCCGCGGTTTCAGCGGTTTGCCGCGGTTTTTCCACTGACGCGAATGGTGGCGCGGCGCCGTGCCGTGGCGATGTTCGATGTCGTCGCCGGCTTTGTCTACTCCCAGATCCTGCTCGCCTGCGTGCAGCTGCGGCTGTTCGATGTGCTGCGCGAGCGGCCCGCGAGCGTCGATGAGCTCGCGGCGCGGCTCTCTCTGTCCCGCGACTCGATGCAGCTGCTGCTCGAAGCCGCGACCGCGCTCAAGCTGGTGCAGCCGCGCAGCGGCGGGCGTTACGGCCTCGGCCAGCTCGGCGCCGAACTGTGCGGCAACCCGGGCGTGCTCGCTTTGGTCGAACACCACGCGATGCTGTACCGCGACCTCGCCGATCCGCTCGCCGTGCTGCGCGGCCCGCGCGGTGGCGGAGAACTCGCGGCGTATTGGGCCTATGTGCGCGGCGAGGGCGCGGCCGAACTCGGTCCCGATCAGGTGTTGCCCTACACCGCGTTGATGGCCGCCTCGCAACCGATGATCGCCCGCGAAGTCCTGCACGTGGTGTCGTTCAAGGATCACCGCTGTCTGCTCGACGTCGGCGGCGGCGACGGCTCCTTCCTGTCCGCGGTCGCGGCGCAGACGCCCGAGCTGCGGGTGATGCTGTTCGATCTGCCGGCGGTCGCCGCCAAAGCGGCCGAGCGGTTTCAGGCCAACGGGCTGGCCGGCCGTGCCACCGCGATCGGCGGCAGCTTCCGCGACGATCCTCTGCCCGAGGGCGCCGACATCGTTTCGCTGGTCCGCATCGTCCATGATCACGACGACGATGTCGTCGATGCACTGCTGCGCGCGGTGCATAAGGCCTTGCCCGATAACGGAAAACTGCTGATCGCCGAGCCGCTTGCCGGTCCGTCCGGGCGGGAATCCAGCGCCGACGCCTATTTTGCCGTTTACCTGCGCGCCATGGGCACCGGGCAGGGCCGCACCTTCGCGCGCCTGCAGGCGATGCTGGGCGACGCCGGCTTCGATGACATCCGGTTGCATGCGGTCCCGATGCCGATGGTGGCTTCCGTAATTACCGCAATCAAGCGACCGATGTGTTAATCTAGCTTGACACTGCGGTCCGTCAGTTTACTCTGACACTCCATCGGCGGGACTTTGCCGCCTGGATTTGGAGTAAGCGATGGACACCATCGCGGTCGTACTCAAGCAGCCACAACACGTCGAACTCAGTCGCCTCAGCCTCACGGCGCCGACGGCCGACGACGTCGTTGTCGATGTTGCCTGGAGCGGTGTCAGCACCGGGACCGAGAGGCTGTTGTGGTCCGGCCGGATGCCGCCATTCCCCGGAATGGGCTATCCGCTGGTGCCGGGGTACGAGTCGGTCGGCGAAGTGGTCGAGGCTGGTGCCGCGACAGGCTTGCAGCCGGGCCAGATGGTGTTCGTGCCGGGCGCGAAGTGCTTCGGCGAAGTCCGCGGCTTGTTCGGTGCCTCGGCTTCGCGGCTTGTTGTCCCCGCCAAGCGCGTCGTGCCGCTCGATCAGCAACTGGGTGAGCGCGGTATTCTGATCGCCCTTGCCGCAACCGCATACCATGCCATCGCCGCGCGCGGCGCGACGCCGCCGGACTGCATCGTCGGTCACGGCGTGCTCGGCCGGCTGCTGGCGCGGATCTCGGTCGCGCTGGGCAATCCGCCGCCGACGGTGTGGGAGAAGAACCCGATCCGTAGCGGCGGCGCCGATGGTTATGCGGTGATCGACCCCGAAACCGACGAGCGACGCGACTATCGTAGCATCTACGACGTCAGCGGCGACCCCAAACTCCTCGACGTTTTGATTTCGCGCATCGCGGCGACCGGAGAGATCGTGCTCGCTGGCTTCTACAGCGAGCCGCTGTCCTTCGCATTTCCGCCGGCCTTCATGCGCGAAGCCCGGATCCGGATCGCGGCGGAATGGCAGCCGCCGGACATCGTCGCCACCAAGGCGCTGATCGACAGCGGCAAGCTCTCGCTCGACGGATTGATCACGCACCACCAGAAGGCGGCGTCGGCCCCCGACGCCTATCGGATCGCTTTCGAAGACCCCGCCTGCCTCAAAATGGTTTTGAACTGGAGACCGAGCTGATGAACGTCGTTCCGCAGATCCGCCTGCAAGACGCACAACTCCGGGCCGAGGCGTCGATTGAACCCGATGCCCCGGTGACGACTCCCGTCACCAAAGAAACCCAGATCATCGCGATCTACGGCAAGGGCGGCATCGGCAAGAGCTTCACGCTCGCCAACCTCAGCTACATGATGGCGCAGCAGGGCAAGAAGGTGCTGCTGATCGGCTGCGATCCGAAGAGCGACACCACATCGCTGCTGTTCGGTGGCAAGGCCACCCCGACGATCATCGAGACCTCGTCGAAGAAAAAGCTCGCCGGCGAAGAAGTCACCATCAGCGACGTCTGCTTCAAGCGTGACGGCGTGTTCGCGATGGAATTGGGCGGGCCGGAAGTCGGCCGCGGCTGCGGCGGCCGCGGCATCATCCACGGCTTCGAGACGCTGGAGAAGCTCGGCTTCCACGAATGGGGCTTCGACTACGTGCTGCTCGACTTCCTCGGCGACGTGGTGTGCGGCGGCTTCGGCCTGCCGATCGCCCGTGACATGTGCCAGAAGGTGATCATCGTCGCCTCCAACGACCTGCAGTCGCTGTACGTCGCCAACAACGTCTGCTCGGCGGTCGAGTACTTCCGCAAGCTCGGCGGCAATGTCGGCGTCGCCGGCATGGTGATCAACAAGGACGACGGTACCGGCGAGGCGCAGGCTTTCGCCGAGATCGCGGGCATTCCGGTGCTTGCGGCAATTCCCGCCGACGATGGTATCCGCAAGAAGAGCGCGAATTACGAGATCATCGGCCTTCCCAGCGGGGAGTGGGGGCCGTTGTTCGCGACCCTCGCCGAGAACGTCAGGATCGCGCCGCCGGTGCGGCCGAAGCCGCTCACCCAGGACGGTCTGCTCGGGCTGTTCTCCAGCGACATCACCGGGCGCGACGTCGTGCTGTTGCCCGCCACCATGGAAGACATGTGCGGCGCCGCAGTGATGAACAAGCCGTCGCTCGAAGTGATCTACGACGCGGTTTGATCCACAGCGTGTCCGGGAGTCCGCCATGAACGTCATGTCTCGCTATTCAGGTCCCATCGGCGAATCGATCGTTACGGATCCAGCCGATGGCGACGCCATGGCGGATGGCGCCGCCGCGATCGACGTCGCCGCGACCAAAACGGACGGGCTCGGCTGTCATGCCGGCGCGGCGGAAATGAAGGCCGCGGCCGAGGCCGCGGGCAAGAGCGAACTGCTCGAGCGTTACGCCGAAGACTACCCGAAAGGGCCGCACGATCAGCCGCAGAGCATGTGCCCGGCGTTCGGGTCGTTGCGCGTCGGCCTGCGGATGCGCCGCACCGCGACGATCCTGTCCGGTTCGGCGTGCTGCGTGTACGGCCTGACCTTCGTGTCGCATTTTTATGGCGCGCGCCGCACCGTCGGCTACGTGCCGTTCTCGTCCGAGACGCTGGTCACCGGCAAGCTGTTCGAGGATATCCGCGAGGCTGTGTACAAGCTCGCCGACCCCGAGCAGTACGACACCATCATCATCACCAATCTCTGCGTGCCGACCGCGTCGGGCGTGCCGCTCGATCTGCTGCCGAACGAGATCAACGGCGTCCGCATCATCGGCATCGACGTGCCGGGCTTCGGCGTGCCGACCCATGCCGAGGCCAAGGACGTGCTGGCCGGCGCGATGCTGGAATATGCCCGCAAGGAAGCCGAGCAGGGGCCGGTGCAGGCGCCGCGCGGCGGCCGCAGCGAGCGCCCGACCGTCACGCTGCTCGGCGAAATGTTTCCGGCCGATCCGGTCGGCATCAACATGATGCTCGAGCCGCTCGGTCTGGCGGCAGGTCCGGTTGTTCCGACCCGCGAATGGCGCGAGCTCTATGCGGCGCTCGATTGCCAGGTCGTCGCCGCGATCCACCCGTTCTACAAAGCCAGCATCCGTCAGTTCGAACTCGCCGGCCGCAAGGTCGTCGGCTCCGGGCCGGTCGGTCACGACGGCACCGAGACCTGGCTGGAAGCGATCGGCACCGCCTGCAACGTGTCGCGCGACAACATCGATGCGGCCAAGAACCGTTTCCTGCCGGCCATCAAGGCCGCGCTCGCCGCCAAGCCGATCGACGCGCGGATCACCGTGTCGGGTTACGAAGGCTCCGAGTTGCTGGTGGCGCGGCTGTTGATCGAAAGCGGCGCGCGTGTGCCTTATGTCGGCACCGCCGTGCCACGCACGCCGTGGTCCGAGCTCGACCGCGAATGGCTCGAGGCCAAGGGCGTGCGGGTGCAGTACCGCGCCTCGCTGGAGCAGGACTTCGCGGCGGTCGAGGAATTCCGTCCGGATCTTGCGATCGGCACCACCCCGGTGGTGCAGAAGGCCAAGACGATGGCGATCCCGTCTTTGTACTTCACCAATCTGATTTCGGCGCGGCCGCTGTTCGGCGTCGCCGGCGCCGGCTCGCTCGCACACGTGGTCAACGCGGCCCTCGCTAATCAGGCGCGCTTCGACGAAATGAAAGAGTTCTTCGGCGACGTCGGGCAGGGTCACGCCGCCGGCGTCTGGGAATCGACCCCGAAGGACTACCCGGCGTTCCGCGACAAATATCGCAAGCAGATCGAAGCCGCAGCCAAGAAGCGCAAGGCGGAGGAGATGATCTGATGCTTGTTCTCGATCACGATCGCGCCGGCGGCTATTGGGGCGCCGTCTATGCCTTCACCGCGGTGAAGGGTCTGCAGGTCATCATCGACGGCCCGGTCGGCTGCGAAAACCTGCCGGTGACCTCGGTGCTGCACTACACCGACGCGCTGCCGCCGCACGAATTGCCGATCGTCGTCACCGGCCTCGGCGAGGACGAACTCGGCAAGACCGGCACCGAAGGAGCGATGAAGCGGGCGCACCGTGCGCTCGATCCGTTTCTGCCGGCCGTCGTGGTGACCGGGTCGATCGCCGAAATGATCGGCGGCGGCGTCACGCCGGAAGGCACCGGCATCAAGCGCTTCCTGCCGCGGACGATCGACGAGGATCAATGGCAGAGCGCCGACCGTGCAATCGCCTGGCTGTGGAAAGAATACGGACCCAAGAAGGTCCCTGAGCGCCACCGCAAGGAGGGCGAGAAGCCGCGCGTCAACATCATCGGCCCGATCTACGGCACCTTCAATATGCCGTCGGACCTCGCCGAGATCCGCCGCCTGATCGAAGGCATCGGCGCCGAGGTCAACATGGTGTTCCCGCTCGGCACCCATCTCGCCGAGATTCCCAAACTGGTGAACGCCGACGTTAACGTCTGCATGTATCGCGAGTTTGGCCGGCTGGTGTGCGAATTGCTGGAGCGGCCGTATCTGCAGGCGCCGATCGGGCTGCATTCGACCACGCGTTTCCTGCGCAAGCTCGGCGAGCTCACCGGGCTCGACCCGGAGCCGTTCATCGAGCGCGAGAAGAACACCACGATCAAGCCGCTGTGGGATCTGTGGCGCTCGGTGACGCAGGACTTCTTTGGCACCGCCAGTTTCGCGATCGTAGCGACCGATACCTATGCGCGCGGCGTGCGGCACTTCCTCGAAGAGGAGATGGGCCTGCCGTGCACCTTTGCGTTCTCGCGAAAGGCCGGCGTGAAGCCGGACAACGAGGCCGTACGTGCGGCGATCCGGCAGACGCCGCCGCTGATCATGTTTGGCAGCTACAACGAGCGCATGTACCTGGCCGAGGCCGGTGGCCGTGCGATCTACATCCCGGCGTCGTTCCCTGGCGCGGTGATCCGCCGCCATACCGGGACGCCGTTCATGGGCTACTCCGGCGCCACCTATCTGGTGCAGGAAGTCTGCAATGCGCTGTTCGACGCGCTGTTCAACATCCTGCCGCTCGGCAGCGATCTCGATCGGGTGGATCCCACTCCCGCGCGGCGCCACGAAGAATTGCTGTGGAGCGACGAGGCGAAAGCCCTGCTCGACGAAGTCCTCGAATCTCATCCGGTGTTGGTACGTATTTCGGCGGCGAAGCGCTTGCGCGACGCGGCGGAAAACAGCGCGCGCCGCGCCGGGCAGGAGAAAGTTACGACGGAATTCGTCAGCAAAGCACGTGCCGCGCTGCTCGATGGCCAAACGGCATAACGAAGATTTGAGCTAGAACAATGCGGTTCACGATGTCGCGACCAAATATGCGCAATCCCAGAGTGAGGAGATGATCGATGTCCGATTACGTCTACACCGGCCGTCGCTCGCGGGTCCTACCAGATAACGCTGCGATCGAATCCAAACTGATGTTCTGGGCGTGCTACGCGCTGTTTCTGCTTCGTGCGATCGTCACGCGGGCGCTGCCTTGGCGCAAACAGAACGGACAGAATCAATCCGTGTTCAGCGAGGCCCACAACGCCGCGAGCGTTCTGGTGACCTCGTCGTTCATGGGCATGTAATTCGAATTTCGTCCGGCTTCGCCGGACGGAACACTGCCGTTCTCGGAAACGAAACGGTAACTCGCTGTCGTTTCGGAAACGATACGGCATTGGTTGCCGCCCACCCTAGGGCGGCGAGTCGGCCGAAAGGCCATCACTAGGAGGTGTACCAAATGAGTGACGGTTCCATCTCGGGACTTTCCGAAGCGGAAGCCAAGGAATTCCACTCGATCTTCGTGACCAGCTTCTTTCTCTTCATCGTGGTCGCGGTTGTTGCTCACATCCTCGCTTGGATGTGGCGTCCGTGGCTGCCGAAGGCCACCGGCTACGCGATGGACACTGTCCATCAGCTGACTTCGTATCTGTGCTAAGGGGAGACGACTATCATGTGGCGAATTTGGTTGCTGTTTGATCCGCGTCGCGCGCTGGTCCTGCTGTTCGTGTTCCTGTTCGGCCTGGCCATCATCATCCACTTCATCCTGCTGAGCACCAGCCGTTTCAACTGGCTGGACGGCCCGAAGAAGACGGCTGAGATCTCTCAGACCTACACCAGCATGCCCGTCTAACGGCATGATGAATTGCTTGCCGGAACGGGCGGGAAACGGACCCATCTGCCGGGCCCGTCCGCTTCCGGGAAGCTACCTGGACCGGATCACTACGATGGATTTTCCCTGGCGCGCTCGCGGAGGAACGATCGATGGCAATGCTCAGTTTTGAGAAAAAATACCGCGTTCGTGGCGGAACGCTAATCGGAGGCGACCTGTTCGATTTCTGGGTCGGCCCGTTCTATGTCGGTTTCTTCGGCGTCGCGACGGTGTTCTGCGCTCTACTCGGGATCGCGCTGATCGTTTGGAATACCGCGCTCGGCCCGACCTGGAATCTTTGGCAGATCAGCGTCAACCCGCCGGACGCCAAATACGGCTTGGGCTTCGCACCTCTCGCCGAGGGTGGCATCTGGCAGTGGGTCTCGATCTTCGCGACCGGCGCCTTCGTGTCCTGGGCGCTGCGTGAAGTCGAGATCTGCCGCAAGCTCGGCATCGGCTATCACGTCCCGTTCGCCTTCAGCTTCGCGATCTTCGCCTATCTCACCCTGGTGGTGATCCGTCCGGTGCTGATGGGTTCGTGGAGCTACGGCTTCCCCTACGGCATCTTCACGCATCTCGATTGGGTGTCGAACACCGGCTACGCCTACGGCCAGTTCCACTACAATCCCGCGCACATGATCGCGATCACGTTCTTCTTCACGACCTGTCTGGCGCTGGCGCTGCATGGCGCTCTGGTTCTCTCGGCCCTCAATCCGGACCGCGGCGAGCCGGTGAAGTCGCCCGAGCATGAGAACACCATCTTCCGTGATCTGGTCGGTTACTCGATCGGCACCATCGGCATTCATCGCCTCGGTCTGTTCCTGGCGCTGGCTGCCGTGTTCTTCAGTGCGGTCTGCATGATCCTCAGCGGCCCTGTGCTCGCCGAAGGTGGTTCGTGGCCGGATTGGTGGAACTGGTGGCGCAACCTGCCGATCTGGAATCAGTAATTCAACCGGTCACAAGAGAGTCTTGTCATGGCCCAATATCAGAACATCTTCACGCAGGTCCAGGTTGAAGGACCTGCCTATGCGGGGGTGCCGCTAAGACCCGGCAGCTCAGCCCGCGAGACCCAGACGACGTTCAACTACTGGCTCGGCAAAATCGGCGACGCGCAGGTCGGTCCCATCTATCTCGGGTTCACCGGTGTGTGCTCGCTGCTCTGCGGGTTCGTCGCGATCGAGATCATCGGCCTCAATATGCTGGCGTCGGTGGACTGGAGCCCGATCGAATTCCTGCGCCAGTTCTGCTGGCTGGCGCTCGAGCCGCCGAAGCCGGAATACGGTCTTTCCATTCCGCCGCTCAAGGAAGGCGGCTGGTGGCTGATGGCCGGCTTCTTCCTCACCGTGTCGATCGCGCTGTGGTGGGTTCGCACCTATCGCCGCTCGCGGGCGCTCGGCATGGGCACCCACGTGTCGTGGGCGTTCGCCTCGGCGATCCTGCTCTATCTGTCGCTCGGCTTCATCCAGCCGGTGCTGATGGGCACGTTCAGCGAAGCGCCGCCGTTCGGCATCTTCCCGCACCTCGACTGGACCAACAACTTCTCGATCAAGTACGGCAACCTGTACTACAACCCCTTCCACTGCCTCTCGATCGCCTTCCTGTACGGCTCGGCTCTGCTGTTCGCCATGCATGGTGCGACCATTCTGGCGGTGAGCCGCTACGGCGGCGAGCGCGAAATCGAGCAGATGCTCGATCGTGGTACTGCTCTTGAACGCGCTGCTCTGTTCTGGCGCTGGACGATGGGCTTCAATGCGACGGCCGAATCGATCCATCGCTGGGCCTGGTGGTTTGCGGTGCTGTGCCCGCTGACCGGTGCGATCGGCATCATCCTCACCGGCCCGGTGGTCGACAACTGGTTCGACTGGGGCGTGAAGCACGGTCTGGCTCCGCCGCGGTAGGACAGCCAGATCCTCTCGACTGAAAATTGCGCACGCCTGATTGAAAATACCGATCAGGCGTGCGCTGCTTGGGGCCCTACGAACCGGAAATATAGGCAGCCGGGCCCCGGACAAACATCTCCGCCGGATCATGACGTGCGGAGCGACGTGAGCTAAAGAAGCACGTCCCATTCGCGCGTGAATCGCCAAGACAAGCCGACGCCGGCCCGCAGCTCCATCTAAGGCTCAAGGCAACAACAAGACTTGGTGGACGCAGGCGCCGGACGGAGGGACGGGTTCTTGCTGGAGGATATTTGCCCTGGTGCAAGTGTTCAAATCGCCGAACGAATCGCTGGGGGATCTCGGTGCCGGGGCTGCGGCGAAGCTGATCGCTACGGCGACGGACGTTGCTCTGGTGATTGATCCTCAAGGCGTCATTCTCGATGTGGCGTTCAACAAAGACGAACTGGCGCTCGAATTGGACGCGCAGGGCCGCTGGCTCGGCTCCCGGCTGGTCGACGTGGTGACGTCCGATACCCAACCGAAGATTCGTGAATTGCTGCTCGATGCCACGGTGCGCGACGCCCCGACCTGGCGTCAGGTGAACCACCCGTCCCCCGGAGGCGACGACGTTCCGGTGTTGTATTCGGCCGTTGGCTTCGGACGCGATGATCGGCTGCTGGTGGTCGGTCGTGATCTGCGTCAACTCGCATTGATGCAGCAGCGGCTAATCAACGCGCAGCAATCGATGGAGCGGGACTACATCCGGCTCCGCCACGCGGAAACCCGCTATCGCCTGCTGTTCCAGGTGTCTTCGGAAGCCGTCATGATCGTGGATGCGACCAGCGAACTGATTGTCGACACCAATCCCGCGACGCTGGCGATGTTCGACGCGACTGCCCCGCAAACGCAAAACTCTTCTCTCGTCAGTCACTTCGATGCCGCAGACCGAGCGGCCGTGCTGGGCTTGCTGGCGGATGTCCGGTCGACCGGGCGTGATGGCCGCGCCAAGGTGCGGCTCGCCAATTCCGGCCGCGCCTGTGAGATGTCGGCGTCGCTGTTCCGGCAGGAGAATGCCTCGCTGTTCCTGGTGCGGCTGACGTCGCAATCGCCGGTGCCGGAACTCGGTGCCGCGAAGAGCGCCTCGCTGCTGCTGAAATATTTCGAATCCGCCGCCGACGCGCTGGTGATCACCCAGTTCGACGGCCGCGTCGTCCGCACCAATCTGGCTTTTCTCGAAATGGCGCAGCTCGGCAGCGCCGAGCAGGCGCGCGGCGAATTGCTCGATCGCTGGCTCGGCCGCACCGGCGTCGATCTCAGCGTCGCGCTGGCCAATCTCCGGCAGAGCGGCACGATCAAGCTGTTCGCCACCGTGCTGCGTGGCGAATATGGCGCGGCTGCCGAGGTCGAAGTGTCAGCCGTTGCCCTCAACGACACCGACGACAAGCCGTGCTTCGGGTTCGCGATCCGCAACGTCGAAAAGCGGCTGCCCGCGGCGGCGAGCTCGAAGCGGGAGCTGCCGCGCTCGGTCGCGCAGCTCACCGAGCTGATCGGCCGGGTGCCGCTGCGCGACCTCGTGCGCGAGACGACGGACGTGATCGAAAAGCTGTCGATCGAGGCGGCGCTCGAACTCACCGGAGACAACCGCGCATCGGCCGCCGACATGCTCGGCCTCAGCCGGCAGAGCCTCTACGTCAAACTGCGCCGCTACGGCCTCGCCGAACACGCGCCCGAAGGAGAGGCCGCCGATGAGTAACGCGCCATTGAGTAACGCGCCGATCGGCAAGCTGCCGAATGGGAGCGTGCCGAGCGGCAAAGTGCCGAACGCCTTGGCAACGCGTCCCGCGCCGTCGGCGGTGCTCGAGGTCTTGCACCCGATCACCTGGTTTCCGCCGATGTGGGCGTTCGCGTGCGGCGTGGTGTCGTCGGGCGTGCCGATTTCGTCGCGCTGGATCGAAGTGATTGCCGGCATCGTGTTGTGCGGCCCGCTGCTGGTCGCCACCAGTCAGGTCGTCAACGACTGGTTCGACCGCGACGTCGACGCCATCAACGAGCCGAACCGGCCGATCCCGTCCGGCCGCATTCCCGGGCGCTGGGGTCTGTATCTGTCGTTCATGTGGACCGCCGCGTCGCTGCTACTCGCCAGCCAGCTCGGCGTCTGGGTGTTCGGCGCCGCCGTGCTCGGCCTGGTGCTGGCCTGGATCTATTCCATGCCGCCGTTCCGGCTGAAGCAGAACGGCTGGCTCGGCAACGGCGCCTGCGCGATTACTTACGAAGGCTTCGCCTGGTTCACCGGCGCCGCCGTGATGCTCGGCGGCCTGCCGCCTTGGCCGATCGTGATCCTGGCGCTGCTCTACAGCGCCGGCGCGCACGGCATCATGACGCTGAACGATTTCAAGTCGATCGAGGGCGACATCAAGACCGGCGTCGGCTCGCTGCCGGTGAAGCTCGGCGTCGACAACGCCGCGCGCACCGCCTGCGCCGTGATGGCGATTCCGCAGGTGGTGGTGATCGCTTTGCTGCTGTCCTGGGACCGGCCGATCGGCGCCGCGATCGTTTGCCTCGTGCTGGTGCTTCAGCTCGCCCTGATGGTGCGTTTCCTGCGCGCGCCGGTCGAGCGCGCCACCTGGTTCAGCGGTCTTGGCGTCGCTCTTTACGTCATGGGCATGATGGCGAGCGCGATTGCGGTGTCGTCGTTCGGAGCCCCGACATGAGTTTCTTCGCGAGTGGAGTGACGCAATCATGATGCGGCCGTTGTCCTGGCTCGGCATTGTTCGGATGGGTCTGGTGCAAACCGGCCTCGGCGCCATCGTGGTGCTCACGACGTCGACGCTCAACCGCGTGATGGTGGTGGAGCTGGCGCTGCCGGCGATGCTGCCGGGGGCGCTGGTGGCGATCCACTATGCGCTGCAGGTGTTTCGTCCGGCCTGGGGCCATGGCTCGGATCGCGGCGCGCGCCGCACGCCGTGGATCATCGGCGGCATGGCGGTGCTCGCGCTCGGCGGTTTCCTCGCGGCGGTGGCGACTGCCTGGATGGCGACCGAGCCGCTGTTCGGCGTGGCGCTCGCGATCGTGGCGTTCTGCCTGATCGGCGGCGGGGTCGGCGCGGCCGGCACCTCGCTGCTGGTGTTGCTCGCCAAGCGCGTCGACGACAAGCGCCGCGCTGCGGCGGCGACCATCGTCTGGGTGATGATGATCGCGGGCTTCATCGTCACCACCGGCTTCGCCGGCCACCTGCTCGATCCATTCTCGCCGTCGCGGCTGGTCGCCGTGTCCGGCGGCGTATCGCTGATCGCGATGGTGCTGACGCTCGTCGGCGTGTGGGGGATCGAAGGCAAGGTTGCGGCCGCCACGGTCGCGCCACCGGAGAAGGGGTCGTTCCGCGCCGCCATCAAGGAAGTCTGGGCCGAGCCACAGGCCCGGCGCTTCGCGATCTTCGTGTTCGTCTCGATGCTCGCCTACAGCGCCCAGGATCTGATCCTGGAGCCGTTTGCCGGCGCGGTCTTCGCCTTCACGCCGGGCGAGACCACCAAGCTGTCGAGCGTGCAGCACGGCGGCACGCTGCTCGGCATGGCACTGGTGCCGCTGATCGGCGCGCTGTTGCCGAAGACGCGCGGCAATCTCAAGGTCTGGACGATCGGCGGCTGCATCGCCTCGGCGCTGGCGCTGCTGGGTCTGTCCATGGCCGCATTGGTCGGCGGATCCTGGCCGCTGCGCGAAAACGTGTTTCTGCTGGGCGTCACCAATGGCGCCTACGCGGTGGCGGCGATCGGTTCGATGATGGAGCTGGTCAGCGCCGGCGGCGAAAAGCGCGAGGGTGTGCGCATGGGGCTGTGGGGGGCCGCGCAGGCGATCGCGTTCGGCGTCGGCGGCTTCATCGGCACGCTGGCGAGCGACGTCGCCCGCCTGGTGCTGGGGTCGCCGGCGTTGTCCTACGCGTCGGTGTTCGCGGCCGAGGCCGGTCTGTTCATGGTCTCCGCGGTGATGGCGGTGTGGGTGCATCGCGCCCAGCAGCGCTCGGCACGCAATGCGGGCAGAAGCGTCGATTTGGCGAATGCAGCAGTGGCGGGAGGATAGGATGAGCGAGAATTCCGCGATTTATGATGTCGTTGTCGTCGGCGGAGGGCCGGCCGGCGCGACCGCGGCCTGCGATCTTGCCCGCGCCGGCAAGCGCGTCGCACTGCTCGACCGCGCCGGTCGCATCAAGCCGTGCGGCGGCGCAATCCCGCCGCGGGCGATCCGCGACTTCGCCATTCCGGACGGCATGCTGGTCGCCAAGATCAACGCCGCCCGCATGGTGTCGCCGACCGATGTCGAAGTCGACATGCCGATCGACGGCGGCTTCGTCGGCATGGTCGACCGCGAACATTTCGACGAATGGCTGCGCCAGCGCGCCGCCAGCGTCGGCGCCGAGCGCGTCACCGGGCTGTTCCGCCGCTTCAGCCGCGACGAGAGCGGCCTGAACACCGTGTACTACGAAGCGCGCCAGCCCGACGGCAGCATGCAGGAGCAGGCGCTACGGGCACGCGCCATCATCGGCGCCGACGGCGCGGTGTCGGCCGTCGCGCGGCAGTTCCTGCCGGACGCCGATCGTGTGCCGTTCGTGTTCGCCTATCACGAGATCATCAAGGCGCCGGCAGCCGAACAGAGAGCGGCCTACGAAAGCCGGCGCTGCGACGTGTACTATCAGGGCAAGGTGTCGCCGGACTTCTACGGCTGGGTGTTTCCGCATGGCGACACCGTGAGCGTCGGCACCGGCTCGATGCACAAGGGCTTTTCGCTGCGTGATTCGGTCGCCGAGCTGCGCAAGCAGACCGGGCTCGACGAGGTCGAGACCATCCGCAAGGAAGGCGCGCCGATTCCGCTGCATCCGCTGCCGCGCTGGGACGACGGCCACAGCGTGCTGCTCGCCGGCGATGCCGCGGGTGTCGTCGCGCCGGCGTCGGGCGAGGGCATCTACTACGCGCTGCTTGGCGGTCGCCTTGCGGCCGAAGCGGTCGGCGAATTTCTTGATACCGCCGACGCCAAGGCGCTCAAGGGCGCGCGCAAGCGCTTCATGCGCGCCAACGGCTCGGTTTTCCGCATCCTCGGCCTGATGCAGTGGTACTGGTACGCCAGCGACAAGCGCCGCGAGCAGTTCGTCAGCATCTGCCGCGATCGCGACGTTCAGAAGCTGACCTGGGACGCCTACATGAACAAGAAGCTGGTCCGCGCCAAGCCGATCGCGCATGTCCGGATCTTCTTCAAGAACCTCGCCCACATGACGGGGTTCGCCTCGGTCTGACCTCGGCGTCGCTGCGCGCGACAAGTCGCGCCTCCCGGCGCAGAGAGCTCCATCTCCCGCTTGCGGGCCAGGGGTGGGGTGGGTGAGGGCAACACGGGCACCGAGCTTGTGCATCCGAAGTCCGATGCGTTCGGTCGCGCGTGCTGTGCCGGCCTTGCGTGTCAAACAGCCATGCGCGCCGACGGCGCGATTTTGATAGTCTGAGGATCCGATTGCGATTCTCTTTTCTCCTTCGACTCGTCCCGCCACCAAGCGAGACGCGCGAAGCTTCAACTTGCTGCAGGTCCGACGTGAACCCGATCCTTGTCGCCTTTGCCGTCGCCATCCTGGTCGGATTGCTGGGCGGATCGCTCACCGACACCGGGGCGTGGTATCAAAGCCTGAGCAAACCATCATGGCAGCCACCGGATTGGGCGTTCGGACCGGCCTGGACCTTGATCTTCGCGCTGGCGGCGATGTCCGCGGTGTATGCCTGGCGCGGCGCGACCACGCGGGCGCAGCGCGAATGGGTGATCGGCATCTTCGCCGCCAACGGCTTTTTCAACGTGCTGTGGAGCATGTTGTTCTTCACTGTGCAGCGGCCGGATTGGGCGCTGTTGGAAGTGCCGTTGCTGTGGCTTTCGGTATTGACCGGCATCGTGGTGTTTTGGCGCGGCGCACGCACGGCGAGTTACTATCTGGTGCCGTATTTGCTCTGGGTCAGCTTTGCGGCCTATCTGAACTGGACGGTGGTCCAGCTCAACGCGCCGTTCTGATCGCCGCCATCCGCGGGGAATGCTCGCATCAATGAGCCGCTCATGTCGATGATGTCCGATCTGTTCGCCAGCGGCCTCGTGGTCGATCTGATCCTGGGCTTCCTGCTGCTCGAGGCCATCGGAATCATCGGTTACTGGGTATGGCGCCGGCGTGGGATCGCACCCGCCGATTTTCTGCCGGGGCTATGCTCGGGCGCGCTGATGCTGCTGGCGCTGCGAGCGGTGCTGGCCGGCGGCTCCTGGGTGATGCCTACGGTTTGCCTCATGCTGGCCGGCCTGGCGCATCTGGTCGACGTGCTGCGGCGCTGGCGCAGCTGAGCTTCGCGGCTCCCGCCGGGCGACGGCCGAACCCCTGTCCAAAAAGAGAAGAGCTCCGATCCTCGCGGACCGGAGCTCTCGAATTCGGGCTGACTGCGTCAGCGCAGGATCTGCTTACTTCAAAGTCGCCAGATAAGCGGCGACGTCCTTGCGCTGCTGTTCGTTGGCCAGCTTGAAGGTCATCTTGGTGGAGCCGGTCGCCTTGTCGGCATGGCCCTTGTCGGTCAGGTACTTCTTCAGGAACCCGTTCGGATCCGCGAGATATTCCACGACGTTTTCCTGCGACCAGACCAGACCGGCTTCGCCGGCAGCGTGGTTCAGCGGCGAATAGGTGAAGCCGGCCGCGGTGCCCGTCTTGCGGCCGATCACGCCGCCCAGCGCCGGACCAACCATGTTCTTGTCCGCGCGGTGGCAGGTCTGACACTGCTTGAAAACCGCCTCGCCCTTGGCGGCGTCCTGCGCCGACGCGATGCCCGTCGACAGAGATCCTGCGGCAGCGGTGATGGTGACAATTGCGAGAAGTTTACGGACCACGTCTCTCTCCTAGATCTCAGTCGGTTGCGCCCACGGTATCGGGGCCCGGTTCGGGCTCGACGATGGGTTATCCAAACTCTTTCTAAAGTGGTCTGTAAAGCAGTTATGACACTTAATGTTCCATGCAGTTGGACGTTTGTGTCTCATACCGCGTTGATTCCGCGCAACAAAGTTACGGATTAGGCAATTCGGCCAATTTCCTGCGCTATTCGGATCAGCTTGCACTTGTCATTGGCACAATGTCTGCATAATTCGACTAGGCGCGACCGTTCGACTGCCGTCTCCCGACGCCGGAACCGCCTGCGAGTGGAACGATGTCTGCCAAACCAGCTCAGCCTGACATCACACTGTTACTAGACATGGACGGTGTGATCCGCGACGCCAGCCTGTCGCCTGCGCTGTCTGCTGAGAGCGTTGAGACGTGGCTCGGCCGCGCCTGGACGGACATCGCCGGCGAAGACTGCGGCGACAAGGTTCGCCGCATGGTGGAAGACGCTCGGTCCAGCGGGATTTCAGCGTTCCGCCAGATCAATCAGCGCTTTCCGTCCGGGACAGAGATCCCGATCGAATTCACCACGATGCTGCTCGGCGATCGCACCGGCATGCTGGCGGTCGGCAAAAACCTTCAAGCCGTCACCGAGCTGCATTCGCGGCTGATCGCGGCACAGCAGACGATCGAGCGCGATTATTGGCGTCTGCGCGAAATGGAGACGCGGTACCGGCTGGTGTTCGATGCAGCCACCGAAGCGGTGCTGATCGTCTCGGCCAACGACCTCAGGATCGTCGAGGCCAACCGCGCCGCCGTGCAGGCGCTCACCGGCATCGATCGCGACAATGCCGACGTCACCGGGCGTGAGATCATTGCGGAAATCGCCGAGGTTGATCGTGACGCGGTTCGCGAAATGCTGGTGCGCGTCCGCGATCGCGGCAAGGCTTTGAGTATCCTCGTCCATCTCGGCCGCGACGCGCGCCCGTGGATGGTGCGAGGCTCGCTGGTGTCCTCGGAACGCGGTCAGGTCTTCCTGGTGCAGTTTGCTCCCGTGACGTCCGCGCCCCGGGGCGAGGACCGTGAACCCACCGTGCTGAAGACGTTGATTGATCGTGTGCCGGACGGCTTCGTTGCGCTCGACTCGGCGGGCGTGATCCGCCACGCCAATCAGGCATTTCTCGACTTGGTACAGATCGGCTCCAAGGGCTCGGCGATCGGCGAATCGCTGGGGCGCTGGCTGAGCCAGCCCGGCGCCGATCTCGCCGCGCTGCTGTCGCACCTGCAGCGCTACAAGACGGTGCGGCTGTTCCAGACCACGATTCGCGGCGAACTCGGCAGCGAGACCGAGGTCGAGATCTCCGCGGTCGATGGCGACGACCACAACTACGTCGGCGTCCTGATCCGTAATGTGTCGCGGCGTCTGACCGGCGGAGAGACCGACGCGTTGCGCGCTGCGCTCGGGCCCATCAGCAAGCAACTCGGCCGTTCTTCGCTGCGCAAACTGGTGAAGAATACCGTTGGCATCGTGGAGCGCCACTACGTTAAGGAAGCGCTCGAACTGACCAAGGGCAACCGGACTGCGACCGCCGAATTGCTTGGCTTGAGCCGGCAGAGTCTCTATGCCAAGCTTGCGCGGTATGGACTCGATGAGAAGGGGTCCAGTTCACCGGACTTCGTTCCAGACGACGACCCTGAGGATTGATTGGCCGTCCAACCGACCAGCTCGCCCGCATTCGGAACCGCGGACCTTTCGAATTGTGAGCAGGAGCAGATCCACCTCGCGGGGTCGATCCAGCCGCATGGCGCATTGCTCGTCGTCAGTGAGCCCGACCACCGCATTATTCAGGCCAGCGCCAACGCGGCCGAATTTCTCAATCTCCCAGAGGTCGTCGGCGTCGCGCTTGCGGACCTCGAAGGCGATCTGCTGATCCGCATCCTGCCGCATCTCGATCCGACTTCCGAGGGGACGCCGATCGCGGTGCGCTGCCGGATCGGCAGGCCGGCCGTGGAGTTCGACGGCCTGATCCACCGGCCGCCGGAAGGTGGCCTTATCGTCGAACTCGAGCGCGCCGGTCCGCCGCTCGATATGCTGACGACCGTTGGCCAAGCGCTCGACAAGATCCGCGCCTCGAACTCGATCCGCGCGCTGTGCGACGAAGCCGTCCTGCTGTTTCAGGACCGCATCGGCTACGACCGCGTGATGCTCTATCGCTTCGACGAAGAGGGGCACGGAGAGGTGTTTTCGGAGCGTCACACGCCGGGTCTCGATTCCTATCTCGGCAACCGCTATCCGGCATCCGACATTCCCCAAATGGCGCGGCGGCTTTACGAGCGGCAGCGCGTCCGCGTGCTGGTCGACGTCGCCTACGATCCGGTCCCGTTGCAGCCGCGGCTGTCGCCGCTGACTGGGCGCGACCTCGACATGTCGGGCTGCTTCCTGCGATCGATGTCGCCGATCCATCTGCAGTACCTGAAGAACATGGGCGTGCGTGCCACACTGGTGGTGTCGCTCATGGTCGGCGGCAAGCTATGGGGGCTCGTCGCCTGCCATCACTATCAGCCGCGCTTCATCCATTTCGGACTGCGCGCGGTCTGTGAACTTTTGGCCGAAGCCATCGCCACGCGCATTACTGCACTGGAAAGCTTCGCCCAGAGCCAGTCCGAATTGTTCGTGCAGCGGCTCGAACAGCGCATGATCGAAAGTATCTCGCGCGAGGGCGACTGGCGTGCGGCGATCTTCGATGCCTCGCAGTCGATCCTGCAGCCGGTGCGCGCCAGCGGTGCCGCGCTGGTCTATGAGGGGCAGGTGACCACGGTCGGCGAGGTCCCAGGCACGCAAGACATTCGGGGGATTGCCGCGTGGCTGGCGCGCCAGCCCCGCGCCACGGTGATCTCGACGTCGTCGCTTGGGCTCGACGTGCGCGACTTCGCGTCGTTGACGCCGGTCGCAAGCGGAATCGCTGGGGCGCCGGTTTCGAATCATCCTGGCGAATTTCTGATCTGGTTTCGTCCCGAGCGGGTGCGCACCGTCACCTGGGGCGGCGATCCGAAAAAGCCATTCGTGATCGGCAACACCCCCGCCGATCTATCGCCGCGACGCTCCTTCGCTAAATGGAATCAAGTGGTGGAGGGAACGTCCGACCCGTGGACCCCGGCCGATCTCGCCGCGGTGCGGACTATCGGCCAATCCGTCGCCGATATCGTGCTGCAATTCCGCGCGGTTCGAACGCTGATCGCGCAGGAGCAACTCGATCAGTTCTCGCGGCAGGTCGCGACCTCCGACCATCCGGTGGTGATCGCCAATGCCGAAGGCAAGATTCTGCTGATCAACTCCGCTTTCACCGCGATGCTGCCGGAGGGCTATCCGCCGCTGCACCGCCTCGAGGATCTTGCATTGGCGTTCCTCGATCCGTTCGAATTCAGGCGCAACATCGCCGAGATGATCGAGCGGCAGCGCGGCTGGCGCGGCGAATTGTTGCTGCGGGAAGCGGCCGGCCAGGCCCGCTCGCTGCTGGTTCGGGCCGATCCGGTGGTGCCGTCACGCGATCGCGCGCTCGGCTTTGTGCTGATTTTCAACGACAACGCCGCTCGCCGGGCGGCCGAAGCCGCGCGCGGTCGCTTCCAGGAAGGCATCCTCAAGAGCAGCCGCAACACCGGCTTGCGGCTCGATTCGAAATCCGACCTCGTCTACCAGAACCTGCTGTCGGCCGTCGTCGAGAACGCGCAACTGGCGGCGCTGGAAATCACCTACGGGGTGGAGACCGGGCGAATTGCCGAACTGCTCGAGGGCGTGCGCGACTCGACGATGCGGACCGCCGAAGTGCTGCAACATCTGATGCTGCACGCGTCCCGCACGTCCGCCGATCCGATCCCGGGCAAATCGCGGAAGACCGAAAAGTAGCGCGGCGCTATGCAGCCGCGCCGGATAGGTGGCGTTGCACGGCGATCGACAGCGCGATGTTGCATTCGAATGCGACCGCGCCTTCCGCGATAATCGCGTCCGGATCTGCCGCGGCAGCACCAGCCAAATCCAAAGCCTGGCGGTAACCGGCCTTCAAGGCTGCAGGTTCTCCGATCGACGAGAAGTCGTAGTGGGTGAGCTCGCGCGGACCGAGTCCGAGCGACTTCTCGAGCAGGCGCTTGACGATCTGACCGCCATTGAGGTCTCCGAGATAGCGCGTGTAGGCGTGCGCGATCAGCCGGCTGCCGTCGCCCTCGCCAGCGGCCGCGATGGTCCGCGCATAGGATTCACCCTCCGGCAGCAGCGGCAGCGTGTCGTTGCCTGTCAACGCGGCCAGATCAGCCGCGATCGCCGGCGCCCGCGCCAGGCGATAGCGCGCCAGTGGCTGTAGCACCGGATTCTCGCAATGGCGCTCGAGGCCGTCTTCGATTTGCCAATATGCGGGCAGCAGGTTGCGTAGCAGCAGCGCGTAGCCTTTCCGGCTGGCTGCGCCGCGCAGCATGTCGGCGATGAAGCCGGTTCGCTCCGCTTCGAGATGGAGGGCTTTGGTTCGAACGTAAAGTGCGGTTACGACGCTCGGCGCGGCGTTCCCCGCGGAAACTGCGGTCATTCGATCTCCTCGTCTTCAGCCTGTCTTATAGCAGAGCGGAAGCGAGGCGGCGAAGCCCGCAAGCGTCACCGGCGCGCTTTCAACATCGGCAGCAGGGCGCGCGCCAATTGCGGCGCGTGAGCGCCGTCAGTGGCGCTCAGATCGGCGCCCAGCATGTTGACCAGTTCGGGGTGATTGACCAGGATCGGCCCGCCGATGATGACGCCGATCTGGCGATTTCGGGACTCGCGCCGCACGACCTGGATCAAACGTTTCAGATCGTCGATCCGGCGGTCGCTGGTCATCGAGAAGCCGATCAAGTCGAACCATCGATCTGCCAACAGAGACGACAGATCGCTCGACGACCTGAACGGCCCGGTGCAGATGTCCCAGCCGTCACGCCGGAAGAATTCGGTCACCATCGCCAGACCGAAGCTATGCTGCTCGCCCGGGATTGTCGTCAGCAGCACTGAGCCAATGCGCTGGACATCGTCTGCGGGCGATGACGTTTCGCCGAGATGGCGCAGGATCCGCTGCAGTTTACTCACGCCCAACGTGACGTTGGCGAAGTCAGTGGTGTCGTCTTCCCACATCTCCCCGAGTCGCCGCGCGACCGGGCCGAGCAGGTTGAGGAAGATCAAATCGATCGCCATGCCGCGCGAGATAAGATTCTCGACATACGCGAAGGCCGCAGCTTCATCGGCTCTCAGGATGAGAAGCGTGAATTGCTGAACTTCGAAAGGCGCAGCCGGTTCGGTCATGTCCGGGGTCGGCGGGAAAGAGATGGAGCGAAGCGCGAGACCAGCCTGAGGGAGTATCTGAGTGCGGATCGAGCGTGCAATCGCATCGCCGCTGATCGGCGGTCGGTAGCGCCAGATCGGCTCAGGAGGTGACAAGTCCAGGCTCACCGGTATCGGGCGCAGGTCCAGGTCGGGGCTATTCCAGATCGAAAGCTCTTTGCGGTCGGTCATTGGATACCCCCTTTTGACCAGATAACTCGACCGGCCCCTCGACCGTCAAGTTTAATTTACGTATGGTTAGGTTGACACTCGTGTTGCCGGGGTCTAGCCTTTATCAATCAGCCGCACGTAGGGAGTGGCGTGGTGCAATTCAGAAGAGCATCAGATCAAGAAACTGAGGGTCTTGGTGCGATGGTGCCCGTTTCCCCATTCCGTTCATCGGTATCGCATCACCGGGACGGCCAAGTGTCAAACATTCTTTACATCGACAGCGTCAAAACCCCTGCCGCAGCGCCAAACGCTGACGCAGTGCGGGGTGCGCGTGTTGCTGAGCGAGTCCAGAGGCTTAAGATGCTTTACACGCCCGAGGAGCGCGCCCGCCGCGACGCAACAAAGTGGACGTTGGTGCAGGGCATCCTCGCGCCCGTGCAGTTTCTCGTGTTCCTGATCAGCCTCGGATTGGTGCTGCGTTATCTATGGACCGGCGACGGTTACACGGTTGCGACGGCCTCGGTCGTGATCAAGACGCTGGTGCTCTACACCATCATGATCACTGGCGCGATTTGGGAGAAGGAAGTCTTCGGCTGCTATCTGTTTGCGCCGGCCTTCTTCTGGGAAGACGTCTTCAGCTTCCTCGTGCTCGCTCTCCACACCGTCTACCTGGTGATGCTGTTTGCCGGCCTCGGTGATCCGCGCCAGCAGATGCTGGTCGCGCTCGCGGCCTATGCGACCTACGTGGTCAACGCCACGCAATTCGTCCTCAAGCTGCGCGCTGCACGCCGTGACGAGCGGATCGCCGCGCAGGGCGCCGCTCACATTTCCGGAAGCCGCGCATGACCGTCCATGTCTCCCCTTGCGCCGCGCCCGCGGTCGATCCTGTCGCGCGTGAGGTCCGCACCGAGAGCGGCCAGCGTGAAGTGTTCTGCGGCCTCACCGGCATCGTCTGGCTGCATCGCAAGATTCAGGACGCGTTCTTCCTGGTGGTCGGTTCGCGCACCTGCGCGCATCTGATCCAGTCCGCCGCTGGCGTGATGATTTTCGCCGAGCCGCGGTTCGGCACAGCGATTATGGAAGAGAAGGATCTCGCCGGTCTCACCGACGCCAACGACGAACTCGATCGCATCGTCACGCAATTGCTGACGCGGCGTCCGGACATCAAGCTGCTGTTCCTGGTCGGCTCGTGCCCCTCGGAAGTGATCAAGCTCGATCTGTCGCGCGCGGCGCTGCGGCTGTCGCAACGGTTCACACCGGGCGTGCGCATCCTGCATTATTCAGGCAGCGGCATCGAAACCACGTTCACGCAAGGCGAGGACGCCTGCCTCGCTTCGCTGGTGCCCGAGTTGCCGGCGGCGACCGGTGACGCGCCGTCGCTGCTGGTGATCGGCTCGCTCGCCGATGTCGTCGAAGACCAGTTCATGCGGATGTTCGATGCGCTCGGAGTGGGGCCGGTGGCGTTCTTCCCGCCGCGCAAATCCACCGTGCTGCCGAGCGTCGGGCCGAACACCAAGATCCTGATGGCGCAGCCGTTCCTGCCGGACACCGTGCGGGCGCTGCAGGAGCGCGGCGCCAAGCGGCTCGCCGCGCCGTTCCCGCTCGGTGTCGAGGGCACCACCGCCTGGCTGCGCGCTGCGGCCGACGCGTTCGGTGTCGACCCGGCGCACTTCGAGAAGGTCACCGCGCCGAACTGCGCCCGCGCCGAGCGCGCGCTCGCGGCCTACAGCAGCGAGCTCGCAGGCCGTCGCATCTTCTTCTTCCCCGACTCGCAGCTCGAAATTCCGCTCGCGCGATTCCTGTCGCGCGAACTCTCGATGCAGCTTGTCGAAGTCGGCACGCCCTATCTGCATCGCGAGCACCTCGCCGAAGAGCTCAAGCTGTTGCCGGCCGGCGTCGCGCTGACCGAAGGCCAGGACGTCGATCGGCAGCTCGACCGCTGCCGCGCGGCGCGTCCCGATATCGCTGTGTGCGGTCTCGGCCTCGCCAATCCGCTCGAAGCAGAGGGGATCACCACGAAATGGTCGATCGAACTCGTGTTCACCCCGATCCAGGGCTACGAGCAGGCGGCCGATCTCGCTGAATTGTTCGCGCGGCCGCTGGTGCGCCGCGCCAAGTTGGTGGCCTGACATGCAGCTCACCGTCTGGACCTATGAAGGACCTCCCCATGTCGGCGCGATGCGCGTCGCCACCGGCATGGAAGGATTGCACTACGTTCTTCACGCCCCCCAGGGCGACACCTATGCCGATCTACTGTTCACCATGATCGAGCGCCGCGCCAAGCGCCCGCCGGTGACCTACACGACCTTTGCGGCGCGCGATCTCGGCAAGGACACTGCTGAGTTGTTCATGACCGCGGCACGCGATGCTTATGCGCGCTTTCAGCCGCAGGCGATGATCGTCGGCGCGTCCTGCACCGGCTCCCTAATCCAGGACGATCCCGGCGGGCTCGCGAAATCGCTCGGTTTTCCGATCCCGGTGATCCCGATCGATTTGCCCGCCTACCAGCGGAAGGAAAATTGGGGCGCGTCGGAGACGTTCTACCAGCTCGTCCGCGCGCTCGCGGGTCCGAATGCGCCGGCGCCCGGCACCAAGCGCGCCGAACGCGCGCCCGGCGTCCGCGCCAAATGCAATCTGCTCGGCCCGACCGCGCTGGGTTTCCGCCATCGCGACGACGTCGCCGAAATCACCAAACTACTTGGTCAACTCGGCATCGAGGTCCATGTCGCCGCCCCGATGGGGGCCACGCCGGCGGATATTGCCCGGCTTGGTGACGCGGATTTCAACGTCGTGCTGTATCCCGAGATCGCCGGGCAGGCGGCGTCTTGGCTGCACCGCATCTTCCATCAGCCGTTCACTAAGACGATTCCGATCGGCGTGTCGGCCACCCGCGAATTCATCCGCGAAGTCGCGAGTCTTGCCGGCGTCGATCCCGAGCCTGTGCTCGCCGCCACTTCGACGCGGCTGCCGTGGTACTCGCACTCGGTCGATTCGACTTACCTGACCAACAAGCGGGTATTCATTTTCGGCGACGCCACGCACGCGATCGCCGCGGCTCGCATTGCGTCGGAAGAACTCGGCTTCAAGGTGGTCGGGCTCGGAACCTACAGCCGTGAGTTCGGCCGCGACCTGCGCGAGGCGGCGGCGAAATACGGCGTAGAAGCGCTGATCACCGACGACTATCTCGAGGTCGAGGCCAAGGTCGCCGAACTGCATCCCGAGCTCGTGCTCGGCACGCAGATGGAGCGCCACATCGCCAAGCGGCTCGGCGTGCCTTGCGCGGTGATCTCCGCGCCGGTGCATGTCCAGGACTTTCCGGCGCGCTACGCGCCGCAGATGGGGTTCGAAGGCGCGAATGTGATCTTCGATACCTGGGTCCACCCGCTGATGATGGGCCTCGAGGAACATCTGCTGGCGATGTTCAAGGACGATTTCGAATTCAAGGACGGCGCGCTGCCGTCACACCTCGGCACCGGGCACGCGTCGCAAGCCGCGCCCGACGTGGCGGAGGTAGTTATTGCGCTGCCGCAAGGCGCGCCAACTCTCGACGAGGCAGCATCCGTGCCGGCTGCTGCAAACGGTGCGGCCGCAGGGACCGTCTGGGCTCCTGAAGCAGAGAAGGAACTTCAAAAGATTCCGTTCTTCGTTCGCGGGAAAGCCCGCCGGAATACCGAGCGATTCGCCAACGAAAATGGCGTCGCAACCATTACCGTCGAGACCTTGTACGATGCCAAAGCGCACTTCGCCCGCTGATAAGACCCCCATTCGGGTCGTCATCGTTACGCTGGACAGTCATTTGTCCGGGGCCGCCGCGCGTGCACGCCAGGTGCTGCGCAAGGACTATCCGGGTCTCGAACTCGTGGTGCACTCCGCTGACGAGTGGGGCAGCGACGGCCACGCGCTCGAGCGCTGCCTCGCCGATATCGCCACCGGCGATATCATCATTGCCACCATGTTGTTCATGGACGATCACGTTCGCGCGGTGATGCCGGCGCTGAAGGCGCGGCGGGCGCAGTGCGACGCGATCGTGTGCTGCATGTCGGCGGCCGAAGTGGTGAAGCTCACCCATATCGGCAAGTTCGACATGAGCGCCGAAACGCTCGGCATGATCAACTGGCTGAAGAAGCTGCGCGGCAAGAAGCATGAAGGCAGCGCGGGCAAGGGCGAGATGAAGATGCTGCGGCAGCTCCCGAAGCTGTTGCGATTCATCCCCGGCACCGCCCAGGACATGCGCGCCTATTTCCTGACGCTGCAGTACTGGCTCGCGGGCTGCGAGCAGAACATCGCCAACATGGTGCGGCTGCTGATCGATCGCTACGCGAACGGTCCGCGCAAGGTGTTGCGCGGCGCCGCGAAGGTCGAGCCGCCGATCGATTACGCCGATGTCGGCGTGTATCATCCGAAGATGAAGGGCCGGATCGCCGAGACGCTGGACAAGCTGCCGGCGGGGCCGGCCGAAGCCAAGGGCACGGTCGGCGTGCTGCTGCTGCGCTCTTATCTGCTAGCCGGCAATGCCGGCCATTACGACGGCATGCTGGAGGCGTTCGAGGCCAAGGGCCTGCGCGTCGTCCCGGTTTTCGCCTCGGGTCTCGATCAGCGTCCCGCCATCGAGAAGTTCTTCATTCATAACGGCCGTCCGACGGTGGATGCCGTGGTGTCACTGACCGGCTTCTCGCTGGTCGGCGGCCCGGCCTACAACGACTCCAAGGCGGCCGAAGACATCCTGGCCGCCCTCGATGTGCCGTATCTGTCGGCGCATCCGGTCGAATTCCAGACCCTCGAGCAATGGGCCGCGTCCGACCGCGGGCTGATGCCGGTGGAAAGCACCATCATGGTGGCGATCCCCGAACTCGACGGATCGTCCGGCCCGATGGTTTATGGCGGCCGTTCCGATGGCGGCGACGTCGCCTGCCCCGGCTGCGATAAGTTCTGCAAGTTCGAACGCAGCGAAAGCGGCGGCGACATGCATGTCTGCGGCGAGCGCGCCGAAATGCTGGCGTCGCGAACCGCGCGGCTGGTCGCGCTGCGCCGTAGCGAGCGCAAGGACCGCAAGGTCGCTGTCGTGCTGTTCAACTTCCCGCCGAATGCCGGCAACACCGGCACTGCGGCGTTCCTCGGCGTGTTCGAGTCGCTGTTCAACACGCTCAAGGCGATGAAGAGCGAAGGCTACACTGTCGAGGTGCCCGAGAGCGTCGACGCGCTGCGCGAGTCGATCATCACCGGGAATGCGGCGCGGTTCGGCGCCCACGCCAACGTCCACGCCCGCGTCACGGCCGGCGATCACGTCAAGTCGGAGCGCTGGCTGCGCGAGATCGAAGCGCAGTGGGGTCCGGCGCCCGGCAAGCATCAGAGCGATGGCAGCTCGATCTTCGTGCTTGGTGAGCGCTTCGGCAACGTCTTCGTCGGCGTGCAGCCGGCGTTCGGCTACGAAGGCGACCCGATGCGGCTGCTGTTCGAGAAGGGCTTCGCGCCGACGCATGCCTTCTCGGCATTCTACCGCTGGCTCAAGCAGGATTTCGGAGCCCACGCCGTGCTGCATTTCGGCACTCACGGCGCGCTGGAATTCATGCCCGGCAAGCAGACCGGCCTTTCAGGCACCTGCTGGCCCGATCGCATGATCGGCGATCTGCCGAACCTCTATCTCTACGCATCGAACAATCCGTCCGAAGGCGCGATCGCCAAGCGTCGCTCGGCGGCGACGCTGGTCAGCTATCTGACGCCGCCCGTGGCCCACGCCGGTCTGTACCGCGGCCTGCTCGAACTGAAATCCTCGCTCGAGCGCTGGCGCGGGCTGACGCCGGAAGAAGAGACCGAGCGCGACAATCTGGCGGTGCTGGTGCAGGCGCAGGCCGCCGGCCTCGATCTCGTGCCGGCCGAGCCGGCCTGGACCGCTGAAGATGCGGGCGCGGCCATCGCCAAGCTCGCCGATGCGGTGCTCGAGATGGAGTACGCGCTGATCCCGCACGGGCTGCACGTCGTCGGCAATGTGCCGTCCGAGGAGGAGCGCGTCGAAACGCTGGAAGCGATCGCCGATGCGTTGCACGGCAAGCGGCCGGACAAGTCGCTGCTCGAAGCGCTGGTCCGCGGCGGTCATCCCGAACATCTGTCGGGCAACGGACCGGATGCGCAGGCTAATCTCGACATGCTCAAGGAGCTTGCCGGGATGGACAAGCTACTGGCCGAGGACCACGAGATCGCTGCGATCTTGCGCGCGCTCGACGGCAAGTTCATCCGGCCTGCGCCGGGCGGCGATCTGCTGCGCACACCGCAGGTGCTGCCGACCGGCCGCAATCTGCACGGATTCGATCCGTTCCGGATCCCGTCGGCCTATGCGTTGCAGGACGGTGCCAAACAGGCGCAGCGGTTGATCGACAAGCACATCGCCGAAGGCAATCCGCTGCCCGAGACCGTCGCGATCGTGCTATGGGGCACCGACAACCTCAAGAACGAGGGCGCACCGATCGGCCAGGCGTTGGCGTTGATGGGCGCAAGGCCGCGGTTCGATGGCTACGGCCGTCTCGCCGGCGCGGATCTGATCCCGCTTGCGGAACTCGGCCGGCCGCGCATCGACGTGATCATCACCATGTCGGGCATCTTCCGCGACCTGCTGCCGCTGCAGATCAAGCTGCTGGCCGAATCCGCCTATATGGCGGCGAGCGCCGACGAACCGGCCGAGCAGAACTTCATCCGCAAGCATTCGCTGGCCTATCAGGCCCAGCACAAATGCGACATGGAGACCGCATCGTTGCGCGTCTTCGGCAACGCCGACGGCGCCTACGGCTCCAACGTCAACCATCTGGTCGAGAACAGCCGCTGGGAAGACGAGGACGAACTCGCCGAGACCTACACCAAGCGCAAGAGCTTCGCCTACGGCCTCAAGGGCCAGCCTGTGCAGCACGCCGAGCTGCTGAAAAGCGCGCTTGCCGACGTCGATCTCGCTTATCAGAATCTCGACTCGGTCGAACTCGGTGTTACCACGGTCGATCATTACTTCGACACGCTGGGCGGCATCAGCCGCGCGGTTCGCAAGGCCAAGGGCGGGCAGGCCGCGCCGGTCTATATCGGCGATCAGACCCGCGGCGCCGGAACGGTGCGCACGCTGTCCGAGCAGGTCGCGCTCGAGACCCGGACGCGCATGCTCAATCCGAAATGGTACGAGGGCATGCTCAAGCACGGCTACGAAGGCGTGCGCCAGATCGAAGAGCACGTCACCAACACCATGGGCTGGTCGGCGACCACCGGCGAAGTCGCGCCGTGGGTCTACAAACAGCTCACCGAAACCTTCGTCCTCGATCCGGAAATGCGGGCCCGTCTCGCCGCGCTCAATCCGGTCGCATCCGCGAAGGTCGCTAACCGGCTGATCGAAGCCCACGAACGAAACTACTGGTCTCCGGACCCGGAAATGCTCGAGGTCCTGCGCAAGGCAGGCGAAGAGCTCGAGGATCGCCTAGAAGGCGTAGGAGTGGCCGCATGAACATCCTGACTGATCCCCTCAAGCTGAAGACTTCGGGCTGTGCCGACCTCAATGCGTCGAAATGCTCCGAAGGGGACGGCGAGGGCAGCGTCCAGGTGCAACTCGACCCGAATGTCAAAATCGGCAGCGCCAAGGTGTTTTCGATCTACGGCAAGGGCGGCATCGGTAAGAGCACGACCTCGTCGAACCTGTCGGTGGCGTTCTCCAAATTGGGCAAGCGCGTACTGCAGATCGGCTGCGATCCCAAGCACGACTCGACCTTCACGCTGACGAAGCGACTGATCCCGACGGTGATCGACGTCCTCGAGGAGGTGAACTTCCACTCCGAAGAGCTGCGTCCCGAAGACTTCGTGTTCGAGGGTTACAACGGGGTGATGTGCCTGGAAGCCGGCGGCCCGCCGGCCGGCACGGGTTGCGGCGGCTACGTCGTCGGCCAGACCGTGAAGCTGCTCAAGGAGCATCATCTGCTCGAAGACACCGATGTGGTGATCTTCGACGTGCTCGGCGACGTGGTGTGCGGCGGCTTCGCAGCGCCGTTGCAGCATTCCGAGCGGGCGATGATCGTCGCCGCAAATGATTTCGACTCGATCTTCGCTGCCAACCGCATCGCTGCTGCGATCCAGGCGAAGTCGAAGAACTACGCCGTCCGACTGGCGGGAATCATCGCCAATCGCAGCCGCGACACCGATCAGATCGACAAGTTCGGCGCCGCGACCGGTATTCAGCGCGTTGCGCACCTTCCGGATCTCGATGTCATTCGCAAGAGCCGTCTGAAAAAGATGACACTCTTTGAGATGGATCACACCGACGAAATTCTGGCTGTGCAACAAGAGTATCTTCGGCTCGCTGCCGATATGTGGGAGGCGAAGGCGCCACCGGTCCAGGGCAAGCCGCTGAAGGATCGCGACATCTTTGATCTCTTGGGATTTGATTGATGGCGTTGGGCAGCTACATCGAGCGACGCGGAGAGCTTGAAACCTATTTCGACCGCACTGCGGCCGATACATGGGCCAAGCTGACGTCCGATGCCCCCGTGAGCGGCATCCGCGCCACGGTGCGCGCCGGCCGTGACGAGATGCGCAACACGCTGCTGTCGTGGTTGCCGGCCGACATGACCGGCACCCGGCTGCTCGATGCCGGCTGCGGCACCGGCGCGCTGTCGATCGCAGCGGCGCGGCGTGGCGCGCAGGTGCTGGCGATCGACCTGTCGCCGACGCTGGTCGCCGTCGCCCGCGAACGCCTGCCGGAGGACATCGATCCGGCGGCGATCGACTTCCGTTCCGGCGACATGCTCGATCCTGCGCTCGGCGAATTCGACTTCGTCGTCGCGATGGATTCTTTGATCCACTATCTGCCGCACGATATCTGCCGCATCCTCGCCACGCTGGCGTCGCGCACCCGGCAATCGATGGCGGTGACGTTTGCGCCGAAGACTCCGGCGCTGGCGTTGATGCACTTCGTCGGTGGCTTCTTCCCGCGTGCCGACCGCGCGCCGGCGATCGAGCCAGTGAGCGAGAAGAAACTGCTCAAGCTGATTTCGGAAGACGCTGCGCTGGTGCAGTGGCAGCCGGGCCGCACGCACCGAGTGTCGTCCGGTTTCTACACCTCGCAGGCGCTGGAGATGGTTCGACGATGAGCCAGATGACGGCGACATTGGCGAAAGGCTGGATGCGTCTCGGCACGCGCTTCCTGCCGTTTGCCGATGCCGCCACCAAGGAGCTTCCGCTCGGCCGGCTGCTGCGGTTGTCGCTGTTTCAGGTCTCGGTGGGCGCTTCGGTCGTACTGCTCAATGGCACCCTCAACCGCGTGATGATCGTCGAGCTCGGCGTCTCGACGCTGCTGGTTTCGCTGATGGTGTCGCTGCCGCTGGTGTTCGCGCCATTCCGCGTGCTGATCGGCTTCAAGTCCGACAATCATCGCTCCGTGCTCGGTTGGCGCCGGGTGCCCTATATCTGGATGGGCACGCTGCTGCAGTTCGGCGGCTTCGCCATCATGCCGTTCGCACTGCTGGTGCTGTCGGGCGGCGGCGAGTATCCGGCGGTCTATGGCCAGATCGGCGCCGCTTTGGCGTTTCTGCTGGTCGGCGCGGGGATGCACACGACGCAGACCGCGGGCCTTGCGCTCGCGACCGATCTTGCACCCGAGCATGCGCGGCCGCGCGTCGTTGCGTTTCTCTACGTCATGTTGCTGGTGGGGATGACCGGCAGCGCGCTGATCTTCAGCGAGCTGCTGCGCAACTTCAGCGAACTGCGTCTCATTCAAGTGATCCAGGGCGTCGCCGTGGCGCAGTTGCTGCTCAACATCGTGGCGCTGTGGAAGCAGGAAGCGCGCAACCCGACGCTGACCTCGGCGCAGCGCCAGCGGCCACAGTTCAACCAATCCTGGTCGCGCTTCCGCGCTGCCGGCGGCTCGTCGCGCATGCTGATCGCGGTCGGTCTCGGCACCGCCGGTTTCTCGATGCAGGACATTCTGCTGGAGCCCTACGGCGCGGAAGTGCTGCGGCTTTCGGTCGGCCAGACCACGGCGCTGACTGCGTTCTTCGCACTCGGCACGCTTGCGGGCTTCGGCATCGCGGCGCGCACGCTGGGCCGCGGGGGTGATCCGTATCGGCTCGCCGGCTTCGGCGCGCTCGTCGGCATCTTTGCGTTTGCGGCTGTCATGTTCGCCGCGCCAGCGCAGTCGGCCTTGCTGTTCCGCATCGGCACGGCGCTGATCGGTCTCGGCGGCGGCTTGTTCGCCGCCGGCACGCTGACCGCCGCGATGGCCGTGGCGTCGGACAGCGATCCCGGTCTTGCTCTCGGCACGTGGGGCGCCGTGCAGGCGACCGCGGCCGGCGGCGGCATCCTGCTCGGCGGCGGCATTCGCGACCTGGTCGCGTCGTTCGCCGACAGCGGTGCGCTCGGCGTCGCGTTGTCCGGCCCGGCGATCGGCTACGGCTTTGTCTACAACATCGAGATCGCGTTGCTGTTCGCAACGTTGGTTGCGGTCGGTCCGCTCGTGCGTACGTCACGATCGGGCGGCGCGCAGCCTGCTACCAAGTTCGGCCTTGCCGAATTTCCAGGTTAACAAAGAGGAAGGGGTCCGCTCATGCAACCCGGAGCGTATTTGGACTTAGCACAGGTTACCCTGTACGTATTTTGGATCTTCTTCGCCGGCTTGCTCTTCTATCTTCGCCGCGAAGACAAGCGAGAGGGCTATCCGCTGGTCGCCGACGTCGGCGCCGGCAACCGTCTCGCGAAGACCGGGATTCCGGCCTCGCCGGATCCCAAGACCTATCTGCTGCGCGGCGGTGCGACCAAGACAGTGCCGTCGATCAGCAACGATCGGCCCAACGTCGCGCTCACCCCGACCGCGCCTTGGCCCGGCGCGCCGTTCGTGCCGACCGGCAACCCGTTCGCCGACGGTGTCGGCCCGGGTTCCTATGCGCAGCGCGCCGATGTGCCGGAACTCGGCCTCGACAACCTGCCGATCATCGCGCCGCTCCGCGCCGCGAAGGGCATGTTCCTCGACCATCGCGACCCCAATCCGATCGGCTTCCCGGTCGTCGGTTGTGACGGTCAGGTCGGCGGTACGGTGACCGAAGTCTGGGTCGACCGCGCCGAAGTTCTGGCTCGCTACCTCGAGGTCGAAGTCGCCAAGACCAAGAAGCGCGTGCTTCTCCCCGTGCCCTTCGCGCTGATCAACAGTCCGGTCGGCAAGGTCTCGGTCGACGCGATCCGCGGTGATCAGTTCGCAGGCGTGCCTGCGCTGGCCAAGGCGGATCAGGTCACCAAGCTCGAGGAAGACAAGGTCTGTGCGTATTACGGCGCCGGCACGCTCTATGCCACGCCGATGCGTCAGGAGCCCATCGTATGACCGACTCCCCCAGCCAATTTCGTGAGCTTCCGTCGCCACTGCCGGAGGGAGAGCGCGTTCTCTGGCAGGGGAAGCCGACCTTCAAAGGGTTGGCGATCCGGACCTTCCACATGCGGGCAGTGGCGATCTATTTCGCCCTGCTGATCGTGTGGAAGGCCTGGTCGAACTGGTCGAACGGTGAATCACTCGGCGAAGCATCGGCGTCCGCGGCGATGCTTCTCCTTCCGGCGATCGGCGGTCTCGCACTGCTGGCGCTGCTCACCTATCTGTTCCGCCGCGCGAGCTGCTACACCATCACCTCCAAGCGCGTGCTGATCCAGACCGGGGTGGCGCTGCCGATCACGCTGAACATTCCGCTCGGCAAGATCGCCAACGCGGATCTCCACGAACGACACGACGGAAGCGGCGACATTCCGCTGCGGATCATCGATACCAAACGCACCTCCTACGTTCTGCTGTGGCCACACATTCGACCATGGCGTCTGCGTGCACCCGAGCCGATGATGACGTCGGTCAGCGACGTCGCAAAGGTGGCTGCGATCCTCACCGAGGCGGTGAAGGCACAGCTCGATCCCGCCGCAGTTTCTCTCGTTCAGACGGCTACCAGCGGACCGGCTCAAGGCCCGTTGTCGAACTCGACGGCCACTGCCGTCGCTTGAACCGGAGAGAGAGATGAGTGAGGCCGCCGAAAATTTCACCGTTCCCAAAGGCGCGTTGATCGGTGCCGCTGCGATCGTGCTGTTTGCGATCGGGGCGGGCGCGACCGTGCGCCTGACCGGTTACGGGCATTCTCACATGACGCCGCCGGCCGTCGTGGAGAGCATGGACCTGACCTTCGAGGACAGCTCCAACGGTCTGGTTAATATCTACCGCGCCAACGACCACACTCTCGTCCGCGTCATTCATCCCGGCGAGTCAGGATTCGTCCGCGTGGCGATGCGCGGACTGGCGCGCGAGCGGATGGTGGCCGGCGTCGGCTCGGAGCCGCCCTTCGTCCTCGCCCGTCATAGCAACGGCCAGTACACGCTGACCGATACCGCGACCCGCAAGGTGCTCGACCTCAACGCCTTCGGTGCGGACAATCTCCGCGCCTTCTCTCAATTGATGCCCGCTCCGACGATCGGGGCAGCTAACGACAAGCAAAATAGCGATAAGCAAAAGGACGGCTCGCAATGAGCACGTTCGGGATCGGGAAACGCACAAGCTTCGACGTCCCCTGCACGGTGGAAATCGAGCAGACGTCGGAAACTCTCCATGCCCACGTGATCCTCGACGGCGATGTCGAGATCGGCCCCGGCGACGAAGTGATGGTTCACGACGCGCCGACCCACGTCGAATTCGGCGAACGGCTGGTCGTTCGCCGCACCGCGACCGTGGTGCGGGCCGGCTGGCTCGACAAGATCCGCGCGCGGCTGGAAGGTTATCGCGAACTGACCGAGCTCTACGAAGTCAGCTTCTCAGATGGGAGGGTTTCATGATTCCGATGGAGGGAGGCGCGCAGGGCGCGCTACGGCCGACGGCCCGCCCCGCGATCAAGGGTAGCGTCGACAGCCTCAACATCGCAAAAGAGGATACGATCCTCACGCCGCGGTTCTACACCACCGACTACGCCGCGATGGACAGGCTCGACGTCAGCCTAGTGCGCGCCGAGTGGACGGCGATGATGAACGAGATGCGCGCCGACTATAACAAGTCGCACTTCAAGAAGACCGACGAATTCCGCGAAAGCGACCTCGACAAGCTGCCGCCGGAACTGCGCGCCGAGTTCAAGGACTTTCTGGTCTCGTCGCTGACCGCCGAGTTCTCGGGCTGCGTGCTGTATTCGGAAATCAAGAAGCGCATCAAGAACCCGGAGATCCGCGAACTGTTCGGCCTGCTCAGCCGGGACGAAGCGCGCCACGCCGGCTTCATCAACGAGATCCTCAAGGATCATGGCATCGGCGTCGATCTGTCGTTCCTGACCAAGGTCAAGAAGTACACCTATTTCCGGCCGAAATTCATCTTCTACGCGACCTACTTGTCGGAGAAGATCGGCTACGCGCGTTACATCACGATCTACCGCCAGATGGAGCGCCATCCGGAGCGCCGTTTCCATCCGATCTTCAAATGGTTCGAGCGCTGGTGCAACGACGAATTCCGTCACGGCGAAGCGTTCGCGCTGCTGATGCGTGCCGATCCGTCGCTCCTGTCGGGCATCAACAAGCTATGGATCCGGTTTTTCCTGCTCGCGGTGTTCGCCACGATGTATGTGCGCGACCATATGCGTCCGGCCTTTTACGAGGCGCTGGGCGTCGATGCCACCGACTACGGCATGCAGGTGTTCCGCATCACGACCGAGATTTCCAAGCAGGTTTTCCCGGTGACGATCAATCTGGACGATCCGCGTTTCCTCGCCAATCTCGAGAGATTGCGCAAAGCCGCGGACAAGATCGCCGAGTCTCGTAGTCAGGGTGTGGTCGGCAAACTGAAGCGTCCGTTCTACGCGGCCTCGGCCGCGCTGGCGTTCGGTCGTCTGTTCCTGCTGCCGGCGAAGCGGAACGAGTTGCCCCGCGTTATCGGTCTGCGGCCGGCGTGGTGAGAGAGTAGCGCGATGGTGTCCTATCTCGGCCCACCTATCTTCGCGGCCTTCGTCTGGTGGTTTTCCACCGGTGCCGTTCTGCTGCTGGTTGGCAGCGTCGGCCGCTCGGAGCTGCTCCGGGCGGTGTGTGCGGGCGGGATGCTCACGATCGCGCTGTGCGGCCTGTCAGTCACCGCGCACGACACCAGCGTCGGCGCGGCCTATATGGCGTTCAGCTGCATCATCTTCCTGTGGGGCGCCCAGGAAATCGCGTTCCTGTCCGGTTGGCTGACCGGGCCGCGGGCCGAGCCGTGTCCACCGGATGCCAAGGGTTTTGCTCGCTTCAGCTACGCGCTGCAGGCGATCATTTATCACGAGATCTGCCTGCTCGCCTGTGGCGCCATCGTGGTGTGGGTGACGCTCGGCGCCGAAAACGAAGTCGGTCGCTGGACCTATCTGGCACTGTGGGTGCTGCGCCAGAGTGCCAAGATCAATCTGTTTCTCGGTGTTCCCGTCACCAATGACGAACTGATGCCGGACGCGGTCCAGTTTCTGAAGACGTATTTCGCGCGTAAGCCGGTGAGTGTGTTCTTCCCGATCTCGGTGACCGCGGCCACCGCCGTGCTGGTGGTGATGATCCAGCGCATCGTCGAAGTCGCCGATACGCCCTCCGAAGTCGTCGGCCTGACGCTGGTATCGACTTTGTTCGCACTTGGCGTCGTCGAACATTGGTTCATGCTGCTACCACTGCCCGCCATCACGCTTTGGAGTTGGGGCATCCGTCCAGCTTTCTCGCCGGAGAGCAACATCATGGAACAGAATCCGTCTACCATTGCCGCTGCGTCCGTGCATGCCGCGCCGACGCAAGCTTCCGAAGCGCCGCAGGCCGCTGCTGAGGCCCGCAGTGCGGTCGGGCCGCAGCTCGTGGTGCTGCCGACCGCTCGCAAGGACGAAGCGCCCAAGGTGCGCTCGAGCTGCGCCCGGCAGCGCCTCGAAGATCAGTTTCGCCAGACTTTCCTCGAACAGCATCCGCGCAGCGGATTGGCTCCGGCCCGGGTCGGCATCGCCGCCGAGCCGGTCGCAACGATCAACGGGAGGACGTCATGAATTACGAAGCCTATTTCCGCAGGCAGCTCGAAGGCCTGCATCGTGAGGGCCGGTATCGCGTCTTCGCCGATCTCGAGCGCCATGCGGGCTCGTTCCCGCGCGCCACGCACTATAAGCCCGACGGCACCGGCGACGTCACGGTGTGGTGCTCCAACGACTATCTCGGCATGGGCCAGCACCCTGCGGTGCTGAAGGCGATGCACGAGGCGCTCGACAGCTGCGGCGCCGGCGCCGGCGGCACCCGCAATATTGCCGGAACGAATCACTATCACGTCCTGCTCGAGCAGGAGCTGGCCGCGCTCCACGGCAAGGAAGCTGCGCTGCTGTTCACCTCCGGTTACGTCTCGAACTGGGCCTCGCTGTCGACGCTGGCGTCGCGGATGCCCGGCTGCGTGATTCTGTCGGACGAGTTGAACCATGCCTCGATGATCGAAGGCATCCGTCACAGCCGCAGCGAGACGCGTATCTTCGCCCACAACGATCCGCGCGACCTCGAACGCAAGCTGGCCGATCTCGATCCGCACGCGCCTAAGCTGGTGGCGTTCGAATCGGTCTATTCGATGGACGGCGACGTTGCGCCGATCGCCGAGATTTGCGACGTCGCCGACGCCGCGAACGCCATGACCTACCTGGACGAAGTCCATGGCGTTGGCCTGTATGGCCCGAACGGCGGCGGCATCGCCGATCGCGAGGGGCTGAGCCATCGCCTGACCATTATCGAGGGGACGCTGGCGAAGGCGTTCGGCGTGGTCGGCGGCTATATCGCCGGCTCGGCTGCGGTGTGCGACTTCGTGCGCAGTTTCGCCTCGGGCTTCATCTTCTCGACCTCGCCGCCGCCAGCTGTCGCGGCTGGCGCGCTGGCGAGCATCCAGCATCTGCGCGCCAGCTCGGCCGAGCGTGAGCGCCATCAGGATCGCGTGGCGCGGCTGCGTGCGCGGCTCGACCAGGCCGGCGTGGCCCACATGGCGAACCCGAGCCACATCGTCCCGGTGATGGTCGGCGACGCCGCGCTGTGCAAGCAGATCAGCGACGAGCTGATCGACCGCTACGGCATCTACGTGCAGCCGATCAACTACCCGACGGTGCCGCGCGGCACCGAGCGGCTGCGCATCACACCGTCGCCGCAGCACACCGACGCCGACATCGAGCATCTGGTTCAGGCCCTCAGTGAAATCTGGGCCCGGGTCGGTTTGGCCAAGGCCGCATAGGTCGCGCTCCCGGATCAAACGGCGGTTCGCCGTGCGCCAGGCTTGCCTGGCAAGTTGGGCGCGCCGAGAGACTTCACCTTCGTCATGGCCGGCGGGCCATGACCGAGGAAAGACTGCGAAAACGGCGCCGGCGCATTTGTGGCAAGATACAGCGGCCGATCGTCAGAGTCAGCCTATACGAGCCTGTCGCTAGAGCGATTCTGCCTCTAATCGAATCGCTGCCGTCATCCCGAGGTACCCGCTGTGCTGCGCTCTGCGCGACGCTGCTAGCCTCGAAGGATGAGCCACGGGCGCCTTTGCCGCATCCTTCGAGTCGCGCTACGCGCGCGCCTCAGGATGGACGATTCCGCACCAGAGGAGACGGCGTCGCTTCAATCAATCGATGAAGCGCTCTCGTCCTGCTTTCCGTCAGTCCTGCCTGCCATCAACGCTTGATGCGATGCCCGGCGGGCGGCGCGGACGGGCGCGTCAGGCGCATTCGCCGGTCGGTTCGCGGCAGGAATTGCGGGCCCTCGGCCTTCAGGAAGTCGAGCATCGCGCGCGCCGGCGGCAGCAGCACCTTGTCGTTGCGCGTGACGACGTACCATTGCCGCACAACAGGCAGCCCGACGACGTCGAGGATCACGAGCCGCCTTTCGTCGAGCTCGGTTGCGACCGTGTGGGCGGACAGGAAGGCGATGCCGAGGCCGGCGATCACTGCCTGCTTGATGGTCTCGTTGCTGCCCATCTCCATGCCGATGGTTGGCCGGATGCCGGCACTGCCGAAGAGCTGCTCCATCAGGCTCCGCGTCCCTGAGCCCGGCTCGCGGGTAAGGAACGTCTCACCGGCGAGTTCGGTGAGCGCGACGTCGGATTTGCGCGCCAGCCGATGCGCGGTCGGCGCGATGATGACGTGCGGGTGGTCCCCGATCAGATGGGTCTCGACTTCGAGGTCGACCGGCGGCCGTCCCATGATGGCGATGTCGAGTTCGTAGCCGCGCAGCGCCGAGCCGATCTCCTGCCGATTGCCGATGAACAGCCGGACGTCTATCTTCGGGTTGAGCTTGAGAAATCCCGAGATCGCAAAGGGCACGAAGTACTTTGCGGTCGACACCGCGCCGATCGAGATCCGCCCCGCGGTTTTGCCGGCGATCATCTCCAGCGACGTGTCGCATGCGGCTATCGCGGCCTCGATCCGCTCGCTCAGCGCCAGCACTTCGAGCCCGGCATCGGTGAGCTGCATGCCGTCGCTGCGCCGCTGAATCAGCGGGATGCCGGCGAGCGCCTGTAGATTGCGCAGCTGCAGCGTGACCGCCGGCTGGGTCAGATGCAGCTTGTTTGCCGCCGCCGTGATGCTACCGGTCTCTGCCAGGGCCGCAAGTGCGCGGAGCTGCCGGATCGAAACTGCTCTGAAGGGGCGACTCATCAACAATGACTGCGTGCGGGGACGTTGACGGAGTGTCGGCTATTCCCCGAGGACGGTCAACATTGATCAGGCTGGTGAACACCGGGCTGCGATCACGAGGATCCGAATTGGTCCGGCTGCGACCTGAAGCCGATGGCAGAAGTGATTCTGCAGGCGGCGTTGCGATCCTGATAGTTTGTCATCGTCAATTACTTGCTGGCTGACCGGAGAGCTTCCGGTGCACATCGACCGGCAGCCCGGTCAAAGTCGAAGCCGTTGGTCTTGGAACGGCCAGACGCTGGTGACCTCGTACAAATCCGTGAACTTCATCGATTACGACGTATCCTCGTTCAATGACGAGTAGCGGCGAAATATCTTCCCGTTCGACGAGAATCGCCGTCATCTAAACGAGAAATTAGCTTGCCGACGATCAGAGTTATCGCGGGCGATGTGATTACAAAACTAATCGAATTACTTGTTGCGTCTACCGCCGGCTGAACCGCGGACAGGGGGCTTCGTGAGGAGTCGCATTCTCCATATCGACGACGATCCAGCGATGTTAAAAATCGTTTCCGTGGTGCTGTCGCTCGATCCGAGTCTGGAAACCAAGGGCTGTCTCTCCTGCGAAGAGGGGATGCAGGCGGTCACGGAATGGCTTCCGGATCTGATCCTGAGTGACGTCTCGATGCCGGGTATCGGTGGTCTGGAGTTGCTCGAACGGTTGCGCAATCGAACGGCCACGCGGGGCATTCCGGTGGTCTTTACGACCTCCCGCAGCCGACAAAATCATGTCGCTCAATTCATGTCGTGCGGCGTGTCGGGCGTCATCTTCAAGCCGTTCAACCTGCGCGACCTCATCGGCAGTGTTCGCAAGTACCTCGATCTCACAGCCATGGATCAAGAGGATGTCATGCCGCCGGACGTGGATATCGGGCGTCGGCTGAGTGACGATGCCGCCACCCTCCGGGAACTTCGGGCCGTCTTTGCGGCTGGAGACTCCGCCGCGCCGATGCGCGATGTCGTGCACAAGCTGGCCGGCGTGGCCGGCCTGTACGGTTACGATTCGATCAGTGAGACAGCCGCGCGGTTGGAACGCGTGCTCGATGCCTTTACGCGCGGAACGACGGCGAGCAGCGACGTGGTGACCCGCCTCGATGATCTGCTGGAGGTGCTCGATCGCGACAACCAGCCGAAGTCCGAACAATCGACGACGCCGGAGAGATTCGAATGAGTGCGCGTAGGATTTTGATTGCGGACGATGACCCGGCAATCTTGAAGGCCCTGTCGACGCGGTGCCGGAGAATGGGCTTCGAAGTCGATACCGCGACAAACGGCTTGCAGATGTTGCTGAAGGCGCGGCGGACGTCACCTGATCTGATTATCGTCGACGTCAACATGCCGGAGCTGGATGGACTGACGGCGTCGTTCCATCTGCTCGAGCCCGGTGGGCCTCCGGTCGACGTGATCGTCGTCACCGGTGTATCGAGCGCGGAGACCCTGGAGCGCTGCGAAGCGATGGGAATGTTCCTCGCCTGCAAGCGAACCGATTTCTGGCTCGACATCAGCCGTGCGCTCATCGAGATATTTCCGCAGATGGCGGAAGCGATCGCCACGGAAACAGACGCGTTGGCAGCAGCCGCAAAGGAGGTGCCGACGCAGCCGCGGGTGCTGGTGGTCGACGATGACGAGCAGGTCGGCCAATTCCTCGCCAGCCGTCTCAAAAAGCTCGGCATCGACGTGCTGTTTGCTCCGAACGCCGCGCGCGCACTGCGTCTTGCGGCCGGTCATTTTCCGAGCGTGGTCGTGACGGATTATCACATGCCGGAGGGTGACGCCGACTTCCTGATCACCCGGCTGCGCAGCTATCCGGCGACCGCCCTAATTCCGGTGATCGTGCTGAGCGCCAAAGACCTCGACCTCTCGACCGAGAAGCTGCTGAAGCGCGACGTGCTGGGCTATCCCGGCGCCATCGGCATTTTCAAGAAGTCGTTCGACGTCAGCGGATTGTTCGAGACCATCCAGCATTATTGCTGTGCCGGTCCGAAACGAGATCCGGCGGCTTAGCACGAGTTCCGATCGTGATTCGCCTGGATCCAGCGAAGCGAAAGTTCGAAGGCGCGCCGATGCCGACCCGACGTCCAGCTGGCGGCAGAAGCGCGCGTTTTGTCGTCCGTCTCGGCGGTGCCGCCGTGATCGTCGCCCTGAGCGTCGTGGCCGGACGCATCGCGTCCGCCGATGTGCCGTCATGGGAAGCGCTGGGCAGCTGGGCACTCGATATCCCGTGGTGGATCTTGGCGAGTTCGTTAGCGATCGGCCTGCTGATCGCCGGCCTGATCGAGCTGCATCTGACGCGGTTCGAACGGCGCAATGCGCGAACGCGTCACTACGCGCATCTGGCGGCGATCGTGGAGTGCTCGAGTTACGCGATCGTCGGCAAGTCCTTGGACGGCTCCGTGCTGAGCTGGAACAAGGCGGCGGAGCTGCTGTTCGGTTACACCGCCGATCAGGCGATCGGCCGGAACGCGAGCGACCTGATCGTTCCCGACGAACTTCGGGAGGAAGAGCGGCAGATGCTCGCCGGCATGCAGGACGGGACCTGCTTCGCCTATCTTTGGACCAAGCGACGAAAGGCGAACGGAGACCTGGTCGATGTCGCCGTGAGCATCTCGCCGATGCGCTCGGATGACGGCACGTTGATCGGGATGGCGGCCTCCGCGCGCGACATCACCGACCTGGTGCAGGCCGAGAGAGAGATCCACAATCTCAACGCCTCGCTCGAACGGCAGGTCGCCGAGCGAACCGCGCAGCTCGAGAAAACCCTGACGCTGCAAACCGCCATCCTCGAACGCGCCGCCTATGCGGTGATCGCGACCGACGTCTCGGGGACGATCACGTTGTTCAACCCGGCCGCCGAACGGATGCTGGGCTACAAGGCGCAGGAGATGATCGGCCAAGCCACCGCAATGCTGTTTCACGATCCCGACGAACTCGCGGAGCGCGCCGCAGCGATGCGAAGCGAAGGAGTGCATGTCGCCTCCAACGCCGGCGTGCTTCGGGCGCGGCTCGCACGCAACGATCCGGACACCGCGGTCTGGACCTATATCGACCGACAGGGCAACCGCATTCCCGTGCGGCTGACTCTCAGTCTGCTGCGGTCGAAAGATGGAACCAATCTGGGCGTTCTCGGAATCGCGATCGATCTGACCGAGCAGCTCAAATACGAGGACGAACTCAAGGCCGCACGCGCGACCGCCGAGCAGGCGAGTGCCGCCAAGGCGGATTTTCTCGCCAATATGAGCCACGAAATCCGCACCCCGCTGAACGGGATCATCGGATACTCCGATCTCTTGCTGGAAGACCAGACGCTTGCTCCGGACACCCGCCGTCAGGTGACCCGGATCTTCGAGGCCAGCGACTCGCTGCGTGTCATCATCGACGACATTCTCGACTTCTCGAAGATCGAGGCCTGCGGCGTGAAGCTGGAGAGCAAGCCGCTCTATATCCCGGAGCTGATCGCGAATTGCGCCTCGATCATCGAGCCGAAGGCCGATGAAAAAGGCCTCAGACTGATCGCGGCGACGCGTTCCACATTGCCTGTCCTGATCGGAGACGCTGCACGGCTGCGGCAGGTGCTGCTGAACCTGATGAACAACGCCGTCAAGTTCACTGCGGCCGGCTCGGTCGAACTGATCGTGTCCTGCGTGTCGCGGGTCGACGATGTCGTTCGTCTGCGGATTGCCGTGACCGACACCGGCATCGGCATCTCGCCGGATGAGCAGAACGGGCTCTTCAAAAGGTTCAGCCAGGCCGACGAGACGATCTCGCGCAAATACGGGGGCACCGGTCTCGGCCTGGCGATTTCGCAGCGCATCGTTCACGCCATGCAGGGGGAGCTGAAAATCGAGAGCGAGCCTGGAATAGGCAGCACCTTCGCGTTCGAAATCGACCTGCCGGTCGCCGAGCAGATCGACATCGACAGGCACGACGCGCCGGTTCAGAGCAGCAGGCGCGCCCGGATTCTCGTGGTCGACGATGTCGAGATGAACCGCGATCTCTGCAGGACCATGCTCTGCAGGGCGGGGCACCAGGTCGATTTGGCGGACAGCGGCAGCACGGCGATCGCCATGACCAGCAGTCGCGTCTACGATCTGATCTTCATGGACGTGCAGATGGGCGAGATGGACGGGCTGGAGGCAACCCGGCGGATCCGCGCGAGAGGCGTCGGCCCGAGCACGGTCCCGATCATCGCACTGACGGCGAACGTTCTTCCCGAACAGGTCGCGCGCTACAAGGCGGCGGGCATGGATGACCATCTCGGCAAGCCGATCAATCGCGTCGAACTACTCGCCTGTGTGGCCCGATGGATTGATGGTGGCGTCGCGAACCTGCCGTCCGTGCCGTTGGCGCCATCGGCAGCCGGACCGGATCTGCCGGTCCGCGATCAGGATGCGCTCGACGACCTCAGGCTGTTTGCAGACGATCAGGTGATCGCGGGCTTTGCGGCGCAACTGTCCGAGACGATCGCCCGGATGGAGCCGCGCGCGCCTCACGACGAGCCAGCCGTCGCCCCCGGCATCGGCGCGTTCGACCCGGCGGAGCGCGAGGCGCTCGGAGCGATCGCCCACAAGACGATCTCGCTCGCCGGTCAACTCGGCTTCGTCCAGCTCGCCGAAGCCTGTCGCCGCATGGAGATGGCGTGCAGCGAGCACGCGCACGACGTGCCGGAGCTCTATGTCACGCTCCAAATCGCAATCGACAACGCGAAGGCCGAGCTCGAAGCGCTGCAATCCGTCGCCTCATAATATTTACTTTGGCGATGTCGAAGATAATGAAATTTCTCTTATTTTAGCCGTTGTGATCAAAGTCCCTGCGACGCATTCGCGACACGTGCCGGACATGCGGCACCTTCGCGATCCCCGTTTCCGGAACGGCATCTGACATCTCGCGGCCGACGCCAATCAGCTTTCAGGGAGGACGACATGAACGAGTCAGTCACCATCCGCGGCAAGGACCGCTATCGCTCCGGCGTGATGGAATACAAGAAGATGGGCTATTGGGAGCCCGATTACGAACCGAAGGACACCGACGTCATCGCGCTGTTCCGCGTCACGCCGCAGGATGGCGTCGATCCGGTTGAGGCCTGCGCAGCCGTGGCCGGCGAGAGTTCGACCGCGACCTGGACGGTGGTCTGGACCGACCGCCTGACCGCGGCCGAGAAGTATCGCGCCAAGTGCTACCGAGTCGATCCGGTGCCGAATTCGCCCGGCCAGTACTTCGCGTACATCGCCTACGACCTCGATCTGTTCGAGTCGGGCTCGATCTCCAACCTCACCGCCTCGATCATCGGCAACGTGTTCGGCTTCAAGCCGCTGAAGGCGCTGCGGCTCGAGGACATGCGGCTGCCGATCGCCTATGTGAAGACCTTCCAGGGGCCGGCGACCGGCATCGTGGTCGAGCGCGAGCGCATGGACAAGTTCGGCCGGCCACTGCTCGGCGCCACCGTCAAGCCGAAGCTCGGCCTGTCCGGCCGCAACTACGGCCGCGTGGTGTACGAAGCGCTGAAGGGCGGCCTCGACTTCACCAAGGACGATGAGAACATCAACTCGCAGCCGTTCATGCATTGGCGCGAGCGCTTTCAATACTGCATGGAGGCGGTCAACAAGGCGCAGGCCGTGAGCGGCGAGATCAAGGGCACCTATCTCAACGTGACCGCGGCGACCATGGAGGACATGTACGAGCGCGCCGAATTCGCCAAGGAACTCGGCTCGATCATCGTGATGATCGACCTCGTGATCGGCTACACCGCGATCCAGTCGATGGCGAAGTGGGCGCGCAAGAACGACATGATCCTGCATCTGCACCGCGCCGGCCACTCGACCTACACCCGGCAGCGCAATCACGGCGTGTCGTTCCGCGTCATCGCCAAATGGATGCGGCTCGCCGGTGTCGATCACATCCATGCCGGAACCGTGGTCGGCAAGCTCGAGGGCGATCCGGCGACCACCAAGGGCTACTACGACATCTGCCGCGAAGACTACAATCCGATGCAGCTCGAACACGGCGTGTTCTTCGACCAGCATTGGGCCAGCCTCAACAAGCTGATGCCGGTGGCGTCGGGCGGCATTCACGCCGGCCAGATGCATCAGCTGCTCGACCTGCTCGGCGAGGACGTCGTGTTGCAGTTCGGCGGCGGCACCATCGGCCATCCGATGGGCATCGCGGCCGGCGCCACCGCGAACCGTGTCGCGCTCGAAGCGATGATCCTCGCCCGCAACGAGGGCCGCGACTACGTGCACGAGGGCCCGGAGATCCTGGCCAAGGCGGCGCAGACCTGCACGCCGCTGAAGGCCGCGCTCGACACCTGGAAGAACGTCACCTTCAACTACGAATCCACCGATACCCCCGACTACGCGCCGACACCCTCGGTTTCGACGTAATCGTCATTGCGAGGAGCGAAGCGACGAAGCAATCCAGCCGCATGCACTACGCTTCTGGATGCCTCGCTTCTGGATTGCTTCGCTTCGCTCGCAATGACGGCCCCGGAGATCGTTCGCCCAAAAAATAAGGAGCAATTCATGCGCGTGACCCAAGGCTGTTTCTCGTTCCTGCCCGATCTCACCGACGAGCAGATCGCCGCGCAGGTGCAATATGCGCTCGGCAAGGGCTGGGCGGTGAACCTCGAATTCACCGACGACCCGCATCCCCGCAACACCTATTGGGACATGTGGGGGCTGCCGATGTTCGACCTGCAGGACGCGGCCGGCGTGATGATGGAGCTGGCCGAATGCCGCAAGGTTTACGGCGACCGCTACATCCGGCTGTCGGCGTTCGACTCCTCGCACGGCTGGGAGTCGGTGCGGCTGTCCTTCATCGTCAATCGACCGAAGGAGGAGCCCGGCTTCCGGCTCGACCGCCAGGAAGTCGACGGCCGCAACATGCGCTACACCACGCGCGCCTATTCGGCCGACAAGCCTGAAGGCCGCCGCTACGGAGAGTGATTGTGGACACGCCTGCTGCAGCCACCAACGAGAGCGACACGCCGCCCGAGCGCGTCGACCTCCGTGCCGAGTTTGAAGCCGTCGGCATCGGCGAGGTTCTCGATCAACTCGATCGCGAGCTGATCGGGCTCAAGCCCGTGAAGACGCGAATCCGAGAGATCGCCGCGCTGCTGTTGGTCGAACGCTTACGCAAGCGGATGGGGCTCGCGACCGGCAATCCGACGCTGCACATGTCGTTCACCGGCAATCCCGGCACCGGCAAGACCACGGTGGCGCTGCGCATTGCGTCGATCCTTCACCGGCTCGGCTTCGTGCGGCGTGGTCACGTCGTGTCGGTGACGCGCGACGAACTGGTCGGGCAATATATCGGCCACACCGCACCGAAGACCAAGGAGGTGCTGAAGAAGGCGATGGGCGGCGTGCTGTTCATCGACGAGGCTTATTATCTGTATCGCCCGGAGAACGAGCGCGACTACGGCCAGGAAGCGATCGAGATCCTGCTGCAAGTGATGGAGAACCAGCGCGACGATCTGGTGGTGATCCTTGCCGGCTATGCCGACCGGATGGAGAAGTTCTTCGCCAGCAATCCGGGCTTCCGCTCCCGCATCGCGCACCACATCGACTTTCCGGACTACACCGACGGCGAGCTGCTGACGATCGCCGAAGGCATGCTGAACGAGCAGAATTATCACTTCGCCCCCGAAGCGAAGGCTGCTTTCGAGCGCTACATCGGCATCCGCAAAACCCAGCCGTTGTTCGCCAACGCCCGCTCGATCCGCAACGCTCTCGACCGCATCCGTCTCCGCCAGGCCAACCGCCTGATCGCCGACCTCGACCGCTCGCTGAGCGCCGAGGATATCATGACGATCGAGGCCGGCGACGTACTGGCGAGCCGGGTGTTCGGCAAGGGAGGGTAGCATCCGGATCCATGGATAGCGAAGCCAAGTCGTGTGAGGCCGTTCCCGAAGCGCGGGCAGTGGTGCTCATCGAGATCAGGGCTAGTGCGGAATCGACGCATGGTTCGGTCAGCTCGCTGATCACGGCTTCCGGCCGGCGTTCATCGCGAGCTCTGCTTCCATCCGAGGGTGCCGTAGATAACCCCTCCGGTGGGGCGGCCTGCATGATCGGGTCGGATTTGAAGGTCGCTTTGAGGAAGCTCGACACCGCGCGTATGCGCGGCACGAACTGCAGGTCGGTGTGCACGTTGATCCAGACTTCGCGTGCCGTCCATATCTGGTCGTGCAGCACCGGCACCAGATCGTCGCGATCCTTAGCGGCGAAGCTCGGTAGCAAGACCAGGCCGAGACCCCCGGCCGCGGCGTTCATCTGCGCAATCATGCTGTTGGAATGAAAACTGACAGTGGGATTCTTGATGATGTCGTCCAGCCAGCGGATCGAATCGAGCTGGATGAGATCGTCGATATAGGTGATGAACTGATGCCGCGCGAGGTCGGCGGCGGAACTGGGTGTGCCGAGCTGATCGAGATAGTCCTGTGAGGCGTACAGGCCCAGCTCGAAACATCCGATTCGCTCGGAAACCATGCCCTGGCCGCGAGGGCGGAAGAAGCTGAGGAAGAGATCGGCCTCGCGGCGGTTCACCCAAACGGTCTGCGGCGACGTCAGCAATTCGACCGTCAGGTTGCGATGCTGGCGGTGAAGACGCGAGAAGCGCGCGGCCAGATAGAGCGATGCGATGCCTTCCATCGTCGCCAGCCGGACGCGGCCGGCCGTCCGGCTACTGCCGCATTGCACGTCCTCCTGCATCGCGATGACCGCGCTCTCGATCCTCTCGGTGTGGCACAGCAAACGGTCGCCCAGCTCGGTGACGCGCAGTCCGGAGGGGAGCCGCTCGAACAGCGCGATGCCAAGCGTGCTCTCCAGATGCGCGATCTTGCGGCTGACGGTGGATTGATCGACCTTCATGCGTTTGGCCGCGCTGCCCAGGCTGCCGCCCCTGGCCGCGTGCAAGAACACCTTGAGGTCATCCCAGTCGAGTGAATTGAAGTCCTTCATGCGACGACATCGGCAAAACCCGTGCCAATAGATGCTGCTGAGACGCATTCTTGCCGGATGCAAGCCGGCTTGCAGGATTGCCTCTACCCACAGCGTTCGGAAGCGACCTAGCCTGTTGGAAACAAAGGACGACGATATGCTTCCTCGATTCAAGGCGGCCGCGGTTCACGCCGCACCGGTGTTCCTCGACAGGGCTGCGACTACGAAAAAGGCGCTCTCGCTCATCCGTGAGGCAGCCGCGGCAGGTGCCGCTCTGGTTGCGTTTCCCGAGACCTTCGTCCCTGCATTTCCGGTGTGGGCCGCTTTGTGGGCGCCGATCGATAACCACGATCTGTTCGCGCGAATGGCCGATCAGTCGGTGCTGGTGGACGGACCCGAGGTGAAGGCGATCCGGGACGAGGCGCGGGCACACGGGATCGTGGTGTCGATGGGCATCAGCGAGAGGTCGCCGGCCAGCGTCGGCTGCATCTGGAATTCCAATCTGCTGATCGGCGAGGACGGGACGATTCTCAATCACCACCGCAAGCTGGTGCCGACGTTCTACGAGAAGCTGATCTGGAGCGCCGGTGACGGCGCGGGTCTGCGCGTTGTCGATACGCCGATCGGCAGGATCGGTCAGTTGATCTGCGGCGAGAACACCAATCCGCTGGCGCGCTACGCGCTGATCGCGCAGGGCGAGCAGTTTCACATCTCCAGCTGGCCGCCGATCTGGCCGACGCGGCGCCCGGCCGAAGGCGGCAACTACCATATCGGGACGGCGACCCGTATCCGCGCCAGCGCGCATTGTTTTGAAGCGAAGGTTTTCGGCCTCGTCACCGCCGGCGTCCTCGACAAGCCGGCGCGCGAACTGCTGATGGCGCGCGATCCGTCGATTGCCGCCGTGCTCGACGGTACGCCGAACGCGGCGTCCTACTTTCTGGATCCGACCGGCGAGCAGATCGGCGAAACGCTCTGCGAGGACGAGGGCATCCTGTATGCCGACATCGACCTCAACAAATGCGTCGAGCCGAAACAATTCCACGATGTCGTCGGGTACTACAATCGCTTCGACGTCTTCGAGCTGGGCATCAACCGCCGCCGGCTGGTGCCGGCGACCTTCATCGACGACGCAGCGAACGTCGCGGCTGTGGACGATGCCGCGGACGACATCGGCCGCGCGACGCAGACTGCCCGTATCGGTCTCTAGTTTCGCCGGGGCTTCCCCCAAACCGCAACTCACCGCCGATGGTGGTGGTGATTGAACTGACAGAGGTGGTGACATGCAGTTTGACCGTCGGCAGCTTTTGCTCGGAGGAGTCGGCGCCGCAGCCGGTCTCATGCTTCCGGAACGCTCGTTTGCGCAGTCGCCGGCGACCATCGGCACGTTTCCGGCAGGCGTTTCCGCCGATTCGGTTTTCGTCGGTCTGACCATCCCGCTCACCGGCGTGTTCTCGGGCGACGGCGGCGACCTCAAGCTCGGCTACGATCTGGCGATCGCGCAGATCAACGCAGGCGGTGATATCGCCCAGAGCTGGGGACTGAAGGGCAAGGGCGTGCTCGGCCGCCAGATCCGCTACAAGGTCTCAGATACCGAGGGCAAACCGAACCTCGACGTGCAGAGCGCTACCCAGTTCATCCAGCGCGACAAGGCCATCATGGTGGCCGGGTCGGTGTCGAGCTCGAGCGCGATCGCGCTCGAAGAGCTCGGCTCGCGCGAGAAGGTGCTCTACATGGTCGGCATCGCCGGCTCCAACGACATCACAGGCAAAAACTGCCAGCGCTACGGCTTCCGCTCGCAGCAGAACGCCTACATGGCCGCCAAGGGTCTTGCACCGGTGGTCGCCAAGGCACTCGGTAAGAATATCAAGATGGCGTTCCTGGTGCCGGACTACACTTACGGCCACAGCGTCTATGACAGCTTCGCCAAATTCTCGACCGAGCAGGGCTGGAAGCAGATCGCCAAGGAAGTGGTCCCGCTCGGGACCACAGATTACTCCTCGGCGCTGCTCAACATCGCCAACAGCGGCGCCGACGTGTTCGTCAACATCGCTTTCGGCGGTGACGCCGTCGCCTCGACCAAGCAGGCCGAGCAGTTCGGCGTGCTCAAGCGCATGAAGCTCGTGGTCCCCAATCTGTCGTCGTTCCAGGACAAGGAGCTCGGCGCCGAGCTGATGCAGGGCGTGTATGGCAGCTGCGATTTCTGGTTCGGCCTGCAGGACACCTTCCCGCTCGCCAAGGCCTTCGTCGAGAGCTTCGTCGCGCAGAACAAGTACTATCCGCGATGGGGCGCCCATATCGGCTACATGCAAACCTATCTGTGGGCGATGTCGGTGGAGCGTGCGAAGACCTTCAATCCGGTCGACGTCATCAAGGTGATGGAAAGCTCCAAGTCGCAGCCTTACAACACCACGATCGGCAAGGTCTATTATCGCGCCGAAGATCATCAGATGGTTCGGCCGATCCCGATCCTGCGCGGCAAGAAGCCCGCTGAGATGAAGCACAAGGAAGACTTCTACGACATCGTCGAGATCGTCGACGGCGAGAGCGTGATGAATTCACCGGACTTCTTCGGCTGCAAGCTCGGCCCCTATACCTGAGGAAATGGTCATGCCGAGCTGGCCCGTTCTCGTCTCGCAGGCCTTCAACGGCTTGGCACTCGGTACGCTGCTGGCATTGGTCAGCAGCGGGCTGACGATCATCCTCGGCACGCTCGGCGTGCTCAACTTCGCCCACGGCGCGCTGTTCGCCGTGGGCGCCTATACGGTCTTCGTGCTGCTGCACTATACCTCGTCGTTCGTGCTGGCGATCGTGCTCGGCTGCTGTTTCATGCTGGTGCTCGGCTTCTTGCTCGAGCGCGTCATCATTCGCTACTTCTACGACCGGCCGCACGAAGACCAGATCCTCGTCACCTACGGCATCGGCATTGTTCTGGTCGAGTGTATCCGTGCCGGTTTCGGCGGCAACGCGCAGCGCGTGCCGGTGCCGCCCTGGGGGCAGGGCGCCACACAGCTTGGGTTCCTCATCTATCCGACCTACCGGCTGCAACTGATCGCGATCATCGCCGGGTTGCTGATCGGGCTGTATCTCGTGCTGTATCGCACCTCGATGGGATTGGTGGTGCGTGCCGGAATCGAAAATCCGGGCATGGTCGGCATCCTCGGCATCAACGTGCGCCGCGCTTTCTTGCTTGTGTTCGCCATCGGCATCGTCGCCGTGGGGCTCGCCGGGATGCTGTATGCCCCGGTGGTCGCGGTGTCGCCGGATATGGGTGCGAATTTCATGGCGCAATCGTTCGTCGTGATCGTCCTCGGCGGCCTCGGTTCGTTTCCCGGCGCGATCGTCGGCGGTCTGATCGCCGGCGAGATCATCAGCCTGACGAGCGCGTTCAACTCGTCCTATTCCGAAGTCATGCTGTATGCGCTGATGGCGCTGTTGCTGGTGATGCGCCCGCAGGGCCTGTTCGGATCGGAAGGCAGGGCATGAAGCGCGTCAGGACGTACTCCGCGGAAATCGCAGTTCTGCTCGCACTGATCTTCGGACCGCTGGTCCTGAATCCGCTGGGCTTCTCCACCGATCTGTTGACGCGTGTGCTGAACTGGGGACTGATCGGCCTCGGCTTCGACATTCTGTTCGGGCTGACGGGCCTGCTGTCGTTCGGTCAGGCCGCCTTCTATGGCGTCGGCGGATTCGTCACGGCGTATCTCCTGGTGTCCGGCGCGATCGGCAGCGTCTGGCTGGCCCTCCTCGCGGGCACGGGTGCGGCCGGCGTCTTCGGCTTGGTGGTCGGCTGGTTCGCCGTGCGCCGGATCGGCATCTACTTCACGATGATCACGCTCGCCTTCGGACAGATGGCATACTTCATCGAAAACTCGATCTTGACCGACTACACGGGCGGAGAGAACGGCATCGCTGGCGTACCGGTGCCCGTGCTCGGTTTCGGTGAGCATGCGTTCCGCATCACGGCCGGTCTGCCGATGTACGGGTTGTTCGCGGTGATCTTTTTCGTCGGCTATGTGCTGGCACGGCGCATCGTGCGCTCGCCGGTCGGGGCGATCCTGCTGGCGATCAAGGAGAACACCGGCCGCGTCGCGATGCTGGGCCACAACGTGCCTGCCTATAAACTGACGGCCTTCGTCCTCGCCGCGCTTTACGCGGGTCTCGCAGGTGGATTGCTCGGTTCTTTTCAGAGCTACATGCCGCCCGATGCATTCTCGCTGGAGACGTCGGGTCAACTGGTGGTGCAGACCATCGTCGGGGGCGCCGGCACGTTGATCGGGCCGCTGGTCGGCGCCACGGTGTGGCTGTGGCTGCGCGACAATCTGCAACTGATCCCCGGCTTCGCCATTCTATGGAAGCTGGTCCTCGGCGTCGCTTTCATCGTGCTGGTGATCGGGCTGCGCCGCGGCATTTGCGGGGAGATCGCGCATTGGTGGAGTGAGCGGCGCAACCAAGCCGCGCTGCGCGCTGCCGAGGCGAAGACCGAGGTGATCGAGGCGCACAACATCGACGCGGCCACCGGTGGCGCGGCGGCGCGTGCGGATGTGACCCTGCCGCTGGCCGAGCCTGCGACGGGAGACGGAGAGACCGCGCTCGAGGCGCGATCGCTGGCTCGCTACTATGGCGGTTTGAAAGCCGTCGACGGCGTCTCGTTCAAGGTTCGTCGCGGATCGATCCATGCCGTGATCGGCCCGAACGGCGCGGGTAAGTCGACATTGTTCAAAATGCTGCTCGACGAGGTCAGCCCGACGTCCGGTGATGTGCTGTTGTTCAGTGAGAAGGTCACCGGTCTCGGTGTCAGCAGAGCCGCTCAGCTCGGGATCGCCAAGAGCAACCAGCTCAACCAGCTGTTTCCCAACCTGTCGGTGCGCAAGAACCTGCGCATCGCCGCATTGGCCCGCAGTCGCGGTCCGCTGCGCTTCGACCTGTTGCGGCCGGCGAACAGTCTTGCGGAAGTAGAAGCGCAGGTCTCGTCGATCCTGTCCATGCTCGACCTCGTCGAGCGTGCCGATACGCCGGCACATGTGCTGGCTTACGGCGAGAAGCGCCGGCTCGAGATCGGGATGGCGCTGGCGACCAGTCCGAACGTGCTGCTGCTCGACGAGCCGCTGGCCGGTATGAGCCCGGCGGAGAGGGCCGCGACCTGTGCCTTCATACGCGACATTGCCCGAGCTCGAACCGTGGTGATTGTGGAGCACGATCTCGACGCCATTTTCGGCCTCGCCGAGCGCATCACCGTGCTTTACGAGGGCCGGCTGCTGGCGGACGGCACGGCCGATGAAATCCGTCGCAACCCGGCGGTCCAGGATGCCTATCTCGGAGGGTTGCACGCTCATGAGCCTGCTTGAAGTCGACCGGATCAACACGCTGTATGGCGATTCCCATGTGCTGTTCGACCTGTCCATCCGGGTCGAGCAGGGCGAGGTCGTGGCCCTGCTGGGGCGTAATGGCGCCGGCAAGACGACGACGCTCCGCTCGATCATGGGCGTGCTGTCGCCGCGCAGCGGCGCCATCCGCCTCGACGGCAAGCCGATCGCCGGAATGCCGCCGTCGGCGATCGCCGCCATGGGCGTGCAACTGGTTCCCGAGGAGCGGGCGATCTTCGGTGGTCTCAGCGTCGAGGAGAATTTGCGCATCGCAGCACTGACCGCGCCGAACGCCTGGTCGTTCGAACGGATCTACGAGGTATTTCCGCGACTCAAGGAGCGGCGCAAATCGGCCGGCCGCTCATTGTCCGGTGGCGAGCAGCAGATGCTGGCGATCGCCCGCGCGTTGATCCGCGATGCTCGCATCATCCTGCTCGATGAGCCGTTTGAAGGTCTCGCGCCTCTGATCGTCCGCGATCTGGTCGCGGTCGCGCGCAATCTCGCCGCGGAAGGCCGCACCATGATCGTGGTCGAGCAGAACGTCGCAGCCGCCCTCAGCTTTGCCAACCGAGTCTATGGACTTAACAACGGTCATGTCGTGTACGAGGGCACCCCGGCGGAGCTGAACGCCAACCCGGGGATGGCACGCGACTTCCTCGGTGTGGCGTCCTGAGGGATGCACCTCGTCCCGCGGCCGCGGAATGCCGCGGGTCTCGTCCCAGGAGCACAAGGGCAGCGCCGCAGCTCGTGCGGCGATGCCCTGCTCAGCAACAAACGTCTTTGATCACCCCTGCAGCGCCTTCAGCACCTCGTCGGGACGCTCGACCATCATCGTGTGCCCGGCGCCTTTCAGGATCACGGTGCGGGAGCCGGCCACTGCCGCCGCCAGCGTTTTGCCGTTCCTGGTCGGTGTCATCATGTCGCGCTCGCCGAGGATGAACAGCGTCGGCACCGTCACCTTCGCCGCCGCCGCCAGCGCGTCCTTGTAGTCGTTGCAGGCCGACAGGTCGTTGAAGATCACCCCCGGCTTGTTGGCTTCGAGCACCCGCACCGAGCCGCCATGCATCCACAGGCCCGGCGCGAGGTTGCCGCCGATCTCGGCGTCGGGGCCGAGACCCCAGATCGTCATCATGGCGATCGCAGCAGGATCGTTGACCTCGGCGGCCTTCAGCAGATCCGGGCCGACGGTCATGACCGAGGTAGTCCCGATCAACGCCAGCGACGCCACCTTGGCGGGATGCCGCGCGGCGGCTTCCAGCGCGATCAGCGAGCCCATCGAGTGGCCGATCAGCTTGGCCGGCTGTGCGCCGGCGGCACCGAGCAGCGCCGCGACCCAGTCGGCCATCTCGGCGATGGTCTTCAGCGGCTCGCCGCCGGCGCGGCCGTGGCCGGGCAGGTCGGGCGCCAGCACAGCGAAGCCGTGATGCGCGAACCAGCGCGTCTGCAGCGCCCACACCGAATGATCGAAGCCGGCGCCGTGAATGAACACCGCGGCCGGCAGCGAGGGGTCGAATGCCTTGCCGCCGGTGGCGACGAAGGTGTCGATGCCGTTGACCTTGATCTGCATGGCTCAGCCCTTCTGCGACATGCGCAGCGCCTGCGCCAAATCAGCGATGATGTCCTCGGCGGTCTCGATGCCGACCGACAGCCGGATCAACTCCTCACCGATCCCGGCGGCAGTGAGTTGCTCGGCGCTCATCTGCTGATGGGTGGTCGAGGCGGGGTGGATCACCAGCGTCTTGGCGTCGCCGACATTGGCGAGGTGGCTGGTCAGCCGCAGCGCCTCGATGAACTTGCGCCCGGCTTCGCGGCCGCCCTTGATGCCGAACGAGATGATCGAGCCGGCGCCCTTCGGCAGCAATTGCTGGGCGAGCGCGTAGTCCGGATGGCTCTCCAGCGTCGGGTGCAGCACCCAGTCGACCGCCTTGTTGCTACCGAGGAAGTCCAGCACCGCCTTGGTATTGGCAACGTGGCGATCCATCCGCACCGGCAGCGTCTCGATGCCCTGCAGTAGCTGGAACGCATTGGTGGGCGACAGGCAGGCGCCGAAGTCGCGCAGCCCTTCCATTCGCGCGCGGATGACGAAGGCGGGCGGGCCGAACTGCTCGTCGAAGACGACGTCGTGATAGCCGGCATAAGGCTCGGTCAGCGTCGGAAACTTGCCGGAGCTGCGCCAGTCGAATCGGCCGCCGTCGACCAGCACGCCGCCGATCGCGATGCCATGGCCGCCGAGCCATTTGGTCACCGAATGCATCACGATGTCGGCGCCAAGTTCGATCGGCTTGCTCAGATAGGGGGTAGCAAACGTGTTGTCGATCAGCAGCGGAATCTTCGCCTCATGGGCGATCGCCGCGACCTTCGGGATGTCGAGCACTTCGAGCCCGGGATTGCCGATGGTTTCGCCGATCATCAGCTTGGTGTTGGGCTGGATCGCCGCTTTCAGCGCGGCGTGATCGCGCGGATTGACGAATGTCGTGGTGATGCCGAACCGCGGCATGGTGTGCGCCAGCAGGTTGATCGTGCCGCCATACAGCGATGACGACGCCACGATGTGATCGCCGGCGTTCAGCAGCGTAGCGATCGCCAGATGCAGCGCCGCCATGCCGCTCGCGGTCGCCACCGCGCCGACGCCGTTCTCCAGCGCCGCAATGCGCTCTTCCAGCACCGCGGTCGTCGGGTTGGAAATGCGCGTGTACAGATGCCCGGGCCGCTCCATGTTGAACAGTGCGGCGGCGTGGTCGGTGTCCTGAAACACGTAGGACGTGGTCTGATAGATCGGCACCGCGCGCGAGCCGGTGACTGGATCGGGATGTTGTCCGGCGTGCAGGCTGAGGGTTTCAAATCCGGGCGGTTTGGGTGCGGCCATGATGTGCTCGGGTTGTTTCCTGATGGCTTCTTTGTTGAACTCCGTCATTGCGAGGAGCGAAGCGACGAAGCAATCCAGGCTCAGTGCTCGGCGCTTCTGGGTTGCTTCGCTGCGCTCGCAATGACGGGGAGAGGGTGTATTGCGGGCTTTATGCCACGCTCACGCGCCGGCGTCAGCCAGGCCCACCGCCCACAGCGCGAAGGCGTAGACGATGGCGACCTCGTCGAGCCGGCTGAAGCGGCCGGAGGCGCCGCCGTGGCCGGCGCCCATGTTGATGCGCAGCAGCACCGGCCCCCCGCCCGTCATGGTGGCGCGCAGCCGCGCGACCCATTTGGCCGGCTCCCAATAGGTGACCCGCGGATCGGTCAAGCCGCCCATCGCCAGGATCGCCGGATAGTCCTTGGCGGCGACGTTGTCGTAGGGCGAGTAGGACAGGATGGTCTTGAAGTCGGCTTCGCTGGCGATCGGATTGCCCCACTCGGGCCATTCCGGCGGCGTCAATGGCAGTGTGTCGTCCAGCATGGTGTTGAGCACGTCGACGAATGGAACCTCGGCGACGATGCCGGCAAACAAGTCGCCCGAGCGGTTGGCGACCGCGCCCATCAGCATGCCGCCGGCGCTGCCGCCATGGGCAACGATGCGCTTCGCCGACGTGTAGTTCGCGGCGATCAGCGCGCGAGCGCTGGCGGCGAAATCGTCGAACGAGTTGGTCTTCTTGTCGCGTTTGCCGTCGAGATACCAGCCCCAGCCCTTGTCGGCGCCGCCGCGGATATGGGCGATCGCATAGACGAAGCCGCGGTCCACCAGCGACAGCGCGTTCGCCGAAAAGCCGGCGCCCATCGCGTGACCGTACGAGCCGTAGCCGTACAGCAGCAGCGGCGCCTTGCCGTCGAGCGGCAGCCCCTTGCGATGCAGGATCGACACCGGCACCTCGGCGCCGTCGTCGGCCTTGGCCATGATCCGCGTGGTGACGTAATCGGCCGGGTTGTGGCCCGACGGAATCTCCTGGCGCTTGCGCAGCACGCGTTCGCGCGTCGCCATGTCGTAGTCGTAGAGTTCCGAGGGCGTCGTCATCGACGAATAGGAGAACCGCATCACGGTGGTGTCGAATTCATAGCCGCCCGACGCCGACAGCGAGTAGGCGGCTTCGTCGAACGCGATGGCATGCTCGTCGCCGCTGGCGAGATCGCGGATCGTCACCGACGGCAGCGCATTTGCGCGCTCCAGCCGCATCAGGTGGCCGCTGAACAGATCGAAGTCGATGATGTAGATGCCTTCGCGGTGCGGGATCAGATCGCGCCAGTTGGCGCGCACCGGATCGGCGAGCGGTGCGGTGACGATCTTGAAGTCGATCGCGCCGTCCGCATTGGTCAGGATGAACAACTCGTCGCCGCGATCGCCGATGGAATACTGAACGCCGAGTTCGCGCGCCGCGACCAGTCGCGGCGGCGCAGTCGGGTCGGCGACGTCGATCAGTCGCTGCTCCGAAGTTTCGTGGTCGCCGCCGGCGATCACGCAGAACCGGCCGCTGGTGCTCTCGTGAATGTGGGTGAACCAGCCGGAGTCTTGTTCTTCGTACACCAGCAGATCGTTGGCCTGCGCGGTGCCCAGCTTGTGCAGCCACACCTGCATTGGGCGATGATTGTCGTCGAGCTTGACGTAGAAGAATCCCGACGAGTCCGCAGTCCACACCACGCCGCCATCGGTCTCCTCGACCTCGTCCGGCAGATCCTGCTTGGTCGCCCAGTCGCGCACCCGGATCGTGTAGTATTCCGAACCCTTGGTGTCGGCGCTCCACGCTTCGAGCTTGTGGTCGAGCGAATGCCGACGGTCGCCGATTTCGAAGTAGTCGAGGCCTTTTGCCAGTTCGTCGCCATCGAGAATGACGTCGATCTCGCCACCGTCGCGCGGGGTGCGGCCGTACAGCGGGTGCTGGCCTCCCTCGCGATATTTACGCAGATAGGCATAGGGCCCATCCGGCAGCGGCACGCTGGAATCGTCTTCCTTGATGCGTCCGCGCATCTCCGCGACCAGCTTCTTCTGCAGCGCATCGGTGTGGCCGAGCACGCCCTGCGTGTAGCCGTTCTCGGCCTCGAGATAAGTGCGGATGTCCGGCTGCAGCAGCGACGGGTCGCGCAGCACCTCCTGCCAGTTCGGGTCCTTCAGCCAGGCGTAGTCGTCATTGATGGTGATGCCGTGGGTGGTGAAGGCGTGCGGACGGCGCGGCGCGACGGGGGGCGTCAAGCTGTCGCGGGGCGGGGACTTTGTCATGGGCAGGTCTCGTTGCATGCGGATGCCGTGGTTTGGCCAAGTTGGGCTTAGCAGAGTTTGGCCCTTGCGGCGCGCGCCGGTTTAAGGTCGAAAGGACGCGGCCGGTTCCGCTCCCGGCCGGGCCTTCGCGGAGTGTGCAAGTGGCTGAAAACAGACCTGATTTTCATGGCGTCTTTCCTTATTTGGTATCCCCGCTGGAGCCCGATGGCGGTGTGCGGACCGATGTGCTCGGCCGGTTGTGCGACGACCTGATCAAGGCGGGCGTGCACGGCCTGACGCCGCTTGGTTCGACCGGCGAGTTCGCCTATCTGGGCGCCGCGCAGCGTGAAGCGGTGGTGCAGGCGACGATCGAGGCCGCGGCCGGGCGCGTGCCGGTGGTCGCCGGCGTGGCGTCGACCTCGACGGCCGATGCGGTGGCGCAGGCGAGGGCGTATCAGAAGCTCGGCGCGACCGGCATCCTCGCCATTCTCGAAGCGTATTTCCCGCTCAAGGACGCGCAGATCGAGAGCTACTTCCGCGCCATCGCCGATGCGGTGGACATCCCGGTGGTGATCTACACCAACCCGCAATTCCAGCGCTCCGATCTCACGCTCGACGTGATCGCGCGGCTCGCCGAGCATCCGCGCATCCGCTATATCAAGGACGCCTCGACCAACACCGGCCGGCTGCTGTCGATCATCAATCGCTGCGGCGAGTCGTTGCAGGTGTTCTCGGCCTCGGCGCACATTCCGGCGGCGGTGATGCTGATCGGCGGCGTCGGCTGGATGGCCGGCCCCGCCTGCATCGCGCCGCGCCAGAGCGTGAAGCTCTACGAGCTGTGCAAGGCGCAACGCTGGGACGAGGCGCTGACGCTGCAGCGCAAGCTGTGGCGCGTCAACGAAGCCTTCGCGAAATTCAATCTCGCCGCCTGCATCAAGGCCGGCCTGGCGCTGCAAGGCTACGACGTCGGCGACCCAGTCCCGCCGCAAGCGGCATTGACGGCGGAGGAGCGCAAGGCGGTCGAGCAGGTGCTGCGCGAGATTGCGTAGTCTCGAGCGTACGCCCCGCGTCGCAGCGCGCTCCCCTCCCCCTTGCGGGGAGGGGTAGGGGGTGGGGGGCCCCAGGCACGACCTGTCTTTGAGCACCCCATCGTCGCTGTACGCTCCCGTGCAGATGATCGCAGCGCCCCGCTCGTGGCGGGGGGCCCCCCCCCCCCCCCCCCCCCCCCCCCCCCCGCGCGGGGGGGGGGCGCCCCCGAGCCGCGGGCACAGGGTTTCGTAACTTCGCCACCCCACCCCGCTCGCTATGCGAGCGACCCTCCCCCTGGAGGGGGAGGGTGAAGGACGGCGTCGCTCCTTCAGGACGCGATAGCCTCCGCCAGCTCCACCTCGCGCCGGCGCGCGGCCATGCGGCTTTCGCCGCTCTCCTCGCCGAAGCAGTCGGCAAAGTCGTTGCACTGCGCGCAGGACGGGGTGCTGCACATCACCATGCCGTCGTCCTCGCAGAGCTTGCGGTAGAAGTAGCGCTTCCAGCGCATGTTGCGGGTATTGCCATGCGCGAGTGGAGCGAAATGGCGGATCAGCAGCCGCGACAGCTCCGACCGGTTGCGCAGACCGAGATCCTCCCACAGATGATCCGGCTCCATCGCGCGCCGGGCTACCATCGCCGCCAGCCAGTGGCCGATCTCGCCGGAAGTCGAGCGATGCTTCAGCAGCAGGTCGCGCAGCATCGCGGCCTCGTCGTCGACCTCCGCCGCGCCGATCGCGAGCACCGACAGCAGCACCGAAACGTGAGGAAAATACGCGATGATCAGAGCGGTAAAGTCATCGGGCAGCAGACCGCAGCGTTCGGAAATCGACCCTGGCTCGGTAAGCGCCGCGGAGAGAATCGACGCCAGCACGTGCCGATCGAAGGCCCGGTCGTCGTCGATCTGCGCGTCTCCCGGCGAACACCCGGTGAGCGCGCGGTAAACGACTGCAGGTGACGACGCGAAGCCGGCGGCGGCGACACGCAGCGGCAGTGCCGGCCCGCCACTCTGAAGATTCGCGGCGCCGCCCATGATCGCTCTCCTACAACCCGAGTTCGCTGGCCTTGACGTGAGTCTGGCAAGCCTTCGGGCAAACCCGGACACAGGCCGAGCAGCCGATGCAATTACCGGCCTGATCCAACACCATCACCTTGCGGACGAATTCCTCATCGTCATCGTCGTCGTTCTCGAGCGAGCAGCCGACCAGTTCGCCGTCCTCATTGACACCCATCAGGTGCATGACGTCACGCGAGCAGACCTTGTGGCAACGACCGCAGCCGATGCATTTGGCGCCGTCGATCGCGGTGAGGTAGGTGGGTTCCCACGGCTTGCCGTCGCGGCTCGAGAAGATCGTCATCGTCGTTACTCCTGGCGCGGCCTCGGCCGCGCGGTTCGTGCTGTCGCTGCGGCCGCGTCAGGCGGCCCAATCAGGCAGCTTTGGCTTCCAGCTCTTTCAAGGTCTTGCGGGCGGCTTCGAGCGCCGCGTAGGCGTCCTGGGTCTGCTGCGCGATCGTCATGATGTTCTGCCAGTTGATCGGCAGTTCCTCGGACAGGTCGTGCAGATTCATCTTCATCGTGGTCGCGCGCGCCGACAGCTTCTTGATCTCGGCTTTCAACGTTTCGATCTCGGACATTCTGGGTTCGCTCCGGTTCAGAGATGGGCGACGTCGGGATATTTGAGAATCATCTCGACCCCCGCGGCGACCAGCTTGTCGCCCTCCTCCGCCAGCTTGCCGAGATTGTCGAAGCCGAACCGGTGCACGTCGCGCATATGCTTGTTGATCACGATCAGCCGGCCCGCGCTCAGGATCAGGCGGCCGAAACCTTCGTGATGCATCTTCATCATCGGCGAGACCATGATCCCCGTCTCGCGCTCGATCGACAGCGCCACCGCATTGTAGAACAGCTCGAGCCGCCACAGCGTTTCCGGATCCGGATCGCCCATCAGCGGAATCTCGCGGCGCTTGGCCTTGTCGATGATGTAAGGCTCGAGCAGCTTAAGGTCGGACTTGTTCTCCCAGGTGCCGTGGGTGTCCTGGGCGCGCAGCTGCTTGATCAGTTCCTTGACGAGCAGCGAGTCGATGGCCGCGTCGGGCGTCGTGGTCGCGTCGGTCATGTCTACACCTCGTCGGCAAAATCGAAATTGCGTTCTTCACCCTTGAGCAGCGCCTTGCGCAGCCACGGCGGCGGCACGCCGCGCAGCACGACTTGCAGCTTGGTGATGAGGTCGGTGATCAGTTCCGGCTGCGCCAGCTTGAGCGGGTGAACTTGCGCCGCGACCACGCGCGCGGCGCCGGATCCTCCGATCGCCGCGCAATACACGATTGCGCACTCCCGGATGGCGTCGATCTTCGCCGCCAGCTTGTCCTCGTTGCCGTCTTCCTTCTCTTCGGCGAACTGCACCGCTTCGACGAAGCGGAAGTCGTCCGGCGTCACCTCGTAGATGGCGATGTTCTTGGCCCAACCGAAATGCGCATCCACGCGCTTCAGATCCTGGGTGGCGAAAGCGACCTTCATGCCGCGCCTCCGTTGCTGTGCATCGTCCGTCTCCTTCGCTGCCGTCTTAATGAGCCGTAGGCGGCGCATCGATCCGATCCGGCTGGCTGGTGGCGAGCGTGCGCCAACTGTCCACATTCGGCTCCCGTATGTTCGCGATGAACTGATTGCCGATCGCGAAGATCAGATCGCGCGTGCCGCGATAACCCACCACGACCTGATGGGCGGCGCCGAGGCGGTCGAACATCGGCAGGCCGATGCGGAACAGCGGTATGCCGAGCCGTTCCGATGCCTGGCGGCCGTGCGAATGCGTCAGCAGCAGATCGCAGCCTTCGGCGCGGTGTTCCAGATCTTCGAGATCGCCGATCAGTACTTCGTCGCTCGGGACGAGCTCGAGCACCGGCGAGGTGGTAGTCGTCACCGCTGCACTCACCGTACAGCCCATATCGGCGAGCCACCCGGCGATATTGAGCAGCATGTCCGGCTCGGCGCCGATCGCGACCTGTTTGCCGCCGAAATAGAAGTGACCGTCGAGCATGGCGTCGACCAACTGGCTGCGCTGCCGCCGATACTTTGGCGGCACCGGCCGGCCGCTGATCCGCGCCAGCGTCGCCATCAGTTCGTCCCCGGCCGCCAGCCCGGTCAGGCGCTGCAGCAGCGTGAACGAAACGCCGGCCTTGGCTTCCAGCGCCGCCGCCGCATCCCGCATCTGTTCGCCGAGCGCCAGCGTATGTGCCGCCGCGCCCATCGCGGCGACCTCAGCCACCGAGACGCCGCCGTGAGTCGTCGGCGTGAAATCGTCCGGCAGATGGCCGTCGAGCGAGCCGGAGATATCCGGCAGGAAGGTCGGCACCAGCCCGAACGCCTCGATGATGTCGCGCAGCTCGTCGATATCGCCCGGCGTCAGATGACTGCCCGCCAGCACATTGAGCTTCGCGAGATCGCGTTCCGTACCGGGCTCGGGCGCTTCGACCAGCGTCTCGACAATGCGGGTGACCGTCGCGGCAAAGCCGTCCTCGAACGCGCCCTTGAAGTCCGGCGTCGACACCGGCACGAGTGCGACATGGGCGAGTTCGGGGTGCTTCGTGCGCACATCCTTGATGAAGCCGTCGAGATCGTCGCCTTTGATCTCGGTCACGCCCGTGGTGCAGATCCCGATCACGTCGGGCTTGGTGCGAGAGACGATGTTGACGATCGCCTGCTCAACATTATCGAAGCCGCCCAGCACGGTGGCGACTTCGCTCATCGCCGTGGTCTGCATCGGGATCTGTTCGCGGAAATGCCGGACGAACAGCACCAGGCCGAACGAGGTGCAACCCTGCGAGCCGTGCAGCAGCGGCATGCAGTTGCGCAGCCCCATGAAGGCGAGCGACGCGCCGAGCGGCTGACTCATCCGCAGCGGGTTGACGGTGCAGGATTTGGTCTGGCTCACGATCTTGGCCATCGCCGCCTCCTCACGCGACCCGCGCGGAGCGCGGCCCGAAGATCGCGCGCTGCCGGTCGTCGATCGCATTGGCGGCGTCGGCGCGCTGCTCCCAGGTCACTTCCTCCCACGGCGGCGCGGAGCGGACCTGATCCCAGATCGGGTTCGACAGCGCCTTGTCGATCTGCCGCACCATCTCGACGATGCCGACATAACCGCAATATGCGTAGGAACGCTCCTGATTGATATCCATCCAGGGCATCCGCGCCTTCAGCGCGACGAACTGCGAGCGGCCGCCCGACAGCATGATGTCGGCCTGCGCCTCTTTGAGCATCTTGTACATTTCGCGCGGGCGCAGATCGTCGATCTGGTGGACGTCGGGGCTCGTCTCCTTGAGCCGCTCCTTGTCTTCCTTGGTCGACTTCTTGACGCTGGTGCCTACGATGGTCAGCCCAGCCTCTTGCAGTGCGGCCACTACAGACCACGATTTTACACCACCGGTGATCAGCAGAACCTTCTTGCCTTCGAGCCGCGGCGTATAGGCCTTGATCGCGGCCCAAGCCTTGGCCTCCTCGCGCGCGATCAGCGCTTCGACGCGGTCCATCAGCTCCGGATCGGCGCCGCGGCCGATCAACAGTCTGGCGATCTGGCGCAGCGATTCCGAGGTGTCGCTGATGCCGTAGAACGAGCCTTCGAAATACGGAATGCCGTAGCGCTCTTCCATCTTTCGCGCGACGTTGATCATCGCGGTGGAGCACACCATCATGGCGGCGCGGGCGCGGTGCGACTGCGCGACCTCGTGGTAGCGCGCGTCGCCCGACAGGCAGGACAGGATGCGGATGCCAAGTTCGTCGAGCAGCGGCTTCACCTGCCACAGCTCACCGGCGACGTTGTACTCGCCGATGATGTTGATGTCGTAAGGGGTGGTGACTTCCGGCTCCTGGGTGCCGATCACGTAATCCAGCATCGCCTCGCCGGCGAGCTTGTTGCCGAGGTTCTTCGGCCCGACGAATCCCGGCGAGATGATCGGGACGCAGGGCTTGCCGAATTTCTCGGCCGCCACCTTGCAGACCGCCACGATGTCGTCGCCCATCATCGCCGGCACGCAGGTCTGATACACGAACACCGCCGGGGGATCGTACTTCTCGATGATTTCCTTGATCGACCGGAACAGCCGCTTCTCGCCGCCGAAGATGACGTCGTTCTCGCCCATGTCGGTGGTGAAGCCGGTGCGATACAGCTTCGAGCCGGACGACTTGGTGCCGCGATTGTCCCAGGACGAGCCTTCGCAGGCGATCGGGCCGTGCACCAGATGGGCGACGTCGACGATCGGCTGCAGCGCGATCTTGGCGCCATCGAAGGCGCAGCCGCCGGCTGCGCCCCCCGGCTGCAGCGGTTTGCTGCAGCCCTTCTTGCGTTGCTTCTCGGACTTGACCTGATTGGCCGCACAGCCGGGCTCGTTGAAGACATCTTGAATCTTGTCTGCGAGGCGGCTCATGCGGCGCTCCTGAGGATCAGGTGGTCCGAGACTTTGTCATCGTCTTCGGCATCAACGGATGATGTCGAAGCTGAGATCGGTCTTGCCGGCGATATTGGTCGCCTTGTCCATCTCGTCGAAGATCTTGTCGAGGATCTTGACCAGGACGTTCATCGTGCCCTGATAGCCCCAGATCGGCGAGCGGTGGTGATGGTGACGATCGAACACCGGGAAGCCCATGCGGATCAGCGGCGTGCCGGTGTCGCGCTCGAGATACTTGCCGTAGGTGTTGCCGATCAGGAAATCGACCGGCTCGGTGAACAGCAGAGAGCGCAGGTGCCAGAGATCCTTGCCGGCGTAGACCTTGCAGTTCTTGCCGAACGGCGAGCTGTCGAGCAGCGCCTGCACCTTGGCTTCCCAGCTCTTGTTGCCGTTGGTCGCCAGGATGTGGGTCGGCTCACCGCCGAGTTCGAGGATGAACTCCGCGACGCCGTAGCAGAGGTCCGGATCGCCGTAGATCGCGAACTTCTTGCCGTGGATGTGCGCCGAGGAGTCGCCGATGGCGTCGACCAGACGGCCGCGCTCCTTGGTCAGCGCCTCGGGGATCGCCTTGCCGGTGATCCGCGAGACCGCCTGCAGGAAGCGGTCGGTGCCGGAGATGCCGATCGGGGAGTTGAACGCGACCACTTCCTGGCCGTGACCCTCGATCGTCGCCAGGGTCTTCTCGGTGCAGAATTCCTGCATCGAGATCGTCGCCTTGGCGTGGATGGCGTTGGCGGCTTCTTCCAGCGTGGTGCCGCCGTCGTACATCCGGAACTCACCGTCGGCCGGGGTATCCCAGACGTCGCTGTTGTCGCCGAAGATGGTGTAGTCGACGCCCATCAGGTCGAAGATGCGCTTGATCTCGCGGATGTTGCCGACGGTGTTGCCGTCGAAGCCGCCGAGGAAGTTGATCGACTCGTTGGGCTTGCGCTCGAGCTTCTCGACCGTGCCGGACTTGCCGTCCCAGAAGTGCTCGACGATGCCCTTCATGACGTTGTCGTAGCCGGTGATGTGGCTACCGACGAAGGCCGGGGTGTGGGCGTAGGTGACGTCGAAGTCCTGCGGGACCGAACCCTTTTCCTTGGCGTTCTTGATGAACGCGTTGAGGTCGTCGCCGATCACCTCGGCCATGCAGGTGGTCGAGACCGCGATCATCTTCGGCTTGTACAGGGCGTAGGAGTTCGCCAGGCCGTCGATCATGTTGTTGAGGCCACCGAACACCGCGGCGTCTTCGGTCATCGACGACGAGACGCAGGAGGTCGGCTCCTTGAAGTGGCGCGAGAAGTGGCTGCGATAATACGCGACGCAGCCCTGCGAGCCGTGCACGAACGGCAGCGTCTTCTCGAAGCCGACCGCGGCGAACACCGCGCCGAGCGGCTGGCAGGCCTTGGCCGGATTGATGACCAGGGCTTCACGAGCGAAGTTCTTCTCCTGATATTCCTTGGTCTTGGTCCAATCCGACACCCGCGCGACTTCGGCTTCGCCGACGGCGTTTTCGAACTGCTTACGCTTGTTATCCATCATGTCCGCATATTCGGGCTGATGGAAGAGATCGAAGTGATCCCGGATCTTTTCTGCGGTCTCGGTCATGGTGATGTTCTTTCCCAAGGAATTCGGGGACTCGGTGCTTCCGGTGGATCTCACCGGAAGCCCGGGTGACGAGTGGGTTCAGCTCCGAACCGTCAGCTCCAGGGAGCCTTGGTAAGCTTCCAGATCGGAGCGTTGATGGCGATATCCATGTCGCGGGCGAAGATGGCGAAGCCGTCATAGCCGTGATACGGGCCGGAATAGTCCCACGAGTGCATCTGGCGGAACGGCACACCCATCTTCTGGAAGATGTACTTTTCCTTGATGCCGGAGCCGACCAGATCGGGCCGGACCTTCTCGACGAACTTCTCGAATTCGTAGCCGGTGACGTCGTCGTAGATCAGCGTGCCGTCCTTCACGTAGTGGGTGGTGCGCTGATAGTCGTCGTTGTGGCCGAATTCGTAGCCGGTGCCGACCACTTCCATGCCGAGGTCTTCGTAGGCGCCGATGACGTGGCGCGGACGCAGGCCGCCGACGTAGAGCATGACCTTCTTGCCTTCGAGGCGCGGGCGATAGCGATCGACGATCGCCTGCATCCGCGGCTTGTATTTGGCGATGACGCGCTCGGCGCCTTCCTTGATCTTGTCGTCGAACTTCGAGGCGATCTCGCGCAGCGACGCCTCGATCTTGGTCGGGCCGAAGAAGTTGTATTCGACCCACGGGATCCCGAACTTCTCTTCCATGTGCCGCGTGATGTAGTTCATCGAGCGGTAGCAGTGCAGGATGTTCAGCTTCGCCTTCGGGGTGTTCTCGAGCTCGGCGATGGTGCCGTCGCCGGACCACTGCGCGATCACGCGCAGACCCATTTCCTCGAGCAGGATGCGCGAGGCCCAGGCGTCGCCGCCGATGTTGTAGTCGCCGATGATCGCCACGTCGTACGGGGTCGATTCGAAAGTCGCGACCTTGTCGCCGGCCTTGTCGAACACCCAGTCGCGGATCACGTCGTTGGCGATGTGGTGGCCGAGCGACTGCGACACGCCGCGGAAGCCTTCGCAGCGCACCGGGATGATCGGCTTGCCGTCATACTGCTTCGACTTGGCCTTGGAGACCGCCTCGATGTCGTCGCCGATCAGACCGATCGGGCATTCCGACTGCACCGAGATGCCGCGGTTGAGCGGGAACAGCTCCTGGATCTCGTCGATGATCTTGCCGAGCTTCTTGTCGCCGCCGAAAACGATGTCCTTCTCCTGGAAGTCGGACGTGAACTGCATCGTACCGAAAGTGTCGATGCCGGTGTTGCCCTTGTAGTAATTGCGGCGCGAGCCCCAGGAATACTGGCCGCAGCCGACCGGGCCGTGGCTGATATGGACCATGTCCTTGATCGGGCCCCACACCACGCCCTTCGAACCGGCGTAGGCGCAGCCACGGATCGTCATGACGCCCGGGATCGACTTGATGTTCGACTTGACCGAGCACTCGGCCTTCTCGGCCTCGTAGGTGTTGAGATGCTTGGCGCGACGCTTGGCCGACTTGTCCGGATAGGCCTCCAGGACTTCGCCGATCAGCTGCTTGTTACGTTCCTTGATGTCCGCGGGGGATTCTGCGACTGCGGTGCTCATCGTTGTTCCTCGTATCTGGGGCCGCCGGGGGACCGGCCGCGCGAGGCGGCCGGCCCGGCTGATGGGATCAGGCGGACGCGGCGGCCGCCTTGGCGGCTTCCTTGGCCTGCAATTCGGCGAGCGCCTGCTCGTCGGTCTTCATGATGCCGAAGTCGAGCAGCATCTCTTCGAGCTCTTCCATCGTGATCGGGGTCGGGATGGTGCCCTTGCCGCCGTTGGCATGGACCTTCTCGGCCAGCGTCCGATACTCCTTCGCCTGCTGCGAATCCGGCGCGTACTGGATCACGGTCTGGCGGCGCAGCTCGGCGTGCTGCACGATATTGTCGCGCGGCACGAAGTGGATCAGCTGCGAGTTGAGCCGCTTGGCCAGCGCTTCGGCGAGATCGAGCTCGCGGTCGGTCTGGCGCTCGTTGCAGACCAGGCCGCCGAGGCGGACGCCGCCCGACGAGGCGTACTTCAGAATGCCCTTGGCGATGTTGTTGGCGGCATACAGCGCCATCATCTCGCCGGACATGACGATGTAGATTTCCTGCGCCTTGTTCTCGCGGATCGGCATCGCGAAGCCGCCGCACACCACGTCGCCGAGCACGTCGTAGGAGACGTAGTCGACGTCCTCATAGGCGCCGTTCTCTTCGAGGAAGTTGATCGCGGTGATGACGCCGCGGCCGGCGCAACCGACGCCCGGCTCCGGGCCGCCGGCTTCGGTGCACTTGATGCCCTTGTAGCCGACCTTCATCACGTCTTCGAGTTCGAGGTCCTCGACCGAACCCGCTTCCGCCGCGAGGCTCAGCACGGTGTCCTGCATCTTGGTGTTGAGGATCAGGCGGGTGGAGTCCGCCTTGGGGTCGCAGCCGACGATCAGGATCTTCTGACCCATCTCGACCAGCGCGGCCAGAGTGTTCTGCGAGGTGGTGGACTTGCCGATGCCGCCCTTGCCGTAGAATGCGATTTGCCGAAGTGCCATGTTTTCTCTCCGTTGACCTAATGCCGCTTGATCGATTTGCGCCGGACCGCGCAGCTCATTCAGTTCAAAACCGTCGCACGGCTCAGATGCGGACGTTGCGCTTCGCTTGTCTGCTCAGCCAACGATGCCTCGCCTTGCTGATCCCTGTTTTGCAACGACCGTGCCAAGCGCCGCGCAACGCGAAAAAGCGTGCAATTCCGTGCGGATAGTCAGCGTGAAAGTGAAATGTACATAGATGTTTAGAATCCGACATCGGGGCCCGCCGGACGACATCGGTAGATGCAGCTGTTAGAAACGAAACAAACTGATACCGGCTGGCGAAGCTACACGAGACATCGTCGCAACTGGCGACGTCATCTCTCCGTCATTGCGAGGAGCGAAGCGACGCAGCAATCCAGCTCAGTGCACAGAAGCTGGATTGCTTCGCTTCGCCCGCAATGACGGTGGGACTGAAGACTCCACGTCACACAACGTCGTGATGCCCGGCCTCGTGCCGGGCATCAACGAATACGGCGGTGCCCGTTGCAAGAACGTCAATGGCCGGCACGAGGCCGGCCATGACGTGGAGAGTGCGGGGGGCGACAGCAGACTTACGCCGTCAGCGCCTGTCCCTGCAGTGCTTCAGCCAATTCGCCGACGAACTTCAACAGCGGAAGCTCCAGCCGGGTGATGCTCTGCTCTTCCAGGAAGCGCTCTTCGTTGCGGGTCAGTGGATCGGGCAGCACGGCCCAGTGCTTCGCCGAAGAGCGCTTCATGATCTGACGCGCGAACAGACGATCGAGCTGATTGTCGAAACGGCAGCCGAGAAACAGGAAGTGCCGGTCGCGCCGTAGTTCCTGCACCGACTGCGGGATCGGCGTCTGGATGTCGATCTCGGTCAGGACTTCGACGAAGTCGCTGTCCGACACCAGGAAGTTCGCCGCCGGACGCACCGAGCCGAGCGGCTGGTAGAGCAGCGTCGCCCAGCCGCGCGCCTCGTCCGGCACCGGCGCGAACAGCGGCATGTCGTCGGCCACGATGCTCGGATCGGGCCCGGTCACTTCGCTGCCGTCGGGCCGAAAGAAATTCACCCAGCGGCCGTGATGCTCGGTCTGGCTGACGCCCTGGGCCATGCCCCAATCGATGCGACTCGCGAGGGCCTTCTGCGGCAGGTCGTCGTACCAGGCGTGCACCAGCAGCGGCAATTCCGGCAATTCGGCCAGCATCCGATGCAGACCGTTTGGCTCAGCCGACGCACGGAACGCTTCGGTCATCAGCGACGACAGCGTCTTGCGATGTTTGAAGTTCTCGATGTACTGCGCGGCGCCGGTGAGATTGCTCCGCACCTTGTGCGGCACCGTGGTCTTGGCGGTCAGCCGCGCCACCAGTTCGAGCGGCGACGTCGGTACGCCGGCCTCGCCCAGCGTCAGCACGCCCGAGCCGAGATAAGGAATCACCCGCCCCTGCGCGAAACCTGCGGCGATGTCATGCAGCGCTTTAACGGTCATCCTGTTCTCCCTTGATGGTCGGAACGACTATTCAGTCGTCATTGCGAGGAGCACCCGGATCGGCGCTTCGCGCCGTCCGAGTACAGGCTCCGCGACGAAGCAACCCAGCCAGGTGCAGGAAGCTGGATTGCTTCGCTGCGTTCGCAATGAAGGAGTGTTGCAGGGCTTCGGCCAGCATTCATCCGTGCCCACTCACCTCCGCGCTGCCTTGCGATCCGCCACGACCAGCCCGGTCGCCTGCGCCGGATTGCCCGTTATGGTCCAGCAGTGATCGGAGCTGTCGACCAGATAGACGTTGAATTGCGGATAGACACGGAACGGCTGCTCCTGGTCGATATCCGACGCGTCGCAGCGTGTCAGCGACATTGCCGGCAGTTGCTGTCGAAGCCGAGGGAACACACCTGCGTCCGCGTCCGCGCAGCCGAGCAGCGTGTCGAGTGTCGTGAGATCGTCGGCGGACAGCGGCATGGTCAGAGCTTGCGCGCTTCGACGGTGATCGGCAGCGGCGTATCGGCGGCCATCACCGGGAGCTCGAGTTGCCAGCCATTGGCGAGCGTCACCTTGCCGCCCCACAGCGCTTCATTCTCGATCTCGACAATTGCCTCTTCGAGATCTTTCTTGGGCACATACGCCGACAGCCCCTTTTCGGTCCTGCGGATCATCACTTTCATGGTTTCGGTCCTTGGCCTGGCCGCCGCGGCGACCGTTATCTCGAGCATGATCCCGAAAAGTGGATACCGGTTTTCGGACAAGATCATGCTCACTTTCAAAGAGCCGCGATTTCGTGTTCGAGGCAGCCGATCACGCGGTGCTCGGCGAATTCGACCAGGTAAACCGGCTGATTGCTCTCCTCGTGGAGACCGATCCGCACGATCTCGCCGGTATCGCCGCTCTTCACCAGCAGCGCTTCTTCCGGCTGGTCCGGGAAGCTGCCGTCGTTGAACAGATCGACCTGCGCACGGACCGGCTGGCCCCATTGATATTTCGGCTCGCTCATCACGCGACCTCCTGCTGGCTCGGGGGCGCGGCTTCGACCGGCATCAGCTCTTTGCGCTTCATGCCGACGATGCGGCCCTGAGCGACGAAATCGACGCCATAGATGTAGAACTGCTGCAGGAAGGTGCCGATCGAGACGACGTAGCCCTCGTCACCCTTCTTCACCAGCACCTCGCCGATTTCCTTGCCGGGAAAGGTGCCGTCGTTGCGGATGTTGATCCGCGCCCGCACTTTCTGGCCGTAGTCGAACGTCGGAGGTCCATCGAGTTCGACGATGTCGCTGTCGCGGGCGATGTTCATGATGATGGCTCCGTTGCGGGCTTGGCGTTGGGGGCAGGACCTGAGCGCGGCGCGCCGGTGAATCCGGTGCGGCTGCGGACCAGCTCGCGCACCAGCGGATCGGGATCATCGAGCAATCGGCTCAGTTCGTAGGTGTCGACGCGGCTCGCCACTTCGTAGCGAACCCGCCAATCGGCATCGTCGATCATCGCCAGCAGCCGTCCCGGCGACATCCGCCTTGCGGCTTCGAGCCGGACCTCGCCGTCCTTGTCCATCGCCATCTGCGCCAGCCATTCGGGGCCGATCCGACGCGCGACCTCGCGGCGCACGCCGCTGTCGGAATCGAGCACCAGCAGCGGCAGCAGCCCGGGCGAAGCACGCTTCGCAACGATCTGGCGGACGTAGTAGTCCTCGTCACTCGCCATCGGGCGCAGATCATCGTCACTCAGCACCGAGGCAACCCGGATCCGCACTTCGCGGTGCGGATCGCTGCGCAGCGGGAGCAGGTAACGCTTCGGCAATCGCCGCGCTGCGCTCCAGCGTACGGTCTCATCCGGATCCTGCAGCAGCCTGGGAAGCAAGAACACGGTCGCGTAGCCGGCCGCGACCGCTCGGGTCTCGAAATACGGATGGTCGAGATATTGGTCGGCGAGCGCCCGATTGCGCTGGAAGAAGCGCTCCAGCCGCCGGGCATAGCGATCCTGAACACAGGCCTTCTTCAACTCGCAGCCGCCCGCCGCCAACAGATCGCGATGCGGGCACGACGCGCAGTCGATCTCGTTGCCCTGCCAGTCGCGGGCTTCGTCGATGTCAGTCGTCATCGACCTGCCCTATCCGTTGCCAGACGTCATGCAGCACACCGGCGTTGACCTTGTCGGAGGGATCGAGCTCGAGCAGCTTTTCGATCGCCGCATGGCCTTCGTCGAGGTCGCCGAGGCGCATCCGCAAATACGCATAGGCTTTCAGCGCGAACAGATAGAACCGCGGCAGGATCGCGGCGAAGCTGGAAAACTCGGCGTCGCTGCGCCGGACCTTGCGCCAATCGGCATCAAGACCGTTGTCGCGCGCCGCTTTAGTCAGGCAGACTTCGGCGATATGCAGCGCCTCCTGCAGCCGGCCTTTGTAGAAATAGAAGCGGTACAGTCCGATCAGCACCGCGGCGTGATCCGGCGCCAACGCCTGCGCGTCGCGCAGATGCTGTTCGGCTTCCGCATCGCTTTGAAAGTCGCTGCCGGCCAATTCAAGGTGGCGCTGGGCGTCGGTCGGAAGCCCCGCACCGAGCAACGCACCGGCGAGCAAGGACTGCTCGGGACCGGACATCGTCAGCTCGCTGTGCAGGACATGCGACATCTCACAGCTCCTGCAACTGATGCAGATTCTGCTTCGGCGCCTCGACGGTGCCGCCAGAGCACTGGCAGTTCGACGGCTTCGGATCGTGGAAGATGAAGCCGCTCGACGTCGGGGTTTCCATGAAATCGATGGTGACGCCTTCGAGCAGCTTGCAGCTCTCGTCGGGAACGAACAGCCGCAGGTCGCCGTGGTCGATCACCTGATCGCCCGACCGCGGCGCTGCCTCGACGTCGAACGCGGCCGTCAGTCCTGAACAGCCGCCGGACGTCACCGCGAGGCGGAAGCCGCCGGCGCCACCGCTGAGCCGGAGCATCCGGCGAATGAATTTCTCAGCCGAGGGGGTAAAAATCAGAGCCATCTGTTTCCTCATGCTGCGCGCGAGCGCGGGACGGAATTGTCGATCACGCAGGTGTCGTCGACCGGACACACCGCGACGCATTGCGGCATGTCGAAATGGCCGATGCACTCGGTGCACTTGGCCGGATCGATCGCGAACACGCCGCCCTTTTCGAAGATCGCGACGTTCGGACACTGCGGCTCGCAGGCCGAGCAAGAGGTGCATTGCGATGCGACGATCTTGTAGGCCATGGCGGCGCCTCCTGTGTTGGCTCGCCTACGCTTCGGTGAAGGCGCCCTGCCGAATCGCAGCGTCGCCGCGCGCGATGTGGCGGATCTCGGAATTATCGACACGTTCGAGATAATCCTTGAAGTAGGCGATCACCGACTGCTCGATGTATTCGAACGCGTAGGTCTCGACCGCTTCGATGCCGGCGCCGGCGAGCGAGTCCTTCGGACACAGCCCGATCTTGGCGACCAGCACTGCGGTGCAATCGTTCAGCGCCTTCAGGATCGGCTCGATGCCGGTGTCGCTGGCATAGCCCCCCTCGCAATACAGATCGACGCGGCGGTGGCCGACGAACTTGGCGCCCGCTGTTGAAACCTCGTAGATCTGGAATTCGTGGGCGTGGCCGAAATGCTCGTTGATGACGCCGCCGCCCTTGGTGGCGATCGCGACCTGGATCTTGATGGTGGCCGTCTTGTCGGCCAGCTTCGCGAGTTCGCGCTGCTTGGCCACAGCGATCGCATCGCGCTCGGCTTCGACCTTGGCCTGATAGGCCTGACGGCCGGCGAGATCGTATTCGACGTCCATCGCCATCACCTTCTCGGTGGTGAACTCGGCGCTGCGATCTTCGCCGAGCAGGCCGACCGCGTCGGCGCGGCACTGCCGGCAGTGCCGCATCATGTTCATCTCGCCTTCGCAATCGTCCTGCAGCGCCTTGAGCTCCTGGGCGGTCGGGCCGCGCTGGCCGGACAGGCCGAACGCCGTGCCGTGCTCGGCTTCCGAGATCAGCGGCATGATGTTGTGCAGGAAGGCGCCGCGCGACTTCACGGCCTTGTTGACCTCGATCAGATGCTTGTCGTTGATCCCGGGGATCATCACCGAATTGACCTTCACCAGGATGCCGCGCGCGGTCAGCATTTCGAGGCCGAGCAGCTGCCGCTCGCTGAGGATCTTCGATGCCTCGACGCCGGTGATGCGGCGGTGGTCGTAGAAGATCCACGGATAGATCTGCGCGCCGATCTCCGGATCGATCATGTTGATGGTGATGGTGACGTGATCGACGTTCATGGCGGCGATCTGCTCGACATAGTCGGGCAGCATCAGGCCGTTGGTGGACAGGCACAGCTTGATATCAGGCGCCGTCTCGGTCACCAGCTCGAAGGTCTTGAAGGTCTTTGCCGGATTGGCGAGCGCGTCGCCGGGGCCGGCGATGCCGAGCACGGTCATCTGCGGAATGGTCGAAGCAACCGCGACCACCTTGCGCGCGGCCTGCTCCGGGGTCAGCTTCTCGCTGACCACGCCGGGGCGGGACTCGTTGGCGCAATCGTATTTTCGATTGCAGTAATTGCACTGGATGTTGCACGCGGGCGCGACCGCGACGTGCATGCGGGCGAAGTGATGATGCGCCTGCTCGCTGTAGCAGGGATGGTTCTTCACCTTCTCCCAAACGTCCGGCGGCAAATCGCTCGGGCCGGCGGCGGAGCCGCAGCTGGTCTTGCCGGCGCCGCCCTTGCTGCTGCAGCCGGAGACGCCGCTCCGCAGCTCGTCGAACGAAGCCGCATTGAGGGCGCCGAAATCATGTAGTTGCAGCAGCTTGCTCATAACCAGGCCTCGTTCGATCGCCGCATGACAGGCGGCTTGTCCGTGGGTGGGGTGCTGCAACCGGGCCGGCGAGAGTGCGATGGCAAACTGCGGGCACCACGATTGGGCGATGACGACATCCGACGGTCAAGGCGTCGGCTCGTTGTTCGATCAGGCAGCCATCAGGCCGGCACGCAGGTATTGTCGACCGGGCAGACCGTGACGCATTGCGGCTTGTCGAACTGGCCTTCGCACTCGGTGCACTTGGCGGCGTCGATCACGTAAGTGCCGCGCTTCATCGCGATCGCAGCATTGGGGCATTCGAATTCACAGGCACCGCAGACGGTGCATTGAGACGTCACGATCTTGTAGGCCATAGCCGGCTCCTCGGTTGAGAGACATTGCGTTACGCTTCGTCTTTCAAGCCTCGTGCCAGACTGCTACTTCGTTGATTCTTAGAAGGATTATACGGATCGGCGGAATTTCCGACGGTGTCGGGGCCCCGACACTTGTCGCAAGTCGGACAGATCTTGGATCAGTACGACCGAGGCCATGACGTCACCCCACGTCATGTTCGGGCTCGTCCCGGCCATGACGGAAGTAAGTGCGTAGAGGATGGCGCGGCGAGTTCGTCGGATGGGTTGAGCGTAGCCAAACCCATCAGCACCGACGCTGACGGCGACGGGTTTCGCTCCGCTCAACCCATCCTACGGCTGCTGCAAAACGTGATGGCCGGGACAAGCCCGGCCATCACGGAGAGAATGACAACGATACTCAGAAATGCTTCAGCTCGATGTCGTACTTCTTCAGTGCGTAGCCGATCTGGCGCGGCGTCAGGCCGAGCAGGCGCGCGGCCTTGGCCTGAACCCAGCCGGAGCGCTCCATCGCGCTGACAAGGCGGTCGCGCTCGGACATCGGCGCGCCGTTGGTTGCTTCGGAGGACGGGGCAGCCGCAATATCGAGCGGCGCGTTCGCAGGTTCGCGCGGGACGATCTCGAGCGGCGCCTTGCGCGGCAGCACCTGCAGCGGGATCTGCGGCCGCGGCCGCTCGGGCGCCGGCTCGGTGTGGCCCTTCCACAGGATCGCCGACAGGCACTCGTCCTGGTGACAGGCGAAATCACTATCGAGGATCTGCGGTCCCATAGCCAAGGTGGCGGTGCGGCGGACGCAGTTCTCGAGCTCGCGGACATTGCCGGGGAACGAACACGCCTTCAGCAGCTCGAATGCGCGCGGTTCGAATGCCAGTTCGCGATCATTCTCCTTGTTGAAGTTCTTCAGAAACTCGCTTGCCAGCAGCGGAATGTCGGTCGGCCGATCGCGCAGCGGCGGCAGGATCATCGGCACCACGTTGATCCGGTAGTACAGGTCGGCGCGGAACTCCTTGCGCGCCACCGCCTCTTCGAGATTGCGATTGGTCGCCGCGACGATGCGAACATTGACCTTGATGGTTTGATTGCCGCCGACGCGTTCGAACTCCTGCTCCTGCAACACGCGCAGCAGCTTGGCCTGGAACGACGCCGAAATCTCGCCGATCTCGTCGAGGAACAAGGTGCCCTTGTCGGCGAGCTCGAACCGCCCCTTGCGCGAGGCGATCGCGCCCGTGAATGCGCCCTTCTCATGGCCGAACAGCTCGGATTCCAGCACCGACTCCGGCAGCGCCGCGCAATTGATCTTGATGAAGGGACCATTGGCGCGCGCCGACAATTCGTGGATCGCCTTGGCGATCAGTTCCTTGCCCGTGCCCGACTCGCCGCGCAGCAGCACCGGCGACTGCGACTTGGCGATAATGCTGACCTTGGCGAGCAGCGTGCGGATCGCCGAGCTTTCGCCGACGATGCCGTCGACGCGGACGCGCTTCTTGTCGCGCTGTGGCTTCAGCTCCAACAGTTCCTTCTGCAGCCGGTGGCTCTCCGCCATCAGCCGCTCGCGGTCGCGCGCGACGACGCGATGCAGCTTCACGGTCTGGCCGATCAGGTTGGCCACCATGGTCAGAAAGCGGACGTCGGCGTCCATCCGGAAATTGGCCCGGCCATCGCGCAACCGGTCGATCGTCAGCGTGCCGACCACGCGCGAATCGATCCGGATCGGCACGCCGATGAACGAGACGCGGGTTTCATCGGTTGCGCCGAGCGCCAGGGCATCTGCGGCCGAGAACATCGGATGCGCCGAGACGTTATCGGCGACGAGCGGCACGGAGGTCGCGACGATCTGATCAATCGCTTTCTGCGGCAGCCGCGCCCGGTAGCGGTTGTCGCTGCCTTCGTTCCAGCCGACTCCGACCGTAATATCGGGCACGCTGTCGTCCGCCAGCAGCGAGACGACACCGTTTCGCATCTGCAAGAACGACTGTAGCAGATTGACCACATTGGCCAGCGTGACTTCGAGCCGCGCCGGCGCCGTCAGGATCTTGGAAATCTCGAAGATGCCGGTGAGCGCAATCTCACTCAGCGGTATAGGGTTCTGGTCCATAGGCTTCCGCGATTGCTCGCTATCGACAAGACGTACTTCGCGCTGAGCCATATCCATCTCCATCGCTCCCGAGCTTTCCTCCCTTTAGTTCTGGAGCGTTGCGGGATTGTGTCTGATCCTCATTCCGATGTCGTGCCCAACTTGGCTGCATCGCTGAGGAAACTGATAGCTGTCACTGCACAGTTCGTCGTCAAAGTGAGTCTGATGAATTAGCGCTGATTACTTAGTTACCAGCGGATAAGGCCCACACCTGCATTGATGCAACGCAAAATGAAGGTGGTAAATGACGGCCAGGACGGCAACACCGCTTGCGCTGACCGGACTACTTGCGAACTATTCGCTGAACCCAAATACCGTTTGCGGCGCCTCCCCACCCTCAGCCGTCATCGCCCGCGAAAGCGGGCGCCCCAGTCCTCCAGTGCGTCAGCGATCAACAACGAGCACTCTGGGCCCTGGATCCCCGCATGCGCGGGGATGACGGCTTGAGTGCAATGATCCCTGCGCTACACGCGCTGACCGCCGTTGATGTGGATTTCTTCGCCGGTGACATAGCTCGCCGCATCCGAGCACAGGAAGAACATCACCTTGGCGACCTCCTCCGGTGTTCCGATACGGCGCATCGGGATGGTGGGGGCCAGCATCGCTTCGGTTTCGGGGGACAGAATGTCGGTCTTGATCTCGCCAGGCGCGATCGCGTTGACGCGGATTCCGAAAGGGGCGTAGTCGTGAGCCATCTCGCGGGTGAGGCAGGTCAGCGCCGCCTTCGAGGTCGCGTAGGCGCTGCCCGCGAAGGGATGCACGCGCGAGCCGACGATCGAGGTGACGTTGACGATCGATCCCTGGCCGGCCCGCAGTTCATCGAACAGTCCCTGCGCCAACACGACCGGCGCCAGCAGATTGACATGGAACACGCTCATCCAGGTACCGACCGGCGTATTCAGCGACGTCAGCCGCTCGCCGGCCTCGCTCTTCGGCGAAATCGCGGCGTTGTTGATCAGCGCATGGAGCGGGCCGCCGCCGAGCTTCTCCTTCAACTCGTCGAGCGCCCGCGGCAGCGCGCGGTGATCGGCGAGTTCGACCGCGACGTGGTTCTCCATCCCGGTCGCCCAGGGGCAACGGTCGTCTGCGAACGGTTGACGCGAGCAGGTGATGATCCGCCAGCCGGCGTCGGAGAACAGCTTGCCGGTGGCATGGCCGATGCCGCGCGAAGCGCCCGTCAGCACCAACGTCTTCTGCTTGCCCGAGCGCGACTCGCGCTGATCGTTGTGAAACGGACAAGCGCCGGATGTCGGCGCTCCCGACGGATGCGACGCAGGGTCGTGCGTCGCCGGATCGGGCCGTTCCGGTCCGGGTCCGCCAGGATGCCCTGGCCGCTCGGCGTGCAATGGCTCGCTGTGCAAGGACAACCTCCATCGTTTCCCTGATGGAGGACGTTGCACGAACCGGGCCAGTGCTGCGCCCGGCACGGACGGCATCGTTTCCGCTGAACAACGGTGCGTTGCTGCCATCGAATGTCATGTGACCGACAACGCGGAGCTGCGTCGGTCCGACAAATCGTGGTGTTCCTGACACCTTTGTTCGACCAAAGGCGCAATTCGCACCAGCGCGTGCACTCATCGGACGTGGTCCGGCGCTTGCTTATCAGCCGTCATCTTCACCTTGCGACAGTCGAGATCCGGATGCACCAGCCGATCCATCACAGCCGACGCCGCTTCGCGGTGGTGCTCGGCACGAACGAGATTGCATCGGCCGTGGCGGTGCAGCTGCATCGCACAGGCTTCGCGGTGGTGATGTCACACGATCCGTTTCCGCCGGTCATCCGGCGCCGGATGGCGTTTCACGACGCCTTATTCGGCGACCCAGTGTCGGTGGACGGCGTGATGGGCGAGCGGGCCGACGACGGCATGCAGATCTATCACGCGCTGCGGCACTCGCCTGCGATCCAGGTGACGTGGCTGCCGCTGCCCGACCTGCTGCCGGTGCGGTCGATCGACCTGTTGGTCGATGCGCGAATGCAGAAGCACCGCGTCACGCCCGATCTAAGCCGGCTGGCGCGCCTGAGCATCGGGCTCGGCCCCGGTTTCGCCACCGCGGTGAATTGCGACGTCGCAATCGAGACGCGGCCCGGCCGCAGCGGACTGATCGTGGCGCAGGGCTGGACCGATGCGGCCGATGGCGTGGCCAGCCCGCTGGGCGATGCCGGCGCCGAGCGCTTCCAATACTCGCAGGCGACCGGCCGGTGGCATACGGCGGTCGAAATCGGCCGCCGCGTGTTCAAGGGCTTCGTGCTCGGCCATCTCGGCGGCGAGCCGGTCCGCGCCCCTTGCGACGGCATCGTTCGCGGCATCGCCCGCGACGGCAGCGACGTCCCCGTCCGGGTGAAACTGCTGGAAATCGACCCGCGCGGCCGCCACGCCCAATGGACCGGCCTCGACAGCCGTGGCCGGACCATCGCCGACGCGGTGTGCCGGGCGGCCGGCAAGCTTGATGAGCCGCAGGACGCGCGGGCTTACGTGCGGGTCTGATTGGATTGGCGCTGATCTTCACCCTCCCCTGGAGGGGGAGGGTCGGCACGCAGGCCGCGAAGCGGAATGCGTGACGGGGTGGGGTGAGCCGCGAGCACTGCGGATGAACTCTTCGCGGGCCCCCCCCCCCCCCGGCGGGGGGGGGGCCCCCCCCCC
>NZ_JAJNAL010000001.1 GCF_022271405.1 Rhodopseudomonas infernalis | reverse complement strand
ATAATCGTCGTCGACGCCGAGCAGGATAAGGCGATCAGTCTGTCAGCGCTGGTGTCGTCCAGCAATCGCGTCCGCGAGGACTTCCAGACGGTGATCCGCTTCAGCGACGGCAAGGGGCCGGAAGTATTTCTCGGCGCAGAGACCAAAGACAAATATCCACGCGGCCTGCCGCTGGCGAAATCACCGTTCGTGGTGGCGCATATCGATTATCCGGCGAAGGCTGGCGGCGAGCCGGCAAAGACCGGCCTACTGATCTATCTGAAATCGACCATCGTGCATGGGCTGGATTTCGCCACCCTCGGCTATCGCGCGATCAATCCGGATTTTCCTCACCAGACCACTGCGGATCAGTTCTTCGATCCCGATCAATTCCAGGCCTATCGCAACCTCGGTCGCAACAGCGGTGCAATCATGGCCGACACGCTCGACCTGGCGGCGAACTTCGACAAACCGGCCGAGTTGCTGAAAAACTACGACGCGTGGATACCGGCCAGCAGAGCGCGTTTGCGCGATATACCCGACGCATGAACCGGCGACCGCTGCGCGCGATCGCCGGTTTACTGCTTAGCATGCTGGCCGGGAAACCGGCGACGAATGCCGCCCGCTTACTTCGCCGGGGCCGGCGCCATCGCGCCGCCCTTCGGGGCCGGTGCGGGCGTGGCCTTCGCCTTGCCGGCGGTGGCAGGCGGGACGGCGCCGGGTTTGCCGGTGAGCGCGGCGGCCTGCTCGGGCATGAACTTGGCGACGATCGCCGGATCGAGCTGAGCGATCGCGCTGTCGGGCAGCCTGAACCAGTCTTCGTCCTTGCCGAGCGCCGGCGTCATCAGGTAGCCGCGCAGCGTCAGGGTCTGGCCGTCCGGGCTGACCGTCAGCATCGCCTTCCAGACGTCGCCGTTACGCGGGTCGAGGATGTTGCCGCCTTCGTAGACGCGGGCCTTCCGCTTCATGTCGCGGATCAGCGAGATGCCGAGGATAGGCTGATCCTTGCGATCGTCCTCACACTCCTCGCACACCGTCAGATTGCTCTGGCCCGGTTGCGTGAAGGTCTTGGCGACGACGCCTTCGTACATGTTGTTGCCGCGGTCGAGCATCAGCACCCAGACCACCGGCTTGCCGCCGGCCTTGCCGTTGTCGGTCCGTTGCCAGAGGCCGGCCGCTGTCGGTTCCGCCGCGGCGGCCGGGGCCGTCGCGGTCATCACGTAGGATACAAGGGCGGCAGCCGCCAGCGCGAGGAGGCGGATCGGTCGATGTGTATTCATGGTAACACCTGAAACATCGCGATGAGACGATAATATGGCGGAGCGGTAGCAGTATCCGGCCGGCGGACTGATCCCTCGCCGGCGGGCGATTTTGTGACGAGGCTAGACCGGCTGGGTTTTCGGCAGCCGGCCGGGCAGAACACGATGAGCAGCGGCCAGCCCAGCGCCGAGACAGACACCGACGGGCAGCCAGAACAGAAAGTAAAGATAACCGAGATCGGTGGGAATGATCTCGTAATCGACGCTCGAGGCCGTCAGGCAGGTTGCCAGCAGCGCCAATGCCGCGACTTCGCCGGAGCGGCGCCAGGCTTTGAGCCCGCTGATGCCGGACGCCAGGGCGATGCCGATCAGCGCCAACGCGGTCAGCACGCCGCCGCGCACCAGCGCGCACAGCACGATATTGTGCGCATTCATCACGACGTTGCCATCGGGCAGCGTCCGCTGCGTGTCGAAGGCCAGCCCATAGCCCAGCCACGGCTTCGCCATCGCCAATTGCAGATACACCGGCCACAACGACAGCCGCAGGCTGTCACGCCGCTGTAACAACTCGCTCTTGAACGGCGCCAACACGATGACGGCGACCGCCACCACGGCCAGCGCGATCAGCGCCACCTTCAGGCGCCGATGCTCCGAGAACAACACCGAGACGCCGATGCCGACACCGGCGGCGATCAGCGAACCGCGGCTGCCGGTGAGCAGGATCGCGCCGAGCAGCACCAGGATCGCAACCGCAAGCATCGCATGCTGCCACAGCTTCAGCGATCGCGAGGTCATGATTGCCGCGGCGCCGACGCAGGGCATCGCGTACATCATCCCGATCACGTTGGAGTTGTAGTACACGGTGAGACCCTTGACCCCCTCCAGCCGCGTCGACATCAGGGTCTCGAGCGACAGGCCGGTGAACGACGCCACGTCGCGGACCGCCGTCAACGCCGCGACCGGCGCGAGGACCAGGAACAGCAGGCGGAGGAAGTCGCCGTCGTTCCGGACCAGATGCGCGGTGATCAGCACGAAGGCCAGCACGGCTGCCGTGTAGCGCAGGTTCAGCAGCAGCATCTGCGCCGGCGTGCCGCCGCCGAGCACCGAGGTGGCGAGGATCAGCCCCAGGAAGCACGCGCAGGCGACGAACACCCACGACTTCACGATCGGCAGCAAATTGCGATACGGCACCGCCGACAGCAGCATCGCCGGCACCACCAAGAACCACAACACGGTGCGGGCCGACCAGATGCTGTGCATCACATAGACCAGGCACAGCGACAGAATGAATAGCTTCTCCCCGGCCCGGGTGCGTAGCAACCAGTCGCGGGTGCGCTCCAGCCTTTGCTTGATCGAGGACGGTTGGGCCACTGCGGAAACCATTGGACTCCTAACTCTGGATCGTGGCCGGCGCGGCCGCAAGGCCTCGCAGCACCTCGGCGAGCCGGCGGGCGGATTGTGCCCATGTGACCGGACGATACTGCGCCCGGATCGCCGCCTCGTGCTGCGCAAGGTGCTCAGGGGTACGGATCAGGTCAAGGACCGCGTCGCGCCAGGCGGCGAAATCGAGCGGATCGAGGTGCCCCGCCAGGCCGGCGCCCGCTTCCGGCAGCGAAGAGGTGTTTGAAGCAAGACAGTATTTGCCGAAAGCAAGGCTCTCCGACACCGGCAGGCCCCAGCCTTCGTAGAACGAAGGATACAGCGTGAAAGCGCAGTGCTGATACAGCCAGGCGAGTTCCTCGTCGCCGACCCGCGGCAGATGCAGGATCGACGATGCGGTGACCGGATCGTGGGCGATCTGCCACAACAGGTCCGAGCTGCCGAAGCCGGGTTGGCCGACCATCACCAGCGTCGGCAGATCCGGCGTGCCCTGCTCGGTCAACCGTCGCCACACATGATACAGCAGATCGAAATTCTTGCGCGACTGGATGGTCGAGACGCTGATCACGAAGCGCTTCGCCTGCGCATCCGTCAGCGCCGCTGGCCGCATGACGGTTTTCGGCGCGACCAGATCGGCGCCGAGGTGCACCACCTCGAGCCCGCCGCGCAAACCGCCATGGCGCTGAGCGTAGCTTCTCACATCGGCGCTCGTCGAATCGGAGATCGACACCACCAGATCGCATTCGTGGATGAGAAATTGCGCGTAGGCCTCGAACTGGGTGACGAACTCGCCGTCGGCGAAGAACTGCGGCGCAACCACCGGGATGAAATCCTGGCAGACCGCCGCCACACGCGTACCCCGCTCGCGGCGCATCCGCGCCACCGCCGCATAATCGACCCGGGACCAGTTCTCGCCGGCCAGCAGCAACACCTCGCCGGCAGCCCCGCCGCCGAGCCGCGGCAAGGCTTCGCCGGCGGACATCTTCTGCATCATCGGCGCCACGGCGCCCCGCACCGAGGTCTTGACCGCGCGCTCGAGGCGTTTGCCGAGCGGCTTGATCGATGACAGCAGCGTTGTGCGCGACTTCGACTTCGGTGCGGCCGCCACCGGCTTCGCCCCGAGATCCGGCGCGTAGCTCACCGGCACGTAATCACGCCGCAACGGCTCGTAGCGGCAGAACCGAAGCTCCGGCCCGATCGCGTCCGACAGCGCGGTGGCGACGCTGTGCTCGACCCGCAACGTCCCGTTCATCTGCCCGGACCGCGCCCGGCTGCTGGTCGACACGTCCATCCACAGCCAGGGCTGCGTCGGGGTGTTCGGATCGTGAGGCTGCGCCAAAGAGTTGTCCGTCGCTTGACGTCGACCGTGACGGCCGGATGAAACCATCCCGCGGAGGCCCGCGCGGTCACCAAATCGATCCGGCGATGTAACGGGTCCTGCTTCGCAGCGTCAATGGCGGCCCGGCCGCTCGCCCCGAATCTGGCGCTCGAAAGCTGCAGGGGCTGCGCTTGCAATGCGCCGGTCGGCAGGGTCTATGTCGCCGCCATCCGCGGGCCCTGCCCGCGGGGTGCACGATTCGAGCGAGGACGACAGTGCTGCCGGTCACGCCAGAGGTTTCGGTGATCCTGCCGGTCCGCGACGGCCAGCGCTGGCTGCGCGAGGCGGTCGGCAGCGTGCTGACGCAGACGCTGGCGAATCTGGAACTGCTGGTGATCGACGATGGCTCCAGCGACTCCACGCCGGCCATCCTGGCGGAACTGCAGGCAGCCGATTCGCGGCTCTTGGTGCTGCGCCAGGACCGTGACGGGCTGGTTGCGGCGCTCAATCGCGGGCTGGCGCAGGCCCGCGCGCCACTGATCGCGCGGCTCGACGCCGACGACATCGCGCTGCCGGAGCGGCTGGCACGACAGCGCGATTACATGCGCGCCCATCCGGAGGTCGTGCTGCTCGGCGGCTGGGCCGAGATCATCGACGAGCACGGCATGCCGAGGGGCCGTCAGATGCGGCCGGATCCAGGGCACCCACGCGAGACGCTGGCCAGGAAAAGCCCGTTCATCCACCCGACGGTTATGTTTCGCGCCGACGCCGCGCGCCGGGTCGGCGGCTATCGGGCCGCCTTCGAGGCCGGTGAGGACTATGATTTCTGGCTGCGGCTGGCCGAGATCGGCGAGATCGCGATCCTGCCCGAGCTGCTGATCCGCTATCGCGAGCACGGCGGCAGCGTGACGCGCACGCGGGAACTGCGTCAGATCTACTCCGCCCGTCTGGCCAAGCTCGCCAGCGCCGAACGCCGCGCCGGCCGTCCAGACCCGTCGGCCTCGCTCACCGCCCCGCCCGACTGGCATGATCCGAATCCGGGCGCATTCGAGCGCGACAGCTCGCGCCTGTTCCGCATGCTCGCATTTGCCGACCCGGAGCTGACCCGCGCCGCGCCGGCGACCGCGATCGACATCGACGCCATCGCCTCCCAGTTCGCCACCCTGACCGCGGGCGAGCGGAAATTCGCCCAGGCCGCCGTGCTCAACCTGCTGCGGGCGGAAAAATGCCCGCCCGAGTCCTCTCGTTGGAAACTGGTTGTGCTACTGCTGCGGCTCGGAGCGCTGAAGGGCATCAAGGCCGCTTGGCAATCTCGCGGCGGCTAGGCGGCCAAACGAAAGCCAGGCCGCCGCTCGGTCGGCCTGGTGCCGGCCAACCAACAGGAAGCATTCTGATATCATCATGGGCAAGACGGCATTCATCACCGGCATCACCGGCCAGGACGGCGCTTACCTGGCGCAGCTGCTGATCGAGCACGGCTATGCCGTGCATGGCCTGCTCCGGCGCAGCGCGTCGGCGGACGGGATGACCAGCCGGCTGAAATGGCTCGGGATCGAGGACGGGGTGACGCTGCATGACGGCAATCTCACCGATCTCTCCAGCCTGATTCGTCTGGTGTCGGAGCTGAAGCCGGACGAGGTCTACAATCTCGCGGCCCAGTCGTTCGTGAAGTCGTCGTGGCAGCAGCCGCTGCTGACCGGAACGGTCACCGGCCTGGGTGCTGTCAACGTGCTGGAGGCGGTGCGGATCGCCTGCCCGGGCGCACGGTTCTATCAGGCCTCATCCTCGGAAATGTACGGGATGATCCAGCAGCCGGTGCAATCCGAATCGACGCCGTTCTATCCGCGCTCGCCCTATGCGGCGGCCAAGCTCTACGCGCATTGGATGACCATCAATTATCGCGAGAGCTTCGGCATGCACGCGTCGTGCGGCATCCTGTTCAATCACGAGTCGCCGCTGCGCGGCATCGAATTCGTCACCCGCAAGATCACCGACGCCGTGGCGCGGATCAAGCTCGGCCTGCAGGCGACGCTGTCGCTCGGCAATCTCGACGCCAAGCGCGACTGGGGCCACGCGCGCGACTACACGCGGGCGATGTGGCTGATGCTGCAGCAGGACGTGCCGGACGACTACGTCATCGCCACGGGCCGCACCGCATCAGTGCGCGAGTTCTGCGAGATTGCGTTCGGCCGCGTCGGGCTCGACATGAACAACCACGTCGTCACCGATCCGCGCTATCTGCGGCCGGCCGAGGTCGACTATCTGCACGGCGACGCCTCCAAGGCGAAGCAGAAGCTCGGCTGGACCTTCGAGACTACGCTCGAGCAGATGGTCGCCGAAATGGTCGAGGCCGACCTTGCCCGCATCCGGACCAGCGAGCGGCTGTAATGGCTGAGCGCGCGGCTCCGTTGCGGATCCTGATCACCGGCGCCACCGGTTTCGTCGGCCTGCATCTGGCCGATGCGATCCGTCGCAAATTCGGCGACAGCGCCGCGATCATCCCGACCGCGCTTTACGCCGGCAGCAATCCGACCCTCGGCGACGTCGCGGCTCTCGACGTCACCGACGCCGCGGCGGTTGCGAGTGCACTCGCGGCGGTGCGGCCGACGCACTTCGTCAATCTGGCCGCGCTAGCGGCGCCCGGTGCCGCCAATGCGGATCCGGCGGCGAGCTGGCGGGTCCATCTCGATGGCGTCCGCATCATCGGGCGAACCATCCTCGAGGCTGCGCCGAGCTGCGTCCTGCTCAACGTCGGCTCGGGCCTCGCTTACGGACGCAATCGCCCGCCGATCCGGCCGACCAGCGAACAGACGGCGTTGGCGCCGACCGACGACTACGGGGCGTCGAAAGCGGCGGCCGACCTCGCGCTCGGCCCGCTGATCGCCAAGGGACTGCGCTGCGTTCGTTTGCGCCCCTTCAATCACACCGGCCCCGGTCAAACCGACGCCTTCGTCATCCCGGCCTTCGCGCGCCAGATTGCCCGGATCGAGGCTGGGCTTGCGCCGCCGCAGATTCGAGTCGGCAATCTCGACGGCCAGCGCGACTTCCTCGACGTTCGCGACGTCGCCGAGGCCTATGCGGAAGCCATCGCGCGGAGTCCAGGCCTGGCACCCGACACCATCCTCAACATCGCATCGGGCGTCTCCCACCGGATCGGCGATGTGCTGCAGCAGTTACTGGCGATGGCCCGGGTGCCGATCGACGTGCACAACGATCCCGCGCGCGGCGCCAATGACGCCGCCGACATCATCCTCGGCGACGCCAGCCGCGCCCGCGAGTTGCTCGGCTGGGCGCCGAAGATCGCGTTCGAGCAAACGCTTGCCGACGTGCTGGATGAGCAAAGATCTCTGGTCGCGAAGACCGCAAGATAAGCAGCGAAGCAACGAAATAAGAGCATGTTTGCGATTATTAAACCTATACGGCCCAGAGGCGACAACTCAACCTAAGAGCCTGGTCTAAAATTCGCACGAGACTAACAGTCTTGTTTACTGCATCATGGGCAAGCTCGTCCTTGCCATCCACGACTTTCCCGCGACTCCGTCAGGGCGGCCCGCTTTTACGAAGATCGCTTAGGACGAGGCCCCAGTCATCGATGGTCTTCTGCAGCCTGCACCATCTCGCCGCGCCGATTTGCGGAGCCCTTCAGGCGGAGAGCGCGAATAATCATCCACCACTCACGGCAGAGACCGACCATCGGCGCCGAACCAGCCCCCCCCCTCAAAAGCCATCTGCCACAGTATATACCCGGAGCATCTCCAAGCTTCGACACCAATCTCGCGCATATAACGCCGCTTCGCCGCCTCTGATCAGTCAATCAACAACCCAGGCGCACCAAGCGCGATCTGACCTCTACGCCGGGGGCAACTATACTCAAAATCTCCAACTACCCTGTGCTCAATGATCGCATGCCACGTGAAGAAGATGCATGTTCGCGACATCATTTCGGGTTTAGCGCCATAGACACCCAACTTGACCTCAAAACGCTCATAGACTAGTGGCTCCCACCACCCTGCCACCGCGATTAAGACCAACAAAACTATTAGAGCACGCATGTTGCGGCTTCTAATCAACCGAACTCAATTGCGAGCAGATTTTCACCTCGCGTCTTAAAACGATAGAATTGCAGCGGCTCGCCGTGCTCACATGGGCCGAAGATGATCTCCGCATGATCAGGAAGATACGCAATCGCATCGCGGACATCCCTGACTGTCAACACGTAACCCTGCGATGCGCCTGAGATGCTGTAGCCACGGGCAATATGCTGGTGATTGTAATTTACTGTAGGCCCACCGACCATTTTCAGCCTCCTTCGCGCTAAAGTGAATACCACCCTAAATAATTACGGCTTTGATCAAGCAGAATTGATAACTATACTCCGCGAACAAATAGATGAGCGAAAATTCCACTCATTCGCTTCAACGCAGCGCCTAATCGCTACTAACGATTTTTTGGTGCGCTTTGATATAAGGCCCGAACAATGCGCCGGCTTGATCATAGAAGCCGGCCAATTCCTTCATTCGCTCCACCCGCCCCCAAATCCTAGCATGTTGATCAGACGCATGGTGATCAGCAATAATGGTCGCATCCAATTGAAGTTCGATTATTAGCAACCTAATCTTTTCAAGATACACACCGACTTCAGATCCGAAATAGTAAGGCGCCCGATCTATCGCACGGCAATACGCCAAATAATCCCCGTCTGTTGGCTGCCCCGTACGCAACACACCGCTTACCGCTGAGCGGATCTCTTCGAACACGGCTATACGCCTTTCGAAGAGCTCCAGCACGAGCTTCTCGTTCGCGGTTTGCCAGTTTCGCTCGGCAACATCGATCTGGGCTTTCCCTAATGTGTAAGCCACGAATGCGGCCGCTGCGGCTGCCATCACGGTCGCGAGTGGACCAGCAATCTCCTTGATGTTCGGCAAGCCTGAATAGAACAGAGCGACTACGCCCCAGAACGTGGTAGCCACTCCGATACCTATGGCAATTTCGTACCTAAAGAATTTCACGGATCGCCGACGCCCATTGCGTCACCCTATATCGCCTGATTTTCGATCGCTGGGCAACCCGTTGCACTAATATCTGACGGCAGAGCCGCCGGTGGACCACAAACGGGAGGCTTGACTGGCCTCACCGGCGCAGGACTTCTTGGATTACCGACAATGCATGCTGGCTACGTCCTGCACGCTGCGAATATCTTACGAACCTCCGGACGCCCATGCCTCTGTCGCGCGCCTTACCCCGCCGGCTGCACGAAGCGCTTCGCCAGCGCGTGGTAGATGCCCTCCTCGGCGATCAGTCGCGAGGTCGCGTAGGCAAGCAGCGAGGCGGCCATCACCGGGATCACCATGGCGTGGTTGTCGGTCATTTCGATGACGATGACGAACGCGGTGATCGGCGCCTGCACCACGCCGGAGAAGTACGACACCATGCCGAGCAGCATGATCGCCGCCACCGGCGTGCCGGCGAACAGCGCCGCGATGTTGCTGCCGAGCCCGGCGCCGACCGCCAGCGATGGCGAGAAGATGCCGCCCGGCAGGCCGCTGATCGACGACAGCGCGGTGGCGAGCAGCTTCAGCACGCCGAAATCGCCCGGCAGCGGCGTGCCGCTTTCCAGCGCGGCTTTCACCTGGGTGTAGCTGGTGCCGTAGATGGCGTCGTTGGAGGCGAGCCCGCACAGCGCGACCGCGAGGCCGCAGCCGAGCGCCAGCAGCAACGGCCGGCGATTGAGGGCCGCGACCGTGCCGGCGGTCACCACCGCGCGGTTGAACAGGCCACCGGCCAGACCGCCGACGATGCCGCAGACGGGGATCGCCAGCCAGTCGAGCCCGCCGCGCAGCCCCATCGCGCTGCTGCCGAAATACGTGTAGTTGCCGAGCAGCGCGATCGAGGTCAGCCCGGCCGCCACCACCGCGGCGATGATCAGCGTGCTGGCGCGCGTCTCGAACGAGCGGCTCATTTCCTCGATGCCGAAGATGATGCCGGCGAGCGGCGTGTTGAACGCCGCCGCCACGCCGGCCGAGGCGCCGGCCAGGATCAGCGCCGGCTGCCGCCGTGGTGACAGACGGCCGAGCGCGAACATGATCGAGGCGCCGATCTGCACCGTCGGTCCCTCGCGGCCGACCGAGGCGCCGATCAGCAGGCCGAACAGCGTCAGCACGAACTTGCCGACCGCCGCGCGGAGCGAGACCAGCCGGCCGCGCGCGCCCTGGTCGGTCAGCCGCCGCGCCGCGATCGCCTGCGGGATGCCGCTGCCCCCCGCGTTCGGGAAGAAACGGTTGGTGAGATACACCGAGATCAGGAAGCCGAGCGGCGTGATCAGCAGCGGCCAGTAGCGCGAATGCCCGAGCAGAACCGCGAATGCGTCCTGCGCCAGGTCGGCGAGCCAAGCCAGCGCCGCCGCCGCGACGCCGATGAACAGCCCGCCCGCCAGAAAGATCGCCCGCCGCCGCGAGCGTGACGAGAAGATCACGAACTTTCGCTTCTGGCGGTGAGTGACGGCGAATTTCATCGGCAGATAATGCCTCGCGCGGATGTGAACGGCGTGCGTCCCTTCATGACGCGTCCGGCCGCCCCGAGTCCAGCAAGTGATCGCGTCAACTTGACGTGAAACGCGGCAGCCCCCCCCGTCGCCGAGCAAAACGAAACGACTCGCATCCTTCACCGCCATTGCGAGCGCAGCGAAGCAATCCAGAAGCGCCGAGCGCTGCGCTGCTGGATTGCTTCGTCGCTACGCTTCTCGCAATGACGCGGGGAGCACCGCCCAAAACAAAAAGGGCGCACCTCGCGGCGCGCCCTCCGTCATCATTCGCTTCGCAGCCGTCGCCGCCGTGCTTAGTTCACGCCGAGCTTCTTCTGCAGATTGGTCGACGAGGTGGTGTACTGGAACACGACGCGCTTGTCCGGATAGACGTATTTGACGGCCTTCTGGGCCATCAGCGCGCCTTCGTGGAAGCCGGAGAGGATCAGCTTCAGCTTGCCCGGATAGGTGTTGATGTCGCCGATCGCGAAGATGCCGGGGACGTTGGTTTCGAACGTGCCGGTGTCGACCGGGATCAGATTGTTCTCGAGCTGCAGGCCCCAGTTCGCGACCGGGCCGAGCTTCATGGTCAGGCCGAAGAACGGCAGCATCGCGTCGCAGATGATCTGCTCGACCGAGTTGTCGTTCAGCTTGATGGTGGCGCTTGCGAGCTGACCGTTATCACCGTGCAATTCGGTGATCTGGCCGATCTTGAGGTTGAGCTTGCCGCTGGCGACCAGCTGGCGCATCTGCTCGACGCTGTGCGGCGCGCCGCGGAAATCGTCGCGGCGATGCACCAGCGTCATGCTCTTGCAGATCGGGTTGAGGTTGAGCGTCCAGTCGAGCGCCGAGTCGCCACCGCCGACGATCAGGATGTCCTTGCCGCGGAACTCTTCCATCTTGCGCACCGCGTAGTGCACCGACTTGCCCTCATAGGCTTCGACGCCCGGCACCGGCGGCCGCTTCGGCTGGAACGAGCCGCCGCCCGCGGCGACGACCAGCACCTTGCACTCGAACACGGTGCCGGCATTCGTCGTGACGCGGAATTCCGGATCGCCGATCTTCTCGACGGTCTCGATCATCTCGTTGAGATGGAACGTCGGGCTGAACGGCTTGATCTGCTCCATCAGCGCTTCGGTGAGGCCGTGGCCGGTGATCATCGGCACGCCCGGAATATCGTAGATCGGCTTTTCCGGATACAGCTCGGCGCACTGGCCGCCGACCTTGTCGAGGATGTCCACCAGATGGGTCTTCACATCCAGCAGGCCGAGTTCGAACACGGCGAACAGTCCGCACGGACCCGCGCCGACAATCAGCACATCAGTCTTGATCGTTTCGGTCATCGCTTATTCTTTTCGTGTTGAAGAATTCTCGGACGCGGGGCGGTCCGGCCGCGGCTTGTCTAGCCAAGCCGGGCGGGGGAGAAAAGCCATAATTAGGCGGTGCCACCTTGTCCTACCTCAAGAACTGCGCTCAATGGACGGCAAAAGCCCGGAGAATGGCCCTTGACCGCACGATCCCGCGACCACGCTGTCCCTCAGCTCGAAGACTTTCCCTATCGACTTTCGGACAACGTCCGCTTCGCCGATCTCGACCCGAACAACCACGTCAACAACGCGGTCTATGCCAGTTATTTCGAGAGCGCGCGGGTCACGCTGATCAGGGGGCTGGTGCCTGAGGGGATGGCGTGGGTGCTGGCGCGGCTCGACATTCACTTCCGCAGCGAGTTGCACTGGCCGGGAACCATCGAGCTCGGCATCGGCCTGGTCAAGCTCGGCCGCACCTCGACGCATTTCGATCAGGCGGTGTTTTCGGAGGGCGTCTGCGTCGCCTCGGCGCGCGCCGTGACGGTGCTGGTCGATCGCGTCAGCCGCAAGCCGACGCCGCTGACCGGCGAACTGATCGAACGATTGAAACCGTGGTGGCGTCGCGGCTTCTCGCAGGAGCAGGCGTAGCGCGGCGCCGATCGGCCGCGCCGTCGAACCCGCGGGGGCGCATCGCCCACGCGGTCGCGGCCGTGATCAGGCCTGGCGGTCCGGGGTCGAGACGACGAGACCGTCGAGTTCGTCCGAGACCTTGATCTGGCACGACAGCCGCGAGTTCGGCCGCACGTCGTAGCCGAAGTCGAGCATGTCTTCTTCCATCGGCGTCGGGCCGCCGACCTTCTCGCGCCAGGCTTCGTCGATATAGACGTGGCAGGTCGCGCAGGCGCAGGCGCCGCCGCATTCGGCCTCGATGCCGGGGATGGCGTTGCGGATCGCCGCTTCCATCACCGTCGCGCCGTTCTCGACGTCGACCGTGCGGGTTTCTCCGGAATGATCAACAAAGTGAATCTTGGCCATGATTGCTCGTCGGACGCTCTGCAAGGTTCTGACAGGGAAAGGATGACGGGCTGTCCTATAGCGGGTCGATCGGCTTTCCGCCAGCGCCGCGGCGGCCAAAAACCGGCGCCGCCCGATCGTCCTTTCGCCGCGGCCTGAGGCTGAATGCGTTCCGCGGCGGCAGAACGGAGCTCAGCGCTCCAGCCGGTCGGCGATCGCGTCCCGGGCGAGGTCGACCGCCGCCTCCAGGGCTTCGAGCAGATCGGCCGCATCGCCGTTCTGCCGGATCACATCTTCCAGCTCGCCGGCGGCGTCGGCCACCGCAAACGCCCCGATCGCGCGCGCCGAGCCCTTCAGCGTATGCGCCAGCACCGCAGCATCGTCCGGCCACGACGCCAGCAGCGCCACCACGCTGGCCGCCTGCGCCGAGAACATCCTCAGGACCTCGCGCTCCAGCGCGACATCACCCAGCGTCATCCGCTCGAGATGCGCCTGGTCGATCGCGAACTCGGGCACTAAAGGCGGCGACGCCATCCACTCGATCCGTTCAACCCGCAACGGCAAGACAGCCTCCGAACAACGCCGCTCCGCGAGGCGGCGAAGGTTTTCCCAAGGGAAGCACAGGAAAGGTTAACGGATCATTTCGGGACACCCTCGCAAGTTTGAGGCCAGTTTGCCGGTAATTCGCTGCCGTTTCCGGGCCTAAGGCGGATTTACGCGCCACCCAAAGGGCTTAGCAGCCGATCCCGTTAACGATGATTAAGAATGTCTTAACGTTCTCCATTTCATTCGACGCACCCAGCCAATAGGATGTTTGAGGAAGTGGTGGAGAAAAGTCCGGTGTCGTGGGGGTTCGACCGCGCCGGCTGACCATCAGGCCGGCTGGCAGGCTGCAGCGGCAATTTATGCAGTGTCCCCGGATGCGTAGAGCGAGGGCGTAGGTCACATGGCGAATAATCCCAAGAAAATCAAAGATCCGACCGAAGTGGCGCTGTCCGCGATTCAGGAGGCTCTGAACATCAGCGACGCGCCCGCTGCGACCGACAAGGATGCCGCGGCGGCCCCCGACGACGCCGCAACGCTCGCTCCGCCCCCGGCCTTCAACGACGGCGCGCCTGAACCACGGATCACGCTCGAGCGTCCCAGTTTCGAACAGGCCGACGACCGCCGCTTCGCCCAGCGGCCGGCCAATGACGATCGCGAGACCATCGGCCAGCTTCTCCAGGCGCTGCAGAAGGGCCGCCCCGCCCGCAACGTCTATACCCTCGCGTCGATCTTCACCGGCGCCTGGGTGTTCGGCGGCATCGCCCTGACCATCAGCTTCCTGCCCGCCCTGCAGGCGATGGTCGGCCAGAGCGGCGGCGTGCTGGCGCTGGTCGGTCTGATCGCGCTGTTCGTGGCGCCGATCATGCTGTTCTACTTCCTGGCGAGCCTGACCTGGCGCGGCCAGGAACTGCGCATGATCGCGCAGTCGATGGCGCAGGTCGCAATCCGATTCTCCGAGCCGGAGATCGCCGCCAGCGATTCCGTCGTCACCGTCGGCCAGGCGATCCGCCGCGAGGTCGCCGCGATGGGCGACGGCGTCGAGCGCGCGATCGCGCGCGCCGGCGAACTCGAAACCCTGGTGGCCAACGAAGTCTCGGCGCTGGAACGCGCCTATTCCGACAACGAAGTCCGCATCCGCGCTTTGTTGCAGGACATCGCGCATCAGCGTGACAACCTGGTCGGCCAGGCCGAGCAGGTCCGCAGCGCCATCTCCGGCGTGCAGATCGACCTGCGCCACGACATCGCGCTGATCTCCGACGCGATCGCCTCGCGTGTCGATGAAGTTGCCAAGAGCATCACCGGCGCGCTGGAAGAGCGCGGCGCCCATATCACCAGCGCGCTCGGCAGCGCCGGCGACAACATGATCCTGGCGCTCGGGGAGCGCGGCGGCGATTTGCTCGACCGACTCGAAGAAGCCAGCGGCGAAACCACCCGCGCCGTGCTGGAGGCCAGCGAGCGGCTGACCGCAAGCCTGAATTTCAAGACCGGCCACGTCCATGACGAGTTCGTCGAACTCGCCGACCGCGTTCACGAGATGCTCAACGAGCGGCTCGACCGCATCACCGGCGAGTTCGAACAGCGCTCGGTCAGCATCGTCGACGGCATCTCCGAACGCACCGAGCAGGTCCACGATTCGCTGAAGAACTCCTCGGACTCGCTGCTGCTCGAGCTCGAGCTGCGCAGCGACGATCTGGTCAGCAAGATCGACGAGGCCGGCAACCGGCTCGCCGACCAGATCCTGACCAGCGGCGACAAGGCCAGCGAAGCACTCGACGTCACCGTCAACACCCTGGTCGCCAAGGTGGTGAGCCAGACCGAGAGCGCGCACGACACGCTCAGCCTGCAGATGAGCTCGTTCGACGACCTCGTGAAGCAGCAGGGCTCCGAACTCGCCGAGAAGTTCGCGCGCGATTCGGGCACGCTCGGCGCGCTGATCACCCGCCACATCTCCGAATTCGACCGCACGGTGAAAACCTATGGCGGCGAGATCGTCGAGCGGATGGGCCAGCGCACCGAGGACATCTCCAACACGCTCAAAACCTACGTCGACAATTTCGATCAGCGCGTCGCCTCGCGCGGCGGCGAACTCAGCGCCACGCTGGATCAGCGGCTGTCGCATTTCGAGAACGTGTTCGACACCCGCGTCAGCGGCCTCGACGGCTCGCTCGAGGGCAAGATCAAGCTGTTCGAAGACACCGTCGGCACCCACCTGCGGACGCTCGACGACAACTTCGCGTCGCGCGCCCAGTCGGTGACCGAGACCATCGATGCCAGGATCGAGCGGTTGTCGGAGACACTGACCAGCGGCTCCAGCCAGGCCATCGATCTGATCAGCGACCGGATCACGCAACTGTCGTCGACCATGTCGACCGGCGCCGGCGAGGCCGTCGAGCTGATCGACAACCGCATCACCGAGCTGTCGTCGACCATGTCGGGCGGCGTGACGCAGGCGGTCGAACTGATCGAAGATCGCATCGGCCAGCTGACGACGACGATGTCGACGGGGACCGACCAGGCTGTCGGATTGATCGACGATCGCATCGCGCAGCTGTCGTCGACCATGTCGAACGGCACCGGCCAGGCGGTCGGACTGATGGACGAACGGATCGCACAGTTGCTGGTGACCATGTCGAGCGGCACCAATCAGGCCGTCGAACTGATCGACGACCGCATCGCACGGCTGTCGTCGACCATGTCGAACGGCACCGGCCAGGTAGTCGAACTGATCGACACCCGGATCGGCAAGCTCGGCGAGACTTTGACCGCCGGCGCGGCGCAGGCGATCGAGTCGATCGACTCGCGGCTGTCCCACCTCACCTCCTCGCTGACCGACGGCACCGCTCAGGCGATCAGCGCGATCGACACGCGCATCGCCGACGTCACCGAGACCATCGACGGCCGCAGCAACGGCCTCGCCGCCACCGTCACGGCCCGCTTCCAGGACATCCACGAAGGCCTGGAACGCCGCATCGACAGCGTGCTGACCGATATCGATCTGCGCGTGTCGCAGTTCGAGGATCTGCTCGGCTCCCGCGTCGAGGCGGTCGCCGGCCGCTTCGAGCACACCGGCCGCGAGGCCAGCAGCCTGCTGATGGCGCGCGCCGAAGAGCTGTCGCTCGGCATCCGCTCGCACGTCTCCGACGCTGAACGCTCGCTCACAAGCCTGGCGATCAGCACCACCGACACCATCCAGACCGGCACCCGCAGCGCCAAGGAAGCGATGCTGTCGGTGTCGAGCGAAGTCGGCGCTCAGCTGCAGCTCACCTCCTCCGAGGTCGAGCGCGCCCTCACCGCCGTCGGCACCAATGCCGCCAACACGGTGCTGGCGAGCGCAACCGAGGCCCAGTCGAAACTGGCCGCCGCGTCGAGCGATACGCTCGCGCAGATCCGGTCGTTGTCGGCCGACATCGAGCGCACGCTCGCGGTCGCCGGCACGTCGACGGCCGCCTCGGTGCTGGCCGGTGCACGTGAAGCGCAGAACACTCTGGTGACGACCTCCACCGACGTCACCAACGAGATCCGCTCGTTGACGGCGGAGATCCAGCGCACCCTGACGGATGTCGGCGGCACCACCGCCACCGCCGTCGTCAGCAGCGCCCGCGAAGCTCAGTCCACGCTGGTCGCCTCGTCGTCCGACGTTGCCAATCAGATCCGCTCGCTGTCCGCCGATATCGAACGCACGCTGACCAGCGCCGGCGATGCCACCTCGGCATCGGTGCTGGCCGGTGCCCGCGAGGCGCAGACCACGCTGGTGTCGTCGTCCTCCGACGTCGCCAATCAGCTGCGTTCGCTCACCACCGATATCGAGCGCACCCTGACGGGCGCCGGTGACCAGACCGCGGCGTCGGTGCTGGCCAGCGCCCGCGAGGCGCAGACCACGCTGGTGTCGGCTTCGTCCGAGATCACCGGCCAGATCCGCTCGCTTTCGTCGGACATCGAACGCACGCTCTATGCGGCCGGCAACGCCACCGCCGAGTCGGTGCTTGGCGGCGCCCGCGCGGCCCAGACCACGCTGGTCGCGGCCTCCGAGGAAGCGGCCGAGCGCGTCAAGTCGATCAGCGAAGAGGTGCAGCGCACCCTGTCGGAAGCCGGCTCCACCACCGCGAACGCGATCGTGGTCGGGGCCCGCGAAGCGCAGACGGCGCTGGTCGCCGCCTCGTCGGAGACCTCGAGCCAGGTGGGCTCGCTCGCCAGCGACATCGAACGCCGTCTCACCGCCGCGAGCTCCGCGACGATCGAAACGATCCTGTCCGGGACCCGCGCGGCGGAGCAGATCCTGGTCACGCGCTCGACCGAGGCCAGCGATCACGTCAAGGCACTCACCAGCGACATCGAACGCACGCTCACGGCCGCCGGCAGCGCGACCGCGGGGGCCATCCTGTCCAGCGCCCGCGACCTGCAGGGCACGCTCACGACCGCGTCGACCACCGCGTCCGACCAGGTGCGGACGCTCGCGGCTGAAGTCGAGCGCACCCTCCTCACGGCGGGCAAGACCTCGGCCGAGTCGATCGTCGCCGGAGCGCGCGAAGCCCAGACCTCGCTGGTCACCGCGTCGACCGATGCGGCCAACCACGTCAAGTCGCTGGCGGTCGACGTCGAACGCACGCTGACGACCGTCAGCGCCGCGGCGGCGACCACCATCCTCGGCAGCGCCCGCGAGGTGCAGTCGACGCTCAGCACCAGCACGTCGGAGGCGGCGAGCCAGATCAAGGCGATCTCCGCCGACATCGAGCGCACCCTCGCCGGCGTCACCACCACCACCACCGACAACATCCAGGTCAGCGCCGCCGCGGCGCAGACCGCCTTGGTGGCGGCATCCAACGAAGTGTCGTCGAAGATCAAGTCGACCTCGGCGGAAATCGAACGCTCGGTGTTCGCCGCCAGCGGCAGCTTCGGCTCGACCATGACGGCCAAGACCGACGAGATCGTCAGCTACGTGCAGCAGCAGGCCGACCGGCTGTCGCAGATCGTCGACAGCAAGCGCGGCGTGCTGGTCGAAGCCCTCTCGGGCAAGACCAACCAGCTGACGATCGACATCGACCGCGTGACCACCGACGCGCTCAATGCGATCGAGACCCGCGGCAAGTCGTTCTCGAACGCGATCGTCGCAAACGGCAACGATGTCGCGCGCTCGATCAACGGCGCCGGCGATCTCGCCACCGGCGCGATCAACAAGTCGCTCAAGGACCTCGAACTGGCGTCGCGCTCCGCGATCGATCAGTCGCGTCAGGTGTCGGTCGCGGCCGTCACCGAAATGCAGGAGACCAGCAAGATCCTGCGCAGCGACACCGTCGCGCTGTTCGAACGGCTGCGCGAAGGCAACATCCTGCTGCAGGAAGTGCTCACCGGCGCCCACGAGAATCTCAACTCGCTGGAACGCGCGCTGGTCACCCGGGTCGCCGACTTCGTCGCCACCATGAACGACGTCAACGCACGCAGCACGGCGGCGACGCAGGGTCTGGAAGACCAGCTCGGCGGCTTCCACGGCAAGACCTCGCAGGCGCTCGCCGATCTCAGCGCGCTGTCGGCGCAGTTCGATGCCCATGGTCGCGCCCTGGCCCAGGCCGCCGAGCTTGTGCAGCAGAGCAACCGCAGCGCCTCGACCTCGGTCAGCGAGCGCAAGGAGGCGCTGGAGTCGCTGGTCACGACCATCGACCTGCGCACCACCGATCTCGATCAGCGCCTGACCCGCTTCACCAGCCTGCTCGACGAATCGCTGGCGGCTGCCGAAGAACGCGCCCGCGACATCGCGCGGGTCGTTGCCGAAACCGCCGGAGCTGGTTCCACCACCATCACCCAGCAGTTCGAGGCGGTGCGTGCCGCGGCCGAGAACGAACGCGTGCTCACCACCGAGGCGATGAAGCAGGTCTATCAGCAGGGCACCCAGCAGGCCGACGCGCTGTTCAAGCAGTCTGCCGACCGCTTCGCCGCCATCGTCCAGGGCATCAAGCAGATGGCCTCGGAGATGCACACCGAGCTGGAATCGACCCGCGAGGAGCTACGCCGCGGCGTCCTCGAAATCCCCCAGGAGGCCGCCGAGAGCACTGCGCAGATGCGCAAGGTGATCGTCGACCAGATCGAGGCGCTGGCCGAACTCAACCGTATCGTGGCCCGTCACGGCCGCGGCATGGACGTGGTCCCGACCTCGCGCGCCAGCACTGTGCGTGAGGAGGAGCCGATGCTGGTCACCGCCGGCGGCGGCCGCGGCGAAGCCGTCGCGCGCGTCTCCGAGCCCCGGCCAGAACCGCGCCCGGCGCCGCGCCGCGAGACCAGCGCCGCGACGTTGCCGCCGCCCGATCTCGGCCTGCACGGTCCGGCCCCGCGCCGCACCGAAGCGCCGCCGGTCGCGCCGGCCGCCGATCAGGACCGCGACGGCTGGCTGTCCGACCTGCTCAACCGCGCCGAGACCACGCCGGAGCGCGAAGCTCCGCGCGGCCGGACGGCCCAGCAGGCCGTGAGCGGCAATCCGCTGGAGTCGCTGTCGCTCGACATCGGCCGGCTGATGGATCGCAACCTGGTGCTGGAGATGTGGGACCGCTATCAGCGCGGTGAGGCCAAGGCCTTCACCAAGCGGCTCTACACCCCGGCCGGCCAGAAGGCGTTCGACGAGGTCGCCCGCAAATATCGCGCCGACCGCGCCTTCAAGCAGACCGTCGACCGCTACATTACCGAGTTCGAGCGCCTGCTCGACGAAGTCGCCCGCGACGAACGCGGCCCACAAGCCCTGCGCACGCACCTGAGCTCGGAAACCGGCCTGGTGTACACGCTGCTGGCCCACGCGGCCGGACGACTGGGATGAGGTAACAAGCGCGGCGGGCCCCTCGCCCGCTGCGCACCGCGATGACTTGGCGAACGTGTAGCTCAATCAGTCACCCCCGCATCGCAGCGCGCCCCCTCTCCCGCCTGCGGGAGAGGGTTGGGGTGAGGGCGACGCGAGCACTGACTCCGTCAGTAGCCCGGATGAAGCGAAGCGAAATCCGGGACGGCATCGACAACGCTCCCCGGATTACGCTTCGCTCCATCCGGGCTACAGACTATCGACAGCCTCCCTTGACAATATTCCTACAAGGACTATAGTCTCCTCATCCCGTCCCAAGGAGAGGGGCGACACGCGATCGTCACGGTTCGCGGGGCGGGGGGCGATGGACGCGGCAGCGTCAGGCGGGGACGTGAAGGCAGGGCGGGCTCCCTTTCATTGAAAGGTCCCGTGAGCCGACACCGAAGCGCTGACGACCACGCTGCTGCGGACGGCGAAGGCGTGTGGTCCTGATGTCCCGCGTGGCATCAAGCCCCGACGGAGGTCCGGCTTCCACCGAAGCCCAACCTCATGTCGGACGCGACGGCGACCAAAAACCGGGTCGGGCGCCGGGGAGAGCACGACATAAGCCGTTAACACCATCGCGCGCGGAACGCCGGATGTTCTCCGGTGTGACCGTGGTTTCTAACTCGTGTGCTTTTTACTTATGCACACGAGGCCGCGGGTGCATCGGGCACCCGGCGTTCCGCGCGCCCTCTTCCAAGGAGGGCGAAGGGACCGCGGCAAACCTCGGGCGCATCGCGCCGCGAGATCGCGAAGACGTGGCTGTTTGATACTTGAATCGGTTCGACGTCACGGACGAGGGGCACCCCATCCTCCTACGTCATCGCCCGCGAAAGCGGGCGACCCAGTATCCCAGAGCATTTCGTTGGTCGGCACCAACATTGCCGAGCGCTCTGCAATACTGGATCACCCGCATTCGCGGGTGATGACAGCTTACTTGGGAGCACGGCCATGCCCCACCCTCCGCCGTCATGCGCGGGGCTTGACCCGCGTGCGGGGCCAGAGCCCCTTCGGCGCGGCGACGGCCCGCGCATCCACCCCTGCAATGACGGGTGTTGTTAGTTCAGGCGCCTTGCCCCACCCACCGCCGTCATCGCCCGCGCAGGCGGGCGACCCAGTATCGCAGAGAGCCAGCGATGGCGATGACAATCGCGGGCTGTACGGCCTCGTAGCATCGCGAGCGCTCTGGGATACTGGATCACCCGCATTCGCGGGTGATGACAATCTCCGTTACTCCGCCATCCGCGTCACGATCCTGACTTCCGAGGTCAGCGTCCGATGCACCGGGCATTTGTCGGCGATCTCGATCAGCTTGGCGCGTTGCTCGGCGTCGAGGTTGCCTTCGAAGGCGATGACGCGTTCGATGCGGTCGAGCAGGCCGACTTTGGTTTCGCACTCGGCGCAGTCCTCCGCGTGGATCTTGGCGTGGCTGAGCGTCACGGTGGTGCGCTCCAGCGGCAGCTGCTTGCGGTCGGCATAGAGCCGCACCGTCATCGACGTGCAGGCGCCGAGCGCCGACAGCAACAGATCATAAGGCCCCGGACCGGAATCGGCGCCGCCGACCGCGACCGGCTCGTCGGCGCTCAGCCGATGCGGCCCGACGCTGATCGTGTTCTGGAACTTGCCGCCGCCGGTCTCCTGCACCACGACGCTGCGCGGCACTTCGGGCGCGCCGGCCGGCGTCGCGACGCGCGCCGGCGTTTCGAGATAGCGCTCGGCCCAGGCGGCGATCACATCGGCCGCGTAGCTGGCGTCGCGGCGATCACTGAGAAGATGATCGGCGTGGTCGAGCGAGACGAAGCTCTTCGGGTGTTTGGCGGCGAGGAAGATCTTCGTCGCATTGTCGATGCCCACGGTGTCGTCGCCGGGCGCGTGCATGATCAGCAGCGCCTTGTGCAGCTTGCCGATCTGCGCCAGCAGATTGTGCTCGGCGATGTCGTCGAGAAACTCGCGCTTGATGGTGAACGGCCGGCCGGCCAGCGTCACCTCGACGCTGCCCTCGGTGCGGATGGCGTCGATCTGGTCGGCGAACAGATGCGCCACATGCGACGGATCCGACGGCGCCGCGATGGTCGCGACCGCCTTCGCCTCGGGGATCTGCGCGGCGGCCGCCAGCACCGCGGCGCCGCCGAGGCTGTGCCCGATCAGCAGCGCCGGCGCCTGATAAGTGTCGCGCAGATGATCGGCGGCGCGCACCAGGTCGGCGACGTTGGACGAGAATGTCGCGTTGGCGAATTCACCCTCGCTGGCGCCGAGGCCGGTGAAGTCGAACCGCAGCACCGCGATGTTCCGCGCCGCCAGCGCCGCCGCGATCCGCCGCGCCGCGAGATTGTCCTTGCTGCAGGTGAAGCAATGCGCGAACAGCGCGAACGCCACCGGCGCCCCCTCCGGCAGATCGAGCGCCGCCGCGAGCTGATGGCCGCCGCTGCCGGTGAATTGGAAACGTTCGGTCGGCATGGTGGACTCCCTTTTCCGCGTCATTCCGGATTGCGAGCGAAGCGAGCAAGTCCGGAATCCATAACCCCTGGTGTCCCAGTTAAGGCACAGCGGGGCAGCGCCGGGATCAATTTTCCGCGGGCAGGGGTTATGGATTCCGGGCTCGCGCTACGCGCGCCCGGAATGACAAAACGTTCAATCGTCCGAGTAGCGCTGCTCGTGCCACGGATCGCCGCGGTTGTGATAGCCGCGGACTTCCCAGAAACCGGGGGCGTCGTCGGTGCGGAATTCGATCGCCTGCAGCCACTTGGCGCTCTTCCAGAAGTAGAGATGCGGCACGACCAGGCGCGCCGGCCCGCCGTGCTCCAGCTCCAGCGGCTCGCCGGACCACGCATGCGCGATCAGCGCGTCCGCAGCGGCGAAGTCCGCGAGCGCAAGGTTGGTGGTGTAGCCGTCAGAGCTATGCAGCACGACGTAGCGCGCCTGATCGTGCGGCTGGCAGGCCTCCAGCAGATCGCGCGTCGCGACGCCCTGCCAGCGGTTGTCGTAGCGCGACCAGGTGGTGACGCAGTGGATGTCCGAGACGAAGTCCGACTGCGGCTGCGCCATGAACTGCGCCCAATCCCAGAACAGCGGCTGCGCCACCGCGCCGTAGACATCGAGCCGCCAGCGCTCGCGGTTGACCGGCGGCAACACGCCGAGATCGAGCACCGGCCAGTCCTGCGTCAGATGTTGGCCTGGCGGCAGACGCTGCTCGTCCGGGCGCGCGTGGCGCCCGGTGAGAAACTTGCCCTCGGCAGCCCAGCGCTGCTTGCTGCGGGTGAGCTTGGAGTCCGGCAATTCGGGATCGTCGGACATGGCGCTCCTCCTGATCCGCTGCACGCGTCAGCTTTGAATTGTGATGATACGCCAAGGCTAGTACGACGCATCACCACCGGCAGTACGCTCAAAAGCAGGCGCGCTCAGAGGCTGGCCGGAGCCGGGCGCGGATCGATCGGCGTCGAGCCGCGCAGGCCGAGGATGTCTTCGAGCACGGCGGCGCCGGCGAGCAGGCCGGCTTCGTTGCGCGGCCGTGCGATCATCTGCAGGCCGACCGGCAGCCCGGAGGCGGTGAAGCCGCAGGGCAGCGACAGCGCCGGGCAGCACACCAGCGTGATCGCATAGACGATGCCGAGCCACTGGACGTAGTTGTCGAAGGTGTGGCCGTTGCACTCGGCAAGATAGCGCTGCTCGACCGGGAACGGCGCGGTGATGGTCGCCGGGCACAGCAGCAAATCGTAGCTCTCGAAGAACGCGATGGTGCGCGCTGCCATCGCCACGCGCTGCGCTTCGGCCTTCGCCAGATCGTCGACGCTGAGCGCCAGGCCCTGCTCGATATTCCAGATCACCTCGGGCTTCAGCAGGTCGCGCTTGGTGCGCAACAGGTCGGCCTTGCTGATTGCGAAATCGAAAGCGCGCAGCACGTGGAAACATTCGTGCGCTTCGGATAGATCGGGTTGCGCCTGTTCGACGACGACCCCGGCTTCGGCGAAGCGCTCGGCCGCCTTGCGGGTGATCGCCGCGACGTCCGGATCGACCGGGGTGATGCCGAGATCGGGCGAAAACGCGACGCGCAGCGGCTTGGTGCGCGCCCGCGCGGCGGCGAGGAAGGAGGAGGCCGGCGCAGGCAGCGATAGCGGGTCGGCCGCGTACTCACCGCTCATCGCGTCGAGCAGCAGGGCTACGTCCTCGACATTGCGCGCCATCGGGCCCTGGACGCCGAGGTTGCGGTCGATCTTCGCCGCCGGCGTATGCGCGACACGGCCGAAGCTCGGGCGCAGGCCGACGATGCCGCAGAAGCTCGCCGGATTGCGCAGCGAGCCGCCCATGTCGGAGCCGTGCGCGAGCCACGCGGTGCCCGAGGCGAGCGCCGCTGCCGCGCCGCCCGACGAGCCCGCCGCGGAGCGCGACAGGTCCCACGGGTTACGCGTGGCGCCGAACACTTCGTTGAAGGTGTTGGCGCCGGCACCGAACTCCGGCGTGTTGGACTTGGCGTAGACCAGCGCGCCATTGCGCTCGAGGTGCTCGACCATCAGGTCGGAGCGGGCTGGGATGTGGTCCTTGTAGATCGGCGAGCCCTGCGTGGTCAGCACGCCCTCGACCGCGGTGAGATCCTTGATCGGCAGCGGCATGCCGGCGAGCACGCCGCGCTCGGCGGCAGGCTTGCGCATCAGCTCGGCGGCGCGGCTGCGGGCGCGATCGAAGCACAGCGTCGGCAGCGCGTTGACAGCGCCATCGACCTCGGCGATCCGCTGCTCCAGCGTATCGAGCAGGTCGAGCGGCGTGACCTCGCCGGCCTTCAGCTTGTCGACGATCGCGCACGCGGTTTCCCGCACCAGAGCCGGATCTGCACTCACCCTGTGAACTCCCCTGAGTTGATTGTAGCGACCGAGCGGCTACATGAATCGGACTGCGAGACTAGACGCATTGGGTAGCCCGGGTCGCTTCCCAAGCCGCCGTTTCGGGCTTTATATCGCGCCATGGGTCTCTTCTCACATAACGACGCGAACGGCCACAACCTGTCCGAGTTCTGGCAATTGTCGCAGCGCTTCTGGCTCAGCGGCAAGCCCCGCGTGACCGGCCTGATCGTCGTGATGATCGGCGTCGTGCTGGCCCAACTGGCGGTTCAGTTCTATCTAAACCAATGGAATCGGCACTTTTTCGACGCGCTCGAGCGGCGCGACGGCGGCGAACTCTGGACTCAAACATTCGTGTTTCTGGTCTTGGCCTGCGCCAGCATCGTGATGGCCGCCACCTCGGTCTGGGCGCGGATGACCGGGCAGCGCAAATGGCGCGAGTCGATGACGCGGGCGATCCTGGAGCGATGGTCGGCGAAGAGCCACTCGGCGCCGATGAACGGCCACGACCACAACGCCGACAATCCGGAATATCGCCTCGCCGAGGACGTCCGGGTCGCCACCGACTCGCCGGTCGATCTGCTGATGGCGCTGCTGTCCTCAGTGCTCACCGCAGGCACCTTCTTCGGTGTGCTGTGGAGCGTCGGCGGCAGTATCGGCCTCACGGTCTTCGGCAGCCGCATCGACATTCCCGGCTATCTGGTGCTCGGCGTGATCGGCTATTCGAGCATCATGACCGCGCTGATGCTGTGGTTCGGCCGGCGCATGACCAGTATCAGCGAGCAGCGCAACCAGAACGAAGCCGAATTCCGCGCCGCCGCCGAGGTGCTGCGCGGTTGCGATCCGGGCGGCGAGGGCCGCGAGACCAAATGGATGGCGCAGCTCGATCGCCGGCTGCGGGAAGTGCTGCGGTCCTGGCGCGATCTGTGCTGGCAACTGGTCGACATGACGCTGGTGTCGCACGCCAACTTCCTGCTCGCACCGGTGGCGGCGTATTTCCTCTGTTTCCCGAAATATCTGAGCGGCGCGATGTCGCTCGGCGAGGTGACGCAGAGCGCCGCCGCATTCGTGACCGTGCAGGGAGCCGTCAATTGGCTGGTCGACAACTATCAGCGTATCGCCGACTGGCGTTCGTCGGCGAACAGGGTCGCGGCACTGATCGCCGCGATCGACCGGATGCCGGAGGCGAACAACAGCCCGGCCGCTATGCCGATGTGATACCCCGAGCGTGCCGGATAACGTCGGCGTACCACGCGAACGACGCCTTCGGAATCCGTCTCAACGTCGGATAGTCCATGTAGACGAGCCCGAAGCGTACGCCGTAGCCCGACTCCCATTCGAAATTGTCGAGCAGCGACCAGACGAAATAGCCGCGGATGTCGGCGCCGGCAGCGAGCGCAGCATCGAGGCCGGAAATGTAGTCACGCAGGAAGGCGATGCGGCCCGGATCGATCAGCTTGCCGTCGTCATCCAGCTTCTCCAACGTCGAGCCGTAGCCGTTCTCCGTAACGTAGACCGGCTTGCCGTAGCGGCGGCTGACCTCGATCAGCGTGTCGCGGAATGCCTCCGGCTCGATCGTCCAGTCGATCGGCGTGCGCGGGATGCTTTCGGGTTTCGGGCCCCAGCCGAGGCCGATGATCGCGTTCGGATCGGAGTTGATGTAGACCGGGCTGTAATGATTGACGCCGATCCAGTCGAGCGGCCGGATAATCGCCTGCAGATCGCCGGGCCGAACGTGCGGCGCGATCGCGTCGCGTATCAGGGCGGGATATTCGCCGAGATATTGCGGATCGGTGAACGCGCGATTCCAGTAATCGCTGATAAGCGCGGCCTCGGCGACGTCCTCGGACTTATCGCTCGATGGATAGATCGGCTGATAGTTGCTGACCAGCCCGATCTTCGCATCCTTGACGGTCTCGCGCAGCGCATCGACGGCAGCGCCGTGGGCGAGGTTCACGTGATGGATCCAGCGATGCAGCTTGTCGTCGGCGGTGCGGTCGCGGGCGCCGAACGAGCGGGCGAACAGGCTGAAGATGCCGGGCTCGTTGAACGTCGCGAAGTGCTTCACGCGATGACCGTAGCGCCGGCCGACCAGACGCGCATAGTCGGCGAACCAGCCGACGATCTCGCGGTTCATCCAGCCGCCGCGATCCTCCAGCGCCTGCGGCAGATCCCAGTGATACAAGCAGATCCACGGCTCGATGCCGGCGGCCAGGAGTTCGTCGATCAGGCGGTCATAGAAGGCGAGGCCCGGTTCGTTCACCGCGCCCGTGCCGTTCGGCAGCACGCGTGGCCAGGCGATCGAGAAACGATACGCCTGCAGGCCAAGCGCCTTCATCAGCGCGACGTCTTCCTTATAGCGGTGATAGTGATCGCAGGCGATATCGCCGGTGTCGTTGTTCGCGACCTGTCCGGTGCGGCAATAAGTGTCCCAGATGCTGAGGCCACGGCCGTCTTCGTTGGCCGCGCCTTCGATCTGGAAGCTCGCGGTCGAAACGCCCCAGATGAAGCCGGGCTTGACGTGGGACAGCGACGGAAGACCCGGCATCGGCTCGTTGGTTTGAGGTGCGAGCTTGTCCATGGCCTATCTCCGGATTGTTGCTTTGCGTTGTGATACGCCCCGCGAAAGCCCGCGGCGCTTGCGCTGGATCAAACCGCGGCGTTGTGCCGCCCCGGCTCGCGCCGGTGTGGCACGTGGGGCTCAGCGGCCGACGCTGCGCATCGCGGTTGATAGCTCGTGATGACCGCATCGCATCGGTGAGAGAGTGGGACGGCTGCGACGGATCAGAGATATCCTTCCCCGGCTTCGGCCGCGAAGCGTGCCGGATCGCCTTCCCACACGATCCGCGCATGCTCGAGCACGTAGACGCGGTCGGCGTGGGGCAGCGCGAAGGTGACGTTCTGCTCGCCGAGCAGCACGGTGATCGGTGTGGTCTGCCGCAGTCTCTCCAGCGCCTTCGAGAGCTGTTCGAGGATCACCGGCGCGAGACCGAGCGTCGGCTCGTCGAGGATCAGGATCTTCGGCTTCATCATCAGCGCACGGCCGATCGCCAGCATCTGCTGTTCGCCGCCCGACAGCGTCTGCGCCATCTGGCCCTGGCGGTCTTTGAGGATCGGAAACAGCTCGAACAGCCAGGCGAGCTGCGCCTCGCGCTCGGCGTCCGGCAACGCCTGTCCGCCGAGGTCGAGATTTTCGCGCACGCTCATCTCGCCGAACAATTCGCGCGACTCCGGGCATTGCACGATGCCGCTGCGCGCGATCTTCGCCGGAGAGATGCCGCGCAGTCTGTCGCCGCCGCGCACGATCTCGCCGGTGTAGGGCAGAAAGCCGGAGATGGTGTTGAACAGCGTGGTCTTGCCGGCGCCGTTGAGGCCGACCACGGAAACGAACTCGCCCTCGTGAATGTGGATCGAGACGTTCTCCAGCGCCTGCGCCTTGCCGTAGAACACGCTGACGTTCTCGACCTGCAGCAGCGGCACCTTGTCCTTGAAGCTGGTTTCCGGCCGCGACGATGTCTCGATCTTGCCGCCGAGATACACCTTGCGCACCGTCTCGTTCTTCATCACGTCGGCAGCGGCGCCGGTGCAGATCTCCTCGCCGAGATACATCGCCAGCACACGATCGACCAGCGCGGCGACGCTCTTGACGTTGTGGTCGACAAGCAGCACCGCGCGGCCCTCGTCGCGGAAGCTCGCGATCAGTTCGGAGAACACGCCGACCTCGGCCAGCGTCAGCCCGGCGAACGGTTCGTCGACCAGCACCACTTTTGGATCACGCGCGATGGCTTTCGCCAGCTCCAGCCGGCGCAGATCGGCGAACGGCAGCGTCGGCGGCTTGCGCCGCATCACGGAGCCGAGGCCGACACGCTCCGCAATCGCCTCGGCGCGTTCGGCCAGCGCCTTGTCGTGAAACAGCGCCAGCAGGCTGTCGGGCAGCAGCGCCACCATGATGTTTTCCAGCACAGTCTGCCGATTCAGCGGCCGCGAATGCTGGAACACCATGCCAAAGCCCTTGCGGGCGATCTTGTGGGCGGGCAAGCCGGCGATGTTCTCGCCTTCGAACACGACCTCCCCGGAGGTTGGCCGCTCGATCCCCATCAGCGATTTCATCGCGGTGGATTTGCCGGAGCCGTTCGGGCCGATCAGCCCGAAGATCTCGCCGGCGCGCAGCTCGAACGACAGGTTTTTGACCGCGGTGAGGCCGCCGAATTTCTTGGTGAGGCCGCGCGCCTCGAGCACAGGTGCGAAGTTGCTGGCGTCCATCAGGTTCGGGCCTCTGGCGACACTGTTTCTCGAGACATGGCCGCTCCAAGGAAACCGCCGGGGAAGAACAGCACGACGAGCAGCGCGATCCCCGAGACGATGAAGGTGGCGAGCTCGCCGGTCGGCCGCAGGAATTCGCCGGCGACGATCAGGAAGATCGCCCCAAGCGCGGCACCCAGCACGGTTCGCCGGCCGCCGAGCACGGCTGCGACGATCACGTTCACACCGACCGCGATGTCGACCACCGTGCCGACCGAGGCGGTGCCGAAGTAGAACACCAGCAGGGCGCCGGCGAGGCCGGAGAAGAAGGCGCTGACCACGAAGGCGAACAGCTTGTGCTTGACGATGTTGAAGCCGAGCGCGCCGGCCTGCGCCGGGTCCTGTCCCGAAGCCTGCAGCACGAGCCCGATCGGCGATTGCGACAGGCCGTAAAGGATCGCCGCGCTGACGGTCATGAAGCCGAGCGCGATCCAGTAATTGGCGCTGGCGCTGATGGTGATGACATCCGGAATGGTGAGGCCGATCTCGCCGCCGGTGAGGTCGGCGAACACCACGATGAAGTTCTGCAGCATCAGCACCGCGACCAGCGTGGTCAGGCCGAAATACGGCCCGCGCACCCGCAGCGCCGGCAGCGCCAGTACAAAGCCGGCGATCACCGAGGCGCCGGCGCCGATGAAGATGCAGAAGTAGGGCGAGATGCCATATTGGTTGTTGATGATGCCGGCCGTGTAGGCGCCGACGCCGATCAGAAAGGTCGGGCCGAAATTGACCTCGCCGGCGAAGCCGAACAGCAGGTCCCAGGACATCGCGAACACGCCGAAATAATACGCCACGGTCAGTAGGCCGAGGATATAACCTGAGACATACAGCGGCAGCGTCGAGGCGACGACGACCATCACCAGCGAAATCCAGAACAGCCGCGTCTTGAAGAACCCCATCTCAGCGCCTCCCGAGCAGGCCCTGCGGCCGCAGATACATCACGATCACCAGGAGCAGCAGCGCCGGAATGGTCCGATAGGCCGGGGAGATCATGTAGGCCGTGAAGGTTTCGAGATAGCCGACCACGAAGGCGGCGATCAGCGAGCCGGACACGCTTCCGAGGCCGCCCAGCACCACAATCGAGAACGCGCTCGCGGTGAGCGGCCCGACGCTGTAGGACGACACGCCGAGAAACATCCCGAGCAACACGCCGGCGATGCCGGCCAGCACGCCGTAGATCGCCCACACAACGACATAGATGCTGGTGAGCTCCAGCCCGAGTAGCGTGACGCCGCGCGGATTCATCGACGCCGCCAGCACCGCCTTGCCCATCTTGGTGCGGTTCACGAGCAGCCAGAGCAGGGCGATCACCAGACAGCACACCAGCGCAGTGAAGATCTGATTGCGCGGCGTCCGCACCCCAAAGATCTCGACCACGCCCTGGACGATCGGCAGCACCGTCTTGGCGTTGTTGGTGAAGAAGTAGGCGATCGCCTCCTGGATCATGATGCCCCACAGCAGCGTGCCGGTGAGGACGAAAATCTCCTTCTCCTCATTGGCGATCCGCCGCGAGCGCTGGATCGGCTGAACCACCGCGAAGTAGGTCAGCAGTGCGGCGATCAGTGCCGTCGCGACACCGACCAGCGCGCCAAGATAGTTGCCGAGGCCGAAGGTGCTCGACGCGGCCCAGGCCGCCACGGCTGCCGCCACCATGATGGCGCCGTGTGAGAGATTGAGCACGCCGGAGACGCCGAAGATCAGCGTGAACCCGGTCGCCCCGAGCGCATACAGCGCGCTGATAGCGAAGCCGTCGATCAGGATTTGAAGGGCGAGCATGCGGGCCTTCTGTGCAAACCGGGGGAGTCATTCCGGGATGCGCGCCGCAGGCGTGCAGACCCGGAATCCCGAGATGTTCTGAGATTCCGGGTTCGCGGGCTGTGCCCGCGCCCCGGAATGACGAACGAGAGGTTGCGATGTGTGGATGCGAAGAGAGCTCTCGGCGAACCGAGAGCTCTTGTCTTCCGGCGCTCAGTTCGCCGTCACCTTGATGAAGGCCGGGAACTTGATCTTCGCCTTGGCGACTTCCGGCGGCCACACCGCGACCTGCTGGCCGTCCTGCCATTGCAGCATCAGGCCGGTGATCAGGCCCTTGCCGTATTTCAGGCCGTGGGTGAACGGCTCGTCCTTGCCGTAGAACTGGACGCGGCCGATCGTGCCCTCGTAGTCGGTCTTCTCAAGCGCCTCGACCAGCTTGTCGCCGTCGCTCGAACCGGCGCGCTTCACCGCTTCGGCGATGTAGTAGACTTCGTCATAGGCGGTGTAGCCCGCGTAGGACGGATAGTTGCCAAATTTGGCCTTGAAGGCGTCGGCGAACGGCACCGACTTCGGCGTCACCGCGACGCCGGGACCGGACACCCCCTGATACAGCACGCCGTCCGAGGCGTTGTTGGTGTCCTTGCCGAAGGTCGAGTTTGTGGCCTGCGAGGCGATGCCGAACATCGGGATCGGCACCTGCTGGTTCTTCCACTGCACGGTCGGCTGCACGCCGACATGCGAAATGCCGGTGATGATCACGTCCGGCTTGGAGGATTCGATCTTGTTGAAAATTGGGGTGAAGTCGGTGGTGTCCGGCGAGAAACGGATGTGGTCCAGCACTTTCAGGCCCACCTTCGGCAGGCACTCCTTGTAGCCAACGTCGAGCGGCTTGGTCCAGGCGGCATCCTCGCTCATGATCACCGCGCTCTTCATTTTGCGGGCGTCGACCAGCAGGTCCTTCGCTGCGTCGCAGACCGACTGCGCGAGTTCTCCGGATGTGAGATAGCCGTGGAAGGTGTACTTGTTCTTGTCGTAATCCTTGTTCACGGCCTTGGCGATTTCATTCGAGGCCGCGCCCGGCGTCACGAGAGGCGTCTTCAGGCGCGACGCCCATGGCATCAGCGCCAACACCACTTCGGAAATGTAGCTCGCGATCACCGCATGGACCTTGTCCTCATTGACGGCGCGCTGAAACGCACGCACGGAATCGGCCGAGGAGGAGTGATTATCGTAGGTGACGATCTCGATCTTGCGGCCGTCGATGCCGCCCTTGGCGTTGATTTCCTCGGCGGCGAGCTGCGCAGCCTGCGGAATCGAGGCTCCGGCGATCGCCTGGGCTTCGGCGATGACGCCGATCTTGATTGGATCGGCCGCCCAGGCGGATGATATGCCAAAGCCCAATGCCGTCGCCATCACGACGGCGCGCATCGACCACGAATGCGATGAAAGGGGAGCTGCTGTCATGACGTTTCCTCGTTGTTCTTATTGAGCGGGCGCATTGGCTCCGTTCTTGTGGGCTCGTTGGCCCTTGGCCTTGTTGATCAGCCGCGGCAGAGTGTAACGCGCGTTTTGACGCAGGCAAGCACAATGGCAGGTTGCTGGTAGTTGTTAATGTGTGCGCTGCAACGTTGATCGCGTACGCAGAATGGTCCACATCAACCGTGCTGACATTCTGTGCAGCTCATGCATCGAGGAACTTTCCTTGGACAACACGAAGACAACCAAGAACGAATATCGGATTGCGGTCATCCCGGGAGACGGCATCGGCAAAGAAGTGATGCCGGAGGGGCTTCGGGCGCTCGAAGCCGCGGCCAAGAAGCATCGCGTCGCCGTGAAGTTCGATCATTTCGACTTCGCCAGTTACGACTACTACGCCAATAACGGCCAGATGATGCCGGACGACTGGAAGGAACAGATCGGCAAGCACGACGCCATCTTCTTCGGCGCTGTCGGCTGGCCTGCGAAGATCCCGGACCATATCTCGCTGTGGGGCTCGCTGATCAAGTTCCGCCGCGAATTCGATCAGTACGTCAACCTGCGCCCGGTTCGGCTGATGCCCGGCGTGCCGTCGCCGCTCGCGGGCCGCAAACCGGGAGATATCGATTTCTGGGTGGTGCGTGAAAACACCGAGGGTGAGTATTCATCGGTCGGCGGCCGGATGTTCCCGGACACCGAGCGCGAGTTCGTTACCCAGCAGACGGTGATGACCCGGACCGGCGTCGATCGCATTCTGAAGTTCGCGTTCGATCTGGCGCAGTCGCGGCCGAAGCGACATCTGACCTCGGCAACCAAGTCGAATGGCATCTCGATCACCATGCCGTATTGGGACGAGCGCGTCGAAGCGATGGCGAAGGCCTATCCCGATGTGAAGTGGGACAAGTATCACATCGATATCCTGACAGCGCATTTCGTGCTGCATCCGGACTGGTTCGATGTTGTGGTCGGCTCCAATCTGTTCGGTGACATCCTGTCGGATCTCGGCCCGGCCTGCACCGGCACGATCGGCATCGCGCCGTCGGGCAACATTAATCCGGAGGGCGATTATCCCAGCGTGTTCGAGCCCGTGCACGGCTCGGCGCCGGACATTGCAGGGCAGGGCATCGCCAATCCGATCGGAATGATCTGGTCGGGCGCGATGATGCTGGAGCACCTCGGCGAGAAGCAGGCAGCCGATTCGATCGTCAAGGCGATCGAGCGGACGCTCGGCGAGCGCACGCTGCGCACCCGCGATCTTGGCGGCCAAGCTGACACGACTGCGTGCGGCAAGGCGGTTGCCGAGATGGTGGAGTAGCGCCGCGCCGGCGTTCAGCGACTGGCGGGCGCGGCGGGCTTCGGCGTGCCGCGTCCGGTCTGCACGACCAATTTGCGCATCGTCCGCCGCCGCATTGGCGGACGTTGCGGCCGCGGTTTGGTTGCCCGTAGCGCGATCGGATAGTCCGGCTTGCGGCTCGGCAGTGCGGGCAGGGCGCGGAGCGGGCGCTTGGCCTTCTCGAGCCGCGCCCGCATGGCCGGGGCCGAGCGCTTCGCGGCCCGATTGCGGACCGCCTCACGGCGCCGACGGAGCGCCCGGCGCTTGCGCGGCTGGTGCAGCGGCGTAGCCTTCGGATGCGGTTGATCGAAGGTCTTCAAGCGGATCGCGGACTGGACCGACAAAGCGGGCGCCTGCGCACTGGTGAGATCGGCGTGGGTGATAAGCATGGCCCGGCTTAACGACGGCGGAGCCGGAGCGGCTGCCGTGATCATCTGCGGGCCCTGGCTCGGGCGGTGAGCAGCATCGGGAATGCGGACGAGACGCGGACGTGGTCCGAAATGTCCGCGCAGAATCTCCGAGACGTAGAACGCCGCGATCAGCAGCGCGGCGCCGTACACGATGTCCGGCCAGAACATCAGCGCCAGCCCCGTTACGAGCAGCGCCGCGGTCGCGGCCTTGAGCAGCCGCTCGCCGTCCTCGAACAGCGTGTCGATCCAGATCCAGTTGCTGCGTCGCCAGATCGGCGGCAGCAGCCTGATCCCAAGTCTGTCGCGCGCTTGGGCGAAGCCGAGATCGCGGGCGGCGAACAGATACCAGGCGATGCCGAAGGCCAGCAGGAACGCCAGCATGCCGCCCAGGCCGGCAGCGCAGCCGACCACGATCACAAGTCCAACGGCGAGAGCCGCAAACCAGTCCCTCATGCCCACACTCCCTGCAGTTGCAGCAATGTTGCACGAAGACTGGACCCGTATCGTTGATCGGGATCAGCAGCGATGATGGTTCGGCGAGGCGGATTGGTAGTCCGCTGCCGGTTTTCTACGGTTACTGACTAACCTGCGGTCGCGATCCGGCGGCAATGCGCGAGCGATGCCTCGATCAGATTGACGCTGGCTTCCGGAGTCCGGAAGGCGGAGTGCGCCGAGAGGGTGACGTTCGGCAGCATCGTCAGCGGATGGTCCTGCGGCAGCGGCTCGATGTCGAATACGTCGAGCGCGGCGTGGCGCAGGTGGCCGGAGCGCAGCGCATCGATCATGGCCGCCTCGTCGGTGAGTCCGGCGCGTGCGGTGTTGATCAGGATCGCACCTGGCCGCATCGCGGCGATGCGTTCGCGCGAGAGAAAGCCGCGGGTGTCGTCGTCGAGCAGCAAATGGAGCGAGACGACGTGGCTGTCGCGGAGCAGCGTGTCGACGTCGACGAACGTCACGCCGGCGGCGGTCTTTGGCGAGCGATTCCAGGCCAGCACCTTCATGCCGGAGCCATGCGCGATCCGCGCGACTTCGGCGCCGATGCCGCCGAAGCCGATCAGGCCGAGCGTCTTGCCGGTGAGCTGCATGCCGTCCTCGCGCAGCCATTGCCCGGCGCGCATCTCACGGTCCATCAGTGCGAGGTTGCGCGCGGCTGCCCACATCAACGCGATGGTGGCTTCGGCCACGGCCGTGTCGCCATAGCCGCGGATCAGATGCACGGTGATGCCGAGCTCGGCGAGCTCCTCGATGTTCATGTAGCTGCGCGCGCCTGTGCCGAGAAACACCACGTGCTTCAGCCCGGTGCACTGCGTCGCGATCGGAGTCGGCAGATAGGTGTGATCGATGACGGCGATGGCGGCGCCGGCGAGGACGCCCGGCAGGTCGCCCGGCTTCACGTCGGGATCGCGATGGATCACCATCGGCGGATCGCCGGGCTTGGCCTGCTGCTCCATGATCAGCGCCAGCGTGTCGCTGGCATCGACGAACACCGCGTGCATGTTGGATTCCCCGTTGCAGCCTTGCTGGCAGGCGGCGTGGCCGAGCCGCGCCACCTGATGATGATCGGATTTGTGTTACTTCGCGACGCCGGCGAGCGACAGCACGGTGTGCAGCAGCACATTGGCGCCGGCCGCGCAATCGGCCTGGGTCGCATCCTCCAGCTCGTTGTGGCTGATGCCGTCCTTGCACGGCACGAAGATCATCGCGGTCGGCACCTTGGCGTTGAGGTTGCAGGCGTCGTGGCCGGCGCCCGAGGTGATGCGGCGGTTGGCGTAGCCGAGCGTCTCCGCGGCGGACGCGACCGCGCCGACCAGCGTCTTGTCGAAATGCGTCGGCTCCTTGCGCCAGACCAGGTCGAGCGTCACCTCGACCTTGCGCTTGGCGGCGATCTCGGTAGCCGCGGCGCGGATGCGGGTGTCGAGCTGCGCGAGAATGGCCGAATCCGCACTGCGGGCATCGATGGTGAAGGCGATCTCGCCGGGGATGACGTTGCGCGACGGTGCCGCGATCACCGCTTCGCCGACGGTGCCGACGGCGTTGCCGAGTTCGGTCGCGATCCGCTCGACCGCCAGCACGATCTCCGACAGCGTCGCCAACGCGTCGCGTCGCAGATTCATCGGCGTGGAGCCGGCATGGCTCTCGAAGCCGGTGATCTTGCCGTCGTACCACAGCACGCCCTGGCCATCTTCGACGACGCCGATAGTTTTGCCCTCGGCTTCGAGGATCGGGCCCTGTTCGATATGCAGTTCGATGAAGCCGCTGAACGGCTGGGCCCCGACCGCCTGATCGCCGCGATAGCCGATGCTGTCGAGCGCCTCGGCGACGCTGATGCCCGCGGCGTCCTTGCGGCCGAGAATGTCCTCGACCGTGAAGTCGCCGACGAAAGCGGCCGATCCCATCATCGCCGGGGCGTAGCGTGAGCCTTCTTCATTGGTCCAGTTGGTGACGCAGAGCGGCAGCTCGGTCTCGATGCCGGCGTCGTTCAGCGTGCGGATTACTTCGAGCGCGCCGAGTGTGCCGAGAATGCCATCGAACTTGCCGCCGGTCGGCTGGGTGTCGAGATGCGAGCCGAGCCCGATCGGCGGTTTCGACATGTCGCGGCCCTTGCGCAGCGCGAACATGTTGCCGAGCGCATCGACATGCACCTCGAGCCCGGCCTGTTCGCAGGCGTTACGAAACCAGTCGCGGACCTGCTTGTCCTCCGGCCCGAGCGTGAGCCGCCGCACACCGCCTTTCGGCGTCGCGCCGAACTTGGCCGTGGCGTGGATGGTGTCCCACAGGCGTGCGGAATCGATCTGCAGGTTCGAGGCAGGCTTGGTCATGGGGTCTCCGGATATCGTTGGGCGCCGGGCGGCGCGGCAGGTGTCAAAGATTTCAACGCGCTGCGCCGCGCGTCAACCGATCACCGGCTCGCTCGCCGGCAGATGTTCGCGGAGCTGCGCTGCAGCCGGCGCAGTCTCCGGCATGAATCCGCCGCTGTGCGCGATGTCGACGGCGAGCTCGGCGACGCGTTCGATCGCGACCGTGTCGGGTGAGGCGAGCCAGCTCGCCGTGAAGCGCAAGGGTGGGATCTTGAGGTTGGTGTGCAGCAACTTCAGCCGCCCATCTGTGAGTTCGTTCTCGACGATCGCGGTCGGGATCACGGCGACGCCAAGTCCCTCGATCGCCATGTGAATCACGGTGCCGAGCGATGCCGACGCGTGCAGCCGGATCGGCGGCAGCTCCGGCTTGTTGAACAACGAGCGGACGATCTCGTAGGGCTGGGTCTTGCGCGGGAAAGTGATGATCGGAAATTTGGCGAGATCTTCGACCGCGAGCTCGCCGTCGCCGAGCCCGAGCGAAGGGCTCGCCAGAAAGCCGATCGCGTAGTCGCACAGCACCCGGCTGCGGACCGTCGATGCGGTCATCGGCCCGAGCAGGAAGGCGAGCTCGATCTCCTGGGCCAGCAGCCGCGCCCGCAGGTTCGGCGTGATGTCGACTTCGATTTCGAGCGACAAGTTCGGATACAGTCGATTGACCCGCTCGATCAGGCGCGGCAGCCACGTATGGACGATAGTCTCGGCGACCCCGAGGCGCAGCACGCCGCGCATGCTGGATTGATCGCTGACGACCGCGAGCATCTCGGTCCGCAGCCCGATCAGCTTTTCCGCGTACAGCATCAGCTGACGCCCGCTCGGCGTCGGCGACGCCATGCGATGATCGCGCTGGAGGAGGCGGACGCCGAGTTCGCGTTCGAGTTGTGCGATCCGTTGGGAGATCGCGGGCTGGGTCGTGTTGAGTTTTTGCGCGGCTCCCCGAAAGCTGCCGAGTGTCACGACCCAGAGGAACGTCTCGAGCGCCTTGAAGTCCACCATGGGGGTGGCTCCTATCTGGATAAAGAACTTTTATCGTTTCTGATCAGAAACAAAGATTAGACATTATAGTAGGCTTGCGCTCCAGTGCTGTCGAGAGACTAGGCAGGACGGACGAATGACTGTTTTTGCGGCAAGTGAGCAGCTCCAGTCCGATGGTTCGATGAGTCCATCTCACCAGGCGAGGCTCGCTTATCGGGCTGGCCTGGCCGACTCGACCGCCGGCGTTGCCCCCGGCTTCGTCCAGGGCAATCTGGCGATCCTTCCTGAAAAGTACGCCGCCGCCTTCCATCGCTTCTGCCAGCTCAATCCCAAGCCGTGTCCGATCATCGGCATGTCCGATGTCGGCAATCCGATGATCCCGTCGCTCGGCGTCGATCTCGACATCCGCACCGACGTGCCGGCCTATCGGGTGTGGCGCGACGGCGAGGTGATCGACGAGCCGGCCGATGTGTTGGCGCATTGGCGGGACGATCTGGTCGCGTTCGTGATCGGCTGCTCGTTCTCGTTCGAAGAGGCGCTGCTCGCCGACGACATTCCGATCCGGCACATCGACGAGAAGGTCCGCGTGCCGATGTATCGCACGAACATTCAGTGCACGCCGGCGGGACCGTTCGCCGGGCCCATGGTGGTATCGATGCGGCCGCTGCGGCCCAGGGATGCGATCCGCGCCGTGCAGATCACGTCGCGTTTCCCCTCGGTTCACGGCGCGCCTGTGCATATCGGCCTGCCGCAGTCGATCGGCATCGCCGACATTTCCAAGCCGGATTACGGAGACGCGGTGACGATCGCGCCCGACGAGTTGCCGGTGTTCTGGGCATGCGGTGTCACTCCGCAGGCAGTGATTGCCGCTGCGAAAGTGCCGTTCGCAATTACGCATGCCCCCGGATTGATGCTTGTCACCGACCTGAAGAACAAGCACCTTGCGGTGCTGTGAGGCCGACCGACCCTTCGATCCCAAACCTTCGATCCTTGACCGACAGCGCTGGTAGCAAAGGAATATGACATGAAGATCGATCGCCGTAATCTCCTGCTGGGTGGCGCCGCAACCGCTGCCGTGTTGCCATTCGCCACCACCGCCCGTGCGCAGGCCAAGGAAGTCGTGATCGGCGTGATTTATCCGCTGTCCGGCGCCAGCGCCCAGATCGGCGTCGATGCCCAGAAGGCGTTCCAGACCGCGGCCGAACTGATCAATAACAAGTATGACTACGACTTGCCGCTGGCGCGCGGCGAAGGCCTGCCCGGGCTCGACGGCGCCAAGATACGGCTGGTATTTGCCGACCATCAGGCGGATCCGCAGAAGGGGCGCGCCGAGGCCGAGCGACTGATCACGCAGGAAAAGGTCTCTGCCATCGTCGGCACCTATCAGAGTGCCGTCGCCGTCACGGTCAGTCAGATCTGCGAGCGTTATCAGGTTCCGTTCCTGTCGGCCGACAATTCTTCGCCCAGCCTGCATCGCCGCGGTCTCAAGTACTATTTCCGCGCTGCGCCGCACGACGAGATGTTTTCGCAGGCGATGTTCGACTTCTTCGACGCGCTGAAGAAGAAGGGCCAGAAGATCGAGACGCTGGCGCTGTTCCACGAGGACACCATCTTCGGCACCGACTCGTCGAACGCCCAGCTCAAGCTGGCGCAGGAACGCGGCTACAAGGTCGCCGCCGACATCAAGTATCGCGCCAACTCGCCGTCGCTCACCGCGGAGGTCCAGCAGCTCAAGGCTGCCAATGCCGACGTGCTGATGCCGTCGAGCTACACCACCGACGGCATCCTGCTGATTCGTACTATGGGCGAGCTCGGCTACAAGGCCAAGAATATCGTCGCTCAGGACGCCGGCTTCTCCGAGAAGGCGCTGTACGACGCGGTCGGCGACAAGATCCCGGGCGTCATCTCGCGCGGCTCGTTCTCGATTGATCTGGCCAAGAAGCGGCCGATGGTCGGCAAGATCAACGACATGTACAAGGAGAAGTCCGGCAAGGACTTCAACGATTACTCGTCGCGGCAATTCATGGGCCTGATCGTGATGGCGGACGCCATCAATCGCGCCAAGTCGACCGACGGCGAGAAGATCCGCGAAGCGTTGGTCGCCACCGACATGCCGGGCGAGCAGACCATCATGCCGTGGGCTCGGGTCAAATTCGACGAGATGGGACAGAACACCTTCGCCGACCCGGTGCTGCTGCAATATGTCGACGGCAAGTTCGTCACCATCTTTCCCGAACAGGCCAAGGTGGCCGAGGCGATCTGGCCGATGCCGTAGTCGAACTCGCGAGAGGGACGGGGGCGCTTCGGCGTCGCCGTCATTGCGAGGAGCGCAGCGACGAAGCAATCCAGCGCTCCGCCATCGTCATGGATTGCTTCGCTTCGCTCGCAATGACGGAGAGAGGGTTTTGACCACAGCCACGATCATCCAGTCCCTGGCCAGCGGCCTGCTGATGGGACTTCTTTATGGGCTGGTCGCGGTCGGCCTGGCTCTGATCTTCGGGCTGATGGACGTCACCAACTTCGCCCACGGCGAATTCCTGATGTTGGCGATGTACATCACCTTCTTCCTGTTCGCCTTCTTCGCGATCGACCCATTACTATCGGCGCCGCTGGTCGGCGCCGCGATGTTCGTGTTCGGGGCTCTGGCCTATCTATTGGTCGTGCGCTTTGCGATGCGGGCCAAAGCCAATATCGGCATGGTGCAGATCTTCACCACCTTCGGCCTCGCCATCCTGATGCGCGGCCTGGCGCAGTACTTCTTCACGCCCGACTATCGCAGCATCAACGTCTCCTGGCTGGGCGGTAAGACGATCGAGATCGGCGGCGTATTCCTGCCGGTGCCGCAATTGGTCGGCGCCCTGGTGTCACTGGCTGCGTTCGGCGCGCTCTTCTTCTTCATGAAGAAGACCGACTTCGGTCGGGCGCTCGAGGCGACGCGAGAGGACGCCGGCGCGGTGGCGCTGGTCGGCATCGACAAGAACAAGGTGTTTGCACTCGGCTGGGGCCTCGGCTCCGCGCTGATCGGGCTCGCCGGCGCCGTGATGGCGATGTTCTTCTATATCTATCCTGACGTCGGCGCCTCGTTCGCGCTGATCGCCTACGTCACGGTGGCGCTCGGCGGCTTCGGCAGCGTGTTCGGCGCCTTTGCGGGCGGCATCATCGTCGGCCTGGTCGAGGCGACCACCGCGATGATCCTGCCGCCGTCGCTGAAGTCGATCGGCATCTACGCCGTGTATCTGCTGGTTGTCTTCATTCGGCCGCGTGGCCTGTTCGGATCGATCTGATGGACCAGGCTCACACCAACCGTCGCCGCCGCGACCTCATCGTCGCCGCCATGCTCGCCGGCGCGGCCGCCTGTGCGCCGCTGTTCGTCAAGGATGTCTACGTCCAGAACATCATGGTGCTGACCCTGATGTACGCGGCGCTGTCGCAGGCCTGGAACATCCTCGGCGGCTATTGTGGCCAGATCTCGCTCGGGCACGCGCTGTATTTCGGGCTCGGCGCTTACACCACCGCCTTGCTGTTCACGAAGTTCGGCGTGCTGCCGTGGTTCGGCATGCTCGGCGGCGGTGTGATCTCCGCGGCCATCGCGCTGGCGCTCGGCTATCCGACCTTCCGGCTGCGCGGGCACTATTTCGTCATCGCCACCATCGTGATCGCCGAGATCGGCCTTCTGTTGTTCCATAATTGGGACTGGGCCGGAGCGGCGCTCGGCATCGATATCCCGGTCCGCGGCGACAGCTGGGCGAAATTCCAGTTCACCCGCAGCAAGCTGCCTTACTTCTACTTCGCCCTGGTTTTCTGCTGCGTTGCCTGGCTGGTGACGTGGTGGCTGGAGAATTCCAAATGGGGCTACTGGTGGCGCGCGGTGAAGGACAATCCCGAAGCCGCCGAGAGCCTGGGCGTCGTGGTGTTCAATTCCAAGATGGGCGCCGCCGCCGTCTCGGCTTTCCTCACAGCGATTGGCGGCGCGTTCTACGCGATGTTCGTGTCCTACATCGATCCTGAAAGCGTGATGACCTTCCAGTTCTCGCTGCTGATGGCGCTCCCGGCCGTGCTGGGTGGCATCGGCACGCTGTGGGGGCCGGTGCTCGGGGCGGCGATCCTGATCCCGCTCACCGAAGTGACGCGATCGTTTATCGGCGGCTCCGGCCGCGGCGTCGATCTCATTCTCTACGGCGCCGTGATCGTGGTGATCGCTTTGGCCCGGCCCGAAGGCCTGATCGGTCTGTTCTCGCGCCGGCCGGCCTCGAAGGGAGTGCCGCAATGACGACGCCCTTGCTGGAAACCCGCGGCGTCTGGCAACGCTTCGGCGGTCTGATCGCCAATTCCGATGTCTCGATCTCGGTCGGCCGCGGCGAGATCGTCGGCCTGATCGGCCCGAACGGCGCCGGCAAGTCGACGCTGTTCAACCTGATCGCCGGCGTGCTGCCGCCGACCCAGGGCTCGATCATCTTCGACGGCGAAGACGTCACCAAACTGCCGGCGACCGCGCGCTGCGCGCGCGGAATCGGCCGCACCTTTCAGGTGGTGAAGAGCTTCGAGTCGATGACGGTGATTGACAACGTCATCGTCGGCGCGCTGATCCGCACGACGGTGATGCGCGAAGCGCGCCGCAAGGCGGACGAAGTGCTCAAATTCTGCGGCCTCGACGCGCGCGCCGATGTGCTCGCCAACCAGTTGATCCCCTCGGAGAAGCGCCGCCTCGAAGTAGCGCGCGCGCTCGCGACCGAACCGAAGCTGCTGCTGCTCGACGAGGTGCTGACGGGCCTCACGCCGACCGAAGCGCAGACCGGCGTCGAACTGGTCCGCCGCGTCCGGGACACCGGAGTGACCGTGCTGATGGTCGAGCACGTCATGGAGATCGTGATGCCGTTGGTCGATCGCGCCATCGTGCTCGATCTCGGCAAGGTGCTGGTCGAGGGCAAGCCGGCCGACGTCGTCCGCGATCCGAAAGTCATCACTGCCTACCTTGGGGATCGCCATGCTGTCGGTGCGTGACGTCACCACCGCCTATAAAGGGTTGGTGGCCATCTCGTCGGTGTCGATCGAGGTCGAAAAGGGCGAGATCGTCTGCGTGGCTGGTGCCAATGGCGCGGGTAAGTCGACGCTGCTGAAATCGATCGCCGGGGCCGAGCGGATCCGCTCCGGCGAGGTGTCGTTCGACGGCGAGCGCGTCGACGGCACCGCTCAGCATCTGATCACCGCGCGTGGCATCGCCTATGTGCCGGAAAACCGCCGGCTGTTTCCGCGGCTGTCGGTGCAGGACAATCTGCGGCTCGGCAGCTATCTGTTCCGCGGCAAGGCGGATCGAGAGCAGCCGCTGGAACTGGTGTTCAGCCTGTTTCCGCGCCTGAAGGAGCGGCTCGAGCAGCGCGCCGAAACGCTGTCGGGCGGAGAGCAGCAGATGCTGGCGATCGGCCGCGCGCTGATGACCCGGCCGCGGCTGCTGATGCTCGATGAGCCGTCGCAGGGCATCATGCCGAAACTGGTCAGCGAGATCTTCCAGTCGGTGAAGAAGATCCGCGACGCCGGCATGACGGTGCTGATCGTCGAGCAGCGCATGGCCGAATGCCTCGAAATCGCCGACCGCGCCTACATCCTGCAGACCGGCCGCGTTCTGATGCAGGGCAAGTCGGCCGAGCTGATGGACAACCCGGACGTCAGGAAGGCGTATTTAGGGTTGTGACGGCCCGTTCTCATGCCTTGGCTATCATGCTAGAATGACCGCATGAGCGTCGAGGACATCGAAAAGGCGGTCGAGCAGCTTCCCGAGGACCAGCTGGCGCGGTTTCGTGCCTGGTTCGCGGCCTTCGATGCTGCGCGTTTTGACGATCGCATCGCCCGCGATGCCGCCGCGGGAAGATTGAACGAACTCGCCAACGAGGCCCTCGCGGAGTATCGGCGCGGCAGCTCCGGCGAGCTGTGAAGCATTTTGCCAGCTCCAAATTTTGGACTGCCTACAGGGCGCTGCCACCCGCTGTTCGTGATCTCGCCGACAAGAATTTCGGGCTCCTCAAAGCCGACCCGCATCATCCATCACTGCACTTCAAGAAAGTCGGCGAACTGTTCTCGGTCAGGGTTGGCCTCGGCTATCGTGCACTTGCCGTGCCGGTCGAGGACGGTCTGCTGTGGTTCTGGATCGGGTCTCATGCCGACTACGATGCGATGCTGCGTTAGCAAGTGACTGCTGCGCAGATCCGTCCAGGTTGCTAGGGTGATGCTTCGTCCAGGATCACGCCCATGCCGCGCTTCGCCGCCAATCTCTCGTTTCTATTCACCGAAGTGCCGTTCCTCGACCGGTTCGAGGCGGCGGCTGCGTCGGGGTTTCGGGCGGTCGAGTTTCTGTTTCCCTACGACTACGCACCGGACGACATCGCCGAGCGGCTGAAGCGCCATGATCTGACGCTGGCGCTGTTCAACCTGCCGCCGGGGGACTGGACGGCCGGCGAGCGCGGTTTCGCGGCGCGGCCCGACAAGTTCGAGGAGCTGCAGCAGAGCCTGCACACGGCGCTGCCTTATGCGCTGGCGACTGGCGCCAAGCGGGTGCATCTGTTGGCCGGGCTGGCCGATCGCCACGACGGCGCTGCCGCTTTGGCGTTCCGTCGCTCGCTGACGGTGGCGGCTCATTTTTTCGCTCCGCATGGCATCGAGGTGATGATCGAGCCGCTCAACGGGCGAGACGTGCCGGGCTATTTCCTCGATGATTTCGCTATGGCGCGCGACCTGATCCGCGAACTCGGCATTCCGAACCTCAAATTGCAGTTCGACATCTATCACTGCCAGATCCTGCACGGCGATGTGGTGATGCGACTGCGTGAGATGATGCCCGTCATCGGCCACATCCAGATCGCCAGCGTGCCCTCGCGCCAGGAGCCTGATAGCGAGGAGTTGAACTCGGCCTTCCTGTTCGCGGAACTCGACCGGCTCGGCTATGCCGGCTTCGTCGGCGCCGAGTATCGGCCGCGCGGCGCCACCACCGACGGACTTGGCTGGTTCGCGCCCTACAGAAATATCGAAGCCTAGAGAAGTCTTGCTTCTTATCGAAGCATCGCCGTCATCCTGAGAGCCTTTGAAATCGGGCCGTTTCGTTTCCACCCGTCATGCCCGGCCTTGTGCCGGGCATCCACGCCTTGCTGACGGAAACGCATGAAAGACGTGGATGGCCAGGCTTCAAAGGATGAGCCGCAACCGACTTGGCCGCTTCCTTCGAAGCGCGCGACGCGCGCACCTTCGAAAGACACCGCTCGCCGGGTTCCAATCTTAAGGTCTGCGTTAGGATTAGTCCATTATTCGAGTAGTGGCGGCAGAAGCCGCTACGCGCGGATTCAGCCGTGGGGCCACGGGGCGGCGCGTCTTCAGCAACTACAAGGAAATGACGATGTTCGACCGGCTTTCGATCCGCGCAAAAATCACCACAGTGCTGGCGTTGCTTTTGATCCTGATGATGGGGCTGGGTGGCGTAGCTATCCTGAAAATGCAGTCCATCAATGCGAATACAGAAGACGTCGCGACCAACTGGTTGCCCAGCGTCAGGGCGCTCGGGGATTTGCGAGCAGCCGGAATCACCTATCGGACCGTCATTCGTCAGCATCTCCTCGCGTTCTCCGCGGAGGACAAGCAGGCGGTGGACAAGACCGTCGAGACCGTGAAGGCGCGCATCGACACAGCTCGCAATGCCTACGAGCAGTTGATCACCTCGGCCGAGGAGCGGGCAATCTATCGTGAATGGTCCCAGCTCTGGGACGAGTATGTTCGCGGCAGCGAACAGGTGCTGGCGCGGTCGCGTCGGGACGTCGGCCGAGTGTCCGAAGAGACCCACGACTACAACGCCAAGCAGGTGAATCCGATTGGCCTCAAGGCCGACGACGTGCTTGAACGAGGCATCGACTTCAACAAAAAGGGCGGTGATCAGGCCAGCAAGTCCGCGGCTGACAGCTACCGCTCCGCCCTGTACTTGGTCGTCGGCATCCTTGCCATCGCGACGCTCGCTGCAATCGGACTCGGCTTCTTTCTGGTCCGCGACGTATCTCGCGGGATTGCCTCGATCATTCAACCCATGCAGGCGCTCGGCCGCGGTGATCTGACCGCAATGGTGCCTCACCAGGGCGAGAAGACCGAGATCGGCTCGATGGCCGACGTGCTCCAGGTGTTCAAGCTGGCGCTGATCGAGAAGAAGGCCGCGGACGAAGCCGCCGCCGTCGAGGCTGATGCCAAGATCGCGCGCGGGCAGCGCGTCGACGCGATCACCCACTCGTTCGAATTGATGATCGGCGAGATCGTTCAGACCGTGTCGTCCGCCTCGACCCAGCTCGAAGCGTCTGCCGGGTCGTTGTCGGCGACAGCCGGCCGCTCTCAGGAAGTCACCACCGTGGTCGCCTCGGCGTCCGAAGAAGCATCCAACAACGTCTCTTCGGTCGCTTCCGCGACCGAAGAGATGGCCTCGTCCGTCAACGAGATCAGCCGGCAGGTGCAGGATTCGGCTCGGATCGCCCACGAGGCGGTCGAGCAGGCTCGCCGCACAAATGCCCGCGTCGGCGAATTGGCGCAGGCTGCGACCCGGATCGGCGATGTCGTCGAGCTGATCAACACCATCGCTGGTCAGACCAATCTGCTCGCGCTCAATGCCACAATCGAAGCGGCGCGCGCTGGCGAGGCCGGCCGCGGCTTCGCCGTCGTCGCCAGCGAGGTCAAGGCGCTGGCCGAGCAAACCGCCAAGGCAACCGGCGAGATCAGCCAGCAGATCACCGGCATTCAGGCGGCCACGCAGGAATCCGTCGGAGCCATCAAGGATATCGGCGATATCATCGGCCATATGTCCGAGATCGCTTCGACCATCGCCTCGGCGGTGGAAGAGCAGGGCGCCGCCACCCAGGAGATTGCCCGCAACGTTCAGCAGGCTGCGCTCGGAACCCAGCAGGTGTCTGCGAATATCGTCGACGTCCAGCGTGGTGCCACCGAAGCGACCGCCGCTTCGACCCAGGTGCTGTCCGCCGCCCAGTCGCTTTCCGTCGAGAGCAACCGGCTGAAATCCGAGGTTGGCCAGTTTCTGGAATCGGTGCGCGCGGCCTGATGCAGAGAGATTGCGCCGCCGGACCGCTTTCGGCGGCTCGGCTGCATAGCTCTGTGCACTGATCACCTCGCGAGATTGTGCGATGCGGCAGGGCGCCATGCGCGCCCTGCCGCTTGGCTATTGGGCGGTGGTTGGGTAAGTCTGCTGAGGGCCGTGTGGCAGCGCGGCCACCTCCAATGATCGGGGAACGCCGACGGATGATATCGCTGGTCCGCATCGCACTGAGCCGGCCCTACACCTTCGTGGTGCTCGCGCTGCTCCTGCTGATCGTCGGGCCGCTCGCCGCGATGCGCACGCCCACCGATATCTTCCCCGAGATCCGCATTCCGGTGATCGGCGTGGTCTGGCAGTACACCGGCCTGCCGCCCGATCAGATGGCCGGCCGCATCACCACGCCGTTCCAGCGCGCGCTGACCACCACGGTCAACGATATCGAGCATATCGTCGCGAACTCGTATAACGGCTTCGGCATCGTCAAGATCTTCTTCCAGCCCAACGTCGATATCCGCACCGCCAATGCGCAGGTGACGGCTATCTCGCAGACGCTGCTGAAACAGATGCCGCCGGGCGCGACGCCGCCGCTGATCCTGAACTACTCGGCCTCGACCGTCCCGATCATCCAGCTCGCGCTGTCCGGCGACGGCATGACCGAGCAGAGCCTCGCCGACCTCGCGATCAATCAGCTCCGCACGCCGCTGGTCACCGTCCCCGGCGCCGCGATTCCGTGGCCGTTCGGCGGCAAGCAGCGGCAGGTGCAGATCGACCTCAATCCCGGCGCGCTGCAGGCCCGCGGTCTGTCCGGGCAGGACGTCGCCAACGCGCTGGCGGCGCAGAACCTGATCACCCCGGTCGGTACCCAGAAGATCGGCGAGTTCGAGTACGTCATCCAGCTCAACAACTCGCCGCGGCAGATCGCCGATCTCGGCAATCTGCCGATCAAGGCGGTGAACGGCGCGATGGTCTACATCCGCGACGTCGCCTCGGTGCGCGACGGCAACCCGCCGCAGACCAACATCGTCCATGTCGACGGCAACCGCTCGGTGCTGATGATGGTGCTGAAAGCCGGCGCCGTCTCGACGCTCGACATCATCGACGGCATCAAGCGCAAGGTCGCCGAGGTCAAGGATGCGATGCCGGAGTCGCTCAAGATCGCCTTCATCGGCGATCAGTCGGTGTTCGTGCGCGGCGCCATCGCCGGCGTCGCGGTCGAGGGCGTGATCGCGGCGCTGCTCACCAGCGTCATGATCCTGCTGTTTCTCGGCAGCTGGCGCTCGACCATCATCATCGCCGTGTCGATCCCGCTGTCGGTGCTGGGCGCCATCGTCTGTCTGGCGGCGATCGGCGAGACGCTGAACATCATGACGCTGGGCGGCCTCGCGCTCGCGGTCGGCATTCTGGTCGACGACGCCACGGTGACGATCGAGAACATCAACTGGCATCTGGAACAGGGCAAGGACGTCGAGACCTCGATTCTCGACGGCGCTCATCAGATCGTGACGCCGGCCTTCGTGTCGCTGCTGTGCATCTGCATCGTATTCGTGCCGATGTTCTTCCTGCAGGGCGTCGCGCGCTTCCTGTTCGTGCCGATGGCCGAAGCGGTGATGTTCGCGATGCTGTGGTCGTTCATCCTGTCGCGCACGCTGGTGCCGACGATGGCCAAGTATCTGCTGAAGCCGCATGTGCATCACGGCAGCCTCGACGGCAAGCAGCGCTCGCGCAATCCGCTGGTCCGCTTCCAGCAGGGGTTCGAGGGGCTGTTCGCGCGCTTCCGCCACGGCTACGGCGATCTGCTGACGCTGGCGATGGGGCATCGCAGGCTGTTCGTCGCCGGCTTCCTCGCCGTCGTCGCGGTGTCGTTCACGCTGGTGCCGTTCCTCGGCCGCAACTTCTTCCCGTCGGTCGATGCCGGCCAGATCCTGATGCACGTTCGCACCCAGGTCGGCACCCGCGTCGAGGAAACGGCCAATCAGCTCGCCGACGTGCAGAAGGCGATCCGCGCGATCATTCCTCCGGACCAGATCGAGACCATGACCGACAACATCGGCATGCCGATCTCGGGCATCAACCTGACCTACAACAACACGGGCGTGATCGGCACGCAGGACGGCGATATCCAGATCAAGCTGAAGGGCGAGCATCGGCCGACCGAGGACTACGTCAGGCTGCTGCGCGAGCAGTTGCCACGGCAGTTCCCCGGCATGAGCTTCGCCTTCCTGCCGGCCGACATCGTCAGCCAGATCCTCAACTTCGGCGCACCTGCGCCGATCGATCTGCAGGTGCGCGGCGCCAATCTCGCCGCCAATTTCGAATATGCCGGCAAGCTGCTGGCCAAGATCAAGCGCATTCCCGGCGTCGCCGACGCGCGGCTGCAGCAGTCGCCCAACAACCCGACCTTCAATATCGATGTCGACCGCACCCGCGCACAGTATGTTGGCCTGACGACGCGGGACATCACCAACAGCCTGGTGGTGAACCTCGCCGGCTCGTCGCAGGTCGCGCCGACCTATTATCTCAACCCCGACAACGGCGTGTCCTATTCGATCGTGATGCAGACGCCGCAATATCAGATCGACTCGCTGGGCAAGCTCGAGACCATCCCGATCTCCGCGACCGGCACCGCCGGCGCCAGCGCGCCGATCCTCGGCGGCATCGCCGACGTCACGCGCTCCGCCGGCAACGCGGTGATCTCGCAATACGACATTCAGTCTATGGTGCAGATCTTCGCCACCACGCAGGGCCGCGATCTCGGCGCGGTGTCGGCCGACATTCGCAAGGTGATCGACGAGACCAAGGCCGAGGTGCCGAAGGGCTCGTCGGTGGTGCTGCTCGGCCAGGTGGAGACCATGAACAGCGCATTCTCGGGCCTGCTGTTCGGTCTGCTCGGCGCGATCGTGCTGATCTATTTGCTGATCGTGGTGAACTTCCAGTCCTGGGCCGATCCGTTCGTGATCATCACGGCGCTGCCGGCCGCGCTCGCCGGCATTGTCTGGATGCTGTTCGCCACCGGCACCACCATGTCGGTGCCGGCGCTGACCGGCGCGATCATGTGCATGGGCGTCGCCACCGCCAACAGCGTGCTGGTGATCTCGTTCGCGCGCGAGCGTTATGCGGTGCTGGGCGATCCGGTGCAGGCTGCGCTGGAGTCCGGCTTCGTTCGTTTCCGCCCGGTGCTGATGACGGCGCTGGCGATGATCATCGGCATGGCGCCGATGGCGCTCGGGCTCGGCGAGGGCGGCGAGCAGAACGCGCCGCTCGGCCGCGCCGTGATCGGCGGCCTGATATTCGCCACCGTCGCCACCCTGATGTTCGTGCCCGTGGTGTTCAGCATGGTTCACAAGAAGCAGCCGCCGCAAGACGCAGCGCCGGCTCCGGAGATGTCGCATGTCCACTGAGGCGCCACCGCGCAAGTCCCGTCGCGGTCTCGGCATCGCCGGCCTGCTGCTCGCCTGCGGCGCGGTCGCGGTCGTCGTCACCGGCATCAGCGCGCGGCAGAAGAGCAGCGCGGAACTGCGCGCCTGGACCGATGAGCAGGCGATATCGAGCGTCGCGGTCGCCAAGCCGGACGGCAAGGCGCGCGCCGCCACGCTCGATCTGCCGGGCCGGCTCGAGGCCTATTCCCGCGCGCCGATCTACGCGCGCGTCTCCGGCTACGTGAAGAGCTGGAGCGCGGACATCGGCGCGAAGGTCAAGGCCGGCCAGGTGATCGCCGAAGTCGAGGCGCCGGATCTCGATCAGCAATTGCTGCAGGCTCGCGCCGATCTTCTCAGCCAGCAGGCCAGCGCGCGGCTGTCGGAAGCGACGCTCAACCGCCGCAAGACGCTGGTGGCGTCGAACTTCGTGTCCGCGCAGGAGATCGACGAACGCACCGCGGATCTGTCGAACAAGAAGGCCTCGGTGAAGTCCGGCGAGGCCAATGTCGAGCGGCTCGAAGCGCTGGCCGGCTACAAGAAGATCACCGTGCCGTTCGACGGCGTCGTCACCGAGCGCAACACCGACGTCGGCGCGCTGATCAGCGCCGGCTCCAACGCCGGGCCGGCGATGTTCATTGTCTCCGACATCGCCAAGCTGCGCGTCTACGTCAACGTGCCGCAGACCTACGTGCCGATGATCCGGATCGGCGCCAAGGCGGTGATCACGCTGCCGGAATATCCGAACCGGACCTTCCCGGCGACGGTCGAGGCCTCGTCGCAGTCCGTCGACTCCACCACCGGCACCACGCGGATGCAGCTCGCGCTCGACAATCCGAAGGGCGAACTGATGCCCGGCGGCTATGCCAATGTGAAGCTCAGCCTGTTGAGCGATCAGGTGTCGCTTTACATTCCGGCGAGTGCGTTGATGTTCAATCGCGCCGGGCTGCGTGTCGCGACCGTCGGCCCCGATGACCGCGTGCAGTTCAAGGACGTCAAGATCGCCCGCGACCTCGGCCGCGAAATCGAACTCGCCTCGGGCCTGTCGCCCGACGACCGCATCATCATCGCGCCGCCCGACGGCCTGTCCAGCGGCGAGAAAGTCCGCGTCGTCGGCGGCGACGGCGCCAGCGGAAAGCCGACGGCGTCGGAGAAGCAGGACGTGAAGGGATAGTTCGTCGTCATTGCGAGCGCGGCGAAGCAATCCAGCGCCACGCGTGCGGCGTGGATTGCTTCGTCGCTTCGCTCCTCGCAATGACGGATCGCAGCTTTGCAGCGCTCTGCCGGATTCCTCGAGAGGCTCGTGTTAGCTAGCCGCTCGCAACTCCGGCACGCCATCGGCGCCGATCGTGATCTCGCCGCGCGTGCCGATCGGGCTGCGGTCCATGTTCGTCAGGAACGCCAGCGTCGCCTGATCCTGTGCCGGAACCCGCGCCAGGGTTCGCGCGCCCCCGGACGTCCGCAGCACCACGACGCCATGCTCGACCTCGCCGCGGCCGGTGTAGATCACCGTGAAGCTCTCGACCGTGCCGTCGCCTGTTGCGTCGGTGATGAACGGCGGCACCTCGCCGTAAGCCGCGTCGGCCCTGGCCTGGACGCTGACGCTCTCGCTCAGCGCCTCGCATTGCGGCGTGCGCGACACCACCAGGGCGTGGTGCTTGGTGACGAAGCCGCCTTGCCCGTAAAGCAGGCCGAGCTTGCCGCCGCCGCGCAGCTTGCGCACCATCGCGCAGGCGGCGTGGGTCATGTAGGTGTTGAGCGGCGCGCCGAAGAACGTCAGTCCGCCGGTCACGGTGGGCTGCACGTCGTCGCCGAGACCCAGCGTCCGCCGCGCCATCTTCGGCACCACCGGGAAGCAGGAATACAGCTCGATCGCATCGAAGGCGCGGCCGTCGCCTCCGACCAGAGACTTGATCGTGTCCAGCACGGCGTTCTGGGCGTGACTCTGAACGAACTGATCGCGCGCCAGAAAATCGCGCGGCTCTTCGGCCGAAGCGCCGCCGTGAATGTAGATCAGCTTGTCGTCGGCAATGCCGGCCTCGCGCGCTTTCGCCAGCGACGTCAGCAGCACCGCGGCGCCCAAATTGACGCTGGGATTCGCCACCATCAGCTTGGTGTAGGGCCACGCGATCAGCCGGTTGTCGGCGGACGGCGTGGTGATCTCGTCGGGCGTGAAGCCGCGCTTGATCCAGGCGTTCGGATTGGCCGCAGCGGCCTCTGCGTAGCGCGACCACAGAACCCCGGACTCATCGAGCGCCTGACGCGGCGTCTGCCCCCAATGCGCCGCGGTCGCGGCCTCGTACAGCGGATACACGGTGATCGGCCGCGCCACGCCGAGCTGGGTGGCGAGCGGCTTCTGGAACGCCGCGCCGCGCTTCGGCTCGGGCGCATCGCTGGCGAACGGCGTCCACGGCAGCTCGAGTTTGGCGCGCGCCGCCTTGGTGGCGGTCGATTGCGCCTCGGCGCCGCAGACCACCGCGACCTGGGATTCGCCGCGCGCGATCCGGAGCGCTGCCTCGTGAATGAACCGGATCGGGCTCTCGCCGCCGACCGGCCCGTAGTAACAATGCCGCGGCGTCACGCCGAGCCTTGTGGCGAGCTGCTGTTCCGGATCGTGATAGCGCCAGCTCAGGAAGTTGACGATATCGAGCGAGTCGATCTCGCGTGTCAGGGTCGCCGCGCTGTCGTCGCCGGCGCGTCGCACCGCGGCTTCCAGCAGCGCCAACGGCTCCAGCCCCTGTGCGATGTCCTTGGGGTGATCGGCGATCTCGCCGACACCGGCGATGACGGGAATGCGGTCTGGCGGAAGCTCGGCTTTCATGATGCTGCGGCTCGTTTCTTGTTGTCGTTGGTCGGCTGGTTCGAGCCCATTCTTAGCCGGCTCGATGGCATTTGTCGCGGCCGGGTCGCGGTGGCTGGCCTCCGTTTCCGCCCTACAGAATATAGTGCTCTTGCGCTTTGCGCCGGCGAAGGAAATGCTGGGGTCAACAAACAACAAAATCTGGGAGTGGAACCATGACCGCAGGCGAAGGTCGACCGGGCAACGTCCCGCAAGCGCATTACGATGTCATCGTGGTCGGAGCCGGCTTCGCCGGCATGTACTTGCTGCACCGGCTGCGCGGGCAGGGCTTTACGGTCCGCGTGTTCGAGCAGGGATCGGGCGTCGGCGGCACGTGGTACTGGAATCGCTATCCCGGCGCGCGCTGCGACGTCGAGAGCATGCAGTACTCCTACTCGTTTTCCGAAGAGCTGCAGCAGGAATGGGACTGGAGCGAACGCTACGCGCCGCAGCCGGAAATTCTCGCTTACGCCGACCACGTCGCCGACCGTTTCGATCTGCGCCGCGACATTCAGTTCGACACGCGGGTCGAGGCCGCGCTGTTTGACGAACACGAGCAGCGCTGGACGGTGACGACCTCGGACGGGGCGACGGCGTCGGCGCAATTCGTCGTGCTCGCGACCGGGTGCCTGTCCAACGCCCGCATGCCGGACATCGCCGGCGCGGCCGACTACAAGGGCGCGATCTATCACACGGCGCATTGGCCGCATCGGCCGGTCGATTTCACCGGCCTGCGGGTCGGCGTGATCGGCACCGGCTCGTCGGCGATTCAATCGATCCCGCTGATCGCCGAGCAGGCCGAGCGGCTGACCGTGTTTCAGCGCACCGCCAATTTCTCTGTCCCGGCCCGCAACGCGCCGCTCACTGCCGAGGAGCGACAGTGGTTTCGCGACAACTATCCCGAGATCCGCCGCAAGGCGCGCGAGGAGATGCGCAACGGCATCTTCACCGAGCCCCCGCAGAAGGGCGCGTTCGACGATCCCGACGAGGTGCGCCGGCAGAATTACGAAGGCCGGTGGACAAGCGGCGGGCTGACCTTCATGGCGGCCTACAACAATCTGGCGTTGGAGAAAGCCGCCAACGACACCGCTGCGGACTTCATCCGGGGCAAGATCGCCGAGATCGTCAAGGATCCGGTGGTCGCCGGCAAGCTGCAGCCGACCAATCATCCGGTCGGCTCCAAACGCATCTGTGTCGACACCGATTACTACGCGACGTTCAACCGCCCCAATGTCGAGCTGGTCGACCTGCGCGCCGATCCGATCGACCGGATCGTGCCGGACGGGCTGCGCGCCGGTGTGCGGCACTATCCGCTCGACGCGATCGTCTTCGCCACCGGCTTCGATGCGATGACGGGATCGGTCGCGAAGATCGCCATCCGTGGCAGGGCGGGCCGCACTCTCAACGACAAATGGGCCGAAGGCCCGCGCACCTATCTCGGACTGATGACCGAGGGTTTTCCGAATCTGTTCGTCGTCACCGGTCCGGGCAGTCCGTCGGTGCTGAGCAACATGATCCTGTCGATCGAACAGCATGTCGACTGGATCACCGATTGCCTGGTGGCGATGCGGGATCGCGGCGCGGCTTGCATCGAGGCGACCAGGCAGGCGGAAGACAATTGGGTCGCGCACGTCAACGAAGTCGCGGCGGGGACGCTCTATCCGCAGGCGAATTCCTGGTACATGGGCGCCAACGTGCCCGGCAAGCCGCGCGTGTTCATGCCCTATATCGGCGGCGTCGGCGTCTATCGCCAGATCTGCAACGACGTCGCGGCGAAAGGCTACGAGGGGTTTGTGATGAGCGGCAGTCTCACTGCCGAGCGCCGAACTGCGGAGTCCGAACGCGCCGTGGCAAACTGATGATCAGATTGCGCAGAGCCTCTCACCACGTCGTGCCCGGGCTTGTCCCGGGCATCCACGCCTTGCGGCAGCCGCGGTAGAAAAGGCGTGGATGGCCGGGACGAGCCCGGCCATGACGGAGAGGATGAGCGAGACGCAGACCAGGAGGGCGAGCGTCAAGCGCGATGACGACGACGCAGCGGTCGTCGCCCGTGAGCCTCAGAACGCCGTGTAGCCGCCGTCGATCACGAACGTGTCGGCGGTGTGATACGACGAGGCCTTGCTCATCAGGTACACGGCGATGCCGCCGAAATCTTCAGGCTCGCCGAAGCGGCGCACCGGAATACGCGGCATCACGTTGGCGACGAATTTGTCGTTGCCCATGATGCCGGCGGTCATGTCGCTCTTGATCCAGCCGGGCAGGATCGCATTCGCTGTGATGTTGTGGCGGGCGAGTTCGACCGCGAGGGCCCGTACCAGCGCGTTGATCGCCGCCTTGGTGGCCGCGTAGTGCTCGTTGCGCGCGGTGCCGAAGATCGACGCGAGGCTCGAGGTCGCGACCAGCCGGCCGAAGCCATCACCATTGGCGGCGCGTTCGGTCATGTGCCGCGCCGCGGCCTGGAAGGCGTGGAAGACGCCGTCGAGATTGGTGGCGAACATCGTGCGCCACTGCTCTTCGGTACGGTCGATGAAGGCCTGCCGACCGCCGCCGCCGATGCCCGCATTGGCGAAGCAGCCGTCGACGCGACCGAATGACTTCAGTGTCGACTCCATGGCGGCTTTCACCGACGCCGGATCGGTGACGTCGCAGACCTGCGCCTCGGCCTTGCCACTCAAGCTGGAGAGGCTTTCGACCGCGGCCTTGTTCTTGTCCGGATTGCGGCCCCAGATCGAGACGTTGCAGCCCGCGGCGGCGAGCGCCTGCGCCATGCCGAGACCAATGCCGCCGTTGCCGCCGGTGATGACCGCGACGCGGCCGCTCAGATCGAAAATGCTCATACAGCGTTTCCATTTTTGTTGTTGGGCGCTAAACCGTGCACCACGGTTGCGCGCTGCGTTCGTGGCTCGACCATGGACAAGCGCGCCGCAAAAATCAAATATGGCTTCGGAGAACGAGGCCCTTCCACATCGCGGAATAACGCGGACCCAGCGAGGAAACTATGCAGTTCAAACACGTCACGCTCGAATTCGACGGGCCGGTCGCCGTCCTGAAGCTCGACCATCAGGAAGTGATGAACGCGGTGTCGATCGACATGCTGGGCGGCCTCGGCGACGCGCTCGATGCGATCGAGGAGAAGCGCGCCGAAGTGCGCTGCCTGGTGATCACCGGCGCCGGCCGTGCGTTCTGCACGGGTGCTAATCTGCAGGGCCGCAGCTCCGGCAACAACATGAGCCAGAGCGGCAAGGGCGCGGGCGCCGCGCTCGAGACCGCCTTCCATCCGTTCCTGCGCCGGCTGCGCAAGCTGCACTGCCCGATCGTCACGTCGGTCAACGGGCCGGCCGCCGGCGCCGGCATGAGTTTCGCCCTGATGGGCGACATGATCCTGTGCGCCAAGTCGTCCTACTTCCTGCAGGCGTTCCGTCGCATCGGTCTGGTGCCGGATTGCGGCTCGACCTGGCTGCTGCCGCGCCTCGTCGGCAAGGCGCGATCCGTGGAGCTGTCGCTGCTCGGCGAGAAGCTGCCGGCCGAGAAGGCGCTGGAATGGGGTCTGGTCAATCGCGTCTATGACGATGCCGAGCTGTGGGCCGAGACCATGAAGCTCGCGCAGGAACTCGCCAACGGCCCGACCATCGCGCTGTCGCTGATCCGCAAGCTGTATTGGGACTCCCCGGAGAACTCGTTCGAGGAACAGCTCAACCTCGAATTCGAATCGCAGCGCATCGCCGGCTCGACCGACGACTTCAAGGAAGGCGTCGGCGCGTTTCTCGAGAAGCGTCCGGCGAAATTCCAGGGCAAGTAACCGCGAATGACCAAGGCCGCGATTGCGGACGCGCTCGCGCACAGCGTCAGGCGCTGGTGCGCGGGCGCCACGGGAATCCGCGCCGCCGCGCAGCTGTCCGGCGGCGCGAGCCAGGAGACGTGGTCGTTCGTGATCGAGCGGCCGGATGGCGATGTCGCCGCGATCCTGCGCCGCTCGCCGCCCGGCTACGGCAGCGTGTCGGGCCGTGCGGCGGGGCTCGACGCTGAAGCCGAACTGATGCGGCTCGCTTATCAGGCCGGCGTGCCGTCGCCGCGCGTGCTGCATGTATTGACCGACGACGATCAGCTCGGCGCCGGCTTCATCATGGAGAAGGTCGAGGGCGAAACTATCCCGCGCAAGATTTTGCGCGACGCTGAGTTCGCCGCCGCGCGCCCGAAGCTGGCGCGGCAGATCGGCAGTATCCTCGCCGGCCTGCACGGCATCGATCGCGCCGCGCTGCCTGCGCTGCGGACGATCAGTTCGACCGAAGAGATCGAGCTGCTGCGCGCCGATTATCGTGGCATGCAGTGGCCGCGCCCGGTGTTCGAGCTGGCGCTACGCTGGCTCACCGACCACGACCCCGGCGCGTCGAAAGTGATCGCGCTGGTACATGGCGATTTCCGCCACGGCAATCTGATCATTGGTGCTGACGGCGTGCGCGCCGTGCTCGACTGGGAGCTGGCGCATTGCGGTGACCCGATGGAGGATCTCGGCTGGGTGTGCGTCAACTCGTGGCGGTTCGGCGAGATCGACAAGCCGGTCGGCGGCCTCGGCTCGCGCGAGGAAATGTTCGCGGGTTACGAAGCCGCAGGCGGCCACGTCGATCCCGATCGCGTCAAATTTTGGGAAGTGATGGGCACGCTGCGCTGGGGCATCATGTGTTGCGGCATGATGCAGCGGTTCCGCCAGGGTCCCGATCATTCGATGGAGCGCGCGATGATTGGCCGTCGCTCGTCCGAAACCGAGATCGATCTGCTGCGGCTGCTGGCGCCGCGCGGTTAGGTAGGAAAGGCGACGCCGATGCAGGACGAACCGAGGCCCGACGAACTGATCAAGGCGGTCGCCGACTTCCTGCGTGACCAGATCGCGCCGCAGATCAGCGGCCACGCCGCCTTCAAGCTGCGCGTCGGCATCAACGCGCTTGATCTGGTGACGCGACAGTTGACGCTGGCCGATCCAAGCGATGCGGCCGAACTCGCGAGCCTGCAGGGCCTGCTCGGCGCCGATGGTTCGCTGCTGGAACTCAACGGTGTGCTGTCCGAGCGCATCGCCGCCGGCACAATGGATCTGTCGACGCCCGGCCTGCAGGACCATTTGTGGCGCACGACGCTCGCCAAGCTCGCAGTCGACCAACCAAACTACGCGAGCTACCGGCGGGAGCTGGAACAGAAGTAGTTGGTCCGCTGAGCCGTGATCGGCTCGCCGTCGCCACGTCCGACACCTATCGTTCGTCATTCCGGGGCGCGCGCAGCGCGAACCCGGAATCTCGATGAGTTCAGCACGTCCGGATTTCGGGTTCGCGAGCTGCGCTCGCGCCCCGCAATGACGAACGAGAGGCCTTGCGCGCCATTGTTGTCTGCCGTCATTGCGAGGAGCACCCGGATCGGCGCTTCGCGCCGTCCGAGCACAGGCTCCGCGACGAAGCAATCCAGCGTCGTGCTCGGAGCTTCTGGATTGCTTCGCTTCGCTCGCAATGACGGGGGGATGTCGCGCTGACGAACTACTTCCCCGTCCAGTTCGGCTTGCGTTTCTCGGAGAACGCTTTCGGGCCCTCGATGTAGTCCTGCGAGGCGACCATGGCTTTCACTGCCGGGTAGTCGCGCTGCTCGGTGATTGCTTGCGGCAGCGACACTTCGAGGCCGCGGCTCAGCGTCTGCTTGGAGGCGCGGATCGACATCGGCGAGACGGTGCAGATGGTTTCGGCCCAGCGCTCCGCCGCGGCGAGCGCTTCGCCTTGCGGGACGACTTCGTTGACGAAGCCGAGTTCGTAGCCTTCCTGCGCCTTGACGTGGCGCGCGGTGAGGATCATGCCCATCGCGCGCTTCAGGCCGATCTGGCGGGGCAGGCGGTGCAGGCCGCCGGCGAGCGCGGCGAGGCCGACGCGCGGCTCGGGCAACGCGAAGGTTGCGTTCTCCGACGCGATGATCAGGTCGCAGGCGAGCGCGATCTCGAAGCCGCCGCCCATCGCCACGCCGTTGACGGCGGCGATGATCGGCTTGTCGCAATCGAACCGCGAGGTGAGCCCGCCGAAGCCGCTCTCGCCCCAGCCGCGCTTGCCGCCGGCGGCCTGCCACTTCAGATCGTTGCCGGCGCAAAACGCCTTGTCACCGGCGCCGGTGACGATCGCCACCCATTGCTCCGGATCCGCAGCGAATTCGTTGAACACGCCTTCGAGCTCGTAATGCGCATCGGTGTGCAGCGCGTTGTAGACCTCGGGCCGCGACAGCGTGACGATGGTGATCGGGCCCTTGCGGGTCACGGTGGAGAATTGCAGCGCCATCGGCGTTTCCTTTTTTCGTTGAGCAGAATTGATGCGGCTGAAGCGCGCTTGACTTGTCGTGCGCGGCGCATGTTAATCACTCGCTTAACAAGATCAACAACAACACGAAAACCGTGGGAGCACGCCTTGGATTTTTCTCTGCCGCAGGATCTGGTCGCCTATCTGGCCGAACTCGATCGCTTCATCGATGCCACGATCAAGCCGCTGGAACAGGCGGACGACAACATCCGCTTCTTCGATCATCGCCGCGAATGGGCGCGCACCGATTTCGAAGGCGGCGGGCTGCCGCGTCATGAATGGGAAGAGCTGCTGCGCAAGGCGAAGAATCTCGCCGATGATGCCGGGCATTTGCGCTTCGCGATTCCGAAGCGTTACGGCGGCCAGGACGGCACGAATTTGTGGATGGCGGTGATCCGCGAGCACTTCGCCGCGAAAGGCCTCGGCCTGCACAACGATCTGCAGAACGAACATTCGATCGTCGGCAACTTCCCGATCGTGAAGATGCTGGATCTTTACGGCCGCGACGATCAGAAGGCGATGATCGACGGTTCGATCAAGGGCAAGTATCGCATCACGTTCGGACTGACGGAGCCCGATCACGGTTCCGACGCGACCCACATGGAGACGCGCGCCGAACCCGCGACGCGCGACGGCAAGAAGGGCTGGGTGATCAACGGCGAGAAGATGTGGACGACGGGCATGCACGTCGCCACACATTGCGCGCTGTTCGTCCGCACCTCGGGCAACGACGGCGACGCGCGCGGCATCACCTGCTTCCTGGTGCCGTCCGATGCGCCGGGCGTGAAGGTCGAGGAATATCTGTGGACCTTCAACATGCCGACCGACCATCCGCGGGTGTCGTTCAAGGATGTGTTCGTGACCGAAGAGGCGCTGTTCGGCGAGGTCGGGCGCGGCCTGTCGCTGGCGCAGTGCTTCGTGCACGAGAATCGCATCCGGCAGGCGGCATCGTCGCTCGGCGCCGCGGTGTTCTGCATCAACGAGAGCGTCAAATACGCGCGTGAGCGAAAACCGTTCGGCGAGGAACTGGCGCGCAACCAGGCGATCCAGTTTCCGTTGGTCGAACTCGCCACCCAGGCCGAGATGCTGCGCCTCTTGATCCGCAAGACCGCGTGGGAGATGGATCAGATGACCCAGGCGCAGGTCGAGCACACGCTGTCCGACAAGGTGTCGATGTGCAACTACTGGGCGAACCGGCTGTGCGGTCAGGCTGCCGATCGGGCGATCCAGGTCCACGGCGGCATCGGCTATTCGCGCCACAAGCCGTTCGAGCACATCTACCGCCACCACCGCCGCTATCGTATCACCGAAGGCAGCGAGGAAATCCAGATGCGCAAGGTCGCGGGATTCCTGTTCGGCTACATGGGCGCGAACAAGAGGTGAGTGATCAGTAGGGTGGGCAAAGGCGCGCAGCGCCGTGCCCACGCGCCCACGCGATGCGTAGTCCGTGTCCACGCACCGCGTGGGCACGCTTCGCTTTGCCCACCCTACGGTGCTACACGCACAACCTCTCCGTCGTCATTCCGGCGCGCGCGAAGCGCGAACCCGGAATCCATATCCCCTGACTTTGCTGTGCTGGCAGATGCTTGCCACGTGGCGCCTTAACGCGACCACCGTGATTATGGATTCCGGGTTCGCGAGCTACGCTCGCGCCCCGGAATGACAAACGTGAGGGATGTGCGCCGCGGCTTGGCGGCGCAGCGTCGCCGTCCGGTGTAGACGCCGCTCAGTTCACCTGCCGATCCTTCCCCGCCCAATACGGATCGCGGAGGTGGCGGCGCAGGATCTTGCCCGACGCGTTGCGGGGCAGGGCGGGAATGAAGTCGATCGACTTCGGGGTCTTGTAGCCGGCGATGCGGCTGCGGGTGAAGCTGATGATGTCCTGCGCGGTGGCGTCCTTGCCGGGCTTCATCACCACCACGGCTTTCACCGCTTCGCCCCACTGATCGTCGGGCACGCCCACGACCGCGACTTCGGCGACGTCGGGATGGTCGCAGATCGCGCTCTCGACTTCGGCCGGGTAGATGTTCTCGCCGCCGGAGATGATCATGTCCTTGATGCGGTCGTGGATGTAGACGTAGCCGTCTTCGTCCATGTAGCCGGCGTCGCCGGTGCGCAGCCAGTTGTTGCTGTCGATGGTCTTCTTGGTCGCCTCCGGCAGATTCCAGTAGCCGGCCATGTTCGACCCGGAGCGGGTGGCGATCTCGCCGACTTGGCGCGGCGGCAGCGGCTTGCCATCGGGATCGAGGATCGCGATCTCGACGCCGGGCAGCGCCTTGCCGGCGGAGCGCATCCGCTCCAGCCCTTCGACGTGATCCTCGGGCGGCAGCGCCACGATGGTGCCGGTGGTCTCGGTCATGCCGTACATCTGCACGAAGCCGCATTTGAAAACGTCGATGCATTCCTTCAGCAGCGCCGCGGGGATCGGCGAGGCGCCGTACAGCATGTATTTCAGCCGCGAGAAATCGACCTCACGGGCGCGCGGCTGACGCACCACGAACTGCATCGCGGCCGGCACCATGAACAGCTTGGTGATGCCGGACTGCTCGAAGAAATCGAGCACCTTGGTGGGATCGAACTCGCGCGCGATCACGCCCTTGGCGCCGTGATACACGCCCATCATGCCCCAGCCCGAGCCGCCGATGTGGAACACCGGCATCGCCACCAGCGAGACATCCTCGGTCGACCACTTGTTCCAGTCCGGCTTGTTGTCCTGGCCCGCGCGAACCAGCGACAGGAAGTTGGCGTGGCTCAGCATCGCGCCCTTGGGCTTGCCGGTGGTACCCGAGGTGTAGAGCTGGATGGCGATGTCGGACGGCGCGACGGCGACTTGCGGGTCGTCACTCGGCTGCGCATCGCGCCATTTCGTGAAGTCCTGCCACTCCGGCGCGCCGCCTTCGGTGGTGATGATATGGCGGACGCTCGGGATCTGGTCCTTGAGGCCGCGCACCTGATCGACGAATTCCGGACCGACGAACAGGATCGCGGCTTTGCAGTCCTCGACGATGTAGGCGATCTCGGGCCCTGCGAGCCGCCAGTTCACCGGCGCCATCACCACCTTGGCCTTGATGGCGCCGCCCCAGATCTCGAAATAGATATCGCTGTTCTTGCCGAGATAAGCGATGCGCTCGTTCGGCTTGACGCCGGAGGCTTTGAGCGCGCGGGCGATCTGGTTGGTGTGCGCATCGAACTGCGCGAAACTGCTGATGCGGCCTTCGAATTCGTAGACCACCTCGTCGCCGCGGGCCTTGGCCTGCGCGCGGATGACGTCGGCCAGCGTGGCCGGCTCGGACGAAGCTGCCGGCGCGGCTGCGCGGGCCTTCTCCTGAAGGTCGGACATTGTAACTCCCTGGATGTGTTTTTTGTTAGTTGTTGCTTGGCCGGAAGTCTGCCGCGCTTCGCAGGCAAACACAAGCGGGAGGGAGTGTCGCGGGAAGGGGAGGAGGTGCAGGCCGTCGTGGCCAGTGGCGCCGTGGGCAGAGCACAATCGCCACGCAGAGGAAAGGGGTCATCGCCCGGCTTGTCCGGGCGACCCAGTATTCCAGGGCGTTCGTGGTTAGCCGCTGACGCCCTGCAATACTGGATCCCCCGCATGCGCGGGGGATGACGTCGTCGTTAGTTGCTTTGCGCGCCTCAAGATAGCGCACGCGTTGCGTGTTAGCCGCGCTTGGCGCGGTCCTTTTCGTTTTGTGCCTTGATCGAGGCCTTTGCGGTTTCCCAGTCGTCGTTGCTCCAGTCGCGGAGCTGATAGAAGTTGCCGCCCATCGCCAGGCCCTGGGCGCCGTCCATCGCGATGGTTTCGCCGTTGATCCAATCGCAGCCGCCGGAGATCAGGAACACTGCGACGTTCTGCAGCTCTTCCATGGTGCCGACGCGGCCCATCGGGTTCATCTTGATGGTGCGGGCGCCGGCTTCGTCGCCGGGCTTGATCCGCTTGCTCATGCCCTCGGTCGGAATTTCGCCCGGCGCGATGGTGTTGAGGCGGATGCCGTAGCGGCCCCATTCGGTGGCGAGCGACATCGTCATCGCGTGGATCGCCGACTTGCTCATCGCCGAGGGAACCACATAGGGGCTGCCGTTGCGCACCCAGGTGGTGGTGATCGACACTACGTTGCCGCGGTGGCCGCCTTCGACCCAGCGCCGGCCGACCGCATGCGTCACGTAGAAGGTGCCGTGCATCACGATGTTGGCGACCGCGTCGAAGCCGCGCGGCGACAGGTCTTCCGTCCGTGAGATGAAATTTCCGGCCGCGTTGTTGATCAGGTCGGTGAGCGGGCCGTTCGCCCAGATCGTTTCGATCATGTGGTCGACCGCGGCGGAGTCGCGGATGTCGACGCCGTAAGTCATCACCTTGCCGCCGTACTGATCCATCAGCTCGGTGGCGGTCTCGTCGCACACGCCTTTGCGGCGGCCGCAGATATGCACTTCGGCGCCGAGCTGGAGGAAACGCGCCGCCATCGCCTTGCCGAGGCCGGTGCCTCCGCCGGTGACGAGGATGCGGCGGCCTGCGAGAAGCTGATCGGTGAACATGTCTGGTGCCCGGAAAAGTGGAAGGTCTCTGTTGATTAAGCGATTGACTAAATTCCGACAACGCTTTTCTGTACGGCGCACTTGCTGACAATCACAACAGAGGAAACCGCCCCATGAATGATCGCGTTTCGGTGTCGCTGACTGACGGCGTTGCCGACGTCCGGCTGGTGCGGGCGGACAAGATGAATGCGCTCGATGCGGCGATGTTCGAGGCGCTGGTGGCGACGACCGAGCGCCTCGCCAGCGACAAGAGCGTCCGCGTCGTGGTGCTGTCCGGCGAGGGTAAGGCGTTTTGCGCCGGCCTCGATATGGGACGTTTCGCCGCGATGAAGGAGAGCGGCGGCAACGGAATTCCGGGAGGCGAATTTCGCGATCTCACCAAGCGGACGCATGGCCAGGCCAACGCGGCGCAGCAGGCGGTGTGGGGCTGGCGGATGCTGCCGGTGCCGGTGATTGCTGCGGTGCACGGCGTCGCGTTCGGCGGCGGCTGCCAGCTCGCGCTCGGCGCCGATATCCGGCTGATGGCGCCGGATGCCAGGATGTCGATCATGGAAATCAAATGGGGCCTGGTGCCCGATATGGCCGGCACGCCGATCCTGGCGTCGCTGCTGCGCGACGACGTGCTGCGCGAACTCACTTACACTGGCCGCATCGTTGGTGCGCAGGAGGCCGTGAGCCTCGGCCTTGCCACTCGGGTCGTCGACGACCCGCGCGCGGCGGCGCTGGAGATGGCGCGTGAGATCGCCGGCAAGAGCCCGGATGCGATCCGCGCCGCCAAGCGGATGATGAACAATCTCACGGTCGATCCCGGCCCGGCGCTGCTGGCCGAAAGCGTCGAGCAGCAGAAGCTGATCGGCTCGCCCAACCAGACCGAAGCCGTCCGCGCCAACATGGAAAAGCGCGCGCCGAATTTCGCCGACGGGTAGTTCAGCCTCGCCGTCATCCTGAGGTGCTCGCCCGCGAGGGCGAGCCTCGAAGGATGACCGACACGCGTGCTTGCAGCCACATCCTTCGAGGCCGTCGCTTCGCGACGGCGCCTCAGGATGACGACACCTCGAACAAGAAGAAGACCATGACCAACCAACTCCTCCACGGCATCCTGTCCGGCGAACGGCATCGCAGTTTCGACGAGGTCAATGCGCGGGCGGCGCGGGTGGCGGGCGGGCTGCAGGCGCTCGGCGTCGCGCCGGGTGATTGCGTCTGCGTGCTGATGCGCAACGACATCGCGTTTCTCGAAGCCGCCTATGCGGTGATGACGGTCGGCGCCTACATGGTGCCGGTGAACTGGCACTTCAAACAGGACGAGCTCGCTTATGTGCTGGGCGACACCGGCACGCGGGTGCTGATCGGCCATGCCGACCTGCTGCATGAGGCGGCCTCGGTGCTGCCGGCCGGCGTGACGATGTTGAGCGTGGAGACGCCGGCGGAAATTCTGGCCAACTACAAGGTCGCGCCGGAGCATCGCGCCGCGCCGGCCGGCGCCATCGATCTCGACGGCTGGCTGACGCAGCAGAAGCCGTATGACGGCCCGGCGCTGCCGCAGCCGCAGAACATGATCTACACCTCGGGCACCACCGGCCATCCCAAGGGCGTCAAGCGGTTCTCGCCGACGCCGGAGCAGGCCAGGAACAGCGAGGCGATGCGCGCGCTGATCTATGGGCTGAAGCCCGGCGCCCGCGTGGTGTGCCCGGGTCCGCTGTATCACTCCGCGCCGAACGCGTTCGGCATCCGGGCCGGCCGGCTCGGCGGCGTGCTGGTGCTGATGCCGCGGTTCGAGCCGGAGACTTTGCTGCAACTGATCGAACGCCACCGTATCGACACCGTGTTCATGGTGCCGACGATGTTCATCCGGCTGATGAAGCTCCCGGCGGAGGTGCGTAGCAAGTACGATGTGTCGTCGCTCCGCCACGTCATCCACGCCGCGGCGCCGTGCCCGGCCGACGTCAAGCGCGCGATGATCGAGTGGTGGGGGCCGGTGATTTACGAGTTCTACGGCTCGACCGAATCCGGCGCCGTGACCTTCGCCAGCTCCGAGGACGCGCTGAACAAGCCCGGCACCGTCGGCAAGATCGCGCCCGGCGCCGAGATCAAGTTCATCGATGACGACGGCAAGGAGTTGCCGCAGGGCGAGATCGGCGAGATCTTTTCGCGGATCGCCGGCAATCCGGACTTCACCTATCACAACAAGCCGGAGAAGCGCGCCGAGATCGACCGCGACGGCTTCATCACCTCGGGCGACGTCGGCTACATCGACGCCGACGGCTATGTCTTCATTTGCGACCGCAAGCGCGACATGGTGATCTCCGGCGGCGTCAACATCTATCCGGCCGAGATCGAGGCCGCGATCCACGCCATCCCCGGCGTGCACGACTGCGCGGTGTTCGGCATCCCGGACGCGGAGTTCGGCGAGTCGCTGATGGCGATGCTCGAGCCGCAGCCCGGCGTGACGCTGGACGAGGCCTTCATCCGCGACCAGCTCAAGCACGCGCTGGCCGGCTACAAGGTGCCCAAGCACATCCAGATCATGACCGAACTGCCGCGCGAAGATTCCGGCAAGATCTTCAAACGTCGTTTGCGCGATCCGTATTGGGCGCAAGCGGGGCGGACGATCTGAGCCTCGCTCGTCAATCATGCCTCTCCGTCATTGCGAGCGAAGCGAAGCAATCCAGCTCAGTACACGGAGCTGGATTGCTTCGTCGCGGAGCCTGTGCTCGGACGGCGCAACGCGCCGATCCGAGTGCTCCTCGCAATGACGGAGACTGTTACTTAGCACCGCGTCATGGCCGGGCTTGTCCCGGCCATCCACGCCCTTGGACGTCGATCCGCAGTGAAGGCGTGGATGCCCGGGACGAGCCCGGGCATGACGGCAGATCGTCCGAAGTCATTCAAGTCACTCCTCCCGTAGCGCGTCGATCATTGCGGTGACGGCTTTGCTGGCCGTGTGCTCCTTGTGGCGGAGCAAATAGAACGAGCGGCCGGGGAGATCGAAGCGGACGCGGTGCAGCGTGCCGGCGGCAAGGGAGGGCGCGGCGACGAGGTCGGAGATCGCGGTGGCGCAGTCCGATTGCTCGACCGCAGCGCGCAGCGCTTCGTTCGAGGGCAGTTCGAGCCGGACGTCGAGGTCGGCCAGCGCGATGCCGGCCCGGTGCAGCGCGGCCTCGAACAGCGCGCGCGTCCCTGAGCCGCGCTCGCGCAGCACCCAGCCTGTGGCGGTGAGCTTGCTGACCGCGACCCGGGATTGGGTCGCCCACGGATGTTGTCGTCCGACCACGATCGCCAGCGTGTCGCCGGCGATGCGCGTCGCGCTCAGCGCCGGATCGTCGACCTCGCCCTCCACCACGCCGAGATCGGCGCGGCCATGGTGCACGGCCTCCGCGACCTGCTCGGTGTTGGCGATCGACACCTGCAGCGCGATGCCCGGATAGCTCTGCTGAAACGCCAGCAGGCGCGGCGGCAGCCAGTAATTGCCGACAGTCTGGCTTGCGGCCAGCGCCAGCGCGCCACGCTTGAGCCCGGCGAGATCGTCCAGCGCCTGGGCGGCAGCCTTTGCGCGGCTCACCACGGCGCGGGCCTCGCCGAGAAAGTCACGTCCGGGCTGCGTCAGCACGATGCCGCGGCCGACGCGGTCGAACAGCTTGACGTCGTAACGCGCTTCCAGCGCGGCGATCGCCGCGCTGGTGGCCGATTGGGTGAGGTTCAGGTCGGCGGCGGCGCGCGTCACATGCTGCTGTTCGGCGACCGCGATGAAGATGCGCAGTTGCTCCAGTGTCATCCATGCCATCCTGTGAGCTTGATCAGCGTCAGCGAGAAGCTGGCGACGAAAAGGGCCGCGGCGAGGCCGAGCAGGGCCGGCCGCAGGCCGCGCGCCGCGAGCTTGCGCAGGTCGGTTTCCAGTCCCATCGCGGCCAGCGCCATCGCCAGCAGGAAGGTGGTGAGCGCCACGATCTGGCTCTTCACCCCGCTCGGGATCGCCACGACGTGGTTGACCCCGATCATCGCCAGGAAGCCGAGCACGAACCACGGCATCGGCGGCGCGGCATGGCCGGCGCTGCCCGGCGCGTGGCGAAGGCGGGCGCGGGCCAGTAGGCCGAGGCCGATCACCAGCGGCGCCAGCATCGCGACGCGCGACAGCTTGGCAATGGTGCCGAACTCGCCGGCGTCGTGCCCGGCCTGGAAGCTGGCGGCGACGACCTGGGCGATCTCGTGGATCGAGGCACCGGTCCATAGGCCGAATGTCCGCGCATCGAGCCCGAGCGGCCCGGCGAGCAGTGGCAGCGCGATCATCGCGGCGGAGCCGAACACGGTGACGCAGGCGATGCCATAGGCGACGTCCTCGTCGTCGGCGCGGGTCACGGTGTTGGTGGCGATGATCGCCGAGGCGCCGCAGATCGAGGTGCCGGCGGCGATCAGTTCGGCGAGCTTGCGGTCGACGCCGAGCCGGCGGCCGAGCCACACCGTGAAGCTGAAGGTGGCGAGCAACGTCGCCGCGATGATCGCCAGCCCTTCGCCGCCGACCTCGATCAGTTGCGCTGTGGTGAGTTGCAAGCCGAGCAGGATGATGGCGAAGCGCAGCACCCGGCGCAGGCTCACCTTGACGCCCGGCACCGCCCAAGCCGGCGTGCCGACGAGATTGTGTCCGGCGATGCCGATCACGATCGCCAGCAGCATCGGGCTGAGATCGGCCGCGCCCGGCAGCCCATGCAGTGCTGTTGCAGCCGCCGCGATCGTGCCGGTCAGCAGCAGGCCCGGCGCTACGGCTCTGATGTGCCGGGCGAAGTGAGCAGGGCGGTCGGGACGATCGGCATGGACGTTGGCGGGTGCGGGCATGTGCGGCTCCTGAACGGCTGGCGTCCCCACCATGTCGGGCCATTCGAAACATCAATCAAACGGATTGATTTTGTCATTTCAATCATAAAAATCGATTATTTACGCCGCGACCATCGGCGCTGGAACCAGAGCCGCCGGACGCGGTTGGCCCCGCAAGGGCTCGCCGCTGCCAGAATTTTACGGCTTCAGGCAGATAAGTTGCCGCCGGATCGAGCAACCTCCGCGTCGGGGCTCAGGCGTGATAAGATCGGCGCCGCATCGATCGTCCGTCGACCGCGAGCCGTGAGACCAGCTTCAGGAGCTTCGATCATGACTGCCGTGGATTACGAACAACCCTCCGCAAGCAAATGGCATTCCGGATTCGGCGGCTTTCTGCTGCGGGACTGGCCCTATGTGTTGATGCTGCTGCTGTCGCTCGGCGGCGTCGCCTACACCAGCTTCAATCCGACCGGGCTGTATTGGGTCCTGATCACGCCGCTGTTCGGGTTGATCTGTGTGATCGCCCGCTGGCCCAATGTGGTCGGCCGCGACGAGCACATCCATCTGGTGATCTCTCAGGCGCTGCATTGGGCAGCCGTCCTGCTGACGATGCAACTGATGTCGCTGCAGGTGCTGCGAAACGTGACCGGCATCGCCTCGGCCCTGAGTGTGTTGACTCTGCTGGCGCTCGGCACCTTCAGCGCCGGTCTGCACATCCGCTCGTGGAAGGTCAGCGTGGTCGGCGTGCTGCTGGCGCTCAGCGTGCCGTCGGCGGCGTTGCTGCAGCAGTCGGCGCTGCTGATCCTGCTTGTGGTCGCGGTGCTGATTGCGATCGCAGTGCCGTTCGTGTGGGCCCGCCTGCGTTCGCCGGTCGGGCCGGAGCATCCGCTGTACGAGACGCGGACGCACGCCGCCGCTGCCCCGGCCGCCGATGCGCCGATACCTTCGGCGCCCGCGACCGCCACGGCGATGACCGCGACGCCGGCCGCGCCGGTCGCACAGACCACCTTGTTCGAACCGCCGCTGTTCGGGCCGCCGGAGACGACGCCTGCGCCGCGTGCGTCACTGCACGATCCGGTGCTGCCGCGCCCCGCCGCGCCGCCGCCGGTCGGCACCGCCGACCCCGGCCCGACGATCCCGCCTGTGCTGCCGGCCGACCCGGCGGACACGACCGCGCCGCGCGATTCGGCCGACCCGCAGGGTGACGACGAGTCGCGCCCCGACAACAACATCCGCCCGCTGTTCGGCGGGCGCTGACCTCGCCGTGATCGCGCCGCCCGCCGGTTGACCTTGCGTGCGGCGCACAATCCGTCAGGATGGACATCGCCAGCCTGGAGTGCGCGATGTCCATCACTATGCCGACGGAGCCTGAAACGTTGCCGAACCGCGCCGACGACGGCGCGCTGACCGACGAGGAAATCCGGCTACGCAACGATATCCGGCTGCTCGGCCGGATTCTCGGCGACACCGTGCGCGACCAGGAGGGCGCCGCGGCGTTCGATCTGGTCGAACTGATCCGCCAGACCTCGATTCGCTTCCACCGCGACGAGGACAAGACCGCCCGGCGCGAGCTCGAAGCCATCCTCGATGGGATGTCGGCATCCGACACGGTCAAGATCGTCCGCGCCTTCAGCTATTTCTCCCACCTCGCCAACATCGCCGAGGACCAGAACAACATCCGTCAGATGCGCGCCGGCTCGACCGCCGGCTCCGCGCCGCGGGCCGGCATGCTGGCGAAGACGCTGCAGCATGCGCGCGAGGAGGGGATCGGCGCGCGCGAGCTGCGCGACTTCTTCAAGACCGCGCTGGTGAGCCCGGTGCTGACCGCGCACCCGACCGAGGTGCGGCGCAAGAGCACGATGGACCGCGAGATGGAGATCGCCGCGCTGCTCGATCAGCGCGACCGCGTCAAACTCACCGCCGACGAATGGGCGCAGAATGAGGAGCAGCTGCGCCGCGCCGTGCTGACGCTGTGGAAGACCAATCTGCTGCGACGGACCAAGCTCAACGTGCTCGACGAGGTCACCAACGGCCTGTCGTTCTACGACTACACGTTTCTGAGCGAAGTGCCGCGGCTGTACGGTGCGCTCGAGGACCAGCTCGCCGCCGAGGACGGCAGCAGCGAGGAGCTGGCGAGCTTTCTGCGGATGGGCAGCTGGATCGGCGGCGACCGCGACGGCAACCCGTTCGTGACCGCCGACGTGTTGCAGGGCACGTTGCAGCTGCACAGCGCGCGGGTGCTGCGCTATTATCTCGACGAGCTGCACGAACTCGGCTCCGAGCTGTCGCTGGCATCGCATCTGGCGCCGATCAGCGACGAGGTGCGCACCCTGGCGGAGCGTTCGCCGGACCACTCGCCGCATCGCCGCTACGAGCCGTATCGGCTTGCGGTGTCCGGCATCTATGCGCGGCTCGCGGCGACGGCGACACGGCTGAAGATCGACAGCGTGCGCGCGCCGGTCGGCGAGGCCGAGCCGTATGACAGCGTCCACGCCTTCAAGGCCGATCTCGACGCCATCCATGCGTCGCTGGTCAGCACCAATGCGGCGGTGATCGCGCGCGGCCGGCTGCGACGGCTGCGCCGGGCGATCGACTGTTTCGGCTTCCACCTCGCCAGCCTCGACATGCGGCAGAATTCCGCCGTGCACGAGCGCACCATGGCCGAGCTGATCGACGCGGCGCAGCCCGGCAAGTCCTACGCGGCGATGAGCGAGGACCAGCGCATCGCGCTGCTCACCGCCGAACTCCGCAGCGCCCGGCCGCTGACGTCGATGTTCGTCAAATACAGCGACGAGGCCGTCGGCGAACTCGCGGTGTTTCGCCAGGCTGCGGTGGCGCACGCCACTTACGGTGCGCGGTCGATCCCCCAATGCATCATCTCGATGACCAAGGGCGTTTCCGATCTGCTCGAGGCCGCGGTGCTGCTGAAGGAGGCGGGGCTGCTCGGGCCGACCGGCCGCAGCGCCATCAACATCGTGCCGCTGTTCGAGACCATCGAGGATCTGCAGGCCTGCGCCAAGATCATGGACCAGCTGCTCGGCATTCCGGAATATCGCCGGCTGGTCGACAGCCGCGGCGGCGTGCAGGAAGTGATGCTCGGCTACTCCGACAGCAACAAGGATGGCGGCTTCGTCACCTCCGGCTGGGAGCTGTACAAGGCCGAGATCGGCCTGATCGAGGTGTTCGAGCATCACGGCGTGCGGCTTCGGCTGTTCCACGGCCGTGGCGGCTCCGTTGGCCGTGGCGGCGGCCCGAGCTACGACGCCATCGTGGCGCAGCCGGGCGGCGCGGTGAACGGCCAGATCCGCATCACCGAGCAGGGCGAGATCATCACCAGCAAGTACTCGAATCGCGAAGTCGGCCGCAACAATCTGGAGATCCTCGCCGCCGCGACGCTGGAAGCGAGCCTGCTGCAGCCCAGGCGCGTCGCGCCGCACGCGGACTATCTCGAAGCGATGGAGCAGCTCTCGGCGCTGGCGTTCAAGGCGTATCGCGGCCTCGTCTACGAGACCGAGGGCTTCGTCGATTACTTCTGGGCCTCGACGGTGATCAACGAGATCGCCACGCTGAACATCGGCAGCCGCCCGGCGTCGCGCAAGAAGACCCGCGCGATCGAGGATCTGCGCGCGATCCCCTGGGTGTTCTCATGGGCGCAGTGCCGGCTGATGCTGCCGGGCTGGTACGGCTTCGGCAGCGCGGTCGAAGCCTGGATCGCCGAACATCCCGACAAGGGCGTCGCCTTCCTGCGCGCGATGTATCAGGAGTGGCCGTTCTTCCGCACGCTGCTGTCGAACATGGACATGGTGCTGTCGAAGAGCGCGCTCGGCATCGCCTCGCGCTACGCCGAGCTGGTCCCAGACGAAGCGCTGCGGGAAAACATCTTCGGCCGCATCCGCGCCGAATGGCACGCCTCGACCGACAGCCTGCTGGCCATCATGGGCCACGACCGCCTGCTGCAAGGCAACCCCCTGCTCGAACGCTCGATCCGCCACCGCTTCCCGTATCTCGACCCGCTCAACCACGTCCAGGTCCAGCTCCTTCGCGAGCACCGCACCCACGATCCCGACGAACAGGTGCTGCGCGGGATTCAGCTGACGATCAACGGGATCTCGGCGGGACTGCGGAATAGCGGGTGAGGGGGCGAAGCGAGACATGTAATTGCCGGGTTCTCTCGGGGCGTGGAACTAAGCATCAGTGTGCTCATCGTCCAAGAATGCTTGGAGCCAGTTTTCCCACGCGTTCTATGTTGGATGGAAATACAAAGATATAATTCAATAGCTTTTCACCACCTTCATAAGTCTTTTGTATCTGGACTGGCCAATTAATTCCCAAAGGCAGGCGACCCTCGGTGTCTACGTTTTCAAACGAAATTGTGAGGCTCAGTCGGCAGTCACGGAAGTCGCTGAAGCCAAAAGCGCCTCTTTTGATGTCAACATTCTGCAAAAGAGCGTTCCTGAAGGTAGCTGATCTAAAATTGGAATCCTCAATGATGGTATTAGTGATGGATGCGTGATCAAAGTTCGCGTACGATGCCGCAACATTAGTGAGGATTGCGCCACTGAGGTTTGCCGCAAAGAAGTCAGTGTTGTTGAGATTTGCAGAAGATAGGTCGGAATTCTGTAGGTCAATACCTGCCATATTTGCATGGAGTAGATTGACCCCGCGAAGGTCCGAATAAGTGAAAATTGCTCCAGCATGCATCAGAGGTTCGAATTTGACGCTCATTCGTGCAAGCGCAACTACCAGTTGCCCTCTTTCTGGGCTCAGGGGGCGTGGAATTGGCTTTGGTTCAATCGCTCCATGTGCGCCTAAGAAATCAAGATAAATGTAGGGAACTGAACTCGTAGATAGTACTGCTATGCGGCTCATAAGCTCTTTCGGCAAAATTCCATCTTGGCCCGCCGTTTTGGCGACTTCCTGCAAGATTGAGAACATTTCGGTAACAAAAGCGCCTCGCTTCTGTGAGTCTGCTACAGCAGTCTGTTGATCGATTTTCCCATTTTGCGTTTTCAATAGAGTTAGTTGTTCATCAATCTTTGTGTTTTGATCTTTCAGTAGATCGTTTTGGTCATGCAGCAAGGTGTTTTGGTTCAAGAGTAGTGTGGCACCAATTGTGCTGCCGAATGATATTAGTAATCCAAGTGCAGCTTGAGTTGCAAAGCGTCTAGTAACTGAAATTGAATACCATGTGGCGCCTTCCGCCACAGCGAGTCCAACGCTGTCGATGGCCTGTGCCGTATCGCCGTTGGTGATGGAATGAGTTGCCGAAGTCAGATTGCCGATCATTTCATTGAGGGTACCCCTAGTTCTCGCTAGAATGCGGGGCAATATCAAATGTAGGCCAACAACGGCGGCGGCTAGAGAAAGTCCCAGAGACAAAAAGGCTCCAACGGAAAATGCTAGTAAGGTACCCCCGGATAGTTCAAGTTTGTCAATCGACAGAAAGAGTGCTGGCCCTAGACAGCCGCCAATTGCCAAGCCCACGATCAGCGTTGGCAGGGTGGTGGTGTGCCTAGGATTGGAGGTTCTGCGTGTGGGGTGAGGCATCTGTATATCAAATCCGATTGCAAGCGCATGGCTCGCATTTTGCGTAGCTAAGCATCGACCAAGGAAGCTCTTCGATTGAATTATCAATAAGCTCTCTTTCATCAAAGCGTTGATTTTCATTTATTCAACTACTGCCAAGTCAATCGCGCGTTTTCTGTTTGTTCTATTGAGCTGCCGAATTCTGAGCTAACACCGGCCTCAAACAAGTTTTACGATATTAGATCCTTGCGCGGTTTTTGCGAAATCCCCACGCTGTGTGAATAGGTCTTGGTCCTGAACATGTTGGGCGTTGCAGCCATGCGCTCTGCTCGTTCCATCATCATTCGCAACTGCGCGCCTGAACTTAAGTCAGATGGTCGTCACCGTCTCCGTCGCGTTAGCCTGATCCTCGGGAAGTAACCGTCGCTGCGCGCGCCGCGAGTGAATCGCATCTGCGCGCGTCGCCGTCGTGGGGGACGTGGTCGATGATCTATCTGGTGATGCAATATTGGCCCTGGCTGATCGCCGCGGGCGTGGTCGGGATCGTGACGCCGCTGATCGCGAATGAGGCCGGCTGGGCGGCGGACCTCGAGAACTATTGGCTGGTGCGGGCCGGCATCGTGCTTGTCCTGCTGGTGTTGCTGGTCGTGATGCGGGTGGCGTCGGGCAGGCCTGAACTGATGCTTGAGGCGGCCGCGGGCCTCGTCGTGGCTTACATCCTCGGCGGCATCGTCGGCGGGCTCTCCGTGCAGCTTCTGCCGGTGCGATACGAGGGCTGGTGGGTCGGGCTGTTCGCCATCGGACTGATCTGGCTGGGGTTCGGCATCACCACGCTGCCGAAGGTCGAGCCGGATCTGCGTGAGCGTGTCGCCGAGGTGGTGAAGACGGCAGGCGCCGACCCGCTGAATTTCGACGTCGCCGGGCGCGACGTGCTGCTGCCGGACGATCTCGGTGATAAGCGGGCGGCGTTGAGTGAACAGATCCTGCAGGTCAAGGGCGTGCGGCTGGTGTCGGACGTCGAGGAGCTGAGCGGTCCGGCGCTGGCGGCCAAGACCGTCGCCAAGCTGCAGGCGGAAGCTACCGCGAAGGCCGAGGCTGAAGCCAAGGCAAAAGCCGAAGCCGAGGCGCGAGAGGCGGTCGAGCAGGCGGCCACCGCGGCTGCGGCCAAGGAAGCCACTGCCAAGGCGGCGAAGCACGCCAAGGCGAAGGCCGATGCTGAGGCGAAGGAAGCGGCCGCCAAGGAAGCTGCCGCCAAGGCTGCGGCCGAAGCGGCCGCCAAGGAAGTTGCGGCGAAGGAAGCCGCCGAGAAAGAGGCTGCCGCCAAGGAAGCTGCTGCCAAGGAAGCGGCCGCGAAGGCCGCGACCGCTGAAGAGGCCAAGCACGCCGCCGTCGCGCCGTCCACAGCGCCCGCCGCTGCGACAGCGACCCGCACCGCCAATGCCGACGACACGGCGTCGATCCCGTCGCTGGAAGCCTGCCAGAGCCGGCTGTCGGCGGTGACGGCGGCGCAGAAGATCAACTTCGAGCGCGGCAGCGCCGAGATCACGCAGGCGTCGCTGCCGGTGCTGAAGCAGCTTGCCGAAGTGATCGCGCATTGCCCGGCAGCGACCATCGAGGTCGCCGGCCACACCGACGCTGCCGGCAAGAAGTCCGCCAACGAGGCGCTGTCGAAGCGCCGCGCCGAAGCGGTCGTGGACAGCCTGACCAAGGCCGGCATCGGCTCGGCCAAACTCACCGCCGTCGGCTACGGCGCGTCCAAGCCGCTCGCCGCCAACGGCACCGCGGACGCGCGTGCGAAGAACCGGCGCATCGAGTTCGTGGTGAAGTAGTTCGGCATTGCATCAACCCCACGTCATGGCCGGGCTCGTCCCGGCCATCCACGCCTTGCCAAAACGCGATGCCGAAGACGTGGATGCCCGGGACGAGCCCGGGCATGACGGTGGAGAGACTTACGATCAGATCGGCGCCTCTCCCCGCAGGGGGGGAGAGGCGAGGTGGTGACTCTTAGATCGCGTCCCAGTTGAAGATGTCGGCGGAGCGGTCGAGCTTGTAGAACGAGCCCTTCAGTGCCGGCATGCCGTGCTCGGCCAGCGTCTCGCAGGTCCAGCCGCCGTCGCGGTGCACCGAGCGGATCGGGCGTGACTGGCCCATCAGGAAGATCTCGTTCATGCGCACGGCGAAGATCTGGCCGGTGACGTCCTTGGCGGCGTCGCCGAGCAGGAACACCGACAGCGGCGCGATCTTCTCCGGGCCCATCTGCTGCATCCGCGCGACGCGGGCCTTCTCGGCTTCGGTCTCGGTCGGGATGGTGCCGATCAGCCGCGACCAGGCGAACGGCGACACGCAGTTGGAGCGGACGTTGAAGCGCTGCATGTCGAGCGCGATCGACTTCGACAGGCCGACGATGCCGAGCTTGGCGGCCGCGTAGTTGGCCTGGCCGAAATTGCCGATCAGGCCCGAGGTCGAGGTGAAGTGCACGAACGAGCCGCTCTCCTGCTCGCGGAACAGCCGGGCGGCTGCGTGCGACACGTAGAACGAGCCCATCAGATGCACCTTGATGACCTGCTCGAACGCGTCGATGCTCATGCGGTGGAAGATCGCGTCGCGCAGGATGCCGGCGTTGTTCACTACGCCGTCGAGCTTGCCCCAGGTATCGACCGCCTGCTTGACGATCTTGCTGGCAGGCACGGCTTCCGCCACGCTCTCGAAGTTCGCGACCGCGATGCCGCCTTCCTTCTTGATCTCCTCGACGACCTGCTCGGCCGGCGAGGCGTCGGTGCCCGAACCGTCGGCGGCGACGCCGGGATCGTTGACGACGACCTTGGCGCCTTCACGCGCCGCCAGCAGCGCGATCTCGCGCCCAATGCCGCGCCCCGCGCCGGTGACGATGATGACTTTGCCGTCGAGTGCCTTGGCCATGTGTGTCTTCCTTTTTGTTTGTTGGTTGATGCGGTTGCTGTGACCTCTCCCCGCGTGCGGGGAGAGGTCGGCCCGGCGTCGCGTAGCGATGCTGGGCCGGGTGAGGGGGCGTATCCACGCGGTCGAGCCTCTCGGCCTTGCGGGGGCGCCCCCTCACCCCAACCCTCTCCCCGCGAGCGGGGAGAGGGAGTGCGCCTCGCGGCGCTGATGGTTTGTAGTTACTTCCTCCGGGCTCCATTCGTCATGCGCGGGCTTGACCCGCGCATCCATCTTCTTCGTGAGATGGATCGCCGGGTCGAGCCCGGCGATGACGTGGTTTGGTGCGGCTTGCGCTGAACTACTTCTCGTTCGTGAAGATGATCGTCCCCGACGCGGCGAACATGCCACCGACGCCGTGGCAGACCGAGATCTTCGCGTTCGGCACCTGCGCGGGCGCGATGCCGCGCATCTGCCTCACGCTCTCCTGCAGCGCGTACATGCCGTACATGCCGGAGTGCATGTAGCTGAGCCCGCCGCCATTGGTGTTGAGCGGCAGCTTGCCGCCGGGGCGGGTGTTGCCGTCGGCGATGAACTTGCCGGTCTCCTCATACGGCATGAAGCCGAGGTCGCCGAGGCCGAACAGCGGCAGATGCGCGAAGGCGTCGTAGATCATCAGATGATCGACGTCGCTGTGGCTGATACCAGCCTCGCGGAACGCGGTCGGGCCCGCCACCTTGAAGGCGCGCGAGGAGTTGAAGCTCTCCATCTGGCTGACCATCGGGGTCTCGACGCTCTCGCCGGTGCCGAGCACGTAGACCGGCTTGTTCGGAAAGTCCTTGGCGCGATCGGCCGAGGTCATGATCAGCGCGCCGCCGCCGTCGGTGACGAGGCAGCACTGCAACAGCCGGAACGGATAGGCGATCATTCGCGAGTTCAGCACGTCGGCGACGGTGATCGGGTCCTTCATCATCGCGCGCGGATTCTTCGCCGCCCATTCGCGCTGCACCACGGCCACCGAGGCGATCTGCTCGTGGGTGATGCCGTAGGTCTTCATGAAGCGCAGCACCGGAATCGGGAACTGGCTCGGCGGCCCGTAGATGCCGTAGGGCGCTTCGAACTGGCCCTGCAGGCTGTCGGCGGGGATCGAGCGCGGCAGCTTGCCGATCATCGACTTGCCGCTCTCGGCGTGGGTGATCAGCACGGTCTTGCACAGCCCGGCCTCGATCGCCGCGGCGGCGTGGCGGACATGCAGCATGAACGAGCAGCCGCCGACCGAGGTGCCGTCGACCCAGGTGGGCGTGATGCCGAGATAGTGGGCGATCTGCTGCGGCGTCTCGACCGCGGTGGCGATGCCGTCGATGTCCGACAGCTTCAGCCCGGCGTCGGCGATCGCGTTGAGCGCGGCGTCGGCGTGGAGCTGGATCTGCGACATGTCGGGAATGACGCCGAGCTTGGTGGTCTCGGCGGCACCGACGATAGCAACCTGATTGCGACGCATGCTGCTTACCCCTTCGCCGGACGGAATTGCGGAAGGGTGAGGTTGTCGTCGATCTTCTGGAAGGTGACTTCCAGCTTCATGTCGAGCTCGAGCGCCTCGGGCGTCTGCGGGCACTCCAGAATGTTGCTCATCATCCGCGGACCTTCTTCCAGTTCGACCACCGCGATCGCGTATGGCTCGGTGAAGCCGGCGGCCAGCGGGCGATGATTGATCACGTAGGAATACAGGGTGCCGTTGCCGGAGGCCTTGAACACGCTGACCTCGCGCGAGCCGCATTTCGGGCAGAACGGGCGGGCCGGGAAATACGCATGGGCGCAGGAATCGCAGCGCTGCAGCCGCAATTCGCCTTGCTTGGCGCCGTCCCAGTAAAATTGGGTTTCGGGAGTGATCTTGGGACGTGCGCGTTCAGCCATGTGTTGGTTTTCTCCCTGAGCTGGCTCGGTGGCCCATTGGTTGTTCGTCTTGATGCGATATCGACCGGCCACCGTCAACACGCGGCCGGCGCGGGGGGATGTGCAGGAAACGTATTCCGGGGCGCGAACAATCAGCATGGTGCGCATGGTCAAATGCCGGGCTCCGCGCTACAGGAGTCCCCGATTGTCCATTCGGCGATCGCGGCGTTCCGACCGGGCACGTCCGATCGCCCCTCCAGCGGAACGAACGCCATGACCGACCTTCCCACGCTTGCCGCGCTCGCGGCGGATCTCGACGCCGGGCGCACCACGGCGCGCAAGCTCGTCGAACAATGTCTGGCGCGGATCGCCGACGCGGCGGGCGAGGGCGCACGGACCTTCATTCATGTCGACCGCGACGCGGCGCTGAAGGCGGCCGACGCGATGGACGCGCTGCGCGCCATCAAGGCGGCGCCGTCGCCTTATGCGGGCATTCCGGTTTCGATCAAGGATCTGTTCGACATCAAGGGCCAGGTGAGCCGCGCCGGCTCGCGCGCGCTCGACGACAATCCGCCGGCCGAGGCCGATGCGCCCGCCGTGGCGCGGTTGCGGCGCGCCGGCTTCGTGGTGATCGGCCGCACCAACATGACCGAGTTCGCCTATTCGGGCATCGGCATCAACCCGCATTACGGCACGCCGAAATCGGCCTACGGCCGCGACGTCGGCCACGTCCCCGGCGGCTCGTCGTCGGGCGCGGCGGTGTCGGTGGTCGACGGCATGGCGCATGTCGGGCTCGGCACCGACACCGGCGGCTCGTGCCGGATCCCGGCGGCGTTCAACGGCATCGTCGGCTACAAGCCGTCGCAGAGCCGCGTGCCACGCGACGGCGCGGTGCCGCTGTCGTTCTCGCTGGATTCGATCGGGCCGCTGGCGCGCAGCGTCGCCTGCTGTGCGGTGGTCGATGCCGTGCTGGCCGACGAGCCGATCGTGCCGCTGGCGCCGCGGCCCGTGAAGGGCCTGCGCATCGCGGTGCCGACCACGGTGGCGCTCGACGAATTGGATGAAACCGTGCGTACCGCGTTCGAGCGCGCGCTGAAGACGCTGGCGAGCCACGGCGCGATCATCGAGAAGATCGAGGTGCCGGAATTCAACGACGTCGCGCCGCTCGGCGCCAAGGGCGGGCTCACTGCGGCGGAGAGCTACGCCTGGCATCGCTATCTGCTGGTCGCCAAGGGCGACGTCTATGATCCGCGCGTGCGCGAGCGCATCGCGCGCGGCGAAACGCAGAGCGCCGCCGAATACATCGACACGGTCGGTGCCCGCAAATCGCTGATCGCCCGCGCCATGGCGCGGCTCGCACCCTACGACGCGGTGGCGCTGCCGACCGCCGCGATCACCCCGCCGAAGATCGCCGAGCTCGCCGACGACAAGGCCTTCACCAAGGCCAATCTGCTGGCCCTGCGCAACTGCACGCTGATCAACATGATCGATGGCTGCGCGATCTCGCTGCCCTGCCACCAGAAGGGCGAGGCGCCGGTGGGGCTGATGCTGGCGGGCGTGAACGGCGCCGACCGCGAGCTGTTCGAGGTGGCGGCCGGCGTGGAAGCGGTGGTCTGCGGCTGAGGCGAGCCGCGCGCCACATCGTCATCAGCGTGGTCAGGCCTTCGCCTCGACCACGCTGAAGGTGCCGTTGGCGCGGGCGCAGCGGACGCCGTCGGCGGTGACGAAGCACTGCGTGACGCACAGCGTCCGGCCGACTTTGATCACCTCCGGTTCGATCTGCAGCCATTGGCCGATCCTCGCCGAGCCGATGAAATCGATCGCCAGCGACGCCGTCAGCAGCCGCGCGGCGCCGCCGAGCTTGAGGCCGCAGCTGTAGCCCATCGCGTTGTCGGCGAGCGCGGTGATCAGCCCGCCATGCGCGAGGCCGCGCGAATTGGTATGCGCCTCGCGAACCCGCAGGCCGAGTATCACTGCATCGGCCGTGGTCCGCGCATACAGCGGCTCCCACGGCGCGGTGAGGGGGCTGCTGCGCGTGTGCCGTGCAAAGCCGGCGGGAATGTCTTCAAAGACGATGTCGCTCGGATCGTTGTCGGTCATCGGAGGGCACTCGCGTCGTTGCGTCCCCCACCTATAGACCGCAGCGCAGCATCACTCGCAACGCCGACAAAGTTTGAAGCGCGATTTGAGAGAGTGTTTGAAACGGGCTGCGAGGACGCAAACCGACCAGCGCGACTGTCACGATGCCCCAGTCCCGTCATTCCGGGGCACGCGCGCAGCGCGTGAACCCGGAATCCATACTCTGCAGCGCGCGGGGGTTTGCACGGACGTGGTCCTCACGCCGAGAGCACAGGGGTTATGGATTCCGGGTTCGCGCTGCGCGCGCCCCGGAATGACGGCGTGGGGGAAGCGTCTTAGTACGGCAACCCGACGTAGTTCTCGGCAAGCGAGGTCGTCGCCGCTTGCGAGCTGATCAAATAGTCGAGCTCGGCGGTCTGGATGCGCTGGGAGAAGGCGTCGCTGTCGGGGAAGCGGTGGAGCATCGAGGTCATCCACCACGAGAACCGCTCGGCCTTCCACACCCGTCTCAGCGCTTTCTCAGAGTAAGCGTCGATGCCGGCGCTCGACTTCTCGCCGTAGAACTCGCGCAGCGCGCGCGACAGATAGTAGATGTCGCTGGCGGCGAGGTTGAGGCCCTTGGCGCCGGTCGGCGGCACGATGTGGGCGGCATCGCCGGCGAGGAACAGCCGGCCGAACCGCATCGGCTCGGCCACGAAGGAGCGCAGCGGCGCGATGCTCTTTTCGATCGACGCCCCGGTGACGAGTTTTTGCGCGGTCTCCGGATCGAGCCGGCTCTTCAGTTCGTTCCAGAACCGCTCGTCGCTCCACTCGGCGACGTCGTCGCTGAGCGGACACTGCACGTAATAACGGCTGCGATGCGCCGAGCGCATCGAGCACAGCGCAAAGCCGCGGTCGTGGTTGACGTAGATCAGCTCGTGCGACACCGGCGGCGTATCGGACAGGATGCCCAGCCAACCGAACGGATACACCCGCTCGTAGGTCTTGACCGCGCTCCCGGCGCTTTGCCGCGACACGCCATGGAAGCCGTCGCAGCCGGCGATGAAATCGCAGGTGAGCTCGTGCGTGGTGCCGTCCTTGGTCCAGCGCACCTTCGGGGTGTCGCCGTCGAAATCGTGCAGCGTGACATCGGCGGCGTCATAGATCGTCGTCAGTCCGGCCGTGCTGCGCGCCTCCATCAGGTCGCGCGTCACTTCGGTCTGGCCGTACACCGTGACGACTTTGCCGCCGGTGGCGCCCTTGAGGTCGATGCGATGGCGCTTGCCCGAGAAGGCGATCTCGAAGCCGTCATGCACCAGCGCTTTCTGATGCAGCCGCGCGGCGACGCCGGCCTCTTCGAGCAGGCCGACCATGCCCTGTTCCAGCACGCCGGCGCGGATTCGCGACAGCACGTAGTCGGGGTCCTTGCGCTCGAGGATCACCGCGTCGATGCCGTAGCTGTGCAGCAGCTGGCCGAGCAGCAGGCCCGAAGGCCCGGCACCGATGATGGCGACTTGTGTGCGCATGGGCTTTCCCCCGCAGGTTGGTTTGGGGTTTGGTTACGAGACGCCGCCGTCGCCGTCCAGTTGCGGTCCGCCATCTACCAGCTATTCCGAGCCGGTCACTTGCTTTGAAGGTTATATTCTATAACAATACAACCAAAGGCCGTTTGAAGCCATCCAACAGGGAGAGACCTCGATGAGGAGAATGATGCTCGCGCTGCTGCTTGCAGCCAGCGTGACGCCCGCCTGCGTGTCCGCCGCCTCGGCGCAGGACAAGACCGTCAACTGGAAAGTCTCGCTCTGGGTGCCGCCGGCGCATCCGCTGGTCCCCGCCACCAAGGAGTGGGCGGCCGACATCGAGAAGGCCTCGGGCGGCACCATCAAGATGGCCGTCTTCCCCTCCGAGCAGCTCGGCAAGGCTTTCGATCATTACGACATGGCGCGCGACGGCATCGCCGACGTCACCTACGTCAATCCCGGCTATCAGCCCGGCCGCTTCCCGATCGTCTCCGCCGGCCAATTGCCGTTCACCTTCAAGGACGGCAAGAAGGGCACGCAGGCGTTCAACGAGTGGTACCAGAAATACGCGCCGACCGAGATGAAGGACACCAAGCTGTGCTTCGCCTTCATCCACGATCCGGGCGCGCTGCACGGCAAGAAGAAGGTCGTGCTGCCGTCGGACATGAAGGGCCTCAAGGTCCGTCCGGCGCAATCGACCATCGGCGAGATGGTGAAGCTGTTCGGCGGCACCAACGTGCAGGCCTCGGCGCCGGAATCGCGTGACGCGCTGGAGCGCGGCGTGGCGGACGAGATCACCTTCCCCTGGGGGTCGATCTTCCTGTTCGGCATCGACAAGGTGGTCAAGTATCACATGGACGTGCCGCTGTACTCGACCGTGTTTACCTACAATATCGGCCTGAAGGCCTACAACGCGCTGTCGCCGACCCAGAAGAAGATCATTGACGATCATTGCACGCCGGAATGGGCCTCGAAGGTCACCGATCCGTGGGTCGACTTCGAAGCCAACGGCCGCACCAAGATGAAGGCGCTGCAAGGCCACGAGGTCTATCCGCTGACCGACGAGCAACTCGCCGAGTGGAAGAAGGCCACCCAGCCGCTGCGCGACTCCTGGGCCGAAGGCGTCAAGAAAGCCGGCGCCGACGCCGCTGCGATCGACGGCGAACTCAAGGCCGCGCTGAAGAAGTACGACGCGGGGCTGTAAGCCTATGAGGCTTTGTCATTCCGGGATGCGTCCCAGACGGCGTCAGCCGGCTGGGGCGCAGGCCCGGAATCCATATCCCCTGGCGGTGGTTATGGATTCCGGGCTCGCGCTGCGCGCGCCCCGGAATGACGAATCGTTTGTGGTGACGAAACGCAAAACACTCAGGCTCCAAACGTTCTGACCCCATGACCTCCGACCTCGACAAGCTGGCCGATCGGCTGCCCGGCGCGCTGGAGACGAAGCGTGTCGCCAAGAACCGGATGGACCGATTCATCGACGTGATCGAATGGATCGCGGCGTTCTTCGTCGGCATCGTGGCGCTGAACACCTTCCTGGCGGTGTTCATGCGAAAATTCTTCGCGGTGACGATCCCGGACTACTACAATTTCGGGCAGTTCATGCTCGGCGTGCTGATCTTCTGGGGCATCGCGGCGACCTCCTATCGCGGCTCGCACATCACCGTCGATCTGGTCTGGGCGGCGGCATCGCCGCGCTGGCAGCGCGTCATCGATATCTTCGCGACGCTGGTGCTGCTGTTCGTCGTCAGCGTGCAGACCTACACGCTGTTCGACAAGGTGGTGACGACGCGCGCCGATCACATCGTCACCATGGACCTGCAGGTACCGATCTGGCCGTTCTATCTGGTGTCGTGGATCGGCGACGTCTCCGCGGTGCTGTTGATCGCAATCCGAACTTTCCGGCTGATCTTCCATCCGGAGCAGATGCGCGAACAGCGCATGAAGCCGGTGGAGTAAGCCGCGATGTCCAACGAAATGGTTGCGCTGATCGGCTTCGTCAGCCTGTTCGTGCTGATGCTGCTGCGCGTGCCGGTCGGCATGGCGATGGGGCTCGTCGGCGCCACCGGCTTCGGCTATCTCACCGGCCTCGATCCGGCGCTGAAGCTGGTCGGCCAGACCACGATGCGGACCGTCACCGACTACTCGTTCGGCGTGATCCCGATGTTCCTGCTGATGGGCGCGTTCGTGTCCGCATCGGGGATCAGCCGCGAGCTGTTCCGCGCCGGCAACACCTTCGTCGGCCATTGGAAGGGCGGGCTCGGCATCGCCACGATCGGCGCCTGCGGCGGCTTCGCGGCGATCTCCGGCTCGTCCGTCGCGACTGCCGCGACGTTCTCGGCCGTGGCGTATCCGGAAATGCGGCGGTTCGGCTATCCGCAGTCGTTCTCGACCGGCGTGATCGCCGTCGGCGGCACGCTCGGCGCGATGCTGCCGCCGTCGACGGTGCTCGCCGTGTACGGCATCATCACCCAGCAGGACATCGGCAAATTGTTCATCGCCGGCATCGTGCCGGGCCTGCTCGCGATAGTCATGCATATGATCACGATCTGGATCATCGGCGTGGCCAAGCCCGGCTTCCTGCCCGCCGGCCCGAAGGCATCGTGGGCCGACCGCTTGGCGGCGTTTCGCGACGTGTGGTCGCCGCTTCTGCTGTTCGTGTTCGTCATCGGCGGCCTGTATGGCGGATTCTTCATTCCGACCGAGGCCGGTGCGGTCGGCGCCGTCGGCGCTTTCCTGATCGGCATCCTCCGCGGCAAGCTCAGCCGCGAGGGCATCCTGCAGTCGCTGCTGCAGGCGACGCGCACCGCTGCCGCCGTGTTCACCGTGCTGATCGGCGCGCTGTGCTTCGGTTATTTTCTCACCATCACTCAGACGCCGCAGCTGATCACCGAGTTTCTCACCGGCCTCGGCATCGGCCCGTACGGCGTGCTGGCGCTGATCCTGTTGATGTATCTGGTGCTCGGCTGCCTGATGGATGCGATGGCGATGGTGATCCTCACCGTGCCGATCGTGTTCCCGGTCATCATGGCGCTGGGCTTCGATCCGATCTGGTTCGGCATCATCATCGTGATGACAGTCGAACTCGGCCTGATCCATCCGCCGGTCGGCATGAACGTGTTCGTGATCAAGAGCGTGATCAAGGACGTCAGCATGTCGACGATCTTCAAAGGCGTGCTGCCGTTCGTTGCCACCGACCTGATCCGCCTCGGCATCCTGGTCGCTTTTCCGGTAATCGCCACCTGGCTGCCGATGCGGATGATCGGGTGATCAGCTAACAAAGCCCGTCATGCCCGGGCTCGTCCCGGGCATCCACGCCTTGCTGACTAAAACGCATAAAAGGCGTGGATGGCCGGGACAAGCCCGGCCATGACGGGGGACGGAGGATTTGACGATGACGCCCACGCTCGAAACCAAATACGTCTTCACCATCACGGCGCATATCGGCGAGGTGATCTCCGCCGGCGACACCGGCGCCGGTGTGCGGCGGGTGATTCCCGTGATCGGCGGCACCGTGAAGGGCGAGGGCATCAGCGGTCGCATCCTGCCGTCCGGCGCCGACTTTCAGATCATCCGGCCGAACGAGCTGATCGAGCTGGAGGCCAAATACGCGTTCGAGACCGACGACGGCGCGGTGGTCTATGTCGAAAATTTCGGAATCCGGTTCGGGCCGATCGAACTTCTGCAGAAGCTGAAACGCGGCGAGCCGGTCGATCCCAAGCTGATCTATTTCCGCACCCGCCCGCGGTTCGAGACCGGGCACCCGAATTATCAGTGGCTGACCCAGTATTTGTTCATCGGCTCCGCCGCCCGCCACAAAGATCGCGTCGTCGTCGACGTGCATCAGGTGCTGTAGGCTCAGCAAAGCCGCCGCCTTCACCTCTCCCCGCGAGCGGGGAGAGGTCGGCTTGCATCGCCAGATGCAAGCCGGGTGAGGGGGCGCTTCGCCGCTGCCGAGCCTCTGTGCTCGGGGCGCCCCTCACCCCAACCCTCTCCCCGCGAAGAGCGGGGCGAGGGAGCTCGCCGTGCTCGCGGGGAGGCAATCGTCTCGAGCATCGATCTCCGCGACGGCAGCCCAACCCTCTCCCCTCGTGGGAGAGGGTTGCTTGGCGCAGCGAAGCCGGGTGAGGTGGTGCCTCCGCGTGGCCCAGAGTCAGTGCGCGTGTCGCCCTCACCCCAGCCCTATCCCGCAAGCGGGAGAGGGAGCGCGCAGTCGTCTTGGCTACGTTTGTGCATCTCACGGCATTCGATTTCCCATCGCCGCGCTACGCCCATTGACTCCCGCCGCATTCGTTATAGTCTATAACTATTCTGCACAGGACGTAATAAGTGCTCACAGGAAACGCCTCTGCCGCGACGCTCGCGGACTCATCGACGCTGGTCGTCGAAACCGTCGGCTCCGTGCTGACGATCGGCCTCAATCGCCCGAAAAAGCGCAATGCGCTGAATGACGGGCTGATGGCTGCGCTGAAAGATTGCTTCACCGACATCCCGGACGACATTCGCGCGGTGGTAATCCACGGCATCGGCGATCACTTCTCCGCCGGCCTCGATCTGTCCGAACTGCGCGAGCGCGACGCCACCGAAGGGCTGGTGCATTCGCAGACCTGGCACCGGGTGTTCGACAGAGTTCAGTATTGCCGCGTGCCGGTGATCGCGGCACTGAAGGGCGCGGTGATCGGCGGCGGGCTCGAGCTCGCCTGCGCGGCGCATATCCGTGTCGCCGAGCCATCGGCCTATTACGCGCTGCCGGAAGGCAGCCGCGGCATCTTCGTCGGCGGCGGCGGCTCGGTCCGTCTGCCGCGGTTGATCGGCGTGGCGCGGATGGCCGACATGATGCTGACCGGCCGGGTGTATTCCGCGGCGGACGGCGTGGTGCACGGCTTCTCGCAATATCTCACCGACGACGGCGGCTCGGCCTACGACAAGGCGATCGAACTCGGCAATCGCGTTGCGCAGAACGCGCCGCTGACGAATTTCGCCGTGCTGCAGGCGCTGCCGATGATCGCCGAGGCCAATCCGCAGACCGGGCTGCTGATGGAATCGCTGATGGCCACCGTCGCGCAGAGCGACCAGGAAGCCAAGAACCGGATCCGCGCCTTCCTCGATCACAAGACCGCCAAGGTCAAACCCACCTGAGGTGGATATCATGATGAACGCGACTGCACGCGCCGATACGGCGGGGAGCGACGGCGGGCTTCATCCGCTGCGGGACATTTCGTTCGGCCGGATAGGCATCTCGACCGACCGCAAGCCGGACGGCACGATCTATGTGCGCTCGACCACGACGCTCGCGGACTATCCGGTGCGGATCACCGACCGCCTGCACCATTTCGCCGAGCAGACGCCCGACCGGGTGTTCATGGCGGAGCGCGACAAGACCGGCGGCTGGCGCACGATCAGTTACGCGCAGATGCTGAGCGCAGCGCAGCGCATCGCCTCGGCGCTGCTGGCGCGCGGGCTCTCGGCCGAGCGGCCGGTGATGATCCTGTCGGGCAATTCGATCGACCACGCCCAAATGATGTTCGGCGCGCTGTATGCGGGCGTCGCGATGTGCCCGGTGTCGCCGCCTTATTCGCTGGTGTCGAAGGATTTCGGCAAGCTGCGCTACATCGTCGGCCTGCTGACGCCTGGACTCATTTTTGCCGACGACGTCACGCCGTTCGCGCCGGCGATCCTCGCCACCGTGCCGGAAGACGTCGAGATCGCCGCGACGCGCGGTGAGGTGCCGGGCCGCAAGGTGACGGCGCTCGAGGACCTCTTGAACACGCCCGACCATCCGGACCTGGCGGCGAAGCACGACGCGATCGGTCACGACACCATCGCGAAGTTTCTGCTGACCTCCGGCTCGACCGGAAATCCGAAGGCGGTGATCAACACCCAGCGGATGATCTGCGCCAATCAGGTGATGATCCGCGAGGCGATGGCGTTCCTGAAGGACGAGCCGCCGGTGATCGTCGACTGGCTGCCGTGGAATCACACCTTCGGCGGCAACCACAATATCGGGCTGACGTTGTTCAACGGCGGCTCGATGTATATCGACGACGGCAAGCCGACGCCTGCCGGCATCGCGGCGACGATCCGCAATCTGCGTGAGATCGCCCCGACCGTGTACTTCAACGTCCCCAAGGGCTACGAATCGCTGTTGCCGGTGCTGCGCGAGGATGCACAGCTTCGGCAGCTGTTCTTCAGCCGGCTGCATGCGATGTTCTTCTCCGGCGCCAGCCTGGCGCGGCACGTCTGGGACGGACTCGACGAAGTCGCCGTGCAGGAGACCGGCGCGCGCGTGCCGATGCTCACCGGCCTCGGCGCTACCGAGACCGCGCCCTTCTTCATGTCGGTGACGCCGCAGACCAGCCGGTCCGGCCACGTCGGCCTGCCGGTGCCCGGCAACGAGGCCAAGCTGGTGCCGAATAACGGCAAGCTGGAAGTCCGCGCCAGAGGCCCGAACATCACGCCCGGCTATTGGCGTGCGCCGGAGCTGACCGCCAAGGCGTTCGACGAAGAGGGCTACTACAAGCTCAACGACGCGCTGAAGCCGGTCGATGCCAACGATCTCACCGCGGGCTTCGATTTCGACGGGCGTATTTCCGAGGATTTCAAGCTCGCATCTGGCACCTGGGTCAGCGTCGGTCCGCTGCGCGCCAAGTTCATCGCCGCCTGCGCGCCGCTGGTGCGCGATGTGGTGATCGCCGGGCTCGACCACGATACGGTGTCGGCCGTGGTGATCCTCGATGCGGACGGCTGCAGGCTGATCAACCCGGCGCTGGCGCTCGACGATCTCGCCGGAATGGCGAAGGACGGCGCTATTCGCGAGACGTTTCGCGAGAGCTTCCGCAAGCTGCTGACGCAGGCGACGGGCTCGTCAAACCGCATCACCCGCGCCACACTGCTCGGCGAGCCGCTGTCGATCGACGCCGGCGAAGTCACCGACAAGGGCTCGGTCAACCAGCGCGCGGTCCTCGAACATCGCGCCGCGCTGATCGCCGACCTTTACGCCGACCCGCCGCCGCCGCACGTGATCGCGGCGGATTGACGGATCGATGGATGCCTTAGCGTTCGTCATTCCGGGGCGCGCGAAGCGCGAGCCCGGAATCCATAACCACCGTCAGGAAATATGGATTCCGGGCCCGCGCCAAGAGGTGCGTCCCGGAATGACGAATTTTGATGTAACGAGTCTGGATTAGGCGCCGCCCAATGCTCACCAACCGCCGCGATGTGCAGATTCAATGGGGCGATTGCGACCCGGCGAATATTGTTTACTACCCGCGTTACTTCGCGATGTTCGACGATTCGACGTCGGCGCTGTTCGCCGCTGCCGGCTGCTCCAAGCAGGACCTGGTGCGGGTCTATGGGCTGGTCGGCATTCCGATGGTCGACACCCGCGCCAAGTTCTATATCCCGTCGACCTATGGCGACGTGATCACGATCGAGAGCCGGATCGAGAAGTTCAATCGCTCGAGCTTCGAGGTGACTCACAGGGTGCTGAAGGGCGACGCGCTGGCGATCGAGGCGTTCGAGACGCGGGTGCTTGTCGGCCGCGATCCGGGCAATCCCGACAAGCTGAAGTCGGTCGCGGTGCCAGCCGAGATCGTCGAGAAATTCATGAGGGCTGACTCGCCGCCCCGCATGACGTAAGAACACCACAGCACAACCAGGCCGAACGGCCGTCAGTATAACGAGGGAGGAGGAGCAGATGAGCAAATTCAAGCTGTCCGTTGCCACGATGGCGGTGGCGATCGCGCTGCCGGCGCTGTCCGGCGCCGCATTGGCCGAAACCAACGAGATCACGGTGGGCATCAGCGTCACCACGACCGGCCCGGCGGCCGCGCTCGGCATCCCGGAACGCAACGCGCTGGAATTCGTCCCGAAGGAGATCGGCGGACATCCGATCAAGGTGATCGTGCTCGACGACGGCGGAGACCCGACGGCGGCGACCACCAATGCGCGGCGTTTCGTCACGGAGTCGAAGGCCGACGTGATCATGGGCTCGTCGGTGACGCCGCCGACGGTGGCGATCTCCAACGTCGCCAACGAGGCCCAGGTGCCGCACATCGCACTCGCGCCGCTGCCGATCACGCCGGAGCGCGCCAAGTGGTCGGTGGTGATGCCGCAGCCGATCCCCGTCATGGGCAAGGTGCTCTACGAGCACATGAAGAAGCACAACATCAAGACCGTCGGCTACATAGGTTACTCCGACAGCTATGGCGATCTGTGGTTCAACGACCTCAAGAAGCAGGGCGAGGCGATGGGCCTCAAGGTCGTCGCCGAGGAACGCTTCGCGCGTCCCGACACGTCGGTTGCCGGCCAGGTGCTGAAGCTGGTCGCCGCCAATCCGGACGCGATCCTGGTCGGCGCCTCCGGCACCGCCGCGGCGCTGCCGCAGACCGCGCTGCGCGAGCGCGGCTACAACGGCCTGATCTACCAGACCCACGGCGCCGCCTCGATGGACTTCATCCGCATCGCCGGCAAGTCCGCCGAGGGCGTGCTGATGGCGTCGGGCCCGGTGATGGATCCGGAAGGCCAGGACGACAGCGCCCTGACCAAGAAGCCGGGCCTCGAGCTCAACACCGCCTATGAGGCCAAGTACGGCCCGAACAGCCGCAGCCAGTTCGCCGGCCATTCGTTCGACGCTTTCAAGGTGCTCGAGCGTGTGGTTCCGGTCGCGCTGAAGACCGCCAAGCCCGGCACGCAGGAGTTCCGCGAGGCGATCCGCAAGGCGCTGCTGAGCGAAAAGGACATCGCCGCCAGCCAGGGCGTCTACACGTTCACCGAGACCGACCGCTACGGCCTCGACGACCGCTCGCGCATCCTGCTGACGGTCAAGGGCGGCAAGTACGTCATGGTCAAGTAATCGCGGGCAACTGAGCCCCGCATCAAATATGAAAGCCGGCCTCGTTCGCGCGAGGCCGGTTTTCTTTTGGCCAGTACCGCGGCCCTGCGCCGCGCCGCCCCTCGGATCCGCTGCGGCGGAAACTGATCGGTGAATTGCGTTATCGATCCATTAAGTCTGATCTCGCGGATTGCTTAAATTTAACCTGTTTCGAGATCAGCGTCTGGTATCACTATGTGCATTCGAACAACTCTCCGACGAGAGGGAGGGGCGGCTCCTAGTGTTTGGAGAGGGGCCGTTACTCCGAACGATTGCAGAGCATGCCGCATTCAATCGTCACGCGTTACGATGTCATGCGCTACACCGCCGGCCGGGTAGCCATCGCCGGTGGCCTGACGGCTCTGGTGACGATGGGCTTCCTGATCACCGATCTTGGCACGAATGAAACTGCGCTGGTGCCGGTCGGCACCGTTGCACACGCATCGATGACGGTGGCGCTGACGGTGTCGATCTTGTTGTCGGGGGTGATGAGCTATCGTTCGGCAAAGCTGATGCAGCAACTGGCATTGACCCGCGCCGAACTGATCCGGGTGTCGCGCACCGATCCACTCACCGGGTTGCTCAACCGGCGCGGCTTCGACGAAGCTGCCAGCGCGTTGCTCGCGAAGGCGGCGACGGCCGGGCACCGCGTCGTCGCGGTGATGTGCGACATCGACCGTTTCAAGGCGATCAACGATCGCTACGGCCACGAAGTCGGCGACCGCGTTCTGGCGGAAGTCGGCGAAATCCTGCGGGATTTCGGCGCGCGTAACGACCTACTGATCGCTCGCCATGGCGGCGAGGAATTTGCCGGACTGATGATCGACGTCGGCGACGAGAAGGCGAGACGCTGTGTGCAGGCGTTGTGCCGGCTGTGTTCGACAAAGATCGGCGGCGGCGTCGTCGACGTGCCGGTGACGATGAGCTTCGGGCTCGCGACCCATGTTGCCGGCAGCGATCTGTCGGCGCTGATGCGGCGGGCCGATCAGGCGCTGTATCGCGCCAAGGAGCTCGGCCGCAACTGCGTCGTGCAGCTCGATGACGTCGAGGCGGCCATCGCCTGCTGAGGCGGCCGAGCCCGGTCAGGCGTGCGAGAAGCCGAGATAGCTCGCCACCACCTGCTCGTTCTCCGCGACCTCCGACGCCTTGCCGTCGAGCACGAACTCGCCGAGCTCCATCACGTAGGCCCGGTCGGCGATCGCCAGCGCCGCCTTGGCGTTCTGTTCGACGAGCAGCACCGAGACGCCGGCTTCGCGTAGTTCGCCGACGATGCGGAAGATATCGGCGACGATGATCGGAGCGAGGCCGAGGCTCGGCTCGTCGAGCATCAACAGCTTCGGCGCGCCCATCAGCGCGCGGCCCATCGCCAGCATCTGTTGCTCGCCGCCGGAGAGCGTGCCGGCGAGCTGCTTGCGCCGTTCCTTCAGCCGCGGAAACAGTCCGTAGACGCGCTCCTGGGATTGCGCCGCGACCGACTTGGCAATGCGGAAGGCGCCGAGTTCGAGATTGTCTTCCACCGTCATGGTAGCAAACAGCTCGCGATGCTCCGGCACCAGCGATAGCCCGGCGGCGACGCGGTCCTCGATGTCGAGGCGGTCGATGTCTACGCCCTCGAAGGTGACGCGGCCCTTCAGCGGGAAGATCCCCATCGTGGCGCTCAGCAGCGTCGTCTTGCCGGCACCGTTGGCGCCGACCACGGTGACGATCTCGCGCGGGCGTACCTCGAGATTGACCGAACGGACTGCCTCGACTTTGCCATAAGACACCGAGACGTCGGAAATCTGCAGCAGCGCGCTCATGACAGCGCTCCCAGATAGGCCTTGATGACTTCAGGATTGGTCTTGATCGTCGCGGGAGTCCCCTCTGCGATCCGCGTGCCGAAATCGAGCACGACGATGCGGTCAGCGAGATCCATCACGAAGCCCATGTCGTGTTCGACCAGCAGCACCGACATGCCGCCGTCGCGCAATTGCCGCAGCAGCGCGGCGAGGCGCTGCTTTTCCATATGGCGCAGGCCTGCGGCCGGCTCATCGAGCAGCAGCAGAACCGGATCGGCGCACAGCGCGCGCGCGATCTCGACGATGCGCTGCTGACCGAGCGACAGCGAGCCTGCGAGCTGATCGATTTCGGCGCTGAGGCCGACGCGCTCGATCTGTCGGGTCGCTTCGGCGAGCAGCTTGGCCTCTTCGGCGCGGTCGAACCGCAGCATGCTGCTGATCGCGCCGGCGCTGCCGCGCAGATGCGCGCCGATCGCGACGTTCTCCAGCACGGTCATATCGGGTACCAGCTTGACGTGCTGGAAGGTGCGGGCGATGCCGAGCTGCACGACGTCCTGCGGCGGCGCGTTGTCGATCGGCTTGCCGTGGAGTTCGATGCGTCCGCCGGTGGTGGTGAGAATGCCGGTGATCAGGTTGAAGGTGGTCGACTTGCCGGCGCCGTTGGGGCCGATCAGCGCGACGATCTCGCGGGCATGAACGTCGAACGACACGTCGTTGACCGCAACCACGCCGCCGAACTGTTTTCGCGCGCGCTCGACCTTGAGGAGAGTGCCGGTCTCGGCCAGCTTGCGCTCGCGCGGCGGCGGCGCGGCGCTCTGGTCGATCCGCGCGCGGCGTGTCTTGATCGGGACGAGGCTGCTCAGCCACGGCCAGACGCCGCCCGGCGCGAGCTGCAGCAGGATCACCAGCAGGATGCCGAACACGATGATTTCGAGCTGGCCCTGGCCGCCGAACAGCAGCGGCAGGTAGCTCTGCAGCACTTCCTTGAGGATGATCACGATCGCGGCGCCGAGCACGCCGCCCCAGACATAGCCGGCGCCGCCGACCACGGCAATGAACAGATACTCGATGCCGGCCTGCGGGCCGAACGGCGTCGGGTTCACACTGCGCTGGAAGTGCGCGTAGAGCCAGCCGGACAGGCCTGCCAGCACCGCCGCGTAGATGAAGACCAGCAGCTTCGCCCGCGCGGTGCGTACGCCGAAGGCTTCGGCGGCGATATGGCCACGGCGCAGCGCCCGGATGGCGCGGCCGGTGCGGCTGTCGAGCAGGTTCATGGTGAGGAGGGCGCTGATCAGCACCATCGCCCAGATCACGAAATAGATCGACTGCGGCGACCACATGTCGAGCGAGCCGATCGACAGCGGCGGCACCCGGGAGATGCCGTCGTTGCGGCCGAGGAAGTCGAGCTTGCTGAACAGATAGTACAGCGAGATGCCCCAGGCGATCGTGCCGAGCGGCAGATAATGGCCGCTGAGCCGCACCGTCATCAGCCCCAGGATGACGGCTGCGCCGCCGGCGACCAGCAGCGACAGCGGCAGCGTCAGCCACGGCGAGACGCCGTAGACCGTGGTCAGATAGGCGGTGGTGTAGGCGCCGAAGCCGCAGAACGCGGCCTGGCCGAACGAGGTCAGCCCGCCGACGCCGGTCAGCAACACCAGGCCCATCGCCACCAGCGCGGCGAGGCCGATATTGTCCAAGAGCACGATCCAGAACGGCGGCATGCCGGGGATCAGCGGCAGCGCCGCCATCACGACCCCGAATACGAGGATAGGAAGCCAACGCGGCATCGCGCTCAATCCTTCTCTTCTTCGACCGCGGGGGCGGCGAGCGAGCGCAGCACCAGCACCGGCAGGATCAGCGTGAAGACGATGACCTCCTTGTAGTTCGAGGCGTAGAACGAGGAAAACGCCTCGACGACGCCGACCACGATCGCCGCCACGGCGGTGAGCGGATAGCTGATCAGGCCGCCGATGATCGCGGCGACGAAGCCCTTGAGGCCGATCAGGAAGCCCGTGTCGTAATAGAGCGTGGTGATCGGCACGATCAGGATGCCCGAGATCGCGCCGATGACCGAGGCGAGCAGGAAGGCGAGCTGGCCGGACAGCGAGGTGCGGATCCCGACCAGCCGGGCGCCGAGCCTATTGACCGCGGTGGCGCGCAGCGCCTTGCCGGTGCGGGTGTAGCCGAAGAACAGCCACAGACCGATCATGACGACAATGGTGATGGCGTAGACGGCCAGGCTCTGGCCGGTGAAGCGCAGCGGCCCGACGGTCACTGCCGCGTCGGACAGCGGCGGACCGCGCAGGCCTTCGGCGCCGAAGAACACCAGGCCGAAGCCCTGCAGAGCGAGGTGCACGCCGACCGAGGCGATCAGCAGGACGAGGACCGACGTGTGCGCCAGCGGCTGGAAGGCGATGCGATACAGAAACAGCCCGATCGCGGCGACGATCAGCAGCGACAGCGCGATGTTCACGGCGACGCCGGGCTTCGTCGCGGGCAGCCAGATCGTCAGCGCCAGCACGATTGCGGGAAACACCAGATAAATCAGCACGGCGCGGAGCACTTTGCCGGCGTGCAGCGCCTTGCGGATGCCGAACAGTTCGAACGCGAAGGCGACGATGCCCATCACCATCGCCAGATAAGCAGTGCCGGGCGATCCGCCGGTCGACAGCGTCGCGTAGGTCAGTGCGCCAAAGGTGATGAATTCGCCCTGCGGAATCAGGATCACCCGCGTCACCGCAAAGACCAGCACGAGGGCCAGTCCGAGCAGCGCGTAGATCGCGCCATTGGTGATGCCGTCCTGCAGCAGAAAAAGCAGAATCGTGGTGTTCAAGCGGACGCTCCCCTCCCGCAGGGTGCGGCCCCGCCGCGACCCGCCGGCCGACAGTTGAATTCTGCGCGGCCAATTTGGTATGATGCATAACAATTATCGATTATAAGCTCAAGGCCCGCGCAAGGGCCAAACAATCAATCAGCACAAGATCCGAGGCAATGACCGCTTCCAAACCTGCCGCCGGCAAGTCGATCCCCGAGCGCAAACAGCCGCCTGGTGAAGTCGTCCACGAGTCCGGCGAACTGGCGATGGGCGAGCTTGCCGGGCTGCTCGGCTACGCGCTGAAGCGGGCACAGCTGCGCGTGTTCGAGGACTTCCTGCATTGCGTCGCGCCGGTTCAACTGACGCCGGCGCAGTTCTCGGTGCTGCTGCTGCTCGATGCCAATCCCGGCCGCAACCAGACCGAGATCGCCACTACGCTCGGCATCCTGCGGCCGAACTTCGTGGCGATGCTGGATGCGTTGGAAGGGCGCGGCCTGTGCGTGCGGACGCGATCGCGGAACGATCGCCGCTCGCACATTCTGATGCTGACCGACAAGGGCCGAGCCACGCTGGCGCGCGCCAAGAAGCTGGTCGAGTCCCAGCACGAAGCGCGGCTCGTCGAACTGATCGGCGACGACAACCGCACTGCGCTGCTGGCGATGCTGGCCAAGATTGCGCGCGAGTTTTGAGCGGGCGCCCGAGGCGATCAGGCTGATCGTCCCTACGTTCGACACCCGCGCGGCTACGGCAGGACTTCCTTGCGCTCCGCCAGCAGCGCGTCGAGAGCGGCGCGTTTGTCGCCGAGCAGGCCGTCGTCGGCGGCTTCGATCACGCTGTACAGTTGCTCGGCATCGCTGAGCCGGGTCACCGTTACGTAATCGGCGCCTGCGCTGTAGAGCGCCTCGACGTCGGCGAGCAGATCAGCGGTGGCGACGATCTTGGCGGTCGGATTGAGGCCGCGCACGTGGCGCACCAGACGTTCGTTGGTGGCACCCTTCAGCAGTGAATCCGGCACGCTGAGAATGATGATCTCGGCGTTGCCGACGCCGGCGTGCAGCAGCGTGTCGACATTGCTGATGTCGCCATAGACCACGTGCATGCCGCGCGCGGCGAGCGTGCGATAGACGTTGGGATTGAAGTCGATGACGGTGATCTGCTGCAGCAGATCCTCGTTGCGCCGCTCGATCTCGCTGACCAGGGCGCTGGCGGCACGGAAGAAGCCCAGAATGACGATCCGCCGCGCGGCGCCGTGGCCGCCGCCATGCTCGGCGGCTTCCGCCTGCTGATCGAGATCACGCAGGCCGAGGCGCTTGAGCAGCGGAATGGCGCGGCGGGTGATCTGATCGCTGCGCACCATCACGAAGGTCGACAGCACCGCGAGCAGCACGAAGGCGAACGACGCCGCGCTCGAGGTTTCGGTGCGCAGATGGCCGGCCGGAATGCCGGTCTGGATCACCACCAGCGAGAACTCACTGATCTGCGCCAGGTTCAGCGCCGGCAGCAGGCTGGCGCGCAGCCCCTGACGCATCAGATACAGCGGCACGAAGGTGGTCAGCACGCGGCTGACGACCGTGAAGACGGCGATCGCCAGCGCCATCGAGATGATCGAGCCGTTCGGAATTGGGATCGTCATGCCGAGGCCGACGAAGAACAGCGTGATGAAGAAGTCGCGCAGCGTGGTCACCTTGGCGGTGACGTCGAGCGCGTAGGGGAAGGTCGACAGCGACACGCCGGCGACCAGCGAGCCCATTTCGCGCGACAGATGCAGCCGCTCGGCGATTTCGCCGATCAGGAAACACCAGGCCAGCGCGCCGAGCAGCACCAGCTCGGGGGTGCGGGCGATGCGGTGAAACAGCCAGGGCAGCACGTAGCGCGACAGCACCAGAGCGGTCGCGACCAGCGCCGCCACGCGGGCGATCGACAGCACCAGTACGGAGATCTGCAAATCGGCCAGGCTCGGCTGCACGGCGAGAAACAGGATCGCGAAGATATCCTGCAGCACCAGGATGCCCAGCGTGATGCGGCCGGGCAGGGTGTCGAGCTCGCGCTTCTCGTACAGCACCTTGACGATGATCACGGTGGAGGACAGCGCACAGGCGACCATCAGATACACGGCGTCGAACTGGCCGCCGCCGATCGCCAGCCCGATGGTGGCGAAGAAGGCGATGCCGAGCAGGCAGCCGCCGACCAGCTGGACGCCCGCCGCCACCAGGATCACGCTGCCGGCGCGGACGATCTTCTTCAGATCGATCTCCAGCCCGATCATGAACAGCATGAAGATCAGGCCGAGCTCGGAAATCACCGAGATCGATTCCTGCGACTGCACCAGACCGAGGCCGAATGGACCGATTACGAAGCCGGCGATAAGATAAGCGAGGATCAGCGGCTGACGGAAGAAGTGTGCCGAGAGGCCGAGCATCCAGGCGAACAGGATGCACAGCGTAATGTCGCGAATCAGTTCGTGCATGCCCTCGGCCGCCGTTGGATGGATCGTCGCACAATAAGGGTAATGCCATGCGACCGGAAGACATAACTCGGGACGATGGTCTGGCCGGCCGAATCGGTGCTTGCTACCGGATTGGGCTCGTGGCCGGGCTGCTGCTGGCGTCGGTGGCGCCATCGGTCGCGCAGGGCAAGGCGGAAGCGCCGGGGCTGGAGCAGACCTTCGCGGCGTCGCTGACCGCGCTGCCGGCTGAGCCGCTGCCAACCGCCGGCTCGGTCTATGTGCCGGCCTATTCGAGCGTCTCGATCGCGCAGGGCAAGGCGCGGGCGGACTTTTCCGTGACGCTGAGCGTCCACAACGCCTCCGAGACCAAGCCGCTGGTGATCCGGCGGATCGCCTATTTCGACGGTGCCGGCAAGATGGTGCAGAGCTATCTCAAGGCGCCGGTGGCGCTGAAACCGTTTGCCACCATCGAGGCCTTTGTCCCGACGCTGGACAACCGCGCCGGCACCGGTGCCAATTTCGTGGTCGATTGGGCCGGCAGCGGCGAGATCGCCGAGCCGGTCGTCGAAGCGCTGATGCTCGGCACCTTCGCCAACGGCCACTACGCCTTCATCTCGCAGGGCCGGGCGATCCGAACCGTCGGACCTTGAGCCGGTCGCGCCAGCCGTGGAGCGCGGCGGCGGTGAATCACAAGTCTGGTAGCGTTGCACCGTTGCGTCTTCTCAGCCCCCGCTGCCCGCTCTAGGGTTCGGCCGCCGGAACCAGAACAGCGGGGCAAGACAGGCGGATGGATCACGACAATCGGCAGGCTCTGCGGCGGCGCAGCGGATTGACGGCCGGCCTGATCGCGGTGCTGCTGCTGGCGCTGCCGGCGGCGGTGTGGCTCGACCTGACCAACCTTGCCGACGCGGCCCTACGGCGACAGGCCTCCGACCTGAATTCTGTGATCAAGAGCGTCCGGCACTATTACGCCGCCAACGTCGTCGGCCGGATCCTGGAGCACCCCGGCGACGTCAAGGTCGTGCACGACTATCAGAATATCCCGGGCGCGATCCCGATTCCGGCGACGCTGTCGCTCGAACTCGGCCGGGTGATCGGCGAGCAGCAGAGCAACATCTCCTATCGGTTCGTCTCGGACTATCCGTTCGCCAATCGTGCGCCGCACGAACTCGACGCGTTCGAGCGCGACGCTCTGGCGGCGTTGCGCAAGGATGCGAGCAGCAACATCGTGTCCGGCAAGGCTGGCCTGTTCAGCGACAGCGTGCGGCTGGTGTCGCCGGTGACGATGGCGCCGGCCTGTGTGGCCTGCCACAACGTCCACCCCGAAAGCCCGAAGACCGACTGGAAGGTCGGCGACGTCCGCGGCATTCAGGAAGTGACGATCACCCAGCCGATCGCCGCCAATCTGTTCTCGTTCAAATTCCTGCTGGCCTATTTCGCGCTGGCCGCGGTGTGCGGCGTGTCGTTCCTGGCGATGCAGCGGCGGCAGGCCGACCGCATCGTCGCCATGAACAGGGAGCTGGAGACCAACAACGATTTCCTCGCCACGCTGTCGATGAAGATCTCGCGCTACATCCCGCCGCAGATCTACAAGAGCATCTTCTCCGGCCAGAAGGACGTCACCATCCACACCGAGCGCAAGAAGCTGACGATCTTCTTCTCGGACATCCAGAATTTCACCGCGACCACCGAGCGGCTGCAGCCGGAACTGATCACCCAGCTGCTCAACGAGTACTTCACCGAGATGTCGGAGATCGCGCATCGCTACGGCGGCACGATCGACAAGTTCATCGGCGACGCGATGCTGATCTTCTTCGGCGATCCGGACACCAAGGGCGACCGCGCCGACGCGCAGGCCTGCGTGCGGATGGCCTGGGCGATGCAGCGACGGCTCGCCGAACTCAACGGAAAATGGCGCGCCGCCGGCATCGAACAGCCGTTCCGCGCGCGAATGGGGATCAACTCCGGCTACTGCAATGTGGGGAATTTCGGCAGCGCCGACCGGATGGACTACACCATCATCGGCGCGGAGGCGAACCTCGCGGCGCGGCTGCAGTCGATCGCCGAGCCCGGCGGCATCGTGGTCAGCTACGAAACCTACGCGCTGGTCAGCGACATCGTCGCCGCCCACACGCTGCCTTTGATCACCATGAAGGGCATCAGCCGAGACGTTGTGCCGTATGTGATCGATCGTCTGCACGACGGCGCGGAGAATTCCGAGGTGGTGATCGAAAAAATGCCGGGACTCGATTTCTATCTCGACACCGCCGCGGTCACGCCGGCCGACAGCGACAAGATCCGCAACGTGCTGCTGCACGCGCTGTCGTCGCTGGAGCGGCGAGAGGTGAAGTCGGCGGAGTAGCAGGATCGATCCACAACGACGGTCGTCATCGCCGGACTGGATCCGGCGATCCATCTTCTTCGAGAACGATGGATGCGCGGGCCTTCGCCGCGCCGAAGCGGCTTCGGCCGCGCGGGCGGGTCAAGGTCCGCGCATGACGGCTGAGTGATGCAATCGGTTTCGTTATTTTGAGCATACGGATCGGCGCATCGCGCCGGCCGGGCACAGGCTCCGCGAAGCAATCCAGCGCCGTGCACGGAGCTGGATTGCTTCGTCGGCTTCGCTCCTCGCAATGACGGAGCGGATAGCGCTCACACCAAGATCACTCGAATATCATTGACGTTGGTCAGCGTCGGGCCGGTCAGCAGCAGGTCGCCGGTGTGTTCGAAGAAGGTTGTGGCGTCGTTGGCGGCCAGCGTGGCGGCGGGATCGAGCTTCAGTTCGTCGAGCTTGGCGAAGGTGCGCGCGTCGATCAGTGCGCCGGCCGGGTCGGTGGCATTGCCGGCGCCGCCATCGGCGCCGTCGGTGTCGGCGGCGAGGGCGGCGACGTCCGGCAGGTCCTTCAAGTGCTGCGCGAGGGACAGCGCGTATTCCTGATTGGGGCCGCCGCGGCCATTGCCACGGACCGTGACGGTGAGTTCGCCGCCGGACAGGATCGCAAGCTTCTTGCCCGCCGCACGGGCTTCGCGCGCCAGCCCAGCATGTGCGGCCGCAACGTCGCGGGCCTCGCCCTCGAGATCGGCGCCGAGATCGGTGACCTCATAGCCGGCGTCGCGCGCGACCTGGATGGCGGCATCGAGCGATTGCCGCGGCGTCGCGATGATCTCGAACCGGGCCCGCGCGAACGCGGCATCGCCGGCCTTGACGCTTTCGTTGCGCGGATCGTTCAGCGCGGCGCGGACCGCATCGTCGAGCTCGAGCTTGTAACGCGCGACGAGCGCGCGGGCGTCGGCCAGCGTGGTCGGATCGGGCACCGTCGGCCCCGACGCGATTGCGGAAGGCTCGTCGCGCGGCACGTCGGAGATCGCCAGGGTGACGATCTCGGCGGCATTGGCACCGGCGCGGGCGAGGCGGCCGCCCTTGATGCGCGACAGATGCTTGCGCACCGCGTTGACCTCGCCGATCGGCGCGCCGGAGCGCAGCAGTGCGCGGGTGGTCTGCTGCTTCTGCGCCAGAGTGATGCCTTCGGCCGGCAGAATCCAGTTCGCCGAACCGCCGCCGGACAGCAGCACGAGCAGCAGATCGTCCGGCGTCGCGGTGGCGGCGAGGGCCAGACTGGCTTCGGCGCCGCGCAGCCCTTCGGCGTCGGGCACCGGATGGCCGGCTTCGATCACCTCGATCGCGCGCGTCGGCACGCGGTGGCCGTGGCGCGTTGTGGCGATGCCGACCAGCCGCGCGGGATCAAGGCCCAGCGTGTCGAGATAATGCCGCTCCGCGGCGGCAGCCATCGCGGCCGCGCCCTTGCCGGCGGCAAGGCAGATGATCCGGCCGCGCGGAACGTCAGGAAGGCGGGCGGCCAGGATGCTGTCAGGATGCGCTGCCGCCACGGCGGCGTCGAAGATGGCGCGGAGAAGCGGGCGATGATCGATCATGGCGCCGTTTTGGCAGGCACCAAGCGAGGCGGCAAGAGCGTGAGGCACGGCGCCGCTTCAACCTCTCCCCTTGTGGGAGAGCGGGCCGTCGCGCAGCGACGGCGGGTGAGGGGGCGCCGCGCGGAACGGCGATGCTGTTGACGTACGCGTCCGATGCGCTGCCGCGCCCCTCATCCGGCACGGACTGCGTCCGTGCCACCTTCTCCCACGAGGGGAGAAGGGCAGAGAGCTGGCAGAAGTGGAGCACGAAAAAAGCCCTCCGCGGTGGTCGCGGAGGGCTCGATGGTCAGGTCGAAGCTATGGTCGACAAGCTCGGGATTCCGGGTTCGCGAGCTGCGCTCGCGCCCCGGAATGACGAGGCTGTTGGAGGCGAGCCGAACTAACCGCCGGTCGGGGAGGCGACTTCGCCTTCGATGACGTCGCCGAACAGCTTCCAGTTCTGGCCTTCGAACCGCATCATCTGCAGCTGCTCGATCGGCGCGAAGTCGGTCGCCGAGGTGGTGAGGGTGATGCCGGGCAGCAGGCCGCCGAGCTGGACGCCCTTGAGGCTGGCCGCCTGCTTCATGACGTTCTCACGGGTGAGGTCGTCGCCGCACTGCTTGATCAGCACCGCGACGGTCTCGGCGATGTTGTAGCCGGTCATGAACGAGCTATCGGCGCGGCTGGCGTCGGGCGCGTACTTCGCCATGAACTCGTAATACGCCTTCATGCCCGGGTCGTTTTCCCACTGCTTGTCGGTGGCGTCCTTGGCGTAGGAGGCCGAGACGATGCCCTGGGCATTCTCGAAGCCGGCCGGCTTCATGACGCTGCCGGTCGAGGCCGACACGTTCGGCACGATCATCATCGGCTTCCAGGCCAGCTCGGCGACCTTCTTGATGGTCTGCGCGGCGAACTTCGGCGTCGCGAAGATCACCAGCACGTCCGGCGACTTGGCCTTGATGTTGACGATGTGGGAATCGACGGTCGGCTCGGTCAGCTCGTAGCTGTCCTCGATCACGATCTGCGACGCCTTGGCGCCGAGGCCATCCTTGAGGCCCTTCAGATAGTCCTTGCCGAAATCGTCGCCCTGATACAGCACGGCGATCTTGGCGTCCGGCTTTTCCTTCATCAGGTACTTGGCGTAGATGCGACCTTCGCTCTGGTAGCTCGGCAGCCAGCCCATCGTCCACGGGAAGCGCTTCGGGTCGTTCCACTTGGTGGCGCCCGACGCCAGGAACAGATGCGGGACCTTCTTGGCGTTCAGATATTTCTGGATCGCCGTGTTGGACGGCGTGCCGAGCGGCGAGAACATGAACAGCACTTCGTCGCTCTCGACCAGCTTGCGGGTCTGCTCGACCGCCTTCGGCGGCGAGTAGGCGTCGTCATAGGAGATGTAGACGATCTTGCGGCCGTTGATGCCGCCCTTGTCGTTGATCATCTTGAAGTAGGCGTCCTGCGCGCGGCCGACGCTGCCATACGCCGACGCGGGGCCGCTGTAGGGCACGATATTGCCGATCTTGACCTCGGTATCGCTGGCGCCGGGGCCGTATTTCTTCTGCGCCATGGCTTGTCCGCCGGCGGCGGTCAGCAGGGCGGCGGCCGCCAAAGTGGCGATCGAGCGGGAAAGGGCCGACATCGAATTCCTCATATGCTTGTTGTTGGTCTTGCTGCGGACGCTGCTCTGCAGCGCAGCATTGCGGCGGAGCGTTAGCCGGTTCGGCCCGCTTGCTCAACCCGCCAGGATCGCGACGGTTACCGGAACTGGTTCGGTTTCGATTGAATCGATCGGGTTCCGATGCCTGCACAGAAACGTCACGATGGAACAGGTGCGTTGTGTACGGTGCCATGCGGACGTTTCCGCGGCTTGGCTTGGCTCAAGCCGCTTCCGCCTTCTTGAGGTGCTCGGCGACGAGTCTGAGGTCGTCGACGAACCGGGCGTATTCGCGTTCCTTGGCGTCGGCGTCCGGCAGCCGGAGCAAATATGACGGGTGAACCGTCACCAGCACCTGCGGGCCGTCGTCGCGCTCGATCAGATGGCCGCGGTTTGCGTTGATCGGCGTCACCTTGCCGAGCACGCTTTGCGCCGCGGTGGCGCCCATCGCCACCACCAGCAGCGGCTTGATGGTGGCGAGCTCGCGCTCGTACCACTGCCGGCACGCCTTGATCTCCGGCGTGTTCGGCTTCTGGTGCAGACGGATCTTGCCGCGCGGCACGAATTTGAAATGCTTCACCGCGTTGGTGACGTAGGTCTTGCCGCGATCGACGCCGGCTTCGGCTAAGGCGCGATCGAGCATCTGACCGGCGGGGCCGACGAACGGCTTGCCGGCGAGGTCTTCCTTGTCGCCGGGCTGCTCGCCGACCAGCATCACAGTGGCATGTTGCGGGCCTTCGCCGAACACGGTCTGGGTCGCCGGCTTCCACAGATCGCAGTCGCGGCACTCGCGCGCCTGCTCGCGCAGCGCCTCAAGAGAGTCGCCGCCTTGCTTCGCCTTGGCCATCGGCTGCTCCTGTCGCTGCGGCTTCTTCGGCGCGGTCGCCTGCGCCGCGACCATCGCGTGGGTCTTGCGTTCGGCGTCTTCGATCAAGGGTTTGATCAGCGCAGCCTCCGGCAGGTTGCGCCAATATTTCTTCGGCATCTCGGCCTGCATCGCTTTGGTCTTCAGCCGCGCCGGATTGAAAATGCTGGCGTAGTAGGTGAGCCAGGTTTCCTCCAGCCGATCCTCCGACGGCGCCATTGATTTCGCCACGCCGGGCGTGATCGCGATCGCATGGCCGTCCCAATGCGCGCAGACGTCGGGCGTCAGGATCGACCAGGCCATGTCGGCGAAGCGCCTCGCGAAGAACGGCGCGGCGAGTTCGACGATGTGATGCTCCGGCTCGAACCAGGCGACGTAGCGCGACTTCGGCTCGCGGCCGATTTCGCGAAAGCGGACGAAGGCGTGCATCTTGTGCTCATCGCGGCGGATCGCCTTGGCCATCGCCTGCAAGCGCGCGACATCCGGATCGGTCGCAATTTGCATCAGCTCGGAATTGGCGCGCAGCCGCCACAGCAATTGATAGAGATACGCGAAGCGTTGCGGATCGCGATGCAGGATCACGGTCTTGGCAAGGTCGACGAACCGGGCGGGGACGTTGAAGGTTTGCGTAGGCGAGGGCGATGCGGGCTGTGAGAACGGCCCCGCTGCTTCGGCAAAACCTTGTTCCCCCGGCGCCAGTCCCGGCGCATCGAACAGTTCCGGCTCGTCGCCCGCCACCGTCCATGTCACATCCGCCGGCGCCACATCCGCCATCACCAACTCCCGCGCCGCCTTGCGCCAGCCGTCGAAATCAGTGTCGCTGTCGAGGCGGATGTGGTGCATGGTGGCGATTAGTTCGACTCCCTGATTAGTTCAGTGAAACCTCTCCCCGCGTCATGGCCGGGCTTGTCCCGGGCATCCACGCCTTTTCTGAGTTTCCGTCAGTAAGGCGTGTATGCCCGACACAAGGCCGGGCATGACGGAGGTCGTTCTTCGTCGCTTAGTTCAAAACCCAAACCCCAGTTGCTGCGCCTTCGGTCGAAATCGCTCCGCCAGCCGCGCGCCGTCGAGCAGATAGCTCGGGGGGCGGTGGTCGGGGAGAACGATGAAGGGTAGTGCCTTGTTCCTTGGGATGTGCAGCCGCGCCAGGTCGGCGGAGCGGATGGCGCTGTGCCGCCGTGTATCGATGATGCGGTCCACCGCCTTGCGGCCGAAGCCGGGGACGCGCAGCAATTCCTCGCGGCTGGCGCGGTTGACGTCGAGCGGGAAGCGGTCGCGGTGGCGGAGCGCCCAGGCCAGCTTCGGATCCATCTCCAGCGACAGCATGCCGATCGACGGATCGATAATCTCCTGCGCGCCGAAGCCGTAAAATCGCATCAGCCAATCGGCCTGATACAGCCGATGCTCGCGCACCAGCGGCGGCGCTTGTAGCGGCAGCGCGCGACTGGAATCCGGGATCGGGCTGAACGCCGAGTAGTACACCCGCTTGAGGTTGTACGAACCGTACAGGTTGGCGCTGGTTTCGAGGATGGTCTGGTCGGTGGCGGCATCGGCACCGATGATCATCTGCGTGCTCTGGCCGGCCGGGGCGAAGCGCGGCGGCTTGGCGCGGGAAGGCTGCTTGCGCGCCTCGGCCTTGGCCTCGGTGGCTTCGTCCAGTCGCAGCCGCAGCCGCCCCATGGTGCGGCGGATGGCGCGGACGTCTTTCTCGGGCGCCAGCTTGGCCAGGCTGTTCTCCTCCGGCACCTCGATGTTGATGCTGAGCCGGTCGGCATAGCGGCCGGCCTTGGCGATCAGCGTATCGTCGGCTTCGGGAATGGTCTTGAGATGAATATAGCCGCGGAAGTGATGCTTTTCGCGCAACGTCTGTGCAACTTGCACGACCTGTTCCATGGTGTAGTCCGCGCTACGGATGATGCCGGAGGAGAGGAACAGCCCTTCGATGTAGTTGCGGCGATAGAAATCGAGCGTCAGTTGCACCACCTCGTCGACGGTGAAGCGCGCGCGCGGAACGTTCGACGAGGCGCGGTTGACGCAGTACAGACAATCGTAGTTGCAGGCGTTGGTCAGCAACACCTTGAGGAGCGAGATGCAGCGGCCGTCCGGCGCGTAGGAATGGCAGATGCCCATGCCGGGCGCGGTCGAACCCAGCCCCTTGCCGTCCCGGCTGTCGCGTTTCTCCGTTCCGCTCGAGGCGCAGGAGGCGTCGTACTTTGCCGCGTCCGCCAGGATGGCCAGCTTGCGCTGCACGTCCATATGGGAATCTCCTTGATTCAACTGCCGAAAAAATTTTGCTCCGGAGACTCGGGCCGAACCCGATTGACTCTCTCCCGAGGCAGGGATTTATTAGAACATATCATGAACAAATGAGCCGGCAACGGGTTCATCGACTCTCGTAACCGGCAACGAAAAAGGAGCGGCGCATGGACGGCGCGCGCCACAGCATGCTTGCGCGCCTGAAAGGCGAGATCGACCGGCTCGAAAGCGGGACGGCCGAGACGCTGCGCCGCGTGCCGCTCGGTCATGCCGACGCCGACGCCGTTCTGCAAGGCGGGCTGGTGCAGGGCGCCCTGCATGAGGTGTTTTGCGATGGCCACCACGGCGCGGCGGCCACCGGCTTTGCGGCGGGCGTGGCGCGGCGGCTGGCCGATCAGCGGTTCCTCATCTGGATCCGCCAGGATTTTTCCGCGCGGGAGAGCGGCGACCTGGCGATGGAGGGCTTCGCCGAACTCGGCCTCGATCCGCGCCGCCTGGTGATGGTGCGGGCCCACGATGCCGACAGCGCGCTGCGCGCCGCCGCCGATGCGCTGGCTTGCAACGGCCTCGGCGCGGTGATCACCGAACTCTGGGGCGAGACCCGCGCGTTCGATCAGGTCGCCTCGCGAAAACTGACGCTGGCGGCGCAGGAAAGCGGCGTCACCGCGCTGATGCTGCGCATCGCCGCCGCGCCGCAGGCGTCCACCGCGGAGACGCGCTGGATGGTGCGCGCGGCGCATTCGCCGCCGGGTGAGGATTGGGGCGCGCCGGTCCTCGAGACATCGCTCATCCGCAATCGTCACGGCCAGACCGGCCGTTGGATCATGGAATGGAATTGTGATGCGTGCCACTTCCGTGAACCGCAGACGCATCCTCGGCCTGTGGTTGCCGAGGTTGTCGACCGATCGGTTCGAACGTCAGTTACTTCCGCCGAGCAGCGGCTCGCCGGCTGAAGCGCCACGCCCGCCGCGCGTGGTCGCCGCCAAACGCGACAACGCGCTGGTGGTAGTCGCCTGCGATGCGCGCGCGAGCCAAGGCGGGGTGCTGCCGGGGATGCCGCTCGCCACCGTGCGGGCGATGCATCCGGCGCTCGATGTGATCGATCACGATCCGCACGCCGACGCGGTACTGCTGAATGCCATCGCCGACTGGTGCGATCGCTTCACGCCGCTGGTGGCGCTCGATGGCGCTGACGGGCTGTTCCTGGATATCACCGGCTGCGCGCATCTGTTCGGCGACGAGGCCGCACTGATGCAGTCGTTGACGACGTCGCTGACCCGGCAGGGCTTCGAGACCAGCGCGGCAATTGCCGGCACCGCGGTCGCGGCGCGGGCGCTGACGCGCGGTGCGCCGCGCAGCATCGTCGCGCCGGGCGAGGAGGCGCGGGCGGTGGCGCCGCTGCAAGTGGCAGCGCTCGGCGTCGATGATGCGATCGTCCGCGGCCTGCGCCGCGCCGGGCTCAAGACCATCGGCGAGGTGCTGGCGCGAAAGCCGTCCGAACTCGCCGCCCGTTTCGGCGAAGGCTTCGTCGCGGTGCTGCGCCAGGCCACTGGCGACGACGATGCGCCGATCTCGCCGCGCCGGCCGGCACCGGACTATTTGATCGACAAGCGTTTCCCCGAGCCGGTCGCCACCACCGACGTCATCCTGCCGACGCTGCTGGGCCTGGCGAAGCTGCTGATCGCCGCGATGGAGCGAAGCGGCAAGGGCGCACGGCAGCTCGTCGCCAGCTTCTTCCGCAGCGACGGCGCGGTGCGGTCGATCAGTGTCGAGACCGGCCAGCCGGTGACGCGGGTCGAGGTGGTCCAGCGGCTGTTCGCCGAAAAGCTCGACGCGCTCAATGATCCGCTCGATCCCGGCTTCGGCTACGATCTGATCCGCCTCGCCGCCAGCGTCAGCGTGACCACGGCGGAGGCGCAGCGCGGCTTCGACACGCAGGCGCATCAGGCCGAAGATGTCGCCTTGCTGGCCGACACGCTGACGGCGCGGCTGGGTGCGCGCCGCGTGGTGCGCTATTTGCCGCAGGACACGCATATTCCCGAGCGCGCCGCATTGGCCGTGCCGGTGCAGCATTGTCCGCCGGACGCCGGCGATGCGCCGTGGCCGGCGCGGGCCGACGAGCCGCCGTTGCGGCCGCTGCGGCTGCTGCAGCCGCCTGAGCCGATCGAGGTGCTGGCCGGCGTGCCGGACGGGCCGCCGGCACAGTTCATCTGGCGCCGCGTCACCCACCGCGTCACCCGCGCCGAAGGCCCGGAGCGCATCGCCGCCGAATGGTGGCGCGCCGCCGAGCCCGGCCTGACCCGCGATTACTTCCGCATCGAGGACGAGGACGGCGCACGCTTCTGGCTGTATCGCGACGGCCTCTATGCGATCGAAGTGATGCCCCAGCAGGACGGCAGCGGCCAGCCGCGCTGGTACATGCATGGGTTGTTCGCGTGAGGGATGGCATCTGGCCCGAGGCACGACCTCTCCCCGTCATTGCGAGGCGAGTTTGTGTGCGCAGTCTCTCCCCGTCATTGCGAGGAGGCGAAACCGACGAAGCAATCCAGCGTCGTGCACTGAGCTGGATTGCTTCGTCGCTTCGCTCCTCGCAATGACGGGCTTAATGACGGGCTAAATTTTGAATTCCTGAGCCGAGACGCCCATGAGCCCGCGCTACGCCGAGATAGGCGTCACCACCAACTTCTCGTTCCTCGAAGGCGGCTCGCATCCGCAGGACTATGTGCATCAAGCGAGCGCGCTCGAACTCGATGCGATCGGCATCGCCGACCGCAATACGCTGGCCGGCGTGGTCCGCGCTTACAGCGAGCTCGACAACGAGGAGGTGGTGCACAAGCCCAAGCTCTTGATCGGCACCCGGCTGTGCTTCAGCGACGGCACGCCCGATCTGCTGGCCTATCCGACCGACCGCGCTGCTTATGGCCGTCTCTGCCGCCTGCTCAGCGCCGGCAAGCTGCGCGCCGACAAGGGCGAGTGTCACCTGACGTTTGCGGATCTGGAGGCGTTCATTCACGAACCGTCCCCTTCAATGGGTCCGCCTTCCGCCACCATCCACCACCTCTCCCAGCCGTCATGGCCGGGCTCGTCCCGGCCATCCACGCCTGTGCTGCAACTCCGCCCGCCAGGCGTGGATGCCCGGGACAAGCCCGGGCATGACGGAGCAAACCGCAAAGTCGATGACTCGCAAATCCTCCTCGTCCTTATGCCGTCCTACCGATTCCAGACCAAGCCGATCGCAGCCGCTCTGACGCGTCTCGCCGCGCTCACCCCCAACGTCTGGCTCGGCCTCGCGCCGTATTATCGCGGCGACGACAAGCGGCGGCTGGACCGGCTGCGCCGGATTGCGGCTGCGGCGAAAGCCCCGGGCATCGCCACCAACGACGTGCTGTATCACCACCCGGCGCGGCGCGCGCTGCAGGATGTGCTGACCTGCGTGCGCGAAAAGACCTCGATCGACAAGGCCGGCCGCCGGCTCGAAGGCAATGCCGAGCGCCATCTCAAGCCGGCGGCCGAAATGGCGCGGCTGTTCCGCAATGATCCCGACGCCATCGCCGAGACGCTGCGGTTTGCGGACAGGATCAACTTCACGCTCGACGAGCTGAAATATCACTATCCCGACGAACCTGTACCGCCCGGCAAGACCGCGCAGCAGCATCTGCAGGACCTCACCGAGCAGGGCATCGCCGAATATTTCCCGAATGGCATCAGCGACAGGCTGCGCGCCACCATCGCCAAGGAGTTGACGATCATCGCCAAGCGCGGCTACGCGCATTATTTTCTCACCGTGCACGACATCGTCCGCTATGCGCGGTCGCAGGACATCCTGTGCCAGGGCCGCGGCTCTGCGGCGAATTCGGCGGTGTGCTACGTGCTCGGCATCACCTGCGTCGATCCGACCGAGATCGACCTGCTGTTCGAGCGCTTCGTCTCCGAGGAGCGCAACGAGCCGCCGGACATCGACGTCGATTTCGAGCATTCGCGCCGCGAAGAGGTGATGCAGTACATCTATCGCCGCTACGGCCGGCATCGCGCCGCGATCGTCGCCACCGTGATCCATTATCGGCCGCGTTCGGCGATCCGCGACGTCGGCAAGGCGCTGGGCCTGTCCGAGGACGTCACTGCCGCGCTGGCCGATACGGTGTGGGGAAGCTGGGGCAAGGGCCTGAACGAGATGCAGGTCAAGCAGGCCGGGCTCGATCCCGACAATCCGATGATCGGCCGCGCGGTCGAACTCGCCACCGAGCTGATCGGATTTCCGCGGCATCTGTCGCAGCATGTCGGCGGCTACGTGCTGACCCAGGACCGGCTCGATACGTATGTGCCGATCGGCAATGCCGCGATGGCGGACCGCACCTTCATCGAGTGGGACAAGGACGACATCGACGCGGTGCAGATGATGAAGGTCGACGTGCTGGCGCTCGGCATGCTGACCTGCATCCGCAAGGGATTTCACCTGATCGAGCAGCACAAGGGCCTTCGTTTCCAGCTCTCCGACATCAAGTCGGAGGACGACAATGAAGTGTATCAGATGCTCCAGCGCGGCGAGTCGCTCGGCGTGTTCCAGGTCGAGAGCCGGGCGCAGATGAACATGCTGCCGCGCCTCAAACCGAAATGTTTCTACGATCTCGTCATTCAAGTCGCGATCGTGCGGCCGGGGCCGATCCAGGGCGACATGGTGCATCCCTATCTTCGCCGTCGCAACAAGCAGGAGCCGGTGGTGTATCCGCAGCCGTCCGGCGAGGCCGGCGACAAGAACGAGCTGCAGCAGATCCTCGGCAAGACGCTCGGCGTGCCGCTGTTCCAGGAGCAGGCGATGCGGATCGCCATCGAGGCCGCGCACTTCACGCCGGACGAGGCCAATCAGCTGCGCCGCGCCATGGCGACGTTCCGCAATGTCGGCACCATCGGCAAGTTCGAAACCAAGATGATCGGCAATCTGGTGGCGCGCGGCTATCCGCAGGCCTTCGCCGAAAACTGCTTCAACCAGATCAAGGGGTTCGGCACCTACGGCTTTCCGGAAAGCCACGCCGCCAGCTTCGCCAAGCTGGTCTACGTGTCGTCGTGGATGAAGCATTTCCATCCCGACGCGTTCTGCTGCGCGCTGCTCAATTCGCAGCCGATGGGCTTTTATGCGCCGGCACAGATCGTCGGCGACGCGCGAAGTAATCGCGTCGACGTGCGGCCGGTCGACGTGTCGTTCAGCGAAGGCCAGTGCACGCTGGAGGAGCCGTGCGGCAAGTATCACGCCGTGCGGCTCGGCTTCCGGATGATCGACGGCTTCCGTTGGGCCGATCCGGACGAGGAGCGGGTGCGGCGCGAAGCTGGCGAGGCGCCGAGCGACGACTGGGCGGCGCGCATCGTCGCGGAGCGGGCGAGGGGGCCGTTCGGCTCGCTCGAACAGTTCGCGCGCATCACCGCGCTGCCGAAGCGGGCGCTGATCCTGTTGGCGGACGCCGACGCATTTCGCTCGCTCGGGCTCGATCGCCGCGCCGCGCTGTGGGCGGTGCGGCGCTTACCGGACGACGTGCCGCTGCCGCTGTTCGAAGCCGCCCAGGCGCGCGAGCAGCAGGACGAGCAGGCGGCGCCGTTGCCGCAGATGCCGATGGCCGAGCACGTCGTCGCCGATTATCAGACGGTGCGGCTGTCGTTGAAGGGCCATCCGTTGGAGTTTTTGCGTCCGCTGTTCACGGCCGAACGCGTCGTGACCTGCCGCAGCGTATCGGAGACGCGCAGTAACAACCGGCGCGCGCGCTGCGCCGGCGTCGTGCTGGTGCGGCAGCGGCCGGGCAGCGCCAAAGGCGTGATCTTCATGACGATCGAGGACGAAACCGGCATCGCCAACATCGTGGTGTGGCCGGCGGTGATGGAGAAGTTTCGCAAGGAGGTGATGGGCGCACGCCTGGTGCTGGTCGAGGGCCGGATCCAGGCGAGCCCGGAAGGCGTGGTGCATCTGGTGGCCGAGCGGCTGATCGACCGCAGCTTCGAGATGGGCCGCCTGTCCGAGGGCCTGGTAAGTCCGGCGCTACCGGTCGGCGCCGAGCTGTACGAGCCGCTGACCTCCGAGAAGAACGGCTACGAAGCCCTCAACGGCGATCGCCGCGACACGCCCGACGCCCCCGCCCAACGCCATCGCCACCCCCGCGACGTCCGCATCCTGCCGCCGTCGCGGGATTTTCATTGAGGTATGACTCTCAGCGCCTTTTAGTCGCTTAGTCTGCTCAGCAATCCCGTCATGGCCGGGACAAGGCCGGGCATGACGCGGGGATACGAAAGCGCCTGATTTCAAAGGGCGCATTTCCGTTCAGGCTCTGAGGAAGCGTCGTTTTTTCATGCATCAGAGTGGCTATTCGCTGCGCTCGCTACGATCTCGTCCGACAGCCCGTTGAGATAGTTTTCAAGGTTCTCGACCGTATCGAAGTCCTTGAACTCTCCGCGATCGAGCGCCGAAACGCCGGCGCGGGCGGCGGCCTGAAGCGCTTGCAATTTGTCTGCGTCCTCCGCCTCACGACGCTCCACAAGTCTGAGACCTTCGCCAAGCACCTCGCTCGCATCTTGATAGCGGCCGGACTTGACGAGACTGTCGAGCAGTTCTTCCTGAGGCTCCGTCAGGACGACATTTCGTAAGGGCATGGGCATCCTCCTGGTTGGTCCGCAGCCAAGCAATCAACTCATAATATGCCATAGGCGTATAATCGTCTCAATTGGAATGCTGTCGGCTGTTCGATCACATGACTGCTGGGAAACCCGAAGCTCGGGTCAAGACGTGACGGCCAGACTGTTTAGTCCATCTACCTCAGGATACCGGCCATTCTTAGACAGCCTGTTTGCTGTAGCGCTCTGTAGTCATGTCAACGTCCGCAATGTCTGAACACATCACTAGTTTGTATTGACAAAATTCCTAATTAGATTATATTCCTTCTCGTCCTGTCCAACGAGGGGCGCATCATGAGGCGTCTTGGTGTGGGGCAGATCGGTCGGCTGGGTGACCAGCCGGGCGAGTTCGGCGACGTCGGCATCGGTCGACCAAGCCGGATCGACGCGGCGTCCCGCGCGGGTGGCTCGCACCCATTCGTCCGGGAGGCGTCGGGGACCCGTCCGGGCCCACTATGAGGCTCTGCGACTTGTTAGTTCGCTGGACGGGGGCAGGTGAAGGCGGCGAAATCCGCCGGATCAGTGGGGTTTTATTACCCTTGCCTGTCCCCGGAAGCACGGGCCCGACAGCCAAAAACCGCCGCCGGTGGCGCGCCGCAAGGCGACGCGCGGGCGTGCCGTTGCTCTCGCACAGGCGACGACATGGCCGCGATACACTACCCATTGCGCCGTGCGGCGCGCCGCCTCCCCTCGGGGAGGAGTCTTGCAAAACTCGGGCGCAGCGCGCCGCGGGGCCGAAAAGGCTTGGCTGCAATGTGGGACACGCCGAGCCGAAGCCTGCTAATCAGATCAACGCTCCGCCAAGGCAAGGATTCGACCCCATGCAAGCTCCCCGCGATCTGCTCGCCGATCTGTGGACCTCGGTCGGGGGCGATGCCGCCGCGCTGGAGCGTGTTACGCTGACCGGCGACGAGCCGCAGCTGCCGTCGTCGTTTCGCGTCGACGCCGCCGCCCAGGTGTCGATCGCGGCCAGCGCGATGGCGGCGGCGCAGATCTGGGAGATGCGCAGCGGGCAGGCGCAGAGCATCAGCGTCGATATGCGCCACGCCGCGATCGAGTGCCGCTCCGAGCGTTACTTGCGCCGCGACGGCGAGCCGCCGCCGCCGATGTGGGATCCGATCGCCGGCGTGTATCAGGTCAAAGGCGGACGCTATGTCCGGCTCCATACCAACTTCCCGCACCATCGCGATGCTGTCTGCAAGGTGCTGAGCTGCGCGGCGACGCGCGAGGCGGTGCAGGCCGCGCTGCTGACGTGGGACGGCGAGGCGTTCGAGACCGCCGCCTATGCGGCCGGCGGCGTGGTGGCGCTGATGCGCACGCGCGAGGAATGGCAGGCGCTGCCGCAGGCGTCCGCGCTGGCCGACCTGCCGCTGTTGGACATCACCAGGATAGGCGAGGCGGCGCCGAAGCCATGGGCGGCTCCTTGGCCGGCTCCTTGGCCGGCCGGCGATCGCCCGCTCGGCGGGGTGCGGGTGCTCGATCTGTCGCGGGTGATCGCCGGCCCGGTCGCCGGCCGTACGCTGGCGGCGCATGGCGCCGATCTCATGCTGGTATCAAGTCCAAAGCTGCCGTCGATCCCGTGGTTGGTGATCGACACCGGCCGCGGCAAGCTGTCGAGCTTTGCCGATCTCACCACCAAGGACGGTCAGGCCGCGCTACGCGCGCTGCTCGCCGAAGCGGATATCTTCAGCCAGGGCTATCGCCCGCGCTCGCTCGCGGCGCTCGGCTTTTCGCCGGAGGAAGCGGCCGCGATCAATCCCGGGCTCGTCTATGTGTCGCTGTCGGCCTATGGCCGCAGCGGGCCGTGGGCGGACCGGCGTGGTTTCGACTCGCTGGTGCAATGCGCCACCGGCTTCAATGCTGCCGAAGGGCAGGCGGCTGGTGTCGCCGGACCCAAGGAACTGCCGATGCAGATCCTCGACCACGCCACCGGCTATCTGATGGCGTGCGGCGCGATGGTCGCCAAAGCGCGGCAGGCCCGCGAAGGCGGCAGCTGGCACGTCCAGGTGTCGCTCGCCCGCACCGGCCAATGGCTGTGGGAGATGGGACGGCTGACCGAAGGCCTGCTCGTTCCCGACATCACCGCAGAAGCAGCGGCTCCACGTCTTGCACCGACGCCCTCGGGCTTCGGGATGCTGACAGCGGTGCTGCACGCCGCTCAACTGTCGAAAACGCCGGCTCACTGGGCACTGCCGTCGGTGCCGCTCGGTTCTGATCCGCCGCGCTGGCCGGCGCGCGGCTGAGCGCGTTCCCGACCTTTCACCTGTGGAGAAGGACGCCCCATGAACGTTAACGGGGAAACTGACCCGGTTAATCCGTCGTTCAGGTTCCGATCGCTACGAACGTTCATCCGGGCATGGTCTGCCAGGATGGTGCGCTGCGGTTGCCGGATATTTCATCTTTCACGCTTTTTAGTTGGCGTGTCACATGAACTCGGCATTATGAGCCGCCGGGAGGCAAAACGGCGATCAAGCCGGATCTCGAGCTGGGCCATGCTGAACGAATTATCTCAACGTCTGCGTATGATGCCGCGCAAGTGGCTGGTGGTCGCCGGTTGCGTGGTGGCCGGCGGCGCCGTGGCTGGCACGGCTCTGGTCCAGAGTTTCACGACTCCGGAGGTTCATTCGGAAATCTCCAGCCAATCGCGCCGCAGCGCCGATCGCTACACGCCGAGCGCGTCGGAATGGGCCAGCCTGACGATCGAGCCGGTGAGCGATTTCAGCTTCCGTGCCGAGCACGTCACCGAAGGCAAGATCGCGATCGACGAAGACCGCTCGACCCCGGTGTTCTCGCCCTACGCGGGCCGGGTGACTAAACTGCTGGCTCGCGCAGGCGATCACGTCCAGCAGGGTCAGCCGCTGTTCACCATCGAGGCGCCCGACACGGTGCAGGCGCAGAACGATTTCATCGTCGCTTCGACCGCACTCAACAAAGCCAAATCGCAGCTCGAACTCGCACAGCTGCAGGACAAGCGCGCGCGCGATCTGTTTGAAGGCAAGGCGGTGCCGCTGAAGGACTACCAGCAGGCGCAGACGACGCTGATCGGCGCGCAGAACGACATGCAATCTGCCACCACCGCACTCGAGGCCGCGCGAAACCGCCTGCGCATCCTCGGCCTCACCGAGGCGGCGATCGCGGCATTTCAGGACAAGGGCAAGATCAATCCCGAGACCACGATCTACGCGCCGATTGCCGGCACCGTGGTTCAGCGCAAGATCGGTCCAGGACAATACGTCAACGCCGGCGCCAGCGATCCGGTGTTCGTGATCGGCGATTTGTCGACTGTCTGGCTCACCGCCTTCGTTCGCGAATCCGAAGCCGCCGCGGTCGAGATCGGGCAGGACGTCAGCTTCAAAGTGCTGGCGCTGCCGAACCGCACGTTGACGGCGCGGGTCAATTACGTCGCCACTGCGATCGATCCGAATACGCGCCGGTTGATGGTCCGCGCCACGCTGGACAATCCGGACGGCGCGCTGAAGCCGGAAATGTTCGCCAACGTCACGATCTACTCGGCGTCCGACCATCCGGCGGTCGGTGTTCCGCGAACGGCGCTGATCTATGAAGGCGATCAGGTTCGCGTCTGGGTCGCACGCGACGATCGCTCGATCGAATTGCGCACGATCAAGCCCGGCCTGACCGCAGGCAATCTGGTCGAAGTCATCGGCAACCTGAAGCCCGGCGAGAAGATCGTCACCAAGGGTAGCCTCTTTATCGACCGCGCCGCCACCGGCTGACGCTGTCAGACATCGCGGTGCGCGCCGCTCCTTCCTTATTTCCCTCCAGCTTTCGTCCGGCCGCATCCCGCTCGCGAAGATCGGGCTCCGCGCAACCTGTCGCAGAGTTCATTTGACGGCGCGGAACGATGGTGGAGAGAACACAACGGACGCCTGATCGCGGCTCCCGCCGCCCGCCTGCCTGAAAGGTTCGATCCGGATGGGTCGCCTCGTCGCTCTTGCCGTCAACCGTCGCTATCTGATGGTGCTGATGTTCGTGCTGGTGATGGCCGGTGGCGTCATCGCTTTCAATCAGCTCAACATCGAAGCCTATCCCGATCCGACGCCGCCGATGGTCGACATCGTGACCCAGAGCCCCGGGCTCTCGGCCGAGGAGATCGAGCGTTACATCACGATTCCGATCGAGACGCAGGTCGCCGGCATCAAGAACCTGAAGACGATCCGCACCATCTCGCTGTACGGCCTGTCCGACGTCAAACTGCAGTTCTCGTTCGACTACACCTACGACGAAGCGTTGCAGCAGGTGCTCAACCGGCTGTCGCAGCTGCCGCCGCTGCCGGGCAATGCGCAGCCGGGCATCTCGCCGCTGAGCCCGATCGGTGAGATCTTCCGCTATCGGCTGGTCGGCCCGCCGGGCTACAGCGTCCTCGATCTCAAGACCTTGCAGGATTGGGTGCTGCAGCGCCGCTTCCGCGCGGTGCCGGGCGTCATCGACGTCACAGGCTGGGGCGGCAAGACCAAGACCTACGAGGTCCAGGTCGATTTCAACAAGCTTGTCGCGAACGGCCTGACGTTGCCGCAGGTGCTGCAGGCAGTCTCCAATTCCAACATCAACGTCGGCGGCAACACCGTCGACATCGGCGCACAGTCCGCGGTGGTGCGCGGCGTCGGCCTGATCCGCTCGATCGACGATCTCGCCAACACGATGGTGACCTCGAGCAACGGCAACCCCGTTTTGGTCAAGGACATCGCCACTGTGAGTGTCGGCGAAAAGCCTCGGCTCGGCATCGCCGGCATGAACGGCGACGACGACATCGTTCAGGGCATCGTACTGATGCGGCGCGGCGAGAAGAGCTCGCCCACCATCGCGCGAGTCGAGCAGACCGTGCACGCGATCAACGCGTCCGGCGTGCTGCCCCCTGGCGTGCGGATCGAACGTATCTACGACCGCAAAGACCTGATCGACACCACGACCCACACGGTGCTGCACAACATGGTGGTCGGCATCCTGCTGATCGTCTTTCTGCAGTGGGTGTTTCTCGGCAATCTGCGCAGCGCGCTGATCGTCGGCGCAACGATTCCGTTCGCGCTGTTCTTCGCCGTGATCATCCTGGTGTTGCGTGGCGAGTCCGCCAACCTCCTGTCGGTCGGTGCAATCGATTTCGGCCTGATCGTCGACGCCACCGTGATCATGGTCGAGGCGATCTTCAGGCGATTGTCGCACACCACCGCCCTTTCGCCCGAAGAGCGGAGCCAGATCTCGCCCGAAACAATAATGGGGATGAAGAGCCACGCGATCCTGTCGGCGTCCGCCGACGTGTCGCGTTCGATCTTCTTCGCCGCGGCGATCATCATCGCGGCGTTCCTGCCGCTGTTCACGCTGTCCGGCGTCGAGGGCAACATCTTCGGCCCGATGGCGCGGACCTATGCGTATGCGCTCGCCGGCGGCCTGCTGGCGACCTTCACGGTGACGCCCGCGCTGTCCGCCATCATCCTGCCGTCGCACGTGCAGGAGACCGAGACTTTCCTGATGCGCTGGCTGCATCGGCTGTACATGCCGTTGCTCGGCTGGGCCGTGGCCAATCGCCGGCTGGTGATGGCCGGGGCCGTTGGGCTCGTGCTGATGACCGTGGTGGCGACGCGCTTCCTCGGCCTGGAATTTCTGCCCAAGCTGGAAGAGGGCAACCTCTGGGTACGTGCGACGCTGCCGCCGACGATCTCGCTGACGGAGGGCAACACCTACGTCAACCAGATGCGCAAGCTGATCCAGAGCTTCCCAGAGGTGGAATCGGTGGTGTCGCAGCATGGCCGGCCCGACGACGGCACCGACGCAGCCGGCCTGTTCAACGCCGAATTCTTCGCGCCGCTGAAGCCAGTCTCGCAATGGCCCGGCGTCAAGGACAAGGACGATCTCACCGCGCGGATGCTGAAGCAGCTGCAGGAGAAATTTCCCGGCGTCGAGTTCAACTTCTCGCAATATCTGCAGGACAACGTCTCGGAAGCGGTGTCCGGCGTGAAGGGCGAGAATTCGATCAAGCTGTTCGGCAACGATCTGCAGGCGCTCACCGAAACCGCCAACAAGATCAAGGCCGTGCTGGCGACGGTGCAGGGCGTGCAGGACCTCGCGGTGTTCACCTCGCTCGGCCAGCCGACGATCCAGATCGACGTCGACCGCGCCCGCGCCGCGCGCTACGGCCTGACGCCCGGCGACATCAATTCGACGATCCGCGTGGCGATCGGCGGCGACAGCGCAGGCGACCTCTACGAGCCGGGCAGCGACCGGCACTTTCCGATCATCATTCGGCTGGCGCCGGAGTATCGCAAGAGCGCGGAGGCGATCCACAATCTGCGGATCGGCGTGCAGGGCCCGAACGGCATCACCCAGATTCCGCTCAGCGAGGTCGCTTCGATCCAGCTCGTCTCGGGCGCGGCCTATATCTATCGCGAGCAGCAGGAGCGCTATCTGCCGATCAAATTTTCGGTGCGCGAACGCGACCTCGGCAGCGCGATCCAGGAAGCGCAGCAGAAGGTCGCCGAGCAGGTGCACCTGCCGCCGGGCTCGCGGGCCGAGTGGGTCGGCGAATTCGGCAATCTGCAGGATGCCATCAAGCGCTTGTCGATTGTGGTGCCGATCAGCTTGCTGTTGATTGGCGTCCTGCTGTTCTTCAATTTCGGATCGTTCGCCGACACCTTGTTGGCGATGAGCGTGATCCCGATGGCGATTTTCGGCGGCGTGATGGGACTGCTGGTGACTGGCATCCCATTCAGCGTCTCGGCGGCGATCGGCTTCATCGCGCTGTTTGGAATTGCCGTCATGGACGGCATCATCATTCTGTCACAGTACAATCAGCTCATCGATCAGGGCTTCGACCGGATCAGAGCGGTGATCCGGACGGGCGAATTGCAATTGCGACCGGTACTGATGACCTGCGTGATCGCCGGTGTCGGCCTGTTACCCGCGGCTGTATCGCACGGCATCGGCTCGCAGGTGCAGAAGCCGCTCGCGATCGTCGTTGTTACGGGGATGATGCTGGCGCCCGGCGTGATTCTGATCACCCTGCCGGTTCTCATCTCGTATTTCTCCCGCCGTCGCCTGGGATGATTACTTAAGGGCTCGCGTAGTTCTACGAAGATTCGCAACTAGCATTTCCAAAAACACCTGCAAGACAGTAGGAAATGCTATGTTGCAGCGCGATGACATTCGCGCCGACGGCGATCGCGTCAATTGTACGCATCGGCCGATTGACTTGCGTCAAGCGTCATGCGCGAACGCCGTGTCAGCATGCGATTATGGCTAGGCTTCTGGTATATCGATGTCCGCAAAGCGGTCTGATGGCTCAGACCTGGCTGGCCGACGACTCGGCGGGCGGAGATCGGCTGACCTACGAGCCCGTGTTCTGCCTGGCCTGCTCGCAGCAGCATTTCATCTGCGCCGAAACCGGCAGGGCTCTCGGTGACCGGGTCGAAGCCGCGACAGTCACCCATGGTCCGACCTTTCCGCCGGGCCAGAGCCGGACGCAGAGCGCCCGCGGTGCAGTGCAGTCCCCGTCCGACCCGTTAGGTCGCGCGCCTGCCGGCATGCCGGCCCGCAATCACGCCAAGGCGTGTTGATCGATCGTGTTGATCGATCGTGTGGATCGACGCGGGATTGTACGAGTTCGGCCGCCGTTCTCGCAGCGTTGCCGAGATTACTGCCCCGACGGCGTACGCAGTCCGTGCCATGCGTCGCGCACCTGGTGATAGTGAACCTCGGGCAGGTAGTCCGGCGTGTTGAGCCCGAGCGTCTGCACGTCGAGGCGGCCGATGGCGCTGAGTAGTGTGTAGGAGGCGACCACGCGGTCGCGCTGGGCGCCGATCAGACGGGCCCGCGCCTGGATGAGGTCCTGCTGCGAGTTGAGCACGTCGACGGTGGTGCGCTGGCCGCCCTGGGCCTCGCGGCTGACGCCCTTGAGCGCGATTTCGGCGGCCCGCACTTCCGCCTCCGAGGCGCTGACGGCGATCTTGGCGCCCTCGTTGCTGACCCAGGCGGCGATCGCCGCGGTGCGCGACTGATTGCGGACCTGATCGAGCACCAGCCGGCTCTGCGCGGCGATTTCCTTCGACTGCCGGGTCTGAGCAGCGGCGAGACCGCCGTCATAGATCGGCGCGTTGATCTGGCCGAGGATCGAAGCCTGATCGGTGCCGGCGCTGCCGAGCGTTTGGTCGGTCCCGCGGCTGCGGCTGGCGCTGCCCTGCAAGGTGACGGTCGGCAGCAGCGCGCCCTCGGCGACCTTGATGGTCGTGGTGGCGACGTCGACGTCGTAGCTGGCCGCCAGCACGGCAGGATTGCCTTGCATCGCCAGCGACATCGCATCCTCTCGGCTGCGCGGCAGCAGACGGTCGACGGGCGAGGCGGGTCCCAGCCGCGACGGCGTGTTGCCGATGACTTCAGCATAGGTGGCCTGGCTGACCGCAAGATTGACCTCTGCGGCATTGAGATCGGCGCGACCGCGACTGAGCCGCGCTTCGGCCTGGGCGGTGTCGGTCGGCGTGACGTCGCCGGCGTTGAGCCGCTTGTTGGTGATGTCCAGCGTCTGGCTGAGGAAGTCGACGTTGGCCTTTTGCGCCGCCACGAGAGCCTGGTTGGCCAGCACGTTGGTATAGGCGGTGACCGCGTCGAGCAGCACGCCCTGTCCGACATTGCGCAGCGCTTCGCGGCCGGACTTCACCTGAAGCTCGGCAACGCGAACGCTGTTGGCGGTGCGGAAGCCGTTGAACAACGTTTGCGTCACGGTGACGCCGATCGTCCACGGCTTCAAATTGGCGGTCTGGACAGTGTTGTCCGGCAGCAGATTGCGGATCGCCTGCATGCCGGCACCGAGGCTGGCGATGATCTGCGGCCGGTAGCCCGACAATTGCGCCGGCACGTTCTCGTCAGTGGCGCGCTGCCGCGCGCGCTCGGCGTTCAACTGGGGATTAGTCTGATAGGCTTTGGCAAGCGCGTCAGTGAGGCTCTCGGCGCTTGCTGGAGTGATCAGCAGAAGGGCGACGGCCGTCGCGACGTAGAAGCTCCGTCGCGCCATGCGCGGGTAATCTCCACCACCGTTGATCTGGGCGTACTCGTCCATTCGGTCCCGCTGTGATCTGGATATCTGCGCCCCCGCCGATGCCCTCGCATGTTTAGAACGCGGTGCCGCGAGAGGCAAACCATCCTGCCGGAACTGTGGATGATTGGCCGGTCCACTGTGGTGATGCGGCAACGCTGCGACGATGGGGCGCGTGGCAAGATGCGGCAATCGCCTTGCGATCACCGCATCCGTCAGTTCGTCGTCAGCGGTTCTGGATGTTCGGTTTCCGCTTCTCGATGAACGCCGCCATGCCTTCGGCCCGATCGTCCAGCGCGAAGGTGGCGTGGAAGAGATCGCGCTCGACCGCAAGGCCTTCGGCCAGAGTGCTCTCCAGCGCACGGTTGACGGCGTTCTTCGCCATCGCCGCGGCCGGGCGTGACATCGACGCGATCTTTTCGGCTGCGGCGAGTGCTTCTTCCATCAACTTATCGGCGGGGACGATGCGGCTGACCAGACCGGCGCGTTCAGCCTCCTGCGCGTCCATCATCCGTCCGGTGAGGCAGAGGTCCATCGCTTTCGCCTTGCCGATTGCGCGAGTGAGTCGCTGCGTACCACCAATGCCCGGGATGGTGCCAAGGGTGATCTCCGGCTGACCGAACTTGGCGGTGTCGGCCGCGATGATGAAGTCGGCCATCATGGCCAATTCGCAGCCACCACCGAGCGCGTAGCCGGCAACTGCCGCGATGGTCGGCTTCCGGCAGCGTGCCAGCCGGTCACCGCCGATCGCGGTGAAATCCTCATTGAACATGTCGATGAAGCCCTTCGGCTGCATCTCCTTGATGTCGGCGCCGGCGGCGAAAGCCTTCTCGCTGCCGGTGATCAGAATGCAACCGATCGCATCGTCGGCCTCCAGGTCCTCGACCGCGGCGCCGATCTCGCCGAATACGCCGAACGACAGCGCGTTCAGCATCTTCGGACGGTTGAGCTTGATGATGCCGACCGCGTTCTGGCGCTCGACGATGATGAATTCAAAAGTGCTCATGTTGCATTCCCGTTGAGGGCCGGTCGCGGCCGCGGGCAATCTGCCCGCTGGCGCGAGGCGCTTCAAGGGGAGGCGGCGGATCTCAGGCGATGAACATTCGCGCGGCCGAGGCCAGCGTCAGCAGCCCGCCGGCCGCAATGAAGAGCTTGCCGATCAGCGACGCCTTGTCCCAGGCACCGTCAGCGCCGGACGCCGACGACAGTTGAGCGGTGCCGGTCGTGGAGGGTTGGGCGTTCGCGGTGGGCGCGGCGGTGACGGCGGCCATCGTGGTCGATGGCGCTGAATCCGCTGCGGCGCGATCGAGGTCGTTCACCTCGTCAGGGGCCATGACCGTGACATCGGCAGCGGGCTTCGCGGCGGCGTCGGAGCCGGCAGGGTGAGACGCCGCGGGCGCTGCGCCCAAGGTTGCGCCATCGGCGGCCGCCACTTCAGGGAACTGGGCATTGGCATTGGCAATCGTCGGGGGCAGAGCGGCCGACGCCGGCGAATCTGCAGCAGCCTGAGCCTCGTCCTGCGGCGTGGCCTGAGGCAGCGGCATGATGGCGAGCTTGCTCTGATCCTTGGCTTTGACGTCATTGCCGGAATTTTCGGCGGTCGGCTTCGCCGGCTTGGCAGGCGCGGCCTTTTTCTTGACGTGCTTGGCGTGCGAGCGCGCAACCTTCTTCTTGGCGGTCGGCGGCGCGGTCTGCTGTGCCGCGTTCCCCTCCGGAGCGGCACTGGCCGGCGCCGGCTGTAAAGGTCCAAGCAGGCAGGCGAACATCCCGGCCGCAATGATCAGAGCCAAGCGCCCGCTGGCTGTGTATGTCATGGCAATCTCCCCATCTGCCAGCCCGAGGGTAAAATGTCCCTGCGGCAATGGCGTCAGCGGGGCCAAAACGTGAGAAATCTTCGCCGGCCCGCGGCAATATCTTGGCAACCTGTGTGGCGGCCTGCCTCATTTGCCCACCGGATCGCCGGCAGTCCGGGCCGCGGCGCGCAGCTGCCAGAGCGGTCATCGCGGCCGGTAAGGCGCGGGTCTGGCGCACGGTGTGGACGCATAGGCCCAACTCATCGTCCAAGTGTCCGGTGGTTTACGGATCGCTAACGAAATTGACTCGCGCCTGCACTGTGATAGCAAAAGGTGGGGGAATACTTTGTGAGCCATTTCGCACGTAAGCGTAGAATCGCATGGAGCGCCGCTTGGGCGGCCGTGTATGCGCTTGTGCTGAACGTGCTGCTCACCAGCGCGCTGCTTGCGGCTCAGTCGCCTGCGCAGCTCCAGGCCGGCCACGAACTCTGTCTGCCGAGCGGTGACGCAACGTCGCCCGAGGACTCCGGTAAGGCCAAGACCGCGCCCGCCCATTGTCCTTTGTGTATCGGCCACCATGTCGGTGCCGCGCCGCCGCCGGTGGCACCTGCGGTCGCTATTCGTCTCGCGTTCGGGACGGCCTATGATCCGCCGCGCGACACGCCGTTCGTCGCCTTCACCCAGTCCCGCGATCACCAGCCACGCGGACCTCCGGCCCTGATCTGACGACCTGCGCCGCTTGCGGCGCGTATGTCCTCGTCACTTCAGCTCCCGGAGTTTCATCTATGTCGTCCGCTTCTTCGCGGCGGCGCTGTCCCGTGCTCGCGCACGCTGCAGCGCTCGTCGCCACGTCCATCGTCACCACATCGCTGTTCACGTTGCCTGCGCTCGCCCAGAGTCGGCAGTCCGTGCTGCCACCTGTCACCGTGCAGGCGCCCGAGCAGGCGCGCCAGGCAGCGCCGCGCACGCGGCTGCAGCAGCGCAGCGCATCACGAAGCCCTCGCGTCACGCCGGCCGTTGCGCCGACGCCAGCTGTCGCGCCGACCGCAGTTCCGCGGGCAACTGCGCGGGGGCCTGCGCTGACCGTGCTGACCGTGCAGCAGGCGCTCGCCGACATCCAGCAGACGCCGGGCGGCGTCGCGCTGGTGCCGGCGAACGCCTATCGGAGCTCGACAGTGTCCAACACCATCAAGGACATTCTCGACTACGTGCCCGGCGTGTTCGCGCAGCCGAAATGGGGCGACGACACGCGGCTGTCGGTTCGCGGCTCAGGCCTGTCGCGCAATTTCCATCTGCGCGGCGTGCAGCTCTACATGGACGGCATCCCGATCAACACCGCCGATGGCTATGGGGATTTTCAGGAGATTGATCCGACGGCGTATAAATACGTCGCGGTGTACAAGGGGGCCAACGCGCTGCAGTTCGGCGCCAATTCGCTCGGCGGCGCGATCAACTTCGTCACCAAGACGGGGCGTGATCCGTTTCCAAACGGCGTCAGCGTCGACGCCGGCGCGTTCGGCTATCGGCGGCTGCAGGCCAATGCCGGCGGCGTCAACGGCGCGTGGGACGGATACGTCACCGCATCTGCGCAAGCCGCGGAGGGCTTTCGCGACCACAGCAACGGACAGGCCTATAGGCTGAGCGGGAATATCGGCTACCAGATCACCCCGGACATCGAGACGCGGTTCTATCTCAACGCCAACAGCGTTCGTCAGCGGATTCCCGGCACCGTTAGCAAGGACACCGCGCTGAACTCGCCGCAGACCGCGGCGGCGGGCAACCTCGCACTCGATCAGCAGCGCAACATCGACACGGTGCGGCTCGCCAACAAGACGACGATCCGCTTCGACAATACGGTGGTGGATCTCGGAGCCTTCGGCGTCGATCGCCATCTGATGCATCCGATCTTCCAGTGGCTGGACTATCGCTATCAAGACTATGGCGGCTTCGCCAAAGTCACCGACGATCGCGAGATCGGCGGCTATCGCAATCGCCTGGTCGCCGGCGTCAATATTCTCAACGGTCGCCTCGACAACAAGCAGTATGTCAACATCGCAGGGCAGAAGGGCGCGCTGGCTTCGTCGTCACTCGACAAGTCGACCAACACCTCGGTTTATATCGAGGACTCGTTTTACGTCCTGCACAACGTCGCGCTGGTGGCCGGAACGCAGTTCCTGCATGCAACGCGCGACCGCCGCGACCGCGTTCTGTCCGATGGCAATCAGTCGGGATCCACGGAATTCAATCTGTGGAGCCCGAAGGGCGGGCTGTTGTGGCAGATCGATCCGACCTGGCAGGCCTTCGCCAATATCTCGCGCAGTGCCGAGGTGCCGAGCTTCGGCGAAAGCGCATCGGGGCCGGGCATCCCGACCATTCCGTTCACCAGCATCCGGCCGCAGCGCGCGACGACATATGAGATCGGCACGCGCGGCAACCGGCCGGACCTGACCTGGGAGCTGACCGGCTACCGCGCCGAGATCAAAGACGAACTGCTGTGCCTGTACAGTGCGTTCGGCAATTGCAACGTCACCAACGCCGACCGCACCGTTCACCAGGGCATCGAGGCCGGGCTCGGCGTCGCGCTGTTCAACAATCTGTTCGAGCGTGGACCGGTCGCCGATCGGCTGTGGCTGAACATGGCCTACACGCTGAACGATTTCCGCTTCGACAACGACGCGAAATTCGGTACCAACCTGCTGCCGGGAGCGCCACGGCACTATCTCCGCGCCGAGCTGCTCTACAAAAATCCGAACGGCTTCTATGCCGGGCCGAACGTCGAATGGGTGCCGCAGGCTTACTACGTCGACAGCGCCAACACGCTGCAGACCGAGCCCTATGCGTTGCTCGGCCTCAAGGCCGGCATCGACAATGGCGGGCCGTATTCGGTCTACATCGAGGGCCGCAACATCCTCAACAAGACCTACATCGCCTCGGCCAGCATCATCGACAAGGCAACCGCCTCGTCGCCGCTGTTCGAGCCCGGCACCGGCCGCGCGGTCTATGCGGGCTTCAAGGTGCGCTGGTGATGGAGCGCCTGAAGGTGTCGATGTCAGTATCGTTCCGTCGCGCGTTGCTGGCCTCTGCTGCTGCCATCGCGTGCTCCGCGTCGTGGAGCCCGTCCGCCTTGGCGCGGAGCTCGCCGAACTCGCTGCCGCCGGTGACCGTGCAGGCGCCGGATCAGGCGGCGCGCCCTGTCGTACAGCCGAAGCCGCGCGCCGCCATCGGCGGCAGCCGGGCGATGCGCGCGGCTAGCCGCGGCGCTCCGATAGCGCAGCCGGTCGCGGGGGCCGCGCAGCCGGCAGGGACGGCTGGCTCGGCGAGCCTCACGGTGCCGACCACCGAGCAGGCGCGGCAGGACATCCAGCGCACGCCGGGCGGCGTCGCGCTGGTGGCCGACACCGAGTTCAAGAACTCGCCGGCCAACAGCATCAAGGATGCGCTCGGCTGGGTGCCGGGCGTCTTGATCCAGCAGCGCTGGGGGCCGGATGCGCGTATCTCGATCCGTGGGTCGGGCCTGTCGCGCGCTTATGGCAATCGCGGCATCATCCCCTTGATGGACGGCCTTCCGATCAGCACTGCCGATGGCCTGTTCGATCTGTTCGAGATCGATCCGACCGCGTATCGCTATGTCGAGGTCTACAAGGGGGCCAATGCCCTGCGCTACGGCGCGAATTCGCTCGGCGGTGCGATCAACTTCGTGATGCCGACCGGCCGCAACGCGCCCGAGTTCGAAGCCCGCATCGACGGCGGCAGCTTCGGCTATCTGAAGTCCGCCACCAGTGTCGGCGGCTTCGCCGGTCCATTCGACTGGTACATGACGATGTCGGCGCAGCGCGAGGACGGCTATCGCGAGCACAGCAAGACCGACGCCGAGCGCCTCAATGCCAATTTCGGCTATCAGTTTTCACCGGACGCCGAGACACGGTTCTATCTGAACGCAGGCCGATGGCGCTCGGAGATTCCCGGCGAGGTGACGAAGGACGCGGCGCTGATGACACCACGCGCCGCCAATCCGGTGTGGGTGCAGCAGGATCAGCAGCGCAACATCGACTCCGTGCGCGTCGCCAACAAGACGACGCTGCGATTCGACGAGACGACCGTGGACTTCGGCGCTTCCGTGCTCGAACGCCACGTGATGCATCCGATCTATCAGTGGCTGGATTTCCATGTTCACGACTACGGCGGCTTCGCCCGTGTCACCGACGACCGCATCATCGGCGGCTACCGCAATCGGTTGGTCACCGGCGTCAACATCCAGAATGGCACGATCGACATCAACCAGTACTGGAACATCGGCGCCGCCACCAAGGGACCTTTGGCGGCGTCCTATCTGTGGAAGTCGCAGAACGTCTCCGCCTATGGCGAGAATTCATTCTTCGTTCTGCCGAATGTGGCTGTGGTCGCGGGCGCGCAATTCCTCCACGCCGTCCGCGATCAGCAGGACCGTTTCCTGGCCAACGGCGATCAGTCGGGACGGCGGGCCTACAATCCGTTCAGTCCGAAGATCGGGTTGCTCTGGGACGTCGATCCGACCTGGCAAGTGTACGGCAACATCTCGCGCAGCGCCGAGGTGCCGACCTACGACGTCACCACGTTTGCGTCGCCGGCGAGCACCGACATCAATGCACAGACCGCCACCACCTACGAGATCGGCACCCGCGGCCGGCGGCCGGATCTGACCTGGGACGTGTCGCTGTATCGCTCCGACATCCGCAACGAGCTGCAATGTCTGACCAGCCCGTCGACACCAGGGGCCTGCACCATCCGCAACGCCGATCGCACCGTGCATCAAGGCGTCGAGGCGGGGCTGGGCGTCGCGTTCCTGAAGTCGACCTTTGCGCAGGAGGACCGATTCTGGTTCAACGTCGCCTACACCTACAGCGACTTCCGGTTCGACGGCGATGCGACCTGGGGCAATAATCAGCTCCCGGCGGTGCCGGCACACTGGCTTCGGGCCGAGGTGTTGTACAAGCACGCCAATGGTTTCTATGCCGGCCCGAACGTCGAATGGATGCCCCAGGCTTTCTTCGCCGACAACGCCAACACGCTGACGGTTGATCCGTATGCGCTGTTGAACTTCAAGCTCGGCTACGATCGCGGCACCGGTTGGTCCGGCTATATCGAAGCCCGCAATCTGCTCGACAAGCGCTACATCTCGACCGCCATCGCGGTCGAGACCGCCACGGCGGCGTCGGCGCTGTTCAATCCCGGGATGGGGCGGGCCGTCTACGCGGGTTTACGCACCCGGTGGTGATGGGCCCATGCCGCCGGCCGCGCAGGCGGCCGGCGGCTTGGCGACCGCGGTGGATTGCTGCATCCGGTGAAAGCGCAGCACCTGCTGCGCGGTCGAGGTGCGCAGCCGTTCGTAGGTGAATCGGCACTCCTCGAGATCGCCAGACTTCGCGCTGGTCAGCTCGTCGCGCATCCGGATGATCGCTTTGACGGTGCTCCAGCTCAGCTTGCAGACCTTGGCGAGAATCAACAGGCCCTCGTCGCGGGATTCGACCATCAAGGCTTCAGCGGTCTCTACCGACGTGCCGGCGAGGCAGGCAATGGCCTGGTTGAGTTCGTCGAATTTGCGTTCGTTGGCGAAGATGTAGATCTGCTCTTCGTTGATACGGCCTTCTTCATAAAGCGCTCGAACCAGTCCATGAGCGATGTTGGTCTGACGGCTGATCGCTGCCGGCGCGGAGCGTGCCAGCCGGGTCGCCGTCTTCACCGCGCTACTCACCTCGGCGGCCGCGTCCGGATTGGCGGCCTTGAGCTTCTCCCGCACGGAGGCCGAAGCGAGCGCGATCATCTTGAGCACTTGGGCGCGCGGGATGGCGCGACGGCTCAGTTCGGTCGCGAGGGCCTCGTCCAGTTCGGCCCGCTTGACCAGGGTGGAGTAACCGCTGTCGGAAAACTCCGCGCCGGGGTTGCGCACGGTGCTGTGGACCACATCCTGGCTACCGAGCTCGACCAACACGTCGGTGACCGCGCCGCTGAGCGAACGACGGGTCGAGATCGCCAGCATATGTCGCTGACTCTTGGTGCGGGCGTTCGCAATCAAGGCGGCGTCGTCGAGCTGCTCGGAATGCGACAGCACCGGCGCTGCGATCTCGATCATGTCTTCGAAGGCAAGGTGATGGATGATCCGCGGCGGCGCCTTCACCTGGGCCAGCCGCTGTGCCAGCAGCACCTTGGCGTTGCATTCGATATTCCTGACGAGGCAGTTGAAGACGTCGTCGAACACCGTGACCTGATCGTCGCTGTAGTCGACCTCGCCATCGAGATACAGATCGGTGACGCGGCGCAGGGTCTCGACCCGGCGCGCGACCGTTCCGTGCATCAGCGTGGCCTGCAGTTCATCGAGGAGATTGGCGGCGGTAAGGGCCGGCTGAGAGCTCATCGTCCATCCTGGCGTCGCGTTCAAATCTGAATTCTTCAGATCGTGAAAATCCGGTTACGTCCCATTTCCTTGGCGGTGTAGAGCGCGCTGTCAGAGCGGGCGAGGGCGGCATCGGCGGTTTCGCCGAGCGTCATCGTGGCGATGCCCGCGGAGAGGGTCACCTGCATGCGCGGCGAAAAAGCCGTCCAGTCGAGTTCTGCGACGATCTCACGCAGTCGCTCCAGCATGGCGTGCGCTTCCTCGCGCGATGTATTGGGTAGCAGCAACAGAAATTCCTCGCCGCCGTAGCGGCCGAAGCGATCGAAGCTGCGAATGTTGGCGAAGATGGTGATGGCGAAGGTGCGGAGCACCTCATCGCCGATCGGATGACCGAAGCCGTCGTTGATGCGCTTGAACCAGTCGAGATCGATCAATGCCAGTGAAAGCGGCGTACCGTTGCGTTCGGCGCGGTCGATCTCTTCGTTGAGCATCCGCATGATGCAGCGGCGGTTGAATGCGCCGGTGAGCTCGTCGAGCTCCGCGAGCTCCTCGATCCGCTGATAGGCTTCGCGCAATTCCACGCCGCGTTTGTAAAGCGTCTCCCGCAGGCTGGCAGAGTACATGCCGACGAACATGCAGCGGCCGATCGTCAGCACCAGCACCAGGAGCGTCGTCAGACGTTCGAGCATCGAGCCGCCCGGCACGGAAATAGGGCGATCATTCAATAGGAACAGCATCGCCAGCGCGATCGTCATCACGCTCCAGCCGACCAGGCTCTGCTTGCGGCTGGCGTGAAGCGAAGCGACGCTGAAAAGAATCAGCAGCGCGCCCATGAACACGAAGGCCGCCTGCGGCACCCAAACCATAAAGCCGAGGGCCAACGCCATGTTGACAGCCAAGGTCGGCAAGACCAGGAAAAAATCCTTATGACGATCATGAAAGCCATGCTCGGACAGCGCTATGGTCGCGACCATGATCAGCAGAACAGCGGCAAGATAGGCAGGCACGATGCCGAAAGGAATTGTGTCCGCGAACGCGTACATCAGCAGCAGCGCTGCATCGATCAGATAACTGACGGCAACGAGGTCGAAGATCTGCCGCCGCTGCTTCATCCGCTTGGCACGGACCGCGAGCGTCCGGGCCCAATCGACCTCGTCCGCTGGCACTGATGAGAGGCCCGGAGTTGCGGCAGTTGAATTCATCGTGCGCTTCGATGCGTGTGAGTTAAGGGAACTTACGAGGAAAGCCTTTAGGTTTCGTATCCTGAGTTTCGTAGTTCCCCGCGGTGGCCTGTCTATGCGTTTGCTCAAATTGAACTATTTTCGAATGCCGAGCCTCCAGATGGTGTTCCACGGGGGCTGGCGGCGTTGGGAGCGGGCACCAAGCGGGCAAGGACGGGGAATGAAAATGCCCCTGGCCAGGTTGCAGCTGGCGAATCGAGCTAAAGATCAACCCTCGAGGAAGGTGGACTCGCGGCGCTGGTGAAAGGTATTTGCATCTGTGCTCAACCTCACAGTTGGGCTGCTGCAGTCGGCCAGGATGATAAATTTGCCTTTTATTTTCGAACCTTCCGCGGGTTTCGTCCGACCTATCGTGCGAGGCGGCCAGTGAATACCAGGCAGGGGACTGCGGACGAGGAACTGATCGCGCGGATCGCCCAGGGCGACCGGATGGCGATGCAGGTGCTTTATGGCAGGCATCACGTTCGGGTCTATCGCTTCGGACTGCGGCTGGTGCGGAACGAACAGACCGCCGAAGACCTTATCAGCGAGGTTTTTCTGGACGTCTGGCGCCAGGCGGGGAAGTTCGAAGGACGGTCAGCTGTTTCCACTTGGCTGCTGGCGATCACGCGGTTCAAGGCGCTGTCGGCGATGCGACGCCGTAAGGACGCCGAACTCGACGACGAATCCGCTGCCGCGATCGAAGACCCTTCCGACGATCCGGAAGTGACTGTCCAGAAAAAGGACACAGGCAATGCGTTGCGAAAGTGCCTGGAAGGGCTTTCGCCTGACCATCGGGAAATCGTCGATCTCGTCTACTACCACGAGAAATCGGTGGAAGAGGTCGCCAATATCGTCGGCATTCCGGAGAACACCGTGAAGACCCGACTGTTTTACGCGCGCAAGAAACTGGCCGATCTGCTTCAGGCAGCCGGCGTGCAGCGAGGCTGGCCATGATGGCGATGAGCAAATCGATGCTTGAGCATCAGGAGCCGGGCGACCTCGAAGCGCTGCTGCCGTGGTATGCGGCCGGCACGCTGAGCGCCCGCGACACGCGCCGTGTCGCCGAGGCGCTCGAACGCGATCCCGACCTCGCCAAGCAATATGCCGCCGTACTCGAAGAATATGCCTCGACGATCGAGCTGAACGAGAGCCTCGGCGTGCCCTCGTCCAGGGCCATGCAGAAGCTGTTCTCGGCGATCGATGCCGAGCCGGCGCGGTCTGCGCAAGTCGGCTTCAAAGCGGCAGGGCGGAGTTTTGGAACTCGCTTCGCCTCATTCGTGAAGAGTCTCTCGCCGAAGGTGCTGACCTGGTCGGCTTCTCTAGCCAGCACGGCCCTGGTGGTACAAGCGGGGCTGATCGGCGCGATGCTGGTGTGGTCGCCGGGCGGCGTGCTCGAAACCGGCACCTATCAACCGCAATACGATCGCGCGCCTGCGCCGCGGAACGAGGCGGAACGTGTCCAGGCGCCGCCCGCCCCGGCGCCGGCGTCGCCGCCCGCTGCTGCGGCACCGCCGGTCGCGGCACCTGCCCCGGGTCCATCGCTGTCAGCGCCTGCGATGCAGCGCGCTGCGCCTCTGACGCGCAGCCTCGGCGGCGACATCAGCCAGCGTGTCTTTGTCCGGTTTGCGCCGGATGCCCGGATCTCCGACATCACCGCGCTGCTCGACAGCTATCAGGCCTCGGTGATCGACAGTAGCAAGGGTGGGGTCTTCCGCCTGCAGCTTGCGGGGGCAAAGTCGCAGCAGGATCAGGCCCGCCTGATCGCCCGGTTGGAAAAGGAGCCGCTCGTCACGATGGCGCTCCCGGCGCCCTGACGACCACAAACCCTGACCGCCGCTTGGTTTGTTTGTGCAGACGGTCATGTCGGCAGCTTGCCGGCTCGCGTCCACGCCACCTCTCTCAATCTACAAAAAATTCGCAACCGCATTGAACGTTTGGTGTTGTCCCGCTGACCAATCGTTGTGGGAGCGCAAAGCCCCAACGAGGCTGTATTCGGCGCGAGCGCCCATCCACCCCAGCGCCAATATGGCTTGTGACCCGCCCGGTTGTCCCCCCGGGCGGGTCCTTTTCTTTGGACGCCCACCCACAGAACAAATCACCCGTCCCTAACTGCGACCATTTGTGACCGCATGCGATTCGGCCACTCACGGTCTTCGGGGCAATACGGGGGCACCGCCGGCTGGACATGGTAAATTTTTGTTAACAAACTGATTCATATGCTTGCGTTGATTCGTAAGTAGCGTCGCGTTCGTCTCTCCCCTCATTGGCGGATTGGTCATGGAAGTCACCGACGCGATGCGCGGCCGCGCAATCGTCGAGCGCTGGTGCGTGCTCGCCGAACAGCGACTGGAATATCTCACCGAACTATTCGAGACCGGCCGCTGGCGACGGTTTTTCACCGAAGTGGCCTTTTTGGAGAACATCCAGGAAGCCAAAGCGGCGGTTGATACCTGGCGCGACCTGCTGTACCGCGAGGCGACGGACGACAATCTGCCAGTCGACCTGTCATGGCTCGGCCAAAATAAAGATCTGGCGCCACGGCCGATCTTCTATCTGAGCGACGAGACCGCGGTCGAACCGACGCGGGTCTTCAACGTCATTCCGTCGCCCGTCGCTCCGGCGCCGGAGCAGATCTATAGCGTCACTTTGCCCGTCGAACTGGAATCGGACGATCCTGGCATGCCGGCGCTCGAGATGGAGCTGGCGGTGGAAGTGGCCCCACCGCAGCTCAGCATCGTCCCGCCGATCGATCTCGACGACGACATCGCCCCGGACATCGCTGAGCCGATCGAGATTGCGCCGCCTGCCTGGCAGCACGCCCTCGACGTCGCAGTACTGGCCGAGCGCTATCCGCTGCTGCGCCGGGCCAGCTGAGCGGCCGACGGGCTACTTGCCGAGAAAATCCAGCACCAGGTCGCGATAGCGATCGGGCGCTTCGAGAAACACCAGGTGGCCGGTGTTCGGCAGCACCTCGGCACGCGCGTTCGGCATCTCGGCCGCAAGCTTCTTCGCCAACTCGGCGTTCTGCCCCATCTTGGCGCGCAGCGGCTCGGGCGCGTTGGGCTTGCCCGGGGCGTTGTGATCGTCGGCGCCCATGATGAACAGCGTGGGGCGGCTGATCAGCGGAATTTCGTGCGCCACCGGCTCGCGATAGATCAGTTGCGCCGACGCCACGAAGGCGCGTAGCCAACGCGGATAGTCCGGACTGCCCTTGAGGTTGAAACGCGCGTCGATGAAGGGCGTGACCTGATCGGGCGGCAACTTCAGCGCGTAGTTGGTTTCGAGCTGCTTGCGATAAGTCTCGGCCGTGAGCATGTCCTCATTGGCGATGATCTTCTCTGTCGGCGTCGGCGGCACGTAGAGCCGATAGTCTTCCAGACCGATCGGCGCCGTCAGCACCAGATGGTCGACACGGTCCGGATAGGCGCGGGCGATCCGAACGCCCAGCATGCCGCCGAGCGAATGCGCGACGACGTCGGCCTTGGCGATCCCGAGCTTGTCGAGCAGCGCGATGGTGTTGCGGGCAAGGTCGTCGAAGTGCAGATCGCCGGTCGGCTTCGAGGATTTGCCGAAGCCGATCTGATCGGGCGCCACCACGCGGTAGCCTGCTTCGCCCAGCATCTTGATGACCGGCGCCCAATAGCTCGACGGAAAGTTACGGCCGTGCAGCAGCACGACGGTGCGACCGTTCGGCTGCGCGGGCGCGACATCCATATAGGCCATGGCGAGTTGCTCGCCGCCCGACGTCACGGCGAACGAATGCACCGGATATGGATAGGCATAGCCTTCCAGATTGATCCCATATGGCTCGCGTGGCGCGGCGTCGGCGGTCGTGAGCAACGGCGTCACGACGGGCGTCGCACCGAGAGCGGCAGCGAACAGCATCTTGAGAAGATGAGGCATGAGAAGCCATCGGTGCGAGTACATCTCAGCCACGACGCGCGGCCGTGCAATTCGTTCCGGAGAGCGCAGTAACGCGACGGCTGATACACAAGGATAAGCTAGACTTTCGGCGAAGACATGGCAGGCAGGACGACCTAATTTGTCGCCGCGCTGGTCTGACCCCTGACCGCGGCGTGGGCGAAAAGTCCAACATCGTCAAGCTCTCGCGTGATCGGCCCGATCGATATCAAGTAGTGGCCAGCGCTTAGCTGCGCCAAATTTCACGCACATTCGAATGGTTGTGCGGCTCGCCTCTTTAAACTTTTCAAATGATTTCCAGCGCACGTGGGGCCAGCGGACATTGGCGTCCGCCCACAAAACTCATCAGCACGCCGGGGTGATCCGCCGCGACGATCGTGTCGACGCTGCGACGCGGATCGGCGCCTGCCGTGCACTGGAAGGTCGCAGCCCGAGCGCGCACTTGCGCCCGCAGTGAAAGTCAGATCATGACCCGCACACCCCCGCCGCTCACACCCCGTTCATTCAGTCCGCTCGCGCTGTTCACCAATCGCAAGATCGGCGTCAAAATCGCGATCGGCTTCGCTGCCATTCAGGTGCTGATGGCGATCCTCGCCGTGATGAACTACACCAGCTTCGGGAGCCTGGGAGCGGCCGTGACTTCGTTCGGCCAACGCGTCGAGGTCGTCGATCTCGCGCACAAGATCGACAGCGGCTTTGCGGCGCTGCGCAGTGTCGTGCACGAATACGGGCTCACCGGCGACGAGCCGCTGGTCAGCGAGGTCGAACGGGCTGCTCAGAAGCTCACGGCCGGCATCGCCCAAGGCACCCGCCAGATTCAAAATCCCGAGATCCATACGCTGCTGACCGACATCGATCAGCAGTTCGGTCAGTACAGCGGCAAATTCTCCGAAATAGTCAAGCTGCGCCGCGACCAGAGCCGGATCACGGTCGAGGTACTTGGTCCCGTGGGACAGCGTCTGATGGCGAAGTTCGAACAACTGCAGAGCGCGACGATGACCGGCGATGGCGACGGCCGCAATGCGCTGCTGGTCGGGCAGGGCCTGAAGAGTTTCATGATGTTGCGGCTTGCCGCCAGCAAGATGTTGGGCATCCGGCTCGAGAAGGACGCGCTGGCGACCGCCGATAAATCGCTCGCCGATCTCAAGAGCGCGCTGTCGGCGCTGAAGACCTCCGTCGACACGGTCTCGGAGCAGAAGCAGATCGCCGCGATCGAGACCGACCTGACGATCTATGCGGACGGTTTCCGGCAGGCGGCGGCGGATATTGCCGGCGTCGAGGCAAAGATCCACGAGATGAGCAAAGTGGCGGGCACGCTGGCGGCCGCTGCCGGGCGTATCAACCAGATCGGCATCGCAGAGCAGCAGCAGATCAGCCAGGCCACGCAGGCGCAGGTGTTCGATACCAGGTCGCAGACGCTGATCATCACCATCTCGGCGCAACTCATCGGCATCGTGCTGGCGTGGCTGATCGGCCGCGCGGTGTCACGTCCGATCGTGCGAATTTCCGACACGATGCGCGAACTGGCCTCGGGCAATCTCGACGTTGAAGTTGCCGGCTCCGGCCGGCTCGACGAGATCGGCCTGATGGCCTGCACGGTCGAAGTCTTCAAGTCCAATGCGCTCGACGTGAAGCGGCTGAAGGAAGAGCAGGAAGAGGCCGAGCGACGGGTTGCCGAGCAACACAAAGCCGAAATGCGGCGGCTGGCCGATGACTTCGAGGGCGCCGTCGGCGAAATCATCCACACCGTCTCGTCGGCTTCATCCGAACTGGAGTCGTCGGCCGGTACGCTGACGTCGACCGCCGACCGCTCGCAGGAGCTGGCGACGTCGGTGGCGGCTGCCTCGGAACAAGCCTCCGCCAATGTGCAATCGGTCGCTTCCGCCACCGAACAGATGGCGTCGTCGATCTCGGAGATCAGCCGCCAGGTGCAGGAAGCTGCCCGGATCGCCGGCGAAGCAGTCGATCAGGCCCGCAAGACCAATCACCGGATCGGGCAGCTATCGGACGCCGCCAATCGCATCGGCGACGTGGTCGATCTGATCAACACTATTGCGGGACAGACTAATCTCTTGGCGCTCAATGCCACGATCGAAGCTGCGCGCGCCGGCGACGCCGGCCGCGGCTTCGCCGTGGTGGCGCAGGAGGTCAAGGCGCTGGCCGAGCAGACCGCCAAGGCGACCGGCGAGATCAGTCAGCAGATCACTGGGATGCAGTCGGCGACGCAGGATTCCGTCGGAGCAATCCGCGAGATCGGCGGCACGATCGAGCGTATGTCGGAGATCGCCTCGACCATCGCCTCGGCGGTGGAAGAGCAGGGTGCGGCGACGCAGGAAATTTCCCGCAATGTCCAGCAGGCGGCGCGCGGCACCCAGCAAGTCTCGTCGAACATCACCGACGTTCAACGCGGCGCCACCGAAACCGGCGCAGCCTCGACGCAGGTACTGTCCGCCGCGCAGTCCCTCTCGCGCGACAGCACCCGCCTGCGCCAGGAGGTTGGGCGGTTCGTCGAGACGGTGCGGGCGGCCTGAGGGAACGGGAAGAAGTAGGTGGGGCACAGTTCTGGTTGCCCTTCCAGTATCTTCCAACGCTTGAGAGCAGCGAACTGCGAAGGATGAACCACAAGTCCCTGTGGTTCATCCTTTCAGCCTCAACAGCAAGCAAAGCCGCGCGATGCATTGGAGCCGAAGCTCCATAAAAAGACGTGGCGATGTTTTAGCCGCGCGGTCGATCCCCGAGATTCAGATGTAGCTGCCTCGCAATCGCGGATACGCGATGTGTGCGGGCCGGCGTTGAAAGCGTCCTGTCAGTTTCGCTCGGCTATCCTCCCATTCAGATCCCCAATCGCGATCAGACGAGACGCGATGCATGGTCGGGAGGATGCCGTGATCTCACAGTTATTGTCGGCGGGACACGCCGCGCTGTCGTTTGGCGGAGCCGGGTTTGCTGCGTCTGCGCAGTCGCCGAAGGATCCGCTGTGGAATTCGTATCACCTGGCGCAATTGCCGTTGGAGATCCAGCGCAACCTCGCGGCGCAATGTCCGTCCGGCTCGATTGCCGGTCATTATTTCGCGACCTATACGCCGGCGACCATCGTGCTGCACTACGAGTATCTCGGATGCCGGTCCGGCGTGGCCGCGCTGTGTCGGAACGGCCAGTATCTGCGGCAAGTGTACCGCGCGGTCGGCGGGCAGTTCAGGCTGAAGCGAAGTTATTTCGCGGCAGCGTATCAGTAAGCGGCAGTGCTCCTTCTCGGCCCGGCGGAGCCGAGCGTCTCGAAGAATGGGGCTGTGGAGCGTCCCTTGTCCATGGTTCGAGACGGCGCTGCGGGCCTCCTCACCATGAGGTTGTGCATCGTTGAAAGCGCTGAGTCAGCGAACGGAATTCGTGCCGAGCGCGATCTGGGCGAACCGCGCTGCATTTGGCGCGGTCAGGTCCGGCGTCACTGGCCTGGCATGATCGAGACCGACCACCGCGCCGCGCTGCGTTTCGGCGATGACGTTGCCGTTGATCGCCGCCGTGCCGGCGCCGTCCGCGACCGACACTCCGATGCCGACGAACGCCTTGCGGACCACGTTTCCGGTGATCGCGACGTCGCGCAGATAGCGGCCCCAGCCTGCGACGATGCCGAACGACGGCGCATTCTCGATCACGTTGCCGGTCACCGCGGTGTCGGCTTCGACATAGATACCGATGCCGGCGTCGTCGTCGGGCGCCGTGCCGATCGGTCGCTTCGGCCGCAGATTGCGGATGATATTGCCCTGCACGGTGCTGAGCCGTCCGCCTTCGTTGAAGTTGCACACTGAGACGCCGAGCGCCGCGCCGTCGACGGTGTTGTTCGCGATCACCGCGCCCTCGAAGGCGAACTCTGAATACAACGCGACTTCGCGCACGTCGCTGACGCTGTTGTCGGTGATGTGGATGTTCGAGGCCGAATTGCCGCGCACCGCGGAGTAATCGCAATTCTTGATGCGGTTGCCGCTGACGATGACGTTGCCGGCGCGAAACGCGTTGATGGCGTTGCCATATTGCCCCGAGCCGCCGGGGCCGGCCTTGATGTTCTCGATCCGGTTGCCGGTGACGAGCGTGCCGTCGTCGCCGATCGCGGTACGCAGGATTTCGATGCCGTTGTCGTTGGTGCCGATGATCGTATTGCGCGACACGCTCAGCCCCTTGGCGTCGAACGACACCACGCCGGTCACGGCGATCGCGGTCAGCGTGTTGTCGGTGATGATGCCGGCGGTGGTTTCCAGCCAGATGCCGCTGCCGCCGCTGGCGGTGATCTCGCATTGCTCGATCCGCAGCGACCGCGCCCCGACGCAGTGGACCAGGCCACGCCGCGCCGGAAGCGTGATGCCGCCGCCGTCGATCACCAAACCTTGCAGCGTCGGCGTCTCGGCGCCCGCGCTGTCGAACAGGGACGGGCCGCCTGTGAAGATCAGCCGTGTCGCGCCGCGCACGCCGCTGAGCTGCGCGCCGGACGGCAGCCGCAACGTGGCGGTGCGATAGGTGCCCGGCGGCAGTGCCAGCGGCATGCGCCGCTCGGCGGCATCGTCGATGGCGCGTTGCAACGCGAGGGTTTGATCCTCCGAACTATCAGGCCGGACCCCGAACTGGGTGGCATCGCGGCCGCGCTTAGAGGTCAGCGGCGCTGCCGCGAGCGGCGTTGCGGCCAGAGTCAGTGCGCCGGCGACCGCGCCGAGCAGGTCGCGCCGATGGATCGTCATGTCTGCGCCTCTCGCGTGGACCAACGTTGAACTGGTAACGCAAAAACCGCCGCCCCACGGAGGACGGCGGCGTCGCAGCAGCGAGATGTTTGGCGGTAGGGTTAACCCTCAGGCGGCGTTGCGGGCGAGTTGGTAGTCGCGCTCCGCATGGGCCTCGGCGTCGTTGTGCTCCGGGTTTTCGCCCGGGTCAGCGCTGCAGGCACGGATTTGGTAGCCGTTATCGAGGATGCGGCGCGGCTGCGGTGACTCGCCGCCGGGATCGACGTCGACAACGAGACCGCTTTCCTGCGCATGTTTCCACACGCTGGCCTCGGTCGGATAGGCCTTGCTGATCTTGGCGTCGTCGCAATACAGCGCGTAGGGCATGCGGACCTCCCGTTCGCCTTTCAACGCCGAGCCGCGGCTGGGGTTCAAACCTGGAACTTCGATCTCGGATCACGCCGTCGTGAGCGAGGGGCTTGCTCGTCGCGCCTGGCTGATCATTTCCAGCAGGATGGCTTCGCCGGCGTCGACCAGGTGCTCCGCACTGATCGTACCGTCCCGCCACGGCCGGCCGTCGCGGGCGATCAGTGGAACGTGGACGAACGCGGCGAGGCGGGGGCCGTGCGGCCGATGTGTCGCCTCGATCGCGCGCCAGCTCAGATAGTTGCACAGATAGCGCCCGGCATCGCGCGAGAGCCGGGCATCGATGCCGGTCGCGCAGGCGGCGCGCATCAGCTTGGCGCAATGCGGCCCGAACAGCTGCGCATCCTGATGCAACGCGATCGAGGCGGTGCGCAGCGTCGTGCGTTCCGCGTCCGGCCACAGCGTCGTCACGGCATTGCGCGCGCGGGTCTCGATTCGTAGATGCGATGTGCGCGCCGCGAGGCCGAACATCAGCAGTGCATCGGGCTGGTTGGCCAGCAGTTCGGGAAGTTCGCGATCGACGGCGCGGTAGCTCACCGGAAAGACATGGCCGATGCGCGCAACTGCCTCGAAGGCCGGTCGCCGCAGCTTCACCAGCCGGTCGACCAGCGCCGGCGTTGGATTGTACGGCGCCCCCGGAAACGAGCCGAAGCCGGTGATCAGGATGCGGAGTGCGGTCATGGCGCGATCCCCATCGCCGTCATTGCGAGGAGCGAAGCGACGAAGCAATCCAGCGGCTCAGCGCCTGACGCCTGGATTGTTTCGCTTCGCTCGCAATGACGGATGAGGCGCGGGCCCATGCTTGGCGTTGCTGGCGTGCCGAGACGCGTCTGTGCAGCGTGAGAGCCGGTGTCGGGTCTCTCACACCAGTAGCTCGGCGATCGCGTCGGCGCCGATCGCCGGCGTGACACGGCCTTCGGCGACGGCGGCTTCGGTCTGCTTCACCTTGGCGCGGATCGTGGGGTCGCTCTTGAGGCGCGCTTTCCAGCGGTCTTCCAGCATCGTCCACATCCATTTGACCTGCTGCTCGCGGCGCCGCGCCTCAAACTCGCCGGAGGGCGTGGTGGCGTCGCGATGGGCGAGGACGCTCTGCCAGAGCTCCGCGATGCCGGTACCGGTGATTGCCGAATAGGTCTGCACCGGCGGCTGCCAGTGCGGCGAGCGTGGCGTCAGGATATGCAGCGCGGCGCGATACTCTCCGGCGGCCAGATTGGCGCGCGCGATGTTGTCGCCATCGGCCTTGTTGATGGCGATCATGTCGGCGAGTTCGACCAGGCCCTTCTTGATGCCTTGCAGCTCGTCGCCGGCGCCCGGCAGCATCAGTGCGAGGAAGAAGTCGGTCATGTCGCAGACCGCGGTTTCGGACTGGCCGATGCCGACGGTCTCCACCAGCACGACATCGAAGCCCGCTGCCTCGCACAGCAGCATCGCCTCGCGCGTCTTCGCTGCGACGCCGCCAAGCGTGCCGGAGGAGGGCGAGGGGCGTATGAAGGCGTTCGGCTCGGCGGACAGCCGCGCCATCCGCGTCTTGTCGCCGAGGATCGAACCGCCGGTGCGCGCCGACGACGGATCGACCGCCAGCACCGCCACCTTGTGGCCCTGCTCGATCAGATACATGCCGAGCGCGTCGATCGTGGTCGACTTGCCGACGCCGGGCGAGCCGGTGATGCCGACGCGGATCGCGCGGCCGGTTAGCGGCAGCAGATCCTGCACCAGCGCGCGTGCGGACGCCTGATGATCGCCGCGGCGGCTCTCGATCAGCGTGATCGCGCGCGCCAGCGCGGCGCGGTGCCCATCGCGCACCTCGCTCGCCAGCGACGGCAGATCGAGCGGCTTCTTACTTGTTGCGTTCATCGTCGCCTTTCGGCCGATCGCCGCCGAAGATCGCGGTGCCTTCCGCGGACAGATACGGCTTCAGGCTCTGCCACGGCACGTAGGCGTCGTAGCTGCCTTCCGCATAGGCGCCGACGGCGTAAGGCGCGTAGTGGAAGATCAGGCCGGAACTTCTGCCGGCCTCTGTCGAGCGGGCGAGCGTCACCGGGCCGATCTTCAGCAGCTTCGGCTCGATGCTCTTGACGTAGTCGTCGCCGTCGTCATCGGTGCCACGCGCCTTCTTTTCGGCCTTCAGCGAGGCCAGCACGCCCTTGACCATCGCCTGCATCGCCGGACTGCCATCGGCGAGGTCGGTGAAGAACGGGCGGATGCTGATCCGCTTGCTCTGCGCCTTGTCCCACAGGACGGTGTCGATCTCCGTATTAGGGTGTGCGCCGCCGGTGTAGCTGTAGTCGATGCGCAGCACGCTGACATAGCGGTCCGCGACCAGCGAGTCCGCCGTGTAGCTGCGCTCATAGGTCCAAGGTCCGTTGCGGAACAGTTCCGGGTCGCTCTTGAATTCTGGCTCGGCCTCGGCGCGCTGCTCGGCGATATACTTCTTGCCCTCGGCCAGGCAATTCTCCGCCAGCTTCGGATCGGCCTTGATGGCCGCATCGAGCAGCACCTTGCCGTCGATCGCCTTGGTCTTGACCGCGAAATCGGGCTTCGGCTTGGCCGGCTCGGCGAGGGCGGGGGAGAGGAGGAGCGAGGCGAATAAGAGAGCCAGCGCATGTCGCCAGCGGCTGATGTTGCTCAACGATCGGTTTCCTTGCTGACGCGTGTAATGAACTGCTGGAGTGGCTCGAGATCGCGCTGGACCATCTCCCATAGCAAGCCGGCGTCGGTTGCATGATAGCCGTGGCGAAGCCAGTTGCCGAGATCGGCAAGACGTCGCCAGTTGATGGTTGGTTCGCTGTCTTGCAGATCCCGAGGAATGTGCCGCGACGCCTCGCTGATCCTTTCCAGGAATCGCTCGATCGCCGCAAGTAACACAGGATCTGATTGCAAATCCGATAAGGCGCGATCGGACAGCGCGTCACGGATGTTCTGGATCGCAATCGCGACGTGGCCTAGTCGATCTCCGAGGTTTGGAGGCACTTCAAAAGACCTCGACGAGGCTGTCGGAAATGCGCTCCGCGAAGGCTGGCGGGATCGAGCGGCGCATCGTCGCTTGTACCTTGAGGCCAGTGGCGTCTTCGATGATGTGCTCAACGCCGATCAAGTCGAGCAGCGAGAGGCGAGAGTCTGCCACCACCTCCACCAGCACGTCGAGATCACTGTCGGGGCGCGCGTCCCCGCGGGCGCGGGATCCGAATACGAACAGCTTGCTGACTCCCTCCGCACGCAGGGCATCGGCCCGCTCGCGAAGGCGGGCGAGGATGGCGTCCAGCGGCATGTCGAGAACGGTTGTCATGCCGTCATCCTACCACATCGCCGGTCGTCCCGCAGCTACTCCGCCGCCTGGCTCGCGTGTCCCAGCCTGATGTTGAGCTTGTGGATCAGCTCCTCGGCGGCGTCGGCGATCACGGTGCCGGGCGGGAAGATCGCTTCGGCGCCGGCTTTGACCAGCGCGTCGTAATCCTGCGGCGGGACGACGCCGCCGATGATGATCATGATGTCTTCGCGGCCCTGCTTCTTCAGCGCCGCCTTGAGTTCCGGCACCGCGGTGAGATGCGCTGCGGCCAGCGACGACACGCCGAGGATATGGACGTCGTTCTCCACCGCCTGCCGCGCCGCTTCGTCCGCGGTGGCGAACAGCGGCCCGATGTCGACGTCGAAGCCGATGTCGGCGAACGCCGACGCGATCACCTTCTGGCCGCGGTCGTGGCCGTCCTGGCCGATCTTGGCGACGAGGATGCGCGGGCGGCGCCCCTCGGCGTCCTCGAACGCGTCGATCAGCGCCTGCACCTTCTCCATCCGGTTCGGCATGCTCGCGACCTCCCGTTTGTAGACGCCGGTGATCGACCGGATCTCGGCGCGATGCCGGCCATAGACCTTCTCCAGCGCGTCGGAGATTTCGCCGACGGTCGCCTTGGCCCGCGCCGCGTCGATCGCCAACGCCAGCAGGTTGCCGTTGCCGTCCGCGGCCGAGCGGGTCAGCGCGGCGAGCGCGGCGTCGACGTCGGGCTGGCTGCGGTCGCTGCGCAGGCGCTTCAATTTATCGATCTGCAGCCGCCGCACCGTCGAGTTCTCGACCTTGAGCACGTCGAGCGGCGCTTCGTCGACCGGCTTGTATTTGTTGACGCCGATCACCGACTGGCGGCCGGTGTCGATCCGTGCCTGGGTCTTGGCCGAGGCCTCCTCGATGCGCAGCTTCGGCACGCCGGCTTCGATCGCCTTGGCCATGCCGCCGAGCGCCTCGACCTCCTGGATGTGGCCCCACGCCTTGACGGCGAGATCGTGGGTCAGCCGCTCGACGTAGTAACTGCCACCCCACGGATCGATGATCCGCGTGGTGCCGGTCTCCTGCTGCAAGAACAATTGCGTGTTGCGCGCGATCCGCGCCGAGAAGTCGGTCGGCAGGGCGAGCGCCTCGTCGAGTGCGTTGGTGTGCAGCGACTGGGTGTGACCCTGCGTCGCCGCCATCGCCTCGATCGTGGTGCGCATCACGTTGTTGTATACGTCCTGCGCGGTCAGCGACCAGCCGGAGGTCTGGCAATGGGTGCGCAGCGACAGCGACTTTGGATCCTTCGGATTGAACTGTGTCAGCAGCTTGGCCCACAGCAGCCGCGCCGCGCGCATCTTGGCGACTTCCATGAAGAAGTTCATGCCGATCGCCCAGAAGAACGACAGCCGCGGCGCGAAGCGGTCGACGTCGAGGCCTGCGGCGATGCCGGCGCGCAGATATTCGACGCCGTCGGCCAGCGTGTAGGCCAGTTCGAGGTCCTGCGTCGCGCCGGCTTCCTGCATGTGATAGCCGGAGATCGAAATCGAATTGTACTTCGGCATCTTCTGCGAGGTGTAGGCGAAGATGTCGGAGATCACCCGCATCGACGGCGTCGGCGGATAGATGTAGGTGTTGCGCACCATGAACTCTTTCAGAATGTCGTTCTGAATGGTGCCCGACAGCTTCTCCGGCGGCACGCCTTGCTCTTCTGCTGCGGCGACGAACAGAGCGAGGATCGGCAGCACTGCGCCGTTCATGGTCATCGACACGCTCATCTGGTCGAGCGGGATGCCGGCGAACAGCGTGCGCATGTCGTAGATACTATCGATCGCCACGCCCGCCATGCCGACGTCGCCGGCGACGCGCGGATGATCAGAGTCGTAGCCGCGATGGGTGGCGAGGTCGAACGCGACTGACAGGCCCTTCTGACCGGCTGCGAGGTTGCGCCGATAGAACGCGTTGGAATCCTCGGCAGTGGAGAAGCCGGCATATTGCCGGATCGTCCACGGCTGATTGACGTACATGGTCGGGTAGGGGCCGCGCAGGAACGGCGCGACGCCCGGCCAGGTGTCGAGGAAATCGATGCCCGCGACGTCCGCCTCGGAGTAGCCCGGCTTAACCAGGATACCCTCGGGCGTCAGCCACGGCTGGGCCTCGCCTGCGGGCGTCGGGGCGGCGGTGGGCTGGAAAGCGACGTCGGCGAAGTTCGGAATCTTGGTCATGTTCTTCGTTCTCTGTTCCAGTCGATATTAGCACGACCGGTTTGACGCGTCATTCGGAGCTCAGTCGTGGTCCGGCTGCTGATAACTGAATACTTGTGCCAGCCTGTCGGGCCCGTAGTTCTGCAACGTGGTCTTGCCCGGCAGGTTCGCGATGGTTCCGGTCCAGCCGAGCCGCGCCTCGATGCCATATTGGATGGTCGGGACCACACGGTCTGGCCGGTCGAAGGTTCCGGTCATGATCTCGATGCTGTCGCAGACGAGCAGCCGGTAGCCGAGCGGCGTGCCGCAGTCCTTGCAGAAGTCGCGCTCGGCGACCGAGGAGGAGCGGAACGATGCGGGCTTGCCGCGCGTCCAGGCGAAGTTCTCGCGGGCGATCTCGGCCATCGAGGCGAACGGGCTGCCCGTCGCCTTCTGGCACATCCGGCAATGGCACAGCGTCACCCGCAGCGGCGCGGCCGACAGCGCGAAGCGGATCGCCCCGCACTGGCAGCCGCCGGTGAGCACTGGTCTGCCGGTCGTGGTCATGCCGCCTCGATCTCGGTCCAGGCGTCGGTGAGGAGCGCGATGGCGTCACCACCGGCGAAGATGAACTCCTGCACGCCGGCGTCGCGCAGGCCGGCCTCCAGTTCACCCGGACGGCCGGCGAGATAGATCCGCTTGCAGCCGGCCTGGCGCAGCGCCTGAGCGGCCGCAGCCGCGTGCGCCGGGTAAGCCTTGTCGGACGAGCACAGACAGGCGAATGCCGCGCCGGAGGCCTTGAAGGCGGCCGCGAGCGCGGCCGGATCGGCGAAGCCCTCGCTGTCGATCGCCTCGATACCGCCGGTCTCGAAGAAGCTCTTGGCGAAGGTCGCCCGTGCGGTAAAATCGGCCGCGGTGCCGAGATTGGCCAGGAACACCTTCGGCCGCGCCGTCTTGGCGGCCAGCACCGCATCGGACTTGTCGCGTAGCACTTCGAATGGCGTCGCTATCCGGATAGGGGCCAGCGGAGCAAAGCTGATCTTGGCCTCGCCTGACGGCGGCACGGCGGCCGGAGCGGTGTTCAGCACCGTCGCCTGCGTTTCGTGCAGGTTCGGGAATTCGCTGGCGCCAGTCAGCACGTCGCGGCGCTTGCCGATCGCCTTGTCGCGCGCCGCGCGGGTCGCCGCGACCTTCGGCTGGATCGTCCCCGCGGCCAGCGCCGCGAACGCGCCGCCGGCTTGCTCGATCTCCTGGAACTGCGCCCACGAGGAGGCGCATAGCTCGCGCGTCAGCGCCTCGATGCCACCGGCGCCGGCGGCCGGATCGGCGACCTTGTCGAGGTTGGACTCCTCGAGCAGGATCAGTTGCGTGTTGCGGGCGACGCGGCGTGCGAAGGCGTCAGGCAGGCCAAGCGCCAGCGTGTGCGGCAGCACCACCAGCGAATTGGCGCCGCCCAGCGCGGCCGAGAAGGTCGCGACCGTGGCGCGCAGCATGTTTACCGACGGGTCGCGCTGCGTCAGCATCCGCCACGCGGTTTCGGCGGCGACGAACAGCGGCTTCTGCGACAGCCCGCAGCTTTCCTCGACGCGCGCCCACAGCAGGCGCAGCGCGCGGAACTTCGCCAGCGTCAGGAACTGGTCTGCATCGGTGGCGAGCCGCGCATAGATCATGCCGCGGGCCTGCTCCAGCGGCACGCCGGCGCTGTCTAGCGCGCGCAGATAGGCCGCGCCGGATGCGAGCACGAAGGCCAGCTCCTGCGCCTCCGAGCCGCCGGCGTCGTGGATCACGCGGCCATCCGCGGCGAGGAGGTTGGCGTTGAAGCCGCGGCCGGCGAGGCCAGTGGCGACTTCGGCGACGCCGCGCCCGATCTCGGCCCAGTCAGATGAACTCGATCCCTGCACGGCGCGGGCGCCGAGCGGATCGATCCCGAAGCGGATGTCGCAGGCGGCCGGATCGGTGCCGCGGCTCTTGATCAGCTCGGCGAGATGACGAACCAGCTCGCAGGATTGCGGCGCGAACTGCAACTCGATCGCGATCCCGGCATCGAGATGAACGCCGTCCAGCACCGCCTCGAGCGCGTCCTTGGTCGGCGGCAGTCCGAAGCTGCGTGCGCCGACGCTGCCGGCGAACACCAGTGTCAATCCGGTCGCGCCGTTTTCGAGATCGTGGAGCGCCTGCTTGTTGGCCTCGCGTGCATCCGTGTGATCGATCCGCTGCATGATCTGCCACGGCGCGGCGGGGGCGCGGCCGGCGACCGGCGCGGCGCCCTTGGAGCGCGGATAGATCGGCTGGATGGTCAGGCCGTCATGCGTCTTGCTGACCAGCTTCTCGAACGGGGCGCCCTTGAGCACGCCATCGACGAGCTTGCGCCATTGATCGTAGTCGGCCGGCGGGAAATCGGCGGCGAGCGACAGCTCGGTGCTTGCGGAAGACATTTTGGAAATCGGACTCCCCGGTACGAAAACTTGATTGGGCGGGAAAATGCCACGCGCGGCGCGACATGCCAAACGGTTGTTTCGGGCCAATAGGCGCACGATGCGCGATTGTGCGCCGCATTAACCGCGTGGCGGCAGACGCTCGATTCCGGCGGTGGGCAGCGCCGCCAGCGCGTCTCGCAGAGACCGCCCGCCGATCGTCCCGTCCGGCCGGATTTCGACCAGCGGCACCAGCACGAAGGCGCGGTCGAACAGGCGCGGGTGGGGGAGGGTCAGGTCGGGGCGATTGATGACGCCGTCGTCATAGGACAGCAGATCGAGGTCGAGCGTGCGCGGGCCCCAGCGGCGCTCGCTCGCGCGGTCGCGGCCGAATTTCTTTTCGATCTTATGCAGCGTGAACAGCAGCGCGTGCGGATCCAGCCTTGTGTCGATTGCGATGCATGCGTTGACGAAGGCGTCCTGCTGCTCGTCGCCCCAGGGCGGCGTCGTGTAGTCCGAGGAGCGCGCCAGCAGCTCGGCCTGCGTCATGCCGCAGATGTTGGCGATCGCCTTGTCGAAGGTCGCGCGGACGTCGCCGACATTGCCGCCGAGTGCGATCAGGGCCTCAGCCATGCGGGGCCTGGCGCGTGCGGGTGATGATCACGCCGACATCGTCGAAGATCGCGGCGATCGGGGCGTGCGGTTTGTGGACCGTGACCTTGACCGCGCCGATTTTCGAAAAACTCGACAGGATCGCTTCCGCCACCGCGCCGGCGGCGCGCTCCAGCAGTTTGTAGTTGACGTCCTTGAACGCGGCGGTCGCGCAGGCGACGACGTTGGAATACGACACGGTGTCGGACAATCGGTCGGTGCGCGAGGACTCGGCGAGATCGACCGCGAGTTCGAGATCGATGACGAAGCGCTGGCCGACTTCGGTCTCGTGATCCATCACGCCGTGCCGCGCATGCAGCACCAGGCCGGTGATGAAGATGGTGTCGCTCATCGGCAGTCCTCGATGCTGGTGGTGATGGCGTGCGCGACCTTCAGCGCCTGCGCGGTGGCGGCGACGTCGTGCGCGCGGATGATCTGGGCGCCATTCTGCACGGCGATCAGGTGCGCGGCGAGGGAGCCGCCGAGGCGGTCCTTCGGCTCTGACGGCACCACCGTGCTGATGAAGCGTTTTCGCGAGGCGCCGACCAGGATCGGCAGGCCGAAATGCTTGAAGGCGGCGAGCCGCGCCAGCGCGATCATGCTCTGCTGCGGGGTCTTGCCGAAGCCGATACCGGGATCGAGCACAACGTTTGCTTCCGCGATGCCGGCAGCTGCGGCGATCGCGAGCGAGCGCTCGAAGAAGGCGTTGATATCAGCAACGATATCGATCGAAGGATCGGCGGCGTCGCGATTATGCATTACGATCACCGGCGCGCCGCGCGCTGCGACTACATGCGCCATCTCGGCATCGCGCTGCAGGCCCCAGACGTCGTTGGCAATCGACGCGCCATGGTCGAGCGCCCACGCCACCACCTCGGCCTTCATGCTGTCGATCGACACCGGCGTGCCGAGCGAAGCGATCTCCGCTAGCACCGGGCGGAGGCGCTGCAGCTCCTGTTCGGCCGAGACCGGCTGCGACCCATAGGGGCGCGTGGACTCCGCGCCGATATCTATGATGTCGGCACCCTCGGCGATCATCCGTGCGGCGTGCTCGCGCGCGCGCTCCGGGCTGAGAAAGTCGCCGCCGTCGGAGAAGGAATCGGGGGTGACGTTGAGAATGCCCATCACGGCGGGCACCGGGCGCGCGAGCAGTTCGCGCAGCGCGGCGGCGCCGCCGGTCGCGGTGGGAGGCGCTGGGGTTTGCTGCGCTGCGCTCATGTCAGCGCTTTGCGCGGGAAGCGGCGGGCTGTCAAGCGGCCGCGCCAACCGCGGCTCCGGCGGCCAGGGCGCGATGAACGCGAGAAGCTGGTCGCCTTGTTGACGGCGATCCTGATGACGATCGAAGACCGCAGCGACCTCTTCGATTGAAAGGCTGTCATGCGTCGGCGCCCCTCACGGATCGACGCCGCGGCAGCTTCCGCGCGCTCCTGATCTGGCCTATGACACGGCGGTCTCGTCGCGGCGCCTTGCGTCCGCCTCGGCTTGGCCCGAGGTGAATTGCAGCCCGTTCCCGGACTGCGCTGCAAGTGGCGTGGGACGGGCGCAGCCGGCGCGACGAACCGGAGCGCTCCAATAACAAAAGGACAGGTCGTGGAAGCAGGGCAAAGAGCTGCAGGCGAACGCTGGTCATCCTGGACCATCATGCTGTGCGCGGCGGCGATCCTGATGATCACGATGGGCATCCGGCAGACCTCCGGCCTGTTCATCGATCCCATCAACAGCACGACTGGCCTCGGCATCGTTGCGATCTCGTTCGCTCTGGCGATCGCGCAGTTTGTCTGGGGACTGGTCCAGCCGCTGTTCGGCGCCATCGCCGACCAGTACGGCCCGCGCGCCACGCTTGTGAGCGGCGCGCTTCTGCTGGTCGCGGGCCTCGCGCTGACGCCTTTCGCGGCCCATTCCGAATGGACCCTGGTGCTGACCATGGGGATCCTGACCGCGGCGGGTGCAGGCGCCGGCAGCTTTTCGGTGCTGATCGGCGCCAGCGCGCAGCGGCTGTCGCCGGACCGGCGTTCGTTCGCAGCCGGATTTATCAATGCCGGCGGTTCGTTCGGCCAGTTCGTGTTCGCCCCATTCGTCCAGGCCGTGATCAGTTCGTTCGGCTGGATCGTCGCCATGTTCGCACTGGCGGCGAGTGCGCTCGTCACGATTCCGCTGAGCTGGCTGGTCAGCCGCGATGTTCCGGCGCAGCCCGCCGTCGACCCGCTCCCCTCGTCGGGCCTGATGGCGCAGATCCGCACGTCGATGGGCGACCGCAGCTATCTGTGTCTGCACGCGGGCTTCTTCACCTGCGGCTTTCACATCGCCTTCCTGGTCACGCATCTGCCCGGTGAGGTGGCGCTGTGCGGACAGTCGGCGGCGGTCTCGGCCACGTCGATCGGCCTGATCGGTCTGTTCAACATCGCCGGCAGCTTGTGCGCCGGTTGGCTCGGCACCTTTTGTCGGATGAAGTACATCCTGGCCGTGATGTATGCGAGCCGGGCTGTGATCATCGCGATCTATCTGGTTTCGCCAAAGGACCCGATCACGTTCTACGTGTTTGCGGCGGCGCTCGGCTTCACCTGGCTCGCCACCGTGCCGCCGACGGCAGGCCTCGTCGCCAAGCTGTTCGGCACGCGCTATCTGGCAACGCTGTTCGGCCTCACGCTCTTGTCCCACCAGATCGGCGGCTTCTTCGGCGCCTGGCTGGGCGGGTTGGCGGTGGCACGCAACGGCGACTATCAGTTGATGTGGTACGCCGACATCTTGCTCGCCTTGTTGGCGGCCTTGATCAATCTTCCGATCCGCGAAGCCAAAGTGCGAATGAACACGAGCGACAGCACCCAGCGGTTGGGCGCGTCCTCCTCGTAACAAAGCGTGCGTCTGCGCTGGCGGCGGCGACCTTCATGCCGCCTGGCAATCGCCAACCCATGTTCAGCGACAAGACCCGCTTCGCCTTCTGTTGCGGCTGAAACAAGCCTGTCGGGGTCCTCAGTGCGCGCTTGACTTTAGAAGAACATAATGTGAACATTCCTCACGGCTTCAAGCCGGAGGATGAAATCGATGGCGGATGTTACTTACTACGTCGCGCTGCCATTTCGGGCATCGGACGAAGGCGTCGTGGCGGGGGAGCCGGCTGAGTGTCAGAGTGCGAGCGGGGCGATCCGTCGGGCGGAGGCGCTGGCACGGCTGGACGAGAATGCCGGTGCGGTGGCTTTCAGTCGGACCGGCGATCCGATGATCGGCGAGTTTCAGGACGCGGTGCTGATCAAGGCGTTCGGGGAAGTGCCGAGCGAGTTCGCGGGATTCTGAGAGGCGGAGGCGCGGGAGAGCGATTTCAACATTTGCGTAGTTGAGGTGGGACGCCGCTCCTTCATGCCGTCATTGCGAGCGAAGCGAAGCAATCCAGCGCGCCGTGTATTGAGCTTCTGGATTGCTTCGGCGCTGCGCGCCTCGCGATGACGAGACCTAGTAGCTAATCTTCAGCGGCAGCTTTCGCGCTTTTTCGATCAGTTGCCCGACTTCCTTCTCGGACGGCAGCGCGCGGACGAGTTTGCGCTTGAGGTTGGCTTCTTTCATGTTCTGCGCCAGCCGCGCCGGGTTGCGGTGGGTGAATTCACGCAGGGTGTTCACGCCGGCTGCGCGCAGCAATTCGGCCTTGGCCTTGCCCATGCCTGGGATGCGCATGCAGTCGGCGAGGTTGGCCCATTCGAGCAATTGCTGTTCGGTGAGGTCGGTCTTGGCGGCGAGCGCCTTGCGGCCGCGCATGGTGCGGGCGGCTTCGAGCAGCGCTTCAGTGGTGCGGATGCCGACGGATTTGAGCTTGGCTGCGGCCGCTGTCGTCATGCCGTCGATCTGGGAGATGGGATATGTCATGATACTCGGAAAAACAGACTACTCGGAGGCAGGACGTCTCAAGTGAACTGGCGCAGTCCCGGTGTGCCGGCGACGATCGCCGCCATCTGATCGGCACCGATCTTCTCGCGGCCGATGTGAAACAGCTCGCGCGCCAGCTTCTGGATGTCGGCAACGCTGAGGCCGAGGCCCATCAGCCGGGCGCCCATCGCCATCACGCCGCCTCCGTTGAGGCTTGCGCCCATCACGCCGCCGACCAGGCGGCCGAGGCCGCCGCGTGCGCTATCGGCGGATGCGATCGCGTCTTCGGCGCCGGGGATGGTGTCGATCAAGGCCTGGACGGGTTCTTGCGGACCCTCGTTGCGGAGGAAGCCGAGGATGATGCCGACGCTCTTGCCGGCAACGGCTTTCTCGAGGCCGGCCTTTTCAGCCAGCCGCTCAATCAACTCGTCCATAACGCCCCCGCCGGCTGTCGGCCGGATTTTATTTGTTGGATCATCCTGATCTTTCGCGTTTCGAAACACAAGCAATGCCCGCGCGACAAGCCGCTGTTCCGCGGGATTCGATTCGCGAGTGTTGCAACATTGCAAGCGTTGTTGCCTGAGCGGCTCTCACCAACAGATTAATGCGGAGCGATTTCGGTGGACGTCATCACGGCTCGACGTGGCCGCTGGCCGGCGCCACGACGCATCCGCAGCGAAGAACATTGAACAGTCTTGATCGATATGCAGGATAAGTGTCGAAGAAGCCGCAGACTCGACTGTTTCTGCGTGCGAGGAAGCGACACCGAGGACACCACACGATGGCGGCGAGCGAAACCGGTAGCGGCGATACCGACGACAAGATCTTCATCGGCAAAGGCGAGCAGTCGGCGTGGCTGACGCTTGGTCTCGCCAATCGCCACGGCCTCGTCACCGGCGCAACCGGCACCGGCAAGACGGTGTCGTTGCAGGTGATGGCGGAGGGCTTCGCGCGCGCCGGCGTGCCGGTATTCGCCGCCGACATCAAAGGCGATCTGTCCGGCATCGCCGAGGTCGGCGAGGCGAAGGACTTCATCCTCAAGCGCGCCAAGGAGATGGGGCTGACGTTCCAGCCCGATCAGTTCAACACCGTATTCTGGGATGTGTTCGGCGAGCAGGGCCATCCGGTGCGCGCCACGGTTTCAGAGATGGGGCCGCTGCTGCTGTCGCGGATGCTCGATCTCAACGACGTGCAGGAAGGCGTGCTCAACGTCGCCTTCCGTGTCGCCGACGACATGGGATTGCCGCTGGTCGACATGAAGGATCTGCGCGCGATGCTCGACGCGATCGCGCCGATCGCCGCCAAGGTCGCCGAGAACGGCGACGTCAATGCCGACATCCGCCAGGCCGCGCAGGCGCTCGGCAACGTCACCAAGCAGACGGTGGGCACGATTCAGCGCCAGTTGCTCGTGCTCGAGAACCAGGGAGGCGAGAGCTTCTTCGGCGAGCCGGCGCTGCAGCTGAAGGATTTCATCCGCACCGACAATCAGGGCCGCGGCCTCGTCAACATTCTCGTTGCCGACAAGCTGATGAGCAATCCGCGGTTGTATGCGACCTTCCTGCTGTGGATGCTGTCCGAGCTGTTCGAGGAACTGCCCGAAGTCGGCGATCCCGAAAAGCCGAAGCTGGTGTTCTTCTTCGACGAGGCGCATCTGTTGTTCAACGACGCGCCGAAACCGTTGATGGACAAAATCGAACAGGTGGTGCGGCTGATCCGCTCCAAGGGTGTCGGCGTGTACTTCGTCACGCAAAATCCGATTGACGTGCCGGACCGTGTGCTGGCGCAGCTCGGCAACCGGGTGCAGCATGCGCTGCGCGCCTTCACGCCGCGCGACCAGAAGTCGGTGGCCGCGGCCGCCGACACCTTCCGTCCCAATCCGAAGCTCGACACCGCGAAGGCGATCACCGAACTCGGCAAGGGCGAGGCGCTGGTGTCGTTCCTCGAAGGCAACGGCACGCCGGCGATGGTCGAGCGGGTGATGATCCGGCCGCCGTCGGCGCGGATCGGGCCGATCACGCCGGAGGAGCGCAAGTCGATCCTTGCAGCGAGCCCGATGAAAGGGAAGTACGACACGGCGATCGATTCCGAATCCGCCTACGAGAAGCTGCGCGATCGGTTGGAGGGCAAGACGGCTGGCGCCGACGCTGCGCCAGCGGAAGGCGGGCTGTTCGGACAGCTCGGCAGCCTGGTCTCGACGGTGTTCGGCACCAACACGCCGCGTGGCAAGCTCTCCACCGGCCAGGTCGTGGCGCGCAGCGTCGCCCGCACCGTCGCCACCACTGTGGTGGGCGGCCTCGCCGCCGAGCTCGGCAAGAAAGTCGGCGGATCGATGGGCAGCTCGGTCGGCCGCTCGATCGTGCGCGGCACGCTGGGCGGGATGCTGCGGCGGTGATGGTGCGTTGTGCACGGTGATGACGCGCGTCGATGCGCCGCGCTGTGTGGCGCATGGTTCGAGACGCTCGGCTTCGTGGTGCGATGCCGGGCTCCTCACCATGAGGCTGTGCAGAGTCTCGCCGCGATGAAGATGATGTGGACCGCCACACGCACGGCCCCCTCATCCTGAGGAGCGGCCGCAGGCCGCGTCTCGAAGGATGTGCGGCGCAACGTCTCGATGAGTTACAAAAGGAAAACACACGATGTCCGTTCCATCGCAACTGCCCGCCGTTCTCGCTCGCGCCGATGCCGATTTCGAGGCCGCGCTGCAGCGGCTGTTCGCGCTGCTGCGGATCAAGTCGATCTCGGCCGATCCGGCGTTCGCCGCTGACTGCAAGGCGGCTGCCGGGCATCTGTGCGCCGACATCGCGTCGCTCGGCTTCGACGCCGAGGTTCGCGAGACGGCGGGGCATCCGGCGATCGTCGCCAAGTCCAAGGGCAACACCGGCAAGCGGCCGCACGCGCTGTTTTACGGCCACTACGACGTGCAGCCGGTCGATCCGCTGGAGCTTTGGCATCGCCCGCCGTTCGAGCCGGTGGTGACCGACCACGCCGACGGCCGCAAGATCATCGTCGGGCGCGGCGCCCAGGACGACAAGGGCCAACTCTCGACCTTCATTGAAGCGTGTCGTGCATGGAAGCAGGCGACGGGCGAACTGCCGATCGACCTCACCATCGTGATCGAAGGCGAGGAAGAAGTCGGCTCGAAGAATTTCGTGCCGTTCCTCGAAGCCAACAAGGCCGACCTCGCAGCGGACTTCGCGCTCGTCTGCGACACGGGGATGTGGGATCCGCAGACGCCGGCAATCACCACGGCGCTGCGCGGGCTGGTTTACGAAGAGGTGAAGATCAAGGCCGCCAATCGCGATCTGCATTCGGGCGTCTACGGCGGCGGCGCGCAGAATCCGATCCGCGTGCTGACGCGTATCCTCGGCGCGTTGCACGACGACCACGGTCGCGTCACCATCCCGGGCTTCTACGATGGCGTGAAGGATCTGCCGCCGGAGATTCTGGCGCAGTGGAAGAGTCTGAATCTGACCGCCGAAAGCTTCCTCGGACCGATCGGGCTGTCGATCCCGGCCGGCGAAGATGATCGTCTGCTGATCGAGCAGCTGATCTCGCGCCCGACCTGCGACATCAACGGCATCGTCGGCGGCTACACCGGCGAGGGTTCCAAGACGGTGATCGCCGCCGAGGCCTCGGCGAAAGTATCGTTCCGCATCGTCGAAGGGCAGGACCCGGCCAAGATCCGCGACGCGTTCCGCGCCTTCGTCAGCGCGCGGCTGCCGGGCGATTGCCGCGCCGAGTTCCTCGATCACTCCAACGGCGCGGCGATCGCGCTCGACTGGAACATGAAGCCGCTCGCCGCAGCGAAGCGTGCGCTGACGGATGAATGGGGCAGGGACGCGGTGCTGATCGGCTCCGGGGCTTCGATCCCGATCGTCGCAGACTTCAAGCGCACGCTCGGTCTCGACAGCGTGCTGATCGGCTTTGGACTCGACGACGACAACATCCATTCGCCGAATGAAAAGTACGACCTGAACAGCTTTCAGAAGGGCATCCGCTCGTGGGTGCGGATTCTCGCGGCTCTGGCCGAGTCGCCGCGCTGACGTCGGTGCGGCAGAACGTCACATATCGACCCGCGCGCGTTGCCCGGCAAACGATCGGTGCTTGCTCGCAGCAAATCCGCCGCGCGGTTCCATCCGTGTAGTTCGACAACGCCCTCCGACGAGAAGGCGTTGTCGCAACTTCAAATTTCCGGCCGCACAGATTCATACGCGATGCGATCGTGCGTGCCCATGATTGGGGCTTCTCTAGAGTTGTTCTAATTCACCGGCCGCGACGAGGCCGTAATTGCATCTCCAACGTAAACGCATTCTAAACTCGCTGCGTTGTCTCGCCGGTCGTCATCTCCTAGTCACGTGCCTCAACGTGAGCTGGGGGCATCCGGTGAATTACTTCAAGAACAACAATAATCGTTGGTACTTGGGCGTCGCGACGGGCGTGATGTCGGTGTGCCTGACTGGCGTAGGCGTGTCGGAGAGCCGCGCGCAAAGCACGGAATCGCGGGTGTTGCCGCCGGTTTCCGTTGATGCGCCCCAACAGCGCGCGCGCGCAACGCGCGCCGTGCAGCCGCGCGCGACGGCTCAACGCGCCGCGCGCGTCACGCCGCGGCAGACCACCGAGCGGCCACCGGCCCCGGTGGCGCCGCCGCCGACGATGGGAAGCACGCGCACGATCGGCGCGCCGGCCCCCGCCTATGCCGGCGGGCAGGTGGCGCGGGGCGGCACGCTCGGCCTGCTCGGCTCGACCAGCGTGATGAATACGCCGTTCTCGACGGTGAACTACACCTCGCAATTGATCGAGGACCAGCAGGCGCGAACGGCGGCCGACACACTGATCAACGATGCATCGGTACGCACCACCACCGGCGCCAACGGCTTCGACGACACCTTCCAGATCCGCGGCTTCCCCGTCAACGCCAGCGACGTCGGCCTCAACGGCCTGTACGGGCTGTCGTCGTCGCAGCGCATTCCGGCGCAGATCATCGAACGGATCGAACTGCTGAAGGGCCCCGGCGCGCTGATCAACGGCATCGCACCGAGCGGCACCGTCGGCGGTGGCATCAACATCGTCACCAAGCGCGCCACCGAGCAGGATTTTTCGCGGCTGACGCCATTCTTCATGAGTTCGGCGAATTACGGCTTGCACCTCGAGACCAGCCGCCGCTTCGGCGACAACAAGGAGTGGGGCGTCCGCTTCAACGGCGTCGGTCGCAACGGCGAGGCCTCGATCGACGACGGCAATTTCCGCAGCGGTCTCGGCGCGCTAGCAATCGACTATCGCGGCGACCGGCTGCGCTGGACCCTCGATGCGATCTCGCAGAACGACAACACCGACAATTTCCGTCCGCAGATCAGCCTGTCGTCGTTCCTGGGGGCCGTTCCGGCAGCGCCGGATGCGCGCAGCAACTGGTATCCCGGCACAAAGCTGCGCCAGAAGGACAACACCATCGCCACCGGTCTCGAATACGACCTGACCGACTGGCTGACCGCCTATGCGGGTGTCGGCTATCGCGACGGTTCGAACTATCAGACCTTCCCGGTGTCCACCGCGGCCGTCGATGCGCTCGGCAACTTCACCGTCCGGAATACGTACTACGATTCCTACACCAAAACCGTCAGCGGCAATGTCGGATTCCGGTCGCAGTTTGAAACCGGCTTCATCGGCCACAAGGTCAACGTCGCCTATACGGGCTTCTATCAGGAGGCGGGTAACGCCTATATTCAGGGTTCGACGACGACCGCGTCCAACATCTACAACCCGGCGCCGCTCCCAGCGGTGACGGCAACTCGGACGTCGCCGCGGCTCGCGTCGGAATCGACGCTGACCAGCGTCGCGATCGTCGACACGATGTCGTTCCTGAACGAGTCGGTGCTGCTGACGCTCGGCGTGCGCGAGCAGAACGTCAAGGTGGACAGCTTCAACACCACCACCGGTGCGTTCACCAGCGGCTATGACGCCAGCGCGACGACGCCGCTGGCCGGCATCGTCGTGAAGCCGTGGCACAACGTGTCGCTCTATGCCAACTACGCGGAAGGACTGACCCGCGGCACCATCGTCGGCGCCGGTTACGATAACACCGGAGCGGTTCTCGCACCGTACAAGTCGAAGCAGCAGGAAGCGGGCGTCAAGGTCGACTGGGGCCTGATCACGACGACCGCAGCGGTGTTCCAGATCGCGCGACCGAGCCAGATCCGGACAGCGGGCGGCGTGCTCGGCTCGCTGGCCTACGACGGCGAGCAGCGCAATCGCGGCGTCGAGCTCAATGCCTACGGCCTGATCCTGCCGAACCTGCGCGGCATGGTCAGTGCGACCTTCCTCAAGCCCGAACTGACCAACCCGAGCGATCCGACCCAGCGCGGCAACGACGCCGCCGGCGTGCCGGACAAGACGTTCTCGGCCAGCCTCGACTGGGATACGCCGTGGGTTCGCGGGCTCGCGCTCAACGGCCGCGTGATCTACACCTCGGGCTCCTACCTCACCACTGCGAACACGGCGAAATTCCCGGACTGGACGCGTCTGGACATTGGCGCGCGCTACACCACGACGGCGCTCACCGGAAAGCCGGTTACGTTCCGCGCCACTATCGAAAACGTCACCGGCGAGAACTACTGGCTCACCACCGGCACATACGTGACCGTCGGTGCGCCGCGCACCTACATCCTCTCCGCGGCGTTCGATTTCTGATCGCGCAATTCAACGGTGACGAGATGAACAAGCTGTCGCTCACGATCGTCGCATTGCTCGGCACAGCGCTGCCGGCGCAGGCGCATCAGATCTGGATCGAGCAAGCCGACGGGAAGAATGCGGTGGTGCGGTTCGGCGAGTTCGGCGAAAACTTGCGCGAAGCGTCGCCCGGCCTGCTCGACAAGTTCGGCAAGGTGACGGCGACGCTGCTCTCCGCCAAGGGCGAGCAGAAGGCCGACGCCACCAAGACCGCGGACGGCTTCACGCTGCCGTTCGCGGCATCTGCCGGCGAGGCGCTCGTCGCCGAGGACGCGAACTATCCGCTGTACACCTGGAAGCAGCAGGACAAGGACGTCCGGAACTGGTTCTATCCGGCAGCGCGCTTCATCACCGGTTCAGCGGCGCAGCCGCCGAAGCTGGTGCTGGATCTGGTGCCGACCGGGCAGCCGGGCCAGTTCAAGCTGGTGTTCAAGGATCAGCCGAAGCCGAAGACCAAGGTGACGCTGACCACGCAATCGGGCTGGGCCAAGGAAGAGCACAGCGATGCGCAGGGTTTGGTCAGCTTTGAGATGCCCTGGAAGGGCACCTATGTCGCGGAAGTCAGCGTCAACGACAAGACCGCGGGTGAGCGCGGCGGCGAAAAGTACGACGCGGTGAGCTACGCCACCTCCGTCACGTTCGTGCAGGCCGATGGCCTGCCGCCGATCCCCGCGGGTCCGCCGGCCAAGCCGGCTGCGCCGAAATGACAGCGTTGGCCGAGCGGGCGCGGCGCACCGGTCCGCTGGTCTCGCGGATCGTCGCGGCGCTGCTCGGCGGCTACGGTATCGCGGTGCTGTTCAGTCTCGCCGTACTGGCGCTGCCGATCAGCAAGCCGCAGGCGGTGCTCACCGGGCAGCTCGCGAGCTTTGCGATCTATGCCGGAGCGGTGATCTGGGTGTTCGCCGTGCGCCGCGCGCTCACGGCATGGATCGGCCTGCTGATCGTGGCCGCGGCGCTGGCGCCGCTGGCCTGGTCGGGGTCCTGACGAGAGGCAAGTGGTGACGGTGGACAGCACTCCGCGCGAGTCGGGTCGTGGCATCCGGCAAAGCATGTCGGGCCTGCACACCTGGACTGGGCTGCTGCTCGGCTGGGTGCTGTATGCGATGTTTCTCACCGGCACTGTGTCGTTCTTCAAGGACGAGTTGTCGCAATGGATGCGGCCCGAGCTGCCGCGCCTCGCGCAGGCTCTCGATCCAGCCGTGGTGGCGCAGCGCGTTGCCGACGAACTCGGGCGGATCGCCCCAGGGGCGACGCAGTGGAGCCTGAAGCTGCCGGACGGACGCACCAACAGCGTCTATGCGTTCTGGCGACTTCCCGGCGGCGGGCAGGGCGCACGAGCATTCGGCGAGGGGCACTTCGACCCGCTGACCGGGCATCGTGTCGAGGCGCGCGGCACGCTCGGTGGCGACTTCTTCTATCGCTTCCACTTCCAGTTCTACTACATGTCACCGTTCTGGGGACGATGGCTCGCCGGGCTCGCGGCGATGTCGATGCTGGTTGCGATCATCGCCGGAGTGATTACCCACAAGAAGATCTTCACGGACTTCTTTACCTTCCGCTGGGGCAAGGGCCAGCGCTCGTGGCTCGATGCGCACAACGCGCTGTCGGTGTTCGGGCTGCCGTTCCACGTGATGATCACCTACACCGGGCTGGTGACGCTGATGGCGTTGTACATGCCATGGGGCGAGCGCGCCGCCATCAAGACGCCGGCCGAACGTCAGCAGTTCACCTCTGAACTGAGTGCCTTCATCCCGGCCGGAAAGCCGAGCGGAGAGAAGGCGGCACTGGCGCCGCTCGAAGCGATGGTGCGTCAGGCGCAGGAGCGCTGGGGGGCGGCCAATATCGGCCGCGTCAACGCCGCTAACCCGGGAGACTCCACAGCGCGCATCGCGGTGACACGCGGCGACGCCGGGCGCGTCTCGATGAGTCCGGACTACGTCGAATTCGACGGCGTCAGCGGCAAGCTGCTCTCCGTGCACGACCGTGTCGGCGCCGCCGCGGAAACCCGCGGGGTGCTCTACGCGCTGCATCTCGGCCGCTTCAGCGATGTCGAGACACGCTGGCTGTACTTCCTCACCAGCCTGATGGGCACCGCGATGGTCGGCACCGGGCTGGTGATGTGGACGGTGAAGCGGCGGCAGAAGCTGCCGGACCCGGCGCGGCCCTATTTCGGCTTCCGATTGGTCGAACGGCTGAACATCGCCAGCATTGCCGGGCTGTCGATCGCGATGACGGGCTTCCTGTGGGCGAACCGGCTGCTGCCGATCTCGATGGCGGAGCGGCCGTTCTGGGAGATCCACGTCTTCTTCATCGTCTGGGGGCTGGCGCTGCTGCACGCGCTGCTCCGGCCGGCGCGCACGGCCTGGGTCGAGCAACTCTGGGCGGCCGCTGCCCTCCTGGCGCTGGTACCGGTGCTCAACGCCGCGACGACGCCGCGCCCGCTGTGGCGCAGCCTCGCGGCCGGAGACTGGGTGTTCGCCGGCGTCGATCTGATGTGCTGTGCGCTGGCGTTGCTGCACGCCGTGCTGGCACTCCGCGCTGCGCGGCATGGCGCGCGGGGGCAGACCGAGGCTAAACGGCGCCGACCTGTCACGATCGCCGCGAGCGAGGCGGCGCAATGATCCACGCCCTCGCTCTGGCGTTCAGCCTCGCGGGCTTCGCCGCGCTCGCACTGGCGACCCGCCGGCAACAGAACGAGTTCCTCCGCCGATCCCTGCCGCGCAGGATCGTTACGGCGCTGCGCATCGCCGGCAGCGCCGCCCTGCTGGTCGCGTTGATCCTGCTGGTCATCGCGCGCGGGTGGGCGCTCGGACTGGTGATGTTCAGCGGGCACACCACGCTGGCGGCGGCGCTGGTGTACGCGGGGCTGATCATCTTTGGACGAAACGGGCTCGGCGTTCCCGTTCGGCGAAGCTGACCCGAACGCAAAAACGCCGCCCGGAATTGGGCGGCGTTTGACGTCCGAGAAGCGTAGAGGGTGATGCGAGAAAGATAGCATCACCTTGGCGAACTTCAACCGCAACCTCGACCGTCATTGCGAGGAGGCGAAGCCGACGAAGCAATCCAGCCAAGTGCACGAGTCTGGATTGCCTCGCAGCGATCGCAATGACGAAGCTCTGTCCCTCAGGTCCGGTAGCTCGGGTCGATCCGATCGAGCTTGCGCAGCAGCGGCGGCCAGACCAGCTTGGTCGAGCGCAGCTCCATGGAGTCGCGGTTGGTCATCAGTTCGTGGTTCTTGTCGACCGCGAGGTGCTCGATCGGATAGGCGGTCGGACCGAGCATCCGGGTGCGGACCTGCATCGTGCAGGCGCGCTCAAGGTGATACATCCGCTCGAACGCCGACGCGACGCTGCGGCCGACCGTCAGCGTGCCGTGATTGCGCAGCAGCATGTGGTTCTTGTCGCCGAGATCGCGCTGCAGCCGCGGGCGCTCGTCGTGATCGAGCGCGACGCCTTCGTAGTCGTGATAGGCGAGGTCGCCGGTGACGAAATGCGCGGTCTGGTTCAGCGGCAACAGACCTTCCATGCAGCTCGCCACGGCGGTGCCGTCCGGCGTGTGCAGATGCAGAACGCAGCCGGCGTCCTCGCGCACCTCATGGATCGCCGAATGGATGGTGAAGCCGGCCGGGTTGATCTTGTACGGGCTGTCGCTGAGCTGGTTGCCGTCGAGGTCGACCTTGACCAGGCTCGACGCGGTGATCTCGTCGAACATCAGGCCGTAGGGATTGATCAGAAAGTGATGTTCGGGGCCGGGCACGCGCGCCGAGATGTGGGTATCGACCAGATCATCCCAGCCGTAATGCGCGACGAGGCGATAGCAGGCGGCGAGATTGACCCGCTGCTCCCACTCCGCCTCGGTCATCTGAGACGGGACTTCCTTCAGGCGGGCTTCAGCTGGCGACATGCGTTTCTCTCCCAATTGTTCGGTGATGATTGCCACCACGGTAGCTCTGCGATTGCTTCGCAGCAAGCTGCCCCGCGCGCGGCAGTCATGACTGTTGTTCACGAGCCCAGCCCCGTTATTTTGCGTTCCAGAACCCGCCAACAAGTTGTTTGCAAACGAGAAAGGCGATTGCCGATCACAATCATATGACGTTATCGTAGCCTGGCGACCGCCGCGCCTGCTGCGGCGGGACGGGAGTTTGGGATGGTCTTTCTACTGGTGGCTGGGATTGTGTTCCTGTTGGCCGGGCTTGCGTCGATCGGATTCGGCGTCCCCGTCAAGGAATTCAGCTTCGGCAATACCCTGATCCTGTCCGGCGTCATCGGGGGATGCACCGGTGCGATCCTGGTTGGGTTACATGTGGTCGGCCGCCAGATTCGCGCGCTGGAGGCGGTGACGGCGGCCGCGGGTGCGTCCGCTCAGCGGCCGGCAGACAAGCCGCGCCCCGGGTTTCCACCCGCGAATGCCTCGGAGCCCGAAACTGACGAAGGGCTGATGTTCCCCGGTGACCGATCCGAGTCCGAACTCACCCAACGGGGCGAGCCCAGGACCGGCCAGGAAGCGTCTGCCGCGCCATCTTCGCAGCCCTGGCAGGAGGACGCATCCCGGGAGCGCTCCCGGGCGCGAACGCCCGAAGCTCCGTCCGCGCCATCGGCCGATTCGTCGCCCAAGAAGCGCAATCTGCTGTTCGCCTCGACCACGCGCCGGGACCGCGAGCGTGCCGCTCAGGCGGCCGCCGATGATGCGGCCGCGACTGCGCCGACCACGACGGTGCGCAGCTTCGAAGAAGCTTGGCCGCAACCGGATCGGTCACGCGACGAAGCCGTCCCACGGAAGCGCCGGTCGTTGCTTGGGGGCAGCGACAGCGCCGCCGAGTCGGCGCCCCCAGAGCAGCCGGAGCGGCCGCGTTTGGAGACAACGCCGCCCCCCCGCAGCGAAGAGATGACTGAAGTTACCGTGCTGAAATCCGGGGTCGTCGACGGCATGGCGTATTCGCTGTATTCGGACGGCTCGATCGAGGCGCAGATGCCTGAAGGCATGATGCGCTTCGAGTCGATCGATGCCCTGCGCGAGCATCTCGACCAGCGCAGCTAAGCTGTTGGTCTACCTTGCGCCGACTGAATGGCGCGCCTTACAATCGGATCGCGGCAAGCTCTCGGTTGCGTTTCGCGCCGACCCTGTCGATCATCGTTCAAGCAACCGACAAGATTCGACTGGGGCGGGATCCGCCGCCGGTCTCGAGACGATTGGATTTCTCATGAGTGACCCCGCGGGCAAAACATTTGTCGAACTGACCGCGACCATCGTCTCCGCCTATGTCAGCAACAATCCGACACCCGCCGCCGATCTTCCGGGCCTGATCGGGCAGGTGCACACGGCGCTGCAGCGGCTGTCCGCCGGGCGACCTGAGACGCCGGTGGCGGAGCCGGCCAAGCCGGCGGTGCCGCTGAAGAAGTCGATGACGCCCGAATATCTGATCTGTCTCGAAGACGGCAAACGCTTCAAGTCGCTGAAGCGGCATCTGCGCACGCAGTACAAGATGACTCCAGAACAATACCGCGAGAAGTGGGGCCTGCCGCCGGACTATCCGATGGTGGCGCCGAACTACGCGGTGGAGCGCTCCCAGCTCGCCAAGAAAATGGGCCTTGGCCAACAGCGCCGCCGCCGCGGCAAGTAAGCCGGTCGAGCGCCACGGCGCCCACTGCGCCCAGCGATTCCCTTCGACCCCGATTTTGCCAGAGCCAGTTTCGGTGCGGGCAAGACGGGCACGACAGCGGGAGTGGGTGGGTTGCGTTCCGAGGAAAAAAATCCGAATATCCACTTCTGAGGGGTTGATCTGGTCGAACTGTTCTGAGAATATATTCCTTATTCAGGTTTCTCAGTTGAGGTGCGACCGATGTTGATGTCAGTCCTACTGCGCAGAGCCGCCGGTTTTGGAGAGAGGCGCGATCAGGCACGAACGGCGAACGGCACGCGGGCCGTCGATCGTGCGTCGGGAGGCGGCCGATGAAGCGCCGCAAGCCCGCCGCCAGGGCGGCCACGCAAGACGCGGCCGAGATCGGCAACTTCCGCGCCCAGCATCTGTCCCTCTCCGAACGCCAGATCATGACGGAGGATGGGTTTGCCCGGGTGACCGTCGACGATAGCGAGAGCCCGCTGGCCTGGCTGGCGCGGCGCAAGGGGCGGGACGGGCGCAGCATGATCAGCGCCCATCAGTTCGTCGCGGGCGAGCGGCTGCGCGCCGACTTTACCCGCGGCAACCTCACACCGCGCGTCACTGCGAACTGGGGCGCGCCGACTGGCCGGTCGAGCGGTGGCGGCGCGGGCGAGATGACCGATCTGGTGTTGGCGTCGCGACAGCGGGTCCAGAACGCGATCGCGGCCTGCGGGCCGGAATTCTCCGGCATCCTGCTCGACGTCTGCTGCTTTCTGCGGGGACTGGAAGACGTCGAGCACGAACGCGGCTGGCCGGCGCGCTCTGCCAAGGTGGTGCTGCAACTCGCGCTGGATCGGCTAGCCCGCCACTACGGGCTGTCGCCGACGGCCGGCGTGGCGCGTCCGAAGCTGCGCAGCTGGCTTGCGGAGGACGCGGAATTCGTCGTTGGTTAGGGCGGGTCAGGCCGGCGCTGCGAGCGCCGCGTGTGCGTCGGCCTTGATCCGCTCGATCATCGAGCGCAGCCCGTTGGAACGCTGCGGCGTCAGGTGCTCGCGAAAGCCGAGTTCGTCGAACACGGCGATCGGCTCGGCCGCCAGGATCTCCTTGGGCGTCCGGCCGGAGACCAGCGTCAGCAGAATCGCGATCAGCCCGCGCACGATATGCGCGTCGCTGTCGCCGAGATAGCTGAGCACCGGCTCGTTGGCGTCGTTCCGGCTGGTCTTGCGCGACAGCCAGACCTGGCTGGCGCAGCCGTTGACCTTGTTCGCGGAGGAATGTTCCTCCTCGGGCATCGGATCGAGGGTGCGGCCGAGTTCGATCACATAGCGATAGCGATCGTCCCAGTCGTCCAGCAGCGCGAAATTGTCCCTGATTTCGTCGATCGTCATGGTGACCCGTATCTGCTCGTCGCGGCTCCGAAGGTGGAACCTCTCCGTACCAGATATATGGCATTGCCGCGCCTCGAAAGCGAGATCGCGGCCTCGGCGGAAAGTCGGAGCGCGGTCGGCTCAGTTGGCGCGGGCCGCGACCTGTTCCAGCCGCCATTCGATGGCGAGGTCGTCGGGCGCCAGCGTGTCGCGCGGAGCGAGGCCGACCGGCGCATCGTCGGATCCGTCCCCGCGCACGATCGAGCTGGTCTGGTCGCTGGCGCGCTTCTCGATGATCATCTTGTAGACCTTGCGGGCGCCTTCCTGCGCGCGATGGCCGATCACGGTCGCCGCGTGCTCGCCGACTTCGCAGGCGGCCGGCTGGCGCTTGCAGAACTGCGTGAAATCGGAAACCGCAGCGGTCGCGGCGCCGACGGCTTCGGACGCGCCGACCTGCGGCAGCTTTTCGGATTCCGGGGTCTTGTCCTGGGGAAGTAGCACCAGGACCAGTCCAAGCCAGAACGTCAATCGAAGCAGAAAAAACATCTCGCGACCCCGTCGTCCAATCCGCGCTATGATTGGCCTTTCAATCCGACCCTTGCCTAACTCCTCTCCAATGAACCGAGCGTGTTTTGGTTACTTACAATTCGAGCAAAATCCGCCTCAACACTGCGACGAAACGATTCGACGTAAACATTCGATTGATGCCGCTCGCCATTCGGGGACGGGCGCGTCACGCGGCTACCAATTCGAAACCATAGGCTGCCGGTTTCGAAACCATGTGTTCACCATCCTTCGCCGAATGCGGCTTGGATGCCGTCTCAAATCCTTACGCATTGCGATGTCGGTGAATGCCTTAGCGTTCGTTTAAGGTGGCTCTGACACGGTGAGCCAACCAGAAACGGGGGCGCCGTCCCCCCGTCACGAGGCGACAGCGAGCGCGGACCGCGTGGCAATATCCAAGATCATCAGCGAGTGTCTCGATGCACTGCTGCACCCGTCAGCGCGGTTCGATGCGCTGGCGAGCGCGCGGCATCGCGCCTTCATCGCGCCGCGGCTTCTGGGCAGCCTCGCGGCGCTTGCAGCGTTCCCGGTCTATCTCGTCCTGCGCGGCGCGCCGAGCGCGCTGGAAGCGCTTGCGTTCGTGTGGCTGATCGCGCCGATCCTGCTGTCGTGGTTCCTGTCGCGCACAGGCCGCTACGAGAGCGCGCATGTGCTGTCGTCATTGTCGCTCGCCAGTCTGGTCATGGTGATCGCGGCGCTGACCGGCGGCATCGAATCTTTTGCGGCGATCTGGCTGGTGTTGGTGCCGCTCGAAGCCGCGCTGTCGGCGTCGCGCCGCGTGGTCGGCTTTGCCACCGCGCTGGCCCTTGGCTGCGCTACGGTGCTGATCGCCGCCGGACATTTCGGCTTGCTTCCGGCGCCTGCGGTCGCCGATGTGTCGCACGGCGTGGTGATGGCGATCAGCGTCGCAGCAGCCACTCTGTATGCGGCCGGGCTGGCGTTCGGCGCCGAGTCGCTGGCCCGCACCAGCGATACGCTTCTGAGCGTCGAGGAAGAGCGCTATCGGCTGCTCGCACGGCATATGAGTGACGTGATTTCGCGCCACGCCCGCAGCGGCGATGTGCAGTTCATCTCGCCGGCGGTGGAAGCGTTGATCGGTCAGCCGGCGCAGCGGCTGCTCGGTCACGGATTGTTCGACCGCGTGCATGTGGCCGATCGGCCGGCTTATCTCAAGGCGCTGTCCGACGCCGCGCGCGGCGAGGCCGGCAGCGTCGAATTCCGCATCCGCCGCGATGTGCCGCGAGACGATCGCGGCCGGCCGATTGCGTCCGAATTCATCTGGCTTGAGATGCGCTGCCGCCCGTTCGAAGCGGGTGAGGCTGCCAGCCCCCGCGATAACGACGTAGTCGCGGTGATGCGCGACGTCACCGATCGCAAGCTGCAGGAACAGGCACTCGAACAGGCGCGCGCCGACGCGGACCGCGCCGATGCCGCCAAGTCGCGCTTCCTCGCCACCATGAGCCACGAACTGCGCACGCCGCTCAACGCGATCATCGGGTTCTCCGACATGATCCTGCACGAGGACGAGCTGATGCTGGCGCCGGAGCGGCGCAAGGAATACGCCCAACTGATCAACGATTCCGGTCAACACCTGCTGTCGGTCGTCAACGGCATTCTCGACATGTCGAAGATGGAGTCCGGCAATTTCGAGATCGCTCCGGAGCCGTTCGCGCCGCGGCCGGCGCTGCTGAACTGCTGCAATCTGCTGGCGCTCAAAGCGCGTGAGAACGGCATCGATCTGGTCACCCGCGCACCGGAAAATTTGCCTGAGATCGTCGGCGATCCGCGCGCCTTCAAGCAGATCCTGCTCAATCTGGTATCGAACGCCATCAAGTTCACCGAGCGCGGCGGCGCGGTGTCGGTCGAGGCGGTGGTGGAGGGCGCGCGCCTGGTGCTGCGCGTCAGCGACACCGGCGTCGGCATCGCGGCGGAGGATCTCAAGCGGATCGGCGACCCGTTCTTTCAGGCCGGGACGATCTATCAGCGCCGTCACGAAGGCACCGGCCTCGGCCTGTCGATCGTCAAGAGCTTGGTCGGCCTGCACGGCGGGACGATCGACGTCACGAGCGAAGTCGACCGCGGCACGACCGTGACGGTCTCGTTGCCGCTGGCGCAGCCGATGCGTAGCAACGTCACGACCCTCGCGCCGGTTCTACCGGCCGAGCCGAAACTGCAAGACTATCAGGTGAAGAAGAGTGCCTAAGAGACGGAAGGACGATGATGCGCCGCGCCGTCGCGGTGCGGCTGTGGCGGCCGTTGCGGACAGCGACGAGCGGGGATTCGCGATGCGCCTGCTGACCAGCAGTCCGCGCGATGTCATCGCCGGAATGTTCGCGTCCGCCGCCGTGGTGGCGATCATCACCAATGCGATTTTCATGCAGGCAGGGCAGCATCCGTCGCCAATGTTCGGTCGCAGCGCTGCATCGGCCTCAGTCTCGGTCGTGACCCTGCCGCGTCCGCGCCCAGTCGAGCCGCGCACGGACACCAAGGCGCTGGATTCTGCGCTGCTCGAGCCGAGTTCGACCGAACTGAAGCCGTCTGACTCCAAAGCCGCCGACGCCAAGCCGGCTGAGACGCGTGCGTCCGAGCCCAAGCACGACAGCAAGCCGGACAACCGCCGCGTGGAACGCACCCGCGCCGCAGACGCCGACGCAAGCGATCCGCTCGGCAGCCTGGTTCAGCGCACCACGCAGCCGCGCGCTGCTGCGCCCGCTGCGGCGTCCTCGACCGCCTCGAATGTGCCACGCCCGCCGGCGGCGATTCCGGCGTCCGCCTCGCGCGATCCGGTCGGCGACATGATCAGCTCGTCGCGCCGCATCGCCGCCGTCCAGCGCGCGTTGACGGAATACGGCTATGGCCAACTCAAGCCGACCGGCAATGTCGGCTCCGATACCCAGGCGGCGATCCAGCGCTTCGAGCGTGCCCGCCGGCTGCCGGTCACCGGGCAGGTCTCGGACCGTCTGGTGCGCGAGCTCGGCATGGTGACGGGTCGTTCGATCGACTAGCGCGTTGCAGGCTTTCTCGCGCGCGCTGTTTGCTCGAGAACGCTCTGGCGCTGCGGCGGTGGCCGGCCTAAACCTCTCGCCATGCGACTGAAGAGTTCAATCTGGGTATCCGCTTATCTGCGCCGCTGCCAAGGCGAGGGCGTGTTCGGCGCGGTGAGCCGGCGCGGCGCCGAGGATGCCGGCGCCGTGTTCGTCAAGGTGGTGCTGCCGGATCGGACAGCAATGCTGTACGCACCGGCGCCGCAGACCGCCTATGACGAAAGCCGGCCGTTCGAGCGCGTCTTCGCGCCGGTGTCGCCGCAGCCGCAGCCGGAGGCGACCGTCGACGAGCGGCTCGCCAAGGAGATTCGGTTCGACCCGGACATCTGGATCATCGAAACCGACGATCGTGCCGGCCGGCACTTCCTCGATCTGGCCAAGCAGAGCTGAGCGGCATGTAACGAGGCGCGCTGACTCGCGAAACGTCAGCGGTTGCTGCCGACCCGCGAAGGCACCGTCCCGGGCTGGGCCGCGGGTCGGGCTCCGTGGGTAGTCCCTGCGCGAGCGCGGTGGCGCTCGTCGTCGTGCAGCATGGATCGATACTTTGCGCGTGCCGAGGCCACGGTTGCACCGCGCCAGGCTGCGATCATGATCAGGGCGGTGCGTTCGTCGAGCCGGTCGTAGAGACGCGACAGCCGGTACACCCAATCCACCGAGGTGCCGCGCTCCGGATCGAGAAACATCAGCACCTGTTCGAACACCGCGCTGCTCATGCCCAGTGCCTTGAGCGCGCATGCCAGAGGTTCGCCGCCGGGATCGCTCACCACGCGCTCGGCCATGGCCGTCGCGAGGATCAGCGCATCGCCGAGTTCAGCGGTGAAGTTCTCGGCATCCTGCGCGTAGGCCGCCATGTGAAGTGTCTCGATCGCACGCTTGGCGCGCGGAGCGGGGATCCGCACCGCCGGGCGCAGCGGCGCTTCGGCGAGATTGTGCAGGATCAGGGCGCGCTCACGCGGCGCAGCGGCAAAGAACATGTCGTTGATCTGTGCAGCGTCGTCGGGCTGCATCGGCAAAGCGGCAACCCGCTGCTCGGCTTCGGTTGCTGGTCGCGCTGGCTGGGTAGCGGTCGAGGGTGTTTCTGTCGAAATGGTCGCGGCCTGTGGCGCGCGCTGCTCTGCCGCGCTGCGCAGCGCCAGACGCCGCGCGATCGCTTCCGGCGTATGCGGGTAGATCGACAGCCTCGCGCGAACCGCAGCCCGTGTCGCGTCATCAACTTCGTCGATCAGTCGCGACGTCAGTTCAACGAACTGCTGCTCTTCCTCGCGCGTATGCACGGCGCTCTGCACATAGAGATCGGTCAGCACGCGCAGCAGGGTCGGACGGATGTCGATGCCCTCGCGGCGCGAGAGCGACATCAGGCCGTCGAATCCTGGGAATGGTGCTGACTGGGTCATGGCGTCGCAAAAGAGGGCAACTGCGCTCAATCTAGCCCAGCCTGTTTAATGCCGCGTTAAGCAAAACGCTTTGTTAATCAGCAGCATCCGGCAAGGTGTTGACGCGGCGGAAGAAGCCGCCGCGTCAGAGAGGCGAACTACTTCGTGCCACTGACGGTACGGATCACGCTGTTGATCGGCCGCGCATTGCTGGCCGTCGGCTGCTGGGCGGGTTGGACCTGCGCGTCGTATTCCGGCAGCGTCGTCACCCGATCCTTGGCCGTGAGGAACACCACCTTGTAGCCGCCGGCCTTGAGCTGGGAGAGCAGCTCGGGCAGCGCCTGCGCGGTCGACTTCTGGAAGTCGTGCATCAGGATGATGCCCTTGCCGGCCTTCTTCAGCTTCGTCATCACGCCGGTGATCAGCTGCTCCGGCTTGTGGATGCGGAAGTCCTCGGAGTCGATGTCGATCGAGAACGTCGCGATGTTGCGCTCGCCGAGATAGGCCTTCAACTCCGGCGTCTGGCGCAGTTGCGGGAAACGGAAGAACGGCGAGGTCGGCTGGCCGGCCGCAAGCACGGTGCCGCTGATGCCCTTCTCGATCTCGGTCTTGGCCTCGGCGAACGGCTTGATGGCCAGATTGACGTGCGACCAGGTGTGCGATCCGACCGTGTGTCCGGCGGCGACGACCTGCTTGAGGATTGCCGGATGCCAGCTCGAATGCTTGCCGATCGGGAAGAACACCGCCTTGACGCACTCGTTCGCGAGCGCCGCCAGCACCGCAGGCGTATTCACCGGCCACGGGCCGTCATCGAACGTCAGCGCGACTTCGCCCGGCTCGAGGAAATCGTAATCGCGATATTGCGACAGGCCGAGGCCGGGTCCGCCGGTGGTGTCGATCTCGACCGTGCGCGAAATGCCGAGCGCGTTGGGATTGGTGCAGGCCTGCTGCGCAGGCGCGGGCGCCGGAGCGGGGGCCGGCATTGCGGCGGGCTCTTTGGCGACGACCGGCTGGATCGGCGGCGCGGGCGACTTCGGTGCTTCGGAGGCCGGCGTCGGCCAGCGCGTCGCGATTGCGCCGGTGGTGAGCTCGGAGGAGGCGGCCGCGGTCGGCGCGCTCGGAGCCGAGAAGTAGGCGCGGCCCGCACCCAGGCCCACCAGAACGGCCAGCGCGCTGCAGCCGGCCGTCAACACCGCAACCCTACGCATACTCAACTCCCGAACATGATTGCCGCCAACCAGCGTCAACTTGCTCGCGAAATGGTTAAGCCGGGGTTTTTATTGCAGCTCAGCGACGCGCTTTTGTTCGCTTGCGCAGGGACTTCTGCGCTTTGCCACGCGCCGCACGTGCAGATGGCTTCTTGGCGGACGGCCGTTCCGCGGTGTCGGCGGGCTGCGCTGAGGCGTAGGATTGGCGCAAACTATCAAGGCTGCTGCCGATTTCCGCAACCTGGTCGGACAGTCTCTTGGTCTCGCTGCGCTGTGCAGTGATCAGTTGCTGCAACGTGCGGAGCTGATCTTGCACAGCTTGCAACTGATCGATCGACTCCTGCTGGGACATTTCGAGGCCCTTGGCCTTCTCCATGATCTGCTCGGAGGTTTGGGCGACGCGGACCTGCATCTGTCGGCCGGCAACCACGCGATCGGTTTCCGGAGTCACGCCGGTGGCCATTCGCCACAACAAGATCGCCCCGATGCCGGAGACGATCAGCACCAACGCGGCAGCGGTGATCGCGATCGGCTGCGCGCCGATCGTCGACATCGCGCGCGACCGGAAGTCTGACGGTGGAATCTCGGTCATGGACGTCTCAAGCCTCGCGTCCGAATGAAGTTCCCGCCCCACATGGAACAATTAGCATTCCGCCCGTCGCGGTTGCAACTTCCCAATCCGGCGACTTTAACAACGCATTAACCATAACGCGACTTAATGGCCCGGCGTCACACCAAATCAGGAAGGGCTGTGAGAGGTCGACATGGGCACCATCATTGAATTTCCGATAGACGCGTCGGCGCGGCGGTCGGGCTCAACCATGGTCCCGTCACCGGGCCACCGCGCGACAGTGGTGATCCTGCCGGTGGTTCGGATCGAGCGCCATGCCCCGTCGCAAGATGACAGCGGACCGGAGCAGGGCGCGCCGCCACGGCGTCGCCGTCGCCGCGTCCGATCCTGATCCGATCGAAGCGATGGGCGCGCTTCGTCGTCAAACCCTGATGGGGGGGGATCGCGTCCGTCGTGGAACTGCGTTGTTCGCTGTGCTCGGCGTCACGCTTGGCGGCTGCGCCGGGGGCGATTTCGGCCGTACCCGCGGCGACTTCGTCACCGACGATATGCATCGCTGGATGGGCATCGAGGCGACCGGCAGCGTCGGAGCGCGGGCGTCGGATTTCCAGCTCACCGATGAGGAACGCACGCTGCGCGACATGGCGTATCCGCTGGTCGAGCCGCCGCGCTCGCGGCCGGCTTGGAAGACCGTGTTCGGCGACTATCAGCCGATCGCAGCGCCATGGCGGCAGTCTCCGCCGTTCGACCGCTCCGCCTATGGCAGGATGCTGGTCGACGAGCCGCACCGCTCGCACACCTCGCGCTATTCAGCGCTGAACGAAGACATCCGTAACGATCTGACGCGGTTCGAGCCGTTCCGCTTCACCGCGATGCGCGTGATCGAGATGGACCGCAAACGCGCCGCAGCGCTGAAATACGTGTCCGACCTGTCGCCACGCGAGCGCGCCGACGCGATCGGCCGGATGGAAGAGAACGCGCTGATCATCCAGTGGGTCGAGCAATGCCTCAACCGGCGCGCCTCGTCCTATCGATGGGCGCTGGAACGGCTGGTGATCATGGCGCCCGATACGCTGGCGGCCGACGTTGACAGGCTGATCGCCGAGCTGGAATTGCAGGCGGCCAATATGTCCGTGCCGGCGGGCCCGGCGAGGGGCCATGTGCTGGTCTCGAAGGGGTGAGGGCCGCGGTGGCTCGCCGCCTTCCAAATGGTTGGTCGCTGCTCATCATCAACACGCAATCCGGAGACCTTCATGTCCAGCGAGAAAGTCGCGTTGATTACGGCTGCAGGTTCCGGCATGGGGGCGGCCATTGCCCGCAAGTTGGCGCAGGACGGCTATGGTGTCGCAATCCTATCGTCATCGGGAAAGGGCGAAGCGCTCGCCAATGAGCTGGGCGGAGTTGGAGTCACGGGGTCGAACCTCGTGACCGACGACGTCAAGCGATTAGTCGACCTCGCGATGACGCGATGGGGACGGATCGACGCGCTGGTCAATTCCGCCGGCCACGGGCCGCGCGCGCCGATCCTCGAGATTTCGGACGAGGATTGGCACAAAGGGATGGAGGTGTACTTCCTCAGCGCCGTGCGGGCCGTCCGGCTTGTGGCGCCGATCATGCAGATGCAGGGCGGCGGCGCTATCGTCAACATCTCGACCGCTTGGGCGTTCGAACCGGCCGCGGCATTTCCGACGTCGACTGTGTTTCGCGCCGGGCTGGCGACCTTCACGAAACTGTTCACCGACAGCTACGCGGCCAAGAACATTCGTATGAACAACGTATTGCCGGGCTGGATCGATAGCCTGCCGGCGACCGATGAACGACGTGAAAGCGTGCCGATGGGACGCTACGGCAAAACCGAAGAGATCGCCGCGACGGTCGCGTTCCTGCTGTCGGACGGCGCCGGCTACATCACAGGTCAGAACATCCGCGTCGACGGCGGCGTCACCCGCGCCATCTGATCGGCTGCGCCGGAATTCATGGCGTGCGGCTCAGTAGCCTGTAGGGTGGGCAAAGGCGCGCAGCGCCGTGCCCACGCGAGGGCATAACAACGTAGTTTGTGATGATGGTGAGCACGCTTCGCTCCGCCCACCCTACAGGTGCCGCAACTACGACTTCGCCTGCGGCTCCGGCTGCACCTTGCAGCTCGCGGAATTCAGCGCCGCGCGAGCCTGGCTCATCATGCCGGGTTCGGAGGCGAGGGCCTTCATCACGATCAGGCCAGTCGTCGTCGGCGAGTCGATGATCAGGCGGTCGGCGGCGGTGACGTCTTCGTCTTCCGGCAGATTGCCGTGCTGCTCGCTGGTCATCAGATCGAGCTCGATCACCTTGCGGCCGGCGGAGCGATCATTGATCGCGTAGTAGGCGATCTCGCTGCGGGTGTAGAACGACACGGCGGTGTAGGCCTGGCTGACCGGCACGGTCAGCTTCAGCGGCCCCTTCGACAGATCGTAGCGGCAGACCGCGATCGCGAACGCCGGATCGAGGAACGGCAGCGGCGCATTGTCGGGCGAGACTTGAGGCACTTGCGAAACTTCGTTGACCTGGGTCAGCGGTGTCAGCCGCGCATAGGCGTCCTGGCTGGCGATCCGCGGCAATGCCAGCACGCTGACCAGATGCACGATGCCGCCGAGGACGATGCCGGCGATGATGGTGGCGAGGAAGCGGATCATGGGCAGCCGACCGTAGTGATCGCCGGCATCGGCGCGTCGCGCTGGGTCCGGGTCGCGACCCCGACCGGGGTGTCGTACAGCCGCAGCATCAGGATGTAGCGATCGACGCCGCCGGTCGGCAGCCAGTTGCCCGCGCGTGATCGTGCGGCGACGCGGATCTTGAACTCACCGTCGGCCGAACGGACGATTTCCTGGCTGGTGAAGCCGTAGCGCTCGACCCCGTTAGCGATCAAAGCGCCGCGCGGATCGTACAGCGTCAGCGTCCAGAACCGCGCCGGCGGCGTCACGCCGCTGACTTCGACGTCGCATCGTCCATCGAGCGCGCGCTTGTTGTCGTCCGCCTTGGCGATGAAGGCGATGCCGTCGCCGGCGCCGATCGGCAGTTCACCGCTGCGCGCAATCGCGGCGCGGGCATAGGGATCGATCTCGGCGGTGCCGGCGCGCGGCCGCGCGGTCCACGCGCCGATCGTCAGCGTGCCGAAGTCGGTGCCGCGCGTCGCCGTCATCCAGGTCGCGCCGACACCGACGCCCGCGGCGATGATCAGCGCCAGCAAAGTGAAGAAGATCAGGCGCACGTTGCAATCGTCCTTGCGCTTCCCGCGGCCGTCAGTTCTTGCGCGGCGCCGTCGCCGGCGCGCCGTTGGTCGCTGAGGCGAAACTGTCCGGATAGCCGACGGTGTTCGACGAAAGCGGTTTGCCGGGCTCGGCCTTCTCCATGTCCCTGGTGGCGTCGTCGAGCATCTTCTCGACGCGCACCAGGATGTCGGCGCCCTTTCGCGTCAGCACCGGTGGCGGCGCCGGCTTGCCGTCGTCGTCGGCCGCGCGCGCATTGGCCTGCGCCGGCGAGACCGGCAACTTGGTGCCCATGCCGACGCCGGCGAGTTCCTTGACCTCAACCCCCTGATGTGCCGCAAGCATAATGTCGTGCCAGGTCTGCGCCGGCAGCGAGCCGCCGGTCATGCGATTAGTCGGCGAGTAGTCGTCGTTGCCGTACCACACCGCGCAGCTGAAGTTGCCGGTGTAGCCGACGAACCAGGCATCGCGATAGGCGTTGGTGGTGCCGGTCTTGCCGGCGGTCGGAATGCCGTCGAGCGCGGCGCGGCGCGCGGTGCCTTCGCTGACGACGTGGCTCATCATGCCGGCCATGTCGGCCGCCACCGACGCGGGGATCGCCTGCTTCTGCTTTGGGCCGTCGCGATCGAACCGCCACACGAGGTCGCCGGCGCCGGTGCGGACTTCCAGCACCGCATGGGGCGTCGGCGCCTTGCCCTTGTTGGGGAAGGTCGCATAGGCGACGGCATGCTCCAGCACGGTGACTTCAGTCGAGCCGATCGGCAGCGACGGCGTGTCGTTCAGCGGCGCCTTGATGCCGAAGCGGCGGGCGACTTCGATAATCTTGGCGCGGCCGGCCTTCGGTCCCGCCTTGCCGCCGAGCGTGATGGAAAGTTTCACCGGCACGACGTTGATCGAGCGGGTGATTGCCTGGGTCAGGGTCACCGAACCGGAATACGAGTGGCCGTAGTTCTGCGGGCACCAGTTGCCGATGCAGACCGGCCCGTCGACCACGATCGAGGTCGGCTTGAAGCCGTTGAGCAGCGCGGTCGTGTAGACATACGGCTTGAACGACGAGCCGGGCTGGCGATAGGCATCGACCGCGCGGTTGAACTGGCTGGAGCCGTAGTCGCGGCCGCCGACCATCGCGCGGACGCCGCCGTCGAGATCCGACACCACGGTGGCGGCTTGCGTCGCGTGATAATCGCGGCCGAACTGGCGGAGCTGGTTCTCGATCGCGCCTTCAGCCGCGCGCTGCACGTTCATGTCGATCGTGGTGCGGACCACGAAGACGCGCTCGGTATAGGACTTCGGGAACGTCTCGACGACCTTGCGGACTTCGTCGAACGCCCAGTCGAGATAGTAGTTCGGCGAATTCTCGTCGCGGCGATCGACCACCGAGGCCGGATTACGCCGCGCGCCGAACACTTGACCCTCGGTCATGAAGCCGGCGTCGACAAGATTGTCGAGCACGACGTTGGCGCGCGCGCGCGCGGCGGGCAGGTTGATATGCGGGGCGAACTTGGTCGGCGCCTTGAACAGGCCTGCCAGCATCGCTGCCTCGGCGAGGTTCACGTCACGCACGGACTTGTTGAAGTAGAAATGCGCCGCGCCATCGGCGCCGAAAGTGCCACCGCCCATATAGGCGCGGTCGAGATAGAGCTTGAGGATCTCGTTCTTGGTGAGCCGCGTCTCGAGCCAGATCGCCAGAAAGGCTTCGTTGACCTTGCGCTCGAGCGTGCGCTCGTTCGACAGGAACAGGTTCTTGGCGAGCTGCTGGGTGATCGACGAGCCGCCCTGGCGCACGCCGCCGGCCTGTGCGTTGGTGACCAGCGCGCGGGCGGTGCCGGCGACGTCGATGCCGAAGTGATCGTAGAAGCGGCGGTCCTCGGTCGCGAGCGTCGCCTTGATCAGATTGTCGGGGAAGTCCTCGAGCGGGATCGAGTCGTTGTGCTTGATGCCGCGGCTGCCGATCGGGTTGCCGTAGCGGTCGAGGAAGGTGACGGCGAGGTCGGACTTCTTCAGCCAGTCTTCGTCGAGCGTCTCGCGAAACGCCGGCTGCGCCAGCGCCAGCAGCACCAAAAGGCCGACGGCGCCCATCGTGGCGGCTTCCGACAGCGGCTCGATGAACACCCAGCGTTTCCAGTGACCGACATAGAAGCGGTCCATGAAGGTGGCGAAGCGTTCCCACAATTCGCGGATGCCGGACGCGGAGGAGAACAGCGTCGAGTCGAGCCGGGCGTCGAGGTCCAGAAACCAGTTCCGGATCCGCTGCATCCAATTGTCTGGCAGAATCTTCGGCACCGGGTTTCGACCAATCGCATGCGACGCCGGGCGGGCGCCTCAATCTGTCTTGCGGGAGCGTTGCGGCAAACCCAAGGCACCGATTGCGGTCCCCGGGAATCTCGTTTCTTGTAGCCGAGCGCCGGTCATAAACCAATGGCCGCGCAGGGATTTTTCGGCGAAGCGGCGACCTTGCAACAGCTTGGACGCCGCCGATCGGGGCTAACCGCTTGCGCCGTCGGCGTAACTCCTCCTAGAACCACGTTTTGACAGCACGGAAGCAACCCGAACGGCATGACCTCAGCCCGCAAGAAGGCCTCCGACCAGGACGGTTTCTTCTGGAAAACCAAAACCTTGGAACAGATGTCCGCGGCCGAGTGGGAGAGCCTGTGCGACGGCTGTGCGCGCTGCTGTCTGGAGAAGCTCGAGGATGAGGACACCGGGCGGATCTACTTCACCCATGTCGGGTGCCGGTTGCTCGACGGGCAGGCGTGTGCTTGCCACGACTACGCGAACAGGTCGGAGCGGGTGCCGGATTGCGTGCGGCTGACTCCTCAGACCGTCCGTGAGTTGACCTGGCTGCCGCCGAGCTGCGGCTACAAGCTGGTCGCCGAGGGGCGGGACCTGTACTGGTGGCATCCGCTGATCTCCGGTGATTCGAACAGCGTTCACGACGCTGGCGTCTCGGTGCGCGGGCGAGTCGAGGCGACTGAAACCGAGATCTCGGTCGAGGACCTCGAGGATCACATCGTGTCCTGGCCGGCGCTGCTGCCGAAGCGGGCGAAGCTGAAGAAGCCGCCGCGGTGAAATGACTTGCTGCGGCGATGCTTCGATGGGTGAACTTCAGAAGGTGCAGGCGCCGGCGGTTTTAGGAAGATCGGTCTCGACCGCGTCGCTTTCCCCGAACAAGCGATAGGTGTTGCGGCCTGCATCCTTGGCCGCATAGAGCGCAATATCCGCGCGGCGCAGCATCTCGCTCCCGCTTGCACCGTGGCGTGAGATTCCGACGCTGGCGCCGATCTTGTGCACGACGCCGTCCAGGAAGATCGGCTCTGCGACAGAACTGACGATCTGTGCGGCGGCGGCCTGGCAGTCGGCCAGTTCGTCCAGGACGATCGCAAATTCGTCCCCTCCCAACCTGGCTACAACCACCGCCCCGGGCACCACTTCCTTGATGCGAGCCGCAGCCGTCTTCAGCACCTGGTCTCCGACCGCATGACCGAACGTGTCGTTGATACACTTGAACCGGTCGAGATCGACCAGCAGCATCGACAGACGCCGGCCGCCTCCCTGCTCCAGCGCGGCATTGATCGCCAGGTTCAGCCCTGCTCGATTGGCGAGTTCGGTCAGCGTGTCGTGACGGTGCAGATAGTCCACCCGAATGTGATCTTCGGTGGCCTCGGTCTGATCGACCGCGAACTTGACGATCTTGCTGATCTGTCCGTTCTCGTCACGAACCGGGTTGTAGCTCGCCTGAATCCATCGAGTCTTGCCTGCGGAATCGATCCGCCTGAACGTGCCGGTGTGATACTCGCCGCTCCGCAGCCGGCGCCAGAAATCCTCGTAGGCGGCCGTTCCCCGCTGCTCTTCGGGAACGAATGTCGCGTGATGCCGGCCGATGATCTTGTGACGCCGATACCCGACGATCTCGAGGAACTTATCGTTGGCGTAGCGAATGCGGCCGTCCAGGTCGAACTCTGCCACGGCCTGAGATCTTCGGATGGCGGCGATCTGCCCGGCAAAATCGGCGTCCTGCCGTTTCCGTGCCGAGATGTCGCTGACGAATTTCAATATCCTATAAGGCTGCCCATCCTCTGCCAGCAGCGGGCAGTACACGCCGTGGATCCAAACCAGGTCCTTCGATTTGTTGATGCGGCAGAATTCTCCGACCGTGAATTCGCCGCGGCGCAATCTCTGCCAAAGCTGCAGATGGTCGGCAGCATTGCGCTGGCCGGGAGGTACGAATATCGAGTGCGGGTGAGCGACGACCTCTGATGCCTCGTACCCCATCAGATCGAGAAATAGCGAGTTGGCTCGAATGATCTTGCCGTCAAGGCTCAATTCGACCACTCCCTGAGAGCGCTCGAGAGCTTCAACTTTGGATATGCAAAGCTTGGACAGTTCGTCCATGCGCCTGACCTGTCGTGCGCGACCGTTTGATTGAGCTAAGCCGCGAAAAATATCGGCGGCTCGATTGAACAAATTGTTACTTAGACCCGGAAATGCGACCTCGTGAAACTACTTGTCGTCCAACTGGCGTGAATGTGTCTCGCTTCGATGGTATAATACTGCGGCGAATTCGGTTGGGCGACCGGCACGCTGTCGACGCCAACGGCGATCGGTGTGGAGTGGCCATTCAGGCAGCACCAGGAAGATTCTCGCTGCAGTTCATCCCGACAGCCATGCCTGGAGTGGACAGGCGTCGAACGACACGGCCCCGCCGGAGAAGATCGCCGAGCGCAGAGCCGCCAGCGATCAATTTCGTGCGTTTGCGGTCTCGCCAGGCCGGGCCGATCCGGCGGTCAGGGGCTTTCAATTCATTGCGTGTTGGCGCAGAAGGGGCCCATGACCGCTCTCCTTCTTATCGCCGTTGCCGGCCTGTGGGCCGGCATGCAGAACACGCTTGCCGGCGGCGGCTCGTTCGTCACCCTGCCGGCCTTGCTGCTGGCGGGGCTATCGCCGCTGTCGGCCAACATCACCTCGACGGTCGCGCTGTTTCCCGGCCAACTCGCTTCGGGTTTCGCGGGGCGCTCGATGGTGCTCGGGGTCGGGCGGCTGTCGTTTCGCTGGCTGATCGCGATCAGCCTGCTGGGCGGGGCAGTCGGTGCACTGCTGCTGTTGATCACGCCGCCGACGATCTTCGCCCGGATGATGCCGTGGCTGGTACTGTTCGCCACCGCGGTGTTCGCCTGGGGCAGTTTCGTCCGCACGGCGAGGGCGGAGCCGGCCAAGATCAACGTCGGCATGCTGGGGGCCATCCAGTTCGTGATCGCGATCTATGGCGGTTACTTCGGCGGCGGCATCGGCTTTCTGATGATGGCGGCGTTGTCGGTCGCCGGCATGCACGCGCGCAACGCCGGCGCCACCAAGAACGCACTCGCCGCGGCGATGAACGCCTCGGCCGTGGTGATGTTCGCGCTCTCGCCGGAAGTGAAGTGGCTGGAAGCCGGCGTGCTCGCCGTGTCGTCGACCGTCGGCTATCTCGCCGGCGTCTGGGTGCTGCGGCGCGTCAACGAGAAATGGCTGCGCGTCGGCGTCGTCGTGCTGGGCATCGCGCTGACGATCGGGCTGTTCTGGCGGCAGGTCACATAGTCGCCACGTCACATAACTGGTCGCCGCGCGGCAAATTTCGATGGATGCTGGTCGGATACTTCCGCTGCGCAATACACGTGGTGCTCGACGCACATGTTACTTGCGGAGTTTGCTAGCTGCGTGCTATGAAGCCTCATTGAGATTATTCATTCTACACCATTTCTTACTCGCCAGGTCGTCCAGCCGATTGCAAGGAGGCAATGGACATGACCGATTCAACGATCACGATATCGTCGGCTGCGGCTTCGCCGGTTGATCCGCGCCCTGACCCCAAACGCGCACATGTCCCATCGCCGCCCGAGGAGGGCATCGCCCTGTGCCTATCGGGCGGCGGTTATCGCGCCATGGTGTTTCATATCGGCGCGCTGTGGCGGTTGCACGAGACCGGGTATCTCCAGAGGCTGAAACGGATTTCCAGCGTCTCGGGTGGATCGATCACGGCCGGCCTGCTGGCGTTGAAATGGCGCGAACTAAGCTTCGCAACCGATACGACGTTGAGCGAGTTCGTGCCGAAGGTCGTGGCACCGCTGCGCGCTTTCGCGGGGACTACGATCGACATCGGCGCGATCTTGCGGGGCATGCTGCCCGGCTCGTCGGTCGGCGACGAGATCGCCAAAGCTTATGATCGCGAACTATTCCGCGGCGCGTCGCTGCAGGATCTGCCGGAGACGCCGCGCTTCGTGATCAACGCAACCAGCGTGCAGTCCGGCGCGTTGTGGCGCTTCTCCCGGCTATATATGCGGGACTATCGGGTCGGCAAAGTGAATCGCCCGAAGGTGGAAGTGGCCAAGGCGGTGGCGGCATCGTCGGCGTTTCCGCCGTTCCTGTCGCCGTTCCGACTCGCGCTCGATCCGGCGGACTTCGAGCCCAACACCGGCGACGATCTGCAGCGGCCTCCCTACACCAGCCAAGCGTTACTCACCGACGGCGGCGTCTACGACAATCTCGGGTTGGAGACGGCGTGGAAGCGCTACACCACCATCCTGGTGAGCGACGCCGGTGGCCAGATGGCTCCGGAAGAAGGGCCGAAGACGGATTGGGCTCGGCATGCTTACCGGGTGCTCAACCTGGTCGACAATCAGGTTCGCGCGCTACGCAAGCGGCAGGTGATCGATTCGTTCGAGGCGAAGATCCGTGCCGGCACTTATTGGGGCATCCGCACCAATATCGCCGACTACGGGTTAGGTCAGCACGCGCTCGTCTGCCCACACGACCGCACCATGAAGCTTGCCGACATTGCGACCCGGCTTTCAGCAATCGACGATCTTACCCAGGACCGGCTGATCAACTGGGGTTACGCCGTGTGCGACGCCGCGCTCCGCCGCTGGGTCGACCCGAAGCTTACGAAGCCGACGGACTTTCCTTATCCGAACGCCAAGGTGTGAGCCGCAACCAAGTGGACGACGGACCATAGGCGGCCGCCGAGCTGCCGGGAGGAGCACGCATGGTCGATGACAGAATGTCCGGCAAGGAGCCCTGGCCGCATTCGGCGGACGGCCGGCCGACGCAGTTTCCGCTGCCGAGGGATCTGCTCGAGACGATCCTGCTCGGCCCCACCGACGACCGACGCGTGCTGCAGGATTCTCCATTGCTCGGCGACGTGTGGGCGGCCTACGCGTTGGATCCGGGCAATCTTCAGGACGTCCTCATCACGCCGCATCGCGCCGCGACTGCGGCGAGCGTCGCCAACCTGATCCCCGACGGGCGCGACATCTGGGACGCGACGCGCAACGCGCTGCCGCTGCCGAGGCCAGCGCCCCGGCACAAAACGTCCGAATACGACGCGATCGAGGATACCAAAAAGGAAGAACTTCCGAGCGCCAAGATCGCCTATCTGCAGGGGCTGGTCGCGGCCGAACTTTATTTCGACGAAGTGCTCTGCATCCTCGTGCCGCTGACACAATGGTGGCGGCTGCCGCAGGTCAAAGACCGCATCGAACAGTTGCAGTCGCGGGTGCCGCAACTGGTCGAACTGTTGCTGTCACCGAGCGCTGCCTCCGGGGCGGAGGACCGACAGACCTATAACGACTACTCGTCGCTGGAGCGCTACGTTGCCCTGGCCGGCCTGATTTTCTGGATCGGCCGGCTCGAGAGGTCGGCCGATCCCGCGTCCGAACCGGCGAGCCCGGGCCATCAGTCGGCCTCGCGATTGCCGCCCTTGCGGGCGCCGCGCACCGCGGACGAGACCGTCGCGTTGTACAGGCCCCACGTCGAGGAAATCGTCTATGACATGATCGAGCTGTACGGCCTGGTTCAGAGAAACCATGAGAGATTGTTCGAGCAACTCCGCGATCAGGACGACGCGGACGCCTATCGCGATGCCAACGAAGAGGGCTTCATCTTCCAGATTTCGCTGAACCGCAAGGCGACGACCGCGCTCGATCGCTCGGTGCCGGCGGTTAAGGGCGACGCTGCGGCGTCCCTGTTCAAGGTCAAGTGCAACAAGATCGTCTGGGCTGTCATCGATTCCGGGATCGACGGCACGCACCCTGCGTTCGACGTCGACGACTCAGGGGGCGACCCCGCAGCTGTCGGCGGGACGGACAACGCAAGAAAGCCTGAATCCCGGATCGTGAAGACGTTCGATTTCACCCGGATCCGCGAGATCATCAGCAGCCGCGCACGTGATCTCGATCCGGCCGACTTCACGGCGATCGCCGAAGCCACTGGCCTCAGTTCGGAGAAGGTTGCGGGCTATCTCGACGAGATAGCCCGGGACTTCCGCGACAAGCGACCGATCAACTGGGCCAAGGTCGAGAAGCTCATCACTCTGAAGAATATTCCCGAGCCGGCCAATCCGCACGGCACGCACGTGGCCGGGATCATCGGCGCGAACGGACATGCGTTTCGCAACGCCAAGCTCCGACAACAGGCATTGAAGGAAGCGGATCTGGTGCAGAGGGGCCTTGCTGCGGCCCCGGCTGCCAAGATGAAGCCTAAGGCGAAGATCACGAGCTACGACGGGATGTGTCCGGACATTCGGCTGTACGACTTCCGCGTGCTCGGCAAATCCGAAGGCAACACGGAGTTTGCGGTGATTTCTGCGCTCCAGTACATCCGCTACGTCAATGAGCGGCACAATTTCATCAATGTCCACGGCGTCAATCTCAGCCTGTCGATCCCGCATGACGTGCACAATTTCGCCTGCGGCCGCACGCCCGTGTGCAACGAATGCGAACGGCTGGTCGAAAGCGGAGTCGTCGTCGTCGCCGCGGCCGGAAATCGCGGGTTTCAGAAGTACGAGACGGCGCACGGGCCGGTCGAGAACTACGCCGCCTTCAGCATCACCGATCCCGGCAACAGCGAAAGCGTCATCACCGTCGGCTCGACCCACGGCAACTGGCCGCACACCTACGGTGTGAGTTTCTTCTCCAGCCGCGGACCGACCGGCGACGGCCGGCTGAAGCCCGATTTGGTGGCGCCGGGCGAGCGGGTGCAATCGACGGTGAGGGACAAGCAATGGGCCCCCGAGTCGGGCACCAGCATGGCGGCGCCGCATGTCAGCGGCGCGGCCGCGATGCTGCTGGCGCGCTACGACGAATTGGTCGGCCAGCCACGGCGCGTCAAGCAGATCCTCTGCGAGAGCGCCACCGATCTGCGGCGCGAGCGGAGCTTTCAGGGGCACGGCATGCTCGACGTGTTGCGGGCGCTGCAGTCGATCTGATTGTGCAATCGGCTTCGGGTCCGGGCGGTGTCCGCCCGCGAGATTGTTTGTTGATGGAGAACTCGGATGATTTTCAGTCTGGAAGTCTTGCCTGCGGGCAAAGGTGACTGCCTGCTGCTTCACTACGGGGACAGCGATCGGCCCCGCCTGATGCTGATCGATGGCGGTCCGGCCGGTGTCTATCGCAACGCGCTGAAGGACCGGCTTACTCAGCTCTGGACAAGCCGGCGAGACGCGCTCGACGATGGCGCTGGACTGCCGATCGACGTGGTGCTGGTCAGTCACATCGACGACGACCACATTCACGGCATCATCGATTTGGCGAAGGAACAGCAGGACCATGCGCCGGACCTGCGGGTGAGCGTCACCAGCCTGTGGCACAACAGTTTTGATGATCTGCTGAACACCGATGAAGTACCGCACGATCCCCAAGCTTCGATCCTGGCGGGCCTCGGCGGCTCGCAGTTCTCGACGCTCGAGCCGGAGACAGGGGACCAGGCGGACCTGTTGCACCTTCTCGCCAGCGTCCCGCAGGGACGTAATCTGCGCAAGCTCGGCGAGGCGTTGGGCTGGATCCCGAACGACATTTCACAAGGCAGGCTGATCATGGCCGCGGCTGGCGCCGAGCCTGCCAATGTGGACAACCTCAAGGTGACGGTGATTGGCCCGATGCACGACGAATTGGCAAAGCTACAAGAACGGCACAACGACTGGATCAGCGAGCAGAGCACACTGGGACGGCCGATCACGGCAGAGGCCGTTCTAGCCGCGTACCTCGACAAGGAGGTGCCGAATCTGTCGAGCATCGTGCTGCTGGTGGAATCCGGCGACAGCAGCATGCTGCTGACCGGCGATGCAAGCGGCGACAAGATCCTGAAGGGGCTGGAGAGGGCCGGCCGGCTCAGCCGTCCGGGAGAGCCGGCGTCACCCGGCATTCCCGATGTGCTCGCGGTCGACATCTTGAAGATGCAGCACCACGGCAGCGACCGCAATGTCGCCTCGGATTTCTTCCAGCGGATCACGGCCCGGCACTATGTGTTCTCCGGCGATGGAAAGCACGGCAATCCGGAGCGCAAGACGTTGCAGATGCTGCTCGACGCGCGCGACGCCGGCGACGACTACGCGATCCACCTGACCTACGAGCCCGCCGATATCGACGCGGAGCGCGCGGCAGATTGGCTCGAAAAGCAGGCGCGGAAGGCTGGCGCGAAAAGTGAGTGGAACGCGGAAGAGCAGAGCCTCGCTGCACTGTTCGACGCCCATCCCGATTTCAAGAGCAAGGTGCAGATCGTGCAGTCCGACGAGCCGCATCTCATCGAGCTGCTCGGTCCGGTCGCTGTCTGAGCCGGGCGTCGACAACCGGACGTCGCGGCGCGCTCACGTCTCACCGCTCCCATCATCGCCCGCGCAGGCGGGCGACCCAGTAGTTCAGGGCGCTCGTTGTGGGGGGCGACGCTGACCGCTCGCGCCTGGACTACCGGATCCTCCGCGTTGCGCGGAGGATGACGGCGGAGGGAAAACCCGCGCCAACATATTTGTTGCCAAGGCAACTGATCTGTGAGAATTATTCTGAACAAGAGCGACCCGGTCGCCGTGTTCGGGAGGAAGTATGTTCGGCAGCTCAGCCGGCAATCGCGGCGCCGTGTTCGCGATCCGGCAATCAGGCGCTCAGAGGGATCGGCCGCAGCTGCGCGCGTCAGCCGCCGTCGCCGGTGACTGCGCTGAGATTGTTGTGCAGGCGGCGCAGCAGATCGATCAGCACTTCCTGCTCCCCCGTATCGAGGCACGACATCAGCCGCCGTTCGCGGTCGAGCGCGGCGACGATCACCTTGTCGTGCGTGCCGCGGCCCTTGGTGGTCAGCGAGATCGAGTGGGTGCGGCCGTCGTTCGGATCGGTGCGGATCGCGATCAGTCCGCGCCGCTGCATGTCGGCGAGCGTGCGGCTCACCGGGCCCTTGTTGAAGCCGATCACCTGGCAGATCCGCGACGCCGCGATGCCGGGCTCGATCGCCAGCAGCGACATGATCCGCCATTCGGTGACGTTGACGCCGAACTCCCGTTGATAGAACGCCGTCGCGCTGTTCGACAGCTTGTTGGCGATGAAGGTGATGAAGGCCGGAACGTAGCGTTCGAGATCGAGCGTCTGCGCGCCATGAGCCTGCGGCTGCGCCGCTGCGGAACTGCGTGGTGATTTTCTGGGAGGCGAACCGGCGGTCATGGCGCTTTCGGAAGCTGGCGGCGGGTGAGCAGACATAAAGATACGCGGGCACGGTTCACAAGTGCCGAATGAAGGGAGGACGAGATGATTGCAACTGAAGCTGCATCGCCGGCCGCGGCGGCGTCTGCCACGCCCGCGCCGATTCCGCATCTGCCGATCGATCCGTTCTCGCTGGATTTCTTCGACGATCCCTATCCGGACCAGCAGGCGATGCGGGACGCCGGGCCGGTGGTCTATCTCGACAAGTGGAACGTCTACGGCGTCGCGCGCTATGCCGAAGTTTACGCCGTGCTCAACGATCCGCTCACCTTCTGCTCTAGCCGCGGCGTCGGCCTCAGCGACTTCAAGAAGGAGAAGCCGTGGCGGCCGCCGAGCCTGATCCTCGAAGCCGATCCGCCGGCGCATACGCGCCCCCGCGCGGTGCTCAGCAAGGTGCTGTCGCCGGCAACGATGAAGCGGCTGCGCGACAGCTTTGCCGCGGCCGCTGAGGCCAAGATCGACGATCTGCTGGGCCGCGGCGGCACCATCGATGCCATCGCGGATCTTGCCGAGGCGTATCCGCTGTCGGTGTTTCCCGACGCGATGGGATTGAAGCAGGACGGCCGCGAGAATCTGCTGCCCTATGCCGGGCTGGTGTTCAATGCGTTCGGCCCGCCGAATGAACTACGTCAGTCGGCGATTGAACGCTCGGCGCCGCATCAAGCCTATGTCAACGAGCAATGCCAGCGGCCGAGCCTCGCGCCGGGCGGCTTCGGCGCCTGCATTCACGCCTTCGCCGACAGCGGCGAGATCACGCCCGACGAAGCGCCGCTGCTGGTGCGTTCACTGCTGTCGGCTGGTCTCGACACCACGGTGAACGGCATCGGCGCCGCGATGTATTGCCTCGCGCGCTTTCCTGAGGAACTGCATCGGCTGCGCGCCGAGCCGGCGCTGGCGCGTAACGCGTTCGAAGAGGCGGTGCGGTTCGAGAGCCCGGTGCAGACCTTCTTCCGCACCACCACGCGCGAGGTCGAACTCGGCGGAGCGACGATCGGCGAGGGCGAGAAGGTGCTGATGTTCCTCGGCTCCGCCAACCGCGACCCGCGGCGCTGGGACGAGCCGGATCGCTACGACATCACCCGCAAGACCTCCGGCCATGTCGGCTTCGGCTCGGGCGTTCACATGTGCGTCGGCCAGCTGGTGGCGCGGCTGGAAGGCGAGGTGGTGCTCGCCGCGCTGGCGCAACGGGTCAAGGCGATCGAGATCGCCGGACCGGTCAAGCGCCGCTTCAACAACACGCTGCGCGGGCTCGAGAGCCTGCCGCTGAAACTGACGCCCGCCTGAGGATTCACGATGCCCACGATTACTTTCATTCTGCCCGACGGCCGCCGCGAGAGCGTCGAAGCTGCCGTGGGCGACACCGCAATGTATGCGGCGCTGAGCCAGGGGTTCGACGGCATCGTCGCCGAATGCGGCGGCAACGCCGTCTGCGCGACCTGCCACGTCTATATCGAAGAGGGGCTGAGCAAGCTGCCGCCCGTCGACGGCAACGAAGACGATCTGCTCGACGGCACGGCCGCCGAGCGGCTGCCGTCGAGCCGGCTGTCCTGTCAGATCAAGCTGACCGACGACCTCGACGGGCTGGTGGTGCGGATTCCGGACCGCCAGTTCTAAACCAACCATCGCCGGCAACGATCGGTGATGGCGTCACCAAACAATATCACCTCAGGGAGAGACACATGACCATCACCAAGGGCCTGCTCGGTCTCGCGACCGCGTGCCTGCTGAGCAGCACCGCCAGCGCGGAGATTTCCGGCAACGTCGTGCGCGTCGGCGTGCTCAACGACATTTCCGGCATCTTCCAGGACACCAACGGCATGGGCTCGGTCGAGGCCGCGCGGATGGCGGCCGAAGACTTCGCCGGCGGCGGCAAGGACATCAAGGTCGAGATCGTCTATGCGGATCACCAGAACAAGGCCGACGTCGGCAACGCGATCGCGCGGCGCTGGCTCGACAACGAGGGCGTCGACGCCATCGTCGACGTGCCGAATTCGTCGGTGGGGCTGTCGATCAACACGCTGCTGCGCGGCACCAAGATGACGTTCCTGGCGTCGTCCACCGCGAGCTCGGACCTCACCGGCAAGGCGTGTTCGCCCAACACCATCCAGTGGGTCAACGACACCTGGGCGACCGGCAACACCACGGCGGCGGCGATGATCGAGCGCGGCGGCAAGGACTGGTACTTCATCACGGTGGACTACGCGCTCGGCAAGGGCATCGAAGCCGAAGCCAGCAAATACATCGAGGCGCATGGCGGCAAGGTGATCGGCTCCAGCAAGCATCCGCTCGGCACCTCGGACTTCGCCTCGTTCCTGCTGCAGGCGCAGACCTCGAAGGCCGGCGTGATCGGCCTCGCCAATGCGGGCGGCGACACCATCAACACCGTCAAGCAGGCGGCCGAATTCGGCATCCAGCAGGGCGGCCAGAAGCTGGTCGCGTTCCTGCTGTTCATCAACGACATTCACGGCATGGGCCTGAAGGTCGCGCAGGGCCTGCAACTGATGGAGGCGTTCTACTGGGACATGAACGACGACACCCGTGCGTTCGCCAAGCGCTTCGCGCAGCGTCCGGGCATGAACGGCAAGATGCCGAGCGGCAACCAGGCCGGCGTCTACGCCTCGACGCTCGCCTATCTCAACGCCGTCGCCGCGACCGGCAGCGACGACGCCAAGCAGGTGGTGCCGCAGATGAAGACCTTCAGCGGCAAAGACAAGCTGTTCGGCGACGTCACCATCCGCCCGGACGGACGCGTGGTGCATCCGATGTATCTGTTCGAGGTGAAGAAGCCCGACGAGTCGAAATATCCGTACGATTATTATCGGCTGGTCTCGACCGTCTCGGCCGAGAAGGCGTTCCGGCCGCTTGCGGAGGGTGGATGTGAGTTGGTGAAGTAGCTGAAGCTTCGGCCGCACGTCGGGGGAAGCTGTTGTCCCGCACGGCCGTCATTGCGAGGAGCGCGGCGACGAAGCAATCCACGCCGCGCACGTCGCGCTGGATTGCTTCGCTTCGCTCGCAATGACGGTGGCGTTGGCGGCGAGCCCCGTGTCGGGACCGGCCCGCCTGGCGCCAATCCTCCAATACATCAGCGGTGAGGCACAGCATCAGCAGGACCAGCATGCAGATCAGCGAGGTCCAAGGTGTGGACCTTGCTCGAGATCCTGAGCGCGCGCGTTCCCGTCACCAGCGATAGCTTGCGGTCGCGGTGACGACGCGCGGGGTGATGTACTGGCAGCCGCCGGTGACGGTGCAGAGCAGGGTGTCCTTGTTGGCGATGTTCTTGACGTTGAGGGCGAAGTTCATGCCCTTCGGCTGGCGATAATGCAGCCCGGCGTCGAACACCGTGTAGGCGTCGTTGGTCAGCGTGTTGGCGGCGTCCATGTAGGACTCGCCGACATATCGCACGCCGGCGCCGAGACCCCAGCCGGCCAGCGGGCCGCTCTGCAGCGTGTAGTCGGCGAAGGCGGACGCCAGTTTGCGCGGCTGCTGCAGCGGCACCTTGCCGACATCGCCATTGTTGCTTTCGGTGATCTTCATGTCGAGCACCGTGTAGCTGGCGACGACATTCAGCCCCTCGACCGGCTTGGCCAGCACCTCGAATTCGAGGCCGCGTGAATTCACCTGGCCGGTCTGGATGCTGTAGTTCAGATGAGCCGGGTCGGCCGTCAGCACGTTGTTCTGCGTGAGGTCGAACATCGCCGCGGTAAACAACAGGTCGCGGTTGGGCTGGAATTTCAGGCCGCCTTCATATTGCTTGCCGGTGGTCGGCTTGAACGCGGTGCCGCTGAACTGCACGCCCGCCGTCTGAAGAAACGACTCCGAATAGCTGACATAGGGCGCTACGCCGCTGTCGAACAGATAGGTCAGCCCGGCGCGTTTGGTGAACGCGGAGTCGTTGCTGATCTGCGGCTGGTTTGTGATGCGATTGAGCGTGTCCTGCTGCGCCGAATCGAAACGTCCGCCGAGCGTCAGCAGCCAGTTCTGCCATTTGACCTGGTCCTGCAGATAGACACCGGCCTGGTTCATGGTCTGGTTGAAGCTCTGGGCCAGCGTCGTCGGCATCGTCACGGCCTGGCCGTAGACCGGGTTGATGCGGCTGAGCGACGGCGCCGATCCGTTGTACTGCCGGTTGGTGAGTTCGAACGCCTGATAGTCCATGCCGGCCAGCACGGTGTGCTGCAGCGGGCCGGTCCAGGTCTTGGCGATGACGTGGTTGTCGGTGTTGAAGCTGTTGCTGGTCTCGAACACCCGCCGCGAGACGCGCGGGTACACGGTCTGGGTGTCGAGCGGCGTGCCGGCGAAGGTGAGATAGCGATATTCGAGGTCGACATGGCCGAAGCGGGCCCGCGAGCGCACGATCAGATCGTCGCTGAAACGGTGCTCGAACTGGTAGCCGACGCGATACTGGGACTGGTCGAACGTATTGTAGGACGGATCGCCGAGAAACAGCGGCAGCGCCGTCATCTTGACGACCTTGCCGCCGCGCACCGTGGCGACCGACAGAGGAAACGCGTTGCCGGTGACGTCGTGCTGATAGTCGCTGAGGATCGTCAGGGTGGTGTCGTTGGTCGGCCGCCAGGTGATCGCCGGCGCGATGTAGGCGCGATCGTCCTTGACCTTGTCGGAGAACTTCGCGATCTGCGCGTCGGAATCCCGCAGCACGCCGGTCAGCCGATAGAACAGCGTCTTGTCCTTGTCCACCGGACCGCCGACGTCGAACGCGCCCTGCAGCCGGTCGGCGCTGCCGACCAGCCCGACCACTTCGCCGAAGGCCTGATCGGTCGGCCGCTTGCTGATCAGGTCGATCAGGCCGCCGGGCGGACTCTGGCCGTACATCACCGAGCTCGGGCCCTTGACGATGTCGACCCGCTGTACACCGTAGGGTTCGTTGCGGAACACCGAGAAATACGCCGAGCCGTTGCCGATGTCGCGCAGGCCGTCGCGATAGTTGGAGAAGCCGTTGGTCTCGAAGCCGCGAATGCGGGCCTGATCGTAGCGCGGATCGGCGCCGCCGGTCTGCACCGCGACGCCGGCGCTGTATTGCAGCGCTTGCGCGATGGTGTCGACGCCGCGTGCGTCGAGATTGTCGCGGCTGACCACCGAGATCGACTGCGGAGTCTCGATCAGCCTGGTGTCGGTCTTGGTGCCGCTGGCGCTGACGCTCGGCACGAAGCCCGGCACCGGATCGGTGCCGCGTTCGAACACGGCGCGCTGCGACGGCTGTGCCGGCTGCGGCGCGCGAGCTGCACGCTGGGCGGAGCGGCGGGAAGGGCCTGTGGCGGAGCGGGTGTTCGCACGGGGAGCCTGTGCCTGACGGCGCGTCGCCTGCGGCGCGGTGACTTCGACGGGGGGCAGCTCGGTGGCCGAGGGGGCGCTCTGCGCGGCGGCCGGCGACGACGGCCAGGTTATCGGCGACATGATGGCGCTGCTCAGCAGCAGTGCACTCAGCACGGATCCACGACCGGCATTCGCGCCGGCCTCGACGATTTTCATTTGAGCCCCCAGATTGTTGGGGTCTACTAATCGGACGGGCGCACGTGCAGCAATGCGCACTCGAAGCTTTGGCGCGAAACTAATTTGGAATCGATCGAACCGCTTCGTCGTCGCGACGGCCCGGCGCTTGTATCGTGTTGATTTCCTTGATCTCCCCGCTCGAGGTGATGAACTACGCGAAAGCGCCGCCATTCCTTGAATCGTTCGAAAGAGATGGTTGCCGAGGTACAAAGCGCATCGCGCGTGGTCTTTGGGCCGGATTCCGGGAGGGGAGCGATGCAGCGGGCGGGAGCGCCTTCGCGAGCATCAGCCGGGCAGGATCACGGGCCGCCGGGGGCCAGCGCCGATGGGCCGAGCCGTCCGACAAGTTGCGTTTCCCGCGCCGCGCAAAACCGCTAGTCTCGCCGCTGTCGCGGTCTGGCTGAGTGGATCTGGCATGGGGCGGTTTGGAATCGCAGTTGCGCTGGCCGTGTGGGCGGCTGTGCTGTGGCAGTCGCCGGCGCAGGCCGAGAAGCGCGTGGCGCTGGTGATCGGCAATTCCGGCTATCAGAACGTGTCGCGGCTCGACAATCCGAAGAACGACGCGGCGCTGATGGCCGAGACGCTGGCCGGCATCGGCTTTTCGCTGGTCGGCGGCCGCGCGCAGCTCGACCTCGACAAGCCCGGACTCGACGCCGCGGTGCAGAGCTTCGGCCGCGATATCCAGGGCGCCGACGTCGCTTTGTTCTATTACGCCGGCCACGGCGTGCAGCTCAGCGGCGCCAACTATCTGGTGCCGGTCAACGCCAATCCGGTGCGCGAGGCCGATGTCGATTTTCAGATGGTCGACGTCAACGTCGTGCTGCGCCAGATGCAGGGGGCGGGGACGCGGCTGAAGATCGTGATCCTCGATGCCTGCCGCAACAACCCGTTCGGCGTACGCGGCTTGCGCGCGTCGGAAGGCGGGCTGGCGCAGATGCGCGCACCGGACGGCACGCTGATCTCCTACGCCACGCAGCCCGGCAGCGTCGCGCTCGACGGCGGCGACGGCCACAGTCCCTATACGCGCGCGCTGGCCGCCACGGTGCGGCTGTCCGGGCTCGATCTGTTTCAGACCTTCAACCAGGTCGGCCTGGCGGTGATGCGCGCGACCGCCGGCGCGCAGCAACCGTGGGTGGCGTCGTCGCCGATCGACGGCACGTTCTACTTCGTGGCGCCGGCGCGGCCGTCGTCAGCGGCTTCGCCGGTGCAGGAAGCACGGCTCAGCGCGGCGCCGCGGCTCGATCCGGAGCGAACGCCGCTGACCGACGCGGCGGCGCTGCGTGAATTGCGCGAGCGACTGTACGAGCTCAATTTCGATCCCGAGGTGCCGAACGGCAGCGCGGGACTGCGGCAGGCGATCGGCAAGTTCCAGCAGCGGGCGTCGCTGCCGCAGACAGGGGAGGCGACCGAAGGCCTGCTGGCGCGGCTGCGTGACGCCGAAGGCCTCAAGCCGTGGGGCTCGATCGTCTATGATCCGGACAAGGAGAAGTGGGGCGTCGCCTGGAACCACGCGACGCGCAAGGCGGCGGTGGCCGATGCCCGCGCCAAATGCGGCACGGCGAAGTGCCCGGTCGAGCTCAGCTTCTATGGCGGGCGCTGCGGCGCCTTCGCGGTGTCGCCGCAGGCGTGGTCGCTGGTCGACCGTGACGCGGTGGCGAGTGCGCGTGAGGCGGCGCTCAGCGCCTGCGGCAAGTCCGGCAAAGCGTGCCGGATCGTCGGCGCGGTCTGCGCCGACGGCTCGGGCCGCTGATCGTTTAGGTTCAACTACTGCTTCGACGCCGTCCAGGTGCCGACGCAGCCGTCGGAGCGGCGGAACGTTCCGGAGCCGCTGCGGGCCGAGAACCGGCCGGACGAGGTCCAACTGATGCCGTTGGCCGAGCCGGCGCCGCTGGTCTGGCCGCTCGGCGACACCTGGCCGGAGGTGTACTGCCCGGCAAACCGGCCGCCGGAGATCACGATTGCCTCGGAGGCACCGCCGCAGGGCCGGCCGACGCTGACGACGGCCCACGCGCCATCGAAGGTCGCGCCGCCACCGCCGCCGGATCGTGCGGCGCGGGGCTTCTCGCGCGCCGGCTTGCGCGGGCGTACGGGCGCGGGCGATTCGACGCTGCGCGGTGCACGCGATCCGGACAGCGACTTCTCGCCGTCGCCGAGACTGCCGCCGGCGCTGCCGGACTGTGCGCCAGCGAGATTCGGCATCGCGACGGCCGAGAGCGCAAGGCCGAGTGCGCCGACGTGTATCAAGTATCGGACCGCAGAGGATCGGAGGGCGAGCGACATGATGACCACTTCCAGAGCTACGAGCTACGCGGGGCGGATCGGCGATCGGCTGAGAGTTGCCGGAGGTGCAGCGGCCGTCAAGGTCGTGCGCGTTGTGTGAAGTAAGTCACAGCTGATTGCGGGGGCTCTGCACAGGCAGCGGCGCATTACTGCCCCCGATACCTCCGTAATACTACGGCTGGGGACCATCCCAAATAGCTCAAACGCGTCGATTGTGAGACATAGGAGACAGCCGCGGCGCCTTGCGTCGTGGTCCCCTTCCTTGGGGCGTTTCCTCCCTTGACTTTGGCCCGGGCGCCGATCGGCGACCGGGCCTTTTTTATGTCGTGCGTCAGCTTAGCAGCCAGCAAGACATCGCCGGATCTCCGGCAAGGCGCGATGCGTCACTGCCCAGGCGGCGGTGTCGACCGGCGCCCCCTGCGACGACAGCTTCGCGATGACCAGACGGTTCGTCGGATCGACGAACAGATTCTGGCCGTGGATGCCCATCGCGAACATCGTGCGCGGCTCGTCGTCGACCACGTACCAGCCGCCACGATAGCTCATGCTGCGATAGGGAAACAGCTTCTGCCACTCGCCGGTTCGCCACGCGTCCCGATCACCGTTGTTCCAGAGATCGTCGATCCAGGCGCCCGGCACGATCGCGTGGCCGCCGCGCACGCCGCCGTCAAGTAACAGCTGGCCGAGGCGGGCGAAGTCCCGAGCTGTCATGCTGAAGCCTCCGGTGGCGCGCGCCAGGCCGCCTCGATCGAGCGTCATCGATGCCGGTTGCTCGGCGCCGAGCGGCTGCCAGATCAGCTCCGAGACCAACTGCGCAAACCGGCGGCCGCTGGCGCGTTCGATCGCCCAGCCGAGCAGATCGGTGTTGGTGGACGTGTAGCGGAACGCGCCGCCATGTGGCTGCGGCTTGATCGACAGGTTTTGATAGAAGCTTTTGAGGTCCGACGGCGGCTGATCGGGTGCGAGGGCGTCCCAGCCGGCGGCGGCCGCGTAGTCGCGCGTCGCGTCGAGATCGAGCACGATGCCGGTCCGCATGTCGAGCATCTGCCGCAGCGTCGCGCCGCGATAGGCGGTGGCGGCGATCTCGGGCAGCAGCGCGGTGACTTCGGCATCGAGATCGAGCGTGCCGCGGCCGGCCAGAATGCCGGCGATCAGTCCGGTGATCGATTTCGATGCCGACATGATGATGTGCGGCGTCTGCGCTGTCATGCCATTAGCGTAGTACTCACAGACGATCGCGCCGTCGTGAACAATCACCAGCGCGTCCGTCGCGGTCGCCTCGAGGAAGCCGACGAAGTCCAGGATCTCGCCGCCCTGGGCGCGCACGCGGAAGTCATCGAGGCCGTGCGGCGCGGCCTGCAGCGTCCACACGTCGTCGACCGCGTTGGCAATCCGCGCCGTCGCGATCAGCTCGTCGACATGCTGAAACGCCCAGCGGCTGAACGGCAATGTCCGCCAATTGGCAAGCGTCGCGGCCGGCGAGCCGCCGGACGCTGCGTTGGGCGAAGAAGTCTCGGCAGGCATGGAAAGTCTCCGGAAAGGTGCCGGGGGGATGTAGGCGGCCGGCGGCATTTGGTCCATGCTCTGCGCTGCAGATGTTTTAGGTCGCATTTTTTTGTAGATACGATATAAACATGATTATTGTCTGGGACGAGCTGAAGCGGATCGCGAATATCGAGTAGCACGGCATGGACTTCGCTGAACTCGACGTCGCATTTTTCGAGCAGGCCATCATCAGGCCCTCGCATTCGAAGCGTTGGCTGGCGATCGGCCTCTCTGAACTCGGGGCAATTGCCGTTGTGTTCAGGCCGATGGGACGGGAGGCCCTGAGCGTGATCAGCATGCGGCCGGCCAACCGGCGGGAAAGGAAACTGCTCGATGGCTAAGAAGACTTTGAAGGCGTTTCAGCCCGGCCGGGGTTACACCAAGAAGGTTTGGGACGAGGTCGGTGATAGTCCGGAATGGACGGCGGAGGATTTTGCGAAGGCGAAGCCGTTCGCCGAAGTCTTTCCCGATCTCGCTGCCTCGATCCGGCGCGGGCGCGGACCCAACAAGGCACCGACCAAGAGGCTGGTGTCGCTGCGGCTGTCGCGTGAGGTGATCGAAAAATACAAGGCCGGCGGCGATGGCTGGCAATCGCGCATCGATGCCGACCTGCGGCGCATCAACAAGATCAAATAAGAGGTCGTACGCCGCCGGCTCCGCGGCGCTGTTACTTGCCTTGTAGCCCCAGAAAGTTGAACGGCGGGCTCGGCTTGAACTGATCGTGCACCTCGCCGGCGAAGATATTGGTCTGGCCGGGGCCGAGGTCGAGCTTCTTGACCGCGCCCTTGTCGGCGGAAAAATCGATCTTGGTGAGATCGACCCAGAACACGTTCGGCGTCAGCGCGGATTCGAAGAAGTACAGCTTGCGTTTCTGGTCTGCGACGGTGCGCCAGCGCGTCGATGAAATGTTCGGTTGGTCAGGCGTGGTGATGCCGTAGGGCACCGAGGCGTTGCGGATCACGCCGAACACGCTGGCGAGCGCCTCGGTCGGATTCTCAGACTTCGGGATTGCATCGACATAGAACGACGCCCGGGCGAAGCGGTCCGCAGCGCGGTTGGTGCCCGGCAACATCACGGTGCCGCCGATCTGCTGCCAATAGGCGTTGAGCGCGAGCTGCTGGTCGAAGGTTGGCGAATTGGTCATCACCTGATAGCTGCGGCTGTGATGGATCACCTGCTTGCCGTCGATGTATTCGATGATCGCGCTGTCGCCGCTGGCATCCGATAGCGACAGGTGAACGGTCGCCAGCCGCTGCTCGCCGGGCATCATGTCGGTGACGAGAATGAACGGCTGTTTCGCCAGCGCATCGACCGCTTCCTGCACGGTGGCGAAGCTGTCGAGAACGTATTGCGGCCAGATCGAAATTGCCAGGCCCGGCTTCGAGCCGTCGTTCTTGGGATAGGTCGACTCCGCCAGCCACAGCACGTTGGCGACGAGGCCCGCTTCGTTGATGCCGTCCGACGTGGCGATGTCGTAGGCCGAGGCGATGACGCTGCCGTAGCGCGACGTCCATTGCAGCGAGTTCGGCCCGACTTCGCCGTTACGCTTTGCACCGCGCGGGAAGATCCACAGATTGGTTCCGATGTCGCGCGCCCAATCCATCGATCGGGCGGTGATGACCTGACTGTCGGCGCCGAGATAGACGAGACGGGTGCATGCCTGCGCCGGTGACAACCCAGTGCTGCCGATCAGCAGCGCTGCGAGCGAAGCGGAGGCGGAGCGGCATCGAAATGACATCATGACTAGGGCTCCAAGCTGGCGAGCGCGTCGATCGGTGGCGAAGGTGCGAGCTGCTGTGTGCCGCCAGATCGTCTGGCGCGCAGGGTTGCATGATCGCGCTGCAAATCAATCCCGCGGTCCTGCGCTTGGCAAACAATTCGTCAACGCAGGCCCTCCGCCGGCATTGCGGTAGGTTGATCGGCACGCAGATGGTGCGGCGACGACTTGAAGACGGTTACATGGCTGTCAGAATTCGGGACGAGCCGAGCCGCGAATCTTGAGCTACGTTCTCCGCGACGCTGATCCGAACGGAGGAAAGCTTGATGGTTGCGCGTGCGGGGTGGGTGGCGACGATCGCGGCACTCGCATTGATGGCGGGGGCGGCTGTCACCGGGGCAAAGGCCAGCGCGAAGCACGATACCGCCAAGGTGACGCCGGCGCCCGTGGCGCCTTCTAGGCCCAACGCGACCAAACCCGTCTCGACGAACCCCGCGAAGCCGCTGACGCGCCGGCAGGAGGTCGAGCACGCCATCGAAACGCGCACCATTCCTGAGCGCTATCGCAGCTCGGTGCCGAAAGAGTATCAGAAGTACATTCCGTTCGCGAAAGACAGGTAAGCGCCAGGCGGAGAGGGTGGTTCAGCTCCGCCGTCTTTCGCTATGCGGAATAGACTTCGCCGGCGGGGCGTTCGGTGCCCGCGACTGGTGCGAGCCACCCATGCGCCGCGATGGCTGCCGGATCGACGCCGGCTCCGCTACTAACGTTGAACGCATCTCCCCCAGCTTGCCGAAAACGAGATTCTGCGCCCGCATGAGCATGCCTGAGCCCCGAAGCCGTGAGCCCGTCGGCCGGCATCTCCTGTCCGACGAAACGGCGGCGGAACTTTCGCATATTCCGACCGAGGTGATCGATTTCGGCGATGCCCCGCCGCTGGCACCGGCGAGCCCGCTGTCGCAGGGCGAGGTCAGGGCGATCCTGTTGAGCCTGCTGCTGGCGATGTTCCTCGCCGCGCTCGACCAAACCATCGTGGCCACGGCACTGCCGACGATCGGCCGTCAGTTTGGCGACGTCGAAAATCTGTCGTGGGTGATCACCGCCTATCTGTTATCGTCGACCGCGGTGGCGCCGGTGTTCGGCAGCCTCGCCGACATCTACGGCCGGCGCGCCACCATCATCGCGTCGCTCAGCCTGTTCGTTGCCGGTTCCGTGATGTGTGCGCTGGCTCCGAGTCTGATCGTGCTGATCCTCGGCCGCGCATTGCAGGGGCTGGGCGGCGGCGGCATCATGCCGATCGTTCAGACCGTGATCTCCGACGTCGTTTCGCCGCGCGAGCGCGGCCAGTATCAGGCTTACTTCTCCGGCGTCTGGGTCGCGGCCGGCATCGGCGGTCCAATTCTCGGCGGCGCCTTCGCAGAGCATCTGCACTGGTCGGTGATCTTCTGGATCAATCTGCCGTTGGCGATCGGCGCGCTGGCCCTGCTGTTGCCGAAGATGGCGAAGATCCCGGTGTATCACCGCCGCCGCAAGGTCGACTGGCTCGGCGGCGTGCTGCTGATGGCGTCGGCGCTGGCCCTGATGCTTGTGCTGACCTGGGGCGGCACCAGGTTTGCGTGGCTGTCGCCGACCATCCTGGCGCTCGCGGGCGCCGCCATTGTGCTGGCGACCAGCTTCATCTGGCATGCGCTGCGGGCGCAGGAGCCGTTCCTGCCGCTGCAACTGATGAGCGGCACGGTGGTGCCATGGGCGATGGCGGCGGGCGGCTTCGCGATGGGCGCGATGATCGGCCTGACCGTCCACATGCCGCTGTATTACGAAGCGGTGTATCATCTGAGCGCCAGCCAGTCCGGTCTGGCGCTGATCCCGATCGCTGCCGTCTCAGTGCTCGGCGCCGCGTTCACCGGCCGCGCGATGGTGAAGGTCGAGCGCTACAAGCGGATCGCGATCTTCGGCACCGCGTTCTCGGCGCTGATGGCCGCCGCAATCGCGGTGCTCACGCCGCTGCCGCTGTGGGTGTTCCTGGTGCTGCTGTCGGTGTTCTCGATCGGGCTCGGCACCGTGTTCCCGGTCACCGTTGTGTCGATCCAGAACGCGGTGGCGCGGCCGCAGATCGGCACCGCCACCGGGGCGATGAACTTCTTCCGGGCACTGATGGCGTCGTTCTCAGTGGCGGCATTCACCGCGATCCTGCTGATCGCGTTCGGCGGCGAGCTGCAGCTCGGCGGCGCCGAGCATCGCCACGCCATCGGCACGGTCGGGGCAACCGATATGGTCGCGGCGTTCCGCTGGGTCTTCGCTGCGGCGGCGGTGATGCTCGCCGGCTCGGCGCTTTGCATCGCCATCATGGAAGAGCGCAAGCTCGCCGGTCCCGAGCAGTCGGACCCGCCGCCGCTGGAGATGGCGGAGTAGGCCCGGGCGCTTACCGCGAGAGCCGACCAAGATTGCCCGGTGGATTTTCGCCAACCGCCGCCAAAACCGAGTAGTCTGCCGCAAAACCGCCCTCGGAGCGGCGCATGGCGCGCCTGACGCGAGCGGTGGAGCGGCAATGACGGACCGGGTGGCGGCGATGGCGTTGCCTGACGGCAGCCATGAATCCTTACGCAAACGGCGCCGACGCAATCGCGCGCGGCTGATGCTGGCAACCGTGCTGACGGTGTTCGCATTAGTGGCGGGCGCGCTCGGCGTGCTGTTCTACGAATTGCGGCCGGTGACGCTGCGGATCGCGGTCGGGCCTGCGGGGAGCGACGACCTCAAGCTGATTCAGGCGCTGGCGCAGAGTTTCGCGCGCGATCACAGCTCGGTGCGGCTGATGCCGGTGATCACTGATGGCGCGACGCCGAGCCTGGTCGCGTGGACCAAGGGGCTGGCGGATCTCGCCGTTACGCGCGGCGATCTGGATTTGCCCACTGACGCGCAGTCGGTGGCGATCCTGCGCAAGAACATGGTGACGCTGTGGTCGGTGCCGTCGAAGGGCAAGAAGGGCGGGGCGGTCAAGAGCATCACCGACCTCGCCGGCCGCAAGGTCGGGGTGATCGGCCGCACGCCGGCCAACATCAAGCTGCTCCATGTTATCCTGTCGGAGTCCGGTGTGTCGCCCGACAAGGTGCAGACCGAGCAGTTCGCCACCGGGCAGATCGCCGATATGGCACGCGACGAAGCCCTGTCGGCCTATCTGGCGGTCGGGCCGCTCAATAGCAGGACGACCGCGGAGGCGATCGCCGCCACCGCCAAAGCGCGCGGCGAGCCACGGTTTCTGCCGGTGGATGTCGCGGATTCGATCTCCAAGAAATACCCGATCTACGATTCCGAGGAGATCCCCGGCAGCACCTTCTCGACCGCCCCGGCGCGGCCGGAGGACAAGGTCGATACCGTCAGCGTCAATCACCTGATCATCGCCAAGCGCGCGTTGTCGAGCGTCACGATCTCGCAGCTGACGCGGCAGATCTTTGCGGCGCGGCAGCAGCTGGCGCGAGAGATGCCGATTGCCGGCAAGATCGAAGCGCCGGATACCGACAAGGCAGCGGCGCTGCCGGCGCATCGCGGCGCCGCCGCGTTCATCGACGGCACAGAGCGCACCTTCATGGAGCGTAACAGTGATTACATCTGGGGCCTGATCGTGCTGCTGTCGGGCCTCGGTTCGGCCGGCGCCTGGTTCAGGTCTTACGTCACGCGCGACGAGCGCGAAGCCGGAATACGGATGCGCGACCACGCGCTGTCGCTGGTCGCCAAGGCGCGCAAGGCGGAGTCGCTCGATGAGCTCGATGCGTTGCAGCAGCAGATCGACCACATCGTCCGCAACATGCTCGAGCTTTATGACGACAGCGCGCTCGATGATCTGGCGCCGTTCAACCTGGTGCTCGATCAGTTCCACAACGCGGTGGTCGACCGCCGCACCACGCTGACGACGCCGAGCGCGGGACTGGCACCCGCCCAGCCGGATACGCTCGGCGTTGCCGGCGCGGGCTGAGCGCGCAGAGACCTTGAGGCGTGGCCTCGAGGGGGAGCCTTGAGGTGCAGCCTTGGGGTGCGGCCTTGGGGTGTTCCTAGTGTGCATCACCATCAACTGTCCGGTAACGAGTGATAGATAGGTTCCGGCACGCGGGAGAAGCCGCGATTGCCCCTGCGGGCGCAACGACAGGAGGCGATGGTGCGACGCCTGATTTCCGAATTCCTCTCCGACGAATCCGGTGCGACCGCCATCGAATATGCCCTCATCGCCACGGGCATCAGCATCGTGATCCTGGTGGCAGTCAATGCGATCGGCGCCAAGCTCGACGGCACTTTGACGACGGTGAACACCTCGCTGAAGTAATCTGCCGGTTGGGCAGATGAGTCCCGGGGGCGATCCTGCGCGGATTGTGCCGTGGAATGGTTAAGCGCCAGCCATTGCGGCTTCGCAAATCCATCCAATCGCGTGGCACGATTATTCAGAGACCTCGCTTATCACCTCCGCCGATCATATCCGCGGGGGTCTCATGCAGCATCTCGACATCCATTCCGGTCAGTTCGGACTCACCGGTCGCGACATCCTTGTCTCACTGGCAGCCGCCGCCGTCGCACTCATCCTGACGCCGGTGATCGGTCTATTCCTGTTGCTGCTGACGGGTTAGCTCTCGAGCGTCGATCTTGGCGCCTGATGGTGGCCTCCGATCGATCCAATTCGGATGAGTGTCGGTTGCAGGAAAAAAGTCCTTGACAGCGTGACGCTGCCGCAATAGGGTTCCGGCATGCTCCACAATTGGGTTCGCGGGGCCCGACACTGATCCCGACACTGATCCCGGCGATCCGTAGTTCGGCCTCTCCGCAAGCTGTTGCTGTGCCGGAAGGGAGCATTCGCCTCGATCAATTCGGAACCTCGCGAAAGCCTCGGCGTTGGCCGATGGGAGGTGCCAGTTGGGCATCGATAGCAGGAGAGCACCCATGGCACCCGAAGAACCGACCCGATTCGTCGAAACCACGACCGAAGTCAGGCAAGGCGAGAGCGGGCCGTCCGTGCTGGCGCTGTTGGTGGTGAGCACTGGCTTGGCCGTGCTGATCCTGGGCGTGATCTGGTTCGTCTGGTTTCGGGTCTGAGTTCGGCCGCTGGCCGAGCGAAGTCATTCAGGAACGCGCTGATCGCCGTAGTTTCGTGAGTTGGCGGTTTTGGGGTCAGCAATTTTCGCGAGTTAGACGATGCGATGTGACGCCGCATCGCGTGAATTCAAAAATGGGCTCTGCACCGGCGCTGATGACGCGGTGCGGGGCCTTTCTGTTTTCTGGCGATCGCTCCGCGCGTGGCCACCGAGAGATCACTCATGCCCAGTCCTCGTTCCCGAACCCCTGCCGTCAGAAAGGCCGGCACATCGCCGGCGCGCGACAGGACGCGCCCCGTCGCGGCCCGCAAGGCAACGCTGGCGGCTTGCGCCAAGCCGGTCGACGCGACAATCCGAATCGACCCGTCCGATCCGGACGGGCAGGAGCGTGCCGCGCGAGTCACGGCGCGCAAAGCAAAGGCCGAGGCCGCTGCTGCCGAAGGGCGGCCCGCCGGCAGCAAGCGTGCCAGCAATCGATCGGCCGGCGACAAATCTGCGACCAAAAAGCCTGCCGCTAAGAAGCCGGCGACCAAGAAAGCACCTGCCGCACGAGTAGCTGCCAAGACATCCACGCCCAAGAATCCGGCGCGCAAGACTGCGTTACGCCGGAAGACGGCGGCCGATGCCGACGCCAGCGACGACGCAGCGCAGCTGGAAGCCGCGGCGACGGACTTGTCCGAGCAGACGATCACATCCGACGCCATCTTCAGCGAAAGCGCGACTGACGATGCGACCGATACGCTGCGCCGGCGCGGGCCGAGCGGCGTCACGCGCAACGCCGTCGAGCGACTGGACGATCCGCCGCCGGAAACCGGCCTGCGGCTGATCGATCGTGTCAGCCGTGCGGTCGAGCGCGAGATCACACAGATCGAAGTGATCGTCGGCGGCCATCATTTGAAGCCTGCGCAACGCACCGAGGCCGAACGCCGCGCCCGGACGCTGGCGTCGCTGGCGCGCACCCTGTCCGATTTGCGCAAGCTGCGCAGCGACGATGATCGCAAGAGAGTACGCGATGATGATGCCATCCCCCGAGATCTCGACGGGTTGCGGCGGGCGCTTTCGCTGCGCCTGGAGCAGTTGGTCGCAGGATCAGCGCGACTACCTGCTGCAGGGGATGAGTGAGGCGGAGCTGGAATTCCTCGACGCGCAATGGGACGTGTTCGCGCACGATCACCAGCGTCCGCCGCTGCTGGCGCCGAACGGCCGGCCGTGGCTGACCTGGCTGATGATCGGCGGCCGCGGCGCCGGCAAGACCCGCGGCGGCGCCGAATGGATCCGCTGCCAGGCGCTCGGGCTTCCCCCCTTTGCGAGCGAGCCGGTGGCGCGCATCGCGCTGGTCGGCGAGACCGAGCACGACGTGCGCGAAGTGATGATCGAGGGTGTGTCGGGATTGCTGGCGGTGCATCCGCCCGATCAGCGTCCGCAATGGCAGCCGTCGCGCAAGCGGCTGGAATGGAGCAACGGCGCGGTGGCGCAGGCGTTCTCGGCCGAGGATCCGGAAAGCCTGCGCGGCCCGCAGTTCTCCTGCGCCTGGTCCGACGAGATGGCGAAGTGGCGCTATGCCGAGGCGGCGTTCGACATGCTGCAATTCGGTCTGCGGCTCGGCACGCAGCCGCGCCAACTGATCACCACCACGCCGCGGCCGACCGCGTTCCTCAAGCGCCTGCTGGCCGATCCGGCCGCGGTGACGACGCGAGCGCCGACGCAGGCCAACGCTTTCAACCTCGCGCCGACGTTTCTCGGCGCGGTGATGGCGCGCTACGCCGGCACGCGGCTCGGCCGTCAGGAACTCGAGGGCGAACTGGTCGAGGAGCGACCCGACGCACTGTGGTCGCGCACGCTGATCGAGACCAGCCGTGTCACCGAAGCGCCGCCGCTGACGCGCATCGTCGTCGCGGTCGATCCGCCGGCGTCGGCGACCAAGCGCGCCGACTGCTGCGGCATCGTCGCCGCGGGGATCGCCGAGAGCGGTGTCGTTTATGTGCTCGCCGACGACAGCGTCGCTGCGGCGACGCCGATGCTGTGGGCCAGCAAAGCGATCGCGCTGTGGCGCCGGCTATGTGCGGACGTGCTGGTCGTCGAGGTCAATCAGGGCGGCGACATGGTGCGGACGGTGATCAGCGAGATCGACCCGGGCGTTCCGGTGCGGCCGGTGCGCGCGCTGCGCGGCAAATGGCTGCGCGCCGAGCCCGCCGCCGCGCTGTACGAGCAGCACCGCGTCAAACACGTCGGCTGCTTCCCGGCGCTCGAAGACGAGATGTGCGACTTCGGCCTCGACGGCCTGTCGAACGGCCGCTCCCCGGACCGCGTCGACGCCCTGGTCTGGGCCATCCACGCTTTGGCACTCCAGCCAAAAGCCCCGGAGCCACGTATCAGATTGCTCTGAAGATCGTTTGCTCTGCACGGCAAATTCAATCCACCCCGTGTCCCGCACGCGATGCAGCGCGCAGCGGTGCATGGCAGATGCGGGACCCCGGTTCAGACGCGAAACGACCTCTCGATCGCATCGATCAGCATCGATGCCTTTCCACGTCATTGCGAGCGAAGCGAAGCAATCCAGTGCCGAGCACGGGGCTGGATTGCTTCGTCGCTTCGCTCCTCGCAATGACCGCGTAACTCAGCGCCGGCTCTCCTAGCAGCGGCGTCCGGGGTAGGCATCACAATCAATGGAATCGCCACCATGTTCGATCGTCTCAAGGCTTACCTCGCGCCGCCCGAAGCCAAAGCCTCGCGCACCGCGCGGGTGCTGGCGTTCGAGTCGGGAGGTGTCGCGCGCTGGACGCAACGCGACTACACCGGGCTGGCGCGCGAGGGTTATCTGCGCAACGCCATCGTGCATCGCTGCGTGCGGCTGATCGCCGAGCATGTCGGCGCCTGCGTTTATTCGGTGTTCGACGGCGCGCAGGAGAAGGAGGGGCATCCGCTGGCGCAATTGCTGGCACGGCCCAATCCGCGGCAGGACGGCGCGACGCTGCGCGAGACGCTGGTGGCGCATCTGCTGCTCGCCGGCAACGCGTATCTCGAAGCCGTCGCGCTCGGCGATCAGGTCCACGAACTCTACGCGCTGCGCCCCGACCGTATCCGACTGGTGCCCGGCGCCGACGGCTGGGCGGAAGCCTACGACTACAGCGTCGCCGGCCGCAGCGTGCGGTTCGATCAGCACGGCGCAATTCCGCCGATCCTGCACATGGCGCTGTTTCATCCGCTCGACGATCACTACGGCCTGGCGCCGCTCGAAGCCGCCGCCGCCGCGGTCGATACTCACAACGCCGCGGCGCGCTGGAACAAGGCGCTGCTCGACAATTCGGCGCGGCCGTCCGGCGCGCTGATGTATGCCGGGCCGGAAGGCGCGGTGCTGAACGAGACGCAGTTCGACCGGCTCAAGCAGGAGCTGGAGCGCACCTATGAAGGCGCCGCCAATGCCGGCCGGCCGCTGCTGCTCGAAGGCGGGCTCGACTGGAAGCCGATGGCGCTGTCGCCGAAGGACATGGACTTCCTCGAAGCCAAGCACGCCGCAGCGCGCGAGATCGCGCTGGCCTTCGGCGTGCCGCCGATGCTGCTCGGCATTCCGGGCGACAACACGTTTTCGAACTATCAGGAAGCCAACCGCAGCTTCGTGCGCCAAACCGTGCTGCCGCTGGCGACGCGCACCGGCAACGCGCTGGCGCAATGGCTGGCTCCGCAATTCGGCGACGGCGTCCGCCTCGTCGTCGACACGGACCAGATTGACGCGCTGTCGGTCGACCGCGCCGCCCTATGGGACCGCGTCACCGCCGCGCCGTTCCTGACCCTGAACGAAAAACGCGAAGCCGTCGGCTACGCCCCGCTCGAGGGTGGCGATCGGTTGGGGTGAGGGCGCGGGCTCATCAGCAAGGCGCGTCAAGCGTCTGCATCTCAGGGAGAGGCCGATGTCCGACGTGATCAAGACGTTTACCGAGCGGGGCGACCTGGCTCACCTTGCGTTACTCCTATGGGCAGCGGCGGCGTCGGCGGGGCTGTGGTTCAGCTTGCGCGAGCTGGCGGCGGCGTCGCGGCGGTTCGACGATTTCGTCCACGCGCTGGAGCTGTTCAACCGCCGGGCGCGGCGGCGCGAGCGCAGCGCGCTGGAGCATGACGACGATGGAGGGGCACGATGAGTGATCAGGCTCAGCCGATGGACCGGCTGCACCGCGTATTGACGTCGATCCGCAGCGAGATCAAATCGGCGAAGGATCCCGGCCGGGTGTTCCGCGAATTCATCAGCCATCTCGATCTCGTCCAGCGCGCCGCGCCGCGCCGCGTGCGGGCGAAGTCGGCGTCGCGGCGACCGCAGAAGCGGGCGAAGTAGTTCGCAACACTGCTCCCGTGTCCCGCACGGAGATGCAGCGCGCAGCGGTGCATCGCAGATGCGGGACACCGGTTGAGCGTCCTCTCGTGTCGCTGAACCGGGCCCCCGGATCTGCGCCGTGGCCCTGTGGGCTGCGGCTTGTCCGGGGCACGGGCTGTTCGTCGTCCACCTGAATCATCAACACATCCACGAGGCGCTCATGCTTGCCGCGTTGTCCGATGCTGGCCCGGCGCCGGCGCGATTGGTGCTGACCGGGGACGGCAGCATCGAAGGTTATGCCAGCCTGTTCGGCGAGGTCGACCAGGCGCGCGACATGGTGATGCCCGGCGCGTTCACGCAGACGCTGAAGAGCCGTGGCCTGCGCAAAATCCCGATGTTGTTTCAGCACGACCCAAGCGAGCCGGTCGGCGTCTGGCTCGAACTGATCGAGGACTGGCGCGGCCTGCGCGCGCGCGGCCGGCTGATCCCGGATGTGGCGCGCGGGCGTGAGCTCCTTGCGTTGCTGCGCGCCGGCGCGATCGACGGGCTGTCGATCGGCTATCGCACCGTGCGCGGCCAGATCGATCCGAAGACGCGGGTGCGGCGGCTGTATCAGGTCGACCTCTGGGAGATCTCGATCGTCACCTTCCCGCTGCTGCAGGGCGCCCGCGTCGGCGCGGTGAAGCAGGGCGGCTCGCCACAGCGCCGCGCCGCCGAGGCCGCCTGGCGCAGCGTGCAGACGCCGCCGGAAAAGCAACTATCAGAGTCAGCCAGCGCCGCGGATGCACCGGCGCTGCCTGCGCGGCGCGGGCGGACGGCGGTGACGCTGTCCTCCCGCGGCGATCGCAAACAGGCACTCTCTAGCGTCGCCGGCCGCGCGCGTCTGAAGCTCTCCCCGCGCGCGGCGCGGATCAGCACGGAGCGCTGATCCGGACGAGGGGGCATGTTCGCTGATCGCAGCGCTACGATGCGCGGCGCCCTCACCCCAGCCCTCTCCCGCAAGCGGGAGAGGGGGCGCGCAGTGAGCGGCGCTCTTCAGCATTCCTGATCAACCATCGAGGGACGACCGACACGTTGGTCTGTCGACTTCTCCGGCCTGCGACGACCCAAAGAAGGCTCGTCGTCGCCGTATGTCCAGCTAGCGCAGGTTGGTAGCTCGGTAACTGACGCATACGGGTTGCCTTACTATGATTCTGGCGGCCATCATGAAATGCCGAAAGGTGTATACACGAAGTGGGACTTGCGGCCCGAGACTGAGCGGATCTTCAATGGATCGACCACGGGGTCGCTGCCGGCCGGGCGAACGGTCGACACGCCTGCCGGTATTCTTCGTGGGCATTACTGGGATGGTCCGAATGGAGCGCACGCGCGCTATAACAATGCCGTTCGCGATCTGAGTGAGCGATTCATGAAGCAAAATGGTATCACGCCCGGGCAGATGACGCCGGATCATGCTCGTCAGCTTCTGACCCGTATCAGAGAATCCGACGTCCCGGAGATTCGCGACTATAACAGAGCAATTCGGATGCTCAGGCGCGTATTCAGATCGAGGTTTGGAAGAGAGTAAGCGGTCCGTTGAGGGAGTGTGCAATGACCCGCGACGAGTTCTTGCCGATCTGGAACGACATGCGCGATCGGGTGATCGCTCATCTGGAGAGCTTTGGAAAAGCGATCGGTCCGTTCGGAGATAAGGATTTCTGGGTGGTCGACGACGACTACGATCTGTTCCTCATCCAGGTCGAGGTCATGGCGCTCGATCTGCTGGATCCGCCCGTTATTTACGGCCTTCGCGACTTGCTCGATATGCATCCGAGGTTCGCGATCACCGTTGCTGTCGTGCCGCCGCGGGGGACGGCGTGGCCACGGATGGGGCTTACGCTCGAAAAGGGCGTGATCGTCGATGGCTTGAAGCGGGATCATCTGCCGGAGGGAATTCGTGGCGTTCGCTACGACGGGGCCAGGCCGGACTAGGTTTCCAGCGGCGCAGCATTGGGCCGGCCTCGACGAAGGAGCGGCGATGCGCAAGCAGGTCTAGGCGGACCGTCGTCGTGTGCCAAACAGCGACGGTCACGCAGTGTGAGGGATCTCGAGGGTGAGTGATGAAGCAATCCGTACGCATTGCGCCTCCGAATTCGCTGTTCTTCCTCGAAGATCCGGCAGGCGGTCGGTCGCCGGAGATTGACGATCGCGCGGTCAGTATCTGGTCGACGCGGTCGTGCATCATCGTCGCCTGCCTGTGCTTCGTCGATGGCAAGACCGAGTTCGTTGCGTCGAATTCGGCTGAGGATGTGCCGTCGGCTCCGGCCGCGTTTGACGGGATGCTGGATACGCCGAGCCGGGTGATCGAGGTCTCGACCTCCGAGCGCGAAGTGCTGTTGCGCTGTCCCGTTGAAACACATTTCACCCGTGTCCGCGTCTGGACCAACCATCCCAGCGAGCCGGACAAGATCTTGGCGCTGTTCGGATGACGACTCGGCGTCGCCGCGCGGTAGCACGAGGCCGGCGATTACATTTCGCCTGACTGAGGACGTCGTATCGATCGCGCTCTAGCGTCCGGCCGCCGCCGCTAAACGGCGGCCTGTCCGTCTGCCTCCACGTCTCTGAGTTCGACCGCCGTGGCCTGCCGCCGCGGCGCTTTCGTTTGTGCAGCTATCAACGCCCACCAGGAGAACCCCATGGACTACGAGATCAAGAGCGCCGCCCCGGAGACCAAGGCCGGCCTTGCCGGCGACGATGCGCAGCAGGTGTATGACGCGCTGATGCGCACCTTCGAGGACTACAAGGCCGAGAACGATGCGCGGCTGAAGGCGATCGAGGGCGGCCGCGGCGACGTCGTCGCCGAGGAGAAGCTGGCGCGGATCGATGCGGCGCTGGACAGCCAGCAGCGCCGGCTCGACGATCTGGCGCTGAAGGCGGCGCGGCCGCAGCTGGCGGCGGAGCGGCTGCCGGCGGCCGAGCAGCGCGAGCACAAGAGCGCGTTCGAATCTTACGTGCGCAGCGGGGACGCCACCGCGCTGCGCCGGATCGAGACCAAGGCGCTGTCGGTCGGCTCCGCGCCGGACGGCGGCTATCTCGTGCCGACCGAGCTCGAGCGCAGCATCTCGTCGCGGCTGGCGACGATCTCGCCGATCCGGGCGCTGGCGTCGGTGCGCGAGATCTCCGGCGGCGTCTACAAGAAGCCGTACACTGTCGCCGGTCCCGCGACCGGCTGGGTCGGCGAGACCGATCCGCGGCCGCAGACCGCGTCGCCGTCGTTCGACGCGCTGTCGTTCCCGGCGATGGAGCTGTACGCGATGCCGGCCGCGACCGCCAACCTGCTCGACGACGCGGCGGTCAACCTCGACGACTGGCTGGCCGGCGAGATCGACCAGGTGTTCGCCGAGCAGGAGGGCACGGCCTTCGTCTCCGGCGACGGCGCCAACAAGCCGAAGGGCTTTCTCGCCGTGCCGGCGGTGGCGAACAGCGCCTGGAGCTGGGGCCATCTGGGATACATCGCCACCGGCGTCTCCGCCGGCTTCGCCTCGTCGGCGCCGGCCGACGTGCTGATCGACCTGATCTACGCGCTGCGCCCCGGCTATCGCCAGAACGCCAGCTTCGTGATGAACCGCCGCACCCAGGCGGCGATCCGCAAGTTCAAGGACGCCTCGGGCGCCTACATCTGGCAGCCGCCCGTCGCCGCCGGCGGCCGCGCCAGCCTGGCCGGCTTCCCGCTCGCCGACGCCGAGGACATGCCGGACATCGCCGCCAACTCGCTCAGCATCGCCTTCGGCGACTTCCGCCGCGGCTACCTGATCGTCGACCGCCAGGGCATCCGCGTCCTGCGCGACCCGTATTCCGCCAAGCCCTACGTCCTGTTCTACACCACCAAGCGCGTCGGCGGCGGCGTGCAGGACTTCGATGCGATCAAGCTGGTGAAGTTCGCGGCAAGCTGAAGCACAGCGCCCACTCTCCCTCTCCCGCTTGCGGGAGAGGGCCGGGGTGAGGACGTCGCGGGTAGGGCGCGCGTGGTTGAGGTGAATCGGTGTGTGACGCGCTATGCGCTCATCCACGTACCGCATCCTGCGCGATCCGCCTTCCGCCAAGCCCAACGTGCGGTTCTACACCACCAAGCGCGTCGGTAGCGACGTACAAGATTTCGACGCGATCAAGCTGCGGACATCTGTGTCGAGCTTAGCAGCGTCCTTTCTCGATGATCGGACGGCGTACCGAACGGTGCGCCGTTTTTGTTTTCGGACTTCATTGCCGTCTTCGATGAGGATATTGCCTCATGCCAAAGAACGACGAAGTCTGGCTACGCCATCAGCAGATGCGATGGCAGCGACCGGATGGCTACCGTTGGGTGTGCCCGGACGCCGCGCGCTTCCTGAAGCCGGGTAGTGAACTGGCCAACGCCTTCCCAGTGCTCGCATTCAAATACAGTCCTAACCAGCCACGCGTGCCAGCGGGCCATCCGGACGGCGGGCAGTGGACGAGTGGCACAAGTGGGCCCGCCGATTTCGCCGATGCGCTGGGGGCGCCGCATGCGAACGTTGCGCTGCCGGTGGGCGACCTTGCCATTAGTGATGCAGTGATGGAAAGCGAGCACCTGTTTTCGATCGCGCTTAGTGTGCCGGATCGCTCCGGTATGCAGCTTGCCGGCGATATGCCGGAAGGAAGCGATCCGAGCCACGAGCCACCAAACAACCAGCCTCCGGAAATTCCCGACCAAATGCCCGTCACCTGAGAGGGACGGATGGTATTTGTCCGGACAGCGGTTCGATGGATAGCTTACGTGGGCCGTCTTTCACCGGCTCTCGACGTATTTTTCGGGGCGCTCGATCAGATTTATGAAATCAACAGGCTGACCGACATGATTCGGACAGCAAACGACCCACCTCGATCCCTGCCAGAACTCCAAGACCGAGTTGGCTTGGAAAATGAACGTGGCTATCAAGACCACCATATAGTAGGTCAGTTCGACGAAAATCGTAAGCAATTCGGGAGTCGCGCGATCGATGATAACGAAAATGTGGTAAGAATACCGACCCTGAAACATCTCGATATCAACGGGTGGTATTCGAGGCCAAACCCAGAGTACGATGGATTGGCGCCACGAGATTATCTCCGTGGTCGGAGTTGGGACGAGCAGACTCGGGTTGGTCTCAAAGTCCTTCGAGAATTTGGGGTGCTCAGATGAAGAGCATGATGGAGCGATATCGACGTGCCACAACGATCGAACTGGTTGACGAGTTCAATTCGCTCACGACCGCGCAGGGCGAGGCGAGTTTGCTGCTCCAGACTGCACGCTATACGCGCCTGTACCGGCGGATGGAAGCCGTCAAAAATGAGCTAAAGGCAAGGGACGGAGATCAGCGACGGGCTTTGCTGCCGCTGCTTCAATCTCGTAACGTCCAGGTGCGAATGATGGCCGCCCACGCACTACTGGCCATTGAACCCGAGCAGGCTCGACGAGCACTGGAGAGTGTGCGGGATTCCAATGTCATGCCACAGGTCGCGGAAGCTGGGATGTCTTTGCGATCGCTCGACGAAGGCACATATTTGCCGCGGTAGGTGACGGATCGGGCGAAGGCGGCAGGATGAGCGTGCGCAAGCAAGCCCCATTGGCCCGGCGCGCGTGGTTTAGGTGAATCGGTAGGTTACGTGATCCGCGCTACCCCACCCTACGGACTCGTGTGGGAATGATCGTGCGCAGCGGGATTTGCCGGCGGGAGGTAGGATGAGATGAACAAGTTGATCGCGTTGTCGGCTGCGCTGGCGCTCGCCGGTCTCGGCCCGGCCTTCGCCCGCGGCGGGGCGCCGAGCGTCATGGATTCGCCGGGCTATCAGCGGCGGCTGCAGGAATCGCGGCAGCAGCTACAGCAGCCTTATACGACGCCGCCGGCGGTGTATCCGCGGCAGCGCGTCGACACGCCGCGCAAGGCCAGGCCGCACAGCAAGCGCAAGCCGCGGCGCTGAGCGCGGGCTCAGCAGTAGCCGTACCAGCCGCAGGCGTAGGGCAGGCGGCCAAAGATCGCGCTAGCCGGCGTGCCGTAGTAGTTGAAGTAATGGTACGAGTTAGGCTTGCCGTAGATGCCGTTCACCAGCGGCCGAATGTCGACCTCGGGGGCGTAGACCGGCGAGGCGCTGATGACGTCGCGGGTCGGCGGCACGTCGACAATGACGACGCGGCCGCGCGGCTCCGGCTCGGCGAAGATCCGCCCGATCTTGCTGTGCATCGGCAGATCCGCCGCCCGCGCCGGCACGGCGGCAGTGAGGGCAAGCAACAGCAGGGCAGCAAGGCGCATCGACAGGCTCCAGGTGAGCCGGCAGGGTGGGCCAACATGGTTAATGAAATCTGAAGGGCGGTGGTGGTGCGGCCCCGGCGGTCGCCGCCCAACCGGTCGATGCAACAGCCGAAGCCCTCATGGTGAGGAGCCCGGCGCAGCGGAAGCGGAGCCGGGCATCTCGAACCATGAGCGCCACGAGCGATGTGCTTGCCGCGATGCCCGCCGCCCATCCTTCGAGACGCCCCGGCTCCTCAGGATGAGGTGGTTTGCTGGGAGAGGGCGATAGGTCGCTCGCAGCGCACGGGGCCTACTTCGCCAGCGCGCTGCCCCAGGCCTGCGCGGTGCGGTCGATCCAGTCGCGATACAGCGTCAGCGGGGTGATGCCGGTGAGGCCGCCGCAGCCGGCGGCGTTGTTGGCGCCGGTCGACCATGACACCACGCCGACGACGATCGCGCGGCCGTCCTGCTGTTGCAGCGCCGGGCCGCCGGAATCGCCGGTGCAGGCGCCCTGGCCGTCGCGGGTGTTGTTCGTCGCCGCGTCGACCAGGCGGATCTGCAGCCGGCCGGGGCGGCCGGTGGCGCTCAGCGCGGCGCTGCGTACCGTGCCGCCGCTCCTGCCGTCGCCGCGCAGCGCGACGCCGATGCCGGCGACCGTAAAACTCTGGCCGGCGCTCAGCGGATCGTTCGGCGCGCCGAGCGGCAGCGGCGACTTGCCGGGCAGGGGAGCGGCGAGCTGCAGCAGCGCGACGTCGGCACTGGCGCGATGCGCCTGGATCGCCTTGATGTCGAATTGCGGATGCGCGGCGATGCGGCGGACATCGCGTAGCTGCGGCTGCCGCTGCGCGTCGGTGTGCACGATCTTGTAGTCCGCACCCGGGCCGACGCAATGCGCCGCACTCAGCACCAGATCCGGCGCGATCAGCGTGCCTGAACAGAAATTGCCGCGCGAACCGACGATGGTGACGATTGCGCGGCCGAGCGCCGCATCCTCGCGCGCGCCGCCCACCATGGCGGCGGCCGGCGTGGCGAGCGTGGCGGTCAGCAGCAGACACAGTTTCAGCGTGCGGATCATGGCGGCTCACCAGCCTCGCCGCCGCGGCGCTGTCAACCGGATCATTCTCGAAAGGAGCGGCTCATGCCCGCGCTGTTGCTGACCGGCCCCACGGTGGAGCCGTGGACCGTTCCCGAACTCAAGGCGTTCCTGCGCGTCGAACACGATGCCGACGACGCGGTGATCGCCTCGCTGCTCGCCGCAGCACGCAGCCAGGTCGAGGCGCTGACCCGCCGCGCGCTGCTGCTGCAGAGCTGGCGGCTGAGCTACGATGCCTGGCCGCGCGATGGCCGGATCCGGCCGCGGATCGGACCGCTGCGCGCGCTCACCGCGGCGCGGGTGATCGATGCGCAGGGTGCCGCGCAGGCGATCGACGTCGATGGCTTTGTGGTCGATGTCGCGGACGGCGTGATCGCCGCGCCGGTCTGGTCGCTGCCGCAGCCGGGGCAGAGCGTCGCCGGCATCGCGCTCGACGTCGAGCTCGGTTTTGGCGCGACGCCCGGTGATGTCCCGGAGCTGCTGCGCCACGCGGTGCGGACGCTGGCGGCGCATTGGTACGACAATCGCGGGCTGGCGGCGATCGGCTCGAGCGTGGCGATGCTGCCCGGCAGCGTCGCGGCGATGCTCGCGAGCTTCCGGGTGCCGGCGCTATGAACGATCCGGGCAAGCTGACGACGCGGCTGACGCTCGAGACCCCGGTCGAGAGCGGCGACGGCCAGGGCGGCGTCATGCGCAGCTACGCGGCGCAGAACGTGGTCTGGGCCCAGCTCGTAGCGCATCCGGCGCGCGACCGCGTGGCGGCGGACGATGCCCACGCGGTGCAGCGCGTGACCATCACGCTGCGCGGCGGCATCGCGCTGACGCGGGCGCATCGGTTCACCGACGGCGCGCGGATCTACCGCATCATCAGCTGGCGCGATCGCGACCGCGGCGCGTGGCGCGAGATCGATGCGGAGACGGAGTTGATGTGATGCGCCACCCTCCCCTGGAGGGGGAGGGTCGGCGGCCAGCCCGCGAAGCGGGGTGGGCGACGGGGCGGGGTGAGCCACGAGCACTGCGGATGAACTCTTCGCCACCCCACCCCGCTCGCTGCGCGAGCGACCCTCCCCCTCCAGGGGAGGGTGAAGTCCCACCCCGGAGTAATTACCATGCCCACCGCACCCGCGGCGCTGCGCGCTGCGATCTATCAGGCGCTGATCGCCGATCACGGCCTCGTCGCAGCGCTCGGCGGCGCGCGGGTCTATGACGAGCCGCCCCAGGGCGTGGCGTTTCCTTACGTCACGCTCGGCGATGCGCGGATCGTCGACGCCTCCGCCGACGACGCGCCGCTGCAGGAACATCAACTCACGCTGCATGCCTGGTCGCGGCAGGGCGGCCACAAGGAGGCGCACGTCATCACCGGCGCGCTGTTGCAGGCACTCGACGACGCGCCGCTGCAGCCCGCCGGTCATCGCCTCGTCAATCTGCGCTTTGCGCTTGCCGACATCCGCCGCGAGGCCGACGGCCGCCTTTATCACGCGCTGGTGCGGTTCCGCGCCGTTACCGAACCGAAGTAACAACGAGGAGGCGCGCATGGGCGCACAGAAGGGCAAGGACCTGCTGGTCAAGATCAACGACGGCGGCAACTACGTCACCGTCGCCGGCTTGCGCAGTCGCAGGATCGCGTTCAACGCCGAGCTGGTCGACATCACCCACGCCGAATCCGCCGATCGCTGGCGCGAGCTTTTGGCCGGCGCCGGCGTGCGCCGCGCCGCGATTTCCGGCCGCGGCCTGTTCAAGGACGCGGCGTCCGACGCCGTGGTGCGGGCTGCCTTCTTCAACGGGCTGATCAGCGACTGCCAGGTGGTCGTGCCGGATTTCGGCGCGATCAGCGGGCCATTCCAGATCGCCAGCCTGGAATTTGCCGGCGAGCACAACGGCGAAGTCAGCTTCGACATCACGCTGGAAAGCGCCGGCGCGCTCGGCTTCGCGGCATTGTGAAGGAGACACACCATGGCCAACAGACATCGCGGCGAGATCGACGCCGACCTCGGCGGCCAGCGGCGCACGCTGGTGCTGACACTCGGCGCGCTCGCCGAATTGGAGAACGCGTTCGCGGCGTCCGATCTCGTCGCGCTGGCGCAGCGCTTCGGCAGCGGACATCTGTCGGCGCGCGACCTCGTCCGCATCATCGCGGCCGGCCTGCGCGGCGCCGGCGAGGCGGTGAGCGACGACGAGGTCGCGGCGATGACGGCCGCGGGCGGTGCGACGGGTTACGCGACGATCGCCGCCGAGCTGATCGCCGCCACCTTCGGCGAGGCGGCGGCATGATGCCGTTTCCCTGGCGCGAGGCGATGCAGTTCGGCTTCGGCACGCTGCGGCTGGCGCCTGACGCGTTCTGGCGCATGACGCCGCGCGAACTCGCCGCCGCGCTGATCGGCGCGCGCGGCGGCGTCGTGACGCCGCTCGATCGCGGCGGCCTCGACGAACTGATGCGGCGCTATCCGGACAACAAGGAGCGGGCGCGATGACCGGCAACTGCGAGAACTGCGACTGCGGCTGCGTCGACGACAGCTCGCAGAAGGTCGATCAGTTAACCACCAAGACCCAGGCGCTCAGCAGCGAGGCAAAGGGCTTCGCCCGCGCCATGACTTCGGCGTTCTCGCAGTCGATCACCGGCGGCAAGCAGTTCGAGGACGTGCTGAAGTCGCTCGCCCTAAAGGTCTCCGATCTGGCCCTGAGGGCGGCGCTGAAGCCGCTGACCAATGGTCTCGCCAGCGGCTTCGACAGCCTGTTTTCGGGATTGTTCGGCGGTGCGAACGCCAGCGGCGCCGGCAACGTCAAGCCGTTCGCGTCGGGTGGCGTGATCGGCACGCCGAGCTACTTCCCGATGCTCGGCGGCGGCGTCGGTCTCGCCGGCGAGGCCGGAGCCGAGGCGATCCTGCCGCTGCAGCGCGGCGCGGACGGCCGGCTTGGCGTCGCCAGCCAAGGCGGCAGCAGCGTGGTCAACATCCAGATCGCCACCCCCGACGCCGACAGCTTCCGCCGCTCCGAAAACTACGTCACCGGCCAGATCGCCCGCGCCGTCGCGCGCGGTCAGCGGGGACTCTGAACCCTCAGCCTTCCATCCACGTCATTGCGAGCGAAGCGAAGCAATCCAGCGCCGCGCACTGAGCTGGATTGCTTGGTCGCGGAGCCTGTACTCGGACGGCGCGAAGCGCCGATCCGGGTGCTCCTCGCAATGACGATGAAAGCGCTCGGCCGGCCGATTGAAACCCAATGATGCTCTCGTCACGAGAGCCGACGCGGGCCAACGATCATGACACCATTCCACGAAGTGCTGTTTCCGCTCGACGTCGCGCTGAAGAGCGCCGGCGGGCCGGAGCGGCGCACCGAGATCGTGACGTTCGGCTCCGGCCGCGAACAGCGCAACGCGCGCTGGGCGGACTCGCGGCGGCGCTACGACGCCGGCTACGGCATCAAAACGCTGGAGGCGCTGCAGGCGGTGGTGGCGTTCTTCGAGGAGCGCCGCGGCCAGCTCACCGGCTTCCGCTGGCGCGACCGGCTCGATCATTCCTCCGCGGCCCCCGGCCACCCGCCGTCACCGCTCGATCAGGGCATCGGCACCGGCGACGGCGTCACCGCGAACTATCAGCTGGTCAAGACCTACGGCGCCGGCTTCGCGCCCTATACACGCGCCATCACCAAGCCGGTCGCCGGCTCCGTCCGCATCGCGGTCGGCGGCGTCGAACTAACGAGCGGCGTCAGCGTCGACACCACCACCGGCGTGGTCACGTTCCCCGCCGCCCACCTCCCACCGCCCGGCGCGGCCGTCACCGCAGGCTATCAGTTCGACGTCCCGGTACGGTTCGACACGGACTATCTGGAGGTGGATCTGTCGGCGTTCGCGGCCGGGGCGATCCCGAAAATTCCGGTGGTGGAGATCAGGGGGTAGGGGAAGTCCCCGTTGAACGACGGAGGCGGCTGCAGTCCGATGAACACTTGGCTATAAAATTAGTCTCTCAGCGCCATGGCTGCTGAAATGGCTTCGTCCAACCGATCGCGTGACGGCGCGGCCAGCCTATCAATCTCCAAGAGACGGGCATAGACGAGCGGCGGATCGTCTTCGTCGAGGGCATCCAAGTTACACAGGACGAAGTCGGTTAGTTCAGCGAGAGGGATCTCTGCAAGCGGCCGTCGATGATTCGGCCCATGCGGTTTGCGGAATGCCACACGAGACGCGACCGAGCCAGGCATCCACAGGAACGAGCCCGACGTTTCATTGGTGCGCTCATAACGCTTGAGATGACGCGAGACTTGTTCGCGAATGCGAGGCCCTGTTCGCAACCATCCGTGGGCCCGCGCGACGCGTTGCGCGAGCACGTCTTCCCGTACCGGTGCTTCCGTGGCCATGACTGCCTCGATCATGGTCTGCAGCGTCTGACGATAGGAGAATTCGAAAAACAGATCCGCATCGGCTTTAATCTCGGATAAATCGGCAACACGAAATGTTCGTGGTGCATCTGCGACAACGATGCCGGCGATACGATTTTCCACGGTCGGGCCTACGACTACTGGCGGATCCGGTGGGAGATCCTCGATCATATCGACGTCCGCGGTCGCCTCGTCACCGTCAAGTTCGGCTGAAGGAAAGTCTGCGCTGTTTTCGAAGCCGGCATCGGGCTCGACGTCCGCTTCGCCAGCATGTGGCGTGTCCGCCGCCTGCGCTCGACTGGTCGCGAGCGCTTCGTTGAGAGCTTCGTGAACGCGCTCGATCGCTTCGGCAGCGTTGAACCACCAGTCGGTCGACCAAATTCGCAAAACGGTCCAGCCGAGACCTCGCAGCACCTGTTCCCGAACCTTGTCGCGGTCCCGAGCGGTGGCCGAACTGTGATAGGTGGCGCCGTCGCATTCGATGCCAGCCAGATACAGTCCGCTGAGATCAGGATGACGGACGCCCAGATCGATCCGATAGCCCGAGACGCCGACCTGGGTCACGACTTGCCAGCCGCGCGCTTGTAGCGCCTCGGCTACGGCGGCTTCGAAAGGCGATTCGACACCGCCAAGGGACCCCTGGTCTTGGGCCGGCAGTGCAATCGCTCCACGGGCCGCATAGTCAAGGAAAGCCTTCAGATGCCGGACGCCGAGCGCTTTACTGCGGCTGAGGTCGATATCGTCGGCGCGAATGCCGGAGAATACTCTTAATTCGCTCCGGGCGCGGGTAACTGCAACGTTGAGACGGCGCTCACCGCCATCGTTGTTGATTGCGCCGAAATTCATCGCCAGCTTGCTCGCCGCGTCGCGACAGAAGGTGATCGAGAAATAGATCACATCGCGCTCGTCGCCCTGAATGTTTTCCAGGTTCTTGACGATGATCGGCTCGATTCGATCGTCCGAAAAGAACCACTCCAGATCGGGCTCGGCGTTACGGACTTCGTCGAGCAGGTCCTGGATGAGAGCCTGTTGCTGGGCATTGAAGGTGATGACACCGATCGTGGGGCGCTCGGCCTCGGGTCGCTTGAGCCACGATTTGATCTTCGCGCGGATATCAACCGCGATCGCGCGCGCTTCTTCGCGATTGGTCCGGCTTTTCCCCCGATCATAGACGCCGGTCGGCACCAAATTGAGCGAGACCGCGCGATCGTCGGTGACCGGGCTGGGAAACGTAATGAGGTGATTGTTGTAGTAGTGCCAGTTAGAAAAGGCGATCAGGGATTCGTGACGGCTTCGGTAATGCCAGCGCAGGTGCCGTACCGGCAGTCCGGATGTGCTGGTTTCGTCCAGAATGCTCTCTAGGTCACGATCGAATTCGGCAACGTCCTCCTGGTCATCGGCGCGGCCGAAGAAATTGGTTGGCGGTAACTGTTTTGGATCGCCGACGATGATGGTCTGACGCCCCCGCGCGATCGCTCCCACCGCGTCCCATGTGGCGATCTGGGACGCCTCGTCGAAGATGACGATGTCGAACAGCGCCTGATCTGCCGGAAGATATTGCGCGATCGATAGCGGTGACATCAGCACGCAGGGAGCCAGCCGGCTGAAACTTTCCGGCATCTCCGCGATCATCTCTCGGATGGAGCGACTGGGCCGCTGCAATCCCATCTGGTGCCGCAACTGACCCAGCTCCGACCTTCGAGGCACGGCCTCGGCAGGCGGCAAACCGTGCGCCAGGGCGCTGACGATCCTGTCCCTCGCATGGCTACGCACCAGATCGTCGATCGCGCGAAAGTCCAGAATAGCATCCTCGTGCGTGAAGCGACGGAAGTTGCGCAGATCCGCACTGGCGTCGATGGCCAAGGGGAGCCACCACCGGGCGTAGCCGAGGCGGAACGCCGCTACGCTGTTTTCTGACGACACCGCCCCATTTTCGATATCTTCCACCAAAGGCAATAGGCCTGACGCGATCGCCCGTTTGCGCACGGAGCACCAAGACGACCAATCGCGGAACAATGCGCGAGCATGTTCGATCTCGTCCATCTGCCGTGAGAGATCTCCGAGAAACTCATTGCCACAGCGATCGAGCGGCAAGCCGGCGGCGCTCTCGAACAGACCGATCGCGTCCTGCAGCTCCCGGTAGCGAGCAAGGTATTCCTGCGCCGCTGACAGCTGGGGCTGATTGATCTCGCCCTTTAGGTTGGCCGCAACGCTGGCCGCAACCTTTCGAACGTCACCGGCGAATTCGCCAAGCTGGACCAGCGAGTTTCGGAGCCGCTCCGCTTTCTCCAAATGGTCAGTCAGCGCACGGCAGTCGGTGTCGAGCCCGCTGAAGGCGAGCGGTGTTTTCGCGACTGCATTGCCTTGGATCGATTGCAGAGTGACTTGCAGATTTCGAAGCAATCCAATGTCGGTACTTGGATCGGCAGTCGTGGTGCCGGCATAGGAGCCCAGCAACCGTTTCACCCGCCGCGTTGCGAACCACGACTTCGGCCACATCGCGGCTTTGGCCTCATGCCAATCGCGCTCCATGCTGTCGATCGGCATACGCGCCACTGCGTCAGGCGCATAGTGCCTGGACAACTGCGTCTCGCTACGACGATAGACTGAAATCGCGGTTTCGAGTTCACGGAGGGCGCGAGCCAGAGCGGCGAAGTCTCGGTTCAGGATGATTGTGTGATCCTGCCCCGCGGTCGCGATCAGATCGCGGGCAAGATCCGCAAAATATCCGAGCCCATCACCGCGGCAATCCTGCAGAACATGGAGACCCAGGCGTGAACTTATCGCCGCCAATGCCGCACGCGCGGCAGCAGCCGCGCGTGCGAGCGTTCGTGTAGCTGCGATCAGCTTCTCCTGCCACGCATTGGTCCACTCTTCGACGTGGACCAGACGCAACACCGGCCGAATGGTCACTGAGGCATAGGTCAGTCCAAGGCGCGCAGCCAGATCCTCCAACTCGGCGTAGACCGTGGTGTCGTGCACATCCTTGTGCGACCACTTCAGCTCCGGCGCATGGTCATCCTTGCCGAGCGTGGCGATCCCGATGGCAGCGTATGGCGTCAGCCCGTTGGGCGACTTACAGTGCAGTGCCGCCACGTAGGCGTTCAACTCGTCGCGCCTCACCTGCAGTCGATGATTGAGCGTCACCCACTGCGTTTCGGTTTTCGCTGATCGGTTCTCCCACGAGTTCTTCAGCTGACTGAAGAAGTGCTTACGGTCGGCCTTGCTTGAATGCAGTTCGAGGCAGTGATCTCCGAGACGATGCTCGCGCAGCCGTCGGTACACGACATCGAGTGCTGCCGTCTTTTCGGCGACGAACAGCACAGTCTTGCCGCCGGCGAGACACATCGCGATCATGTTGGCGATGGTTTGGCTCTTTCCGGTACCGGGCGGTCCAACGATCACGAAGTCGCGCCCCTGCGCGGCTGCGAGGCATGCGGCGATCTGCGAGGAATCGGCCGAGAGCGGCAGCACGATATCGGCAGAAGCATAGTGGCGATCAATATCGGCTTCGTTCGGGAAGGGCTGTTCAGCACCATCGAAGACACGATCAGGGTTGTCGATCAGGTGCTTGACGACCCGATTTTGGCGCAGGCTATCGACCCGGTCTGTCAGATCCTTCCACATCAAATACTTGGCGAAGGAGAAGGTCGATAGTGCGATATCGTCGACCACTTCGAAGCCCGGAACGTCACGGACCGCCAGTCGAATGCGATCGAGGATATTCGCAACATCGATCCCTTTACCGTCCTGCGGAAGGCCGTCGCGAAAGTCCGGCAAAGTGAGGTCGAAGTCACGCTTCAGGAATTGCAGCAGCGTGGCGTTGAGCCGAGGCTCGTCCTCGTGAAATTTGAGTCGAAAGCGATCCGACGCGCCCGAGCGTTCCAGCTTCACCGGCAGCAGCAGCAACGGCGCGCGATAGGCTTTTTGATCGGTCGGCTTCTTCTTCCATTTCAACGCACCGACAGCGAGATAGAGGGTGTTAGTGCCGCCTTCGGTGAGATCGCTTTTGGTCTGACGAAAAAGCTCGGTGAGACGCGCGGCCAAGTCTTTGGCATCCAGCATCGAGGAGAGTTCGTCTCGCTTTAGTGCCTCCGCGGCGAAACGCTCGTGCAGATCGTCGCCGCGCCGATCACGATGCAGCACGGCATCGCGCTCCCCGAGTGGATTCTGCTCCGGAAGCGAGATCAGCTTGATAGCGACGCCTTCAGCCAGACGGTCCTCCAGATAGGCGACGTCTGCGCAAACGAACGGAACGGCACGTTTCCCTTCGGAGAAGTTCAAGAGCCGATTGCGCAACGAGAGGTCGAGCAGCCGCGATTTCCAGCGTTCGATCCGGCCGGCCGGCGTGGTCGGCTTCTCTTCACTCACCTCTGCCGGCAGCAGAATGTCCGGCTCGGTGGGGAGCGGAACTTCCGGTGACGTATCGGCATCGTCGGGCTCTGCGGCGCGTTTTGCCGCATGCGAGGCCAGCGGGAAGATGCCGGAGGAGCGTGAGCGCGCAACATCGACCGCGGCAATGAAGGCGGGGTGCGTATCATCTTTGAGTTTCGCTTCGGCAAGCGTCCTGGCCTGATCGAAAGTGAGCGCCGGCCGATGCGTGATACCTGTGGTCTCGAACACTACGAGTTCTCGAGCCGCGATGGCTTTGCGAATTTCTCCGACATCGTCCTCGATGGTCTTGGGCAGCGTCCGCTTTACGAGCCACACACCGACGAAAGCGTGGCTGTCGAGAAGCAGGGCGACCACATTCAGCCCGATCGCCTCCAAGGCCGCTGCGAACAGCAGCGTAAGGTCGAGGCAGGTCCCCAGCCTGTCCTCGACCAGTCTGCTCGGACCACGGATCTTCTGTCCGCGTCTTTCGAAACTTGCAGGCGGCTCGGCGTAATGAAGTCCGAGACCGGTGATCGCCGAGTAGATCGCCGCAGCCAACATATAGGCGCGCTTTGGATCGCCGCTCTGGTAACCATCCAGAGCCGATGAATGGCCGTGCGCCGCAAGGCGCTCGGCGGCCGATAGAAGCACCCGGTGGATCGCGGGATCGTTCGGCATCACGAACGCCGGCAGCAATTGCGCCATGTCCGACACGCCGCCCCACTCGTCTCGGGCAAGGAGGCGCACCGGTACGACCACTTCGACGACCACGCGCTCATTCTCCAGAAGCCGCAAGCGGATGTCGCCGCTCTCGGCCTCGTCGAGCTTGGCCAGATACGCAGGATCGAGATCCACACTTCGGTCGGTCAGACTGATCGTGTCGCCGGTCAGAAGCCGATCGATCGTCCAGATTTTCGGCCGGAGAAATGCAGGACTGGCGGTCAATTCCAAGTTCAGATGCTGAAGGGAATCGGCGGTTGTATTGCTGATCGCAATGTTGCGAATGACGGGGATCGAATTCTGGTGCGATGCGAATGTGAACTTCTCAGCCAGATCCGCGGAGATCGAGACCACCGGTTTTGCCGCCGTAGAAATCGTTTCGTCCGTCGCAATTGCCACCGAAATAATGTCGTTCATCGTCTGCCCAAGGATAACTCCCTAGCATCGATCATTGCGTGATTGCTGGCTTGATCGCAAGCACAGATTGAATGTTATGTTCCAATGGGCTGGCCCTCATCGTAACCCGCCGTGAGCCTGTCGACCGAGAGGACCACCTTGGCGGCCGGCGCGGGCGCCGACGGCAGCGCAACCATCAGAAGCTGGATGATCTCGAGACGTTGCTGCGCCCGGCTCAGACGTTCGAGGACTTGAACGCGCTGGCTCGACGCCGCGCACCTGTCCACTGGCCGTCGCCTCGCTACCCGCCTTTCGGGCGCCGGCGAGAAAGTGATCAGTGGTGAGCTGCGGCCATGCGATGGTGCTATGGATGTCACGCCTGGCATCGCGATGCTCGATCAGCAGGTCAGCCTTCTGGATCCGGGGAGACGACCCTCGGCAATTTTCAGCGGATCAATCCCGACCTCGACGCGAACGCCTGACGTGCGGCATTGGCGCGCTTCATGTTCCGCGCGGATGCGGCATTGCTGCTTGTCACCGGACTGAGCGGGGGAGAACCTCTCCGTGCCGGACTTGCCTCTGTGCTCGGCGCATCGAAGGCGCCTTCGCTCCTGATCCTCGGCGCGGGCGCCGCGCGACGAGCGTGACGACGTGCTTCGGAGACCACCATGCGCCCCATCCCCTCCGCCCTCCAGGCCAAGTTCGATTCCGGCGTCACCACGCTCGCCCAGTGCTGGATCGTGCGACGACGCGATGGCGCGGTGCTGGGGTTCACCGATCACGATCGCGATCTGGTCATCGAGGGCATTACCTGTCGCTCCGGCACCGGCTTCGCCGCGTCGGAGGCGGCGCAGCGGTTCGATCTGTCGGTGGATGGCGCGGAGATCTCAGGCGCGCTGGCGGATGATCTGCTCAGCGAGGCCGATCTTGCGGCGGGGCGTTACGATGCGGCGGCGATCGAGAGCTGGCTGGTCGATTGGAACGAGCCGTCGCTGCGGGTGCTGGTCGCACGAGGCAGGCTGGGCGAGGTGCGGCGTGAGGGGCAGGCCTTCACCGCTGAATTGCGCGGGCTCGCCGATCTGCTGTCGCAGGAGAGTGGGCGGCTCTACACCGCGGGCTGCGGCGCCGATCTCGGCGACGGCCGCTGTCGCATCGATCTTGGCAGCACCGCGTGGCGCGGCATCGGCAGCGTCGCGGCGACGTTCGGCGTGTCGACGCTCGCGGCCACAGGTCTGGACGGCTTCGCGACCGGGCTGTTCACAGGCGGGCGACTGAGTTGGCGCAGCGGCGCCAATGCCGGTGCGGCGATCGAGATCAAGCAGCACCGCATCGTCGCCGGGCAAGTTCGGTTGTCGCTGTGGCAGGCGATGGCCGAGCCGATCGCGCCGGGCGATGCCTTCGTGATCACCGCGGGCTGCGACAAGCGCTTTTCGACCTGCCGCGATCACTTCGGCAATGCCGCCAATTTCCGCGGCTTCCCGCAGATTCCGGGCAACGACTTCGTCATCAGCTATCCGATGCCGGGTGCGCCAGGCAACGCCGGCGGTTCGCTCGGCGGCGAGATCAAAGGCCAGCGTTAAACCGAGCGCGGAGAACTCACATGAGCGGACTTATCACGCGCGACGCGTTGGTGTTCGAAGCGCGGAGCTGGATCGGCACGCGCTATCGACATCAGGCATCGGTGAAAGGAGTCGGGTGCGATTGTCTCGGGCTGGTGCGTGGGGTCTGGCGCGGCTGCATCGGCGACGAGCCTGAGGCGCCGCCGCCCTATGCGCCCGACTGGGCCGAGGCGAGCGGCGAGGAGGCGCTTGCAGGTGCGGCGCTGCGCCACCTTCAGCCGATCGCGTGCGAGAGCTTCGGCCCCGGCGACGTGTTGCTGTTTCGCTGGCGCGACGCGTATGTCGCCAAGCATGTCGCGATCGCAAGTTCGCCCGACACCATGATCCACGCCCATGATGGCGCCGCGGTGTGCGAGATCGCGATCGCACCGTGGTGGCGGCGGCGGCTGGCCTATGCGTTCGCGTTTCCCGGCGTCCAGGAGTGAGCCTGCTGCGCGGCGAGACCTAAGACGGCGAGCTCTCGACTTGCTGCGGCGCGGCGCCCGCGGCCTTGGTCTGGGCGATCATCGTCTTGATGGCGTCGACGGTCTCGCGTGGCAGATGCTTGTGAGCGCCGAGCGCGACGTAGAGCGCGTTCAGCGTGTTGCGACGGGCGTCCGGCGGGAACAGCGTGGTGCCGCGCGCGCTCTCGGCAAGGCCGAACAGGGCCTGCGCGGCGAGGTCGAGATCGTAGCCCCACGCCCAGCACCACAGCCTGACGGCGGTCGACCAGCCGCGATCGTAGGATCGGATGACGATGCCGGATTCGAACAGCGCCTTCACGGCGGCGTCGCGCTCGGCTTCGTCACTCCCGGGATCGACCGCGTAGTAGCGCTCGGCCACCTGCAGCGCCGCGATCCGCTGCCGCTGCAGCGCGACGACCGGCTTGCCGATGAAGTACACCGCAAACCACGCTGCGACCGCGGCTCCGGCACTCGCCACTAATTCGTGCATCGTCACATCCTGGCGGCAGCCGCCGCGACGGATACCTACTGCAAATGCCGCGGCTGCCGTCAATGGCGCCGGGATTGGACTTAGGTCGGGGCCGCGTGCGGCGCTGAGCCGGGTGAGGGGGCGTCTCGCGGTGGTCGAGCGGCGGTGAACGGCTAGTCGACGTCTTCGTTATTATCGCCGACTCAGCAGCCCCTCACCCCAACCCTCTCCCCGCGAAGAGCGGGGCGAGGGAGCTCGCCGTGCCGCTGGGCGACTCATCTTTTCGACTTTCCGCGCGACTCATCAGCCGCGCCTATCGGCCTTCCTGCTCTTACAGAAGTGATCCCCATGGCAGCTCTGGTTTTGTCTCTCGCCGGCGGTGCAGTCGGCGCGTTGTTCGGGCCGGCTGGTGCGATCGCCGGGCGGCTCGTCGGCGCGCTGGTCGGCAATTCGCTCGATCAGTCGCTGTTCGGCGGCGGTGCGCGCAAAGTCGAAGGGCCGCGGCTCGCCGATCTCGATGTGATGGCCTCGACCGAGGGCGCGCCGATCCCGCGGGTCTATGGCCGGGCGCGGCTCGCAGGTCAGGTGATCTGGGCGACGCAGTTCGAGGAAGTCGTCAGCAACGACGAGAGCTCGGCCGGTGGCAAGAGTTTTGGTGGGCCGACGACGACCACCACGACCTACACGTACTTCGCCAATTTTGCGGTCGGACTGTGCGAAGGGCCGATCGGTCGCGTCGCGCGGATCTGGGCCGACGGCAAGCTGCTCGATCTGTCCGGGCTGAACGTGCGGGTGTATCGCGGTGATGAGAATCAGGCGCCGGACGGGTTGATCGTCGCCAAGGAGGGCGCCGGCAACGCGCCGGCCTATCGCGGCCTCGCTTATGTGGTGTTCGAGCGGCTGCCGCTGGCCGACTTCGGCAACCGCATTCCGCAGCTGTCATTCGAGATCGTGCGGCCGATCGGCCGGCTCGAACAGATGGTGCGCGCCGTGACGCTGATCCCCGGCACCACCGAATTCGGCTACGAGCCGTCGACGCTGGTGCGGATCGTCGACAAAGGCACGTCGGAACCGGAAAACCGCCACGTCACCGAGGCGCCGTCCGACGTCGTCGCCGCGCTCGACGATCTGCAGGGCGTGTGCCCGCGGCTGGAGCGTGTCGCGGTGGTGGTGGCATGGTTCGGCTCCGATCTGCGCGCGGGGCAGTGCACGATACGACCGGGCGTCGAGAACCGCGACAAATGGCTCGGCCTCACGACCTGGGCGGTCGATGGCGCCAGCCGCGACGATGCCTTGCTGGTGTCGCAGGTGAACGGCCGGCCGGCGTTCGGCGGCACGCCGTCCGACGCCAGCGTGGCTCACCTGCTCCGTGAACTGAAAGCGCGCGGCCTCAAGGTGACGTTCTATCCATTCGTGATGATGGACGTGCCGGCCGGCAATGCGCTGCCGAATCCATGGACCGGCGCGGCTGCGCAGCCGCCGTATCCCTGGCGCGGGCGCATCACCTGCGATCCAGCGCCTGAACGGCCTGGCTCGCCGCAGGGCACCGCGGCGGCGGCCGGGCAGGTCGAGAGTTTCTTCGCGGGCGGCGCCTGGAATTATCGGCGGATGATCCTGCACTACGCGCGACTCTGCGCGGGGGCTGGAGGCGTCGACGCGTTTTTGATCGGTTCGGAGCTACGCGGCCTGACGCGGGTGCGTTCTGGGCCGGGCATCTATCCAGCCGTGCAGCAACTGGTAGCGCTGGCAGCGGAGGTCAAGTCGATCGTCGGTGGCGGCACGCTGGTGACATATGGTGCCGACTGGACCGAATACGGCGCCGACGTGGTGACGCCGGATGCGGCGGAGGTGCGGTTTCCGCTCGATCCGTTGTGGGCGTCGCCGGCGATCGGGGCGATCGGCATCGATTACTACGCGCCGCTCGCCGATTGGCGCGACGACGCCGGCCATCTCGATTCTGCGGTTGCCGCCTCGACCTACGACCACGACTATCTGACGCGCAACGTCACGGCCGGCGAGGCGTTCGACTGGTACTACGCGGACGATGCCGCGCGCGCGGCGCAGAGCCGCGCGCCGATCACCGACGGGCTCGGCAAGCCGTGGACGTTTCGCGTCAAGGACATCCGCAGCTTCTGGGCCGAGCCCCATCACGAGCGCGTCGGCGGCGCGGAGCTGGCGGCGCCGACCGCATGGGTGCCGATGAGCAAGCCGGTATGGCTGACCGAGGTCGGCTGCCCGGCTGTCGACAAGGGCGCCAACCAGCCGAGCGTATTTCCCGATCCGAAATCCAGCGAGAATTTTGCGCCGTATTTCTCCAGCGGTGATCGCGACGACCTGATCCAGCGCCGCTATCTCGAAGCGATAATCACCGCTTTCGATCCGGCGTTCGGCGCGAGCGCGACGCGCAATCCGGTGTCGCCGCTGTATGGCGGACGGATGATCGATCCGTCGGCGATCCATCTGTGGACCTGGGACGCGCGGCCCTATCCGGTGTTTCCCGGCGCCGAGGAGGTCTGGAGCGACGCGCCAAACTGGCAGACCGGGCACTGGCTGACCGGCCGGCTGGGCGGCGCGCCGCTCGACGCGCTGGTGGCGCAGCTGCTGGCCGACTGCGGCGTCGGCGGCGTCGATGCGTCGGCGCTGCGCGAAGCCTGCGACGGCTATGTGGTCGACCGGCCGATGACGCCGCGGGCGATGATCGAGCCGCTGGCAATGGCCTACGCGTTCGATGCCGCGGCCGCCGATGGCGTGTTGCGCTTCGTGCAGCGCGGCGGCGCGCCGGTCGCTGAGTTCGGCGAGGAAGATCTGGTGCTGCCCGACAAGGGCGCGCCGTCGCGGCTGACGCGGGCGCAGGAGACGGAACTGCCGCTCGAGATCGCGTTCGGCTTTACCGATGCGCTGGCCGACTATCGCCGCGCCGCCGCGGCATCGCGCCGGCTGGTCGGCGGCGCCGCGCGGAGTTTGCACAGCGACCTCGCTGTGGTGACCTACGAGGCAGCGGCCGTGCGCCGCGCGGAGATATTCCTGCAGGATCTGTGGGCGGGGCGTGAGACGGCGAGCTTCGCGCTCGGCCCGCAGCATCTGCGGCTGGCGCCGGGTGATGTGGTCGGCGTGACGCTGAACGGCCGGCGGCGGCTGTTCGAGATCGGCGAGATCGTCGACACGCACGCGCGGCAGCTCAAGGCACGTAGCATCGATCCGGAAGTGTTCGCGCTGCCGCAGCGTGCGTCACGCCGCATCAATCCGCCGATGCCCGCTGCGCTCGGGCCGGCGCATGTCGTCGCGCTCGATCTGCCGGTGATCGACGCGCTGGCGCCCGACGTGCTGACACGGCTCGCGGTGTTCGCCAATCCGTGGCCGGGTGCGGAGCTGATCTACGCCTCCGCCGATGGCGCGAGCTATCAGCCATTGGCGAGCGCCGCGGTGCGCGCGGTCGTCGGCGAGACGCTCGATGCGCTGCCGCGCGGACCGCTGGCGCGGTGGGACCGTGGCCATCGCGTGCGGGTCCGGTTGTATGGCGGCGCGCTGTCGTCGCTGCCAGATGCGCGCGTGCTCGCCGGCGGCAACGCGGCTGCGGTTCAGAACCCCGATGGTGAATGGGAGATCCTGCAATTTGCCAATGCGGAGCTGGTCGATGCCCACACGTACTTGTTGTCACGGTTGCTGCGCGGCCAGGCCGGCAGCGAGCAGGCGATGCGCGATCCACTGCCGGCCGGCGCGCCGTTCGTGCTGCTCGACCAAAATCTGGTGCCGCTGGGGCGCGGGCGCGATGCTCTGGGGCGGCCCAAGGTGCTGCGCGTGGTCGCGGCGAGCCGCAGCCATGACGATCCCAGCGCGGTGGCGCTGACGGTGACGCCGGGCGCCACGGCGCTACGCCCGCTGGCTCCGGTCTCCCTGCAAGCCTCGCGCGATGCGGCCGGCGTGCATCTGAGTTGGATCCGCCGCAGCCGCATCGATGCGGATAGCTGGGAGGGCGAGGTGCCGCTCGGCGAGGACAGCGAAGCCTACACCATCGAGGTTCTCACGTCCGGCGGGGCCATCGTGAGATCGCTGAGCAGCACGTCGTCGAACGCGCTGTATGCGGCGGCGCTCGAGCTCGCCGATTTCGGAACGCCGCAATCGACGCTGCGCGTTCGCATCGCCCAGCTTTCCGCCACCGTCGGCGCCGGCTTCGCGACCGAGGCCGTGCTGCTGACTTGAGACAAGAGGACCGCCATGACCGCCACGTCCAATCTCGCGCTGCCTTTCATCGAGGCCGCGCAGGCGCAGAAGCACGTCACCCATAACGAGGCGCTGCGCATTCTCGATGCCGCGATCCAGATCGCGGTCGCCGACCGCACCCGGACGACGCCGCCGGCGAGTCCCGCCGAGGGCGAGCGCCATATCGTCGCCGCCGGCGGCAGCGGCGCCTGGGCCGGGCAGTGCAACGCGATCGCCAGCTGGCAGGACGGCGCCTGGGCGTTTCTTGCGCCGAAGCAGGGCTGGTGCGTGTGGTCGGTCGCCGACGATATCCTGCTGGTGTTCGACGGCTCGGCGTGGCGCGATCTGCGTGACCTGCCGCTGTCGCTGGACAACGCCGTACATCTCGGCATCGGCACCACGGCGACCGCGCCCAATCTGCTGAGCGTCAAGTCCAACGCGGCGCTGATCGCCGCCATCACGGCTGCCGCCGGCGGCAGCGGCGACGTCCGCCTTCAACTGTCGAAGGAGAGCGCCGCGAAGACCGCCTCGGTGGTGTTCTCCGACAACTACTCGGGCCGCGCCGAATTCGGCCTGGTCGGCACGGATGCGTTCAAGCTCAAGGTCTCGGCCGACGGCGCCGGCTGGATCGAGGCGTTCACCATCGATCCGGCCAGCGGCAACCTGGCGCTGCCGCGCGGGCTCGCTCTGTCGGGCGTCGTGTCGCCGCCGCAGATCGGCGCCAACCAGAACGACTACGCGCCGAGCGGCCTCGCGTCGGCTGCGGTGCTGCAGCTGTCGTCCGACGCCGCGCGCAGCATCAGCGGGCTGGCGGGCGGCAGCGAGGGACGTGTCGTCGTGCTCGTCAATGTCGGCAGCCAGGCGATCACGTTAATCGACGACAGCGCGGCGTCGGCGGCCGCGAACCGCTTCGCGCTCGGCGCGCCGGTCGTGCTGCTGGCGCGGCAGGCGGTGATGCTGCGCTACGACGCCACCGCGCTGCGCTGGCAGGCGCTCGCCGGCGGCGCGCCCTATGCGGTGTCGTATGGCGCGGCGCAATCCCTCAGCGCGGCGCAGCAGGCGCAGGCGCGTGCCAATGCCGGCGTGCCGAACCGAAATTACCTGATCAACCCAAGCGGCGAAGTCGTCCAGAGCGCGATCGGCAGTCAGGCCGACGCGAGCTACGATTTCGATCAATGGCTGACGCTGACCCAGGATGCCGCCGTGAGCGCCAGCAGCCTGCTCGACGCCGAGAACGGCACGCCCTTCATGATGCGGTCGCTGCAGGCCGCCGCCGCGCCGCAGCGGTTCGGCCGGATCCAGTGGCTGGAAAGACTGCTGTGCCGCGAGCTGCGCGGCCAGGCTGTGGTGCTGTCGGCCAGGGTACGGAGTTCGGCGGCGATCACGCTGCGCTACGCCATCGTCGAGTGGACCGGCGCCCCCGACGCGATCGCCAAGGATGTGATCAACGACTGGAGCAACGCCAGCCTGACCGCCGGCCATTTCTTCACCGCGGCGTCGACACTCGTGGTCGGTACCGGCGCCACCGCGCTCGCCGCCAACACGCTGACCGACATTCTGCCGCTCAGCGGTACGGTGTCGTCGTCGATGAACAATCTCGCCGTGCTGTTCTGGACCGACACCGCGCAGCCGCAGAACGTGACGCTGGATATCGGCAAGGTCAAACTGGAGGGCGGCAGCGTGCCGACACCGTTCGTGGCGCAGCCCTGGCGCGACCTGCTGGCCGATTGTCAGCGCTACTACGCCAAGACATATGCAACCGGCATGGCGCCCGGCACGCCATGGGCCGGAGGGGGCTTGCAGCACATCGTCGAAGCACCCAGCAACTACGCCGCGCTGCCGACTTGGTTCTTCCCGGTTGAAATGCGTACAATTCCCACGGTGACGCTGTACTCTTATGCCACCGGTGCGGTCGGACAGATCTATAATCAGAGCACGACTTCCGACGTCAGCGGTGTGGTGAATGGTGTCAATTCGAAGAGTTGCTCGCCGAATGTAAACAACGTCCCCGTCGCGGCTATGGGAGCGCTAGTTGCCCAGGTGGCTGCAAACGCAAGGCTGTAAGCAGCGACAATAGAGGAACTGCAGCCGCAAAGGGGCCTGCAGAGATGATGTCTTCGGGAGGTGTCAAGCAGGCTGTGGAAACACTAAGCTATCGAGAAACTTCTCCAATTTCGCGTGATGAATTTGAAAATCCTTCATGTATCAAATCCCGTTTGTGTGAGGAGCGAAGTCCGGAAGTACCATCGGCCATGGATGTCGTCTGACAGCCACCACGTCCTGTCCCCAGCCCCCTTCCTCGAAGGCTATGATCGAGACCTCCGGGATAGCTTGCAGCTTGCGCATGATCCATTCCGGAGACGACAGTGACAGGCCGAACGTGGGATATTCCTTTGCATATGGGAGGAACGCGAAGCCACTCGTTTTATAAGCGTCGTAGAGTTTCTTGGTATCGATGGCGTTGCCGTAAACGGGGTGTCGTTGTTCCGCCAGCAGAGCTGCGATCCTGCCGTGGATTGTGAACACCAGTATTCCATCCGGCGCGAGCGCGTCGATCGCGATCCGAAGGAAGCGGTCCCATTGCCACTCGTCTAGATGAGTGAGGAGGGACCCGCTGAAGATCAGGTTCGCTCCTGGCTCGAGCTTAAAAGTGAGCTGGGCGTCTGCCGCAACAGGGACCGCTTGGAATGTGGATTGGACAAAATCCAGCGCGCCTTGGTCGATTTCAACAGCGGTTATCGTCGCTGTCGGCCACTCACGTCGGAACCATCGAGTCACCCGGCCGTACCCGCATTGAAAATCTACAATATTGAGCGGGATTGTGCCTCGCAGCGCTCGCTTGCAGAGATCGAGAGCACCTAGGCCGATTGCGAAATACTCCTTCTCTTTGCCGGCTTCGCGCATCGGGTCGCAGGGGGAAACTGTATGCAATGGTAATTGTGTAGTCTTACATGGAGAAATGTCCATGACATGCGTGCTCCTTCAATGCGGCTTCGAGATCTAACGCACTGTTTCAGATCATGTCCGAGCGATAGGATGACCGGTGTCGACTCCTTAGTCGAGTGGACAGCCGCAATCGGACCGGTTCAAACAACCGAAAATCCGCTTCACTGGCTTGAGCTGATTCTCAAATAGGATCCGATCGAAACGTTAATACCAATATATCAATAGGCGGCCTCGATCGCATAGCCGAAGGGGTAGACTCAAAGTGAAAAAATACATGAGACCTGTGGCATGCGCGGTCCTGGCGTTGGTTTTAGCCAGTTGTGGATGCAATTGTGACGTGGCCAAAACGCCGGTCGTTGAACCCTCCCCAAAGACCGCCGCGAATGCCCAGCCGCGAGCCGTTCTCTTTGTGGGCGGCTCCGTGACGCAGGGCGCATGGGCCAGCCCGGGCAAGGATTATGTCACGTTCCTGACCGATTGGCTCACGACGAAAATCGGCAGTGTGACCATGAAGAACATCGCTGTCGGCGGGACCAATTCGCAATTTGCGGTTTACAGGCTCGAGCAGGATCTTGACGGCTTCAAGCCCGACATAGCGTTCGTGGAATTTTCGGTCAACGACGAGCCGGACCGTGCATTCGTGTATGAGAATATCGACGGGCTCATCTATAAGCTGCGTCGAGTTAATCCGAATGTCGTGATCATATATATAGCTGCCAGTTATCCCGGGGAGGCGGCGCTGAGGCGTGCCGGGTCGAGCGACGACCGAGTGGTCTATGCTCGCGAAATCGTCGAGAAAAACGGAGCAATATTCGTCGATGCCGCGTCTCATCTTTGGCACCACATCAACCTCACCAATCGTAATCCGCAGGATTTCTTCGCCGATGTCGTGCACCCAAACGATCTAGGGCACAGCAGCTATTATCTCTCGATTTCACAGCAATTGGACGAGCGTATCGTGCCCGCCAAGGGCGTAGGAGCGCGATCGTCGTTGTATATTGGCCAAAGTCGGCTCGATACAGCCCGGCTGGTCGATCCGCTCAGCCTGATTACCAATACGACTTGCCCAAACGGCCCGTCGTCACACCTTGATTTCGTCGGTCAATCGATACCTTACGACGATCTCCAATATAGATGTCGGCCGAGCGATATTTTCACAATTGCATTTTCCGGAACGTCGATCGGACTTACCACGCGTGCTATGGTCGGAGGGGGTAAGCTCGACTGCACGATCGATGGTAGTGAGACCTCGTCATTCAATTTCGAAGATAGTGCCACCCGTCTTCGAGTTGTGATGCTTTTCGAGTATCAGCGCGCCGGCAACCATACCGTATTGTGCAAGACGATCGATGGCCCGGTTGAATTTGGTCAAATACTCGTCAGTAGCGCCAACCAGATCCGTCCCTAGTGCCGGCAGTCGGGAGCAAAGGGATGATGACCCGTTCGTCCTATCGTCGAAGATCGATGCGATCTTGGGAGAGGCTGCTGCCAGTCTTTCAAAAAGTTACGCGGAAACCGCAATCGAAGTGCTTTCCAGACGCGGGAATTTAGCGGACGGCGGCTGAAACCCGTTTAAGATGCGTTAATTGTCGGGTCAGAGTTGGTTGTGTGATCACGGATGGTCTGATGCGAGATAAAGTTCTTCGGTGGTCGGATAGCGGGTTGTGACCGGTCCCGACTTCCGCCCCAAGAAATTCATTGTGTCACATCTCATATCGGGTCCGAAAATGGTGCGGAGTGTATTGATTGAGACGATGTTATTTTCGTAGCTATCAAAGTGATAGCTGTCTGTGGTGGAAAAATTCTCCCTATTGAAACCCGCGGCTGAAAACATCGCTTGCAAAGCTGGCGGCGTGAGTTCTCGGTTGTGGCGTTGATAGATTCCCTCCATGCTTTTCGGGGCGCGATAGTGCGGGGCGAGGCTTTGAGCTTTGAAGGAAAGACATTTTACGACGTTCTGGAACGATGAAGCGTTCGGGGTCGAGACGAATAAACGTCCGTGGGGTCGCAGGACCCGATTTGCTTCGGTGAAAACGTTCATGGGATCCATTGCGAGATGCTCAAGCATTTCGCAGCAGATAATGAGGTCGAAGCTTTCGTCTGCGTACGGCCATCGTTCTGCCTCTGCATTGAATTTTGTTTCCTTGAACTGATACTGTTCCGAGCCGACGGCGAGCCTGATTGTGGTGGTGTCGCCATGTTTTCCAAATGTAGCGAGTTCGATTGCATCGAATAGGTGTTTTTTCAGGACCGCGGTCATTCCGTATGGATCCGCGGCCATTTCGAGAACTTTGAGAGTTCGCGGCAGGTGAGCGAGGCACGCTATAGTATTCGAATAGCGGCGTACAAACACGCGATGATAGGCCATGATTGCTTGATTGGTGGCGCCGAATGGGAGCTCAAGAGTGTCGAGGACACCCGAGATAAGGTTGTCGTCGATGACCACGATTAGTATCTTTCTGTGTTGTTGGATGAATAGCATCGGCCCCTGTGAGCGATGCCCGCGCGAATTGCGGTGAATGTCACTTATTTATAGATTGATGACGAAGCCGGCGAGAAGCCGGTCTGCGAGACTAACGTGGGCGAAGTCGCCGCGTAAAGCGTGAATCGGCAGTTTGCTACTTTAGCGTTATTGGCACCAAGGGCTGAGCGTATCAAGGCGCGCGATTGAGAATCGTGTGATGCGGCGGAGACGGCCGCACGTCGGCGCGGCGGCTTGTTTTTGCCATCGCAGTCTCAGCGCAGCACCGTCGCATCCTCGCCCATCCTACATCGCTACCTCATTCCACGGAGATGAACATGCAGCAATCGTCGTTTGGCGAGGCGTTGGCGCGTCTGTGGCCGGATGCAGATCGGGTGGTGCCGGGGTTGCGAGCCGGAATGATCGCGGCCGCGCCAGCGGCGTTTGGCAGATACCACATCGATACGACGCTCCTGGTCGTGCATGTCATGGCGCAGATCAGTCACGAATGCGGGGCGGGGCGGGAGGTCGTCGAGAACCTCAACTACACCGCCGAGCGCATGATGCAGGTGTGGCCGTCGCGGTTTCGCACGCTGGCGAGCGCCGCGCCTTATGCGCACGACCCGCGGGGGCTCGCCAACAAGGTTTACAACGGTCGCATGGGCAACGCGCCGGGCTCCGACGATGGCTGGAATTTTCGCGGCCGCGGCGCGGCGCAGACGACGGGGCGCGAAGGCTACGCGCGACTGGCGAAAGCGACCGGGCTCGATCTCGTCAGCCATCCGGAACTGGTCAACGATCCGCGCCACTTCCTGCTGTGCGGCGTCGCGGATTTCGTCGCGTGCGGCTGCCTGCCATTCGCACAGGCTGATGACCTGGTCGGCGTCACCCGGCGACTGAATGGCGGCACGATCGGGCTGGCGCAGCGCCGGGCGTGGCTGGCGCGCTGGAAGGCTGCGCTTGGCGACGTGCCGGTCGTCGGCTCGCCGTCGCTGGTGCCGGAGGCGCAGACGCACGCCTCTCCGCAACCGCCGGCGTCCGCCCCGTCGTCTGCCCAGCCGCAGCCGTCGCGGCTTCACACCTTCATCGCGGCGCTCGCCGCTGTTCTCAAGAGGAGCTGATCATGGACTGGAACGATCTGGCCAAACAGGTGATCGGACTCGGCGCGCCGATGCTCGGTAGCGCACTCGGGGGCCCACTCGGCGGCGCGGCCGGGCAGATCCTGTCCGAGGTGTTGGGGGCGGGGACGCCGACCCCGTCTGCGGTGCAAACCGTGCTGCCCTCGGCCGATCCGGACAAGATCGCCGAAGCCGAAGCGCGCTGGGCCGAGGTGATCCGGGCCGAGGCGGAGACCCAGCGCGTCGCGATCAGCGAGACGCAGGCGACGATCCGTGCCGAGATTGCCTCGAGCGACGTGATCCAGCGCTGGTGGCGGCCGGCCTATGCGTGGGAGCTGACGCTCGAATGCGCGGCGCTGTGGGTGGTCCTGGTCCACGAATTCTGGACCGGAGACATCCAGACCATCAACGCGCTGATCGGCGCGACCGCGCTGCTGGCGACCTATTGGGCTTTCCGGTTCGGCGTGCTAGGCGTCTATGTCAGCGGTCGGACACGCGAGAAGGTCTGCGCCGCCACCGGACAGGACAGCCCCGGCGTCCTCGACAGACTGGTGAAAGCCGTCGTTAAGAAAAAGTAATGCATGCGGCGGTGCCGTTCATCGCGTATTCACGCCGCCGCCGCTCATCTTCACGACGGTAATATCGCCAGTGACTCGGAAGAGCGGAGTTGAAAGTGCGGCTGCTCGTCGTCGAAGATGATCCCGATCTCAATCGCCAGCTGACCACTGCGCTGACCGATGCGGGCTACGTTGTGGACCGCGCCTTCGATGGCGAGGAAGGGCATTTTCTCGGCGACACTGAACCGTACGACGCCGTGGTGCTGGACATCGGACTCCCCAAGATGGACGGCATCTCGGTGCTCGAAGCCTGGCGGCGCAATCAGCGGGCGATGCCGGTGCTGATCCTGACCGCGCGTGACCGCTGGAGCGACAAGGTGCAGGGCTTCGATGCCGGCGCCGACGACTACGTCGCCAAGCCATTTCACCTCGAAGAGGTTCTGGCGCGGATCCGCGCGCTGCTGCGCCGGAGCGCCGGCCACGCCCAGTCCGAGCTGACCTGCGGCCCGGTGACGCTCGACACCCGCACCGGCCGCGTCAGCGTCCGCGGCCATCCGGTCAAGCTGACCTCGCATGAGTACCGACTGCTGGCCTATCTGATGCACCACGCCGGGCGCGTGGTGTCGCGCACCGAGCTGGTCGAGCATCTCTACGACCAGGATTTCGACCGCGACAGCAACACCATCGAGGTGTTCGTCGGTCGCATCCGCAAGAAGCTCGACGTCGATATCATCCAGACCGTGCGTGGCCTCGGCTATCTGTTGTCGGCGCCGCCCGGCGAAACGCACTAGTTCTCATCCGTGACCATGGGGCAGGCGAGGGCGATGTTGCGGAAGCCGGGCTGCTGATGGCGAACCTGGCTGCTCCCGCCAAGCCGCTGCGCCGCCGCGGCAGCTCCCTCGCCACGCGACTGTTCCTGTCGGCGACGGCCTGGGTGGTGGTGATCCTGGCGATCACCGGCATCGTGCTCTCGTCGGTGTACCGCCAGGCCTCGGAGCGCGCCTTCGACCGCCGGCTCAATCTCTATCTGCGCACCATCATCGCCGAAGTTGCAACGCCGGAGGCGGCGCCGGACCAATTTCAGTCGATCGGCGAGCCGCTGTTCGATCTGCCGCTGTCCGGCTGGTATTGGCAGATCGTCCGCACCGACACCGACAAGATCGATCCTCGCGCGTCGCGCTCGCTTTGGGATCGCAAGCTGCCGAAGCTGGAGGACCAGGGCGTCGAGCTCGGCCCGTCCGGCGTGCGCCAGGGCTATGTCGAGGGACCGGAAGGGCAGACCCTGCGCATGGTCGAGCGCCCGGTCGACCTCGGCGCCGACGGCAAATACGTCGTGACCGTCGCCGGCGACGCCACCGAGATCTTCGAAGAGACGCGGACCTTCGACTACTACCTCGCAGGCACCTTTATCGCGCTGTCGATCGGCTTGGTACTGACCACGATCTTCCAGGTGCGCTTCGGCCTGGCGCCGCTGAAGCGGATATCCGACTCGATCGCCGACATCCGCTCCGGCCACGCCGAGCGGCTGGAGGGCAAGTTCCCGGTCGAGATCGCGCCGCTGGCACGCGAGACCAACGCGCTCATCGAAGCCAATCGCGAAATCGTCGAACGGTCGCGCACCCATGTCGGCAACCTCGCGCATGCCATCAAGACGCCGCTGTCGGTGCTGGTCAACGAAGCCGCCGCGCGGCCTGGCGATCCGCTCGCCGCCAAGGTGCTGGAGCAGGCCGAGATCATGCGCAGCCAGGTGGCGCATCACCTGGAGCGGGCACGGATCGCCGCCCGATTGACCGTGGTTGGCACCATCACCGACGTTCAACCGGTGATTGAGGCGCTGCGGCGAACGATGGAGAAGATCCATCGCGACCGCGACATCCAGGTTCGCGCCGACGTTGCCAGCGGCCTGAAGTTCCGCGGCGAGAAGCAGGACCTCGAAGAGATGGTCGGCAATCTGGTCGACAACGCCTGCAAATGGGCGACCAGTCGGGTGTTCATCGAAGCGACCGCGGAATCGGGGCCGACCGCCCTGGTACGGATCATCGTCGACGACGACGGTCGTGGTCTCTCCGCCGCCGAGCAGGCTCAGGTTGCCCGCCGCGGCCAACGGCTCGACGAGAGCAAGCCGGGCTCGGGGCTCGGCCTGGCCATTGTGGTCGATCTGGCAGCGCTTTACGGCGGCGAATTGACCCTCGGCCAGGCGCCGATCGGTGGCCTGCGGGCGGAATTGAAGCTGCCTGCGGCATAACGAATCGGATGCTGCCACAGCAGCGCCCGATTTCGCCGCTCCGTTGCCTTGAGCGTTAGGGATTTCGGTGTAGAACGGCCTGAAGCGAATGGAGTGGGGACTGAAATGACGATGCGTCGGCGTGCCGGCTTGGTGAAGCCTTCGGTCGGGCTGCTGGTGCTGGCCAGCTTGGCCTTGGCCGGCTGCGATCGCACCACCGGGCTGTATGCGCGGGTCGACTCCTTCACCAGCAACGCCGCCACGGATTTCGGTCGCTCCGGCGACGGCGCCGCCGCGGCTGTGGACAGCGCCGCCATGGGTGGGCTGATCGGTCCGAAGATCGGCGCGCTGCTGAATGCCGAGGACCGTCGGATCGCCTATGCGGCTGAGCTGGAAGCGCTCGACCATGGCGAGTCGGGGGCTCCAGTGCCGTGGAAGAACCCGACCTCAGGCCGCTACGGCAACATCGTGCCGGGGCCCGCCTATGCCAAGCAGGGCGCCACCTGCCGCGGCTTTTCGCATAGCGTTACGGTCGGCGGTCAGCTCGAGATCGCCCGGGGCACCGCGTGCCGCACCAATGACGGCCCTTGGACGGCTGCCGGCTAGGCAGCCACCTGTGTCACTCCGTTCATCGTGATTATGGTGATCGGTCAAAAACTTGCGGCGATTGCTTGCGGTTGATGCAGAGCCTGAATCCGGGCTGCTATCCGATTGCCTCAACTCCTTCTTAACACCGCTCCTGCTATTTCTGCGGGCAGCGTCCGGCGTCGATCTGCTGCTGCCGACGCGACCGCACGCACGCAGAATTCGGGCGCATGAGCCAGACATCGACCGAACGGCTGAGGGAGTACCTCGCCCAGCTCCCGCCGCAGTCGCAGGCGCTGCTGATGCGCGAATTCGAGCGCGCGCTGGAGCGCGGGGACGACGTTGCGGTCGCGCGCTTCGTACTCGAGGAACTGCGCAAGATCGTTCGCGGCTCCGACGACAACATCGCGCCGCGAACGGACGATCCGGCGCGGCTGATGTTTCGGGTGCTCGAACCATTCCTTATCGACAATCACCGACAACCGCGCCCCGGCCAGATCCGCCGCGGGTCGCTGACCTCGATCTGGCAGTGGCTGGAACGCGAGGCGATCACGGCGCAGATCCGGGAATTCGAGGGCGGGCTGATTAACCTGCGCGGCGGCACCGCGGCGCAGATCGCCCCCCTTGTGCGCAAGCTGCAGGCCGCGGCCGCCGCGGCGATCGACAAGGTGATCAATCCGGAAGCGGGCGTCGATCGCCAGCGTGCGATGTCGCGCGTTGGCCCGCCTTCGACCGTCGAGGATCTGGCCGGCGTCGGCGCCGTACTGGCCAATCGCGAGGCGCTGGAGACGTTTGACGGCAAGCTCTCGTCTAATCTGCGAAGCTTCGGCGAGCCACAGGTCAATTCGGTGATCGCGTCGCTGAACGTACCGGCGCTACAGACGCCGATCATGCTGCCATTTGCCCTGACCATGATCCTGCAGCACCTGACGCTGCCGTGGCAGATCGTCCGGCTGGCGATCAAGGTCGCCGGCTCCGACGACGAGATCCGCGTGGCCGCCACGCCCTACGGCGTCGCCGTCACCATGGCGATCCACGACCTTGCCCAGCTCACCGCCGATCTCCACGACGAGCTCAAGCGGGGCCACTACACCAACGTGTCCGAGAAGCTGAAGCTGATCCATGACGGCGTCCGCGGGTTGCGGACCGAGCTCGATCTGCGGGGCGACTCGACCTGGGGCAAGCGCCTCGCGGCGATCCGGGTCGACATTTCCAGCGCGCTCAAGTCCGAGATCGAGAGCGTGCCCGGCCGGGTCCGCCGACTGCTGCGGCAGCGGCCTGACAAGGAGGTCTCGGCCAACAGCCGGGTCGACCAGATCGAGGTTGACGAGGCCGCGGCGCTGATCGACTTCGTTGCGATCTGCCGCAACTACGCCAGCGAGCTGGCGATCAACGAAATGACGCTGCGGACCTATTCGGAACTGCAGCAATACGTCGAAACCTCGACCGAGGCCCTGGTGCAATCGCTCCGTGGCTGCGAGCCGCGGGTGAAGCCATTTCGGCACATGCAGGTGCTGGCCGCGATCCGGTTCTGCGAAGTGCTGTTCGGCCACGACTACGCGCAATTGATGCGCCGGGCGGTGGAAAGCGCGATGGTCGTAGTCGAGCGCAAGCCGGCGCGGGCCGGCTGATCTGCGCTGAAGCTTCCCACTCGGCTTCGAGGCGACGAGAGCTCACGCGAACTAACCTGCGGCGGCTCGATCCCGGTCGGAGGAGGGCGTCCTTGCACGCATCACCGTCATGCGATGATCTAATCGGAATTCCTGCTTTGAGATGATCTAAACTATTGAGTTTGCGTGATTATTTGTGTGGCCCTAAGACTATCGGAGAGATGCGAAGACGACCTGACAGCATCGGTCCGAGTGGCTCCATATGGATGTTCAAGCGTACGAGCAAGTTGATCTGATCCGATTTGAAGCGGCTCTCCGCTCGCCGCGCGCTGTCGATACTCCTTCGTGCATCCGCAATCTGCAGGTTCAACCTGGCCTGAACCTGCTCTCGACCGATCTTCGCCTGACCAAGCCGGTACTCGTCGAAGCCGAGACCTTTCCGGCGGTCTGCCTCAGCGTGGTGCTCGACGGCTTTGCGCAAGGCAAGACCGCCGATATCGACACCGGCTTTCGTCCCGGAGAGCTGTGGATCTCGTCGACCAATGATCGCGTCTCGACACGGAAAGTCATCCTGGCGGCGCATCCGGTGCGCACGGTCGAACTGGTCGTCGCGCCGCAATGGTTCGAGTTCGCGCAGACGCGGTTCGGCGACGACCCGGCGTTCGACACGATGGCCGCGGCCGTCGACCGGGCAACCGTGACCCGGCGCCGCCCGCTCGATGCCCGCCTGAAGCAAATCGCCAGATCCATCCAGCATTCCACCGGCTCCGGCTTCGCGAGCGCGCTCTACCTCGAGAGTCGTGCACTCGATCTGTTGGCCGCTCTCGCTGCAGAATTCCAGGGCGGCGGCGAGCGTCCCGCGGTCGATCTCAAGGCTCCGGCGCTCGAGCGGGTCGTCGCCGTCAGGGAGCAGATCGATCGCGATCCGGCCGTGGCGACGACGATCACTGCGCTGGCGGCTGCGTTCGCCGTCAGCCCTAGCAAACTGAAGCAGGACTTTTCCGCCGCCTTCGGCGTCGGTCTCGGGCGCTACATTCACGAGCGGCGCCTGCAGTTCGGACGAGAACTCGTCGAAGACCACGGCGTGACCGTCTCGGAAGCTGCCTATCGCTGTGGATATGGTCAGCCGGCGAATTTCACGACGGCATTCAAACGTCGCTTCGGCCGGCCACCCAGCGCCGTCAGACGCTTCTCATAAGCCCTTTGTCTGAATTCATAAGCGAACGGCGTCCCGCTTCGTGAACAACTCTGCGATGACTGCCCCGGCGAAATGCGAGGGGCCAATGACCAGACGCAATCTCATCGTTCTGCTGATGTGTTCGGTGTCGTATCCGGCGATTGCCCAGCAGGCCGTGATACTCGACGAAATCACGGTGACGGCGCAGAAACGTCCTGAGCAGGCGACCGACGTTCCGATCAGTATCGACGTCTGGAGCGGTCAGCGCCTCGCGGAAAGCCGGACTCTGCGCCGCGATCAGGCGCTCTCGGCGACGCCGAACGCGCAGATGGGGACGGTCTCCGGCAGCCTCTACACGAACTTCACGGCGATACGCGGCGTGGGCTCGGCGTTGATCGATACCGATCCAGCCGTGGGGCTCTATGTGGACGGTGTCGCGGCCGGTGCGTCGCAGACCTATGGCGGCAATCTGCTCGATATCGATCGCGTGGAGATTCTGCGCGGCCCGCAGGGCACGCTCTACGGACGCAACAATCTCGCCGGTTCGGTCAACGTCATATCCAATCTTCCGGATCCGTCGCGGACGTACGGCGAATTCGGCGTCGACTACGGCCGGTTCAACACGGCGCGCAGCTTCGGCTTCTTCAACACGCCGATTGGTAACAGCGGTTGGGCGGTTCGTGGCGCGCTGTCCGGCTCCCGCAATGACGGCTATACGCCGGATGACGCGACAGGGGGGAAGGTCAACTCGCTGCAGGATATCTCCGGGCGCTTCAGCGTTATGGGGCCAGTCAGCGACACGGTGGATTTTCTGGGAAGCGTCGAGCACGAGCGTCAACGCACCGTCGATGGCGCGTTCATGAGCGAAGCGGATTTCCAGGCCGGGCGGCGCAGCGTCGACATCGTCAACCCGTTCAATGGCACCCTGTCGACGACGACCGCACGCGCTCAGTTCACCGCCCGCCTCGACAACGGTGATCGTCTGGTATCGCTCACCGGCTTCCGCACCAACGAAACCGACTTCAAGGGCAATTCGTTTCCCCAAGGCTATTTCGCCGCGACCAATGCCTTCTTCAGAAGCGTCGGAGTCGCCGGCTTCCAGTATCGGGCCGACAATCCGTTCAACGGAAGCTACGATCAGGTCTCCCAGGAATTCCGCTACGAATCGGATCGCAACGAACGCTTCAAATGGGTCGGAGGACTCTACGCGGAGCGTAGCCATGGATCCCGTCAGTACGGCCTGACGAACAGTTTCGATTCCGGCGGCTTCCTGAGCGGGAGCGGCGTGACGCTGCAGTCGAAGGGGGTGACCGACACGACCGCACTCGCTGCCTTTGCGGATGGCACGTTCGCGCTGACGGAACGCTGGAAGGTTTTCGGGGGAGCGCGCCTCGGCTACGATCACAAGGAGTTCTCCTACGACTTCCGGTCCGACAACGCGTCGTTCAATACGATCTTCACCCCGGTCGTCGCCGGCTTTGCTCCGGCCTATCTCGCCAGCCTGTCCGCGCCGTATGTGACGCCGCGCTTCGGCACTCAGTTCGAGGTGACCGACACGTTCAACGTCTATGCCAGCCTCAGCCGCGGCTACAAGTCGGGCGGGTTCAATGCCGGCTTTGTCGCTCTCGGTGACGAGAAGGCGTTCGACGCCGAGACGCTGTGGAGCTACGAGGCGGGATGGAAAGGCCGGTTCCTCGCCGATCGACTGTCACTCAATGGCAGCGTCTTCTTCATGGATTGGCGCAATCAGCAGGTTCAGACGTTCAACGTCGCCACTCAATCGACGCCGATCCAGAATGCTCCGAAGAGTCGGTCCTACGGAGCCGAACTGGAGGCCCGTCTGAAGCTCGACGATCATTGGTCGGTCCGCGCCGGGCTGGGATATGTCGATGCCACCTATGTCGACTTCAAGAACGCGCTGGCAACCGGAGCGTCGACGACGATCGATGTCGGAGGCAACCAGCAGCAATACGTCTCGAAATTCTCGGGCACGGTCAGTCTCGGCTATGCCTGGAACGTCGGCTACGACGATCTGCAAGGGGCGGCGGAGGTCGCGTATCAGTTCCGCTCCGGATTCTACTTCGACGTCGCCAACACGCTGCGGCAGCCGGCCTATGGCTTGCTGAATGCGAGGATCGGGGTGGAGAACGAGCGCTACGCCGCGCATCTGTGGGGGCTCAATCTCGCCGACCAGCGCTATCGGGTCTCGGCAACGGATTTCGGGCTCGGTTCGCTGATCGCGGTCGGAACCCCGCTGACGGTGGGGGCGACGTTCAAGATCAAATTTTCGCAGCAGAACGACGCCCACGCGATCGTCAAATAGGTGCCCGATGAACAGCCCTCTCGACGTCAAGGATCTGATGGACCTCGGACGAGACCCGGTCGTCGTCTTCAACCCGCCGCCGATCGGCACGCCGGGTCGGATCGAGCGCTATCATGCGGCGCTGGAATGGTTGATCGGGCGAGAACGACCGTTCGTCCTGGTCACGCGCGCGGATGGAGACGAGGCGTCCGAAAGCCATGAGGATCGCAAGACCCGCGCTTTGTGGTTCAAGACCAACCTGATGGCGTTGGTGCAGGTTTGCCGCGGGTTCGTCTATGTCGAACAGGACGAAGCCACGCGGGCCGCGTGGCAGGCGCGGGCTGAAGGCATGGCCAAGACGTTTCCGGTTCCGATGATCATCGCCGGCGACATGGAAGCTGCAATCACACAGGCGCTCGATCTGGTGATGGCGTCGCGAGATCCAGCACCAGATGGCTTTCCGCATGCCTGAAAGGATCTCGGCCGACACTCTGCACGGCGTGGCGGAGACGCTACTTATTCCGTTGGCCGCTCGCGCACTGCCGCCGCACCGGCTGCCGCGGAACCATCACGACGATCCGGAGGCGCGCCGCATCGCGAAACAGATCGACGCTGATCTGACCCGGTTCCAGAGCGATAGGGCGTCGATGGAGAGCGCGATTGCGCGATCCGACTGGATCGATCGCCGGGCGGCGGCTTTCTTCATGGCTCATCCAGACGGCTATGGTGTGAGTCTGGGGAGCGGGCTCGACACACGCCTGGCCCGGCTGGCGCGGATCACCGACATGGCGTGCGCCGAATGGGTCGACCTGGATCTCGCGGAGGTGACGGCGCTTCGTCGCCAACTCATTCCGGATACGGACTCATCGCGTTCGATCGCCGCGGACTTGAACGGCACCGACTGGTCCAGGGCCCTGGACGGGACCGCGGATCGTCCGCTCATCGTCACCTGCGAAGGCGTATCGATGTACATGACGCCCGAGCGGGTGGAGGCTTTGTTCAGAACCATCGCCCGGTGCCGCGGCGCATCACGCGCGCCAACCGAGATCATCTTCGATTACTGCAGCCCCTTGATGGCGCGCCTCGGACGACATCACGTGTCGGTGCGCAAGACGTCGTGCGGGCGCTCGGATAAATCGCCGTTCCAGTCCAGCATGAGGCACGCCGCCGACATCGCCGCCTTCGATCATCGCTGGCGCATCGAAGAAGAGACCGATGGTCCGGCGCGGGCCGGTGCGATCGGGACTGTGATCGCGACGATGCACCGTGTGATGACCGGGCGCATGGTCTACGGGCTGGCAAGGGCCACGCTCGTCTAGGGCGCCCTGCAATGCCGGATGGGGTGCCTCGTCGGCCGACGAGGCCGAAGCGAGAGCAGCAATAGCTTAGGACATTCTTGAAACGAGCCGTCTCGTCCGCGCTCTCGGACATTCCGACCGCGATGAAGTGGCGGCCACATTCTCCCGGTCTCGGTCTCCCCGGGAAGGTCACCGGAAACGGGACTCGATCCGTCCACTCCCGGTATTCAGACTAAATCCCTTGATTCATATCAAAATTTGAGCGCCGGCCTGCCGTATTCCAGTGTCGCAATTGTCAATTGCGCCACCGGTCCGGTCATGGTGTAACCCGGCCGGTTTGAAGGCGCCGCGGCGGGCGCTTGCGCATTCTCACCCGGAACCCTCCTCGCATGTCGCCCTGGTTTGTGTTCGCGATCATGACGGCCATCGCGGTGTTCGCCGTGCTGTGGCCGCTCGGGCGCGGGACGGCGCGGCAGCGCGAGGGCAGCGAGGCCGTGGTCTACAAGGACCAACTCGCGGAAGTCGATCGTGACGCGCAGGTCGGGCTGATCGGTCCTGCGGAGGCGGCAGCGGCGCGTGTCGAGATCGGCCGGAGGCTGCTCGCCAGCGCCGATGCCGAGCGTGCCGTCCCGTCCACCTCGCGCCGTGGCTTGCGGCGCGGTGTCGCGGTGCTGGCGCTGCTTGGGCTGCCGGTACTGGCGCTCGCGGTGTATCTGCCGATCGGCTCGCCGATGATGGCCGACGATCCGCTGGCGCAGCGCACCAGAACGGCGAGCGCGTCGCAACCGCTGGAGAATCTGGTCGCGCAGGTCGAGGCGCATCTTGAAAAGAACCCGACCGACGGCCGCGGCTGGACCGTGCTCGCGCCGGTGCTGACCAAGCTCGGCCGGCTCGACGATGCGGCGCGCGCCTATCGCAATTCGCTATCCTACGCGGGCGAGACCGCCGAACGCCACGCCGATCTCGGCGAGGTGCTGGCGATGTCCGCCGGCGGCGTTGTCACCGCCGAGGCGAAATCCGAGTTCGAGCGCGCGGTGGCGCTCAACGCTGACGATGTGAAGGCGCGCTACTTCCTCGGGCTCGCTGCCGAGCAAGATGGCCGGCCGAAGGACGCCGCCGTGATGTGGCGGGCGATGCTCGACAAGGCGCCGGCCGATGCGCCATGGCGGCCGATGCTGCAGGCGCAACTCGCCCGCGTCGAGGGAACACCGCTGCCGGCACTGCCCGACGAAACCATCGCCTCGGCCAAGAACATGAGTGAGGCCGATCGCAGCGCGATGATCCGCGGTATGGTCGACCGTCTCGCGACCCGCTTGAAACAGAATGGCGACGATGTCGAAGGATGGCTGCGCCTGGTGCGCGCCTATATGGTGCTGGGCGAAGCCGACAAGGCAAAAAGCGCGCAGGCCCAAGCGCGCCAGGCAGTGGCCGGCAACGCCGAGCGGCTGAAGCAACTCAACGAGGGGCTCAAGACCCTCGGGCTCGACGGGTGAGGGAGAAATCAGTGCGCTTGCGGTTTTTCCGACAGAATTGTCCGCCAAGCATCGCTTGGGATCGAAGCGTGGATTTACGGCCCCGGGACAGGATCTGGCAATGACGCGGAAGCAGCGGCGGTTGTTGATGATCGGCGGTGCGGGCGTGGTGCTCGCGATTGCGGTGGGGCTGGTGCTGAACGCGCTGCGCGGTTCGATCGTGTTTTTCTCGACGCCCAAGATGGTGTTCGAGCAGCATATCGGCGTCGGCAAGCGCTTCCGCCTCGGCGGCGTGGTCGAGCCTGGCTCGCTGCACCGCGGTGAGCAACTCGCGGTGTCGTTCAAGGTCGCCGACGGCGACGCCAGCGTGCCGGTGGCGTTCAAGGGCATCCTGCCCGACCTGTTCCGCGAAGGGCAGGGCGTCGTCGCCGAAGGCGCGCTCGACAACACCGGCGTCTTCAAGGCCGACACCGTGCTGGCCAAGCACGACGAAACCTACATGCCGAAGGAAGTGGCCGACGCGCTGAAGAAGCAGGGCCACTGGAAGGACGATTACGAGAAGAAGGCGCCCGGTGCCGCCTCCGCCAACGCCGCGGAGCCCGGCAAGTGATCGCCGAGGCCGGTCACTACGCGCTGGTGCTGGCGCTCGCGCTGGCACTGATCCAGTCGACCGTGCCGATTCTCGGCGCCCGGCTCAATGACGGCGGCCTGATGAACGTGGCGCGCTCGAGCGCGCTGGCGCAGTTCGCGTTCGTTGCACTGTCGTTCGGCGCGCTGGTGTGGCTCAACGTCACCTCCGACTTCTCGGTGGTGAATGTTTACGAGAACTCGCATTCTGCCAAGCCGCTGCTCTACAAGATCACCGGCGTGTGGGGAAACCACGAAGGCTCGATGCTGCTGTGGGTGGCGATCCTGGCGCTGTTCGGCGGCATGGTCGCGCTGTTCGGCAACAATCTGCCGCTGTCGCTGCGCGCCCATGTGCTGGCGGTGCAGGCCTGGATCGCCAGCGCGTTCTATCTGTTCATCCTGATCACCTCGAACCCGTTCCTGCGGATTCCAAACCCGCCGATCGAGGGGCGCGATCTCAATCCGGTGCTGCAGGATATCGGCCTCGCGGTGCATCCGCCGCTGCTTTATCTCGGCTATGTCGGGTTCTCGATCTCGTTCTCGTTCGCCGCCGCGGCACTGATCGAAGGCCGGCTCGACGCCGCCTGGGCGCGCTGGGTAAGGCCGTGGACGCTGATGGCGTGGATGTTCCTGACGCTCGGCATCGCGATGGGCTCGTACTGGGCCTACTACGAACTCGGCTGGGGTGGCTGGTGGTTCTGGGACCCGGTCGAGAACGCCTCGCTGATGCCGTGGCTCGCCGGCACCGCACTGCTGCACTCCGCGCTGGTGATGGAGAAGCGCAACGCGCTGAAAGTCTGGACCATCCTGTTATCGATCCTGACCTTCTCGCTGTCGCTGCTCGGCACCTTCCTGGTGCGCTCCGGCGTGCTGACCTCGGTGCATGCGTTCGCCACCGATCCGTCGCGCGGCGTGTTCATCCTGATGATCCTGTGCGTGTTCATCGGTGGCAGCCTGGCGCTGTTTGCCTGGCGCGCCTCGTCGCTGAAGCAGGGCGGGCTGTTCGCGCCGATCTCCCGCGAAGGTGCGCTGGTCCTGAACAATCTGTTCCTCACCACCGCTTGCGCCACCGTCTTCGTCGGCACGCTGTATCCGCTGGCGCTGGAAGTCGTCACCGGCGACAAGATCTCGGTCGGCGCGCCGTTCTTCAATCTCACCTTCGGCCCGCTGATGGTGCCGCTGATGCTGGCGGTGCCGTTCGGGCCGCTGCTGGCCTGGAAGCGCGGCGACCTGCTCGGCGCTGCACAGCGGCTGATCGCCGCCGGCGTTGTCGCGCTGCTGGTGATCGCCTTCGTGTTCGCCTGGACGACCGGCGGCGCGGTGTTGGCGCCGCTGGCGATCGGGCTCGCGGTGTTCGTGATCATCGGCGCGCTGGTCGATATCGTCGAGCGCATCGGGCTGCTGCGCAATTCCCCGTCGATCGCCTGGCGCCGCGCCAGCGGCCTACCGCGTTCGTCGTGGGGCACGATGTTCGCGCATGCCGGCCTCGGTGTCGCGCTGATCGGCATCGTCTGCGAGACGACCTGGAACAGCGAGCACATCGCCGCCATGAAGGAAGGCGATGCCGCGCGGCTCGCCGGCTACGAGCTGAAATTCGAAGGGGCGGTTCAGCGCCAGGGCCCGAATTTCCGCGAACTGCAGACCGTGTTCTCGGTCAGCGAAGGCGGCAAGCCGATCGGCGTGATGACGCCATCGAAGCGCAGCTTCTCGACCCGCGGCACCTCGACCACCGAGGCGGCGCTGCTGAGCCGCGGCTTCAGCCAGCTCTACGTCTCGCTCGGCGATATCAACGCCGAGGGCGCCGTGACGGTCCGGATCTATCACAAGCCGCTGGTGCTGCTGATCTGGATCGGCCCTCTGATGATGGCGTTCGGCGGTCTGCTGTCGCTGTCCGATCGGAGGCTTCGCGTCGGCGCACCGAAGCCGGCGAAACCGCAGCGCGCGCTGCAGCCGGCGGAGTAGGACGATGCGCAAGCTGATCGCCGCGGCCTTCGTCGTCGTCGCTGTCGCCCTGTCTGCGCCGCTGGCATACGCCGTGCAGCCCGACGAAGTGATGTCCGATCCGGCCAAGGAGGCCCGCGCGCGCGAGTTGTCGCGCGAGCTGCGCTGCATGGTCTGCCAGAACCAGTCGATCGACGATTCCGACGCCACGCTCGCCAAGGACTTGCGCCTATTGGTCCGCGAGCGGATCGCCGCCGGCGACAGCAACAAGCAGGTGCTCGACTATCTGGTCGCCCGCTACGGGGAGTTCGTGCTGCTCAAGCCGCGGTTCGAGACGCACACGCTCGTGCTGTGGCTGGTCCCGCCGCTGGTGCTGCTCGGCGGCGGACTGGGTCTGTGGATGCACATCCGCCGGCGTGGTCCGACCGCAACCATCACTGCCGACACGCCGGTGCCACTCAGCGCCGACGAGCAGGCGCGGTTGCAGCGCTTGTTGGTCGAGGACGACCAGAAAGCGTGAATTCGATCGCTTGGTCTGTGCACTTCATCGATTGATTGAAGCACTTCGGCCTTTGACGAACTCGGCTAGCTGTAGAGCCTCAACTGACGGTCTTCTCGTCGATGAAGATCCCGCTCTGATGCGCTCGCTCGCGAGCGGCTCCACGACCGGCCAGTTACACCGCCCGCCGGGGAGCACGATCAGTCCGGAAACCGGACAAGCGCGCGAATCGTCGCACAAGCGCCAAGGGACGCGGATAGCGCGCCAGGAAGAACGACAGCGTTCGGCCCACGAATCCGAAGTGGCATAGGATCCACCACATCGATGTTTCGACTGTCCCAAACTGGCGCTTGTATGATTGATCACCGATTGTCAGGTCAAACTCGTCGTCACCCCGGGAGATGCAGTCCCTGATCGCATCCTCGATGACCAGAAGCCCCAAGGATTGATTTCGGTGGTTCACTGAATCAAATCCGGTCAATAGCAGATGAAACCTGCCGTTTCGCGCCATGCCATAGGCAATACTGACCGGCCGGTCATCGAGCGTCATGACATAAGCGCGGCACATCGGATCGTGCGCAACGTCGCAATAGAATCGAAAATAGCGTTCTTCGTCGAGCAGATTCCGCTTGTCGGTGTCCTTGAATCTCGACTTGCGAAACTCCTGAATTTGATCGAGTGCTGCGATGATCTGATCGGGATCCTTGATCGTTTCGGTCCTGAGACAGCCTTTTCTTTCGATGCTTCTACGCTTCTTGTCGAGTGACCGACGCTGCCGTGGCGTCATGACCTGCACGCGCCAATCCTCGAATGATCCGAACAGAGCAGTGGCATGAGCGCCCAATCCCAAAGGGGCTCGTCTCACGGATCCGAGGATGTCGAACGCCGCCAATTCCGGCTCCCGAACCTTCCGAACGATCAAAAGGTCGCATGTGCGGAGAGTTCGCCTAAGTTGCAATTTGAGGGCGGCATTGTTGCGGAATGAACTCAGATCCTCCGTGGCTGCGACAATCACGCAATAGTCGCTCACCCCACAGTCAGCAAATGTTGCCACGCTAATGCCGAGATAGCGCTCGACCATCAATGGGATCAGGCCGACCAAACGATGGCTCGCCGCCTCTCTGATCGTGATGATCAAGCGGCGCGCGCAACGTTCGGACATAAGCTCCGCGTAGATGCGATCCAGCCACAATGGACTTTGAAATGGGGCAGCGCTGCTTCGTGAAAACAGCGATCGATACTCCTCCGACAGGAAGTCGAAATCCGGGGCTTCACTGACGATCAAATTGACGGCTGTCGATTCATCAGCACGTCTGGATCGACCAAGGAGGCGCATCATTGGACTGTCTCTTGATCAACTGAACGCTTGGGGTGCCTGGTTGTCGTTATGCCAGCCACGTCGGTTGCTCCAGCTCGGCGTGGCGCGTTGCTCGGCTTCGTCGGGCGGTCTTGGCCGATCACGTCCAGGAACCGTCGGTCGCTAAACCAATAGCCCTGATAAGGCTCCGTCCTGTCAAGGTTGGAGCTTCCGACTGCGCCTGGTCGGTCACTGACGCTGTCAGAATCGCTATGATCGCGTGCCGGCAAACCCGAAGAGGGGATCGTTCGGTCTTTCAATCAATCTTAGAGAGAATCGAACGGAGACACGAACAAAGGCTCAGGAGGGCCCACCGCTCGGTCACTTGAAAAGAGCCATGTCGGTAACTATTCGAGCGCGGCTCATTCATGCAAGGCTTGCGGCGCAGGACGATAGCCGGTCGCGATGCTGCCCGCGAGGAACCAGAGCAGGGCGCCGGTCTTGATGGTCACGGATGACGTGCTGATCGACAGCAGCAAGACCAGGTACACGCACACGAAGAGCTTGAACCGCCAGGATTCCATGGTTTCGGCTGGGCTCCCAAAGACATAGAGCGCCCAAAGAGAAGCTGCCCCGACCACTCCAAACCGCGAGAGCATGTAGGAGTAACCCGAATCGTCGAAGTCGATCGTCGTGATCTTCAGGCCGAGTGCTTGGCCGAGATCAAGTGTCGATAACAATTGGCCGCTGAGCAAAAATCGCCCCGTCGTCGTATTGTCCCATGCGACGCCGACCATCGCACCTGCGTACCACAACAAGCCGATCACAACCAGAAAGGGGAGTGCGAACGCCATTGCTGGCCTCACTATCGGCGCGATCAGATAAGTCAAAAGAACTACGCCGCAAAGATAGAAGCCGAAGCGTGCGTCACCGAGGATCAGGATGACCGCGATGCCGATCGTCTTGGCGATAAGCGCCACTGGATTTCGGCGGTCACGAAGCAATGTCCACGCAAAAGCAATCGCTCCGAAGTTTCCCAGAGACACCGGTTCAAGGAACACCGAAGATACTCTGTGCTCACCGAGGAACGGCAGCAGCGTTCGCCCCTCGAACCGCAGACCGCTGATGAACAGGCCCGGCGCACCGGTCGAGGCGCTAGCGTCGACGCTGCCACGAGCTACATAGTATCCGATCACGTCAACATACTTCAGAAACACGTCAAGAAACATCCATTCGAACAACGCGCCGGCTACGACTATTAGAATTGCAATAGTGACCAGCCGGTCTGCCGAAGCGGGAGACGCGTAGCTTCGACCGAGATAGAAAAAGATGATCGGGATGAATGCGTCACGAAATGCCTTTGGGTCGTACTGATATCGGATCAGCATCTCGAAGATGAGCCAGGCGCTCACCGCGATGCTGACGATCAGAAAGCTCTCGCTCCGATTGAGTATCATCAGCGTGGCTGCGCCTATCAGCAGCAGCTCGACCGCGATCACCGCTCCAGAACTGACGTGGGAAATGCTGGCGTTGACGAAGCTGAGAACAAGATTGAAGGTGAGCGCCGAGATCACGATGCCGACGGCGATGATCGTTCCTAGATTATGGCGGCCATCGATCGAGCTTGATTGGGCGCTGATCTCGGTCATTGTTTTCGGATGGCGGCGGCCGGTCCGAGGAACTGTCCGCGCACCCAAGCCCAGGTCACGCCGAGGCCAAGGCCGAGGATGATGCTTGCGAAGATAATTAGCAGAGCAGGCGGACCATTGGGATCAATCGGCCGGGTCGCGCGGCTGATAACCCTGGCATTGGATGCGTCCAGGCGCTCTCGTTCGGTGAGTTCGCGCGAGCGATTGAGGAATGCCTCATAGATTCTGCGGCTGGCCTCGACATCGCGCCCGAGTTCCCGCAACTTCACCGACGCTTCATTGCTGGCGTCGAGTTCCCGGGTGGTCGTTCCCAAGCGTAATTTGAGACCTGCCGCCGTCGAGCGTGCGCGGTCCAAATCTGCCACGGTGGACTGAATGGCGCTCTGGATGGCCTGCGTCAGCAGTTGCCGAGCCTCAGCCGTTTGCGACGCTGCGGTCACCATGTCCGGATGACGTGGGCCCAAGAGGGCGGAGATGTTGGTCTCGGCCTGCCGTGCGGCGGCATATCGGTTTTTCAGAGTTTCGAGCGAGCCGCCCCGAAAAGCCTCGGGAAGATTGTCGAGATCTCCGCCGCCCGCCTTGCGGATCTGCTCAAGCGCCGAGCGGAGCTCGGTGACCTTCTGTTCTGCGACACTGACAAAGCCGGCGCTGTCGCGAGCTTGTTGTTCGAGCAGCGGCTGCCCGTTAACAATCACAATTCCGTTCTCGCGACGATATGTTTCGTACCGCTCTTCAGCCTCGTGGAGGCGAAGTTGCAGAGCCCCAAGACGGGCATCCAGTGCCGCTGCCGTCCGACGCGCGGTTTCGGCCTGCGCACGCGCCTGATCCTGCAGATAGACATCGGTGATCGCATTTGCGATCCGCGCCGAAGTGTCGCGGTCTTCGGTTTGAACGTTGATCGTAATGACGAACGAATTGGCGTTCCTGGACACAGTGACGGCGCGCTCGAGTTCGCGCAGCGCCATCATGTGCGGTTCTATTGGGCTCAATACACCTAGCCCGACCAGGACCGAGCTGAGGAGGCCGCGTGGTCGCGTGCCGAAATAGCGGTTCGTATCGAGTTTTTCTTTGGCAATGACGCCCGCGAGCACATCACCCGATGTGATGACGTAGACTTGGCTCTCGGCCTCGATGGAATTGGTGTCGCGTCCGCCCGGCGTTGCGAGATCCGTTCCAACGATCTGCAATCCGGTCGGGTCGAGCAGAATGCGTGCTGAAGCGGTGTATTTCGGCGTGGAAAACAACAGGTAGGCGAACGCGAGAGCGAGGCACACGACCACAGCCGCCGCGATTTCGAAGCCGCTTTGGTTGAGCAACTCGGCGACTCGTCGCTGGCCGAGCGACGACGGTCTTACCGAACGATCGTTTTCCGGTGCGTTAGCGACTGGCATTGTGTCGGCCATCTTGGCGGAGATTGTTGAAGAATTGGTCAAGTCTGCCAACCTCGCGGCGCTGCACAGGACGATGGGCGGATCCCGGTTCCCAGCAAGAAGCGCTCCTGTTCAAGGTGCTAGACCTTCAAGGGGAGGCGAGCCCGACGGATCGGAGCAGCGCGGGATCAAGTTGTCCATGAGCGTCATCAAGGCCAAAAGGTCCGTCGCGTAGCACCCACAACGTCCATGCCCAGCCATGTGATTCGATAGCGTTCGAAACGTCGCGAAGCCAATTGACGCGGTCGTCTCGATCCACTCCGGACCTGGTGGCGCCGAACTCTGTAAAGATGATCCGCTCGGGCGTGACTTTGTTGCGACGGCACCAGGCGTCCAGCTCTGCGAGCTTTCGCTGGATTGAATCCGTCTTTCCATCGTGTCGAAAATATTGATCGATTGCCGCATTGGCGCTGGCCAGGAGCTGCTCGCTGGCGAGCCTGTCTCGCGCCTTTGTGGCCGCCCTTGCACGCACCCGGGCTACCTCATCGTCCCGTATGTCGGGGCGAACCGGATAGGGCAGCCCAGAGATCAGCGGCATAATATCCAACGTCCAGTCGGAGCCCTGATGCGTGAAAAGGAACGGGTCGTAGAAGTGCACGCTGATAAAGGTTTTGGGGCGCTGCAGTGACTCCGACTTCAGATGGCTCAGACCTTCGATCTTGGACCAGCAACCGCCCGTGAGACCTAACCAGAGAAGAGGGGCCTTTCCACGCAGCCGGTCGACCAGAACGTCCTGGTAGACCGTCCAGTCGACGTCGCCAGTCCGGACGCACATTTGCTGCGGCTCGTTCATCGGCTCCAGGGCGAGTGCGTCGAAGTGCAGGTTGGATAGCTCGGCCGCAAACTGCTCGGCTAATGCCGCGTAGCGGGAAAAACGTGGGCCCCCTAGACCATCGAGCTGGTCCTCTGGAATTCCTCCTGCCCGCGAGGGCGCCACAAGGGTCACGATGGTCCCTAGCCCGGCGCGGTGCAGTTGTTGCACGAGGGTTACAAAAGGAAGGCGGAACTGCCGCCACTGCTGCCCGTCCGGATCGTCGAGCAGCGGTCCGACGTCGACCGGCAGGCGAACGTGGTCGAGGCCGAGACTGCGCAATTGCGCGATCTGGAAGTGGGCAAAGGCGTCGGTACGAGCGGGATATGGATCATCTTCATAACGGCCGTCCCTCAAAGCTGGGAACGTATAGATTTGGAGGCTTGCTCCCTTGTGAAACGGGGTGGCCTGAGCTCCGGCCACCCACGCAACTAACAGGACTGCAGCGATCGCAAATCTCACGGTTCGCTCCGCGGGGCCGCTGCCTTTGGTCTCAACAGTTCGACATAGTGGCCAATCATCGTGTCCACAGAGAGCCGGGTGCGGATCTCCTCGCTGAACTCGGCGCGGAGTTCCGGTGGGGGAGGCGCCGACAACGCCGTCTGGATGGCAGCAGCCCAGGCTGCGACGTCATCAACCGGCAGAAAAGAAACAAGCGGTTGTGTTGATTGGAGGACTTCTCGCAGGACGGGCAGGTCCGATACCAGCAACGGGATCTCGGCCATGGCTGCTTCCGCGGCGGCCAGACCAAAAGTCTCCCAGGTCGAGGGAAACGCGAACACGTCGCATGCCCTGTAGAGGTCCAGGATCTCAGCCCGAGGGAGTGGGCCTGTGACAAGCACGCGATCCGCAACACCAAGTGATGTCGCGCGATTCATAAAAGCTGAGAAATCAGCGTCCTCTCCATAGCCGCCCACGACGAGCATTGCGTCGTCGACGCGACAAAGTGCATCCACGAGGATGAGCTGGTTCTTCTGTGCGCTCAGACGTCCGACGTTGAGGATTGTCTTTCGTTCCTGCGGAATTCCCAGGCGCTGGCGCGTCTCGTAACGGCTCCGTTCGCCTTTCGGCGCGTCGAGACCATGGACGATCAGAATCAAGTTCTTTCGATACGTTGCCGGATAATCGCGAAACTCGCGCTCCGTGCATTGAGTGTTCGCGATATTGGCGGTGTAAAGGCCAAGTGTCCCGACGATCTTGTCCGCGAGCCGGACCGGCCATGCGGTCTCCGAGGGAATGGCGGTCTGGTGGACGATCCGATACTGACATCCTCGCAGGAAGCCGCAGACCCCGGTCAAGACGGATGCTGTTGCTTGATATGCGATGATGGCGTCGTGGTCGTCCCGGAGGAGCCTCGTGGCGAACTTCGCCACCTCCAAAGCCTTGCGGGGAGCGCCGAGACCCGTGGCCGAAAGCATATGGATGGTTTCGACGTCAAAACCATGGGACGTAAGACCCTGTTCCACCATCGTGCCGAGCGTCTCGATCCCGCCGCGTTGATTAGTGTGCAGAATTTGTAGAATGCGCATGGGATCCTGGCTGCGTCTTCATCAAATGTTAAACATGTCATCTGGTGTTGCGCGGAGCTGGCACGCTTGCAGGCTGACATTCAGGCAAGCAGAAGAAAAGCGAAAGAGCTGTAGAGGATAACAAGCCTAGAACTGACTCTGATAGCGGTAGCCGTATCAAACCATGAAAAAACCTAACATGGTCCTGTACTTCGGATCTCGGATCGTCGCCGCAGTCGGCAATCTTCTCTCGGTTGCGGTGTTTGCGCGTCTCGTTGGCCCGGCAGAGTACGGCTCGTACATTCTGGTGTTTGCGTGGGCGATCATCATCTACGGCTTCGGCACGCAGTGGATGAAGTTCGCGTATTTTGGGGTCTATCGCTCGTCGCAAGAAGGCATTCTCGTCGCCTCCTACATTCGGCTTGTGGCCGTATCGATGGTCATCGTGGCCGTGGTGTTGGTCGCGCTCGGCAGGCTCGTTTCCTGGGATCTGTCGTTCATCGCGTCTTTGATCTCCCTGTTCGCAGGTATGACGATCTACGAGGCTGCCATTGAGGTCAGCCGGACACGACTGCAGGTCAAGACCGTGGCGATCGGCATGGTTTGTCGAGCGTTGTTCGTGTTCCTGCTCGGCTACCTTGCGCTTCTATTGCAGCCATCGGCGATGATGCTCGCTTTTGGTGTTTCATTGGGGCATCTGCTCGCCGCAGTCCCGAGCCTCCTGAGGCTGCGGGATTTTCGCGGTGTGGAACCTTCATCGGACGCGTTGGTCGGGCTTTTCCGATACGGCTGGCCCCTCATTTTTTCATTCGGGGTCTTTGCGCTCGGCCAATCCATCGATCGGTTTCTGGTCTCGCACTATGTCGGCAACGAAGTCCTCGGGCCTTATGGCGTCGTAGCCGACATGATGCGGCAGAGTTACATGGTTGTCGGCGAATCAATCGCGCTCGCGCTGATTACTGTCGCCAAAAGGCATTCCGATGAGGGGCGCCCGGCCGAATCCGAGGCCGTGATGCGCTCGTCCTTTCGAGCTTGCGTGGTTGCGGCGGCTTTCGGGGTCACATTCTTCGTTCTGTTTGGTCATCGAATATTCACCTTGCTGCTCGGCGCCGAATTTGCCGGGCTTGCAGATGGTATCGTTCCGTTCTTCGCCGTTGCATTCGGATTTATGATGCTGCGGAGTTTCTATTTCGCGCAGGTTATCTACTTCACCAACGCCGCTTTCCTCGAGCTTCTGATTGCGGTGGTGTTTGTAGCGACTTCAGCCTTGTTTGCGGTCATCCTGACCCCGCGTTACGGAGCCCCCGGCGGCGCGGCGTCGCTTATGATCGGCCATGGTGCGGCGTTCGTCGTCTCCGCGGTGATCGGGCGAAGGCTGCATACTCTTCCGATCGATTGGATGGCGGCAATCGGCATCACCGGAGCTGCTGGCGCGCTGCTGGGTGTTTGTTCGCTGGTGTCGATGGAGGGAGTCTCTGAGACACTTGTCCTACTGACTCAGGCGACGTTGTTCACGGCGAGCTTGATCGTCACGTTGTCTCTCGCTGATCTGCTCAAACTCATCGTTCCCGGCCGTAAGCGCTTGCCAAACGCGCCATGAAGATCACATTTCCGATCAGGTAGCGTCGCCACAGACGACGTGGCTCGATCGCGAGTCGAAATAGCCACTCGCAGCGCAACTGTCTCATCCACAATGGTGCTCGCGGTCTGTTGTTGGAAAGAAAGTCGAAAAGACCGCCGACGCATATGATCGAAACGCCATTGAACGTTCCGGCGAGTCGATCCGCCAACTTCTCCTGATATGGCGTTCCCATGCCGATCAGGATGAGGTTGGCGTCTGAATCACGAATGATCGATTGCAACGTTGCAATCTCCTTCGGATCGAAGAACCCGTGATGTGATCCGACATATTCGTGCTGTGGGGCGGCGTCTTTCAAGACCTCGGCTGCCCGCTCGGCCACGCTCGGGATTCCTCCCAAGGCGAAGATGCGAAATACTCGGCTGGTCTCCTTGAGATACTCCGGGACGAAATCGGTGCCCTGCAAATTGTCTGGGAAGTCAGAGCCATAGAGCAAACGAGAAGCCAGTCCTATGCCAATGCCATCGTTCAATACCAGGCTCCGGTCGAGCGCTCGCTTCAGTGAAGGGTCTTTGGCCGCGATGTTCGATACATTCGCGTTGAGAAACGTTACGAGTGGAGTTGCGTTGGTGTTGATGTACTCGTCAAGCGTGCGGACCGCGTCGGCATGTGTTGCAGCCAGAACGTCAATTCCAAGAATATTTCGTCGCGATCGCATAGCTCTGGCATCCCACGCACCAAAAGGCATGGCTCCTGACCAACCTCTAAGATGCCTTTGAACCTGTTGTAAAAGAGTTATGTGTTAGTTCTGTAATTCAGAATGCGTTCAAAACCTTCAACTGGCGTGAGCAATCAATGTTGGGCACAGCACCGGCCGATGTGTATCGCAACCGTTTTCGGCTTAAGCGTTTCACGAGATTTATCGCGATCGCGGATGAGATCATTGCTCGAAACGGAACCTGCCGGATTATCGATGTCGGTGGCAATATGGAGCATTGGAATGCCTTGTCGGATCTGTGGTCCGACCGTGCCATCCATGTAACGCTCATCAACCTGACGTCAGAAGAGGTTCTTGATGCCCGGTTCGTGAGCATTGCTGCCAGTGCCTGCGATCTGTCTCAGTTCAAGGATCTTGCGTTCGATCTGGTCTATTCGAACTCTGTTATTGAGCATGTGGGGAACTGGTCGAACCAAAAGCGCATGGCAGCCGAGATTCGCCGAATCGCGCCTCGGCACTATGTCCAGACGCCTAATTTTTGGTTTCCGATCGAGCCCCATTTTCGTACGCCGTTCATCCATTGGCTGCCCGAACCTTGGCGCGTCGGCATCGTGCGAGCGCGCGCTTGTGGCTTCTACCCCCGCGCCAAAAATGTCGATGAAGCCAGGGAAATCCTCGCAGATGCGCAATTGCTCGACGCCGCCGCGATGGCCGAACTCTTCCCGGATTCGGTCATCGAGCGCGAAAGGTTCGTTTTAACGAAGTCTCTTATCGCCGTGCGATAGGCTCCGAACTCACCCGATGGCCTGTTCAGGCATGAGAAAATTAACCCTAGACGTGGCGATCATCGCAGAAGGGGTGAGGGTCGCGAATGCAGACATCCAATACCGCAAAGGCGGGATCGAGAAAGCGCTTCGCGACTAGGTGACACGCTAAGACAGCAAGCTGAAGTTGGCTCAAGCCGGCTTCGGCTTTCCTCGCTCCGGGCGCGGATTTCTCATCTCGACAGCCTGAGAGCCTTCGATCGCCTCTGTTTCGCGATGCAAGGAACGATCCGCCCGCGTGAGCCGTTGCAGGACATCCAGGCTTCACGGAACCGAGGGCGATGTCCGACACCGAAATCAGCAGGCGCGCGTCCGGCTCACGATTGCACGGGATGAGTTGGGGGCGGGTAGCGCTGGTGATCGCGTTCTCGGCGGCTGCTGACCGGCTTCTGCCACGTCCGGCGGAACTGCGGGACTATCGTCGGCGCTTGCCAACGGTTGGTCGAGAGACTGGCGGCGAGGGGCAGAACGATCAGTTCGCGTCGCCCTCGGACGACGTTCGGGCCGGCGCTCCTGAGCACGGCGACCGTGGCCGGTCGGCCTCCGCGCCGTCTGAAATCCCTCTGCGCGGCTGGAAGGATATCCTGCTGCGGGTGTTCCAGAACATCTCGGCTCACCGCATCCTGTCGCTGGCTGCGGGCGTGACGTATTACAGCCTGCTGGCGATCTTCCCGGCGCTCGCCGCATTGGTGGCGATCTACGGCGTGTTCTCCGATGCGTCGAGCATCGCCAAACATGTCGATCAGTTCGGTGGTGTTTTGCCCGGCGGGGCTATCGAAATTGCCCGCGATCAGCTCACACGCGTTGCCTCTAAAGGCGCCGAAACCCTCGGCTTCACCTTTGCCATCGGGCTGGTCATTTCGCTGTGGAGCGCTAATGCCGCCGTGAAGTCGCTGTTCGATACGCTCAACATCGTCTACCGCGAAGAAGAGAAGCGCAGCTTTATCAAGCTCAACGCGATCTCGCTGTCGTTCACGCTGGGTGGCATCGTGCTCGCTGCGGCGGCGCTGACGTCGATCGTCATCGTGCCCGTCGTGCTGGAATGGGTCGGGCTCTCTAGCTTCGGCGATTTGATGCTTCGGTTCGGCCGATGGCCCGCCATGCTGGTCATCCTCGCGCTCGCGCTCGCGGTGGTCTATCGCTATGGGCCGAGCCGGGAAGCGCCGCGCTGGAGATGGATTTCCTGGGGGAGTGTCGTGGCGGCTTTAGGCTGGCTGCTCGCGTCCGGGCTGTTCTCGTTCTATGCGGCCAATTTCGGAAACTTCAACGAGACCTACGGCTCGCTTGGCGCCGTGATCGGCTTCATGACCTGGCTGTGGATTTCTGCCATCGTTATCCTGCTCGGCGCGGAGCTCGACGCGGAGATGGAGCACCAGACCGCGCGCGATACGACCACCGGCCACCCGCGGCCGATCGGCACCCGAGGTGCTCGCGTGGCCGATAGCGTCGGCCCCGCTCAAGGTTAGATCCGGCGACCGCGATTATCTCATGTTCCGCATTAGGTGCTCGGTCGGCATCATGTTGGCGTTGAGATGCCCCATGATCCAGATCGATCCGCCGACGACCAGCACGACGATCAACACGCCGAATGCCAGCGCGAGGACGTTGTTGGTGTTGTCCGGGCCGGTGGTGAGGTGAAGGAAGAACACCAGCTGCACTCCCATCTGGGCGATCGCCAGCACGCCGAGCGCCACCGGGATACTTGGCTGCCACACCAGATCGGTGCCGGCGATCAAGAAAGAGGTCGCGGTCAGCAGCAGGCACAGGCCGAGCCCCGCCACATAGCCCCACAACCGCGGCGCAACGCGGACTTCGTCCTCGTCGCCCGGTGCGACGTCGTAATTGTGGTCGAGGTTCTGCAACTGCGGCTCGCTCATGCGCGGCTCCCGAGAAGATACACCATCGAAAAGATGGCCACCCAGATGATGTCCAGCGCGTGCCAGAACAGCGAAAAGCACAGCAGACGGCGGCGGATGTCGGCGCGAAAGCCCTTGGCGTAGACTTGGGCCATCATCGTCAGCAGCCACAGCAGGCCGGCCGTGACGTGCAGGCCGTGACATCCGACCAGCGTGAAGAACGCCGACAGGAACGCGCTGCGGGTGGGGCCGGCGTCGCGCGCGATCATGTCGACGAATTCACGGACTTCCAATCCGAGGAAACAGGCACCGAGGATCGCCGTGGCCAGCATCGCGAGTTGAAACCAGCGCTGGCTGCCGACCGCGGCGGCGATGCTGGCTAGCCCGCATGCGAAGCTGGAGAACAGCAGCAGCAGCGTTTCGATCGCCACATTGCGCCAATCGAACAGCTGCGCTCCCGTCGGCCCGCCCGCGGTGGCGCCGGACAGCACCGCATAGGCCGCGAAGAAGCACGCGAACATGATGATGTCGGACAGCAGGAAGATCCAGAAGCCGTAGCCGGTGACGATCCGCTTCGGCGCCGGGCCGGTCTGCTGGGAGGCGGCCTGCAGCCCGCCCAAATGATGCGGGTCGGCGTGACCGTGGGAGAGGGCGGCGTCGCTCATGCCGGGCTCCCCGCAAAGTCCAGTGCCCGGCGACGCTCCGCGATATTCTCCGCGTCGATCCGGTTCACCTCGTCGGCCGGAATGACGTAGTCCTCTCGGTCGCGCCAAGCGAACACCACGAAGGTGGCGAACGCGCCCACCAGACCCAGCCCAACCATCCACCAGATGTGCCAGATCAGCGCGAAGCCGGTGACGGTGGCGAAGAACGCGCAGACGATGCCGGTCGGCGAGTTGCGGGGCATCTCGATGTCCCGGTAGTTCTGCTTTGGTTGTTCCTCTCCGTGCTCGCGCGCCGTCGATTTCGCGGTCCAATAGGCATCCTCTCCGGTGACGTCCGGATAGACCGCGAAGTTGAACACCGGCGGCGGCGACGCCGTCGCCCATTCCAGCGAACGGCCGTCCCACGGGTCGCCGGTGCGGTCGCGCAGCTGCTCGCGTTGCCGGATACTGACGATGAACTGCACGAGTTGCAGCACGACTCCGATCGCGATGATCGCGGTGCCGATGCCGGCGACCACCATCCACGGTCGCCATTCCGCGACGTCGTAGTGCTGCATGCGCCGCGTCATGCCCATGAGACCGGCGATATAGAGCGGCACGAAGGTGACGTAGAAGCCGGCCAGCGTGAACCAGAACGCGGCCTTGCCGAGTCCGTCGTGCAGGCGAAAGCCGAACGCCTTGGGAAACCAGTATGTATAGCCGGCGAATGCGCCGAACAGCACGCCGCCGATAATGACGTTGTGGAAGTGGGCGACCACAAACAGGCTGTTGTGCAGCATGAAGTCGGCCGGCGGGACGGCCAGCAGCACGCCGGAGAGTCCGCCGAGGATGAAGGTGATCATGAAGCCGACCGCCCACAGCATCGGCGTCTCGAAGCGCACCCGGCCGCCATACATCGTGAACAGCCAGTTGTAGATCTTCACCCCGGTCGGCACCGCGATGATCATGCTGGCGATGCCGAACACCGCATTGACGGTTGCCCCGGCACCCATGGTGAAGAAGTGGTGCAGCCACACCATGAACGAAATGATGCAGATCGCCATCGTCGCCAGCACCATCGAGCGATAGCCGAACAGCGGCTTGCTCGAGAAGGTCGACACCACCTCGGAAAACACCCCGAACGCCGGCAGCACGAGGATGTAGACCTCGGGGTGGCCCCACGCCCAGATCAGGTTCATGAACATCATCATGTTGCCGCCGGCCTCGTTGGTGAAGAAATGAAAGCCGAGGTAGCGGTCAAGCAGTAGCATCGCGAGTGTTGCCGTGAGGATCGGAAAGGCTGCGACGATCAGCAGGCAGGAGGCGAGCGTGGTCCAGCAGAACATCGGCATGCGCAAATAGGTCATGCCCTTGGTGCGTAGCTTGAGCACGGTGGTGACGAGATTGATGCCGGCCACCAGCGTGCCGATGCCCGAGATCTGGATCGCCCAGGCGTAGTAGTCGACGCCGACGCCGGGCGAGTAGCTCAGCTCGGACAGCGGCGGAAACGGCAGCCAGCCGGTGCGGGCGAACTCGCCGACCACCAGCGATATGTTGACGAGGAGGGCGCCGCTCGCCGTCAGCCAGAACCCGACCGAGTTGAGCGTCGGGAATGCCACGTCGCGCACGCCGAGCTGCAGCGGCACCACGAAGTTCATCAAGCCGATGATGAACGGCATGCCGACGAAGAAGATCATGATGGTGCCGTGCGCGGAGAAAATCTGGTTGTAGTGCTCCGGCGGCAAGAAGCCCTGGGATTGGAATGCGATAGCCTGCTGGGCGCGCATCATGATCGCGTCGGTGCCGCCGCGCAGCAGCATCACCATGGCGAGCAGCACGTACATGACGCCGATCCGCTTGTGATCGACGCTGGTGATCCATTCGCGCCAGAGATACGGGAAGTAGCCCTTGATCCCCGCCCATGCCACCACACCCAGGATCACGACCAGCACGACCGCCGCAGCGATTAGCGGGATAGGTTGATCAATTGGAATGGCCGACCAGTCGAGCTTGCCGAGCATATCGCGTTGGCTCCGAAGTTGGCTTGCAGATAGGAAGGCGCAGCTTCCTTGGATGGCACCGGGCCCGCTTGCGGCGGGATCTTCTGGGTGCTGATCGCATCGAACAACAGCGGATCGCCGAGCCGATAGGTCGGCCGTCCGCTTTCGGTGGTCTGCTTGAAAAGCGTCTTGTAGCTGTCGGCGTCGAGCACGCGGTCGCTCTTGGCGGTGGCTTCGACCCATTCGGGGAAGGCCAGCGGCGAAACCACATGGACGTCGAACATCATGTCGGGAAAGCCGTCGCCGCTAAAATGCGACGACAATCCCTGCAGCTTGCCCTCGCTGTCGGCGCGCAGGGCGAGCCGCGTCACCATGCCGTTCATGGTGTAGATCATGCTGCCGAGCTGCGGGATGAAGAACGCGTTCATCACGCTGGCAGAGGTCAGCTCGAATTTGAGCGATGCGCCGACAGGCACGGTGATCGAATTGATCGTCGCGATGCGCTGGTCCGGATAAATGAACAGCCACTTCCAATCCAGCGAGACGACCTGGATTCGAATGGGACTGCCGGTGCCCTCGACCGGCGCCGCCGGATCGAGCCGATGCGCTCCGATCCAGGTAACGCCACCGAGCAGCATGATTGTCAGCAGCGGGATCGACCAGACGACCAGCTCAATCCGCCCCGAATAGGCGAAGTCCGGTTGATACTTCGCGCGCGTGTTGGTGTGCCGAAACCAGAATGCAAAAGCGAGGATCGCCACGATCGTCGGCACCACGATCGCCAGCATGATCAGGACGGAATCGATCAGGATGGTCGAGTTTCCGTACGCGACCGGACCTTTGGGATCGAAGATGTTCATGGGGACGGGCTGTACATCGGGTTCCCCCGCAGAGACAGCTCGTCAACCCATGGCCTCAGGCCGAGTTCCTGATGCGTCGTGCATTATGTCGCAGCGGCACAGCGCCGCCTCGATCTCGTCTGCAGGCGTCCGTGAGCCGCGAGCTCAGAACGGCACGATTTCCATCGGCAGTGGTTTGCCGGCCTTGTGCAGAGCGATCCAGCGGTGCAACTCGGCGACGTGGCCGCTTTCCTCCTCGACGAACTCCTTCGCCAGCATCCTGATTTCCGGATTGTCGGTGGTGTCGAGCACGTTCTTGTACCAGTCAAACGCACCGGTCTCGGCTTCGAGCGCGATCTGCAGCGCGAGGTCGCGGCCGATGAACGGATCGGTGCCCCAGATCGCCGCGGTCTCCGGGCTCTCGACGCCGGGCCATTTGAAATCGCCGGCTTCCATTTGCGGGATATCGCGAAATCCGGCACGCGCCTGGGCATCGGCCTGGTGCATGCGCGAGTAGTCCGCGAGCTGGCGAAACAGCTTCGAGACTTCCTTGTTGCCGCAGCTGTCCATCGCGTCGGCGAGTTGACCGAACCGCAGCGCCGCCTCTTGTTCGAGGCGAATGGAGTGCGCCAGAAACTCTTCGACCGTTTCCATGTGATGATCCTTCGCTGTTCGGCCGCCGTCGGTGTGACGGCGGCCGTCTTTTTGCTGGTTGGGTTCAGGCGTTTTCCGCCGCCTTGGCGTGCTTCAGCGCCCATTCCTCTTGGGTGATCCAGGCCTCGAGAATGTGGACGTGCTCGGCTTCCTCGCCGACGAATTCCTTCGCCGCCGTGGCGACTTCCGACGATTTCGTGGTGGCTTCGACCGCGCGATAGAATTCGTAGCCGCGGCGCTCGCCCTGCAGCGCCGCCTTCAGCGCGCCGAGGCGGGTGAGGGTGTTGTCCGAGGCCCAGACCGCGGCGCGCTCGGGCGTCGCATGGTCCGGCCACGCGTAGTCCGGCGGCACGTTCTTGGTGACGTCGATCGAGCCGGCGCGGGCCTTCACCTCGGCGAGATGCAGGCGGGAGAAGTCGGCGAGCTGCGCGAACAGCTTGGCGACGGGCTCGTTGCCAGCCTCGGCCATCGCCTTGGCGAGCGTGTCGTAGTGAGTGGCTGCGTCGTCCTCGACTTTCGCGGCGTAGCTGAAGAATTCGGGCAGCGTGTTGATCTCCAGGCCGCCTTTGTAGCGCGCCGCGGCAGGCGTTACCGCCAATTTCTGCGGCTGGGTCTTGTCGCCCTCGAACCGCACCATGATGTCTTCATTACGCACGAAGCACTGGCAGGCGAGGCGGTAGCGCGGCGGGATATCGTTGACCTCGGCGTTGGCCACTTCCTCCTTGGTGATCTTGCCGAGCTGGCGCAGCACTTCCTTTTCCTTCTCGGTCAGTGCGACCGCGGACTTGGCCTTCGGATTGAAGTGCTCGACCTGCACCAGGCAGGATCCGCATTCGCCGTCCTGACAATCGAACGGGATCGGAATCTTGTGGGCTTTCGCGACGGCGAGGATGGTGCCGCGATCGCCGGCGACGGCATAGACGGTGACGTCCTTCGCCATCACGGGCGAAGAGAAGGTAATATTGGCCAAGACGCTCTCCTGTTAGCTGGATGATCGCACGACGCTGCAGAAAGCGTCCTTGATCTCCGCCTTGGCAAGAAGTAGGCCACGTTAAATCCAAAGATATATCAGGTAGTTGCGTGGTTGCGGCGGCGCGCTGCGCCGGACGCTGGGATCGCATTCCCGACACAAATGTACGAGTGTTGACAAACCGGGAGCGAAGCCGTTGGCGGATCGCGACCATGCGTCGCGCCGGAATACCGCCGCGTTACGAAACTTTAATGCCGCCGCCAGCGCGCGGTAAGGCGCGAGCCCCCATCTTCAGATCCATGGAGCGCAAGATCGCGCACCGCCGAATTCATGGTTCTGGAGACTCTCTGAATGACTGACCGCCGTATCGATGCCCACTCGCAGCCGTTCCGTCCGGCGGCGCGCCGTTCCGTATTTTCGGCGCGTAAATTCGCGCTGATGGCGTCGGTGGTAGCCGGCCTTGGTGCGGGTGCGTTCGGCCTGTCGCAGACTCCGGCTTCGGCGGATCTGTTCAGCACGCCGGCCCACGCGCAGGTCGGCAACAAGGTCAATCAGGCCCAGCAGCCGGTCGGCTTTGCCGACATCGTCGAGAAGGTGAAGCCTTCGGTGATCTCGGTGAAGGTCAACATCGCCGAGAAGGTGGCGAAGAACGACGACCGCAGTGAGCGCGGCGAAGACTCGCCGTTCCCGCCCGGCTCGCCGATGGAGCGCTTCTTCCGTCGGTTCGGCGGTGAGCTGCCGCCGGGCCTGCGCGGCCATCGCGGCGGCGGCATGATGACCGGGCAGGGCTCCGGCTTCTTCATCACCGCCGATGGTTATGCGGTGACCAACAATCACGTCGTCGACGGCGCCGACAAGGTCGAAGTCACGATGGATGACGGCAAGAGCTACAAGGCGAAAGTCATCGGCACCGACCAGCGCACCGATCTCGCGCTGATCAAGGTCGAAGGCCGCACCGACTTCCCGTTCGCGAAGCTGTCCGAGGGCAAGCCTCGGATCGGCGACTGGGTGCTGGCGGTCGGCAACCCATTCGGTCTCGGCGGCACGGTGACGGCCGGCATCGTCTCGGCTTCCGGTCGCGACATCGGCAGCGGGCCGTATGACGACTTCATCCAGATCGACGCCCCGGTGAACAAGGGTAACTCCGGTGGCCCGGCGTTCGACACCAACGGCGAAGTGATGGGCGTCAACACCGCGATCTACTCGCCATCCGGCGGCAGCGTCGGCATCGCCTTCTCGATCCCGGCTTCGACCGTCAAGCAGGTGGTGCAGCAGCTCAAGGACAAGGGTTCGGTGAGCCGCGGCTGGATCGGCGTCCAGATCCAGCCGGTGACGCCGGAGATCGCCGATAGCCTCGGGCTGAAGAAGCCGGAAGGCGCGCTGGTCGCCGAGCCGCAGCGCGACGGCCCCGCCGCCAAGGCCGGCATCGAGTCCGGCGACGTGATCACCGCCGTCAACGGCACGCCGGTCAAGGATGCGCGCGAACTCGCCCGCACCATCGGCGGCTTCGCGCCGGGCAATACGGTCAAGCTGACCGTGATCCACAAGGGCTCGGACAAAGAGCTGAGCCTGACGCTCGGCCAGTTGCCGAACCAGATCGAGGCCAAGGTCAACAGCGGCGACGATGACGGTGGTCGGAACTCCGGCCGCGGAACCGAGGTGCCGAGGCTCGGTCTGACCGTCGCACCGGCCGGCTCGGTCGCCGGCGCCGGCAAGGACGGTGTGGTGGTGACCGACGTCGATCCGAAGAGCGCCGCAGCGGAGCGGGGCTTCAAGGAGGGCGACGTCATCCTCGAGGTCGCCGGCAAGAACGTCGCCAGCCCCGGCGACGTCCGGGAGGCGGTCAACACCGCCAAGGCCGACAACAAGAGCAGCGTGCTGATCCGGGTTCGCTCGGGTGGGTCGTCTCGTTTCGTGGCGGTGCCGATCTCGGCCAAGGGCTGATCGGCGTCGCTGCAGAGTTGGAGAGTGTCGCCGGCAACGTCGCCCCCGCCGACGGCCTTTCCAGGGGACGGGTGAACAACTCGTCCCCGCCCTCTACCTTCCGGCCGGAGTAAGCCCCCCTCCATCGGAAGGACTAGGCGGGCGGTGGAGTCCCCCCAACTCCATCGCCCGCTTCCATGTCCGGCGGGCGCAACCTGCCGCCTTGCATGGAGGCTGAAGTCCCGCCATGGTGCCAGAAACCATCAAGCCTTCGAGCGAATCCGAACCCAATATGCGCCTGCTGATCATCGAGGATGACCGCGAATCCGCCGATTATCTGGTGAAGGCTTTTCGCGAAGTCGGCCACGTCGCCGATCTCGCCAGCGATGGCGAGGAGGGCCTCGCGCTCGCCGACAGCGGCGATTACGACGTGCTGGTGATCGACCGCATGCTGCCGAAGCGTGACGGCCTGTCGGTGATCGGCACGCTACGCGACAAGGGCAACCGCACCCCGGCGCTGATCCTCTCCGCACTCGGTCAGGTCGACGACCGCATCAAGGGCCTGCGCGCCGGCGGCGACGACTATCTGCCCAAGCCCTACGCCTTCGCCGAACTGCTCGCCCGGGTCGAGGTGCTGTCACGTCGCCACGGCGGTCCCGCCGAGGAAACAAGCTACCGAGTCGGCGACCTCGAACTCGACCGGCTGTCCCACCGCGTCACCCGCGGCGGCGAGGAACTGACGCTGCAGCCGCGCGAATTCCGGCTGCTCGAATATCTGATGAAGCACGCCGGCCAGGTGGTGACCCGCACCATGCTGCTGGAGAACGTGTGGGACTATCACTTCGATCCGCAGACCAACGTGATCGACGTCCACATCTCCCGCCTGCGCGCCAAGATCGACAAGGGCTTCGACCGGCCGCTGCTGCACACCATCCGGGGCGCGGGGTATATGATCCGTGACGGCATTCGGTAAACTGATCCGAACCACGGCGTTTCGGCTGACGCTGGTCTATCTGTTTCTGTTCGGATTGTTTGCGGCGTCGCTGCTGGCCTATTTCGCGTGGAATACGCATCGGCTGATTACTGATCAGATCACCACCACGGTGGACGCCGAGATCGGCGAGATCGACGATATCTACACGCGGCGCGGCCTGCGCGGGCTGGTGTTCACCATCGAGAACCGAGCGCTGCGGCCGGGCGCGAACCTCTATCTCGTCACCACGCCCGCAGGGCAGGCGGTCGCCGGCAATGTCGGCGCGCTGGCGCCGGGGGTGATGAGCAAGATCGGCTGGAAGGAGACGTTCTACCGACGGCTCGACGATCAGGATCGCGGCGATCATCGCGCACTGGTGCGGGTCAGCGAGCTGTCGAGCGGGTTTCGGCTGCTGGTCGGACGCGACCTCGAGGAGCGCCGCCGGCTCAACAAGGTGGTTTTGTCGGCTGCGCAGTGGTCGATCCTGATCGTCGTGGTGCTCGGCCTCGGCGGCGGCGTTTTTGCGGCCCGCCGCGTGCTGCGCCGGATCGATGCGATGACCGGCACCACACAGCGGATTATGGCCGGCGACCTGTCGGGCCGGCTCCCGGTCGGCCGCAGCGGCGATGAACTCGATCGTCTGGCGGAAAATCTCAACGCCATGCTGGAGCGGATCGAGGGGCTGATGAACGGCCTCAAGGAGGTCTCCGACAACATCGCGCACGATTTGAAGACACCGCTGACCCGGCTGCGCAATCGCGCCGAGGAGGCGCTGGCGCTGTCCGGCAACGAGGCCGACTACCGGGCGGCGCTGGAGCGCACCATCGAGGAATCCGACGGGCTGATCCGCACCTTCAACGCGCTGCTGATGATCGCACGCGCTGAATCCGGCCATGCCACCGGCGAGATGGATTCGTTCGATGCCGCCGATATCGCCCGCGACATCCACGAGCTCTACGAGCCGTTGGCCGAAGACAGTGGTCTGAGCCTGAAGATCGCGGCCGAGCCCGCGCCGGTGCGCGGCAATCGCGAGCTGATCAGCCAGGCGCTGGCGAATCTGGTGGAGAACGCCATCAAATACGGGCAGCCGCAACTGGCGCTGGCCGCGCCGGGCGCAGAGCAGCCGGCCGCGGCGCCGGACCTGGCGACGATCCTGATCGAAGCGCGGCGCGACGGCGATCAGGTGCTGGTCAGCGTCACCGATCACGGCCGGGGCATTCCCGAAGCCGACCGCCAGCACGCGGTCGAGCGCTTTGTGCGGCTCGAGGCGAGTCGGACGATGCCCGGTTCCGGTCTCGGGCTCAGTCTCGCGTCGGCGGTGGCGACTTTGCACGGCGGCGAACTGCGGCTGTCCGACGCTGAGCCCGGGCTGCGCGCCACGCTTGCAATTCCGGCGCACACGGGCGAAGGACTGGTTCCAGTCAACCCGATCCCAGAACCGACGCCGGCATGACTTCTTCCGCGATCGACGCGGACATTCCATCCTCCGCACTGGCCGCGCGTTTCGCCGCCGGACCGCAGCTGCATGCGCCGGAGGACGCTGCCAAACGTTTCGAGGACTGGCTTGCGGACATCGCCGCCGAACAGGCCGCAGCGATCCGCGTCATTGCCGATCGCCACCCGCCCATCCGCACGGTGCTGCAGGCGATCGCGGAGGCGTCTCCGTATCTGTTCGACCTGATCCGCGCCGATCCGGCACGGCTTGTACGCCTGCTGCGCACCGACCCCGACGTCGGCTTCACGACGCTGCTGGACACGACCGCCGGCGCGGTCGCGGCCGCCGCCGACGAGGCGGAGGTGATGACCATCCTCCGCAAGATGAAGGCGGAGGCCGCGCTGTCGATTGCGCTGTGCGACATCGGCGGGCTGTGGCCGGTGATGCAGGTGACGCAGGCGCTCACCGACCTCGCGGTCAATTCGGTGCAAATGACGCTGCGCTTCCTGCTGCGCCAGGAAGCCGCGCGCGGCCGCATCAATCCGCCCAACAGCGATGCGCCGGAGCAGGGCTCCGGTCTTGTCGTGCTGGCGATGGGCAAGATGGGCGCCGGCGAGCTGAACTACTCCAGCGATATCGATCTGATCGTGTTCTACGATCTCGACGCGCCGACGCTTGCGCCGGACATCGAGCCGCAGCCGTTCTTCGTGCGGGTCACGCAGGGGCTGAGCCGCATTCTGCAGCAGCGCCGGCACGACGGCTACGTATTCCGCGTCGATCTGCGGCTGCGTCCCGATCCTGCGTCGACGCCGGTGGCGCTGTCGACGGTGTCGGCACTCAACTACTACGAACGCGAAGGCCGCACCTGGGAGCGCGCCGCGATGATCAAGGCGCGCGCCTGTGCCGGCGATCTCGTCGCGGGCGAGGCACTGCTGGCCGACATCGCGCCGTTCGTCTGGCGCAAGCATCTCGACTTTGCCGCGCTGTCCGACGTGCACGACATGAAGCGGCAGATGCAGACCTTCCGCGGCCAGACCGAGATTTCGGTCGAGGGCCACAACGTCAAGGTCGGCCGCGGCGGCATTCGTGAGATCGAATTCTTCGCCCAGACCCAGCAATTGATCGCGGGCGGCCGACACCCGGAATTGCGCGTGCGGCCGACGCTGGCGGCGCTCGACATTCTCGCGTCGCGCAACTGGATCACCTTCGAGGCGCGCGACGAACTCAGCGCCGCCTATCAGTTTCTGCGCCGTGTCGAGCATCGCATCCAGATGATCGCCGACGAACAGACCCATACGCTGCCCGACAGCATCGACGGCATCGAGCGGTTCGCGCGCTTCTTCGGCTACGACAGCCGCGCCGCGTTCGCGCGCGATCTGTTGGCGCATCTGGAATGCGTGCAGGGGCATTATGCCAAGCTGTTCGAGGGCGACCCGACCGGCACGGTGAAAGAGCCGATCGATTACGCGGCTGGTCCGGAAGACACGCGGTTGCTCGATCACCTTGTCGGGCTCGGCTACAAGAAGCCGCTGATGGTCGCCACCACGCTGCAGCAATGGATGGCCGGCGGCTATCGCGTGCTCAAGGTCGAGGCGACCCAGCGTGCGTTCCGCGAGTTCGTGCCGGCGCTGATCGAGGAGCTGGCGCGGGCCGAAGAGCCGGACACCGCGATCAATTCGTTCGACCGGCTGCTGCAGGCGCTGCACCGCGGCGGCCGGTTGATCTCGCTGCTGAGCCAGAACCGCGACTTGCTGACCCTCGTCGCGCTGGTGTTGGGGGCTGCGCCGCGGCTCGGCGACATGCTGGCGCGGCAGCCGCAGATCCTCGACGGCCTGATCGATCCGCGGTTCTTCGGCGCGATGCCCGACCGCGCCGAGCTGTCGTCGCGTCTGGCGGCGACGTTGGCCGATGCCGGCTCATACGAGGAGTTTCTCGACCGGCTGCGGCTGTTCGGGCAGGAGAGCCTGTTCCTGATCGGCACACGCATTCTGTCCGGCACGGTGGCGACGCAGCAGGCCAGCATCGCCTTTGCGGATGTCGCCGAGGGCATCGTCAGCACGGTGCACCAGCTGGTGAGCGAGCAGTTCGTGTCGCAGTACGGCCGGATCAAGGGCCAGGAAACCGCGATCCTGGCGATGGGCAAGCTCGGCAGCCGTGAGATGACGGCATCGTCCGATCTCGATCTGATCCTGATCTATGATTTCGACCACGAGCAGCCCGACAGCGATGGCGAACGCTCGTTGCACGGCGCGCAATATTTCGCGCGCTTCACCCAGCGGCTGATTTCGGCCTTCACGACGCGCACCAATTACGGCGTGCTGTACGACGTCGACATGCGGCTGCGACCGTCCGGGCGTGCCGGACCTGTGGCGTCGCGGCTCGATGCGTTTGCCGCCTATCAGGAGACCGAGGCCTGGACCTGGGAGCATCTCGCGCTCACCCGCGCGCGCGTCATCTCGGCCTCGCCGGAGTTCAAGTCGCGCATCGAGGAGGTCATCCGCGCGGTGCTGACGCGTCCGCGCGATGCCATGATCATCGCCAACGATGTCGCAGAGATGCGCCAGGCCATCGCCCAGGAGAAGGGCGAGGATGACGTCTGGGATCTGAAATACGCCGCCGGCGGCATGGTGGATATCGACTTCATTGCGCAATATCTGCAACTCGTCCACGCGTCGAACACGCCGGAGATCCTGGCGGTCAATACGCTGGCGGCGATCGACAATGCGGCGCGGCTCGGCCTGCTGGCGCAGCCCGACGCCGACGTGCTGCGCCCGGCGGCGCGGCTGTATCACGACCTGACGCAGATCCTGCGGCTGTGCGTCAGCGAGAAGTTCAAGCCGGAAACCGCCGGCGACGATCTGCTGCGGGTGCTGGTGCGGGCCGGCGACGCGCCGGACTTCTCTTCGCTGCAGGCGCGGGTGAAGGAAACGCAGGCGGACGTTCGGGCGATCTTCAACCGACTGATCGGCGGCGGCAGCGATTAGCGTCGAGCGGGTCCGTTGGCGCTGGCCGCAGCGCCGAGGGCAGGCGGCTCGCCGGGTAAGGCCTCGCAATCCATCGAATACACCAATTCGCCGGCCGTCGTCTGGCCGATCGGCTGGCATGGGGTGTCCGGCGGGAGCGTCGCTGTCTGCGCCGCGACCATCCGCTTTCCGGGCATGTCGCCGTCGCCGTGCAAGGCGAGGTAGACAACACCCACAAGGCCGGCCGCAATCGAGGCCCGGAACAGCCATGTCGCAAACTGATGGAAGATGGCACTGAAGTTCAACGCCGCTGCCTCCGCCGACAAGGCCCGCTCATACACGTGGGCGAGACGGTGGCACAATACGGATTTGGGCTAATCTGCTGCGCTGCACGCTAACGGACGCTGAATTGCTCCGACAGTGCGGTATCTCGCTCATGGGGAAACGTCCGCCGCTTTCCTTTGGCCCTGCGTCTCAATCCGGCTGATGGCGACACCGCTACATTAGAACGCGATGATGGAGCCGCCTTGGGGACTCAATCGCGATCCGTCGGGAAGAACGGGAACTATGCACGCGGGGCTGCGTGCGTTCAGATGGGGCACATTCGATGTCTGGCCACACCATCTGCAGATGCACCGCGCTGTTGCTGTGCACCACGTTTCTGGTCAGCGTGTCCCAGTCCGCCGCGATAATCGCCTCAGTACCTCGCGGCAAGGCGCTCCCGATGGTGGGGGCTATGTCGGTGCGCGGGTCAACTGGTAGTCCAACGGAGGCAATCGATCAGCAGCCTTCCGGCAGTCGTCCTCAGATGCGGCCGCATTGATAGTCCGTTTTGTTCCATTTTCGAAGATGAACGCGCTCGTTCTTGCCTTGCAGCGATCTCCGTTTATAGTTGGACTAATTGTTCGACAGGCGTTCCTTGCCGGCGGGAGCGGTCCGGTTCTGCAAGTGATTGCGGGTTCGCAATCAGGAACCTGTGGGCGCTGTTTGAAGATCCATTTGATCAAGTTCCGCTACTTCTTACCTTTGGTACTTTGCACCGCAATGGTGGGCGCGGGATGGTCAACTATCGGCCATGCGGAACCGTTCGACTCTTGGCCACAATCGATCCAGCCGGCGGCAACGAACACTTCTCCTCATCTTCCGGTGCCGCAGCCGAGTGCTGCGGACCAGACATGGCACCTCAACATGATTGGTGCGCAGGCCGCGTATGATCGCGGCTTCACGGGTTCCGGTGTCAACGTCATGGTTGCGGACAGCGGTTTCGACGTCGGCAATGCAGGCCTTGTCAACAAGCTCTTGCTCGGCCTGCGTCGGAACTTCGTCTACAAGCCGGAGCAGGGTTACGACCCGACTGATATCAGTCCGCTTGTTGTTGTCGGCGATGAACACGCCACGCACGTTTCGGGGATCATCGCGGCGGAGAAGTTCGACAACGTCGCAGCTCATGGCGTGGCATATGGCGCCAATATCATTCCGGTTCGTGCGCTGGGGGGATACCCGGAATTTGGCTATGTGTTCTTTGCGAATGCGGAGGAGGGAGAGCTCGCACTGCGCTACTTTGCCGGCCTGGCCGGGACCATGGTCTACAATGCAAGCTATGCTCCCGGGACGAATGGACAATCAAATCTCAGCCGATGGGCGATCGGTCACGTGGAGGCTGAGCTGGACGCCGCGCTCAAGGTGCTGCAGGCTGGAAAGATCATCGTTGCGGGTATCGGCAATGATCGCCGATACAATCCCGTTGCAGGCCGCAACGCTTCCGGTCTGGGACTTCTGCCGTTTCTGAGTCCCGCTCATGCGGCGTTCGGCGTGTACGATGATCAGGGCCGACAGCTCGACGGAACGGCGCTGCAGAGCTTGCCTGGCCAGATCATGACGGTGATGTCGGTCGGATCGACGAAGCGCCCCGCCCCTTATTCTGATCTTTGCGGCGTTGCAGCGAGCTGGTGCGTTGCGGCGCCGGGCGGCGACCGCGAGGTCGGCCCGGAGATCTATTCTACCATTCCGAACAACACGTACGGCTTTAAGGAGGGAACGTCGATGGCGGCGCCGATGGTCTCGGGCGCGCTTGCCGTTCTGATCGAGGCCAACCCGAGCTATAATGCCCAGGATCTGTCTCATCTGTTGTTTTCAACAACGGAAGATCTTGGCCTGCCCGGTATCGATGATGTGTTTGGTCAGGGCCTGATCCGGCTAGACCGTGCGACCGCTGGACCGTCGACGCTCGCAGCGAGCAGCACGGTCATCGTCGATGCCGGCCAGACGACCTATTGGAGCCAGTTGCTGACCACGCAGGGCGACTTCAGCAAGGTGGGGGCGGGCATTCTGACGGTCTCCGGTCGCACGAATGCTGGCGGCAACGTGTTTGCGCAGCTTGGCACCTTGGCGGTGGACGGCACGTTGACGATGGACTCCGGCAAGCTGTCGGTCGCGCAGCCCGCGACGCTGGCCGGCTTCGGCACGGTGGTGGGCGATTCGATGATCGCCGGCACGCTGTCCCCGGGCAAGATGGCCAATATCGGCGACCTGGTCGTCAACGGCTCGGTGCCGGCAGGCACCGTGCTGACCGGCAATTCGGTCGGCACGCTGACCTTTAACGGCAACGTCACTCTGACCTCCACGGCGACGACCCGCATCGACATCGACGGCAATCTGATCGTGCCGGGTGGTCCTGGCACCTACGACAAGATCTACGTCACGGGGGCCGGCAACGTGTTCTATGCAGCGGGCACGTTGACACCCGTCTTGCGCGGCAGCGTTGGCACTGTCAGCAACTACACGCCGGCGCTCGGCACCGACTTCACGATCGTCCAGGCGCAGAACGGCGCCAGCACCATGGGGAGCTTCTCCGCCCTGTCGCAGCCGACGGCCGGATTGCCAGCCAATACACGCTTCGACCTGGTGTACGATCCGAACGCGCTGACGCTGGTGGTGACACCGGCGAGCTTCAGTGCCCTCGCCAGCAACGAACAGCTCGGCCGCAATCAGCGCTCGGTCGCGGGTGCACTCGACAGCGCCCGCCCGGCAGCCGGCGTTCTGCCGTCGGATCGCGCGAAAGGGTTGTTCGATGCATTGTATCGACTGGACACCGAGGCGCATTACGACCAGGCGCTCGGCCAGCTCGCGGGCTCCGGCCAGCCTGCGGTGTCGAGCTCGTCGCTGCAGGCCTTCACCGGCTTCCTCGGCGCGATCGGAGATCGTCAGGAGATGATCGCGCTCGGCGGCGACCGAGGTCAGAACGGCGCGGCGCAATCGTTCGCGTTGTCCTACGCCGGACGCAACATGATGAATGTCGAAACCAGCTCGGCGATGAACGCACTGGCGGCGATCACTCCGGCTGATCGCGTGCAGGACGGCTGGACCTCGTGGGGCCAGGGGTTCGGCCGCAACGTGCGGGTCGGAGACAGCAGCGATCTTTCCGGCGTGAAGGCGGTGAGCGGCGGCTTCGTCGTCGGTGCGGACCGCTGGTTCTCGAACAATCTGGTGGCAGGCGGCGCGTTCGGCTATGCGCGCACGACGGCGACCAGTGCCGGCACCCAGGGCTGGTCCGACAGCTACGCTGGCGCGGCCTATGCGAGCTGGATGCCCGGTGCTGCGGTCGTCGATCTGCGGATCGCAGCGGGTCCGAGCCAACTGTCGACCAGTCGCGCCATCATGTTCTCGCCGAACGCCTTGCAGGGTAGCGCGAACGGCATCGGCGTCGGGACGACGCTGGAGGCCGGCTATCGCTTCACGGTGGCTCCGGACGTTATCGTCAAGCCGTTCGCCGGCTTGAGCTGGCAAGGCTTCCGCCGCGATGCCTACAGCGAAACTTACTTGCCGTTCGGTCTCGCTTATGTCGCTCAGACATACGAGAAGCTCTCCACAACGGTGGGCGCGGCTTTCAGCGCGCGTCTGCGCACCGCCGACGGCACCACCTTGATGCCGGAGCTGAAGGTCGGTTGGGGCTACGATCTGCGCGATACCACGCTGGTCAGTCAGGCTGCGCTCCTCGACCAGCCCTTCCTGGTCGAAGCGGCCCAGCCAGGCCGAAACGCCGCGCTGGTGAGTGCCAAGATGTCTGGCTGGCAAACCGAGACATTCCGACTTTTTGCCTCCTATCATGGCGAGTATCGCAGCAACGCAACCAGCCATCAGGTTTCGGCAGGCGCCCGCGTCAACTGGTAAGTGTCCGAATGCGCGAGAGAAGTTCCGCTTTCGATGGAATCAGAACTCGCGATGCGACGATCTCCGTCGTTTTTGATTTGCCCGCCGGGCGCGCTGTGCGCAGTCGCCGCGGGGCCTCGCAGGATGGGCCGCAGGCGCCTTTGCCGCATCCTTCGGAGCGCGCCACGCGCGCAACTGAAGACGACAACTCTGCCGCTTGAAAAGACCCGCATCGCTTCAATCCGTCGGTGAAGCGCTCGCAACAAGAGCTCCGGCTCTGAGCTGCTCAGGGCCGGAGCTCTTTGCTATGCGATGTCCGTTGTGGCCGCGGCCGAGTAGCCGTCAGGCTGCCATCCGATGGCGTCGGCTGTTGCGCGGCAACTTGACCATGACCACGGTGCCGGCGCCGAGCGTCGAGCGCAGCTGCATCGAGCCGCCGTGCAGCGTCGTCAGCGACTTGGCGATCGCCAGCCCCAGGCCGGAGCCGTGATAGCTCTTGGTGAGCTGGCTCTCCACCTGCTCGAACGGCTGGCCAAGTCGACGTAATGAATGCGGGGCGATGCCGATGCCGGTGTCGGCGATCATCAGCACGATGGAATCGCGCCGCGTCCGGCTGCGGACCTTCACGCGGCCGCCATCCGGCGTGAACTTCACCGCGTTCGACAGCAGGTTGATCAGGATCTGCTTGATGGCGCGGCGATCCGCCACGATCGGGATATCGGCTTCGATATCCGAGCGCAGATCGAGATGCTTGTTGTTGGCGCGCCCGGCGACGACCTTCAACGATTCCCCGAGGGTGCGGGCGAGATCGAGTTCTTCCATCTCCAGCCGCATCCGGCCGGCCTCGATCTTCGACATATCGAGGATGTCGTTGATCACCTCCAGCAGATAGTGTCCGCTGGTCATGATGTCATGGCAGTATTCCTGATACTTCTCGGAGCCGAGCGAGCCGAACATCCCGCTGCCCATGATTTCCGAGAAGCCGATGATTGCGTTCAGCGGCGTGCGCAGTTCATGGCTCATATTCGCCAGGAATTTCGATTTGGTCTGATTGGCTTCCTCGGCGCGGTTCTTTTCCTCGGAGTACTTTTTGGCGAGGTCGGCGAGTTCGATCGCCTGCCGCTCCAGCTTGACCTGAGAGATCTTCAGATCGGCCACAGTGGCGCGCAGCCGCAGGTCGTTGTCGACCAGCTTCTGCTCGTGAGCCTTGATACGGGTGATGTCGGTGCCGACGGCGACATAGCCACCGTCCTTGGTGCGGCGCTCGCTGATGTGCAGCCAGCTGCCGTCGTCGAGCTGCGCCTCGAAGGTTCGTGCGCCGGGGGCGGAGCCGCCTCGATCGCCCAGCCGGGTGCGAATTTCCGGCATGCGGCCGACTTCGATGACCGTCTCGTACGACGTGCCCGGCGCAACCGCCGACTCCGGCAGCTTGTGCAGGCGCTGGAAATGCGAATTGCACAGCACGAGGCGATTATCCGCGTCCCACAGGACGAACGCTTCGGGAATGGTCTCGATCGCGTCGCGCAGCCGCAGGTCGGCTTCGATGGTGCGTTCCGCGAGGCTCTTCTGCTCGGTCACGTCGACCGCGATGCCGATCAGGTGCTTGTTCTCGGTGAGCGTCTCCTGGCTCAGCTCGCACCGCATCCGGACCCAGATCCAGTGTCCGTTGGCGTGACGCATGCGGAAACTGTGGTCGATGTGGTCGGCGTTGCCGGCGATCAGTTGGTCGCCGATCGCGAACAGGTCGATGTCTTCGGCATTCACCCGCGCGTTGACTTCGCCGAAAGTGAGCAGGTCGCTGCGGCTCTCCAGCCCGAGGAGTTCGAACATCGACTGCGACCAGAAGATGCGACCGCGCGACAGATCCCAATCCCACAGGCCGCAGCGGCCGCGATTGAGGGCGGTGTCGATCCGGCTGCGCACTGCGTCGTTGATCAGATCGCCTTCGCGGGCGCGCGTCGACTGCCAGTGAAAGGCGAAGCCGAGGATCAGCACCACGAAGCCGGTGGTGGCCGACAGCGTGATCTGCAGCGCCGCGTCCGATCGCAGGAAAGAGCTGGTGTCCTCCTGGATGATGATGACTTGACCCGGCAGGGACTTGACGGTGTGCAGCGTGGCCAGCGCCGAGGCTCCGCCGGGCAGAATGATCTCGGTGACCGTGCCTTGCTGAGCGGAGCGGGTCAGTGGCGGCGCGGCGCTGATGATCTGCAGGAATTTGTTGGCGGCCAGCGCGCTGTCGTCGCCGGGCACGCGCGCGAGCACGCGCTGATCGACACCGGTGACGATGACGTGGCGGCCGGCGGCGATTCCCCAGGATGGGATCAAGCCGGGCAGCAGACCTTGCAGGCGCTCGACCGAAGCCGGGCGGTCGAGACGCACGACACCGATGTGTTCGAGACGCTCGGCGAGAAGATCGGCGAGGGCGCAGAGATCGCGATTGAGGGCGGCACGCTTTTGGCGCGTCTGGTCGATGACTTGAACGGCGGCGCCGAAGCAGATCGTGACGAGGAATGCGATGATCAGGATCGGTACGGCGCGGCGGAGCACTGGCTCGGCCGTCAGCAGCCGATGGTAGGCCGGTTTAGCGATCGACTGCGCCAATCCTTTGATCGAATCGGATTGAGCGCAGGCGCTCGCGGCCTGCACGCGCGCCATCCCGTAGCCCCCAGAAAATGATTGTCAGCACCCCGTTCGAACAGTGTTTCACCGTTCGAATCATAAGGATGATTTGAATCCACTTTTCCGAGGCTGTCGAGAGTCAACGATTCGGCGGATCGGAAAAATTCTTATCCAAAGATGAATCGCATGCTCATTTGTCCGTGAGCCGAGTCCGAAACGAGAACGAGGACTCGTAGTTCGTCAGGTGGGAAATTGTTCAATCCGCGTTCGGGGGCTCCGCGTGACTGATCACGCGTTTCACCGAGGGGAACGCTCGACGCAACCGACGTTCAATTTTGTCGACGTGCTCGTGCACTGCAATGACGCTGAGCGACGGTTCGGCATAGCAGTGGAAATTGACGATCTCACCGGCCTCGGTGTCACGGACCCGGACGTTGTGGATGTGATAGATCACGCCGTCGCTGGCGAGCTTGATCAGCTCGGTGCGGATCTCCTCGGTGCGCTGCGGGACGGCGTCGGAGCCGTGCGGCATGTCCGGCTCGAGCGGCTCGATATGCGTATCGACTTCGACATCGGTGCCGAAGTCGTCGCGAATGTGGCGCTCGAGTTGGTGTGCGATATCGTGGGCTTCGATCAGCGGCATGTTGCCGTCCACCTCGAGGTCGATGCTGACGGTGATCTTGCAGCCGAGATCGTGCACGGTGACGTGGTGGATGGCGAGGCCGGAATTGCGTGCGATCACCATCACGCGGTCGCACACGGTCTCATTGTCGCGCGCCACCGGAATCGCCGTAAAGGTGAGGTCGGCGTCTCCGTAGACCTGTTTCAAGGCCTCGTCGGCGCGCCGCTTGATCTCGTCGATGCGATCGATCGGATAGGTGCGGGGCACCTCGACCAGCGCGTCGATGAAATGCGTCGGGCCGACCATGCGGGCCCGCAGCCGCGGGATGCCGACGACGCCTGGCACCGCGCTGATGACGTCGCGCGCTTTTTCGGAGACTCCCTCAGGCGCGCGGTCGAGCAGCGTCTGGATGGTCGAGCGGCCGAGCCGCAGGCCGAGGATCGAGATCATCACTGCGACACCGATCGCGGCGGCTGCGTCTCCCCATGCGAAGCCCATTGCCGACAGCGACAACCCCGCGATCACGGCGAACGAGCCGAGCACGTCGGACGAGAAGTGCAGCGCGTCGGCGGCCAGCGCCTGGCTCTTGGTCGCCACCGCGGTCCGGTGCAGCGCCCAGGCGCGCCAGGAGTTCACCACGATGTCGACGCCGAGAATGGCGAAGGCCATCCAAGAGAAACTGGGCGGCGGTGCGCTTTCGCGCAGCCGGCTGGTGGCCTCGACCAGAATGCCGCCGGCCAGCACATACAGCAGGGCGATCACGCCCAGCGCCGACAAGCTCTCGATCTTGCCGTGACCATAGTGATGCGCGTCGTCGGCCGGGCGGTCCGACACCCGCACCACGAGCCAGGTGATGATGGTTGCAACCAGATCGATCGAGCTGTGCAGGGCTTCGGAAATCAGCGCCAGCGACCCGATGGCGATGCCGATGGCGAATTTTGCCGCGGCCATGCTGGCGCTCGCCAGCACGGATATCGCAGCCACACGGGATTTTGTGCTGGCGTAGTTAGTCATGGCGCGGGGTTTAGCAGCCCGCTTCCAAACATAAAAGCCGCAGCGCCCAGCGCACCACTCGCAATTGCGCGAGGAGTGCAATTGCGAATTAGTCGTATCTTAGATGCGTGGATTAATTCGCGGAACCGTTACAGCGAGACAACAATCTTGCCGAGATGCCGGTTCGCTTCCATGTGGGCGAAGGCCTGGCCGATCTCGGCGAACGGGAAGACGCGGTCGAGCGGCAGCGTGAGTTTGCGCGATTCGATCGCGGTCCAGATATCGCCGCGCACCTGGCGGAAGATCTCGCGGATCTCCTCGATGCTGCGTGACCGGAAGGTGACGCCGACATAGTCGATGCGACGTGCGGCGTGCAGGTCGAAGTTGAAGTCGGCATGCGTGCCGCCGAGGCGGCCGACATTGACGATGCGGCCGAGCACGCGCGTCGCGGCGAGGTTCTGGTTGGCGACCGGGCCGGAGATCTGGTCGATGATCAGGTCGACGCCGGCGTCGCCGGTGGCGGCGAGCACCTGATCGACCCAGCCTGCGGACGACGAGTCGATCGCGAGGTCGGCGCCGAATTCCGGCAGCCGATCGCGGCGGCTCTTGTCGGTCGACGAGCCGACCACCAAGCGGGCGCCTTTGAGCTTGGCAATCTGTAGCGCCATCAGGCCGACGCCGGAACTGGCGCCCTGGATCAGCACGCTCTGGCCGGCGCGCAGCTTGCCGACCGCAATCAGCGCGTTGTGCATCGTGGTCAGCGCGACGGGCAGGGTAGCGGCCTGCTCGAAGCTCATATCATCCGGGATCGGAAACAGCCGGCCGTGATCGGCGAGCGTGTACTCGCCGAACGCCGCGGCGCCGGAGCCCATCACGCGATCGCCGACCTGGCAGCCGAAGGCCTCGTCGCCAAGCGCCTCGATTTCACCGGCCCACTCCATCCCCAACACCGTGCCGGCGCCGCCGGCCGCGCCGTGGGCATGGCCTTTGGTCATGCCGAGATCGGCGCGGTTGAGGCCGCAGGCGCGGACGCGGATCAGGACCTGCGGTCCGGTCGGCACGGGCTTGTCGACGTCGGTGATGGCGGCGCCGTTGGCGCCGTAGACATAGGCCTTCATCTGGTGCTTCCCGTGTCGTCGCAGGTCCAGCGACTACTCCGCCGCCTGCCGCGCGCCACCCGATAGCATCGATTCCAGCCGTGCGCGAATGATCGCTTCGGCGTCGCGCACGATGCGCGACACGAGTTCGGCGCAGCTCGGAATGTCGTGGATTAGGCCCTGGACCTGACCGGCCGACCAGACGCCCTCGTCGGTGTCGCCGTTGACGTACACCATCTTGCCGCGTGCGCCGGCGACCAGCTCCCTGACCTGCTCGAAGGTCGCGCCCTGCTTCTCCAGCGCGATCACCTGCTGGCTGACTGCGTTCCGGGCGACGCGCGAGGTATTGCGCATGGTGCGGAAGATCAGGTCGGTCGCGCGTTCGTCATTGTCAACGATCTTTTGCTTCACCGCCTCGTGGATCGGGCTCTCCTTGGTGCACATGAAGCGCGTGCCCATGTTGATGCCGTCCGCGCCGAGCGCCAGCGCCGCAACCAGGCCGCGCGCGTCGGCGAAGCCGCCCGAGGCGATCATCGGCACCTTGATCTTGTCGGCGGCGGCCGGGATCAGGATCAGGCCGGGGGTGTCGTCCTCGCCCGGATGGCCGGCGCATTCGAAGCCGTCGATCGAGATGCCGTCGACGCCCATCCGCTCCGCCGAAAGCGCGTGGCGGACGCTGGTGCATTTGTGCAGCACCTTGACGCCGGCCTTCCTGAATTCGTCGACATGCTCCTGCGGCTTGTTGCCCGCGGTCTCGACCACCTTCACCCCAGCCTCGATGATCGCCTGGCGATACTCGGCATAAGGCGGCGGCTTGATCGCCGGCAGGATGGTGAGATTGACGCCGAAGGGCTTGTCGGTGAGGTCGCGGCAGCGCGCGATTTCCTTGGTGAGATCTTCCGGAGTCGGCTGCGTCAGCGCGGTGATCATGCCGAGCGCACCGGCGTTCGCGACCGCCGCTACCAGCTCGGCGCGGCCGACCCACTGCATGCCGCCTTGCACGATCGGGTGTTCGACGCCGAAGGTTTCGGTGAAACGGGTCTTGATCATGATGGAATCCTCGGACGTTCGCGGCGCCTCACGCGCCTGTTGCTGTTATGGTGCGGCCGCAGATTGCCGAACCGAGCGCGAAATGTCCAATGCGGGAGGAGCAGCGCCTCTCCGCGAGTCATTCCGGGGCGCTCGCGTCAGCGAGCGAACCTGGAATCTCGATGCGGCGAGACAAGAGGTGCTCAAAACTGCGGGATTCCGGGTTCGCGAACTGCGTTCGCGCCCCGGAATGACGTGCGTGTTGGGGAGTAGGACGCGACGGAGGAAACCGCGTCAGCCTTTCACCGCCTGACGGAATTCGTTGTGCAGTTCGCCGATGCCTTCGATCGCGATGGTGACGCTGTTGCTGGCTTCCTTCATCACGCCGACGCCGACCGAGGTTCCACAGCAGATCAGGTCGCCCGGCTCGAGCGTCATGTCGTGCGACAGCAGGCTGACAAGCTTATGCGGCGCGAAGATCATGTCGGCGACCGGGTAGTTCTGTCGCTCGGCGCCGTTGAGGATGGTGCGGATCGACAGGGTCTGCGGATCGAGGTCGGTGGCGATCGCCGGGCCGAACGGGCCGAAGCCGTCGAAGCTCTTGGCGCGCGCCCATTGCGGGAAGCTCGGATCGCGGTTGAGGATATCGGCCGCGGTGATGTCGTTGACGCAGGTGTAGCCGAAGATGTGCGCCGCCGCGTCGGCTTCAGAGATGTTGCTGGCACGTTTGCCAATGACGATGCCGAGCTCGCCTTCGTACACGACCTTGCCGTCATAGGAGGCTGGGCGGTTCACGACCGCGCCGTGCGATGCGACGCTGGTGGTCGCCTTGAGGAAATACAGCGGCTCCGGCGGGATCGACTGATTGAGCTTCGCCGCAAGCGCGCGAAAATTGTTCCACAGCCCGACGATCTTGCCAGGCGCGCACGGCGCCAGCAGTTCGACGTCTCCCAGCTGCAACGTCTGCCCGGTCGGCTTGTTCGCGCCGAACATGTCGCCGTCGTGCACGGAAATGTCGGAATGCGCGATGGTGCCGAACCCGATCGCGCCATTGGCGCGGAAGCGAACCCATTTGGTCACGGCGAAGGTCTCCTTAAAGGTTAGAGTGTCACCGCGAGCACGAACCAATTGTTCGTCATTCCGGGATGCGCGCTCTTTCGCGCAGGCCCGGAATCCATACTCCCGGCGGTGGTTATGGATTCCGGGCTCGCGCTTCGCGCGCCTCGGAACGACAATCGTAAGGGCGGTGGGCGACGATTAGTTCTGATCTAGTACAACCCCGCCACCTTGGCGCGCTGGATCACCAGGCCGAGGACACTGTCGATCGCCGGGGTTGGGATGCCGGTCATCTTGCCCATCTCCTGAACCACGGTGACGAGCGGATCGATTTCCATCGGCCGGCCGCGTTCGAGGTCCTGCAGCATGGAGGTCTTGTGGGCGCCGACCTTGCGGGCGCCTTCGATGCGGCGTTCGACATCGACGCGGAATTTGATGCCGAAGGTTTCGGCGATCGCCTGCGCTTCGAGCATCATCGCCTTGGCCAGTGCCCGGGTCGCCGGATCGGACGCGATCACGTCGAGCGTGGCGTGGGTGAGGGCGCTGATCGGATTGAAGCAGACATTGCCCCACAGCTTCAGCCAGATCTCGTCGCGGATCCGATCAAGAATTGGCGCCTTCAGGCCCGCAGCCTCCAACAGCTTCGAGAGGTTCTGGACGTCCGCGGTGGTTTCGCCGGAAGCTTCACCGACCGGGAATTTGTCGCCGTAGACGTGGCGCACCACGCCGGGGCCTTCCAGCTCGGTCGCCGGATAGACGATGCAGCCGATGCCGCGCTCGGGGCCGAGCTCGTTCCACTGGCGGGCGCCGGGATCGATGCTCTCCAGCGTGCGGCCTTCGAACTGATTGCCGTGCTTGTAGAAGTACCAGTACGGCACGCCGTTCACCGCGGTGACGATGCGGGTGTGCGAGCCGAGCAGCGGCTTCATCGCGTCGATCGCGCCGGTGATCGAGTGCGCCTTCAGGCAGATGATGATGAAATCCTGCACGCCGAGTTCGGACGGCGTGTCGGTGGCTTTCACCTTGACCACGCGCTCCTCGTCGCCGATCAGCAGCTTGAGGCCCTTGTCCTTCATCGCCGCCAGATGAGCGCCGCGCGCCACCAGGCTGACGTCGGCGCCGGACTGCGCGAGCTGAACGCCGAGATAGCCGCCGATCGCGCCGGCGCCGTAAATACAGACTTTCATCGATCATCCCAATTGCGAAGCCGGGCAGAGCCGGCGACGAGGTGTGCGACATCGCGAACCGCGCCGCGAGGTCTTGATGGTGAGTGTTTATTCAACAGTTCAGAGGCCTCTTCAAGCGGCGCGATTGAGCACGCCGGTCCGCAGCTTGCTCCATCCGTCGTGGATCACCGACCAGAACAGCGCGATCAGGCCGATGACCATGATGGAGCTGACCAAACCGTTGGAAAAGAACACGCCGAGCGAGCCCTGCGAGCCCAGCAGCGACTGCCGAAAGGCTTCTTCGGCCTTGTCGCCCAGCACGATGGCAAGCACAAGCGGCGCCAACGGGTAGTCGCACTTCTTCAGCACGTAGCCGATGACGCCGAACATCAGCATCAGCATGACGTCGACGGTCGAATTGTGCACCGAATAGGCGCCGATCGCGCACAGCACCAAGATCAGCGGCGCGATGATGCTGAACGGCACCCGCAGGATCGCGGCGAACAGGGGCACGCAGGTGAGCACGACCAGCAGGCCGGCGAGGTTGCCGAGATACATCGATGCAATCAAGCCCCAGACGAACTCCTTCTGCTCGACGAACAGCATCGGTCCGGGTTGCAGACCCCAGATCAACAACCCGCCGAGCAGCACCGCGGCGGTCGGCGATCCGGGGACGCCGAGCGACAGCATCGGCAGCAGCGCCGCGGTGCCGGCGGCGTGCGCCGCGGTCTCCGGCGCGATCACGCCGTCGATCTCGCCCTTACCGAAATTGCTGCCGCGCTTCGAGACCCGCTTGGCAATGCCGTAGCTCATGAACGACGCTGGCGTCGCGCCTGCCGGGGTGATGCCCATCCAGCAGCCGATGATGCAGGAGCGCAGCGACGTCATCCAGTAGCGCGGCAGCTCCTTCCAGGTCTGCAGAACGACGCGCAGATTGATCTTCGCCTTGCCGCCGCGGAAGGCGAGGCCGTCTTCCATCGTCAGCAGGATTTCGCCGATCCCGAACAGGCCGATGACGGCGATCAAGAAGTCGAAGCCGTTCAGCATCGGGGTGAAGCCGAAGGTCAGGCGGAGCTGGCCGGTCATCGAGTCGAGCCCGACGGCCGCGAGCGCGAAGCCGATCATCATCGACGCGAGCGTCTTGAACGGCGGCTCCTTACTGAGGCCTATGAACGAACAGAACGCCAGGAAGTACACCGCGAATTTCTCCGCGGGGCCGAACCGCAGCGCGAAGCCGGCGACCAGCGGCGCCACCAGCGTGATCATGATCACCGCGAACAGCGCACCGACGAAGGACGAGGTGAAGGCCGCTGTCAGCGCTTCGCCGGCCTTGCCCTGCTGCGCCATCGGATAGCCGTCGAAGGTGGTGGCGACCGACCATGGCTCTCCGGGGATGTTGAACAGGATCGAAGTGATGGCGCCGCCGAACAACGCACCCCAATAGATGCACGACAGCATGATGATCGCCGAGGTCGGCGACATGCTGAAGGTCAGCGGCAGCAGGATCGCCACGCCGTTGGCGCCGCCGAGGCCGGGCAGCACGCCGATTATGACACCGAGTACGATGCCGATGAACATCACCGCGATGTTGAACGGCTGCAGGGCCACGGCGAAACCGTGAAACAGATTGACGAGTTCTTCCATGCGCGGGGTCCTGCGGGGGCCTGATGCTGACGGTTACAGTCCGAGCCAGTCTTCGAGCGGGCCTTTGGGCAGCGGCACCAGGAACCAGCGTTCGAACACGATGTAGGCGACCACCGGCGTGCCGATCGCGACGGCGAGCGTCGTCAGCCAGCGATATTTGCCGAGGACGCGCATGAAATAGGCGATGAAGATCGCGGAGCCGACATAGAGCCCGACGAACGGCATCGCCAGAACGTAAACGGCGGTCGGATTGATCACGCTGAAGACGTGGCGGATCTGGACCCACTCGGCGAACAGCGCGGTGGGATCGCTGCGCAGCGCGTTGAGGAAATTGACCGCGCTGGCGGCGATGATGCACAGGCCGACATAGAACGGGAAAAAACCGGCGCGAGGGCCCTCGGGGCCCCACGTAATGCCGGCCTGAATGCTTCCCAGCACAACGACGCCGCCGAACACCGCGATCACGACGGCGACGACGGCTTCGACGCCCCGATGCGTCGGCGCTGAGGTCTTTGTCTCGATGACTGGCATGGATCCTCCGCGATGGTCATTCGCTACAAAGGGCGACGGTCCACCGGTCGCCTATGTGGTGATCGCTCGGTGTGATCAGTTGCCCGGTGCGAGGAAGCCGGCGTCTTTCATCAGCGTCTCGTGGCGCTTTTCCTCGGTCGCGAGCCATTTGGCGAAGTCGTCGCCGGTCATGAAGGTGGTGTTGAAGGAGCCGCTCTTCATGAATTCCTTCCAATCCGGGGTCTCGCGTACCTTGTTGAACAGGTCGACGTAGTAGGCGACCTGGTCCGGCTTCGCCTTCGGCCCCATGAACACGCCGCGCAGCATCAGATACTCGATGTCCAATCCCTGCGACTTGCAGGTCGGAATGTCCTTCCACGCTTTGCCGTCGGCGACCGGGTCGGCGTAGTCCATCGGCTTGGCGTCGAACACGCAGAGCGGCCGCAGCTTGCCGCCGCGCCACTGTGCCACCGCTTCGATCGGATTGTTGACCGTCGAATCGACATGATTGCCGACGAGTTGGACCGCGACTTCGCCGCCACCCTTGTAGGGGATGTAGGTGAGCTTGACGCCAGCGGCCTTCTCGAGCGCCACGGTGATGATCTGGTCTTCCTGCTTGGATCCGGTGCCACCCATCTTGATGCTGCCGGACGGCGCGGCCTTCACCGCATCGAGATAGTCCTTTGCGGTCTTGTAGGGCTTCTCGGCATTCACCCAGAGCACGAATTCGTCGAGCGCCAGCATCGCGACCGGGGTGAGGTCCTTCCAGTTGAACGGGATCCCGGTGGCGAGCGGGGTCGTGAACAGATTCGACAGCGTGATGATGATCTTGTGCGGATTGTTCGCCGCCATCTTCACATCGAGGAAGCCTTCGCCCCCGGCGCCGCCCGATTTGTTGACCACCACCAGCGGCTGCTTCATCAGATTGTATTTGGTGACGATGCCCTGAAGGGTGCGCGCCATCTGGTCGGCGCCGCCGCCGGTACCTGCAGGAACGATGAATTCGACCGGCCGGGTCGGTTCCCATGCGGCGTTTGCCGGACAAACTGCAACGGCGCTGCTGATCGCTGCCGCGACGCAAAACGCAAGACGAGCCACTCCACGTGCCATGTCGCTTCTCTCCCTAGATGGATCGCCGATCTTTGTCGCCGGCTTCGCTGAATTGATCAGTCGCTGCGCATGATTGTTCCATCAACGCAGCAAAGCTGCAAACGAAATTGCTGAAAATCACGTAGTATCATCGAATGGCCGGCGCGGGCTGTGTTCCCGCGCCGATTGCCGTGTCTTGGATCCTGGCCTCGGTGTTTGGCCTGTCGCCGACGCGATTATTCCGCAGCCTGCTTGCGCGGCGGCGTGGTGGCGCCGGACTCGTGGATTTCGGCGACATGGGCTTCGCTGAAGCCGAGCACCTCGCGCAGGATCTCGTCGGTATGCTCGCCGAGCAGCGGCGAGCGCTCGACATGCGTCGGCGAGTCCGACAGCTTGATCGGGTTGCCGACCGACAGGTACTTGCCGCGGGTCGGGTGGTCGACCTCGACGATCGTGCCGGTGGCGCGCAGCGACTGATCTTCCGCCAGTTCCTTCATCGACAGGATCGGACCGCAGGGGATGTCGTCCTGGTTGAGGATCTCCATCGCCTCGAATTTGGTCTTGGTCATCGTCCATTGTTCGATGCGGGCGAAGATCTGGTTGAGATGCTTCAGCCGCGCCGGCGGCGTCGCGTAGTCCGGGTCGGTCTTCCAGCCGGTCTCGCCGATCACGTCGCAGATCTTCTCCCAGACCGGGGCCTGGGCGATGAAATAGATGTACGCGTTCGGATCGGTCTCCCAGCCCTTGCACTTCAGGATACGGCCGGGCTGGCCGCCGCCGGAATCGTTGCCGGCGCGCGGCACAGCTTCGCCGAACGGGACGCCTTCGCCGAACTGGCTGTACTCTTTCAGTGGGCCGTGGGCGAGGCGCTGCTGATCGCGCAGCTTGACGCGCGACAGGTTGAGCACGCCGTCCTGCATCGCCGCGGTGACGCGCTGGCCGCGGCCTGTGTGCTGACGCTGATACAGCGCGGTGACGATGCCGAGCGCGAGATGCAGGCCGGTGCCGCTGTCGCCGATCTGGGCGCCGGTGACCAGCGGAGGACCATCGCGGAAGCCTGTGGTCGAGGCGGCGCCGCCGGTGCACTGCGCGACGTTTTCATAGACCTTGCAGTCCTCGTACGGACCCGGGCCGAAACCCTTGATCGACGCCACGATCATGCGCGGGTTGATCTCCTGGATCTTCTCCCAGGTGAAGCCCATGCGGTCGAGCACGCCGGGGCCGAAGTTCTCCACCAGCACGTCGCAGCTGCGGATCAGTGCGGTCAGCACCTCCTTGCCCTTCGGGTTCTTGGTGTCGAGCGTCATCGAACGCTTGTTGTGGTTCAGCATGGTGAAATACAGGCTGTCCACCTTCGGGATATCCTGCAGCTGGCCGCGGGTGATGTCGCCGGTGCCGGGGCGTTCGACCTTGATGACGTCGGCGCCGAACCAAGCCAGCAACTGCGTGCAGGTCGGACCGGACTGGACGTGGGTGAAGTCGAGAATGCGAACGCCGTCGAGCGCCTTGGTCATCTGGTTACTCCGTGGTGTCTAATTCTTGTTGAGGTGAAAGCTCGATTGGTCATTGCGAGGAGCGAAGCGACGAGCAATCCAGCGCCGTGCTCGGCGCCACTGGATAGCTTCGCCTTCGGCTCGCCATGACCTGGATAGGTGTTCGTCACGCGAACAGCTCCTGGCCATGCGCCTCGACATAGTCGGCGAGCCGCAGCGTGTGATCGCGCGCGAGTTTCTCGGCGAGGTCGGTGTCGCGTTCCTCCAGCGCCTCGATCATCGCGAGATGCTCGGGCAGGGACGCGGCAATGCGCTCCTTGCGGCCGATGGTGAGTTGGCGATAGCCGCGCACGTGCAGCAGGATATCGTCCGTCATGTCGACCAGCACCGGCGACTCGCTGAGCGAGATCAGTGCCTGGTGAAACACGATGTTGGCGCGGGAATATTCCTCGATGTGATCCTGCGGCAGCCGGTCCGAGCCGAAATCCTTGAACACATCGCGTAGCGCGGTGATGTCGCGCTTGCGGGCCATCGTGGTGATCAGCCGCGCCGCCATGCTTTCCAGAGCCGCCCAGGCGCGGATCATGTCGACGATCTCGGCCTTGGTCCGGCGCACTACGACGATGCCGCGGCGCGGCAGCGCCTTCACCAGCCCTTCCTGCTCGAGCATCGCGATCGCTTCGCGGATCGGCGTGCGGCTGACACCGAGCTTGTCCGACAGCGCGCGCTCGTCGAGCATCACCGGCTCGGGCGTCGTGTAGATGTCCATCTTGAGGATGGCCTGCTTCAACGCCTGATAGGCCTTGGCCTTGTAGCTGACCTCGGGCGCAAGCCGCGTCATCGCGAGATCAGGCTCAGCGACGACGTCTACAGCTCTGGGTCTGGCGCGCGCCGTCATCGATTTCCCTGCCGAATATCGGCTGCTTTCACTCTGATCTGGCATGCCAGATGCCACCCGTCAAGCCGCCGGCTTTCGCAGTTGCGGGATAACGCATGCATCCGAAGCGATTGTGGCATGCCAGGTTAGATTGACGTCCGCTGCGCTGGATATCGTGCGGCTCGGGTTTGACGGGCGATGTCGTTGCGTCGAGGCCCCATCAACGAGCGGCCGTCAAGGTCGGAGCCAACTAATCATCGTTCGGACCGGGTGCGACAATCGATCTCGCGTTGCAGCACATTGTTGTGCGCCTGCTCACCCCGAGTTGATGCATCGAGGCGCAACCACGCGGTGCTTGCGTGCGTTTCGACCTAACTCTATCTTTGACTCATTGCGACGTCAGTTCTGCAATCCTCGGGAGGACCTCATGGCCTGGAAGAAACCTGCGATCGTTGAAATCTCCGTCGGCATGGAAATCAACATGTATGCCTGCGCGGTGCGCAAGTAATCAGCCGCCGCGCATTCGTGGAGTTCCGAGCAGTCGGCGTTACGCGCCGGCTGCTTTGTTTTTTGGCCGGAGGGGAAGAATGATGCGCGTCGTCGTGCTGGGCGCCGCGGCGGGGGGAGGCGTTCCGCAATGGAATTGCGGATGCCCGATGTGCCGCGCCGCGTTCGCCGATCCGGCAGCCCAGCGCACTCAGGCCTCGGTCGCGGTCAGCGCCGACGGGGCGCATTGGTTCCTGATCAACGCTTCGCCCGATCTGCGCCAGCAGGTGATCGCGACGCCGCAGCTGCATCCGCGCGAAGGTAGCTTGCGGCACAGCCCGATCGCCGGCGTTATTCTGACGAACGGCGAGGTCGACGCGGTGGCCGGGCTGCTGTCGATGCGCGAAGGCGCACCTTTCAGTATCTATGGGCACGCCAAGGTGCTGGCGGTTCTTCGCGCCAACAGCATCTTCAACGTTCTGAACGACCGGCTTGTGCCGCGGCGGCCGATCGAGATCGATCAGCCCTTCGAGCCGGCGCTGCCGGATGGCGCGCCGTCCGGGCTCGTCGTCACGGCGTTTGCAGTGCCGGGCAAAGCGGCATGGTATCTCGAAGGCCAGGCGCATCCCGGCGGTGACGCGGCGGACGGCGACACGCTCGGCCTGACCATCACCGATAAGGCGACCGGCACTGCCGTTCACGTGCTCACCGCCTGCGCGCGGGTCACCGAGGACCTCAAGGCGCGGCTCGCCGGCGCGGCGGTGCTCTTGTTCGACGGCACGGTGTGGCGCGACGACGAACTGATTGTCGCGGGGCTCGGCCACAAGACCGGACAGGCGATGGGGCACATCGCGATGTCCGGCGACGGCGGTGCGATTGCCGCACTGGACGACCTCGGCATTGCGCAAAAGCTGTTCGTGCATATCAATAACTCGAACCCGGCCCTGCTGGCGGACACTGCCGAGCGCAGGGCCGTGGAGGAGGCGGGCTGGACGATTCCGCCCGATGGGACGGAGGTGACGCCGTGAACGCGATGACGGCCTTTTCGATCAACGGCGCCGCGCCGCTGCAGACGGCCGAGGAACTCGAAGCGGCGCTGCGCCAGATCGGCGCGGCGCGCTATCATAATCTGCACCCGTTTCATCGCCTGCTGCACGGCGGCAAACTCAACAAGGGGCAGGTGCAGGCCTGGGCGCTCAACCGCTATTATTATCAGAGCACGATCCCGATCAAGGATGCGGTGGTGATCTCGCGATTTCGCGACCGCGGCACCCGCGTCGAATGGCGGCACCGGATCGAGGACCATGACGGCGATCTCGGCAGCGAAGGCGGGATCGAGCGCTGGCTGAAATTGACCGAAGGGCTCGGCCTCGACAGCGCCTATGTCGAGTCCACTGAGGGCATCCTCCCGGCGACGCGGTTTGCGGTCGACGCTTACGTGCATTTCGTCCGCGACCGCAGCCCGCTCGAAGCGATCGCGTCGTCGCTGACCGAGTTGTTCGCACCCAACCTGCACGAGGAGCGCATCTCCGGCATGCTGGCGCATTACGACTTCGTCAATCCGGACATCATGAGCTACTTCAAGCGCCGCCTGACCCAGGCGCCGCGCGATGCCGATTTCGCGCTTCAATACGTCAAGCGCCACGCGACGACCCCGGCGGAGCGCGAGGCGGTGTGCAACGCGCTCATTTTCAAGACCAACGTGCTGTGGGCGCAGCTCGACGCGCTGCATCATGCGTATGTCGACGGCCACATTCCGCCGGGCGCGTTCGTGCCGCGGGGCGGGTGAGGCGGCGATGGCGCGCAACATCACCGTGAGCGAGACCAGCCGTCCTGTATTGCCGCGTCACGCCAAGCTGCGTTTCGACGAGACGCGGCAGCGCTGGGTGATCCTGGCACCCGAGCGCGTGCTCGCTCCTGACGACATCGCGGTCGAGATCCTGCAACTCTGCGATGGCGCGCGCAGCGTCGCCCGCATCGTCGATGAACTCGCCGCCAAGTACACGGCTGACCGCACCGAGATCGGCGCCGATGTCGTCGCGATGCTGCAGGACCTCGCCGACAAGGGGTTTCTGGCCGAGGCACGCGAGGCCGCGCCGTGAGCGAGAGCGTGGTCAAGACAGCGGCGGCGGGCGATGCGGTGCTGGACAAGCCCGGAAGCGTCGCTGGGAGCTACGGCATTCCGCTCGCCGTGCTGCTGGAGCTGACGCATCGCTGCCCGCTGCAATGTCCATATTGCTCGAACCCGGTCGAGCTGGAACGCGGCGGCGCCGAGCTGTACACCGACGAATGGAAGCGGGTGATCAGCGAGCTCGCGGCGATCGGCGTGCTACAGGTGCACTTCTCCGGCGGCGAACCGACTGCGCGCAAGGATCTGACCGCGCTTGTGCAGCACGCCAGCGATCTCGGCCTCTACACCAATCTGATCACATCCGCGGTGTTGCTGACGCGCGAACGGCTGGCTGCGCTGGCCGACGCCGGCTTGTGCCACGTCCAGATCAGCTTTCAGGGCAACGAGGCGGTGCTCGCCGATCGCGTCGGCGGCTATGCCGACGGCCATGCCAAGAAGCTCGAGGTGGCGCGCTGGACGCGCGAACTCGACCTGCCGCTCACCGTCAACGCGGTGATGCATCGCCAGAACCTGCATCAGCTTCCCGACATCATCGAGATGGCGGTGGCGCTCGACGCCGATCGGCTCGAGGTCGCGAATGTGCAGTATTACGGCTGGGCGCTGAAGAACCGCGCCGCGCTGATGCCGACGCTGCAGCAGATCGAGGACTGCACCGCGATCGTCGAAGCGGCGCGGGAGCGGCTGAAGGGCCAGCTTTCGATCGACTACGTCGTGCCGGATTACTACGCACTGCGGCCGAAGACCTGCATGGGCGGCTGGGGCCGGCAGTTCTTCAACATCTCGCCGAGCGGCAAGGTGCTGCCGTGCCACGCGGCGGAGACGATCACCGGGCTGACATTCGACTCGGTGCGCAGCGGCGCGTCGATCGCTCAGATCTGGCGCAGCTCCGAAGCGTTGAACCGCTATCGCGGCACGGGCTGGATGCAGGAGCCGTGCGCGAGCTGCGCCTTCAAGGATATCGATTTCGGCGGCTGCCGCTGCCAGGCCTTCGCGCTGGCAGGCGACGCAGCGGCGACCGATCCCGCCTGCGCGCTGTCACCGCTGCACGAGCGGATCTTCAAGACGGCTGAAGCGGAATCGGAGGGCGGCGGCGAAAAGTTCGTGTATCGCAATTTCGCCGGCGGCGCGGCGGAGCGCGAGTAGCACAACGTCTCCACGGTCATTCCGGATTGCGCGTAGCGCAAGTCCGGAATCCATAGTCTCTGACATCGATTTGGAATGCGGCGCGGTGCTACACCGCGAGCCTAGGGCACGTTTCGACCGAGCGAGACATTTGATGACCGTGGAGGTTTGAAAGGCCCGAGGCGGCAGACGTTATTCGAGGATCGTCCCGCCGCCTCGCTCCCAGACCATCGCCCAGAACTGCTGACCCCAATCGGTTTGATGCCCGTCGAGGTAGCGTGACTTGCTGAGTGCCGCGCCCAGCCATGCCATCAGGTTGGCGAACTCCGCATCGGCCGGGTTCGCCGCCAGCCAAATCCGGCCAAGCACGTAGGCAAGCAGGGCATGGAAGAGCGTGATGCGTGTCGCCTTCTGTTCATCATAGGCGCGTGGATGCACCTCGATGATCGCGTGCATGTCGGCATCCGGTTCGCTCGCGTCGTAAAAGCGATGCAGGCGGAGCTGCCATTGCGCGAGGCCGCGACCGTAATGCGCATAGGGCTGAACCGCGCCAGCGAACTCCCGCATAAAGGTGGACCACGGCTCGTTCCAGAGACCTGATCCGTAATTCGACCAAAGGTTCGCTTGGAGCCATGCGCGGAGTTTGCCGGGCGTCAGGTCGTCCGCATCCCATTTGAGCAACGCTGCTTCCGCATCCGGGTGGCCGCATATGCCCAGTTCGATGACGCTGATCGCCTCGACGCATTGCCGCGTCAATGCGAGAGCATTGGCGTGCATTCCGTCCCGGTTCGCCTGATTTGCCAGCAACAGCGTGTCGAGAACGAACCAGTGCGCCAGCATCGATGCCGACTTCACTTGCGGCACCATGTCGTTGGCCGTCACGGCGGCGGAAATGCGCACCATGATTTGGGAAGTGGCTTCTTCGCTGATCGTGAACCAGTCTGGTGTGGAGCGTGTCATGATGGTGATCTACCAAGCAACGGCGATTCCGGCCATCATCGCAATGTTCAAATAGCGAAGGAGAAGCGGTGCGAGTGCAACCAGAACTCGACCCTAATGTTGACGATGAAGCACCGACAATCGACGGCATTGCGCCCTACGACGAGCAGCATTACGTCGCCTATCTGCGCCTGCTCGCCGCCGAGACGGACGGCGCGGACTGGACCGAGGTGGCGCGGATCGTTCTCCATCGCGATCCTGTCACGGAGGAAATCCGCACGCGCCGCTGCTGGGAAAGCCATCTAGCCCGCGTGCAATGGATGACAAAGATCGGCTACCGGCGGATACTCGAACAGGCGCCGCGGGAGCAGCGCCCGGACCTGCATTGAGGCAGGCGGACGGCGCATTTATCGCAGGCGGACGACGCTCCCCTTGCCGTTCGACGGCAAAAGATCGGCGGTTCGGCTGCGCGTTGACGGCAGCGCCAATGCACAGGCCAGCGCACGGATTGGCTCTCCGCGATGTGGCAAGTTGATCGGATCGGCAGGACAGCAGAATCCGACATTTTAGGCGGAAAGGGCGAGATTTTAGGAGGGCAAGATAAAAGAAACCGGCACTACGTTGGCCGGGTTTCCAAGATTGTTCTTGTCCGCACACTGGTTAGGTTCGCTGATCGCGGCACCGCATGAATGGCTCTCACGTGCCGTCCATCGGCTCAAGGAGCTGATATTGCTGTATTACCAACGGCACTATACACAAAATTCGGGCATCTTGCGCAGTTTTAGATGGAGCGGCTGCGAGATCGACAGTGAGCACCGCCCTAAGACAAAACCGGTCTGATGGAGAAACTGAAGCGAGGCGGCCAAGGCTGACCCGGATTGACTTGACCGACGAAGGATATGCAAACGTGCGCCATGCAGCTACCAGATGATCTTTCCAAATGCCTCGTTCTGAATACCATCGCGACGGCGAGAACGTTGCTGAGGCGTTATGATGCTCAACTGAAACCATTCGGGGTTACGGTTCAGCAGTTCTCGCTCCTCGCCGCCATTCGCTTCCATCCGGGCGAGCCGGTTGCATCGCTCGCGCAGCAGATTTTTCTGGATCGGACCAGCCTGACTCGGAACCTTGATCTTCTCGAACGAAAGGGGCTTGCGCGGCGTGTTTCGGCCGCAACCGGAAACGCACGTCTTTGCGAGCTAACCGAGCAAGGCGACATGATGCTGGACCGCCTTATGCCAGAGTGGCAGCAGTCAAAGTCTGACCTCATGGAGGGCGTCTCCAGTCAGGACGCTGAAATCTACCTTTGCGTCGTCAAGCACTTGGCAACGGAGCCTTAGAGGGAGGCAAGTTGCTATTTTAACCTCACATGTGTATATGCACGGTGCAAATACACATGTGAGGTTATCATGTATGAACCTATCGTCGTGACAGGGCTCGGCGCTGTATCGCCCCTTGGGGCTGGCGTTGCTGCGAACTGGAACAGACTGATCGCCGGGCAAAGTGGCATCCGGGCAAATAATCGCTTCGATACGGATAAGTGGAAATGCCGGATCGCTGGCCTTGTCCCCCATCGTTCGGAAGACTCTGAGGGCTTCGATCCGGAGGCATCGATGGACCCGCGCGAACTGCGCAGGACTGATGTGTTCATTCACTATGCGATGGCAGCCGCACACGAAGCCCTGGACCAGGCAGGCTGGCATCCCGAAAACCCCGATGACCGGATGCGCACCGCCACGGTGATTGGAACCGGCGTGGGCGGCGTTCCGGCCATCACCGCCGCGAACGAGGTTATCCGCACGTCTGGCGTGCGCCGTTTGTCGCCATTCGTGGTGCCGTCGTTTCTGCCGAACCTCGCCGCCGGGCAGGTCTCTATCCGGTTCGGCTTTCACGGACCAGCCGGTGCCCCTGTTACCGCATGCGCAGCTTCCGCGCAGGCAATCGGTGACGCCATGCGCTTGATCCGAACCGGCGAGGCCGACATCGCGCTATGTGGTGGCGCGGAGGGCTGTGTCGATCCCGTCGCCATCGGCGGCTTCACAGCGGCCAAGGCGCTGTCCTTCAACTTCAATGATGAACCCCAGCGGGCGTCGCGTCCCTTTGATATCGACCACGACGGCTTTGTTCTATCCGAAGGTGCGGCGATGCTGGTTATCGAACGGCTGAGCCATGCAGAGCAGCGCGGCGCACGTCCGCTTGCCGTGTTGTCCGGCTACGGCACGACGACTGACGCTCATCATGTCACCGCGGGATGGCCCGATGGACGCGAGGCCGGGCGTGCGATGGAGATCGCTCTGGCCATGGCTGGGGTCGAAACTGGAGCAATCAGCTACGTCAATGCCCACGCCACCTCGACGCCGGTCGGGGATGCGGCGGAACTCGCCGCATTGGAAAAGGTCTTCGGCCCCGGCGGGGGCGGTACGCCTGTTGGGTCAACCAAATCAGCGACGGGACATATGCTGGGCGCGGCCGGTGCAATCGAAGCGGTCTTCTCGATTCTCGCCATCCAGAACCGAATGCTGCCTCCAAGCCTGAACGTCGAACAGCCGATGCCAGAGGCAGAAGGCTTCAACCTGCTTTCCCACGGAGCGTGCCCGGCAGAGGTCAATCATGTGCTGTCAAATGCTTTCGGCTTCGGCGGTGTCAACGCTGCACTGGTGTTCAGCCGACACGAATGAGGTTTGCTATCAGTTGCTTTCGCCGCATCACCGCGCGGACAGCCGCGTCCGACCTCCAAATGCTTGATCTACACAAGTCGGTCAGGCGAGGCGCAAGCCATGCGGCGTAGATGCTCACGCAGACAGGACCACGATGTGTCCGTCGATACGCTCCTTGGCAGGCGTATTCCAATGGTGTCGCTCATTCAAACATTGGCGGTCGCGGAGTATCTGAACTTCCGCCATGCGGCTAACAGGCTCGGCGTGAGCCAATCGAGCGTGAGCACGCGCATCAAGGCGCTGGAAGAAGACTCCGGCATTCTTCTGTTCGAGCGTCGGCATCGCGCTGTCCGGGCACAGGCTCCGCGACGAAGCAATCCAGCGCAGGGCACGTAGCTGGATTGCTTCGCTTCGCTCGCAATGACGGCAGAGGCATTTAGCTGGAATGGCGCTTGCGGGCCGGGACGACAGTTCGCCGGAACAAGCTTAAAACACCACTACCGACCGGATCGACTTGCCCTCGTGCATCAGCTCGAAGCCCTTGTTAATGTCTTCGAGCTTCAGCACGTGGGTGATCATCGGGTCGATCTCGATCTTGCCGTTCATGTACCAGTCGACGATCTTCGGCACGTCGGTGCGGCCGCGGGCGCCGCCGAAGGCTGAGCCTTTCCAGACGCGGCCGGTGACGAGCTGGAACGGGCGGGTCGAGATTTCCTTGCCGGCTTCGGCGACGCCGATCACCACCGAGACGCCCCAGCCGCGATGGCAGGCTTCCAGCGCCTGACGCATCACCGTGGTGTTGCCGGTGCAGTCGAACGTGTAGTCGGCGCCGCCGTCGGTCAGGCCGACCAGGTGCTGGACGATGTCGCCGTCGATCTTCTTCGGATTGACGAAGTCGGTCATGCCGAAGCGGCGGCCCCATTCTTCCTTGTCATCGTTGATATCGACGCCGACGATCTTGTCGGCCCCGACCATCTTGGCGCCCTGGATGACGTTGAGGCCGATGCCGCCGAGGCCGAACACCACGACGTTCGAGCCGGGCGTGACCTTCGCGCTGTTGACCACCGCGCCGACGCCGGTGGTGACGCCGCAGCCGATGTAGCAGCTCTTGTCGAACGGCGCGTCGTCACGGATCTTCGCCACAGCGATCTCCGGCAGCACGGTGAAGTTCGAGAACGTCGAGCAGCCCATGTAGTGAAAGATCGGCTGGCCCTTGTAGCTGAAGCGCGAGGTGCCGTCCGGCATCAGGCCCTTGCCCTGCGTCGCGCGGATCGCGGTGCAGAGGTTGGTCTTCTGGCTCAGGCAGCTTTTGCACTGCCGGCATTCCGGCGTGTACAGCGGGATGACGTGATCGCCGACCTTCACCGAGGTAACGCCGTGCCCGACCTCGCGCACGATGCCGGCGCCTTCGTGGCCGAGGATAGAAGGGAAGATGCCTTCGCTATCGAGGCCGTCGAGCGTGTAGGCGTCGGTGTGGCAGATGCCGGTGGCCTTGATCTCGACCAGGACCTCGCCGGCCTTCGGCCCTTCGAGATCGACTTCGACGATTTCGAGCGGCTTCTTGGCTTCGAACGCGACGGCGGCCCGTGTCTTCATAGCGATCCTCCTGGCAGGCAAACATGCGATTGCCATCGGTATCGCAAATCGGCGCGCCGACTTGAACCGTTTTCTGGGCTCAGGCCGGGGCGGCGCGGTATTCGATGTCGGCCGGCATCTCCTCCGCTGCATTCGGATCGCCCGGCGCGGTGGCCCAGGCGAGTTCGACCAGCGTGACGGTGCGGCGGCCGGTGCCGTCGAACTGACAGACGATCAGACCTTGTTCTTCGATATAGGTCAGCAGCCGCCGCGCCCGGCGCAGCGAGTGCGTGCCGTAGGCGCGTGCGATCGCGGCGTCGCCGGGGCAGGGCCAGCCTTCCTTGGCGGCGCGCGCGATCATCATGAACACGCCCTGCATGTCGTCGGGCAGGATGCTGGCGCGCAGCGTCACGTCCTGCCAGCCGCCGTCTGCCGCCATCTCGGCGGTGAGGCCGGCGCGGGCATGCGTGAGCATGCGGCGGAATTCAATCATGTCGGGAATCGTCGCGGCCAGCCCTTCGATCCGGCAGCGCACGATGAATTCCTGATACAGCACGCCGATGGCGCGGAAGCCGGCGTCGGGCTCGGCGAGGATCGCCCGCAGGATGCGGTCGAGCCGCTCGCGGCGTTCGGCGAGCTGTTCTTCCGTGAGTGGCGCGGCTTCGGGCTCGGGGCTGGCATCGATCGCGGCGGTCTTCGCCGCCATCAGCTGACTCAGCAGATCGGGTGCGGGCTGCCGCCGCTGCGGCCGCGCGCCGATGGCGTCCGGCGGCGGCGCGGCCAGAATGACGGCGCGGGCGTCTTCGAGTGCTGCTTCCGGCAGCGGCATCAGCTTCGGCGAGGCGTTGCGCGGATGGGTTTCGGTCGCGCCGATCCGCAGGCCAAGCGGGCGGCGTGACAGCGCGGGGCCAAGCGCCATGAACTGGCCGCGCTCGAGATCGCGAAACGCTTCGGCCTGGCGGCGCTCCATCCCGAGCAGATCGGCGGCGCGCGCCATGTCGATGTCGAGGAAGGTGCGGCCCATCAGGAAGTTGGAGGCTTCGGCCGCGACGTTCTTGGCGAGCTTGGCCAGCCGCTGCGTCGCGATCACGCCGGCGAGGCCGCGCTTGCGGCCGCGGCACATCAGATTGGTCATCGCCCCGAGCGACAACTTTCGCGCGTCGTCGGAGACTTCACCGGCGACGGCAGGCGCGAACAGCTGCGCCTCGTCGACCACCACGAGCATCGGGTACCAATGGTCGCGCGGGGTGTTGAACATGCCGTCGAGAAATGCGGCGGCGCGCCGCATCTGGTTCTCGGCGTCCAGCCCTTCGAGGTTGAGCACGGTCGAGACGCGATGCATGCGGGCGCGTTCGCCCGCGACCTGCAGGCCGCGCTCGGTATGAGCCTCGGCATCGATCGCCAGATGGCCGAAGCGCTCTGCCAGCGTGACGAAGTCGCCTTCCGGATCGATGATCGCCTGCTGCACCCAGGGCGCGCTCTGCTCGAGCAGGCGGCGCAGCAGATGGGATTTGCCGGAGCCGGAATTTCCCTGCACGAGCAAGCGGGTGGCCAGCAGTTCCTCGAGGTCGAGCGTCGCCGCTCCGCCGCCGCTGGTTTGCCCCATCTCGATCGCAACGGTCATGTCGGCCCGACTCTCCTTTCGGAGGAGGGGGCTTAACAACCCGAGGCTATCCCGTCGAGCACTCGGCGGCGCATGTCAGGTGTTATGCACGGCTGTGTGCCGGCTGCCGATCTGGAACCGCGAGCGCGATTATTTCGCCAGGCCACGCAGGATCAGGTCGGTGCTCGCTCTGGTGAAAGCATCGAGATCGAAGTGCTTGCGCGTGCCGAACACCAGTGACCAGAGGCAGACCAGCAGGCCCGGGCTCATGATGATCTCGACGAACTCGGAGGCCGGCGCGTCGCGAAACTCGCCGGCGGCGACGCCAGCGTCGATCAACTGTTTGAACTGGTCGATCATCGGCATGACGAACTCGTCGTAGTGCCGATCCACCAACTCCGGAAAACGCCCGCCTTCGGAAATCAGAAACCGGAGGACTTCCCGCGAGTCTCTATTTTCAGCGATGTGTGCGTAGGTGTAGGCGACCAGGGCCTGCAACCGTTCGGTGTAGCTCCCCTCGGCCTTCTCCGCCTGCATCGCCAGATCGGGGAGGAAGGTCTGCGACTTGTGCCGCACCATCTCCTCGAACACGCGCTCTTTGGCGTCAAAATAAAAATACACCGTGCCCTTGGTCACGCCGGCTCGAGCCGCCACGTCTTCAAGGCGCGTGGCCGAATAGCCGTGCTGCACGAACTCTTCGAAGGCAGCGTCCAAAATCTCGGCCGGTCGCTCGGCTTTCCGCCTTCGGCGGGTCTTGGTCTCGGAAGACATTCCAAACTCCAGTTGATCGACCTTACTATTGACTTTCGGGTCAGTCAATAATACTGACGACGAACGATTGATGAAATGGGCCAACCGTCATGCTTTCCTCATTCCGGGTCGTCTTGCTGGCGTTGTCGGCGCTGTGCCTGGCCGGCTGTGGCGGCGAAAAGGTCCAGCCGACCCGGTCCTTGTCCCTGGTGAAGACCGAAGTCGTCGAATTGCAGCCGTGGCAGACCGTGATCCGGCTCACCGGCGACGTGCAGGCACGGGTCAGCACCGAGCTGTCGTTTCGGGTGAGTGGCCGCGTCACCGAGCGCCTGGTCGATGTCGGTGCGCATGTGAATGCGGGCGACGTCCTGGCGACGATCGATCCAACCGAGCAGCAGGCGGACCTTGCGGGCTCGCAAGCCGCGGTGGCGGCCGCCGAAGCGCAGGTCCGCGTCGCAACGGCGAACTTCGAGCGCCAGAAATCGCTGATCGACAAGGGGTTCACCACGCGCGTGGCGTACGATCAGGCGCAGGAGGCGTTGCGCACCGCGGAGGGCTCGCTGGAAACCGCCAAGGCGCAGCTCGGCAATGCTACCGACGCGCTGAGCTACACCAAACTACGCGCCAGCGCCTCCGGCATCATCACGGCGCGAAACATCGAAGTCGGGCAGGTCGCGCAGGCGGCGCAGTCCGCCTACACGCTGGCGGAGGATGGCGCGCGCGACGCCGTCGTCGACGTCTACGAGTCGATCTTCCTGACGCCGTGGGAAGGTAGCACCGCGAAGTTGATGTTGTTGTCCGATCCGAAGGTCACGGCGTTGGCAAAGCCGCGGGAAATTTCGCCGACAGTCGATCCGAAGAGCGGCGCGGTCCGCGTGAAGATGTCGATCATCAATCCGCCCGCAGCCATGACGCTTGGCAGCGTGGTCGCCGCCGAGGGGCGGAGCAAGCCGGTCGACAAGATCGTGCTGCCATGGAGCGCGTTGACGTGGGACGTCAACGGCCCCGCCGTCTGGGTGGTGGATCCGCAGACGCGGGCGGTGTCGCTGAAGAGCATCGCCGTGCAGGCTTATGAAACCAACTCGGTCGTGGTCGCCAGCGGTCTGGCTCCGGGCGAACGGGTCGTGATCGACGGCGGCAAGTTGCTGCGTCCGGCGCAGGTCGTGACCTATGACGGAGCAAACGCATGAGCGCGCTTCGGGTTGTCGGGGTCGCGGCCGCATGCCTGCTGATCGCGGGGTGCGGCAAGAAGGCGGAGCAGCCGGATCCGATCCGGCCGGTGCTGTCGGTGGTCGTCGCGCCGCGCGAGGCGGTCAGTCTCGCGGTGGTCGGAACGGTCGAGCCGCAGTTCAAAACCGACTACGGCTTCCGGATGCTGGGGCGGCTGATCGCGCGGCCGGTCAACGTCGGCGACACCGTCGACAAGGGACAACTCCTCGCCGCGGTCGACCCGTTCGCTGCCGAACTGGCGGTGCGGTCGGCGCTTGCTGAAGTGTCGACGGCGCAAGGCCAATTCGTCAATGCCAGCAGTACTGCAAATCGCCAGCGGACGCTGATCGAAACCGGAGCCACCACCAAGGCGACTCTGGATTCCGCCGAACAAAGCAGTGCGGCTGCGCAGGCGGCGGTCACGCGTGCGCAATCGAACCTGACCAAGGCGCGCGAGCAGCTCAGCTACACCAAACTGGAAGTCGAGTATGCCGGCGTCGTCACCGCGGTCGGAGTTCAGGTCGGACAGATCGTCAATCCTGGGCAAACCGTGGTGACGGTTGCGAGACCCGACATTCGCGAGGCGGTGATCGACGTTGCCGATGAACTCGCCGGCATGCTCAAGATCGGTTCGCCGCTCACCGTGCGGCTGCAGCTCGATGCGGACGTCGAGGCCGCCGGCAAGGTGCGGGAAGTGGCGCCGCAGGCCGACCCGGTGACGCGAACGCGGCGAGTGCGGATCACGCTCGAATCGCCGCCGGACACGTTCCGGCTGGGCTCGACGATCACGACCCTGATCCCCGGCAAGCCGACACAAGGCTATCGGCTGCCGGCGACCGCCATTCTCACCGAGAACGATCAAGCGAACGTCTGGGTGATCGATCCGGCCACCAAGTCGGTCAGCAAGCGCAAGGTGCAGATCGTGCGTGGCGACGACGGGTCGGTGCAGGTGACCGACGGGATCAACGCCGGCGAGCGGGTTGCGAGAGCGGGGGTGCATCAACTCAAGGAGGGCCAGCGGGTCCGCCTCGAAGGGGAACCGCAAGCGTGAAGAAATTCAATCTCTCCGACTGGGCGCTGCACCATCGTTCGATGGTCTGGTACTTCATGATCGCCTTCATGGCGGCGGGCCTGTTTTCGTATCTCGAGCTCGGCCGCGAAGAGGACCCGGCGTTCACGATCAAGACGATGGTGATCCAGGCCAAATGGCCGGGCGCTTCGGCCGAGGAGACGACGCGCCAGGTCACCGACCGGATCGAGAAGAAGCTCGAAGAACTGGAGTCCCTCGACTACACCAAGAGTATCACCACCGCGGGTGAAACCACGGTGTTCGTCAATCTGCGCGACACCACCAAGGCGCGGGACGTGGTCCCGACCTGGGTGCGCGTCCGCAACATGATCAATGATATCAAGGGCGACTTTCCGCAGGGCGTGGTCGGCCCGGCATTCAACGATCGCTTCGGCGACGTGTTCGGCAACATTTACGCTTTCACCAGCGACGGCCTCACACAGCGCCAGCTCCGCGACCAGGTCGAGGACGTGCGCGCCAAGGTGCTCCAGGTGCCGAATGTCGGGCGCGTGGACATCGTCGGTGCCCAGAATGAGGTAATCTTTCTGGAGTTCTCGCCGCGAAAGGTCGCGGCTTTGGGGCTCGATCAACGCTCTATCATCGCGTCGCTGCAGGCGCAGAACGCCATCACGCCGTCCGGCGTGCTGCAGGCGGGTCCGGAACGGATCAGCGTTCGCGTCAGCGGACAATTCACGTCGGAAGAGAGCCTCAAGGCGATCAACCTGCGCGTCAACGACAGGTTCTTCCCGCTGACCGAAATCGCCACGATCCGGCGAGGTTACTCCGATCCGCCGACCTCCCTGTTCAGGTACAAGGGCGAGCCTGCGATCGGCCTGGCGATCGGCATGAAGGCCGGCGCCAACCTGCTCGAGTTCGGGGACGCTCTCAAGAAGAAGATGAAGCTCATCTCGGCCGATCTGCCGGTCGGCGCCGAGGTGCATCTGGTTTCGGACCAGCCGCAGATCGTCGATGAGGCGGTGTCGGGCTTCACGCGGGCGCTGTTCGAAGCGGTCGCGATCGTTCTGGCGATCAGCTTCATCAGTCTCGGCCTGCGCGCCGGCCTGGTCGTGGCGATCTCGATTCCGCTGGTGCTCGCGATCACCTTCCTGGTGATGCAGTATTCCGACATTTCACTGCAGCGGATCTCGCTCGGCGCGCTGATCATCGCGCTCGGCCTGTTGGTCGACGACGCGATGATCGCAGTTGAGATGATGGTGGCGCGGCTAGAGATCGGTGACTCGCTCGAAAAAGCCGCCACTTACGTCTACACGTCGACGGCGTTTCCGATGCTCACCGGCACGCTGGTGACAGTCGCGGGCTTCATTCCGATCGGCCTCAACAGCAGCGCCGCCGGCGAATTCACTTTCACGCTGTTCGTGGTCATCGCGGTGTCGCTGATCACATCCTGGATCGTCGCGGTGCTGTTCACGCCGCTGCTCGGCGTCACCATCCTGCCGAAGCAGATGAAGAGCCATCACGAGACCAAGGGATGGTTCTCGCGGTTCTTCAGCCGGACACTGATGTTTTGCATGCGCTGGCGGTGGCTGACGATCGGCACGACGCTGGCTGCGTTCGCGCTGTCGCTGGTCGGCATGGGCTTCGTGCAGCAGCAGTTCTTCCCGTCCTCGGATCGCAACGAGCTGATCGTCGACTGGAATCTGCCGCAGAACAGCTCGATCACGGAAACCAGCACGCAGATGGCACGGTTCGAGCGCGAGGCGCTGCAGGGCAAGGACGGCATCGATCACTGGTCGACTTATGTGGGCCAGGGCGCGCCGCGCTTCGTGCTGTCGTTCGACGTGCAGCCGGCCGACAAATCGTTCGGCCAGATCGTGATCGTGACCAAGAGCCTCGCCGATCGCGATCGGCTTCAGCCGGAACTGCAGGCCTATCTGAAGAAGACTTTTCCGGGCACCGACGCGCTGGTGAAGCTGCTCGACATCGGACCGCCGGTCGGCCGGCCGATCCAATATCGCGTCAGCGGGCCGGAAATCGCCAAGGTCCGCGAATTGGCGCGGCAGCTCGCCGGCATCATTGCGACCGATCCGCATCTCGGCGACGTGGTGTACGACTGGATGGAGCCGGCGCGCGTCGTCAAAGTCGACGTGTTGCAGGACAAGGCGCGGCAGCTCGGCGTCACCTCGGAAGACATCGCGTCGACGCTGAATGCCATTGTCGATGGGACGACCGTCACCCAGGTTCGCGACGATATCTATCTCGTCAACGTGCAGGGCCGCGCCAATGCGGCGGAGCGCGGGTCGATCGAGACGCTGCGCAACCTGCAACTGTCTGGAAGCAGCGGACAGACCGTGCCGCTCGCAGCGGTGGCGACGTTCCGTTACGAGCTTGAGCAGCCGACGATCTGGCGTCGTTCTCGGCTCCCGACCATCACGGTCAAGGCCGGGATGCTCGACGCCACCCAGCCGGCCACGGTGGTCGATCACCTGAAGCCGCAGGTCGCCGAGTTCAACGCCAAGCTGCCCTTCGGCTATTCCGCGGTGGTTGGCGGCACGGTCGAAGAGAGCGCGAAGTCGCAGGCGCCGATCGTCGCGGTGGTGCCGATCATGCTGTTCGCGATGGCGACGATCCTGATGGTGCAGTTGCAGAGCTTCCACCGGCTGTTCCTGGTGTTCGCCGTGGCGCCGCTGGCGTTGATCGGTGTCGTTGCGGCGCTGCTGCCGAGCGGCGCGCCGCTCGGGTTCGTCGCCATCCTCGGCGTGCTCGCGCTGATCGGCATCCTGATCCGCAACTCGGTGATCCTGATCGTGCAGATCGAACATCTGCGCAGCGAAGGAAAATCGCCATGGGAGGCCGTCGCCGAAGCGACCGAACACCGGATGCGGCCGATCCTGTTGACCGCCGCTGCCGCCAGCCTCGCGCTGATCCCGATCGCCCGCGAGGTGTTCTGGGGCCCGATGGCCTACGCGATGATGGGCGGCATCATCGTCGGCACCGTGCTGACACTGCTGTTTCTCCCCGCGCTCTACGTTGCGTGGTTTCGTATCAAAATGCCGGAAGAAGGCGCGGCTTCATGAAGACGAACGATCACATCTCTGCTCCGCTTCCCTTGTGCCGGGGCGCCCGCGTCCGCATGAGTCCGCTGGGACGTTCGCGGCATCCGAAATACGGCGACCGCGAAGGGCTGATCGTCGGGCAGGGCTCGCCGAGCAGCTGGCGGGTCAAGTTCGATGATCGCAAGACCATCCAGGCGATTCATCAGGACTATCTCGAGCGGGTTCCGCGGTTGGGTGTGTCCCATCATTCGGCTGAAGCTTCTGCAGATCGACACTGCGATGCGTCCAATCCCTAATCGGTTGTCAACCGTTGCGCTGCAGGATGCGTCGCATGTCCCGACCTTTCATGGTTCCGCTGATCATCGCGTTGAGTTGGATGCTGGCGGCGTGCGCATCGGCGCCGCGGGTGCCGTACACCGTCGCTGAGGCCAATTCCGCACGCGTCCTCAACCTCGATGATCTGCGTCGCTACGCCGACGAACCGGCTTCCGCCTTCGTCCAGACCAGACTGTTTGCGGGACCGCGCAACTATCTGGCGTTGTCGGGTGGCGGGGCCGACGGGGCTTATGGTGCAGGTTTGCTTAACGGCTGGACCGCGGCCGGAACGCGTCCATCGTTCTCGATCGTTTCGGGCGTCAGCACCGGCGCGCTGATCGCGCCGTTTGCGTTTCTGGGACCGCAATACGACCCGACCTTGCGCCAATTCTACACCAGCGGCGTCGCCGAAACCTTGCTGGAATCGCCGAACCCGCTGAATGCGATTTTCGGCTCCGGCCTGTTCGGCAACAAGCGCCTGCGCGAACTGGTTGCCGAATACATCAACGAGGATTTCGTCGCCTCCGTCGCGGCCGAATACGCCAAGGGCCGCTTGCTGTTCGTAGTGACCACGAACCTGGATTCGCAGCGCTCGGTGATCTGGAATCTCGGCCGCATCGCATCGCTTGGGACAACGCAATCGCTCAATCTGTTCCGCGATGTGGTCGCGGCGTCGGCGAGCTTGCCGGCTGTGTTCCCGCCGATGCTGATCAGCGCCGAAGCGGGCGGCGCCCGGTTCCAGGAGATGCACGTCGACGGCGGCGTGATCGCCCCGGTCCTGACACTGCCGGAGGCCTATCTGCTGCGCAACGCCTCCGGCAAGTCGCTGGATCTTCAGCTTTACATTCTCATCAACAACAAGATCGAACCGGAATTCCAGGTGGTGACCGACAGGACGCTGGAGATCGCGTCGCGGTCGTCGTCCACCCTGGTCAAGGCGCAGACCCGTTCGATTCTGTTCAGCACCTACGGCTTCGCCAAGCGGAACAAATACGGCTTCAACCTCAGCTACATCGAAGCCGATCGCCCGGTTTCGCCCGCGGGATTCAACACCGCCTACATGCGTGACCTGTTCCAGTACGGCTACGACAAGGCGCTGTCCGGCCATGCCTGGGTGAAGGCGCCGCCGGCTGATGGACCTGCGACCGCACCGATGGCCGAGGCGACGTCGGTGCGCCAGATGGCGGGCGCAAACTGAACGAAGCGGTGATGGGGTTGCGATGCCGCGTCCAAGATCAACGAGGGGCCATGTCTGCACGGAGCCTGCTGGCCCAATTTGTCGTGGTGTTACTTCTGACCGGGCAGGGCATTCTGGGTGCACAAGCTGCCCGTGAGTCCGAAGCGATCGAGCCCGCTCCGGCCGCCAGTGATGTCCAACCAGAAACCGCCGTCGGCAGCGTTGCATCGGGAGCCGATGTCGTCCGCCTCGTCGAGAACGGGCTCGGCGCGCGCGCCTACGATCTCGCGCTGAGCGATCAGGGCGGCGCGCCGTTCTTCGAAATCAAATCCCTCAAGGACGACAACATCTGGAGCACCGTGATCGAGGCGGCGACGAAGCGCATCGTCAGCTCCGCGGTGGTGATGTCGAAGGCCGAGTTGCGGGGAGACGACAAGCGCAACATCGAGGCGTTCGAGCGCTCGCGGATGCCGCTCACCGAGGCCATCGCGATCGCCGAGAAGTACGGCGCGGGCCGGGCGATCAGCGCGGGGCTCCACGTCACCGAGGGCAAGCTGGTGTTCGCCGTGGTCGTCGTGTCGGGTGGTGCGTTGAAAGAAATTCACGTCGAGCCCGACAAGCGCCCGGGGCGGCGGCGCTCGCCCAACAGTCGGCCGCGCTGAGCAAGCCAGACGCGGCCGAGGGTCCGATCAGCGCCAGCCGAGCGCGGGGGCGACGTGGGTGAGAAGCGCCTCGATCACGTGGGCGTTGTAGTCGACGCCGAGCTGGTTCGGCACCGTTAGCAACAGCGTATCGGCCTCGGCGATCGCTTCGTCCTGCCTGAGCTGCTCGATCAGCACATCCGGCTCGGCGGCGTAGGAGCGGCCGAAGATCGCGCGGGTCTGGGCATCGAGATAGCCGACTTGATCCTGCTGGCCGCTCTCGCTGCCGAAATACGAGCGGTCGCGATCATCGACCAGCGCGAAGATGCTGCGGCTGACCGAGACGCGCGGCGTCCGGCTATGGCCGGCTTCCTGCCACGCGGCCCTATAGGCACGGATCTGCGCCGCCTGCTGAACGTGAAACGGCTCCCCGGTTTCGTCGTTCTTCAGCGTCGAACTCTGCAAATTCATGCCGAGTTTGGCGGCCCAGACCGCAGTCGAATTGGAGCCGGCGCCCCACCAGATGCGATCGCGCAGCCCATCGGAATGCGGCTCCAGCCGCAGCAGACCGGGCGGGTTTGGAAACATCGGTCGCGGGTTCGGCTTGGCGAAGCCTTCGCCGCGCAGCACGTCGAGCAGCACTTCGGTATGACGACGGCCCATGTCGGCGTCGCTCTGGCCCTCGGCCGGCTCGTAGCCGAAGTAGCGGAAGCCGTCGATCACCTGCTCGGGCGAGCCGCGGCTGATGCCGAGCTGCAAGCGGCCGCCGGCGATCAGATCGGCGGCGCCGGCATCCTCCGCCATATACAGCGGATTCTCGTAGCGCATGTCGATCACCGCCGTGCCGATCTCGATCCGGCTGGTCTTGGCGCCGATCGCGGCGAGCAGCGGGAACGGCGAGGCGAGCTGGCGGGCGAAGTGATGGACCCGGACATAGGCGCCATCGGCGCCGAGCTGTTCGGCGGCCTGCGCCAGTTCGATCGATTGCAGCAGGGCATCGGCGGCCGAGCGCGTGCCGGAGTGCGGCGACGGCGACCAGTGGCCGAACGAGAGAAAGCCGATCTTCTTCATGGGGAAAGCGCCTCGTGGAGTCATGCCCCTAAATAGGCAGGATCGCCGCGCGGGGAAGTCATGCCTGCAATGCAGGACGCGGTGCGCGTGCTACGTGGCGTCGTCGAGATCGGCCACTACTTTGGCAAGCGTGTCGCGGACCTCGCCGCGGTCGGCGGCCGCGGTGTCGATGAACAGTCGCATCCCCGGCAATTCCTTGCGGATGACTTCCGCCGGCGCGCCGGCTTTCAGGCCGCGCACCGCATAGGCACGCACCGGCTCGCCAAAGCCTTTGACCGTCAGGGCCGGCCGTTCTTCGGCGTCGATCACGTCGTTCACCAGCGACCAGGTGACGTGCGAGATCAGGATCGAGCCCGGCTCGCAGCTCTGTTCGAGCCGCGAGGTCAGGTTCACTTCGCCGCCGACGATGGTGTAGTCCATTCGGTCGGGGCTGCCGAAATTGCCGACCGTGCAATAGCCGGTGTTGATGCCGATCCGCACGCGGAACGGGCGTTCGGCGCCGGTCTCCATCCACTCGGCCTCGAGTTCGATCAGCTTCTGCTGCATCTCGATGGCCATCATCACGCAGGCCATCGCGTCCTCCTTGACGCCGCGGCTTTCCGGATCGCCGAAGAAGGCGAGCACCGCGTCGCCGACATATTTGTCGATGGTGGCTCCGTGCTTGAGCGCGATCTGCGCCATCTCGGCCAGATAGCGGTTGAGCATCGCGGTGAGGTCTTCGGACTCCAGCTTGTCGGTGGTGGCTGTGAAGTTGGCGATGTCGGACAGGAAGATCGTCAGCTTCTTGCGCTTGGAGGCGATCTCGGCGACCTGGTGACCGCTAAAGATCGACGAGTAGACCTGCGGCGACAGATATTTCGACAGCGCCGCCGAGAGTCCTTCGAGGCTGCGGTTGCGCGTTTCCAGTTCTTCGGTGCGCTGCTTCACCATGGAGTCGAGATACTCTTCGCGCGCCGCAACCTGACCGGCCATGCCGGTGAACACCCGCGCCAGCTGGCCGAGTTCGTCGCGGCGTCTCAACACCGGCGACAGCAGCTTCGGATCGAATTTGTGCGCTTCCAGCGCGGTCGCCGCGCGGGTGATCTGACGCAGCGGCGCCGACTGATAGCGCGCGACGCCGATCGACAGCAGGATGCCGATCGCCGCGATCGCCGACGCGGTGACGGCCGCGATCTCGGCCTGGCTTTGCACCGTCGCCCACACCCGGTTCATCGGAAGGCGCACCAGCGCCGCGCCGACGATTTCCTTCTGCTCATTGTGCACCGGCGCGATGACGCTGAGATTGTTGCGGCTCTCGACATGGCGCGTCTGGCCGTCGGCGATCACCAGTTGAACCGGACCAAGCTCCTTCTGGTTCGGTCCGTCGCGCAGATTGGCGCCGTAGATACCAGGCCCGACCAGCGCGTCGAGCTTGCGATCGAACACCCAGACGGCGTCGATGTCGCCGTCGGCGAGCAGGTTCTCGACGGTGCGCGGCAGGCCGACCTTCATGGTGAGCTGCTCGAGAAACCTGGCGTTGCGCCCGACCTGAATGATCCGCGGTTTGTCGACGCCGCCGACGCCGACATACTTGAAGTGCTCGTTGTCGATGTCGCGCTTGCGCGCATCCTGATTGACGACCTTCTGCTTGCCGTCGAGCAGATCGTGAAACGCGTAGGCCTGCGGTTGCACCTGCGGAGAATTGCTGAAGGTGAAGTCGACGCCCGGCAGGCTGTGCAGATAGGCGTGGCCCTTGCTGTCGGTGATCCATATCTCATCGAGCACGGTGTCGTCGGTGATGCTCTTCAGCCGGCGATTGATCTCGTCGGGTGGCATCCCGGATCGCTCCGCGGCTTCGACGAATTGTCCGAGGATCGTGCCTTGTGCCACCATCTCCTCGGCGATGATCGACTCGACTTCGGCGGGGATCGAACTGGCGAGGCTTGCGCTGCGGGCCAGCAGCCGCGCGACCTTCTCACCGGATGCTTCCGCCTCGGTGATGATCGCGCGCCGCGTCGTCCAGGTGAGCAGCGCCGCCGTGACCAGCGTCGCACCGACCGTCAGCACGGTGACGAGGAGGACGAGCCGTGTGGTGAATTTCATCGAGGAACCCGTTCTGGCCGCAGGTGGTCTATCTCACCATGCGGAGAGCCGCGAAGAGAGGGCGGAGCGACGAGGCGCGAGCCGTCGCGGCGATGATGGAACTATCGTCGTGGCCGGACTGGGCTGTCAACAGATCGCGCCCGGCAGTGATCGGCATTGCGATCCGTCAAACGCAACGAGCGGGTCGGTTGTCTTCCGAGTTTCGCGACCGATTCCATGCGATTAGCAGCTGAAACCGGCGGTGCCAGTCCGGTGGATGGCGTGCTTGCGATGGCTGCGTCCGCGGCTTATACGCAGGCTGTGGCGGCCGCCATCGGCCCGCTGCGACCGATGCGCGCGAGCGAGCAGGAAGCCGAGTTGCCGATGAGTTACTTCCCCACGCCGATCTTTTCGGTGGCACCGATGATGGACTGGACCGACAGCAATTGTCGCGTGTTCCATCGGCTGCTGAGCCGCCGTGCGCTGCTCTATACCGAGATGCTGACCACGGGCGCCGTGATTCATGGCGACCGGCAGCGTCTGCTCGGCTTCGATCCGTCCGAACATCCGGTGGCGCTGCAACTCGGCGGCTCCAATCCGGCCGACCTCGCGACCGCTGCGAAGATCGGCGAAGACTTCGGCTATGACGAGATCAATCTCAATGTCGGCTGCCCGTCCGACCGGGTGAAGGAAGGGCGCTTCGGCGCCTGCCTGATGGCCGAACCCGCGCTGGTCGCCGAAGGCATCGCCGCCATGAAGGCCGCGGTGAAGGTGCCGGTGACGGTCAAGTGCCGCATCGGCATCGACGACCAGGATCCGGAGGTCGCGCTGGACACGCTGGCGCGCAGCGTCGTCGCGGCGGGCGTCGATGCGCTGGTCGTTCACGCCCGCAAGGCGTGGCTGAACGGTCTGTCGCCGAAGGAGAACCGTGACATCCCGCCGCTCGATTACGACCGGGTGTATCGGCTGAAGCAGGCCTTGCCGAATATTCCGATCATCATCAACGGCGGCATCACCAGCATCGCGGCGGCCAAGCAACATCTGGCGCATGTCGACGGCGTGATGCTCGGCCGCGCCGCTTATCAGGAGCCGTGGCGCCTGCTCGATGTCGATCCCGAGCTGTTCGGCGAGGCCGCGCCCCATGCCTCGATGAAGCAGGCGCTGGAAGCGCTGCTGCCGTATATCGAGCGTCAGCTGGCGCAGGGCGTGCGGCTGCATGCGATCACCCGGCACCTCATCGGTGCGTATCAGGGCGTGCCCGGTGCACGGGCGTTCCGGCGCTATCTATCCGAGTTCGGCGTCAAGCCCGACGCCGATGCCAGCGTGCTGATCAAGGCCATGGTCGCGGTGGAGGAGAGGGCGTCCGCCGAGGCGGCTTGAACGCGTTCAGGCGATCGAAGCAAGCCCTTTGGCTTTCACCAGATTGAGCAGCTTCAGTGAGGGACCGTCCGGTCGTTTCTCGCCGCGCTCCCATTTGCTGACGGCGTCTTTTCGGACATTCAGATAGCGCGCGAACACCGGCTGCGAGACCTGCTCGCGCTCGCGCAACGCCCTGATTTCATCGGGCGCCATGGGACTGACAGGCGTCAGACACAGCGCATCGAACTCGCGCATGGTTTCCTTGCCGATCACGCCGGCGCGGTGGAGACCGATGGCCGTGTCGTGAACAGTCGCAAGGATGCCTTTGGTCGTCTTGCTCATCGGGTTCAGCCGTTCTCGTTAGAAATCTCAGCCAGCTCGCCAGCGGCTATCGCGGCATCCAATGCGGTAGCGTCGAGAGCAGTCAATACGGTCGCCAGCTTCCTCAGCGCACTCAACTCCGCTGACGTGATGTTTGCTTTCTCACTCTTGGCGAAGCCGTGGACGAAGAAACTGCGCTCTCCGACCTTGCAGACGAGGATCACGCGAAAGCCGCCCGACTTGCCTGCGCCCCGCCGCGCGATACGCTGCTTGAACACACCGCCACCAAGATCGGCGTCCCATCGACCGGCCATGACATGGATCGCAGCCGCCAACAGTTCCGTGTCCGGCAGCCTTGCCTTTCGGGCAAATTTTCCGAATTCCTTGGTCTTGAATATGCGCATCGCGCACGCCGCCTAATGTAGCTCTAAGAGCTATGATTTTCAATGGCGAACTGGAAATCGTGCGATCTTACGCGCAACTGCAGGCGGCGCGCATTGACGGCAGCCCTTCGCGTAACTGAGGTCGCTCAAGGATAGCCGCGCAGCCGCAACTGATCGGATCGGACCTCCCAGCTTTCCAGCCGGTCGAGGAAGCTCATGCCGAGCAGATTGGTCTTCATCTGACCGCGCGGCACCACCAGGGCCGGCACCGAACGTTCGACCAGCTTGCCGATCGAGATGCTGTCGAGCGACAGCTTGGCGGCCCGGGTACGACCGCCCACGGTCTCGAGATCGACGTCGAAATTCAGAATTTCCAGCGGCAGCCCTGCCGCCTTGGCGGTCTCGAAGGTGAGCACCACCGAGGTGGCGCCGGTGTCGATCACCATCGGCGCGTTGACGCCGTTCACCTTGGCCCGCACGGCGAACTCGCCGCCGGTGCCGCGCGGAATCGCGACCACGCGACCATGTGCGTGGTTGGCGCTGGCCGCTGCGACGCGCTTGCGCAACATCGTCGACACCGCGTCGCCGGCGTCCGAAATCCGCTTGGGGTCGCCATAGGCCACCACGGCGCCCGCGGTCCCGATCAGCACGATGAGGACGAGCAGGATCCGGCTCACGGCGCACCTCTCAGCGCGCGCGCACCTTGCGTGGCTTCGGTGGCTCGAGTCCGGCCTGCGCCATGCGACCGGGCAGGGCCGCCATGATGTCCAGCCGCTCGTCGCGATCCAGCCGATGCCAGCGGGCGATTTCCGGCATGGTACGGCCGCAGCCGAAGCACAGGCTTGTTTGCGGATCGATCAGGCAGACCGCGATGCAGGGCGTTTCGATGCTCATCCCCGATCGTGACGGACATTGGATGGTTTCCGCAAGCCCCCATCGCTACAGCCCGGTGCCGGCGTTCATGATCGGCTTGCCGCGCGCCCGGCTGCGCTCGTCGATCTCGACGAGACGGGGCTGCAACGGTGCTTCATCAGCCATCGGCGCCAGCGCCGACATCACCCGCTCGGGCGGGAAGGTGACGACGACTTCGGTGCCGATTCGCAGCTTCGACTTCAGCGTGAACGTGCCGCCGTGCATGTCGACCAGGCTCTTGGCGATCGGCAGGCCGAGACCGGCGCCCTGTTCGGCCGATTTGATCGAGTTCGAGCCCTGGCCGAACGAGGCGAGCACCACCGGGATCTCCTCTTCGGGGATGCCGGAGCCGGTGTCCTTGACGCTGAGATACTGACCGCCCGACGCGGTCCAGCCGACCTTGAGCCAGATCTCGCCGCCCTGCGGCGTGAACTTGATCGAGTTCGACAGCAGATTGAGTACGACCTGGCGCACCGCGCGTTCGTCGCCCCAGATCCGCGGCATGCCCTTTTCGAACACTTCGTGGATGGTGATGCCGCGACTGGTGGCGCGCAGCTTCAGCAGATGGTGGCAGTCGCTCACCACGTGTACCAGCGAGATCGCTTCCTCGTTGAGCTCGTAGCGGCCGGCTTCGATCCGCGACAGATCGAGGATCTCGTTGATCAGATTGAGCAGGTGGACGCCGGAATTGTGGATGTCGGCGGAGTAGTCCTTGTACACCGGCACGGCATGGGCGCCGAAGATCTCGCTCTTCATCACTTCGGAAAAGCCGAGAATGGCGTTGAGCGGCGTGCGCAGCTCGTGGCTCATCTGCGCGAGAAACCGCGACTTGGCGACGTTGGCGGCCTCGGCGCGATGCCGGGCCTCGTCGGAGATCGCCTTGGCCTGTTCGAGTTCGCCGATCAGCGCATCCTTCTCGGCGCGCGCCTCCAGCGTCGCCAGCGTGGTCGAATGCAGGCGGTGCGCCAGCAACGCGAAGTACGCTTCGGCCGCTACCGTCAGCGCGGCGAGCACGTAGCTGTCGAATGTGCCGCCGAGCAGGAAGTTCAGCGCGATCGCGCAGGTCACCGGGATCGTGGCGGCCAGCGCCGCGATCGGCAGACTCGCCGCCAGCATGCTGGAGACCGCAATCACCAGCAGCATCAGGAACATCAGCAGCGTATTGGAGACCATCGTCAGCTCGACCGGGTGAACCAGGATCGAGGTCCAGGCCAGTCCGTAGATCAGATCGAGCACGACGAAGCGCCGGCGCCAGACCCGGGTGCGGGCCGGGGAGGCCGGCTCCTGCAGAAAGCGGCTGCAATTGCGGATGATCACGGCGTGGATGCAGAGCATCCCGACGGTCCAGGCGCCCGCGGTGATGGGATCGGACCAGAAGCCGAACAGGGCGCCGGTGACGACCACCAGCAGCATGATGACGAACGAGGCCGACTGCCGCGTCTGGGCGTATTGCCGAACCAGCTCGTGGTCGAATGCCGGACGTGTGCCGCTGGTCGAGGTCAGCCGATCGCGCGCTTCGCGCACGCGCTGCGCGGCGACGCGCCGGTTGCGTGCCGGGGCGACCACCGGGCCCTCAGCCGGAAGCTGGAAGACTTCAGGCTTTTCGGCGGACTCACTCATCACCAACACGATTCCAGCGCAAAAAACGCGCGCAGTTACATCAGCCTATATCTGGCCGTAAATCCTTAAGAGTAGCCTTAGAGGAAAAGATATTCCGGTTAATGGCTGGCTAACGATCGCGGTTACCAAAGTGTGAAAACCGCGATCGTCGGCGGGTGTGGCGCGCGCGTCAGCGCTCCAGCCGCGCAAGCAGGCTGGAGGTATCCCAGCGGCGGCCGCCCAGTTTCTCCACCTCCGCATAGAACGCGTCGACCAGCGCGGTCACCGGTAGGCTGGCGCCGTTGCGGCGGGATTCGGCGAGGCAGATCGACAGGTCCTTGCGCATCCATTCGACCGCGAAGCCGAAATCGTACTTGCCGTCGTTCATGGTCTTGTGCCGGTTCTCCATCTGCCAGGACTGCGCCGCGCCCTTGGAGATGGTGTCGATCACCGCGTTGACATCGAGCCCCGCCTTCTTGGCGAAGTGGATGCCTTCGGACAGGCCCTGCACCAGACCGGCGATGCAGATCTGGTTGACCATCTTGGTGAGCTGGCCCGAGCCGGCCGGGCCGAGCAGCTTGCACATACGCGCATATGACGCGATCACCGGCTCGGCGCGGGCATAGGCGGCCGGATCGCCGCCGCACATCACCGTCAGCACGCCGTTCTCGGCGCCGGCCTGTCCCCCGGACACCGGGGCATCGATGAAGCCGAAGCCGGCCTTGGTGGCGGCCGCGTCGAGCTCGCGGGCGACTTCGGCCGAGGCGGTGGTGTGGTCGACGAACAGCGAGCCCGACTTCATCGCCGCGAAGGCGCCGTCCGGGCCGAGCGTGACGGAGCGCAGGTCGTTGTCGTTGCCGACGCAGGCCATCACGAAATCCTGACCTTCGGCAGCGGCGGCCGGCGTCGCAGCGGTCTTGCCGCCGAACTGATCGGCCCAGGCCTTCGCCTTCGCGGCGGTCCGGTTATAGACGGTGACCTCGTGGCCTCCCTTTTTGGCGAGGTGTCCGGCCATCGGAAATCCCATCACGCCGAGACCGAGGAAAGCGACTTTGGCCATGTCTGTACCCTTCGTTGCGCGGCTTGAACGGACGCCGGACGGATGAATTGAGGGAGTGGGGCGCGGCCTTTTGCAGGCCTGCGGCAGGGGCTGCAGCATAGGCCGCAAGGCTCGACGGGCAAGAGGGCGGCGCTGAATTGTCGAGGCTCTGCCGCGCGATCGTTGCCCTGCGGTGCAGCAGTAGCTCGTTTCTGACGGACGTTGCGAATGCGGACGATTGCGCGGCGGTTCGTCTAACCCAATTCCGCCCTTGAAGCGGGCGATCCCATGTGATCGTACAAGGCCGACCGGCGGAGGAGATTTACAGTGAGCGTCACCCAGCAACAGATTCGCGACAGCCTGGCCAAGGTGGCGACGCCACGTGGCGTGCCGCTGACGCAGGCGGATGTGCTCTCCGACGTCGCCGTGACCGATGGCAAGGTGTACTTCTCGATCAACGTCGACGCCGCTGAGGCGCGGGCCTGGGAAAGCGTGCGAGCCGCGGCGGAAGCGGCCGTGCGGGCGGTTCCCGGCGTTGTCAGCGCACTCGTTGCGCTGACGGCGGAACGCAAGCCCGGCACGCCCAAACCGCAGCAACGCGCCGGCGTCGCGCCGGCCTCGGCGCACCGTCCGGCGCCGGCCGGCGGCGCGCAATCGCCGATGGCTCGGCAGGCGGAGATCCCGGGCGTCCGCGCGGTGATCGCAGTCGCGTCCGGCAAGGGCGGCGTCGGCAAGTCGACGACGGCGCTCAACCTGTCGCTCGGGCTGCGCGACCAGGGCCTGCGCGTCGGACTGCTCGACGCTGATATCTACGGCCCGTCGGTGCCGCGGCTCACCGGCATCCATCAAAAGCCTGAACTCGACGACAGTCGAAAGATGATTCCGATCAAGCGCTTCGGCCTGTCGGTGATGTCGATCGGCTTCCTGGTCGACGAGGAGGTGCCGATGATCTGGCGTGGCCCGATGGTGATGTCGGCGATCACCCAGATGCTGCGCGACGTCGATTGGGGCCAGCTCGACGTGCTGGTGGTCGACATGCCGCCGGGGACCGGCGACGCCCAACTCACGCTGGCCCAGAATGTGCCGCTGAAAGGGGCGGTGATCGTTTCGACGCCACAGGACCTCGCGCTGATCGATGCGCGCAGGGGATTGGCCATGTTCACCAAGGTCGACGTGCCGGTGCTCGGCATCATCGAGAACATGAGCTACTTCATGTGCCCGCATTGCGGCACGCGCTCGGATATCTTCGGCCACGGTGGTGCGATGCACGAAGCCGAGCGACTCGGTGTGCCGTTCCTCGGCGAGGTGCCGCTACACATGGACATCCGCGCCAGCTCGGATGCCGGCACGCCGGTGGTCGAGAGTGAGCCGAACGGGCCGCACGCCGCAATCTATCGGACCATCGCCGGCAAGGTGCGGGACCGGCTGAAAGCAGCCGCAGCAATCTGACGCAGGCGCCGCCGTCGCGCCGACATTTCCTCGTCGTAACGGCGCCCTTCGACTTTGGTTGAATCTCGACTATCCGGACCCCAGCAGCGTTTCCGCCGCCGAGCATCCATGATAGAGACGCTTCACCCAAGCGGCTTCGCACGGACCGTTCTTCCGCCAACGCAAGCCAGGAATCCGGGAAACGCCGGCAACCAAGGAGATGCCTTATGAAACGTCGTGACTTCCTGAAAGTATCAGCAACCGGTGCCGCAGTTGCTGCGGTGGCTTCGCCGGCGATCGCCCAGTCGTCGCCCGAGGTGAAGTGGCGGTTGACCTCGAGCTTCCCGAAGTCTCTCGACACCATCTATGGCGGCGCGGAGTATCTCTCCAAGCAGGTCGCCGAGATGACCGACAACAAGTTTCAGATCCAGGTGTTCGCCGCCGGCGAAGTCGTCCCGGGTCTGCAGGCGCTCGACGCGACCTCGAACGGCACCGTCGAGATGTGCCACACCGTGTCGTATTACTACGTCGGCAAGGACCCGACCTTCGCGGTGTTCGCCTCGGTCCCGTTCGGCCTCAACGCCCGTCAGCAAAACTCCTGGCTGTATCAGGGCGGCGGCAACGAGCTCGCCAACGAGTTCTACAAGAAGCACGGCGTGATCGGCTTCCCGAGCGGCAACACCGGCACCCAGATGGGCGGCTGGTTCCGTAAGGAGATCAAGACCGTCGCCGACATGAGCGGCCTGAAGATGCGTATCGGCGGCATCGCCGGTCAGGTGCTGCAGAAGGTCGGCGTGGTGCCGCAGCAGATCGCCGGCGGCGACATCTACCCGGCGCTGGAAAAGGGCACCATCGACGCCGCCGAGTGGGTCGGTCCGTACGACGACGAGAAGCTCGGCTTCCAGAAGGTCGCGAAGTACTACTACTATCCGGGCTTCTGGGAAGGCGGCCCGACCGTGCACGCCTTCGCCAACCTCGACAAGTTCAACGCGCTGCCGAAGAACTATCAGTCGATTCTCGCCAATGCGGCGGAAGCGACCAACACCTGGATGGCGGCGCGCTACGACATGCAGAACCCGACCGCGCTGAAGCGGCTGGTGGCGAGCGGCACGCAGCTGCGTCCGTTCTCCAACGAAATCCTCGACGCCTGCCTCAAGGCCACCAACGAGCTGTGGGGCGAGATCTCGGCCAAGAACCCCGACTTCAAGAAGGCGATCGACGCGATGCAGGCCTATCGCTCCGATCAGTATCTGTGGTGGCAGGTCGCCGAATACACCTACGACAGCTTCATGATCCGCTCGCGCACCCGCGGCTGATCCCTGTAAGCATCGCTGCAAACAATCAGCCCGGCCTCCGCGAGGAGGCCGGGCTTTTTTTGCTGGTTTTAGTGCGGTCTTCGAGGTGGCCTACACCTCGTTTCCGGCGGAAAAGCGCGCCGAGTTTCGGGGAGCAGCGCGAGTTCACTACCGGGTCTGCGCCTCCTACGTTCATTTGTTGGCGAGTTGCTGGAGGGCTTTGGCTTCGGAATTGCTCAGCCGCAACAAAACTTGCGGTGGATGAAAACGGTCTCGAATCTGCCGTAGCTCTTCGATCGTGATCGGGCCGACACGCCTGACTGCCGCGAGCAGGATGGCGACTGCCTCCTGCGTGCCGTGGAAATACTCCATGAAAGCGGCGTGATCGACGCCTGCACCATCCCTGTGTTTCCGCCAGATCGTGCGGGGATGCGCCCGGTTAACATCGCGGATGGTAGCGGTCCCGACGACCGCCGCCGTTGGACGGGTCGCGTAAATCCAAAGCCTTGTGCCAGTGGCGAGTTCAGGAATCCGACGCCGGAGTTCTATCGTCTTGGTACCCTCCAAGATTGCATTTGCGTATCCGGGATGGATCGAGATGATGGCATCGCTTGCTTCAGGCACTTGACCATCCACGATCGAGAATTGCCGCCAATCGGGTGTTGGACAGCGGGGTTGTTGTCTGAAGGTTCGACGGTCCGTCGGCGCCGAGTTGCCGGAGTGTATAGAGCGAGACGGGATTCGGGAATTTAATTAGACTATCGAACGATGTTGCCAGTACCTCCGATGATGTCGTCAGGGGCTCTAGATCCTCAACTACGGCTCGTTGCATGAGATCATCAGATACCTGCTCTTTGGACAATATAGTGGCATCCACGATACGGCCTACCGCGACAACGGCAGCCCGGCCGCCGGACCGCTTGGACTCGTAGAAAAGGATGGGAACGCCGGGTCGCATCAGCGTTGCGGTACGTGCGCTGTTGAAATAGGTCCGCAGGCCTACGAAGGCAGCGTTCGGGCGGCCGAACATGCAAAGCTGTTCAGCAGTACCGAGCAGGTCGTCGGCGAACGATTTTGCGATTGGAACGATCACTCCGTCCCGTCCCGGCCAGACGATCAAAGTTGGAGCGAGAGCGGCCTCCAGTGCGGCGAGTTGAACCACGATTTCGCTTCCATCGGCGCCTCGGACGGGAAGGCCCGACTGGACGGCACTGGCCGCCGGTGTTGCTTCGGGCAGGGCGAGGCCTGTCCTTCTGCGCGTCTGGCGTGCGATCGCGCTCCAGGTAGAGGGCGTGAGGGGGCGCCCCAGTGCGACCTTGATCAGGATATCGGAATTGGCTGCAGGCAAAAAGCCGCGGAGCTTCGCCGCGCGGCTAACTGTGGACTGTCCCGGAATGGACCTGAGCTCGATGGTGACGGGCCCCGAATGACAAGCTTCCCGGATGGCTTCGTCGAGGAGATGCTCAGCAAACGTCTCGGAGGACACGTGATCGGGCCGGACGTGTACAAGCATGCGGGCGGGTGCATCGACCCTTGTCGGCATTCTCCAAATCCCAACCGCCACGAGTTCCCCATCCTCAGAAATTCCGTGCGTGCTTGCGCGCTGGAACGCGGCCGCCGATGGCAGATACTCAGCGATTAGGCCTTCGCTGACATTTTGAGAGGTAAGGTAGCCTTTGGCTTCACTGATCGTCGCCGTCTTTGTCTCGCATTTCGTTCCCTTGAGTTGGCTACTCTCGCGGTTCAGCTCCTCCGTGGGTAACAGCTCGACGAATTCATCAAGGCTTGCAATGTCCACGCCGATCAGCTTCAGCAGATCGTCGCGTGCGTTCAGGAGAGCACTGTCACTGGTGATATAGCCTGATGCTCGGATCAGTGCCGCTTCAGCAAGGTGCCGCGCGTCGCTTAACGCCTGGCGCGAACCGACTTGCGCGTGACTAGTGTCGACAAACACAGTTTTGTGAATCGCCGCCGCCAGCGGCTCCACATCTTCTCTAGGGAATGCCGGCAGTTTCGGCAGTTGCCGCGCTAGTTTGAGAGGAGTGTCGTTGGCAGGGTCTTTCGAGGTGCGTTCGAGTTCGACGATGAATTCGGGCGCGACAGCTAGACGAACCAAATGTGCAAGGCCAGCGCCGAACACTCGGTTGGCTGTTGCAGATCTCGCGCGCTCTTTTACCAAGTCGAACAAGACATTGAGATCGATGAGGTACAAAGGCGCCTCGAAAGCGCTGCGCGGGCGAAGACCCAGATTTACGACGCCTTGCCCGGACACGGTGGGTGGCGCCATCAACGTGAAGAAATTAGCTGTATCCAGCTCCCGCGAGCGCAATACAATTCGGCGTTGCCGTGCCTGGCCGCCGTCGCGAACACGCCTGGCGATGAAGCCGTGGTTCTCGTAAAAGGCTTGTGCGGTCGCGAGGTCTGATGCCACCGCCGCCGTTACAGCGATGTATCCGCGGCTTTCTAAGTACGAGACAAGCCCGCTTACGAGCGCCGATGCAACGCCGCTGCGGCGGTGTTCGGGGCTGACTGCTACTGCTTGTATACGCGCATTAGGGAAGACGCCGCTGAACAAAATGAATCCGGCCAGATAGGACGTGCCCTTCTCGCGGGCCAACATCGCCCGGAGTCGCTTCTGCATGATGGAATCGCGATAAGCCGCCTCTGGTAAGAACCCAAGCGCCTCCCTCTCGCTATCGGCAAGCGCACGAATAGCCGCGAGATACTGCAGCAGAACGGCCGGGTCGGTCTCGGTGCGATAGATGAATCGGTCTGCAGGCTTCTGCGGTGTCGTATTTTCACTCATATGCAATTACCTGGGGCAAAGGCGCAACTGTACACACGAGTCCGCTAGAAATGAGACTCAATCAAAAGTGGAAATATAGGACATATTCTCTCAGGCCGCGCTACATGAATCCGCTGCAGCTCGAACAACGAAGCTGGGGGACTAACTTCCCGCGTCATGGCCGGCCTTGTGCCGGCCATCCACGTCTGCGGGCAGAAGTCGCAACCTATAACGTAGATGGCCGGGACGAGGTTGATTGGCTGATCGCGACGCGCCCGTTGGTGGTGCGCGCCATTGGCTGGCTGCGGAGAGCCAGCCAATGGCGTGACCCGATCAGAACTTCGGTGGACCGAAGTCGAGTTGCGGTGTTTCCATCTGCGGGATGTTGAATTCGATCTTCGACGGATCGACCGTGCTGGCGATGCCCTTGTAGTGCATCACCATTCCCGGGAAGGTGATCACCAGCGCGACCATGACCAGCTGGATCACCACGAACGGCACGGCGCCCCAATAGATCTGCCCGGTGGTGACCGGCGCCATGCGTTTGCCGCTGACCCGGTCGAGATAGGATTCCTTCGGCGCCACCGAGCGTAGATAGAACAGCGCGAAGCCGAACGGCGGATGCATGAACGAGGTCTGCATGTTGACCGCCATGATCACGCCGAACCAGATCAAGTCGATGCCGAGCTTCTCCGCCGCGGGTCCGAGCAGCGGGATGACGATGAAGGCGAGCTCGAAGAAGTCGAGGAAGAACGCCAGGACGAACACGAAGGCGTTGACGAAGATCAGGAAGCCGAGCTGTCCGCCGGGCAGGCCGACCAGCAATTCCTCGACCCAGCGATGGCCGTCGACGCCGTAGAAGGTCAGCGAGAACACCCGGGCGCCGACCAGGATCATCACCACGAAGGCCGACAGCTTGGCGGTCGCCTCGGTCGCCTGACGGGTCAGATCGAAAGTCAGCCGTCCTTTCATCAGCGCCAGGATCACCGCGCCCGCCGCGCCCATCGCGCCGCCCTCGGTCGGGGTCGCGACGCCGATGAAGATGGTGCCGAGCACCAGGAAGATCAGCCCGAGCGGCGGCACCATCACGAACACGACCTGTTCGGCGAGCTTGGACAGCAACTTCAGGCGGAGCATGCGGTTGAGGACAGCGATCACGAAGGACAGCGCGACGGTCACCGACATCGTCAGCACGACGTAGTCCGCGCCGCTCTTCACCTCGGTGTAGCGCATCGCGATGATGCCGATCGTGGTCGATAGCACCACGACAAGATACAGCGACACGGTCATGGTGCGGATCACGCCTATGAACGGCCGGAACAGCACCGCGAGCAGGACGAGAAACCAGAAGCCCTGCATCGCCAGGGTCGGCAGCCCGACCTTGTCGAACGCCGGCATGCTCCATTGGAAGGCGCCGAGATGCACGGCGAAGAAATAGGCGGTTGCGGCCGCCGAGATCCCGGCGAGCGGGATCAGCAGTGGATTGCGCAAGGTTTCGATTTCGCGCAGGGTCTGAGCTTCCAGCGGCAGGCCCGGCGCCGCCTTCGGCGCGAACACCGTCACCAGGAAGATGTAGAACGCATACAGCAGCGACAGCACGATGCCGGGAATGAACGCGCCTTCGTACATGTCGCCGACCGAGCGGCCGAGCTGGTCGGCCATCACGATCAGCACCAGCGACGGCGGGATGATCTGCGCCAGCGTGCCCGACGCGGCGATCACGCCGGTGGCGACGCGGCGGTCGTAGCCGTAGCGCAGCATGATCGGCAGCGAGATCAGGCCCATCGAGATCACCGAGGCGGCGACCACGCCGGTGGTGGCGGCCAGCAGGGCGCCGACGAACACCACCGCATAGGCGATGCCGCCGCGGATCGAGCCGAACAGCTGTCCTATGGTCTCGAGCAGATCCTCGGCCATGCCGGATCTCTCCAGCACGAGCCCCATGAAGGTGAAGAATGGAATGGCAAGCAGGGTGTCGTTGTTCATCACCCCGTAGACGCGATCCGGCAGCGCCTGCATGAAGTCGGGACGGAACAGCCCGAGTTCGATGCCGATGAAGGCGAACAGCAGGCCGTTGGCGGCCAGAGAGAACGCGACCGGGTAGCCCAGCAGCAGGAAGATCACCAGGGAGCCGAACATGATCGGCGCCATGTAGTGGATGAACATCGCGGTCATTCGACCCAGCCCCCTAAGACAATGACCACAGTTCGAGTTACGGCTTGTCGCCGCTGATGTTCATCACCAGCCGCTCGGCTTCGAGTTCGGCCGCGTGCGCCGAGCTCTTGGCGTTGCTGTCAGGAATCGTCCCGGCCAGCATCGCGGCGCGTTTGATGATTTCAGAGATGCCCTGAACGATCAGCAGCACGCACGCGATCATGATCAGCGACTTCGCCGGCCATTGCGGCAGGCCACCGGCGCTGAACGACTGCTCGTTCTGCTTGTAGGACACCAGGAAGAACGGGATCGACCACCACAGCAGGATGATCGCGAACGGCATCAGGAAGAAGACGTGACCGATCATGTCGATCCAGCCGCGCACCTTGAGCGGCAGGCTGTGATTGATGATGTCGATCCGGATGTGCTCGTTGCTCAGTAGCGTCCATGGCGAGCAGAGCAGGAACACGATGCTGAACAGCACCCACTGCAGCTCGAGGAACGAGTTCGACGACATGTCGAACACCTTGCGGATGACGGCATTCGCCGCTGAGATCACCACGGCGACCACGATCAGCCACGACAACCAGCGCCCGACCAGCGTATTGAACGCGTCGATCTTCCGGCTCAGTCCCAGCAAAGCCTGCAACGGTCGAGTCCTCCCGTATCCGCCCGCGCAGCGCATTGAACCGGCACTACAACTCGGCGTAAAGCGGGGGCACCATTTCAGCGCATCGGCATGCCGTCAATCGGAATTTGGCATTACGATGACGTATCAAAAGGTTGGTTCGAAAAGGGCAGGCAGGACGTCGCAGCCATAGGCCGCTCAACCGCCGGTCACACTCATATGCCGGCTGACGCTGGGGCGGTTGTGCTTGCGGTCGATGATGAAGTCGTGACCCTTCGGCTTCTGGCCGATCGCCCGATCGATCGCTTCGTTGAGCAGCGCATCGTCGGCCGACGCCCGCAGCGGCCGTCGCAGGTCGGACGCATCCTCCTGACCGAGGCAGGTGTGGATCGTGCCCGTGCAGGTGATCCGAACCCGATTGCAGGATTCGCAGAAATTATGGGTGAGAGGCGTGATGAAGCCGAGCTTGCCGCCGGTCTCTTCGACACGCACGTAGCGCGCGGGACCGCCGGTCGAGTCGGTGAGATCGGTCAACGTGTAGTTGTTGGCGAGGCGGGCCCGGACCAGCGACAGCGGCACGTACTGGTCGATCCGGCCTTCGCCGACTTCGCCCAGCGGCATCACTTCGATCAGCGTCAGTCCCATGCCGAGGCCGTGGGCCCACCGCATCAGCGACGGGATCTCGTCCTCGTTCTCGCCCTTCAGCACCACGGCGTTGATCTTGACGGCGAGCCCCGCCGCGCGCGCCGCGTCGATGCCTTCGAGCACCCGGCCGAGGTCACCCCACCGGGTGATGGCGCGAAATTTGTCGGGATCGAGCGTATCCAGCGAGACGTTGACCCGGCGCACGCCGCAGTCGTGCAGTTCCGCGGCGAAGCGGGCGAGCTGGGAGCCGTTGGTGGTCAGGGTCAGCTCGTCCAAAGCCCCGCTGTCGAGGTGGCGCGATAGCGCGCGGACCAACGACATCATGTTTCGCCGCACCAGCGGCTCGCCGCCGGTCAAGCGCAGCTTACGGACGCCGCGGGCGATGAAGGCGGAGCACAGCCGGTCGAGCTCTTCGAGCGTCAGCAGATCCGCGCGCGGCAGAAAGGTCATGTCTTCCGACATGCAGTATACGCAGCGGAAATCACAGCGATCGGTGATCGACACCCGCAAATAGCTGATCGTGCGGCCAAACGGATCGGTCATCGCCGATCCGGCGCGCGTGAGGGTGTCGGCAGGGATCATTCGGCGGCCCCGTCAGAAAGCCGCTGCGGCGGCATGAAGTCCGCCATTATGTAAGCAAGTCCGTGCAGATCACAATTGCGAAGCGTTTCGCATCGCGACAGAGTTACTGCGCCGGTGCGGCTGCGGGGGCAGGGAACGGCGACTCAGCCGCTGCAGGAGCAGCTGCCGCGGCGGCCGGCTTGGGCTTTCGCACGCGCTTGACCGGCTTCTGCTTACGCGCAGGCTTGAGCGACTGCAGTTCTGCGACCACGGGATTCGGCGTCGCCGTGACGGTGGCGGAGGTGGTGAAGTCGCCCGGATTGACCACCACCTGGACTGGAACCGTCGCCGGCTGGAACTTGTCGAGGGTGAAGGTCACGCTGAAATCGTTACCGGGCACCGTGATCGAGCACGGCGTCTTGCAGCTCTGGCCGGACGAGGCGAGCGCTTCGGCGCCGGGCGGCACCGATTCGAGCTGAACGGTCGTGGTCGGCGGCGCCGACTTGAACGCGTCGAATGACATGGACGAACAGCCGGCCAGGCTCAGGCCTGCGGCAGCGATGACGACGAGACGACGCATGAATACCCACCCTTGGTGCGGCTAACAGCCACAGCCCCCGGCGGACCATAAAAGGCTCGGCGTGCGCGCGCAACTGCCCGAGCTGCAATCTTAAGTATTGGTTAACACGGTTCGCGACGTGAAGCTTGTCCTTGTCAGCCCGGCAACAGCCGGCTCACCGCCTGCGGCAGGTCACGCATATGGCCCACCACGATGTCGGGGTTGAGCTCGGCAATCGGCACTTCGGTGTAGCCGAACTCGACCCCGATCACCGGCACACCGGCTCGGCGCGCGACGCCCACGTCGGGACCCGCGTCACCGACCATGACCGTCGACGCCAGGGTGCCGCCGGCCTTCGCCACCGTCTCGCGCAGAATGGTGGGGTCCGGCTTGGCGGTGCCGAAGGTGTCGGCACCGCAGATGGCGGCGAAACGGGAGCTGAGGCCGAGCTGGTCGAGCAGCAGCTTGGACAGCCATTCCAGCTTGTTGGTGCAGACCGCGAATTGGTAGCCCTGACCCGCCAGTTGATCCAGCGTGGCTTCCAGCCCCTCGAAGGGGCGTGATTCGACCGCGATGTTGGCGGCATAATAGTCGATGAAATCCACCGCCAGCCGGTTGACGTCGTCCGGACTGATGACCCGGCCATCGAGCTCGAGCCCGCGTTCGAGCAGGCGCCGGGCGCCTTGACCGATCATGTTGCGCGCTTTGGCCAGCGGCACCGCGGGCATGCCTTCGCGGACCAGGATGAAATTGAGGGCGTTGATCAGGTCCGGCGCGGTGTCGATCAGCGTGCCGTCCAGGTCGAAGACAACGGTGCGAACTGTGCTCATGAGACCAGCGCTACAGTTCCCGGCAGATTTCTGCAACCTGCTGCTGCCGGTCAGCGACTGGAATCCACCCTGTTGTTCTCCCCAAAACGCCGCTAGATATGCCGCGCCGCGGGGGACGCGCGGAGCGGGGTGATTTCCGATGGATAGAGAAGATCTGAAGCGGCAAGCGGCCGCGCGGGCTCTGGAAGAGGTGCGCAGCGGTATGAAGCTTGGTCTCGGCACCGGCTCGACTGCCAAGCATTTCGTCGAATTGCTGGGCGAGAAGGTGCGCGGCGGGCTCGACGTCATCGGGGTGCCGACGTCGGAAGCGACGCGCGCCGATGCCGAGCGATGCGGCATCCGGCTGACCACGCTGGACGAAATCGACCACCTCGACCTGACGGTCGATGGCGCCGACGAGGTGGATGTCCGGCTCGATCTGATCAAGGGCGGCGGCGGCGCCCTGCTGCGCGAGAAGATCGTCGCCGCCGCGTCCGATCGCATGATCGTGATTGCCGATGAATCGAAGTGGGTCGAGCAGCTCGGCCGTTTCCCGTTGCCGGTGGAGGTGATCCCCTTCGGTCTCGCGGCGACCCGCCGGGCGATCGACAATGCCTGCACCCAAGTGGGCGCTTCCGGCGAATTAAAGCTTCGGCGTGGCAAGGACGGCCATGCTTTCGTCACCGATGGTGGCCACTGGATCGTCGACGCCCATCTCGGGCGAATCCCTGATGCTCCTCGCCTGGCCCGTTTGTTGGCCGCGATTCCAGGCGTAGTCGAGCATGGATTGTTTATCGGCATCGCCAGCACCGTGGTGCTCGCGGGCGCCGAAGGAATTCGAACCGTCGAACGGGCGTAGCGCCCAAATCCTGGAGACTTGCACATGAAGTATCTGTCGAAAGCGTTGCTGGCCGCCGGCCTGTCGCTCGGCCTCGCGCTGTCCGCGGGGCAGGCGATGGCGCAGGCCAAGCCGCCGACCCCGGCCGCCATCGCTGCTGCCAAGGAGATCCTGGAGCTGAAGCGTGCCAACACCATCTATGCCAGCGCGGTGCCGAACATCGTCCAGCGCACCATGGACTCCCTGATGCAGTCCAATCTGAACTACCAGAAGGATCTCAAGGAAGTCGCCGAGGTGGTGGTGAAGAATCTGGCGGGCCGCGAGAAGGAAATCGGCGACGGCATGGCCAAGATCTACGCGCAGGACTTCACCGAGCAGGAGCTGAAGGATCTGGTGGCGTTCTACAAGACGCCGCTCGGCCAGAAGCTGCTGAACGAGGAGCCCAAGGCGATCTCCGCGAGCATGCAGTACATGAACCAGTGGGCGCAGACCTTCGCCGAGGAAGTCAACGGCCAGTTCCGCACCGAAATGCGCAAGCGTGGCAAGGCTATCTGATGCACGGCTGAAGCCGCCGGCTTCTCTCGTCATTGCGAGCGAGCGGGTCCGGCCTTCGGCCGGCCCGATGACAGGCTCCGCGAAGCAATCCAGAGGCGCCGCGCGCTGCGCTGGATTGCTTCGTCGCGGAGCCTGCACTCGGACGACGCGAAGCGTCGATCCGGGTGCTCCTCGCAAAGACGGGCACTAAATTTCGAGCTACCCCTTATCAGGCGTCTGGGCGAACATGTCATGACCGACTTCGACACAGATCTGTTCGTCATCGGCGGTGGCTCCGGCGGCGTGCGCGCTGCCCGGATCGCGGCCGGCCACGGCGCTCGCGTGATGGTCGCCGAGGAGTATCGCTTCGGCGGCACCTGCGTGATCCGCGGCTGTGTGCCGAAGAAACTGATGGTCCACGCCTCGCACATACACGACGAAATCCGCGATGCCGCGGGTTTCGGCTGGACGATTCCCGAAGCACGTTTCGACTGGCCGACGCTGATCAAAAATATCGACACGGAGATCGCGCGGCTCGAAAATATCTACGCCACCAATGTCGAGAAAACCGGCGCGCGGACCATCAAGGCGCGCGCTGTTTTCGAGGACCCGCACACCCTGCGGCTGTCGACCGGCGAGTTTATCCGGGCTCAGCACGTGCTGATCGCGACCGGCGGCGCGCCCAATCACGGCACGATGATCCCGGGTATCGAGCACGTCATCTCGTCGAACGAAGTTTTCCATCTCAAGCAGCAGCCGAAGCGCATCCTGATCCAGGGCGGCGGCTACATCGCGCTGGAATTCGCCTGCATCTTTGCCGGCCTCGGCAGCGACGTCACGGTGGTGTATCGCGGCGACAATATCCTGCGCGGGTTCGACGAGGATGTCCGCGCTCACGTCCGCGCCGAGATGGAGCGGGCCGGGATCACCATCCTGACCGGCTGCACCGTGGCGCGGGTCGAGAAGCCGGGCGAGGAGTACGTCTCGCATCTGTCGAGCGGCTCCAGCGTCGCATCCGATCAGGTGCTGTTCGCGATCGGCCGCCATCCCAACGTCGCCAATCTCGGGCTCGAGAAGGCCGGCGTGGCGATCAATCCGGACAACGGCGGCATCGCCGTCAACGAATTCTGCCAGACCAGCATCCCGCACATCTATGCGATCGGCGACGTCACCCATCGGATCAACCTGACGCCGGTGGCGATCCGAGAAGGCCATGCCTTCGCCGACACCGTGTTCGGCAATCGGCCGGCACAGGTCGATTACACCAACATCCCGACCGCGGTGTTCTCGCAGCCGGAGGTCGGCACCGTCGGCCTGAGCGAGTCCCAGGCCCGCGCGCTGTACCCCCGCGTCGATATCTACAAGACCGACTTCCGGCCGCTGAAAGCGACGGTATCGGGCAGCCAGATCCGCACGCTGATGAAGCTGGTGGTCGATGGCGCCACCGACCGGGTCGTGGGCTGCCACATCGTCGGCCCGGAGGCGGGCGAGATGGTGCAGGTGCTGGCGATCGCCGTGAAGATGAAGGCCACCAAGGCCGACTTCGACGCCACCATGGCGCTGCATCCGACGGCCGCCGAAGAGCTGGTGACGATGCGGACCCCGACCGCCCGCTACGGCCTCGAAGCCGCGGAGTGAGTCGGTCTCACGCGTCCGCGTTCACCTCGCTGATCTGACGCCCCGTTCGCACCGATCGTACCCACGCGGCACGTGCCGTTGACGGTAATATCCCGAGGCGTTTCACTCGCAGAACTACCTGCACCGGTATGTAGTTAAGCTGCACTACCTCAGTAGTGCGTAGGACTTGGTCTTTCGATTAGTTCGGCCAAATGTTTCCCGTTTAGGCGATCCGATTCAAGCGGCATTTACTCGTCCGATGTACCCGTGGAAGGGAATGTGGGCGGAGATGCGCGTGATGCGTGTTGATCTTCTTGACCGTGTTTCCCAGGCATGGCGCCATCTCGCCTGCGACGACCGCGGGAATATCGCGGTGATCTTCGCCATCATGGCGCTGCCGATGCTGTCCTTTGTCGGTGTGGCCGTCGATTTTTCGCGCGCCAGCAGCGCGCGCAGCGCGATGCAGGCGGCGCTCGATTCGACCAGCCTGATGATTGCGAAAGAGGCTGCAACGTCCTCCGACCTGAACGCGCGCGCCGCCGCGGTCTTCGCGGCGTTGTACAAGCACGACGAGGTCACCGGCGTCACCATCGCCACGGCCTACACGGCGCAGAGCGGCACGACGCCCGGCAAGCTGGTCATCACCGGGGCCGGTCAGTTGCCGACCACCTTCATGAAGGTGGTGGGTTTCAACAAAATGGATATCGGGACATCTTCCACCACCACATGGGCCAGCATGAAGCTGCGAGTCGCGCTCGCACTCGACAATACTGGCTCGATGGATAAATCGAAGAAGCTGGTCGAGTTGAAGAAGGCCGCGAAGATCCTGGTCGCGCGGTTGAGAGAAACCGTGGTGGCGAATGGCGATGTGTACATCTCGCTGGTGCCGTTCCACTGGGTCGTCAATATCGGCAACTCCGCAACGACGAGTCCCTATCTCGACTGGTCGTGGTGGGACCGGGCAGGTAGCGAGACTCAGGGCAAGTCGCACGCGAGCTGGACTGGCTGCGTCAAGGACCGCGCAGAACCGGACGATATTTCCGCAGCGGCCTCCGGCAATTTTCCGCCGGAGCTCTACATCACGAGCAACGGCAAGAAGAATGTAGATGCCTGCACGACGCTGCAGCCATTGCTGCCGCTGACCTATGATTTCGATGCGATCAATACCGGAATCGACTCGATGGTCGCCCTCGGCGGCACCAATCAGCCGGTCGGGCTATTCTGGGCCTGGTGGACGTTGCGGTCCGCGGCGCCGTTCGCCGCGCCGCCCAAGGACCCCAACTCACAGTACCTGACCGCGATCGTCCTGCTGACCGACGGCGAGAATACCGGAAACTCCTACTACGACGACAAGAACAAAGGAAAGAAGTGCAACGGGACGTCCCTCTGTTCCGAGGTCGATACTCGGCAGCAGTACCTCTGCGACGCCATCAAGGCCGACAACGGCACCTTGATCTACACGGTCGACGTCAACACCGATAACGGTCCGAGCCGGCCGGTGCTGAAAACCTGCGCCAGCGGGGAAAGCAAGTTCTTCGCGTTGACCAACGCTGAGCAGATGACTGGCGCATTCGAGGAAATTGCGGCGTCGATGCGAAAGCTGCGGGTGGCGCAGTAGCTGGGCGAATCGGCACTACCGCGTTCGGCGATTTGGATCGCAACGCGAGATCCCCTAGGAAGAGAGAGTTCAGGCATGGTCCGACACTTGTTGATGCGATGCCCTCGAGGCCGGAGTCTCGCCTGTTTTTTCAGCAATCGCACCGGCTCCGCCGCGGTCGAGTTCGCTCTGGTTGCGCCGCCGTTCTTCGCGTTGCTGTTCGCCATTCTGGAAACCGGACTGGTGTTTTTGGCCGGGCAGGTGCTGGACAATGCGACGGAGGATGCGGCACGTCTGGTCCTCACCGGCCAGAGGAAATCTCCGGCCATCACCGCCGAATCTTTCAAATCGGATGTGTGCAAACGCATACCACCGCTGTTCGACTGCGGCGGACTCGCGATCGACGTCAAAAGTTACGGGCTCGGCAGCCCTCCGACGCCAACCAGCCCGATCGTCGACGGCAAGCTCGTGACGAAAGACTTCGGCTTCACGACCGGTAATGCAGGCGACGTCGTGGTTGTTCGGTTGTTCTATCAGTGGCCGCTGGTCGTGACCGGCCTGGGCTACAACATCGCCAACCTCTCGGGCAGCAAACGCCTGCTTTCGACGACGCTCGCATTCCGCAACGAGCCGTTTTGAGGTTGGTCGTGAAAGATATGGCGAGGTCAAGCTCTGATCGGTCGTTTCGGCGGTTCGCCGTCGACGCCTGCGGCATCGCCGCGGTCGAATTCGCGATGGCGCTGCCGATCATGCTGGTGCTGCTGTTCGGTGTCATCGAGGTCACCTCGGGATTTGTGGCCAAGCGTCGTCTGACAATGGCGACCCGCACCTTTTCCGATCTGGTCTCACGTGGCGACTCCATCGACGATGCCGGATTGAAGGTGATCTTCGCGATCGGCGGCCAAGTGATGTCGCCGCAGGCGATCGATCCGTTGAAGGCGACGATTTCGCAAATCAAGGTCGCCAAGGATGCCAATAACAAGATCACCACGACGATCCATTGGAGCAGGGCGGTGATCTTCGACAGTTCGGGGAAGGAGTCGTTGGCGGCGTCCAGTCTTAAAGACGGGGATTCGGTGACCGTGCCGGATGCGCTGCAGGTCGCTCCGCATTATCCGTTCTATCTCGTGAAGAGCGAGACGACTTACAAATACGTGCCGATGTTCGGCTACGTCATGGCCAAAGCCGGCATCGATCTGACGAACGAAGCCTACACCAAGCCTCGACAGACCAATGTGCGGGATTGCGTCCAGTACGGGACGGCGACGTGCTAGAGGAGATGCCAATAGCGGAGGGCGAAGCTGCCGATGAGCAGAACGCTCGCGCCGGCGATCAGGCCGCTGCCGACGCGCTGAAGACGCGCTGCGCTGGAGCTGTCGAGCGGGGCGCCACGACAGGCTTCAAGGACGAGCAGTGCCAGCCATCCGCCGTCGAGCGGCGGGATCGGCAGAAGATTGAACAGACCGATCAATAGGGACGTGCCGGCAATGAGAGTGATTGCTGCTGCATCCGCCTGCAGCGCCCAGGACAGCGAGAAATCGTCGTGGGTCCAACTCGCCCCCAACACCAGCACGGCAGCTAGGCCCAGATTGCAGACCGGCCCCGCCGCATAGATGATGGCGCGTTTGCCGATCGAAGTCGCTGCAGAGGTTTGATTCGCGGAACGTCGCGGCACCGCGCCGGAATCGCCGAGCACGCACGCGCTGCCGATCGGTAGCAGAGCGATCGTACAGTAAAGCCCCGCCGGTCCATGAAATCCGAATAGCTGAGGCCCGACGCCGAGCGTCAGTCGGTGAACGCGAAGGCCGACAGCGCGCGCGGCGGCAAGATGGCCAAGCTCATGGATGAGAAGTAGCCCGTAGATCGCACCAAGCGAAAACGCGATGTCCGAATACATCGATGCACCAACAGTCTGAAATCAAATGCATGCGTCAGTCCAATGGTCGACACGTAATCGAAGAGTCTTAAGGCGGTGTGCAGCAGGCGCAGCAATTGAGTAGTCGTCACCGCGGTGATTAGTTGTTGGCCGAACAGAATGGTAGTTGGATAGTTCGGGCGAATATCTGTTTGCGGCTGCTGCTGGTGTGCGAGCTGAGCCGGCGACTTGATCATTCTGGTCAGCCGGACGACCACGTCGACTCCACGGGGAGCCGGAGTTCGTCGACGAGCGTGGCAGCGCTTCGGATGGTGGTCGGTCCGGACAGTGGGGGCCGGCCGCGGGCCGCCTGAAGCGAGCCACAGGATCGCAGCAGTCACTCGCGGCCTTTGGCCTCGCCGGTAGGGTCGCGCCGTTGTGTCCGCCGGTCGCATCCTCGGCGGTCGGCTTGTCCGAGACGGTCGGCGGGCATGGATGAAATCGCACCGATGGGGTGAATTTGACCGTCCGCTCAAGGGGTTGTGCCCGGAAGCCGATTTCCAACTAGCGGTGGCGGGCGGGCCTGTGTATAACGCGGCCTTCGCGAACACCTATATATGGCGGCAGGTCCGCAGGAGTTGGTCTCATGTCCGAGCGGTGGACACCCGATAGTTGGCGCAACAAGCCCGTGCAGCAGATGCCGGGCTATCCCGACGCGAAAGCGCTCGCGGATGTCGAGGCGCAGCTCGCGACGTTTCCGCCGCTGGTTTTTGCAGGTGAGGCACGCAACCTGAAGAAGCAGCTGGCCAGCGTTGCCGCCGGCGAGGCTTTCCTGCTTCAGGGCGGCGACTGCGCCGAAAGCTTCGCCGAGCATGGTGCCAACAACATCCGCGACCTGTTCCGCGTCTTCCTGCAGATGGCGATCGTGCTGACTTACGCCGGCGCGTCGCCGGTGGTGAAGGTCGGCCGCATCGCCGGTCAGTTCGCCAAGCCGCGCTCGGCGCCGGTCGAGAAGCGTGACGGCGTCGAGCTGCCGAGCTATCGCGGCGACATCATCAACGACGTGGCGTTCACCGAAGAGGCCCGCGTGCCCGATCCGCGGCGCCAGCTCGAAGCTTATCGGCAGTCTGCCGCGACGCTGAACCTGCTGCGCGCCTTCGCCAAGGGCGGCTACGCCAGCGTCGAGAACGTGCATCGCTGGATGCTGCAGTCGGTCAGCGATAGCCCGCAGTCGAAGGCCTATGCGGATCTGGCCGATCGCGTCTCCGGCGCGCTCGACTTCATGCGCGCCTGCGGCCTGACTTTCGCGGTCGATAGTTCGCTCGGCACGACGGATTTCTACACCAGCCACGAAGCGCTGCTGCTCGGCTACGAGCAGGCGATGACCCGCGTCGACTCCACGACCGGCGATTGGTACGCGACCTCCGGCCACATGCTGTGGATCGGCGACCGCACCCGCCAGCTCGACCACGCCCATGTCGAGTACTTCCGCGGCATCAAGAATCCGATCGGCCTGAAATGCGGCCCGTCGCTGAAGACCGACGAACTGCTCAAGCTGATCGACGTGCTGAACCCGGACAACGAGCCGGGCCGGCTGACGCTGATCGGCCGGTTCGGCCATGAGAAGATCGGCGAGCATCTGCCGGCGATGGTCCGCGCCGTGCAGCGCGAGGGCCGCACGGTGGTGTGGTCGTGCGATCCGATGCACGGCAACACCATCACGTCGAACTCCGGCTACAAGACCCGGCCGTTCGACCGCATCCTGTCCGAAGTGCGCTCGTTCTTCGCGGTCCACGCCGCGGAAGGGACGCATGCCGGCGGCGTGCATCTGGAGATGACCGGGCAGAACGTCACCGAGTGCCTCGGCGGCGCCCGCGCCATCACCGACGAGGACCTCAACAACCGCTATCACACCGCCTGCGATCCGCGGCTCAACGCCGAGCAGTCGATCGACATGGCGTTCCTGATCGCGGACCAGTTGAAGCAGGGCCGCGTCGGCAAGGCGCACCCGCTGCCGGTGGCGGCGGGGCTGTGAGTTCGGCGCCGCGATCACGACGCGCTTCGCAAATGGCCGGGCCTGTCCCGGCCATTCGCATGTTTGACCTATGCGGAACGAGGCTGCCGGCGGCCGGCGCGGGCGTGACGACCCGGATCAGAGGCGTGAACCGTTGATGAGAGTTTGGCGGGCGACGATCAACACGTGGCATGGGCTGAAATTCGCGATCCGCTCGGAGCAGGCGGTCCGCGAGGAGCTCGCCGCGCTCGTCCTCGCGGTGCCGGCCGCCTGGCTGATCGGAGCCACGCCAGCGCGCCGGGTCGAGCTCGTCGCGGTCGTGGCGCTGGTGATCGTGGTCGAGCTGCTCAACACCGCGATCGAGAAGCTGGCGGACCGCCTGACCACGGAACACGATCCGCAGATCGGCCGGGTCAAGGACATGGGTTCGGCGGCGGTCGGCGTCGCGCTGGCAATTGCGGGGCTGCTCTGGCTGTTCGCGCTCGGCGAGCGCGTCGGCCTGTTTTAGAGCGGGAGCCGGCCGCGCCAGCAGGCCGGAGATGACGATTCGAAGATCAGCCATCCTGAGTGAGGCCCCACGATTGCGGAGCGGGCAGGGGCCCGTTAAATCTCGTCTATGACCGACACAGCCCGCTTCATCCTCACGCTCGCCCAGATCAACCCGACCGTCGGCGATGTCGCCGGCAACGCCGACAAGGCCCGCGCCGCGCGCAAGCAGGCGGCGGCTGACGGCGCCGCGCTGATCGTTTTCCCTGAACTGTTCATCGCCGGCTATCCGCCGGAGGATCTGGTGCTGAAGCCCGCGTTCCAGGCGGCGTGCCGCTCGGCGATCGAGGAGCTGGCGCGCGAGACCGCGGATGGCGGGCCGGCGATGCTGATCGGCTCGCCCTGGGTCGAGGGCGGCAAGCTGTACAACGCCTGCGCGCTGCTCGACGGCGGCCGCATCGCGGCGCTCCGCTTCAAGGTCAATCTGCCGAACTACGGCGTGTTCGACGAGAAGCGCGTGTTCGCACGCGGGCCGGTGTCGGGCCCGGTGACGATCCGCGGCCTGCGGGTCGGCGTGCCGATCTGCGAGGACACCTGGCTGGAAGAGTCCGAGGACTACGAGAACGTCGTCGAATGCCTCGCCGAGACCGGCGCCGAACTGCTGATCGTGCCGAACGGCTCGCCCTATGCGCGCGGCAAGCAGGATCTGCGGATGTCGGTGTCGGTGGCGCGCGTCACCGAAAGCGACCTGCCGCTGGTCTATCTCAATCAGGTCAGCGGGCAGGACGAGCTGGTGTTCGACGGCGCGTCCTTCGTGCTCAACGCCGACCGCACGCTGGGCGCGCAACTGCCGGCATTCGCCGAGACCATCACCACGCTGTCGTTCGAGAAGGGCGCCGCCGGCTGGCGCTGCGACGGCCCGGTGGCGCCGTTGCTTGAGGGCGACGAGGCCGACTACGCGGCCTGCGTACTCGGCCTGCGCGACTACGTCCGCAAGAACGGCTTTCCCGGCGTGCTGCTCGGCATTTCCGGCGGCATCGACTCGGCGCTGTGCGCGGCGATCGCGGTCGACGCGCTCGGCGCCGACAAGGTCCGCGGCGTGATGCTGCCGTTCCGCTACACCGCACAGATCTCGCTCGACGACGCCGCACAACTGACGACGCTGCTCGGCATCCGCTACGAGGTGCTGCCGATCGCCCAGGCGGTCGAAGGTTTTGAGGCGATCCTCGCCAAGCCGTTCGAAGGGCTTGCGCGCGACATCACCGAAGAGAATTTGCAAGCGCGCACCCGCGGCACGCTGCTAATGGCGATCTCCAACAAGACCGGCGCCATGGTGGTGACCACCGGCAACAAGTCGGAAATGAGCGTCGGCTACGCGACGCTGTACGGCGACATGAACGGCGGCTTCAACCCGATCAAGGACATCTATAAAACGCAGGTATTCCGGATGTGCACCTTGCGCAACCGCTGGAAGCCCGACGGCGCGCTCGGCCCCGACGGCGAGGTGATTCCGGAGAGCATCATCGTCCGTCCGCCGACCGCGGAGCTACGCGAGGATCAGACCGATCAGGACTCGCTGCCGCCCTACGACGTGCTCGACGGCATCCTGGAGCGACTGGTCGAGCGCGAGGAGCCGCTGGCCAGCATCGTCGCTGAAGGCTTCGACAAGGACACGGTGGTGCGGATAGATCGGCTGTTGAACATCGCCGAATACAAACGCCGCCAGGCCGCGCCGGGCGTGAAGGTGACAAGAAAGAACTTCGGCCGCGACCGCCGCTATCCGATCACTAATCGGTTCCGCGACAAGGCGGAAGCGTTGGCGAGGCCGGACGAGGCGCTGGTGGTGCGGGCGGGTAGGGCTTCGAGCGAGGCGTTCGAGGGGTGAGATGGATGAGAGGAAAAATTACTCACAACATCGGCCTCGGTCGCTCCGTTCTCCTACCCGGTCCAAGTGGGGGCTCCTGCAGCACCGTCGTTGTTGGCGACAAGAGAATATCGCCGCGCTGATCTTGCGCTCGCCTAATAAGAAAATGGAGGACCTGAGGTCGAACGCTGCGCGTAGCCGCGCGCTTCTATTATCAATTCGCAGAGTACTTTAGCATTGGTGTCGCATCTATGTTCTTTGAAGCGCTCCGACCGGATATGGTGACGATACTGACAGGTGGTTTGAGCTGGGATATATATGCGACGGGCGAAGTGGATTTGGAGGATGGCCAGACCCTCCGGCGTCTTTTAGCTGAAGAACGTATCCCTGACGGATCCGATCTGTTTATCGATTCACCAGGCGGGAGCCTTGTCGGCGGAATGGATCTTGGGCGCGTTATTCGCGCGCACGGACTCACAACGCATGTCGGTAAGAAGGGACCGCGCGAATGCAACTTTCAGAAAACACTGCACGGACAATGTCTGAGCGCTGCTGCGCTTGCTTTCCTTGGCGGCGAGTTTCGTTTCGTGTCCGGTCGTTCGCGGTATGGCGTGCACCGGTTTACTTTCAATGATGCGTCTCCGCGCGCGGCTGAGAAGGCTCAAGTTTTGTCTGCATCTGTGATCGAGTATATCCGATCGATGGATGTCGACATTGAGCTATTCTCGCTTGCCTCAGACTGTCCGTCGGACGATATCTTCGAGGTGCCCCCTGCAACTCAAAAGCGCCTTGGCATCGTTAACAACGGTATCAAAAACGCCAGGTGGACTATCGAGAGTTACGAGGGAATGCTCTATTTGAAAGGCGCACGGGATACCATTTATGGAGAGCAAAAATTCATGGTTGTGTTTCCTTCGAGAGGAAACATGTTTTTTTACGTCATTTTCGCTGGAGGCAGAGAATCCGAAACCATCCTCCTAATGGAAATGGATGAGCTTTTGATTGATCGCGAGACCATTCCGTTGAATGCGCTCCGTGTGTCGCGGGTTGATTGTAACGGACTCATAAATTTCGTTTATCAGATGACGCCCGAAATCTTGAACAAGATGCTGACCGCTAGATCAATCGGCTACAACCTCCGCCATTCATCGGATGCACCGATGTTTGTTGGCATTGACAACTTCCCATTCGAGGACGGTGCAGCAAAGTTGGCCGGGTTGGTTGACGTATTCTTCCGAGAGCGTGGCTCAGATGACTGGGAGCGAACCCGACACACCTAGCAATTGTCATTCGGATGAAATTGAAATCTGGGGTGTTGGTTTTCATTTCGCTCAGAATTTCCTTCCTCTGCAGCCTTGCTACCACCTATTCAGGCCCGCTCTGCCCAATCCTCGATCCTCAGCGCATGAGGTACCCGCGCAAACGCCTTTTCCCGCGTCGCCAGCGTTGCGTCGATCGCGGCGGCGTGGGCGGCAATCATCAAGTCGAGCGGCGCGAGCGTGACGCCTTTGGCTTTGCATGCGGCGCGCAGATCGGCGTAGATCTTGGTGACGTCGTCATCCCAAGGCAGGACGTCGACGCGGAGTAGAAATTCCTGAACGCGTTTGGATAGGGTTGCTGGGTAGCCGCGCTTGGCCAGACCGTAAAGCAACTCGCCTTCGGTGATCGACGAGATAACGATGTCCGAGATCGGCAGAGCGACCAGCCGCTCGACGATCTCACGCCGATCGCCTCGGATGACGCGGCTGGCGACGTTTGTATCGAATATCCAGCCGCTCATTCGCTCCATCCTTCGAACGGATCGCGATCCTGCGGGGGCTGGTTGCGGTCGGACGGTCCCATGAAGTCGTCAGGGACGTCTGCCGACTGGTGAAGCGCGAGCAGCCCATCCCACAAGTCCGGCTTTCGCGACAGGATGACGTCGCCGGTCCTCGGATTGCGGCGTACGAAAACTTCGCTGCCTTCGAAGCAAAACTCTGCTGGCAGTTGGACGGCCTGACTGCTGCCGATCGTGAAAATCTTGGCGGTTCGGGATGTCACCGGCAGCCTCCAGCGCGTGATGATTATCACGAATATATCGTCTATCGGGGATATCAGGAAGCTCGGAAGCCGAGGCTACTACCATCTTGATAGAACTTCCTTCCCAAGGATCGTCAGCTCTGCCAGACTTCCCCCACGCCCGCGCAGACGGGCTTTAAGGATTGGGAGGACGTCATGCTGACACGACGAGGATTTGCGGCGGTCGCCGGCTGTGCGATCTGCACCATCGCCGGGTTCGGGGCGACGGAGGCGTTCGCGCAGGGCGCGGCCGCGACGACGGCGAACGGCGTCACGCGCAAGGTGTTGAGCCGGACGGATGGCCCCGCGGCGGGGTACGAGACGATTATCATGGACGTGACGCTCGATCCCGGAGCGGTCGTTGGGCGCCATACCCACCCGGGGATCGAGTCGACCTACGTGATGGAAGGCGAGATCGAACTGCCGATCGAGGGGAAGCCGACACAGACCATCAAGGCCGGCGAAGCGTTTCAGGTCCCGCCCGCCACGCCGCACGCCGGCGGCAAGCCGTCGTCGGGCAAGACAAGGCTGATGATCAACTACATCGTCGAAAAGGGCAAGCCGCTGGCCAGCCCGGTGTAAGCGGCCGGCGAAGGAAGCCAATCGCCAAGCGCGTCCTCGTTCGAGGACGCGGACTGGCTTGCCTGGTGCTGTCGCCTCATCGCGGGTTAGCGGCCGAGTACGACTCGCTGTTCGTCAGGACCGGGCTCGTCCCGCCTGCGCGGCCGAAGCCGCGCGGCGAGGGCCCGGCCATCCACACCTTCGCGAAGGCTTCACCGCGGATGCGCATGACAGGCGTATGCCGTTTCGAGTGAGATCGACCGCTTCCGGTAATCGGCGCATCGCGAGTGCGAACGCGTGGCGGAGGCGGTCCGGCCTGCCGCCGCCGAATGCGGCGCTTGGTCGGCGGCCCGGCGGCAATTTCGTGGGATTACCGCTGGTTCGAATTGTGGCGGAGGACACCGTTTCGCCGCAACGGATTCTTCGGGCTGAAATGGCGTGCCACAGGTTTGCCGCAAGGTTTTTCGGGCGGCGGCCGGGGGGCAGCGGCACCTCCCACAAGTCCGTTTTTGGCCCGGCTGGCGGTCGACCACCGGCCGCGGTCTTGCGCAGTTCGCCGCAACTCGGTTTGATGGTCGCAGCGCCCGACAGCGTGCCGTCTCCTCATCCTGGAAACGGACAAGTCACAGCGAGCCGCGAATGCCGATCCACGATCCTGCCGACCTGGCTCCCGATCTGTCCCGACCCGCCACGCCCGCAGGGTTCGCCGAGGCGGCGATGGTGTCGCTGCGGCCTGTGTTCGGAGCGAGCCGCGCGGTGTTCTCCGACCGACACGGCGGCGGGCCCGGCAGGATGTACTTCATCAACTGGCCGTCCTGGTGCGAGGCGCATTATTGCGCCGAAGTACGCGCCCGCGATCCGATCCGGACCTGGCTGGACCGCGTTGCCGCATCCCATGATAACGGCGTCGCGCGGCTGTCCGAGCTGACGCCGGCCGCACCGCCCGATGAGCCGTTGCTGACCGATTGCGGTGCCGCCTTCGTGCTGACGCTGGCGCTACGCGACCGCCGCCGGATCGTCGGCGCGCTGAGCCTGGTACGCGATGCCCAGCGTGGCGACTTCGACGAGCGCGATCGAGGGCTGGCGTTGTCGCTGCTGCCGCTGCTGGAAATGGCGTATGGCGGCTTGGCCGCTCGCATCGACCCGGCGCAGCGGCTGGCCGACGACGGCCGGCAGCACGCGCTGACGCGGCGCGAGAGCGAAGTCGCGACGCTCGCCGCGGCGGGGCATTCCAACAAATCGATCGCCCGGATGCTGGGCAGCAGTCCGTGGACGATCAAGAACCAGATGCGCGCGGTGCTGGATAAAACCGGCACCCGCAATCGCACCGAGCTGAGCGCGCTGCTGGGATCTGGCCGCCGCGCCAATGACGGCAACTAATCGCCGCGTGCGATCAGATCCTCCGCGGCCTTCAGCCCCGACCAATGCGACTGACCGACCGTGCTGTTGGTGAGATAGTCGCCGCAGAACGCGACGCGCGGCATCGGCCCGAGATCGAGAAAGCGGCGCAGGCCGCGGATATAGCCCTTGGGCCGCTTGCAGATCGCATCGGGCTGGCGCGAGATGAAGCTGTCGATCAGCCGCGTCTCGGCGAGCTGGGGCAGGGCGTCGACCACATCGCTCCAGGCGATGGTGAGCAGGTCGGCGTCACTTGCGTCGGCATGCTGCCGGCACCCCCAATCCTTCCACTGCGAATGCGCGAAGGTGGTGCCGTCGCCCATGTCGGTGAAGCGCAGATTGCCGGTGCGGCGGAAGCCGTCGGCGGCCGGGAGCACGTAGGTGTCGAGCAGGTCGTCCTTGGGGCGGTCGAGCAGGTAGTAGACAATGTGGTGGCCGGCGTAGTCGACGCCGTCGAAGAAGCGCCGTCGCTCCGCATCGAGCTGCGGCATCAGCGCCGGCACCTTGTTGCCCGGGACCGCCATGATTACCGCGTCACCCCGAAGGGTCTCACGACGCCCATCGCTCGCTGCGTCGACCTCCACGCCGTCAGCGTGGGTGCGGACCTCGGCCACGCTCGTCGCGAGTCGAAGATCGACCCGGGGATCGGCGGCTAGGCTGCGGCCGAGCTCCCAGGTCAGCCGGCCGGCGCCGCGTTCCTTGAAGCTCCAGATCTTGTCGCCCGACCACGACAATCGTCCGGCCGTACTCCACGCCGTCCAGGCTAGCGAGAAATCGTCCTCGCCATAGCCGCAGAACATCGCCACGCAGGGCTCCAGGAAGTAATCGACGAAGGTCGGCGAGAAGCGGCGGAAATACTCGCAGGCGTTGACGTCGTCGAGCGCCGCCGCGCTGGTGATATCGCGCGGATCGCCGGTGACGGCGATCTGGCCGAGCTTCGGCAGCGTGGCGAGCAGCCGCGCCTTCTCCGCGAAGGGAATGAACGGGTGTTTTGCGGCGCTGATCAGGTCGAAGGCGCCGAACCCGACATTGTGCTGGCGCTTCACCAGTACGTTCCAGCGATGCGCCGCCGTCAGGTCCGCGATGTCGCCCGGCTGATCGATGCCGAGCTTGCCGGCGAGGTCGCGCAGGTTGCTCTCGGCGCCGAGAAACGCGAACGCGCCGGTGACCGCCCACACCCCATGCCACAGCACCGAGCGGCAGCGCCCGCCGGGTTCGGTGTCCTGTTCGAGCAGCACGACCTCATGGCCGTCGTCGCGTAGCCGATCGGCCGCGCCCAATCCGGCGATGCCGCCGCCGACAACGATGACCCGCATGCTGCAACTCCTCTGACAATCGCGAGAGGCTGCAAGCTGGATCAGGCGCAACGCGCGGGCCATAGCCCGGATGGGCTATGCCGCGCGCTCGGGCGATGGCGCGGTGTTACTGCGCCTTGGGCAGGAAGGTCGGGCCGACAGTGCGGATCTTGTTGGGATCGGTCGCCGGCGCGCCGGGATCGGGCTGTGCCGCTGCTGCGCCATTGGCTGCGGCAGGCGCGGTGGCATTGCCCTTGCGGGCGTTGGCGCGCTGCGCTGGCGGCAGCGCCATGCGCTTGGCGCTCTCTTCGGTGACGATGATGTCCCCATGCTCGCGCGCAGACGTATCATCGACGCCTTTCAGCGCGTCCGCCCAGCTCTGGTTCGCCGCCTTGCAGGTGCAGGCCGGGTCGAACGCCTGCCGATAGCGGAAGGCCGCGGGCAGCGAGGTGTAGGGCTGGCCGGCGATCGACACCGCCTGGTTCATGTCCTGACCGGGATTGCGGTAGGCGTAGAGCGCGGCGTCGGACGCCGGGCACAGGCTCTTGCAGGTCTTCTCGTCGTCGGCGAAGCGGCCCGGCACGGTGGCGAAGGAGATCGGGAAGTAATAGCCGTCGCAGGTGCGCACGCACACCGTGCGGAACGTGCCGGTGTCGGTGTTGAAGTCGGGCAGCGGCGCGCCGGCGCCGGGGGCGGCGGGCTGATTGCCGCGGAACAGATTGTCGAGGAATCCGCCGCCCTGTTGCTGTACGGCGGCCGCGTATTGCGGGCCGCAATTGTTCTGCGCCAGCGCTATCAGCACGGAGCGGCGCTGATTATCACGATCGCCGCCGCCGGGACCGCCGGAACGCAGACGCTCCAGGCTCGACGTCATCTGGTCGAGGTTGCCGCGCATCTGCTGGATCTGGTTGTTCACCGGTCCGCACTGCGCCGACTGGCCGTTGAACAGCGAGAAGAATCCCGAACTGTCGCAGCCCATCCGCTTGGCCTGCATGGTGACACGGTCGAGTTCGCCCTGCTGCCGGTTGACCGAATCCTCGTAGCGCCGGATCTGATCGGCCCGCGCCGGATCGCCGCCGCCACCGCGATCGATGCTGGCGAGCTGGGCCTCGAGCCGGGGGCAGACCGGATTGACCGCGCCCTGCGGCGCACCGCCCTGCGGCGGGTAGCCTTGCTGGGCGTTGGCTGCGGAGCCGCAAGCCGCCATGGCGGCCAGCACGGCCCCCGCCAGCAGGCTGCGACGGAAGCGATCGGCGGTCTCGAACAAGTCCGGCATTCAGGGAATTCCGAGCGGATGGGACATCGGCGAGGCGCCGACCAGTCTCAGCAAACCCGCGGGAGCAAGGCCATCGGGCAATCCGTTAAACCGAGACGGCGCCGCACCTCATACCGGCTTCTCACGGCATCGTCACGTCGTTTCCGGGGCGTCTCTGTGGCGAGCCACAGGGGAAAACGCGCCGACTCAGCGCTGGCAAGTGATGGCGACGTATTCGTCGCAGCCGCCGCGGCGGCAGGAAACGCCGGCGGTTTTGGGCACCGCGCCGGTGATCTCGTCGGGATCGACCCGGCGATACGACACGGCCTGGGCGAACTCGCGCGACTGGCAGTAGGCGAGGGCGGCATGCGCGCCGCAGCGCTCGCTTTTCGCCAGGCACTGGTCGATGCCGTAGCCGTCCGGCTGATTGGCGATGATGAAGACGCGACTGTCCGCCGACGCGCTGGAGGCCGCCAGCAGCGCCGCGCAGGCGACGAAGGCTGAAATCAATTTCATGGGGCACCAAATGACGGGGGCAACGTACCCACGACCATTAGACGAGAAGACGTAAAGATTCGTTAACCATGGCGTGGAACCACGCGACGGTGCGCTAGGCGCCGATCATGGCGAAAATCGGTCAGCAGCACGACCTAGGGCGTTTGCCGGGCTTGACGCGCCCCGGCCGGCTGGCCATGGTGCGGGAATGAACGGTCTTTTCTCGATTTGTGGCATTTGCCGCGAGATTACGAGCTAGCTCAACGCTGGCTGAGGCCGTCTTTTCTCTCATGAGATCACTGGACGCCCGGCCGCAGGGGACGGGAATCCATGGCTTTGCGCCTTTACGATACGCTGACCAAGGAGAAGCGCGACTTCGCGCCGCTCGATCCGCACAACGTGCGGATGTATGTCTGCGGGCCAACGGTCTACGACTTCGCCCATATCGGCAATGCCCGGCCGGTGATCGTGTTCGACGTGCTGTTCCGACTGCTGCGGCACCTCTACGGCGCCGACCAAGTCAAATACGTCCGCAACATCACCGACGTCGACGACAAGATCAACGACCGCGCTGCGCGTGACTATCCCGGCCTGCCGCTGAACGAGGCGATCCGCAAGGTCACCGAGAAGACCGAGCAGCAATTCCACGACGACGTCGATGCGCTCGGCTGCCTGCGGCCGTCCGTCGAGCCGCGCGCGACCGAGCACATCGCCGAGATGCGGGCGATCATCGAGAAGCTGGTCGCCGGCGGCTTCGCCTATGTCGAGCAGGACCACGTGCTGTTCTCGCCGGCGGCGATGAATGCGGCCAACGGCGTACTGCCGCGCTACGGCGCGCTCGCCAACCGGTCGCTCGACGAGATGATCGCCGGCGCCCGCGTCGACGTCGCGCCCAACAAGCGCGACGCCACCGACTTCGTGCTGTGGAAGCCGTCGAAGCCCGGCGAGCCGTCGTGGCCGTCGCCGGCTGGTATCACCACCGAAGGCCGGCCGGGCTGGCACATCGAGTGCTCGGCGATGTCGTGGAAGCATCTCGGCGAAACCTTCGATATCCACGGCGGCGGCATCGATCTCGTCTTCCCGCACCACGAAAACGAAGTCGCCCAAACCTGCTGCGCCTTCCACACCGAACGCATGGCCCAGACCTGGATGCACAACGGCTTCCTGCAGGTCGAAGGCGAGAAGATGTCGAAGAGCCTCGGCAACTTCATCACCATCCGGGAGTTGCTGGCGACCGACAAGTTCGGCGGCAGGTCCTGGGACGGCGCCACGCTGCGTCTGGCGATGCTGAAGACTCACTACCGGCAGCCGATCGATTGGACGGTCGAGTCGCTGCACGAGGTGGAGAAAGCTGTTCTCGACTGGTCGGACTTCACGAAGGACGCAACGCCGGCGAACTGCGACGAGGTGATCGCTCCGCTCACCGACGATCTCAATACGCCGAAGATGATCGCGGAGTTGCACGCGCTGCGCCGCGCGGGGAAGGCCGAAGAACTACGCGGCGCGATGCAGCTGCTCGGCATTGCGCCGGTGGTGCGTGCCCCCGTCGATCTCGACGCGACCGCAACGTCGTTGATCGATGCTCGCACCGCTGCCCGCGCGCGCAAGGACTTCAAGGAATCCGACCGCATCCGCGACGAGCTTGCCGCGATGGGCATCACCATCAAAGACGGCAAGGATTCCGACGGCAAGCCGGTGACGACCTGGGAGATCGCGCGATGAGCGTCCACCTCCGCGCAGTCATTCCGGGGCGCGCGCCTTCGCGCGAACCCGGAATCCATACCCCCTGGAATCACGGCAGGCGCACGGACTTCAATCGCGAGGCCAGGGGGTATGGATTCCGGGTCTGCGCCCTGCGGGCGCATCCCGGAATGACAACCGAGAGGAAACGGGGCGCGATCGGCGCTGCACAGATCCAGCGCATCGCCCTCGGATTGAAATCAACTGCGCAGCGGGAGCTCGCTCGATGACCAACCCGAAGCCGACGTCGCGGCCGGACACGCCTTTTCCGAAGCACTGGCTGTACTACATCGCTATCAAGATCGCGCTGCTCGGCGGCGCGACGGCGCTGGTGCTCAAGCTTTACGGGTTCTGGTGAGTCATGGGTGCGAGTGAAAAGCCCGGTCTGCGGCCGTACCTGCCCGAGGACGCCCAGATCGCAGCGGCGATCTTTGTGGCGGCGATCGAGCAACTGACTGACGACGATTACAGCGAGGCGCAGCAGGAGGCGTGGTCCGCGGTCGCCGACGACGACGCAAAATTCGCCGCGCGGCTCGCCTCGCAGCTTACACTGATTGCGACGCTGGGCGGCGCGCCGGTCGGGTTCGCCTCGCTGAAGGGCGCCGATCACATCGACATGCTCTATGTCCATCCGGATTTCACCCGGATGGGCGTTGCGACTTCGCTGATCGACGCGCTCGAAAAGATCGTCGGCGCCCGCGGCGTGCAGGCGCTGACGGTCGACGCTAGCGACAACGCCGCCGAGTTCTTCACGCGCCGCGCCTATGTGGCGACGCGGCGTAACACGGTCACCATCAACGGCGAATGGCTCGCCAATACTTCGATGAAAAAGACGCTCGCGGACCCCGCAGCGCCGGGAGCGGATCAATGAGTCGCGAACGACTGTATCTCTACGACACCACGCTGCGCGATGGCGCACAGACCAACGGCGTCGACTTCACGCTGCATGACAAGAAGCTGATCGCCGGTCTGCTGGACGATCTCGGCCTCGACTATGTCGAAGGCGGCTATCCGGGCGCCAATCCGCTCGACACCGAGTTCTTCGCTGAGGATCAGAAGCTCAGTCATGCGACGTTCGCGGCGTTCGGTATGACGCGGCGGCCGGGCCGCTCGGCATCCAACGATCCGGGCGTCGCGCTGCTGCTCGAGGCCAAGGCGGGCGCGATCTGCTACGTGGCGAAGTCCAGCGAGTATCAGGTCCGCGTCGCGCTCGAAACCACCAACGAGGAGAACATCGCCTCGATCCGCGACAGCGTGGCGCTGGCGAAGGACAGAGGTCGCGAAGTGCTGGTCGACTGCGAACACTTCTTCGACGGCTACAAGGAAAATCCGGATTTCGCGCTGCAATGCGCCGAGGCGGCTTACCAGTCCGGCGCGCGCTGGGTGGTGCTGTGCGACACCAATGGCGGCTCGATGCCGGATGAGATCGAAGCCATCGTCGGCGAGGTGGTCAAGCGCATCCCCGGCAGCCATGTCGGCATCCATGCCCACAACGACACCGAGCAGGCGGTGGCGAATTCGTTCGCCGCCGTGCGGGCCGGCGCGCGGCAGATCCAGGGCACGCTGAACGGTCTCGGCGAGCGCTGCGGCAACGCCAACCTGGTGTCGATGATCCCGACGCTGAAGCTGAAGAAGGAGTTCGCCGACAAATTCGAGATCGGCGTCTCGGACGAGAAGCTGTCGACGCTTGTGCAGGTGTCGCGCGCGCTCGACAACATCCTCGACCGCGCCCCCAATCCGCATGCGCCCTATGTCGGCGGCAGCGCCTTCGTCACCAAGACCGGCATCCACGCCTCGGCCGTGATGAAAGACCCTCACACTTACGAGCATGTCGCGCCGGAGACGGTCGGCAATCATCGCAAGGTGCTGGTGTCCGATCAGGCCGGTCGTTCCAACGTGGTGGCGGAACTGGAGCGCACCACCATCCAGTTCGACCGCAACGATCCCAAGCTCGGCCGTCTGATCGAGAAGATGAAGGAGCGCGAGGCGGCCGGCTACGCCTACGAGACGGCCAACGCCTCGTTCGATCTGCTGGCGCGCGGCGTCCTCGGCAAGGTGCCGGAGTTCTTCCACGTCGAGCAGTTCGACGTGAATGTCGAGCAGCGCTACAATTCGCACGGCAACCGCGTCACCGTGGCGATGGCGGTGGTCAAGGTCGTGGTCGACGGTGAAACGCTGATCTCGGCTGCCGAGGGCAACGGCCCCGTCAACGCGCTCGACGTCGCGCTGCGCAAGGACCTCGGCAAGTACCAGAAGTACATCGAGGGATTGAAGCTGGTCGATTACCGCGTCCGTATCCTCAATGGCGGCACCGAGGCCGTGACTCGGGTGCTGATCGAGAGCGAGGACGAACTCGGCGAGCGCTGGACCACGATCGGCGTGTCGCCGAACATCATCGACGCCTCGTTCGAAGCCCTGATGGACTCGGTGGTCTACAAACTGATCAAGAGCAACGCACCGATGTAGTCTCGCCAAGGCCTATCCCGTCTTTGCGAGCCGAAGGCGACGCAATCCAGCCCCGTGCATCGAGCTGGATTGCTTCGTCGGTTTCGTCTGCTCGCAATGACGGCCGCATCGCGGTGCTCGACTCGGCGGCGCCTACACCATGCAGGCATTGTGGACGATGGCGCGGGAGAAGCTCGACGTCACGGTGGTGATCTACGCCAACCGCTCCTACGCGATCCTCAATGTCGAGCTGCAGCGGGTCGGCGCGTCAGGCGCTGGCGCGAATGCGCTGTCGATGCTCGACCTGCACAATCCGGAAATGAACTGGACGAAGATCGCCGAGGGCCTCGGCGTCGAGGCCAGCCGCGCGACGACCGCCGAGGAATTCGCGGCGCAGTACGGTTCGGCGATGAGCCAGCGCGGCCCGCTTCTGATCGAGGCGATGATCTGAACCGGCTTAGAGTTTGCTCGCGACCTCGGGGGCCATCTCCCTGGCCTGATCCGGCGCAGCGGCTGCGCGCAGCTTCGGGAGGATGTCCGGTACGCGGTCCGCGGTGAGCACCTTGACCGACATCGAGGCCCGGATGAAGGCTGTGTCGGTCATGTGCGTCAGCAGGCCGAGCAGGGGGTTCCAGAAGCCGTCGATATTGGCGATTAGGATCGGCTTGCGATGGCGGCCGAGCTGCTGCCAGGTCATCTGCTCGACCAGTTCCTCGAGCGTGCCGATGCCGCCCGGCAGCGCCACGAAGGCGTCGGAGCGCTCGAACATCAGGCGCTTACGCTCGTGCATGTCGTCGGTGACGATCAGGTCCTGGACGCGCTCGAGCGCGATTTCCTTGGTGCGGAGGAAGCCGGGTATGATGCCGGTGACGGCGCCGCCGTGATCGAGCACAGCCTTCGCGACTGCGCCCATCAGCCCGATCGCGCCGCCGCCATAGACCAGCGTGATCCCGGCTTGTGCCAGTTCCTTGCCGAAAGCTTCGGCGGCTTCCATGAAAAGCGGGTTCGTGCCGGGGCCGGAGCCGCAATAGACGCAGACAGTCTTGATTTCGCTCATGGTGGGCGATGTGGCACCGGACCATCACAGCGTCAAGACAGCGCCTGCGTTGCGCAGCGCAACAGTCTGTTATGACACAAACAATTCCGCCATCAGGGTGCACGCGGCGGGCGAAACATTATATGAGATCACATCCGATGCATTTCTGTTCGCCCGTCCGGGCGGACCCTTTCAGGCAGTCTTGATGGCGCACCCACATTCTCACTCGCCGAGCGGTCCTTCGGTCGCAACCCCGGAGGACGCCGTCGCCCAGAAGGCGACGCTCGGCGGAACGCTGGTTCATCTCTGGCCGTATATCTGGCCCGGAGACCGGGCCGACCTGAAAATGCGGGTGATGTGGTCGGTGGTGTTGCTGCTGATCGCCAAGGCGGCCACCCTGGTTGTGCCGTTCACCTTCAAATGGGCGACCGACGCGCTGACCGGCGCCGACACCGCGCCGGTGGCGCCCTCGAACTGGACGCTGTGGCTGCTGGCGTCGCCGCTCGCGCTGACGCTGAGCTACGGCCTGACGCGGGTCCTGATGGCGGTGCTGACGCAGTGGCGTGACGGTATGTTCGCCCAGGTGGCGATGCATGCAGTGCGCAAGCTCGCTTATCGTACTTTCGTGCACATGCACGAATTGTCGCTGCGGTTTCACCTCGAGCGCAAGACCGGCGGCCTCACGCGCGTACTGGAGCGCGGCCGGCTCGGAATCGAAGTCATCGTGCGGATGGTGATCCTGCAACTGGTGCCGACCATCATCGAGCTGACGCTGGTGATGGCCGTGCTGCTGTGGCAGTTCGACTGGCGCTACGTCGCGGTGATCATGGCCACCGTCGTGGTCTATATGTTCTACACCTACAAGGCGACTGAATGGCGGATCGCGATCCGCCGGCGGATGAACGATTCCGACAGCGACGCAAACCAAAAGGCGATCGACTCGCTGCTGAACTACGAGACGGTTAAGTATTTCGGCGCCGAAGAGCGCGAGGCGCAGCGCTACGACAAATCGATGCGGCGTTACGAGGATGCGAGCGTGTCGACCTATACGTCGCTCGCCGTCCTCAACGCCGGGCAGGCGGTGATCTTCACGTTCGGGCTGACCGGCACGATGCTGATGTGCGCCGCGGGCGTGCGCAACGGCACCAATACGGTCGGCGATTTCGTGATGATCAATGCGATGATGATCCAGCTGTATCAGCCGCTGAATTTCATGGGCATGGTGTATCGCGAGATCAAGCAGGCGATCATCGACATCGAGAAGATGTTCGCGGTGCTGTCGCGCAATCCCGAGGTCAAGGACAAGCCGGGCGCCAAGCCGCTGCTCGTCGCGAGCGGCACCTTGCAGTTCGACGATGTGCGCTTCTCTTATGATCCGGCGCGGCCGATCCTTAAGGGGCTGAGCTTCGAGGTGCCGGCCGGCAAGACGGTGGCGATCGTCGGCCCGTCGGGCGCGGGCAAGTCGACGATCTCGCGGCTGCTGTTCCGGCTGTACGACATCTCCAGCGGCGCGATCCGGATCGACGGCCAGGACATCCGCGACGTCACGCAGACGTCGCTGCGCTCGGCGATCGGTATGGTGCCGCAGGACACCGTGCTGTTCAACGACACCATCCGCTACAACATCCGCTATGGTCGCTGGGACGCGACCGACGCCGAGGTGGAGGAGGCCGCGCGCACCGCCCAGATCGACTCCTTCATCAAGGCGTCGCCGAAAGGCTACGAGACCGAGGTCGGCGAACGCGGGTTGAAGCTGTCGGGCGGCGAGAAGCAGCGCGTCGCAATTGCGCGAACGGTTCTCAAGTCGCCGCCGATCCTGGTGCTGGACGAAGCCACGTCGGCGCTCGACAGCCACACCGAGCACGAAATCCAGGGCGCGCTCGAGCGCGTGTCGCAGAACCGCACCTCGCTGGTGATCGCTCATCGGCTGTCGACCATTGTCGGTGCCGACGAAATCATCGTGCTGGATCAGGGCCGCATTGCCGAGCGCGGCACCCACGCCCAGCTGCTCGACCACGGCGGGCTCTACGCCAGCATGTGGAATCGGCAGCGCGAGGCCGAGGAGGCGCGCGAGCGGCTGGCGTTGATCGGCGACGAGGAGTCGCAGGCGCGACCAACGGCGCTCGACGACGATCTGGCAAGTTCGGCCGCGGCGGAGTAATCGTGTCGCAGCATCCGGCCCGTCGTCTTCGCAGCTAGGGGATCTTCCATGTCGATCGTCAATTCTGTCCGCGCCCAGATCCCGCCGGTCCATCGGGAAGGCTATCCATTCATCGCCGCCTTTGCGCTGGCGACGCTGGTTCTGTTCTTGATCTGGGCACCGCTCGGCTGGATCGGCGTCGTGCTCACGATCTGGTGCGCGTTGTTCTTCCGCGACCCGGTTCGGGTCACCCCTGTCCGTGAGGGGCTGGTGGTGGCGCCGGCCGACGGGCGGGTGTCGATGGTGGTGCAGATCATCCCGCCGCCGGCGCTCGGGCTCGGCGACAAGCCGCTGCCGCGGGTCTCGATCTTCATGAGTGTGTTCAACTGCCATGTGAACCGCAGCCCGGTCGCCGGCCGGGTCGAGCGCATCATCTATTCGCCGGGTAAGTTCATCAACGCCGAGCTCGACAAGGCCAGCGAGGACAACGAGCGCAATTCGCTGGTGATCTCGACCCCGACCGGCCAGATCGGCGTGGTGCAGATCGCCGGGCTGGTGGCGCGCAGGATCGTGGCGTTCGTCCGCGAGGGGCAGCCGCTGGCGGCGGGCGAACGATTCGGCCTGATCCGGTTCGGCTCGCGGCTCGACGTTTACCTGCCGGAAGGCACCAAGCCCCTAGTGTCCGAAGGGCAGACCGCGATCGCCGGCGAGACCGTGCTGGCGGATATCAGCCTCGGCGATGGCGGCCGGACGTTCCGGGCTGATTGAGGCGCGCAAAGCGTCGGCCCAACGGCTGCCATGATGGCGGCCCAGCCTGCGGGCTCCCGAGCGAGGCGACCGTGATGCACTACGACCAGACCCCACCCGAGACGCCGCGGCGCCGATTCGGCCCGATTCCGGTTCGGATGCTGGTGCCGAACGTCATCACGCTGCTGGCGATCTGCGCCGGCCTCACCGCGATCCGGCTGGCGACCGAAGGCCGGATGGAGCTCGCGGTGGCGGCGATCGTGTTCGCTGCGGTACTCGACGGTATCGACGGCCGGGTTGCCCGGATGATCAAGGGCCAGTCCAAATTCGGCGCCGAGCTCGACAGCCTCGCCGACTTCGTCAATTTCGGCGTCGCGCCTGGCCTGATCCTGTATTTCTGGCAACTCCACTTCCTGAGCAATGTGGGCTGGATCGCCGCGATGATCTTCGCGATCAGCGGCGGCCTGCGTCTGGCGCGCTTCAACGCGACCATGGACGATCCCAACAAGCCGGCGTTCGCTGCAAATTTCTTCACCGGTGTGCCGGCACCGGCCGGCGCGATCTGTGTGCTGCTGCCGGTCTATATGGCGTTCCTCGGCGCGCCGACGCCGCCTGCGGTTCTGACGGCGCTGTACACGATGTTGATCGCATTCCTGATGGTGTCGCGGCTGCCGGTGTTTTCCGGCAAGACGGTGAAGATGAGAGTCGCGCCCGAAATGGTGCTGCCGCTGTTCGTCTCGGTGGTGTTGTTCATCGCGCTGCTGATCGGCTATCCCTGGCACATCCTCTCGGCCTGTTCGCTGTTGTATCTGCTCAGCCTGCCGCTCGGCTGGCGGTCTTACCGCGATCACAAGCGCGATGCGGCCGCGCAGGTGCCGCAGCCGGCAGCTTCACCTTCCAAGAAGCCGACCCTGGTGGTTCCCGAGCAAGCCTCGCCGGAAGATCGGCCGAACCGGCTGAACTGATATCCAGCAGGCTTGCAGACGATTGCCGAGATTGCCGCTCGCCGACGCCGCTTGCATGGCTGACATTGATGCCGACGTGCGGCATCGACGGAATGTGACCGTCCAACCGACCTGATTTCAAGGTCGGTTGGTTCGTCTCGGCTGCTTTCAAGGTGACTGAGGATGACCGGGCATCACGAATGCCCTGGTCTCCGACATCCCGCCAGTCTCGGTCACAGGCGAGCCGCGACAACGGTGGTTCAAGACCGCATTACGGGGTCCGGTGCGTCGCACGCTGGGGTCTGTTGCCATTGGCAATTTAACGCCTCGTTAAGGCTTACAAATTGAGTAACTCGTCTTTAATGGCGGCCGCCTAAGTTGAGGCCGCGCAGCGCAGAATGTGCTGCGCCGCCTTCGGCCGAGGCCGATGTGCGTGTGCGCGTGTCGGAGTACAAGATGGATATCGCCACACTTCTCGGCCTGGTCGCGGGCGCCGCTGTCGTGTCTTCGCTCATCCTGATGGGCGGCAACTTCGGGATGTTCTACGACATCCATGCTGTCATCGTGATCTTCGGCGGATCCTTCGCGGCCACTCTGATCCGCTTCCCGCTGTCGGCGATGCTGCACGGCCTGCCTCTCGGTGCCAAATTCGCTTTCACGCTCAGCAATCTTTCCGCACGCGATCTGGTCGACGAACTCGCCCGCATCGCCGAAATCGCCCGCAAGTCGGGGCCGGTCGGCCTCGAAAAGGTCGAGGCGGACGATCCGTTTCTGGCCAAGGGCGTCCGCTACGTGGCCGACGGCTACGACATCGAATTCATTCGCGACAATCTCGAGCGCGATCGCGACAACTTTCTGCTGCACCTCAACGAAGGTTCGAAGATCTATCGCGCGATCGGCGACTGCGCGCCGGCGTTCGGCATGATCGGTACGTTGCTTGGCATGGTCCAGATGTTCTCCAACATGTCGGACCCCTCCAAGCTCGGTCCGTTCATGGCGGTGGCGCTGCTCGCAACACTGTACGGCGCCGTGGTAGCGAACCTGATCTGTCTTCCGATCGCCGACAAGCTGCACACCAAGCTGGTGGACGAGGAGACCAATCGGACGCTGATCATCGACGGCATCCTGATGATCCGCGATTCCAAGAGCCCGACATTGGTTCGGGAAATGCTTCTTGCTTATCTGCCGGAGAAGCATCGCCACACCGAGGACGAGGGCGTTCCCGCTTAGTCGGGTCGAGAGCAACCCGGAAAGCGAGCCATGGCCAAGAAGAAGCGCGAGGAGGCACACGGTGGTCACGGCTGGTTTGTGACCTTTGCCGACCTGATGGCGCTGCTACTCGCGTTCTTCGTGATGCTGACGGCGTTCTCCACGCAGGACAAGGACAAGCTCAAGATCGTCGCCGGATCGATGCGTGAGGCGTTCGGCGTGCAGTCCGACGCGCGCTACTCCGGCATCATCGAGAACGACGGCCTTCCCACCCGCGGCAAGGTCAAGAACACCGAGCACGTCAATCCGGAGCTGTCGAGCAGCAAGCCAGCGCCGGGCGATGTCAGCAAGGATGAGGGCGTTCTCACCAAGGAGGATCGCGAATTCGCGCTGGCCTCCGCCTCGCTTCGCCAGGCGCTGCAGGACATGCCGGAGATCGCCGAACTGTCCAAGAACGTGATGTTCGAGGAGACCAAGCAGGGGCTCAACCTCGAGATCATGGACCAGGACGGCCGCGCCATGTTCGCCGACGGCGCCAAGGCTCCGTTCGAACGCACCCGGCGCCTGCTGCAGCGATTGGCTGGACCGCTGCGCGCCACGCCGCTGCGGCTCACGATCTCGGGCCACACCTCCGCGGGCCTGATGCCGCAGCGTGGCGAGTATAACGGATTCGATCTTTCGGCCGATCGTGCCAACGCGGTGCGGCAGATCCTCGAGCGGGAAGGCGTGCCGACCTCGCACATCTTCGCGGTGACCGGCCGGGCGGATTCCCAGCCGCTGTTTCCGGAAGACCCGTCCATTGCCGCCAACCGTCGGGTAACCATCACGCTGATGCGCGAAAACCCGACCCTGCCGCCGGGACTGAAGCCGTAGGCTGACACCGCGATCTTGACGGCGTCCGGCAGCCGCCTGCACACTTATCCTAGCGATGCATGGCGGCCCCGGCTGGATCAATTCCGGTGGTCCAGCGTTCTACGGCGACCATGGCCCTCACCGAGGCATCCAAGCAGACGCCAGAAGCTCCCGCGGCGGCCGGATTCTGGACGCTCACAGTGGGTGGCATGGGCGTGGTGTTCGGCGACATCGGGACGTCGCCGCTGTATGCCTTCCGCGAAGCGGTGGCAGGCGCCGCCGGTGGCGAGCCCGCCACCCGGGCCATGGTGCTTGGCGTTCTGTCCTTGATTCTCTGGGCGCTGCTGATCGTCGTCACGGCGAAATACGTGCTGCTGTTGCTGCGCGCCGACAACAATGGTGAAGGCGGGACGCTGTCTTTGATGGCGCTCGGGCAGCGCGCGCTGCGTCGGCGCAGCCTGCTGCTGCTGACGCTCGGCGTCGTCGGGGCCTCGATGTTCATCGGCGATTCCATGATCACGCCGGCCATTTCCGTACTGTCGGCGGTGGAGGGGCTCAAGATCGCGGCGCCGGGACTCGAGCATTACGTCGTGCCGCTCACTATCCTCATACTGGTCATGCTGTTCGGGGTGCAGAGCAGTGGCACCGCGAAGGTTGCGCGGGCGTTCGGCCCGGTCATGTTCGTGTGGTTCGGTATCCTCGCCGCCATGGGACTGGCGCATATCAACGACGATCCGACCGTGCTGGCGGCGATCAACCCGTGGTATGCGGCGCATTTCCTTCTGACGCACGGCACCATCGGGTTGGTGACCCTCGGCGCGGTGTTTCTTGCCGTCACCGGCGGCGAGGCGCTGTATGCGGACCTCGGCCATTTCGGCCGGCGGCCGATCCAGGCAGGCTGGCTCGGCTTCGTGCTGCCGGCGTTGCTGCTCAATTATTTCGGGCAGGGCGCCCTCGTGCTGTCCAATCCGGCAGCGCTGGAGAACCCGTTCTATCGAATGGTGCCGGACAGCTTCGTGTTGCCGCTGGTCGGAATGGCGACGCTCGCCACGGTGATCGCCAGCCAGGCGGTTATCACCGGCGCCTACTCGCTGGTTAGCCAGGCGGTGCAGCTCGGCCTGCTGCCGCGCTTCGAGGTCCGCTACACGTCGGAAAGCCATGCCGGGCAGATCTTTCTGCCTCGGGTCAACACGCTGCTTTTGATCGGCGTTCTGATCCTGGTTCTGGTGTTCCAGAGCTCCAGCCGGCTTGCCTCGGCCTACGGCATCGCTGTGTCGACCACCATGGTGGCCGACGGCATCATGGGCTTCGTCGTGGTGTGGAAGCTGTGGGGCTGGCGACCGGCGACGGCGGCATTGCTGATCGTGCCGTTCGTGGCGGTGGACGCGATGTTCTTCAGCGCCAACCTGCTGAAATTGTTCGATGGCGCGTGGGTCCCGCTACTGTTCGGCCTGTCGATGGCGGCGCTGATCTGGACGTGGCGCAAGGGCGCCGCGCTGCTGATCATCAAGACGCGTCGCTCCGAAGTTCCTTTTCACGATCTGATCGGCAACCTGGAGCGGCATCCGCCGCACGTCGTGAAGGGCACGGCCGTCTTCCTGACCTCGGACCCGGACTACGTCCCCACCGCGCTGCTGCACAATCTCAAGCACAACAAGGTTCTGCACGAGCACAACGTGATCCTGACCATCGAGACGGCCCACACCCCGCGTGTACCGCCGTCCGAGCGGGTGCAGCTGGAGAAGGTCAGCGAGAAGTTCAGCAAGGTGCGGCTGCGCTTCGGCTTCATGGAGTCGCCCAATGTGCCTAAGGCGCTGGTGCTGGCGCGCAAGCTCGGCTGGCAGTTCGATATCATGACGACGTCGTTCTTCGTGTCGCGCCGCTCGCTCAAGCCGGCGGCAAAGTCCGCGATGCCGCGTTGGCAGAACAAGGTGTTCATCGCGCTCAGCCGGTCGGCAAATGACGCGACGGATTATTTCCATATTCCCACCGGACGGGTGGTCGAGGTCGGCACGCAGGTCACGATCTGACGAGCCCGCTTCCGAGCCCCTGCGACCAAAGGGGCGATGCATTTCGGGGCGAGAGCGGCTATCCAGCAAACATGACAGCAACTCTGTCCCGACGCTTGATTTTCCTCGCACTTGGCGCGACCTTGGCGGCGCAATGGCCGGCTTTGGTTCGCGTTGTTGCGCTATTTGGTCCGAACAGTGCGATCGCGGGAGAGAAAAGAGTGGCTGGCCAGGTTGAGGATTTGACGCCCGAGGAAGTCTCGAAGGGCATCAGCGAAGGGCGCTACCTGCTGGTGGATGTGCGCGAACCCAACGAGGTGGACGCGGAGGCCTATCCGGATGCAGTGGTGGTTCCGCTCTCGACCTTCGACCCGAAGCTGATCCCCGATCCGGCCGGCAAAGAGATCGTGTTCGCCTGCCGCTCCGGTAAGCGTTCGGTGACCGCCTCGCAGGCCGCGCAGGCGTCCGGCCTTGCCTACAACAAGCATCTGGCCGGCGGCATCCTGGGCTGGAAGGCGGCGGGCTTGCCCACCAAGCCGGGCCGCTGACGGCGCGATGAACAAGGTCTTTGCTGATCTGCCCGTCACGGTGTTCGAGGCGATGTCGCAGCTCGCCCGCGACAACAACGCGATCAACCTCGGGCAGGGGTTTCCGGACGATCCGGGGCCCGAAGACATCCGCCGCGCCGCCGCAGACGCCGTGCTGAACGGCTACAATCAATACCCGTCGATGATGGGGATACCCGAGCTGCGGCAGGCGATCGCCACGCACTACGCGCATTGGCACGGCGTGACGCTCGATCCGATGACCGAGGTGATGGTCACGTCCGGCGCCACCGAGGCGCTCGCCAGCGCCATCCTGTCGGTGGTCTCGCCCGGCGACGAAGTCATCGTCTTTCAGCCGGTGTACGATTCCTATCTGCCGATCATCCGGCAGGCTGGCGGCATTCCGAAGCTGGTGCGGCTCGAGCCGCCGCACTGGCGGATCACCGAGGAGGCGCTGCGCGCCGTCTTCACCCCGAAGACCAAGGCGATCCTCTTCAACAATCCGCTGAATCCCGCCGCGGTGGTGTATCCGCGCGAGGATCTCGAACTGCTGGCGCGGTTCTGCCAGGAGTTCGATGCGGTGGCGATCTGCGACGAGGTCTGGGAGCACGTCACCTTCGACGGCCTCAGCCACATTCCGCTGATCGCGATCGAAGGCATGCGCGACCGCTGTATCAAGATCGGCTCGGCGGGGAAGATCTTCTCGCTGACCGGCTGGAAGATCGGCTTCGTCTGCGCGGCGCCGCCGCTGCTGCGGGTCGCCGCCAAGGTGCATCAATTTCTCGCTTTCACCACGGCGCCGAACCTGCAAGTCGCGGTGGCCTACGGGCTTGGCAAGAGCGACGATTACTTTCTGCAGATGCGAAAAGATCTGGCGCGCAGCCGTGATCGGCTGGCGGACGGCCTCGCGCGGATCGGCCTGCCGGTGATCCGGTCGCAGGGCACGTATTTCCTCACCGTCGACCTCGCGCCGCTCGGTCTCAACGAATCCGACGAAGCATTCTGCAAGCGGATCGTCAACGACTACAAGGTCGCTGCGATCCCGGTGTCGGCATTCTACGAGGAGGAGCCGGTCACGTCGGTGGTGCGGTTCTGTTTCGCCAAAAACGATCAGACGCTGGACACTGCCCTGGAGCGTCTGTCGGATGCGGTGCACGGGCGGTAGGATCCCTAAATGAGTCATTCTCTTTCTCGGCCGCTGCTGATGCTGAGCACGGCCACCGCGCTCGTTCTGGGGACTGCCGCGTCCGCCCCGGCGCAGGATCGCACCGTCAATTTCTACAACTGGTCGAATTACGTCGCGCCGGGCGTGATCGAGGAATTCACCCGCGAGACCGGCATTAAAGTTGTCTACGACACCTTCGATGGCAACGAGACGCTGGAGACCAAGCTGCTGGCCGGCAAGTCCGGCTATGACGTCGTGGTGCCGACCGCTTACTTCCTGCAGCGCCAGATCGGCGCCAAGGTGTTCCAGAAGCTCGACACATCCAAGCTGCCGAATCTGAAGAATTCCTGGGACGTCGTCACCAGGAAGCTGGCGCTTTACGACCCCGGCAATCACTACGCCGCCAACTACATGTGGGGCACCACCGGCATCGGCTACAACGTCGCGGCTGTGAAGAAGATACTCGGCGGGGACGCTGCGATCGACAGCTGGAGCCTGGTGTTCAAGCCGGAGAACCTTGCCAAGTTCAAGGATTGCGGCGTGCAAATGCTGGATTCGGCGGACGACATCCTGCCGGCGGCGCTGACTTATCTCGGCCTCGATCCGAATTCGACCAAACAGGCGGATCTCGAGAAAGCCGCCGACGTGGTCGCGCAGGTGCGGTCCTCGGTACGCAAATTTCACTCGTCGGAGTATCTGAATGCGCTGGCCACCGGCGAAATCTGCCTGGTGGTCGGCTGGTCCGGCGACATCAAGCAGGCGCAGTCGCGCGCCGGCGAGTCGAACAACGGCGTCGAGATCGGCTACGCGATCCCCAAGGAGGGCGCGCAGATGTTCTTCGACAATCTGGCGATTCCAGCCGACTCCAGGAACGTCGCCGAGGCCCACGAACTGATCAACTTCCTGTACCGACCGGAAATCGCAGCGCGCAACTCCGACTTCCTCTCCTATGCGAACGGCAACAAAGCGAGCCAGGAATTCGTCAATCCGCGGGTCCTGAACGACAAGACGATCTATCCGGACGAAGCGATGCAGGCGCGGCTGTTCGTGATCACCGCACGCGATCCCGCTACACAGCGCGTGATCAACCGGCTGTGGACGCGGGTCAAAACGGGGCGCTGACGGCGCCCCGCCGGATCACGCGCTCGCGGCCAGCTTGCGTTCGGTCGGCCTGGAAACCGGCGCCGGTTCGAGCGACCTCAGATTGATCGTCCCGGGGAGGGCATGATCGGACGGCTTGTCGCCGACGCCGCGCATCGGGATGTTGCTCACCGGCGCGCGCTCGTGCCGCTCGATCTTGCTGCTGAACAGCCGCCAGGCCCATCCCGCCGTGCGCCGATAGGTGTGCGCCAGGCCGATCATGCCGTAGATCTGTGCGCCGGCATCAATTAGATGCGCGCGCAGCTTGAGCTGGAAACGGCGGCGCATCTTCTTGACCGCCGAGTAGTTCCGGACTTCTTCTTCGGGCCGCGTCTCGGCGCTTGAAAAGACGTTCGCCGATTTCGAAAACACCAGCGCCGACGCAAAGCGCACCGGATTGAAGAAATAGGTGTAGGCGAGCAACAGATTGATCTGTTTCAGCCACGGCCGCGCGTGCTTCGACGCGACGACGTAGTTGCCGTCCATGATATGCGGCTCGACGGTGACGTCGCCGGCCTTGCTGAAGGCGGAGCCGGACTCGAACACGTTCTCGTACCACTTCGATCCCGGCGCCGGCGTCAGCATCATCACCTGCGTAGTGATCGAGCCGGCCTTGCGCAGCAGGCGGATCTGATTGATCAGGCCGTAATTCGACTTCCACGTCACCAGCGGCTGGCTGTCGTGGTGCATCATCATCGGCATCGGCAGGATGTTGTTTTCGCGCAGCAGACGGAAGGCGAGTTCGGTCTTGTCCTTGTCCTGCGCCTTCTTCACCAGCGTTGCGGTCATATCCTCGACGCCGAGCCACACCGCGGCAAAACCGGCTTCGCGAATCAGCGGCAGGTGATCGCGCATGCCGACAGTGTCGTGTACGGTGACTTCAGTGCCGATCCGCACCTTGCAGAACGGTCGGCCGGTGCGCGCTTTCTTCGCGAGCGTCCCGGCGATGTCGAGCGTGCGCTGGGTGCTGTTGAAGAAGTTATCGTCGGCGCCGAAGAAGTGATAGATCCCGAACGTGTTGGCGATCTGCTCGATTTCCTCGGCGATCCGCTCGCCGCTTTTGGCGCGAAACTGCGACTGGTTGTAGGCCGGGATCGGACAGTACGAGCAGCGGAATTTGCAGCCGGCGGTCATGACGATGCCGGCGATCGGGCTGTGCCGCTTGACGCGATTGGCCGGCAGCGCCTGGCTCGCCAGCGTTGCCGCATTGCTGGGCGCCTCCAGCATCGTGTAGCCGTACATCGGGCTGGGCAGTTCATCGAGATCGCCGAGCAGGCGCTGCACCCCGGTGTCGACCAGTTCGTCGATCGGTCCGTTGGGCGAGGCTCGGTTCGCATAGACGATGCCCGGCACCTCATCCAGCGCGCCACTGGCTCGCGCGCGATGAAACACCGACCGCATCGACTCGCCATCGGCGCGCATCGACAGCAACACGTTGAGCAGATCGAGGAAGACGTATTCCTCACCCGTGACGGCGACGTCGGCGGACCAGTCGGCGTGACGATCGCCGCCGAAGACGTGCCAGGGCTCGAAACGGATGCGCGGGCCGCCGACCATGATCAGCGGCCGCTTGTCGGGTTCGATCAGGCAGGCTTCGCGGATCAGCCGATCGCATTCGGCCGAATGCAGATGCATGCTGGAGACCAGGAACAGATCCGGGATGCGGCCGTCGAGGCGCATTTGAAGTGGGCTGAAATTCCTATTCCACTGCTGCAGCACGATCCGCGTCTTGTGGAAGCCGACGTCGGCCAGCGCCGAACCGATCGCGCGCACACCGCCAGGAGCCAGACGCGTATCGGCGAGGACGAAGGGGAGGACCCGGGTGCGATGGTCGAATGCGTTGACGACAACGCTGGTCAGATCATGCCGAGCGGAAAGGCCGCGCAGGCGCTCCCGCAAGGCCGCCATCTTGCCGGGAACGAGAAGCTCATCGCCACGGGCACGCCTTGGAAGTTCCATATTGGCCTCGATACTAGCCGGATGTCCGCGAAGCGTTGCGGGCACTGTGAGGTTAATCCCGATGTCGGTCAAGCTGACGGGGAGACCTTGATGGTCGGATGCTAGTTACAGTTGCAGTGGGGCAACGTGATGGCCGAGAGCTATTTCGCTCACTAGTCCTGGAACTCCATGAGCCCGGCGGACTGGTCCGAAATTCCGATAACGAAGCCGCCAATTAGTGGCGGCCTGCTGCGTGCCAACTACGTCCGGCTCACCGCCACCTGCGGTGCAGCCACAGCCATTGTTCCGGCGTTTCGCGGATCCAGCCTTCGATGACCGCGGTCACGGTTTGCATCGTGCCCTGGATGTCGATCTGGCCGGTGGCGTCGCGGACGGGCTGAATTTCTTCAGTAAGTTCAGCGCGGAACTTGCCGTCCGGCATGCGGATCACGCGCGCCCCGTGCACGGGGCAGTCGATCTGTCGCAGCAGCCGCGCCAGCATCGGGTTGGCCTTACAGGTCCGACCGAAGAAGGTGACGTCGACGCCGTTGGAGAAATGCTGATCGATCAGCATCCCGACGTGCTTGCCCTCCTGCAGGGCCTGCGCCAGCTTGAACGGCGCGGTGCGGCCGGCCGCGATGAGTTGCCCCATCTTGACCGACCGGATTTCCTCGACGATGCGATCGGCAGCTTCGATGTTGGGGCGGCGATACAGCACGGCGGTGTCGAGGCCGTGCGCGACCGCGGCAACGGCGGGGAGTTCCCAATTGCCGAGGTGGCTGGCGAAGATCAGCGCCGGCTTGCCGTCGCTGCGGAGCTGCTCGAACAGTTCGAGCGAGCGCGGCGTCACCTCGATGCGGCTGCGCTCGGGATGATCAGGGTCGTAGTCCCAGACGGAGTCGAGGTGGGCGAACTCCGCGCCCGAGCGGCCGAGATTGTCCCAGACGCCGGCGAGGATCGTCTCGATCTCGTCAACGGATTTCTCCGGGAACGCGGCCGTGAGATTGTCGCGGCCGATGCGCTGTTCCGGCAGCAGCGGGCCGAGCTTGCGGACCAGCGCGCCGAAGAAGTCGGCGGTCTTGGCCGGATCGAACTTTCGCGCCAGATGCAGTGCGCCGATCGCCACCGAGCCGGCGGCCTTGCCGACCACCGTCTTGGCTGCGCGTTGGGCACGCAGCTTGGCGCGGTAGAGGGCGAGTTTCATCAGAACCGGACGATGATCTTGCCGAACACCTGGCGGCTTTCCATCCGCTTGAGCGCGGCACCGACGTCGTCGAGCGGCACTTCGGTGTCGATCACCGGCAGCATCCCGCCCGCCATCTTGTCGAGGCTTTCGGCGATATTCTTCATCGTCGCGCCGAACGAGCCGAAGATGCGGTACTGCTGCTGGAATAGCTGCATCAGATTGATCGTCGCGGTCGGACCGGAGGTCGAGCCGCACGTTACCAGACGACCGCCGCGCTTCATCACCAGCAGCGAGCCGTTGAAAGTATCAGCACCGACGTGTTCGAACACGACGTCGACGCCCTTCTTCTTGGTGATCTTGCGGGTCTCGTGCTCGAAGCGATCCTTGCGATAGTTGATCACATGGTCCGCGCCGAGCTTCTTGACGCCCTCGATCTTGCTGTCGTCGCCGACGGTGGTGATCACCGTGCAGCCGATCGCCTTCGCCATCATGATCGCGACGGTGCCGATGCCGGAGCCGCCGGCGTGCACCAGCACGGTTTCGCCGGGCTGCAGCTTGGCATTGTCGAACAGCATGTGCTGGACGGTCGAGAACGCGATCGGCGCGCAGGCGGCGTCGCGCAGCTCGACGCTGTCCGGCACCGGGATCACCAGCCGATCGGCGATGTTCATCAGCTCGCGGGCGAAGCCGTCGACGTGGAAGCCGATCAGTCCGCCGACGTTCTCGCAGAGATTGTCGCGGCCTTCCTGGCAGGCCTTGCAGTGCCCGCAGGTCAGCGCGCCATACATCACGACCTTCTGCCCGGGCTTGAAGCGGCTGACGCCTTCGCCGACCGCTTCGATCGTGCCCGACGCTTCGGCACCGACCACGATCGGCAGCTTGCGCTTGACGAAGGCCATGCCGCGATAGCCCCAGACGTCGATGTGGTTCAGCGCGACCGCGGCGATGCGGACCTGCACTTCGCCAGTGCCCGGGGGCGGGGGCGGCGGCAGATCTGCGACCGCGAGGTCGCGGTCGGCAACAAGAGTGAGCGCGCGCATGGTCGTGTTCCGGAAGTGGAGCGCGGACTACACCGGTTCGCGCGTCAGGATCAGGGAAGCGTTCTGGCCGCCGAAGCCGAACGAATTCGACATCACAGCGGTGACGCGAGCGTCGCGCGCCTTGTTCGGCACCACGTCGAGTGGGATCGCCGGGTCGGGCACGTCGTAGTTGATGGTCGGCGGGATCCGCTGATGCTCCAGCGTCAGCAGCGAGAAGATCGCCTCGACGGCGCCAGCGGCGGACAACGTGTGGCCGACCATCGACTTGTTCGAGGAGACCGGAATCGTCGACGCGCGTTCGCCGAACATGCTGGAGATGCCGAGATACTCCATCTTGTCGTTCTCGGGCGTGCCGGTGCCGTGAGCGTTGATGTAGTCGATCTGCTCGACACCGATGCCGGCATCGGCCAGCGTCTTGTTGATGCAGCCGATAATCGGTTTGCCATCCGGGCTCGAGCGGGTGCGGTGAAAGTTGTCGGCGAGCTCGCCGCAGCCGGCGATGACGCCGAGGATCGTGGCGCCGCGGGCCGTGGCTGCTTCCAGGCTCTCCAGCACCAGGGCGCCGGCGCCTTCCGCCATGACGAAGCCGTCGCGGTTTTTGGCGAACGGCTTGGAGGCGGTTTGCGGCGCGTCGTTCTGGGTCGACAGCGCCGACAGCAGCGAGAAGCGGATCAGCGCTTCGGCGTTGACCGAGCCATCCGTCGCCACGCACAGCGCGGCGTCGGCTTCGCCGCGCCGGATCGCCTCGACGCCGAGCTGGATCGCGCTCGCGCCCGACGCACAGGCGGTCGACAGCGAGATCGGCGAACCCTTGGTGCCGAAGGTGTCGGCGAGGTGATCGGCGACCGAGCCGAACAGAAAGCGGTGGTGATACTGCGAAAAGCGGCCGCCGCCCGACACGCGGAGCAAGGCGTCGTAATCGATCGCCGTGTTGGCGCCGATGGCGCGCGCCAGCTCCTGGCGCGGCTGCCATTCCAGCTCGACCGGCGCGACCGCAAGGAACAGCGGGCCGGGGAAGTCACCCTTGCGGCCGATGCCGGCCTGGGCGATCGCTTCCTCGGTGGCGAGATCGGCGAGCTTCTCGCCGAGCACGGTGGAGGAGAACGGCTCGACCGGGACGAAGTCGACGGTCCCGGCCATCGTGGTCTTCAGCCCGTCGATCGGAAACCGGGTGATGGTGCGGATGCCGGATTCTCCGGCGGTCAGCTTGGCCCAATTGTCGGTCTTGCCAGCGCCGAGCGACGTGACGACGCCCATGCCGGTGACGACCACGATCGGCCTTCCGAATTTGTCGTGCGTGACGGTCATTGCATCCCCCTCGCTCGGTCGATCAGGCTCACCGGATCGCCTCGACCAGCGCCATGCCTTCGCCGCGCCAATGGCCAGCGCCGACCACCACAATCTGGTCCGGTGCCTTGGTGGTTTCAATCTCCAAGCCGCTCGGGTCGTTCGCGGCGAACAGGCCGCCGCGCGACAGCGACAGCGCCGCCAGCGCAATGCCCAGTGGGAACTGCGCTTCCATGACATGGCCGAACGCTGTGCCGGTCGCGCGCACCGGATGGCCGCTCTGCGCGCGCAAGAATGCGACTTCCTCGTCGGTCACCGCGTTCGCACCGGTAGCGCCAGTGATGATCGCGGCATCGTCGTGGATGGTACCGAGCTGGCCCCACAGCTGCTGCATCGAGGCGGTGACGTCGCCTGCGTTGCGACGGCGCGACATGTCGGCCACGACGTTGGTCAGCCGCGCATACGGCTTGGCGCCGCGTGCTTCCGCATGCGCTTTGGATTCGATCACCAGGAAGGCGCTGCCGGAGCCGAGCGCGAAGCCGCCCTTGGGGCCGCGTGCAAACACCGGCGCGTAGGCGTCCTTCAGGTTGAAGTCGCCGAACTCGTAAAGCATCAGCAGGTCTTTGCGCTCGCCGTTCTGGGCGGCGCCGATCAGTGCGATGTCGCTTTGCCCGGCAGCGATGCGTGCCAGCGCGATCCGCGCGGCGTCCACGCCGGATTCCTCTTCGCCCATGAAGGTGCGCGACGAGCCGGTGACGCCGTGCACGATCGCGATGTTGCCGGCGAGCAGGTTCGACAGCTGCGCCAGAAACAGCGTCGGGCGCAGATCGTTCATCAGTCGCTCGTTGAGCACGCCGGGCGTCTCGCCCTGCGCGTCGGAATTCAGCACCGCCGAGTCGACCGAGAGATCGCGCTCGCCGCCGCCCGCCGCGACGATCATGTCGGTCCGCGACAGGATTTCGGTGTTGCCCTTGATGCCGGCGGAGTCGAGCGCAAGGCCGGCCGCATAGGTGCCGATCCGCTGCCACGCTTCCATCTGGCGCTGATCGCCCTTTTTGGGGATCTGCTTGTCGAAGCTCAGCGGCGCCAGCGGATGCACGATGTAGGGCGCGAAGCTGGTGGTATCGACATTGACGCGGCGCTGATTGAGCGCGTCCCAATGTGCGTCGGGGCCTTCGGCCAGCGAGGTGGCGAGGCCGATGCCGGTGATCCAGGCTTCCGCCGGTTGCTTATGCGATGTCTCAGCCATGGATCATCTGCTCCGGAAATCCGATTTGCCTGGCCATGGTCTCCATATGCCCGCGCAAATCCGTATGCGGGAAGGACACATGGCGAAAGGTCAGCGTCGCGTTACAGGCGAGCTTGCCGCCGGCTTTGATGTTCGCTTCGGTCATGGTGTAGCCCGAGCCTTCGTGGATCACGCTGACGTCGATCGTCAGCATCTCGCCCGGCGTCACGAAGCTGCGCATCTTGGCTTCCTTCACGGCGGCCAAAAACGGCATGCGCTGAAACTGCATCAGCGCGATCAGCAGCCAGCCCGAACTCTGCGCCATCGTCTCGATCAGCAGCACGCCCGGCATCAGCGGATAGCCGGGGAAGTGGCCTTCGAAGATCGTGCTCGTCTCAGGCACCCGCGCCTCGACCGTGATGCGGCGCTCTTCGAGATGAAGATCGGCGATCCGGTCGATGAGATGGAAGTATTCGAGGTTCATGGTGTGGCGGCTTCTCGACCGCCACTACGCGCCCTTGGCGGCGACCAACTCGTCGATGCGCGCGGCGAGGTTCTTCAGCACGAAGTACTGTTCGGTCGTCGCCTTGCCGTCATTGACCTCTTGGGTCCATTTTTCGAGCGGCAGTTTGATACCGAATGCCTTGTCGATCGCGAACGCGATATCGAGGAAATCCAGGCTGTCGATTCCCAGGTCATCGATCGCATGGCTCTCCGGGGTGATCGTATCGCGCGGAATATCGCAGGTTTCCGCGATGATGGTAGCCACCCGATCGAATGTGGAAGTCATCATTAAGCCTTTGAAATTGTGCCGGAAATGGCAGGCGCGCAACGGCCGCGGCCATGCTCGGAACGACAGGTTGAAGCCCGTATATCGGAGCGCTGCCCTGAGTTCAATGGCACGCGGGCCACAGCCTATGGGAGCGCCCAGGAGAGCGGCCGGGGGCCTGCGGTCAGGCAGGACAGGGAATCACCCCTGCGGCGACGGCAGGGTCGCGCAATCCCGCCGGCCCATCAACACACAATCCTGCGTCTTGCGCAGGTCGGCAATGCTGGTGGCGAGCCAAAACCCGACCACCACTAGCGCCACTGTAAACGCCAATGCCGCGAGATTGGTCAGCATACGGTGGCGAAAGTCGTCCTGCGCCGAATCGTGCGGCTGTTCGTACCGTGACAGATCGTTCTGCAGCGGCGCGGCTTTCACGGCCGGGGAGGCCGGCTTGCCTGCCGCCGGGGTACGCGGCCGAAACTGCAGCACGCGATGCTCGTCGTCGTCGGGAACGCTGAGGCGATGGTTTTTCATGGTGGCCGGCCCTTGCGGCGGCAGATGCGAAGCCTGTTAGTTACCCTAGTCGATGTAAGGCGCCGCGCAAACTCCGCAACTTGCCGGAGCGCTGTTGCCGGATCGCATGCATCCGCAGCGGGGATGACGCGTTACGGACGGGTTCCGGCGTGCCATATTGCCTGCGTCGCTGGGAGATCAGGAGTTCAACCATGGCGAATCCGCGCGAACCCGTGCTGCATCCAATCCCGATCCTGTCGCTGCGGCCGACGCAGATGACCGTCGGTCTGCGCGAAGTCGAGGAGAAGCGTCAGCGATGGCGTGCGCATGCGTCGAGCAAGAAGAAGGAAGAGCAGCGGCTGGCCGAGCATATGATCCCGGTCGTGCTTGGCCCCAGCAAGCGCCATTACGTGATCGACCACCATCATCTGGCGCGCGCGCTGCATGAAGAGGGCATCAAGGACGTGGCCATCACGGTGATAGCCGACCTCAGCATGGTCGACCGCGACGCGTTCTGGGTGGTGTTGGACAGCCGGCGCTGGGTCTATCCCTACGACGCCAAGGGCGAGCGGCATCATTACAAGGATCTGCCGAAGACCGTCGCCGGGCTGAAGGACGATCCGTTCCGGTCGCTCGCCGGCGAACTGCGCCGGATCGGCGGCTATGCGAAGGACACCACGCCGTTCAGCGAATTCCTGTGGGCGGATTTCCTGCGCCGGCGGATGTCGAGCAAATCGGTCGATTCCGACTTCGCCAAGGCGACCGAACGATCTCTGGCGATGGCCAAGAGCAAGGACGCGATCTATCTGCCCGGATGGTGCGGTCCAGCATTCGACGATTGAGCTCGGCTCGACCGGTCGCGGTCCGGGCTCAGTCTTCCGGCGCGATCGAGTCTTTCTCGTCGCTTTTGCCGCCAAGCAGGCGATGCAACCGGGTTTCGACGGCGTGGCCGCCGAGCAGCACCGCGAAGGCGATCACCAGAGCGACACCGACGATCAGCCAATGGCCCGACCCGCAGGCGATGCCGATGCAGGCGGCGAGCCAGACGCAGGCGGCGGTGGTCAGCCCATGCACGTGAGAGCGTCGGCCGGTGTGCACGATCACGCCGGCGCCGAGAAAGCCGATCCCGGTGAGAATGCCCTGGATCACCCGCGAGGTCGGATCGCCGATCCGCTCCTGCCCGAGCGACTGCTCCGCGACGGCCACCAGCAGCGCCGAAGCGAGGCCGACCAGGGACAGCGTCCGCATCCCGATCGGCTTGCCCTTCAGGTCGCGATTGAGCCCGATCAGCCCGCCCGCAAGGGCCGCCACGCCGAGCCGCAACACGATGTCTGAGAACGGCAGCAAACCTCAATCTCCCGCGCGCCGGAGCGTCACGCCTTTGGCAGCCGGCCCATCAGATAGAATTCGTCGTTCGGCCGCATCGCGGTGACGTTGGCCATCCGGTTCGACAGCGCGAAGAACGCCGCGACCGCGGTGATGTCCCAGATGTCGTCGTCATCGAAGCCGTGCGCCTTCAGCGCTTCGAAGTCTGGTTCGCCGACGGTCTCGGCCTCTCGGCTCACCTTCATGGCGAAGTCGAGCATCGCCTTCTGCCGCGGCGTGATGTCGGCCTTGCGATAGTTGGTGGCGATCTGATCGGCGATCAGCGGGTTCTTGGCGCGGATGCGCAGGATCGCGCCGTGCGCCACCACGCAATATTGGCACTGATTGGCCGCCGAGGTCGCCACGACGATCATCTCGCGCTCGGCCTTGCTGAGCCCGCTGTCCTTTTCCATCAGCGCATCGTGATAGGCGAAGAACGCCCTGAACTCGTCCGGACGCGCAGCGAGCGCCAGGAAGACGTTGGGGACGAAGCCGGACTTCTCCTGCACGCCGACGATCCGGCTGCGAATGTCCTCGGGCATGTCCGCGAGGGCAGGGACGGGAAAGCGGGAGACGGCAGGCGAGGTCATTGATGAGATCCGCTGGGCTGAAGGATGCGCAGCGAAACATTAGAGGCAAGTCTATTGCAGTCAATCACATCGATGAAAAGTGCGTGCCAGCGTGAAACGCCGTCACCCGGTGTTTGCGAGGAGCGCAGCGACGAAGCAATCCAGCTCCGTGCACCGAGCTGGATTGCTTCGCGGAGCCTGTCATCGGGCGGCGCTTCGCGCCGACCCGTTGGCTCGCAATGACGAAAGTGGAAAGGTTCAGCGCAACGGTTTTTTCAGCAGCGAGAAGCGATCCGGGTCGAGGCCGAGCGACGGCTGCAGCATCGGTGCATCGAGGGTGCGGGCCAGTGGGCGCTCGGTGAAGCCCTGATCGTTGGGCACGTCGCGATGCGAGGTCGCGCCGCGCCAGCGTTCGAGCACGGCGCCGACGAAATGTATGTCGTAACCGGCGGCGGCGGACGGCGCTGTCGAGATCGCCGCTTCCGAGCGGGGTACTTGCTGCGACGGAACTTCCTTGAAGCGCAGCCGCGTCGGCAGCGCAACACCTTCGCCGAACGCCAGCACTTCGCGGGTGCCGAGTGACGGCACGAACGACAACAGGTTGGCGGCTGCGTCCGAAACCGCCGAGCGCAGCAGCGACTGATCGCGGTCGTTGGCGAGCCGCATCGCGAACAGTGTGTTGCACTGCGACAAGATAGTGGCGTCGAGTTCGGCGGGGCGTTGCGTGACCAGGCCGAGATACACGCCGTATTTGCGGCCTTCCTTGGCGATACGCGACACCGCCTTGCGGGTCGGGCCGAAGCCGATGGTGCGGTCGGCGCTCGCGTAGCGATGCGCTTCCTCGCAGACGAACAGCAGCGGCGAGACGCCATCGCTCCACAGCCCGAAATCGAACGCCATCCGGGCCAGCACGGAAACCACGGAGTCGACGACTTCGGCGGGGAAGCCGGCGAGTTGCATGATGGTCATCGGCCTGCCATTGGCGGGCAGGCGGAACAGATGGCTGATCACTTCGGCCATGGTGTCGCCGCCGACATTGGCGTTGTCGAACATGAAGGCGTAGCGCGGATCGTTGCGCACGGTTTCGATGCGAGAGATCAGCTTGTGATAGACGATGCGCGACGAGCGGTTCTCGAGCTTGCCCATGCGCTCGTCGATCAGCGAGATCAGGTCGACCAGCCGATACGGCACCGGCGTATCGGCTGTGTAGCCGATCGACTTGGGATCAAGGCGCTTCAGACCGATGCGGTCGGAGCTGGTGTATTGTACGTAGAGGCCCTTGGCGATCGGGATCACTTCGGCCAGCACGTCGAGCTCTTCCGGCACGCCGGGCCGTCCGGCGAACAGCACGTCGACGATCTCGTCGAAATTGAACAGCCAGAACGGCAGCTTGAGGTTGCGCGGATTGAGCACCAGCGCCTTGTCGCCGAAGCAGCGACCGTATTCGTTGTGCACGTCGAGCAGGAAGAGGCGCAGCGTGGGCCGCGATTTCAGAATCTCGTTGAGCAGCAGCGACACGCCGGTCGATTTGCCGACGCCTGTCGAGCCGAGGACGGCGAAGTGCTTCGAAAGCATCTCCTCGATGTCGACATAAGCGATCACCGATGGGTCCTGCTGCAGCGTGCCGACATCGATCTGGTCGGAACCGGAGGGTGCGTAGACGATACGCAGATCGTCGCTGCTGATCGGCTGGACCGCGTCGCCGATCGTCGGATAGCTGGTGACGCCGCGCTGAAACTTCGGTCGCACCGGGCCGGGCAGAATCTCGCCGAGCAGATCGACCGACGCGCTGGCGATGTAGCTGTCGCCGACGACGTCCTCACACGATACTTCGGTGATCATCGCGATGATCGTCGACGTCGCCGCGCGGATGCTGATGAAGCGGCCGACGGTGGCGCGCATCGCGGCCTGCGACAGCCGACTTTCGGGTAGGATGCCCGCGCGGGCCATCGAGCCGCGCACCGAAATGATCTTGCCGAACAGCGGCATTGAAACAGCTTCTGCCATTTTCTGTGACTCGTTGAATTCTTTCTTCGTTGCCGCGACTATGATCAGCCGATGCTGAGAAACTGTTAAGTGTGGCGCAGTCACTACCTCTTGCGAGTGGCCGCGAGTGGTGTGAACATAGGGTTCAGGTTCGCTTTTCCTGCAAATCCGGCGCGCGGTGAGCGATCGCCGTTAACAACGCATTGACCATGCGAGACGTACCAGTTGGGACGAGCCGAGGTGTCGCCGCTCGACCTATGCGGTTCCAAACAGCGCAGCCGTGATCCTTCGCGAAAGCGGAGGGGCCAGTATTGAAGCGCGTTCGCGGAGAGCGCACGGCACGGCAACGAGCGCTCTGCAATACCGGGTCATTCCGGGGCGCGCGTAGCGTGAACCCGGAATGACGAGGCGTGAGGGCGAGGGGTCGTGCGCTACGCTGCCGCTTCGGCACGATGGAGAGCAGGCAGGCTTCGCTTCATCGAAGCGACGATACTGTTCCGCGTGCGAACTAATCGCTGACGAATTCGTCGCGCTTGTAGCCCTGCGCGTACAGCAGCGCGGTCAGGTCCCCGAAGTCGATGCGGCCGTGGGCGGCGGCGGCGACGGCGGGCTTGGCGTGGTAGGCGATGCCGAGGCCGGCGGCCTGGATCATGCCGAGATCGTTGGCGCCGTCGCCGACGACGAGCGTGTCGATGGCGTCGAGATCGTCAGATTCGCGCAGCGCCAGCAGCGTCGCCAGCTTGGCTTCGCGGCCGAGGATCGGCTCGGCGACCAGGCCGGCGAGCTTGCCGTCTTCGCTGAGAAGTTCGTTGGCGCGATGCTCGGCGAAGCCGAGGCGCTCCGCGACGACGCGGGTGAACTGCGTGAAGCCGCCGGAGACGAGGCAGGTGTAGGCGCCGTTCGCGCGCATCGTCTGCACCAACGCGCGGCCGCCCGGTGTCAGCGTGATCCTGGTGTCGAGCACCTTGTCGATCACGTCCAGCGGCAGGCCCTTGAGCAGCGCGACGCGCTCGCGCAGCGCCGGCTCGAATTCGATCTCGCCGCGCATCGCGCGTTCGGTGATCGCAGCGACGTGGTCTTTCAGCCCGGCGAAATCGGCGAGCTCATCGATGCACTCCTGGCCGATCATGGTCGAATCCATGTCGGCGAGAAAAAGCTTCTTGCGCCGCGTTGCTTCCGGCTGCACGACGATGTCGATCGGCAGGTCTTCGCGCGCGGCGCGCAGGCGCTCGGCGATCGTCAGCGCGTCTTCGTCACTGGCGAAGGATATGTCGGCGGCGACTTCGTCGTGCAGCCAGCGCGCCGCATTCGGCTGCGGCAGCACGGCGCGCGCGCCCTCGATCACGGTCGAATCGAGCGCGGGATTGTTCGGATTGCAGATGAGCGTGGCGATGAGCGACATGGAAGGGCGACATCCGGGGCAGACCGGCGGCCGGCCGGCGGCCGTGCTTATCGCAGGGCCGACCGCCAGCGGCAAGTCGGCGCTCGCGCTGCGGCTGGCGCAGGCTCGGAACGGCATCATTATCAACACCGATTCGATGCAGATCTATCGCGACCTGCGCATTATCACCGCCCGCCCGACGCCCGACGAGGAGGAGGTGGTTCCGCACCGCCTCTACGGCACTGTGGATGCCTCGGTGAACTTCTCTGCCGGGGCCTTCGTCGAGGCCGCGGCCGGGCCGCTGGCCGAGGCCCGCGCGGCCGGGCGACTGCCGATCTTCATCGGCGGGACGGGGCTTTATTTCAAAGCGTTGACGCACGGGCTGTCGGCGGTGCCGCCGGTTCCCGCAGAGGTGCGCGACGCGGTACGGCTGCGGCTCGACCGCGACGGCGTGGTGGCGCTGCATGCCGAACTCGCCCGGCATGACATGGCCGCGGCCGAACGGCTGGCGCCGGCGGATCGCTCGCGGATCGCCCGCGCGCTGGAAGTGGTGCTGGCGACCGGTCGGCCGTTGGCGGACTGGCACGGCGAGACGTCCCCGCCGCTGCTGCCGCCGGACGGCGTGGCGGCTTTGTTTCTGGCGCCGGACCGGGAGGCGCTCTACGCGCGAATCGACGCCCGATTCGCCGCGATGCTGCAGGCGGGCGCGCTGGACGAGGTCGCGGCGCTGGCCGATCGCCAACTCGATCCGCTGCTGCCGGCGATGAAGGCCCATGGCGTGCCGGCATTGATCCGGCATCTGCGCGGCGAGCTGTCGCTGCAGGAAGCGGCGGTGATCGGCGCGGCCGACACGCGGCACTACGCCAAGCGGCAATTCACCTGGTTTCGGCATCAGTTGCCGGAGTTTCGTTGGGTGGAGCCGGCGGAGGCTGCTGACGCGCTACGAATGATGGAATGATTTTCCATTAATATTCATGTGCTTACAAGTACGGAACGGACCCCTAACCATTTCGTTGCAAAGCTGTAAGGCCCCTTGCGAAGGGACTAAGGAGCAATTATAAAAGCTTCGGGACGCGATTGGTTTACCGACTCGCGTCCGTTCCGGGGCCCGCGCACAACCCAAGCGCGGGCTTCCGCGTTTCTAACGTGTTGTGATACACAACTCGGATGCTGTTCGTTTATCTCGACGAGTTTGGACACGTAGGGCCTTATTTTAGTAGGGCTCATCCCAAGTTCAACAGTAGCCCTATCTTTGGGATTGGGGGAATCATTTTCCCCGAAGAGGCAATCCGCCCATTCGCATCATTCTTTCTTCAAAGAAAAGAAGAACTCCTCAACTTCGAGATCAAGAAATCAAAGAAGCCAGCGTACGAATGGGAAAAGCATGGCTCGAATCTGTATACCGCGAAGTCCATAGTACTCTATCCCGAAATCAGGCAGACAACCTTCCGTATTCTAAATAGAGTAAGGAAGTGTGGCGGGAAGATCTTCTATCATGGTCGAGAGAAGATCACGGCAACTGAAGATGTGAACCCAAACGGTTTGTACAAGACTGTTTTTTCAGATGCGATCCGTAAACTGGAGGCTTATTGCGCTGAGCAGAACAAGAACTTTGTAATTGTCGTTGATGAGCACTCCGCTCGGCGAGAGCTCTTGGAAACGGCGGTGAAGACAATGTATGGCCGTGATCCCGCACGACATCTTGCTAGCCCACCCTTCGAAGTGGAAAGTCACCTCAATCAAAATATCCAGGCTGCCGATTGGATCGCGGCGATTATTGGTAAGCTTTGGACATATCGGCTTGGCGGGAAAGAGTGGACCGACTTGAGGCCGTACGATGATTATTTTTGGACGCGCATTCACTCCCTTGCCACTCATAGTACCGTACTTGAGCGTCCAAGAAAGAAGGCAACGACGGTTTCGCAACCACTAATTTCGGAAACAGTAGTTGAAATCGAAACTCACGAGACGGCGATCTCAGCAGCCTTTCGAACTGCTACAATACGGAAGTCGGGATAATCAAAGATCAATAGTCGGTACCGTTCACGAAGGTGCGATAGATTGACCTATATCTCAAGACAGTGCCGAGATCCGGCTAAGGTGTGATCCTTACGGCGGTCACACGCCTTGACATTCGAGGTTTCGGGGGTATGGTCCCGCGCAACCTTTGGGAAGCTGAGCCGACACATGCGACACAAAATTTCCGATCTGCTTCTCGTTATCGTACCCAGGCGCACCGCCGGGGGTGGATAAACTCCACCCCGCGAACGGACGGTGCGCTGAGGGCCTTTGAAGGGCCCTTTTTTATTGTCCGTACGCTTCGACTTCAGCTTGTCCGAACCACCCGAACGTCAGCGCCACACAGCGCCTCCGGAGCCCACCATGAGCGATAGCACCAGCCACGATCCGAACCAGATGACCGGCGCCGCGATGATCGTCCGCGCGATGAAGGATCACGGCGTCGAACACATCTTCGGCTATCCCGGCGGCGCGGTGCTTCCGATCTATGACGAGATCTTCCAGCAGTCCGACGTGCAGCACATCCTGGTTCGCCACGAGCAGGGCGCCGGCCACGCCGCCGAGGGCTATGCGCGCTCGACCGGCAAGCCGGGCGTCGTGCTGGTGACCTCGGGGCCGGGCGCCACCAACATGGTGACGCCGCTCGCCGACGCGCTGATGGATTCGATCCCGATCGTCTGCATCACGGGGCAGGTGCCGACGCATCTGATCGGCAACGACGCGTTCCAGGAATGCGACACCGTCGGCATCACCCGGCCGTGCACCAAGCACAATTGGCTGGTGCGCGACATCAAGGATCTGGCGCGCGTGCTGCACGAGGCGTTCTACGTCGCGACTTCGGGCCGTCCGGGACCGGTCGTGGTCGACGTGCCGAAGGACGTGCAGTTCGCCACCGGCACCTATCATCCGCCGCGCAAGGACGACGTCCACGTCTCCTACAAGCCGATCACCAAGGGTGACCCGAACCAGATCCGCAAGGCGCTGGCATTGCTCGCGGGCGCACAGCGGCCGGTGATCTATTCGGGCGGCGGCGTGGTCAATTCCGGCGACGAGGCCTGCCGGCTGCTGCGCGAACTGGTCGAGGTCACCGATTTCCCGATCACCTCGACGCTGATGGGGCTCGGCGCGTATCCGGCATCCGGCAAAAACTGGCTCGGCATGCTGGGCATGCACGGCACGTACGAGGCCAACATGACGATGCACGGTTGCGACGTCATGCTGTGCATCGGCGCGCGCTTCGACGACCGCATCACCGGCCGCACCGACGCATTCGCGCCGAATGCCAAGAAGATCCACATCGACATCGACCCGTCGTCGATCAACAAGAACATCCGCGTCGACGTCCCGATCATCGGCGACGTCGCCAGCGTGCTCACGGATTTGTTGGCGCTGTTCAAGGCCGAAGTGAAGAAGCCCGACATCAAGGCGTGGTGGCACCAGGTCGCGACCTGGCGCGCGCGCAATTCGCTGGCCTACAAGAAGAACAGCGACGTGATCATGCCGCAATACGCGATCCAGCGGCTGTATGAAGCGACGCGAGGCCGCGACACTTACATCACCACCGAAGTGGGCCAGCATCAGATGTGGGCGGCGCAGTTCTACGGCTTCGAACAGCCCAAGCGCTGGATGACCTCGGGCGGCCTCGGCACCATGGGCTACGGCCTGCCGGCGGCGCTCGGCGTCCAGGTCGCGCATCGCGACAGCCTGGTGATCGACATCGCCGGCGATGCCTCGGTGCAGATGACGATGCAGGAGATGGCGACGGCGGTGCAGTACGAACTGCCGATCAAGATCTTCATCCTCAACAATCAGTACATGGGCATGGTCCGGCAGTGGCAGCAACTGCTGCACGGCAACCGGTTGTCGCATTCCTACACCGAGGCGATGCCGGACTTCGTCAAGCTCGCCGAGGCCTATGGCGGCGTCGGCATGCAGGTGTTCAAGCCGGCCGATCTCGACGGCGCGATCATGGACATGATCAAGGTGAAGAAGCCGGTGCTGTTCGACTGCCGCGTCGCGGCGCTGGAGAACTGCTTCCCGATGATCCCGTCGGGCAAGGCGCACAACGAGATGCTGCTGCCCGCCGAAGCCACCGACGAAGCCACCGCCGCCGCCTTCGCCGGCGGCAAGGCGCTGGTGTGAGGTGATCGGTCTGAGGTGATTGTTACCAACGGCGGTGCTCCTTGCTCCGCCGTCATCGCCCGGCTCGACCGGGCGACCCAGTATTCCAGAGCGCGTGTTGTTAAGCCGAGGCTCTGGAATACTGGATCCCCGCTTTCGCGGGGATGACGGCAAAGGGTGGGGCGGCGCTGCGCGCAACCGAAATTGTCCGACGCAACCGGACCCGAGATTGACAGGGAATTGAGATGACCCAGCCCGCATCCGCTTACTTCATGGAAGAGCGCCAGGACCCGAACGAGACGCATACGCTATCTGTGCTGGTGCAGAACGAGCCCGGCGTGCTGGCGCGGGTGATCGGACTGTTCTCCGGGCGGGGCTACAATATCGAGAGCCTCACCGTCTCGGAAACCGAAAACCAGAAACATTTGTCGCGCGTCACCATCGTCACCACCGGCACGCCGATGGTGATCCAGCAGATCAAGCATCAGCTCGACCGCATGGTGCCGGTGTATCGCGTCGTCGACATGACGCTGACCGGCCGCTCGATCGAGCGCGAACTGGCGATGGTCAAACTGCGCGGCACCGGCGACCACCGCGTCGAGTCGCTGCGCCTCGCCGAAGCGTTTCGCGCCCGGGTGATCGACGCTTCGACCGAGAGCTTCGTGTTCGAGATCACCGGCAACAGTTCGAAGATCAATCAGTTCGTCGAACTGATGCGCCCGCTCGGCCTCGTCGAAGTCGTCCGCACCGGCGTCGCAGCGATTAGCCGCGGCGCGGAGGGGATGTAGCCTTTCCGGACGCAAAGTGCCGGTCTTGGCGCTGACGCAGAAGTTTCGCGGCCGCTACGCCGCGAGCGCCTCGGCGATGTCTTCGAACGAGCTGTTGGTGTAGTCCTTCGCCAGCGAGCGTATCATCGCGGCTTCCACGGTCTTGTGCAGGATCGGGCGGATCTGGCCGAGTGTCTGCGGGTCGGCGATCAGCACCAGGTGTTCGAACTCGCCGTTCAGTTTCATTTTGTTGATCAGCAGGCTGAGCTGTTTGGCGAAGGTCGCTTCGTCGGTCTGGCTCTGGGTCTGGTCTTCCGGACGGGACCCCGACGGGCCGTCATCGTCGAGGTTCGTAGGCGTCAGCTGACGCTCTTCGCGGAGCGAGACGGCGCCGGGTTTGCCGGCGTTGCGCAGCAGCTTGGCGCCGCCGCCGTCGGCCACGACGATGAGGGCGTTGTGCGGAATGAGCGTCATCGGGGGGAATCCTCTTGTTATTCGGCCGGCGGCCGTTGCGGTCGAGCCGGCGTTATGGGGCCAACGGACGTTTGCCGGGTTTCGTTCCGTGATCGCGATGCGTCATCGTTGCGCGGGATGCAGGCCCGCAACGGTGATGGGTGACGCGGCGTGGTGCGATCGGCTACGAACCGCGGAACGGCGCATAGGTGCGGCCGATCCAGGGCGGAGACCGCATGAAGCCTGCCGACACGGCGCTCGCATTCCTAGTCGCCTTGATCTGGGGCCTCGGCTTCGTGTTCACGCGCTATGCGCTGACCGAAATGTCGCCGACGGTGCTCAATCTGCTGCGCTTCGCCATCACCGCGCTGCCGTGCCTGGTGCTGCCGCGGCCGAAGCTGGCGCTGCCGGTGTGGATCGGCATCAGCCTGCTGTTGGTGTGGCAGTATCTCACCCAGAGCTGGGGCCTTTCGCAGGGCGTGCCGGCGGGACTCACCGCGGTGATCGTGCAGAGCCAGGCGCTGTTCACCATCGCGTTCGCCGCGGTGTTGCTGAACGAGCGGCCGACACGGGTGCAGCTGATCGGCATCGGCGTTGCCGCCTGCGGCCTGCTGATGATCTGCTTCACCGTCGGCTACGATTTCACGCTGCTGGCCTTCGGCGTCACCATGACGGCGCCGATCGCGTTCGCGTTCTCCAATCTGTTGCTGCGCCGCGCGCAGGGCGTGCCGATGCTCGATCTGTTCGCCTGGATCAGTGCGGCGTCGCTGCCGCCGCTGGCGCTCGCCGCCTGGGTCGCCGACGGCGGCACGGCGATCTGGCACGAGCTGACGCATCTGTCGCCCGGCGTGATAGCGGCGATGCTGTCGCTGTCGATCGGCTCGACCACGGTCGGCTACTGGATCTGGGGCCGGCTGCTGCACGCCTACAGCGCCGCTCAGGTGGTGCCGTTCGCGCTGCTGGTGCCGTTCATCGGGGCGGGGGCGTCGAGCCTGGTGTTCGGTGAGACCTTCGGGCCGCTGCGGCTGGCCGGGATGCTGATCGTGGTCGCCGGGCTGGCGATCATGCTGCTGTTCGGCCGCGCCAAGCCGGGGCTGCCCGAAACCGCCTGACGCTTCACCCCAAAGTCGTAAGCCGCCGTTTTGCGCCGCGGCAGCCATGACGCCGCAAACGGCCACAATTCGCCGCCACGGGCTTGTTTCCGGGCACCCATCGCCCTAGAAACCAGCAGCAATTCGAAGGTCGGCCGGGACGGCCCGATCACCACAGCACGGGCGGGACGGGCCGCCGAACACGAGGAACGAGGATGCGAGTTTACTACGATCGCGACGCCGACCTGAACCTGATCAAGGGCAAGAAGGTCGCCATTGTCGGCTACGGCAGCCAGGGCCACGCCCACGCGCTGAACCTGAAGGATTCCGGCGTCAAGGAAGTCGCGATCGCGCTGCGCAAGGGCTCGGCCACGGCGCAGAAGGCCGAGAACGCCGGCTTCAAGGTGCTCGAAGTCGCCGAGGCCGCCAAGTGGGCCGACGTGATCATGATGCTGACGCCCGACGAGTTGCAGGGCGACATCTATCGCGAGCATCTGCACGACAACATGAAGAAGGGCGCGGCGCTGCTGTTCGCCCACGGCCTCAACGTCCACTTCAACCTGATCGAGCCGCGCGCCGATCTCGACGTGCTGATGGTCGCGCCGAAGGGCCCGGGCCACACCGTGCGTTCGGAATATCAGCGCGGCGGCGGCGTGCCGAGCCTGATCGCGATCCACCAGGATCCGTCGGGCAACGCCCACGACCTCGGCCTCAGCTACGCCTCGGCGATCGGCGGCGGCCGCGCCGGCATCATCGAGACCTCGTTCAAGGAAGAGTGCGAGACCGATCTGTTCGGCGAGCAGGTGGTGCTGTGCGGCGGTCTGGTCGAGCTGATCAAGGCCGGCTTCGAGACGCTGGTGGAAGCCGGCTACGCGCCGGAGATGGCCTATTTCGAGTGCCTGCACGAAGTGAAGCTGATCGTCGACCTGATCTATGAAGGCGGCATCGCCAACATGAACTACTCGATCTCCAACACCGCGGAATACGGCGAATACGTCACCGGCCCGCGCATCGTCACCGCCGAGACCAAGGCGGAGATGAAGCGGGTGCTGGCCGACATCCAGAACGGCATCTTCACCCGCAACTGGATGCTCGAGAACAAGGTCAACCAGACCTCGTTCAAGGCCACCCGCGCCAAGCTCGCCGCCCACCCGATCGAGGAAGTCGGCGCCAAGCTGCGCGAGATGATGCCCTGGATCAAGAAGGGCGCGCTGGTCGACAAGAGCAAGAACTAAGCGTGTTAGTCACCTCTCCCCGCATGCGGGGAGAGGTCGGATTGCGCAGCAATCCGGGTGAGGGGGCGCCTCGGTAAAGCCGAGAGTCAGCCACTCGTGTCGCCCCTCACCCCAGCCCTCTCCCCGCGAAGAGCGGGGCGAGGGAGCGCGCCGAGCTCGGGGCGAAGTATCGATACGCATAGAGATAACAACGGGACCGTGGCAACGCGGTCCCGTTCTTCGTTTGGGCTCCGGTGCAATCCGCCGCAGGCGCGCGCCTTGATCTGGTCAGACCAGATTGGTAGGGTCAATTATGGCCTCGCAGCTCAGTTCCGAAACCTCCACGACGGTCCGCAAGACACTCGAATTCGTCCAGCACCACCGGCTGGCGAAGGGCGACCGGCTGCCGTCGGAGCGGGAATTGTCGGAGCGGTTCGGGGTCGCACGCAGTTCGGTGCGCGAGGCGCTGGCGGTGCTGGATGCGATGCGCATCACCGAGCGCAAGCCTAAATCGGGTATCTTCCTCCGTAATGCGGTCGAGGACGGCGGCCTCGACACGCTGGTGCTGCAGGCCGATCTCGGGCTGGCGTTCGATCCGCAGGTGACGCGGGACGTCACCGAGGCGCGGATCATCTGCGAGGAGCAGGCGTTGCGGCTTGCCTGCCAGCGGCGCACCGAGGCCGACCTGACGAAGCTGCGCCGGCTGCTCGATGCCTATGCGGCGATTATCGACGCGGACGGCAATCCGTCCGACGCCGATGTCGAGTTCCATCTTGCCCTCGTCGCCGCCAGCCAGAACCGCATTCTGGTGCGCACGCTGACGCCGCTGATGCTGATGAGCACGACCTGGCGGCGGCGCTACTTCGATTCCGCCGCGATCCGCCGTCGTTCGCTCGACGATCACCGCGCCTTCGTCGACGCCGTCGAGGCGCGTGACGAAGCGGCCGCCGCGGCGCTGGTGAAGCGTCACGTCCAGACTGCCGCCGCCGACGTAAGGGCGCTTGCGGAGCAGGGCAGCGCGACCGCGACCAACACGACATGAACGACGCGCGCCTCTGACGCGCCGACACAACCCCGGTCAACGGGACAGCTTCGCGCGGCACCAGCCGCATCGAGGAAACGCAAGAAGAAGGATCAAAAATGCGTAAGACAACGACGTCCGTGGCAGCGGTCGCGGCTGCGATCGCGATGCTGGCCGCAAACCCCGCACTGGCGCAGAAGAAGTACGGCCCCGGCGCCAGCGACACCGAGATCAAGCTCGGCAACACCGTGCCCTACAGCGGCCCGGCGTCCGCCTACGGCATTCTCGGCAAGACCTACACGGCCTATTTCACCATGATCAACGAGGAAGGCGGCATCAACGGCCGCAAGGTCGCCGTGATCTCCTACGACGACGCCTACTCGCCGCCGAAGACGGTCGAGCAGACCCGCAAGCTGGTCGAGAGCGACGAGGTGATGGCGGTGTTCGGCAATGTCGGCACCGCGGCGAACGCCGCCATTCAGAAATATCTCAACGCCAAGAAGACGCCGCAGCTGTTCCTCGCCACCGGCGCGTCGCGCTGGAACGATCCGAAGCAGTTCCCGTGGACGATGGGCTGGCTGCCGAGCTACGAGGCCGAAGCCGCCGCCTATGCGAAGTATCTGTTGAAGGAGAAGCCCGACGCCAAGATCGCGGTGTTCTACCAGAACGACGATTTCGGCAAGGACTACGTCCGCGGCCTGAAGGAAGGTCTCGGGGCCAAGGCCGCGTCGATGATCGTCGCGGAGTCGAGCTATGAAGTGTCCGAGCCGACGGTCGACTCGCACATCGTCAAGCTGAAGGCGTCCGGCGCCGACACGCTGCTGACCTTCGCCACCGGCAAGTTCGCCGCGCAGACGATCAAGAAGCTGGCCGAACTCGGCTGGAAGCCGCTGCATATCGTGCCGAACGCGTCGTCCTCGCTCGGCACTGTGCTGAAGCCGGCCGGCCTCGATAACGCGCAGGATCTGGTGTCGGCGACCTTCGCCAAGGACCCGGTCGATCCGCAGTGGAACGACGATCCGGGCATGAAGAAATTTCATGCCTTCCTCGACAAGTATCTCCCTGAAGGCAAGACGATGGCGAGCACCGCCATGTCCGGCTACAGCATCGCCCAGACCATGGCCGAAGCGCTCAGGATGTGCGGCGACGAGCTGACCCGCGAGAACCTGATGAAGCAGGCGGCGAACCTGAAGGACGTCAAGCTCGACGGCCTGCTGCCGGGCGTCACCGTCAACACCTCGCCGACCGACTTCGCACCGATCGATCAGTTCCAGATGATGAGCTTCAAGGGCGAACGCTGGCAGCGCTTCGGCGACGTCATCAAGGGCGAGGTCGCGGCGGCGGGCCGGTAATCAGCGGTAGGCACCGCTTCACCTCTCCCCGCGGGCGGGGAGAGGTCGGATTGCGTAGCAATCCGGGTGAGGGGGCGCCTCGGCGAGGCCGAGAGTCCGCGACTCG